>NZ_CADIJL010000020.1 GCF_902859695.1 Achromobacter ruhlandii
CGTGGTCGATACGACGCCTCCCGTCGTGACCGATCCCGCCGTGCCGGCTCCCGCGCCGACGCCGCCGTCCCCCGGGCCGGTCCCGCCCGTGGTCGATACGACGCCTCCCGTCGTGACCGATCCCGCCGTGCCGGCTCCCGCGCCGACGCCGCCGTCCCCCGGGCCGGTCCCGCCCGTGGTCGATACGACGCCTCCCGTTGTGACTGACCCCGCCGTGCCGGCTCCCGCGCCGACGCCACCGCCCACCGGCCCGGTCCCGCCCGTGGTCGATACGACGCCTCCCGTTGTGCCCGCTCCCGTCGCGCCGGGAGCGGGCGGCGGCGCCCCATCGGAATCGATTCGTTTCGCCGACCTGCTCGCCGGGCGCAATGCCATCGCCGCCGCCAATGCGATCGACGGTCTACCCGACGGGCATGAGCTCTACCGACACGCGCTGAACCTGCCCGAAGGCGCGCCACAGGCGTACTTTTCGGCGCTCGCCGGGGAGCTGCACGTCAGCGTCCGCCATGCGCTGCCCGGCCTGGACGCCACGATCCGCAGCGTGCCCCTGGCGCATCTGCGCGCCAATCTGTCCGCGGGCCTGCGTCCCGGCGAACCGACCGCGGCGGCCGGCCTGAGCGACGCCGCGCCGGCCGCGTCCACGCTGCCCGCCGCCCGCGCCCGACCGGTCTGGGCGCAACTGATCGGCAACTGGCAGCGCCACGACGCGACCGATGACACGGCCGCCGTCCGACTGCGCACCACCGGCCTCTTCGTCGGCGCGGATCATGCCGTCGGGGCCGGCTGGCGCCTGGGCGGCGCGCTCGGATACACCGACAGCCAGTTGCGCACCGATGGCACGGCCGCCAGAAGCGGCATCGACAGCTACAGCGCGCTCGCCTACGGCGGCAAGGCCTTCGAGGCCGGTCCCGGCAAGCTCAATCTGATGCTGGGCGTGTCCCATACCTGGCACCACATCGACACGCGGCGCCGCGTCGCCGTCGGCGGCCTGGACCAGACGCTGCGCGCCAGTTATCGCGCCGGCGCCACCCAGGTCTTCACCGAACTGGGCTACACCCTGGCCGCCGGAGGCGGCTTGGCGCTCGAACCCTACGCCGGCCTGGCCTGGGCCGGCCTGCACAGCCGTGCATTCCAGGAAAGCGGCGGCAGCGCCGCGCTCTCGGGCACGCGCCAGGCCACTCACACCACCACCACCACCGTGGGGTTGCGTGCCCGCCAGGCGCTGGAGCTGGGTACGGTGCAAGGCAGCGTCACGGCGGGCGCGGGCTGGCGCCGCGCGTTCGGCGATCTGCGGCCGACCTCGACGCTGGCGTTCGATACCGGCTCCGCCTTTACCGTCACCGGCGCGCCCATCGCCCGCAACGCCGCGCTGCTCGAAGCCGGGCTGCAGGCGCAGACTGGCCGCAATGCGACGGTCGCGCTGGACTACGCGGGCCAACTCGGGGCGGGTAACCGCGACCACAGCGCCACGCTGAGCTGGCGCTGGGCGTTCTGACCGGGTCACGGGCGCGCTCCCGCGGCGCGCGCCCGGATCGTTTCCAGGCGTCCTCGCGAAGCGGCCGGCCCGCTATTTATCAGACCGTTTAACGAGACGAAGGCCGCGGTTTTGCACCCCCTGAACCGTATGATGCCGGTCACCCACCGACAAAGGATTCCGCGGGCCGACGCCGTCCTGTCCACACGCCAATCCACTGACTATCCGCTTGCGCCGCTGCCTTGGGCCTGAAGCTGCGACGTTCGCCCGCAGCGTCGCCAGCACCGGTGACCCGAGGGGTTCCGAAGCCTCGGCCGCAATGACGCGGCGGAACATTTTCGTTCGAGTTCAACATGCATTGGTTTTCCCTCAAGCGTCTGTTCCATCGCAAGCGCGACACGCGAAGCGCCGACCTGTACGGTCAGATCGCGGCGATCCACAAGGCGCAGGCGGTTATCGAGTTCGACCTCGATGGCCATGTGCTGATGGCCAATCAGAACTTCCTCGACGCCATGGGCTACGAACTCGACGAACTGATCGGCCAACACCACCGTATCTTCGTCGCGCCCGACCGCCGCGATTCGCCGGAGTACAAAGCCTTCTGGGACAAGCTCAAGCGCGGCGAGTACGACGCGGGACGCTACCGCCGCATCCACAAGGACGGCAGCGATGTCTGGTTGCAGGCCAGCTACAACCCGATCCTCGACACGTCGGGCCGGCCCTTCAAGGTGGTCAAGTACGCCACCGACGTCACCGAGCAGCAGCGGCGCCAGGCCGACACCGAGGGCCAGCTCGAAGCCATCTCCAAGGTGCAGGGCATCATCGAGTTCGAGCTGGACGGCGCCATCATCCGCGCCAACGACCTGTTCCTGGACGCGATGGGCTATCGCGAAGACGAGTTGCGCGGCCGGCATCACAGCATGCTGGTGTTGCCCGAGGAGGTGCGCAGCCCGGCCTACAAGGAATTCTGGCGCAAGCTGCGCGGCGGCGAGTACGACACCGGCCAATACCTGCGCATCGGCAAGAACGGCCGCCGCGTCTGGATCGAAGCCAGCTACAACCCGATCTTCGATGCCGAGGGCCGGCCATTCAAGGTGGTGAAGTTCGCCACCGACATCACCAAGCGCTTCACCGCCGCGCAGACGCTGCGGGTGGCGGTGCAGGGCCTGACCGAGAACGCCGAACGCGCCAGCCAGGCCAACACGCTGGCGCGCGATGCCTGCCAGGTCGCCGAGGAAGGCGGCAAGACCGTGGCCGGCGTGGTGGCCACCATGGGCGCCATCACCGACAGTTCGCGGCGCATCTCGGAAATCATCGGCGTCATGGATGGCATCGCCTTCCAGACCAATATCCTGGCCCTGAACGCCGCGGTCGAGGCGGCGCGCGCCGGCCCGCACGGCAAGGGTTTCGCGGTGGTGGCGGCGGAAGTGCGCAGCCTGGCGCAGAACAGCGCGTCCGCGGCCAAGGAGATCAAGGATCTGATCACCACCTCGGTCGAACAGATAAGCAGCGGCGCCGGGCAGGTGCAGTCCGCCGGCGTCACCATGGAGAACATCGTCACCTCGTCGCGCCGGGTCACCGAGATCATGGGTGAAGTAGTCGAGGTCTCGCTGGCGCAATCGGCCAAGCTGGTCGAGGTTACCGAGGACATCACGCAGATGACGGCCGAAGCGGCCCAGGAACTGCAAAGCGCCTATGACGTGCAGGCCAGGCCCGTGACGTCCCGCGAAACAGCCACCGCGCGGGTCGCCGCATCCGGCAAGCGGGCACCCGCCCAGCCGGCGCTGGAGTACGTGCGCTATTGACCCCGCGCGATAGGGCTGACGCGCGAAAGGCGTCCCGCCCGGACGCGCCGGCGATTGCCGGTGGCAATGAAAGACGGGCGCCGTCATCAGCGCCCGCTGTGTGTTGCCGCTGCCGGCTTACGCCACGGCGACCGGGATCTTGCCGATCCTGGCCTGCCATTCCTTCGGCCCCGTGGTGTGGACCGAGGTGCCCTGGGCGTCAACCGCCACGGTCACCGGCATGTCCTTCACGTCGAACTCGTAGATGGCTTCCATGCCCAGGTCGGCGAAACCCAGCACCTTGGCGCCGCGGATCGCCTTGGACACCAGGTAGGCCGCGCCGCCCACGGCCATCAGGTAGGCCGAGCCGTGCTTCTTGATCGACTCGATCGCGACGGGGCCGCGCTCGGACTTGCCGATCATCGCGATCAGGCCGGTCTGCTCCAGCATCATGTCGGTGAACTTGTCCATGCGGGTGGCGGTGGTCGGACCGGCCGGGCCCACCACTTCGTCGCGCACCGGATCAACCGGGCCGACGTAGTAGATGACGCGGTTGGTGAAGTCCACCGGCAGCGGCTCGCCCTTGGCCAGCATGTCCTGGATGCGCTTGTGCGCGGCGTCGCGGCCGGTCAGCATCTTGCCCGACAGCAGCAGGGTCTGGCCCGGCTTCCAGCTGGCGACCTCTTCCTTGGTCAGCGTGTTCAGGTCGACCTGCTTGGACTTGTTGTAGTCCGGCGCCCAGTGCACTTCCGGCCATTCCGACAGCGACGGCGGGTCCAGGCGCGCCGGGCCCGAGCCGTCCAGCTCGAAGTGGGCGTGGCGGGTGGCCGCGCAGTTCGGGATCATGGCAACCGGCTTGGAGGCCGCGTGCGTCGGGAAGGTGTTGATCTTGACGTCCAGCACGGTGGTCAGGCCGCCCAGGCCCTGGGCGCCGATGCCCAGCGCGTTGACCTTTTCGTACAGCTCGATGCGCAGCTCTTCGAGCTTGTTCTGCGGGCCGCGGGCCAGCAGTTCGTACATGTCGATGTCTTCCATCAACGACTGCTTGGCCATCAGCATGGCCTTTTCGGCGGTGCCGCCGACGCCGATGCCCAGCATGCCCGGCGGGCACCAGCCGGCGCCCATGGTCGGGACCGTCTTGAGCACCCAGTCCACCAGCGAGTCGCTGGGGTTGAGCATGGCGAACTTGGACTTGTTTTCCGAACCGCCGCCCTTCGAAGCCAGCTGCACGTCGACCTTGTCACCCGGGACCAGCTCGACGTGCAGGATACAGGGCGTGTTGTCGCGAGTGTTCTTGCGGGCGAACAGCGGATCGTCCAGCACCGAGGCGCGCAGGGGATTGTCCGGGTTCAGGTAGCCGCGGCGCACGCCTTCGTCGCACAGTTCCTGCAGGGTGCGCTTGGTGTCGAAGCGCACGCCCATGCCGACCTTCAGGAACACGTTGACGATGCCGGTGTCCTGGCACAGCGGGCGCTTGCCTTCGGCGCACATGCGCGAGTTGGTCAGGATCTGCGCCATCGCGTCGCGCGCGGCCGGGCTTTCCTCGCGCTCGTAGGCGCGGGCCAGGTGGCGGATGTAGTCGACGGGGTGGTAATAGCTGATGAACTGGATGCCATCGGCTATCGACTGGATGAAGTCTTCTTCTTTGATGAGGACGGACATGGCGATATGCGATTAACGAAGGGAACGTGAAAACGCGGCCGACCTACCGGCCAGCCGCGCTGGTGAAAGGATTGCTTTTGCCGCCGGGCCGCCCCAAGGCAAAAGAGCCCCCGCGGGGGGCAGCTAGCTCGCGCAGCGAGCGCGGCGTGGGGGCACCCATTTATTTGCCTTGCCAGACGGGCTTGCGCTTCTCGGCGAAAGCCGTGGCGCCTTCCTTGGCGTCGGCCGACGAGAAGATGTGGGCGATCAGCGGACGCTGGCGGCTGAACATCTCTTCCTGGGTCCAGTCGCCGGACTGCGCCACGATGCTCTTGGCGGTCTGCACCGACAGCGGACCGTTCTCGACGATGGCGCGGGCCAGTTCCAGCGCGCCGGCCAGGGCGCCGCCCGGCTCGGTCACGCGGTTGACCAGGCCGAAGCCGTAGGCGCGCTCGGCGCCCAGCATGTCGCCTGTCAGGATCACTTCCATGGCGATGTGGTAAGGCAGGCGGCGCGGCAGGCGCAGCATGCCGCCGGCGCCGGCCACCAGGCCACGCTTGACTTCGGGCAGGCCGAACTTGGCGTTGCTGGCGGCCACGATCAGGTCGGACGCCAGCGCCATTTCGCAGCCGCCGGCCAGGGCGTAGCCTTCGACCGCGGCGATCAGCGGCTTTTTCGGCGGCGCTTCGTTCAGGCCGGCGAAACCGCGGCCTTCGACGTACGGACGCTGGCCCGACTTGGCGAAGGCCTTCAGATCCATGCCCGACGAGAACGTGCCGCCCGCGCCCGTCAGGATGCCGATGCGCACGTCGTCGCGGCTGTCCAGCTGATCCAGCGCGGCGGCCATGGCCTGGGCGGTTTCCAGGTTGATGGCGTTCTTGGCCTCGGGGCGATTGATGGTGATGATCTGGATGCCGTCGGCGACTTCCACCTTGATCAGGTCAGACATGCGGATGCTCCTTCCGGGGTTTTGGGGATGTTGGTTTTATATAAGACTGGTCAACCTGGAATGATACGACCAATGCCGGACAGCCGCAGGGCGCCGCGCCGCCGGTGTCCGCCTGGAGCACGCCCCGTCCGAGATGTAACGGCCAGGATGTAACCGCCATCCCGGGGTCCGCCCCCGGGGCCGCCCCGGGCCAGTTAAAATGCCCGGTTTCCCACGCCCACGGCAGACGTCGCCCGGCGATCGAATTCCAAGAATCCTATGCTCACCTTTCAGCAAATCATCCTTACGCTCCAGGAATACTGGGACAAGCAGGGTTGCGCCCTGCTGCAGCCCTACGACATGGAAGTCGGCGCCGGCACCTCGCACACCGCCACTTTTCTGCGGGCGATCGGCCCGGAGCCCTGGCGCGCGGCCTACGTGCAGCCCTCGCGCCGCCCCAAGGATGGCCGTTACGGCGAGAACCCCAACCGCCTGCAGCACTACTACCAGTACCAGGTGGTGCTGAAACCCGCGCCCCCGGAAATCCTGGACCTGTACATCGGCTCGCTCAAGGCGCTGGGCATCGACCCCACCCAGCACGACATCCGTTTTGTCGAGGATGACTGGGAAAACCCGACGCTGGGCGCCTGGGGCCTGGGCTGGGAAGTGTGGCTCAACGGCATGGAAGTAACCCAGTTCACCTACTTCCAGCAGGTCGGCGGCCTGGATTGCACCCCGACCACGGGCGAGATCACCTACGGCCTGGAACGCCTGGCCATGTACCTGCAGGACGTGCAGAGCGTGTACGACCTGGTCTGGACCGAAGGCGCCAACGGCCGCCGCGTGCTGTACCGCGACGTGTTCCACCAGAACGAAGTGGAACAGTCCACCTACAACTTCGAATATTCGTCGGCCGAGATGCTGTTCGCGCACTTCAACGACTACGAAGCCGAGGCCAAGCGCCTGATGGACGTGCCGCTGGCGCTGCCGGCCTATGAAGCCACGCTCAAGGCCGCGCACACCTTCAACATGCTGGACGCGCGCGGCGCGATCAGCGTGACCGAGCGCGCCGCCTATATCGGCCGCATCCGCAACCTGTCGCGCGCCGTCGCGCAGGCCTACTACGATTCCCGCGAACGACTGGGCTTTCCCATGCTGGGCCGCGACAAGGCCGCCGGGGAGGCTGCATAAATGACGACGAACATCCGCCCCCTGCTGGTCGAGCTGCTGACCGAAGAACTCCCGCCCAAGGCCCTGCAGAAGCTGGGCCAGGCTTTCGCCGAGGGCGTGCGCGCCACGCTGGCGCGCCACGGCCTGCTGGCCGACGGCTGCGCCGTCGAGCCCTACGCCACGCCGCGCCGCCTGGCGGTGCGCCTGTCGGCCGTGCTGGCCCAGGCGCCCGACCAGGCCTACGCCGAAAAGCTGATGCCCGTGAAGATCGGCCTGACCGAAGACGGCAAGGCCACTCCGGCGCTGCAGAAGAAACTGGCCGCCAAGGGCCTGGAAAACATCGACCTGGCCACCCTGGAACGGGAATCCGACGGCAAGCAGGATTACCTGGTCGCCCGCGGCACCGCCCCCGGCGCCGCGCTGGCCGCCGGCCTGCAGGAAGGCATCGACGCGGCCATCGACGGCCTGCCGATCCCCAAGGTCATGCGCTACCAGTTGGCCGATGGCGAAACCACCGTCAAGTTCGTGCGCCCGGCGCACGGCCTGATCGCGCTGTTCGGCGCCGACGTGGTGCCCGTGGCCGCCCTCGGCCTGACCGCCGGCCGCGAGACGCTGGGCCACCGCTACATGAGCAGCGGCGCCATCGCCATCGCCGATGCCGACGCCTACGCCGCCACCCTGGCCGAAAAGGGCCGCGTGGTGGCCTCGTTCGAAGGCCGCCGCGACGAGATCCAGCGCCAGTTGCTGGACCACGCCGGCCGCCTGTCGGCCACGCTGGGCGACGACCCCGAAGTGGCCGCCCTGCTCGATGAAGTCACCGCCCTGGTCGAACACCCCACCGTCTACGTCGGCGAGTTCGAGGAACAGTTCCTGCAAGTGCCGCAGGAATGCCTGATCCTGACCATGCGCCTGAACCAGAAGTACTTCCCGCTGTTCGACCCGGCCAGCGGCCGCCTGACGCACCGCTTCCTGATCGTGAGCAACATGCGCACGGACAACCCGGTGAACATCGTCGAAGGCAACCAGCGCGTGGTGCGCCCGCGCCTGGCCGACGCCCAGTTCTTCTTCGAGACCGACCGCAAGACGCCGCTGGCCGCGCGCGTCGAGCAACTGGGCTCGATCGTCTACCACAACAAGCTGGGCACCCAGCTCGAACGCGTCGAGCGCGTGCGCGCCATCGCCCGCGACGTGGCCGGCAAGCTGGGCGGCGACGTCGCCGCCGCCGACCGCGCCGCGCTGCTGGCCAAGGCCGACCTGGGCTCGAACATGGTGGGCGAGTTCCCCGAGCTGCAAGGCATCATGGGCGCCTACTATGCCGCCGGCGACGGCGAGCCGGACAGCGTCGTGCAGGCGCTGCGCACCCAGTACCGCAACCGTTACGACACGCCGGTCTCGCAGGACGACCTGACCGCCGCCACGCTGTTCATCGCCGAACGCGCCGAGACCCTGGTCGGCATCTGGGCCATCGGCCTGGCGCCCACCGGCGAACGCGACCCCTTCGGCCTGCGCCGCGCCGCGCTGGGCCTGATCAGCGCCTTCGAGCAACTGGCCGCCGGCGGCTGGCTCAAGCTCAACCAGGACGGCCCGCTGTCCCTGGACGGCCTGCTGGCCGCCACCGCCGCCACCTTCCCGGCCGGCAAGATCCCCGCCGACACGCTGGCGGAAGTGCGCGCCTTCATCTACGAACGCTACCGCAACCAGTTGATCAACGAGCACGACCGCAACGCGGTCGAGGCCGTCATCGCCCTGACGCCGCCGCTGCACCAGGTGGGCGAGCGCGTGCGCGCCGCCGCCGCCTTCGCGCAGATGCCCGAAGCCGCCAGCCTGGCCGCCGCCAACAAGCGCATCGGCAACCTGCTCAAGAAGGCCGAGGGCGAGATCGGCGCGGTCAATGACGCCGCGCTGGTCGAGCCCGCCGAAAAGGCGCTGGCCGCCGCCATCGCCGCGCTGCGTCCGCAGGCCGAGGCGCAACTGGCCGCCGGCGACTTCGCCGCCAACCTGCGCACGCTGGCGCAGGCGCGCGAGCCGGTGGACGCTTTCTTCGCCGACATCATGGTCATGGCCGAAGACCCCGCGGTGCGCGCCAACCGGCTGGCGCTGCTGGGCCAGTTGCACACCCTGATGAACCAGGTCGCTGACATTTCCAGGCTGGCACAGTGAAGCTCATCATCCTCGACCGCGACGGCGTCATCAACCAGGACAGCGACGCCTTCGTCAAAAGTCCCGACGAATGGATCGCCCTGCCCGGCAGCCTGCAGGCCATCGCCCGCCTGACGCAGGCGGACTGGACGGTGGTGGTCGCCACCAACCAGTCCGGCCTGGCGCGCGGCCTGTTCGACATGGACACGCTGACCGCCATCCACACCAAAATGCGACGCGAGCTGGCCGCCGTCGGCGGCAGCGTGGACGCCGTCTTCATGTGCCCGCACGGCCCGGACGATGACTGCACCTGCCGCAAGCCGCGTCCCGGCATGTTCGAGCAGATCGGCCACCGCTATGACGTCGACCTGGCCGGCGTGCCGGCCGTGGGCGACTCGCTGCGCGACCTGCAGGCCTCCACCGCGGCCGGCTGCGCGCCGTGGCTGGTGCTGACTGGCAACGGCAAGAAGACGCTGGCCAAGGGCGGCCTGCCCGACAACACCCGGGTCTGCGACGACCTGTCGGCCGTGGTCGACGCCTTGCTCCAGGACAACTGATGGCCCGGCTGCGCTCGCTCCTTTATTTCCTGTTCCTGGCCATCACGGTCATCCCCTATGCCTTCGCCTGCGTGCTGTGGGCGCCGCTGCCGCTGCACCTGCGCTACAAGCTCACGGTGGGCTGGCCGCGCCTGGCGATCTGGGGCGCCAAGGTGTTCTGCGGCATCCGCTGGCAGGTCAAGGGCTGGGAAAACCTGCCTGACGGCCCGGCGGTGCTGCTGTCCAAGCACCAGTCGGCCTGGGAAACGCTGTTCTTCCCGGCCTACATGCCGCGCGAAGTGTGCTTCGTCTACAAGAAGGAACTGCACATGGTGCCGTTCTTCGGCTGGGGCCTGGCGCTGCTGCGCATGATCGCCATCGACCGTTCCAAGGGCCGCGACGCCTTCGAACAGGTGGTCAAGCAGGGACAGGTCCGGCTGGACGAAGGCCGCTGGCCGCTGCTGTTCCCGGAAGGCACGCGCGTGCCGCCAGGCAAGACCGCGCGCTTCAAGATGGGCGGCGCGCTGCTGGCCTCGCGCACCGGCGCGGTGGTCATCCCGGTGGCGCACAATGCCGGCGAATGCTGGCGCCGCAACGCCTTCGTCAAATATCCGGGCATGGTTACGCTGTCCATCGGTCCCGCGATAGAATCGAAGGGAATCTCCCCCGAGGAACTGAACCAGAAAGTGCAGGACTGGATCGAAGGGGAAATGCGGCGTCTCAATCCAGAAAGGTATGCCCAGCACTGACCAGCTCGAACTCCTGTTCGACGTGCAAGACTCCGACGCGTCTGCCGACGCGTCGCCCTTGAGCGCGTCTCCCGCGCCGCGCAAGGCGCCGGTGGCCACGCCGCCCGCGCCGCTGTTCCCTCCCCCTCCTGCCTCCTCCGCGCCCAAGCCGACCGGCGAACCGCTGCTGACGCTCTCGCCCAACGCCGCCGCACGCGTGCCCACCCCCTGCCCCGATCCGCTGCCGCCCGGCGCGCGCTGGCGCGAGGTGGACACCGATCCGCAACCCATCGGCTTCGTGCTGCTGCGCTCGCGCCGCCGCAGCATCGGCTTCGTCATCACCGACGACGGCCTGCGCGTCACCGCGCCCAATTGGGTCACGCTGGCGCAGATCGACGACGCGGTGCGCGAGAAATCCCGCTGGATCGTCGCAAAGCTGCGCGAATGGCACACCCGCAAGCAGCAGCTGGCCATGGCGCACACGCGCTGGCAGGCGGGCGGCGAACTGCCCTACCTGGGCAAGCGCATCGTGCTGGGCGTGGGCGGCGACAGCCGCCAGACCCGCCTGTCCGGCGATGCCGAGGCCCCGGCCGACGGCGACACGCTGTGGCTGGCGCTGCCGGCCGACGCCGACCAGGGCCGCATCCGCGACGCCGCCCAGGCCTGGCTGCAGCAGCGCGCCGGCGCCTGGTTCGGCGCCCGGCTGGCGCACTTCCTGCAGATCAGCGGCCTGAAGATCCGCCGCTGGCGCCTGTCGTCGGCGGCCACGCGCTGGGGCTCGTGCACCAGCGACGGCAACATCATGCTGAACTGGCGCCTGATCCATTTCGCGCCCGCCATCATCGACTACGTCATCGCGCACGAACTGGCGCACCTGCGCGAAATGAACCACAGCCAGGACTTCTGGCGCGAAGTCGGTCAGATCCTGCCCGACTTCGAGGAAGCCAAGAACGTGCTGCGGCGCCACGACCCCGCCTCGCTGCCGCAATTCTAGGGTCGGCGCGAGACGCCCGCGCAACCGGCCCAGGGGCCAGTTCCCACTAAAAGAAGCCTCGCATGAGCACCCACGGAGACACACCATGCTTCTGCTGATTCCCGGCCCGGTCACGACCGATGCGCGGGTGAAGGCCGCCATGGCGCAGGACTATGCGCCCTGGGACAACGAATTCCGCGCGCTGTACCGCCAGGTCTGCGCCGACGTGCTGCGCGTGGCCGAGGCCGACGCGGACACGCACGTGGCGCTGGCGCTGCCGGGCTGCGGCCACTTCGCGGTGGAAGCCGCCATCCGCACCCTGGTGCCGCCCGGCGGCCGCCTGCTGGTGCCGTCCACCGGCGCCTACGCCGGCCGCCTGCAGAAGCTGGCCGCCGAGGCCGGCCGCGTCGCCGTGCCGCTGTACGTGGGCGCGCGCGACCGCGTCGACCCGCAGGCCGTGGCACAGGCGCTGGAGCAGGACCCGAGCCTGACGCACGTCGCGCTGGTCTACAGCGAAACCGGCAGCGGCATCTGCCACGACGTGCCGGAACTGGCCCGCATCGCCCACGCGCTGGGACGCCGCGTCATCGTTGACGCGGTCTCGGCGTTCGGCGCATTGCCGCTCGAGATGCGCGCTCTGCCCGCCGTGGACGCCGTGGTGCTGACGGCCAACAAATGCCTGGAAGGCCTGCCCGGCGCCGCCTTCGTGGTGGGCCGCCGCGACAGCCTGGAGGCCGCGCGCGGCAACGCCGGCAGTTGGTCTCTGGACCTGGCCGACATCTACCAGCACACCCTGGCGCCCAACGCCGGCCCGCGCTTCACCCCGCCGGCGCCGACGCTGGCGGCGCTGGCCGTGGCGCTGGAGCTGTATCATCAGGAAGGCCGCGAAGCCCGGCTGGCGCGCTACACCGCCAACATGCGCACCCTCTACGACGGCGTGGCCGGCCTGGGGCTCAGCCCCTACTTGCCGCCCGCGCTGCAGGGCCCGATCGTCGTCAACGTGCACGCGCCCGACGCGCCGACCTGGAACCTGCAGCTGTTCGTGGACGCGCTCAAGCAGCGTGGCTTCGTGCTCAGCAATTTCACCAACACCGAACTGCCCACTTTCCGGGTAGGTTGCATCGGCGCCTTCGGGCCCGACCAGATGCGGCTCGCGGTCGACGCCATGGGCGGCGCGCTGCAAGACCTCGGCATAACCCGGGAGTCCGCCGGACACGTCCACGGCTTCCCGCCACCCCTCATCGCTTAAGGAATTCCACCATGCGTATGCTCCACACCATGCTGCGAGTCGGCAACCTCGACAAGTCCATCGACTTCTACACCAACGTGCTCGGCATGCGCGTCCTGCGCCGCAACGACTACCCGGACGGCAAGTTCACGCTGGCCTTCGTCGGCTACCAGGATGAATCGGAAGGCGCGGTGATCGAACTGACCCACAATTGGGACACCGACAAGTACGACCTGGGCAACGGCTACGGCCACATCGCCCTGGAAGTCGACAACGCCTACGAAGCCTGTGACAAGGTCAAGGAACGCGGCGGCAAGGTCACCCGCGAGGCCGGCCCGATGAAGCACGGCACCACCGTGATCGCCTTCGTCGAGGACCCGGACGGCTACAAGATCGAGTTCATCCAGAAGAAGGGACGAGTGGATTGAACCCACCCGCCATCGCCATGATCCACACCATCCTCAAAATGGGCGATCCCCGGCTGCTGCGCGTCGCGCCGCCGGTCGAGCGCTTCGATACCCCCGAGCTGCACGCCCTGATCGAAGACATGTTCGAGACCATGGCGGCGGCGCAAGGGGTGGGCCTGGCCGCGCCGCAGATCGGCGTCGACCTGCAACTGGTCATCTTCGGCTTCGACCGCAACGAGCGCTATCCCGACGCGCCGGCGGTGCCGCAGACGATCCTGTGCAATCCGGTCATCACGCCGCTGTCCGACGACATGGAAGACGGCTGGGAGGGCTGCCTGTCGGTGCCGGGGCTGCGCGGCCTGGTGCCGCGCTACCGCCACATCCGCTACCAGGGCAAGGATCCCTACGGCCGCGACATCGACCGTGAGGCCGAGGGCTTCCATGCCCGCGTGGTGCAGCACGAGTGCGACCACCTGATCGGCCGGCTCTATCCTTCCCGGATCCAGGATTTCTCGAAGTTCGGCTTCACCGAAATCCTGTTCCCGGGCATGGACCCGAATCAGGACGACTGATCGTCCCGCGGCGCGGTGCGCGGATCCGCGCCCGCGTCCGGCTTCGGATCGGTCTCGCCGCGCGCCTCGGACACCGCCGCTGGACGCGGCGCCACGGCTGACGCGGATGCCATCCGCGTACCATGCCCAGCGGCCTCAGCCGCGCCCGCCTCACCCGGCGACAATTCTTCTGGCGCGAAATCATCCACCTGCAGCACCCGCGAGACGATCGCCTCGGCCGCTTCCAGCTGCGCCGCCTGCGTCGCCGTGATGGCGCCGTGCCGGTGCGCCTCGCGCCAATCGCGCACGCCAGACTGGCGCAGCCGGTCACGGATCGGTTGCACCGCGTCGACCAGGGCGAAGGCGCGGGTCAGCAGCGCCAGCGGATCCTCATCGCCCTGGGCGCCGCCCGCTGAACGTTGCAGGTCGGCCGCCAGCCGCGCATGGGTCGGCGACGGCTTGAGCAGCAGCTCCGCGCATTCGCGGCTGAGCGCGTCGTCCGGCCCCTTGGCCAGCCGCAACGGCAGGATGGCGGCGCGCAATGCCCAGGCCAACGGCCGGCCAGGCAGGTTCGACAGCACCTGGTCCATGCGTTTTTCGATCTCGGCATAGCCCTGCGCCATGCACCAGCGCACCAGCGGCAGGTCGTCGTGCTTGCGCCCCTCGTCTTCCCAGCGCTTGAGCACCGCCGACAACAGATAGAGTTCGGCCAGGATGTCGCCCAGCCGCGCCGAGATCATCTCGCGGCGCTTGAGGCCGCCGCCCAGGCGCGCCAGCGCGGCGTCGGCCAGCAGCGCGAAGCCGGCCGCATAGCGGCCCAGCCGACGGTAGTGGCCGGCGGTGGGGCCGGATACCGGCGACGGCGCCAGCAGGCCGCCGGTCCAGGCGCGGCCGATGGCGCGCAGCGTGTTCATGCCGGTATGGCGCAGGTGGCGCCAGAACACGTCGTGGAACACTTCCATGCCGCGTTCTTCGTCGGGATTGCCCAGCGCCAGGATCTCCGGCATCAGGTAGGGGTGGGCGCGGATCGCGCCCTGGCCGAAGATGATCAGGTTGCGCGTCAGGATGTTGGCGCCCTCGACCGTGATGGCGATGGGCACCGCCCGGTACAGCGCGCCCAGGTAGTTGCTGGGCCCGTCGATCACCGCGCGGCCGGCATGCACGTCCATGGCGTCGTTGACCGACACCCGCATGCGCTCGGTGGCGTGGTATTTCATGATGCCCGACACCACCGCCGGCTTCACGCCCTGGTTCAGCGCGGCGCAGGTCAGGCGCCGGGCCGCTTCCACCAGGTAGGCATTGCCCGCCAGGCTGGCCAGCTTTTCCTGCACGCCCTCGAACTTGCCAACGGGAATGCCGAACTGCTCGCGCACCCGGGCGTACATGCCGGTGGCGTGCGCGCTCATCACGCACGCCGCCGCCGACAGCGACGGCAAGGAAATGCCGCGCCCCGCCGCCAACGCGCTCATCAGCATCTGCCAGCCGTGGCCGGCGCGCTCGACGCCGCCGATCAGCGCGTCCAGCGGCACGAACACGTCGCGGCCGCGATTGGGTCCGTTCTGGAACACCTGCATTGCCGGTAGATGGCGGCGGCCGATCTCGACGCCGGGCGCGTCGGTCGGCACCAGCGCCACCGAAATGCCGATGTCGCGCGCGCCGCCCAGGATGCCGTCGGGGTCCGACATCTTGAACGCCAGCCCCAGCACCGTGGCCACCGGCCCCAGCGTGATGTAGCGCTTGTGCCAGTTCAGGCGCACGCCGATCAGCTCGCGACCGTCCACCACCTGGCGACAGACCACGCCGGTATCCACCATGGACGCGGCATCCGAGCCGGCCTCGGGGCTGGTGAGGCCGAAGCACGGCACCTCGCGGCCGTCGGCCAGGCGCGGCAGCCAGTAATCGCGCTGGGCCTGGGTGCCGAACTGCATCAGCAGCTCGCCCGGCCCCAGCGAATTGGGCACCATGACCGTGACGCCGGCGGTGATGGAATAGGCGGAAATGCGCCGCACCACCTCGGAGTGGGCGTAGGGCGAGAAGCCCAGGCCGCCGTGGCGCTTGGGGATGATCATGCCGAAGAAGCGCTGCGCCTTCAGGAAGGCCCAGACCTCGGGCGGCAGGTCGCGCCGATGCCAGGTGATGTCCCATTCGTCCAGCATGGCGCACAGCTGCGCCACCGGGCCGTCGATGAAGCGTTGCTCATCCGGCGTCAGGGCGGCGGCGGGCACGTCCAGCAGCTTGCGCCAGTCGGGATTGCCGGTGAACAGATCGGCTTCCCACCAGGTGTCGCCGGCCTCGATGGCCTCGCGTTCGGTGGCCGAGAGCGGCGGCATCGCGTTGCGGGCCCAACGGTATGCGGGTTCGGAGATGCGGCGCCGGCGCCAGGCGTTGAAATCCATGTGCTCTCTCTCGTTCGATGCCACGGGGCATATCAGGGCAAAGTACCAGAATTGGGCCATCGGGGACAAACCCCATGGGTCTGACTCTGCGACAATGGGCCTCCCCGCGCTGGTGCGCATTCCCTTCGCTATCCGGGCACACACCGCATGCTGAACAAACTCTGGCTGGGCTTCTTCCTGACTGCCACCGCGGCCGCGCTGTACCGCTGGCTGGCCATCGGCGATCCGGACGTGTTCCGCGCCATGGTCGCCAGCCTGTTCGACATGGCGCGGGTGTCGGTCGAGGTGATGGTGTTGCTGTTCGGCACGCTGACGCTGTGGCTGGGATTTCTGCGCATCGCCGAAAGCGCCGGGCTGGTGGAACGGCTGGCGCGGCTGCTGGGGCCGCTGTTCGCGCGCCTGATGCCCGAGGTGCCGCGCAACCACCCCGCGATCGGCTTGATCACGCTCAACTTCGCCGCCAACGGCTTGGGCCTGGACAATGCCGCCACGCCCATCGGCTTGCGCGCGATGCGCGAACTGCAAGCGCTCAATCCCAAGCCCGACACTGCCAGCAACGCCCAGATCCTGTTCCTGGTGCTCAACGCCTCGTCACTGACGCTGCTGCCGGTGACGCTGTTCATGTTCCGCGCGCAGCAGGGCGCGGCCGACCCGACCCTGGTGTTCCTGCCCATCCTGCTGGCCACCAGCGCCTCGACGCTGGCCGGCTTCCTGGCGGTGGCGGCGTGCCAGCGCCTGCGGCTGCTCGATCCGGTCGTGATGCTGTGGCTGGGCGGCGCGGCGCTGCTGCTGGGCGGCTTCATGGCGCTGCTGGCCAGCATGTCGGCCAGCGCCATCGCCGCGCTGTCGTCGCTGATGGGCAACCTGGCACTGTTCGGCATCCTGCTGGCCTTTCTCATCGTCGGCGCGTGCAAGAAGGTGCCGGTCTACGAGGCCTTCATCGAAGGCGCCAAGGAAGGCTTCGACATCGCCAAGAGCCTGCTGCCCTACCTGGTGGCGATGCTGTGCGCGGTCGGCGTGTTGCGGGCCTCGGGCGCGCTCGACTTCCTGCTCGACGGCATCCGCTGGCTGGCCGCCAATGCCGGCTGGGACACGCGCTTCGTCGACGCGCTGCCGACCGCGCTGGTCAAGCCGTTCTCGGGCAGCGCGGCGCGCGCCATGATGCTCGAAACCATGACGCACTTCGGCGTGGACAGCTTCCCCGCGCTGCTGGCGGCGGTGGTGCAAGGCAGCACCGAAACCACCTTCTACGTGCTGGCGGTGTATTTCGGCTCGGTCGGCATCCTGCGCGCGCGCCATGCGGTGGGTTGCGCGCTGGTCGCCGACCTGGCCGGCGTGCTGGCGGCCATCGGCGTGTGCTACTGGTTCTTCGGCTGAACGGCGCCGGCCGCCAGCCACGCTGCCTCGACGGCGCGCCAGGCCTGCCTACAGGCGCCGCGCGCCGCGAGACCGCTCTCAATCCACCAGCAGGATCTTCATGCCGTTGGTGCCGCCGCTGTCGCGGTAGAAGTCGCCCTTGGTCAGGATCACCCAGTCACCCGCTTTCACCAGGTTGCGCTTCTTCAGCTCGTCGATGGCGGCGTTGCTCAGATCCGCCGGCTCGTAGTCCGACGGCGCGAACGGGATGGTGTAGACGCCGCGGAACATGGTCACGCGGTTCTGCGTGATGCTGTGCGGGCTGTAGCAGTAGATCGGCACGCCCGAGCGGATGCGCGACATGATCAGCGGCGTGTGGCCGCTTTCGGTCAGCGCGATGATGGCCTTGACGCCCGGGAAATGGTTGGCCGCGTACATGGCCGCCAGCGCGATGGTTTCGTCGCAGCGCGTGAAGGTCTCGCCCAGGCGATGGTGCGACTGCGTGCTGGTGGGATGCTTTTCCGCGCCCAGGCAGACGCGCGCCATGGCCTGCACCGTCTCGACCGGATACGAACCCGAGGCGCTTTCGGCCGACAGCATCACCGCATCGGTGTAGTCCAGCACCGCGTTGGCCACGTCCGAGACTTCGGCGCGCGTGGGCATCGGGCTGGAGATCATCGACTCCATCATCTGGGTCGCGGTGATCACCACCTTGTTCAGGGTGCGGGCATGCTGGATGATGCGCTTCTGGATGCCGACCAGTTCGGCATCGCCCACTTCCACGCCCAGGTCGCCGCGCGCCACCATCACGCCGTCGCTGGCGCGGATCAGCGCGTCCAGCGCCTCGTCGTCGGCCACCGCTTCGGCGCGCTCGATCTTCGCGATGATCCAGGCTTCGCTGCCGGCGGCGCGCAGCAGTTCGCGCGCCTCGTCGATGTCGCTGCCATAGCGCGGGAACGACACCGCCACGTAGTCCAGCTGCATTTCGGCCGCCAGCTTGATATCGACACGGTCCTTGTCGGTCAGGCTCGGCGCCGACAGGCCGCCGCCGCGCCGGTTGATGCCCTTGTTGTTGGACAGCGGGCCGCCCACCGTGACGGTGGTGTGGACTTCGTCGCCCTCGACGCGGTCGACCACCAGCACCACGCGGCCGTCATCGAGCAGCAGCTCGTCGCCGACGCGGCAGTCCGTCACCAGCTCGGGATAGTCGATGCCGACGATGCTGGCCGTGCCGGCGTCCTTCGGATGCACCCGCGACAGCGTGAACGGCTGGCCCACCTGCAGCTGCACCAGCTTGTCGGTGAAGCGCGCGATGCGGATCTTGGGGCCCTGCAGGTCGCCCATGATGGCGACGAAGCGGCCCTGCCGCGCGGCGCTCTCGCGCACCAGGCGGGCGCGCTCGCGGTGGTCGTCGGCGCTGCCGTGCGAGAAGTTCAGCCGCGCCACATCCAGGCCGGCCTTGATCATGGCATCGATGCGTTCCGGCGTCGACGTCGAGGGGCCCAGGGTGGCGACAATTTTGGTGCGGCGCAATACAGGCATGGCGATCCACTCTCACATGAACAACGAAAGCGCTATGGTACGACGGCGGCGGACACGCGGGTATCATGATCGACATCCCGACCCTCAACGCACCGTGGCCGACCTCGTGAAAATCGTCATCGCACCCGACTCCTTCAAGGAAAGCGTCTCCGCCCCCGACGCGGCCGCGGCCATCGCGCGCGGCGTCAAGGCCGCCTGTCCCGGCGCGCAGACGGTCTGCATTCCGATGGCAGACGGCGGCGAGGGCACGGTCGAGGCGGTGCTGGCGGCGGCCGGCGGCCAGGCGCGCGAGCGCACGGTCAACGATGCGCTGGGTCACAAGGTCGACGCCGTATGGGGCCTGCTCGACGAAGGCACCGCCATCATCGAGATGGCCGCGGCCGCCGGCCTCGAACTGATCGCGCCGTCCAAGCGCGATCCGATGCGCGCCAGCAGCCACGGCGTGGGCGAATTGATCCTGGCAGCGCTGGATGCCGGCGCCGAACGCATCATCCTGGGCCTGGGCGGCTCCGCCACCAACGACGGCGGCGCCGGCATGCTGACCGCGCTGGGCCTGCGCCTGCTCGACCGGGACGGCCGCAGCCTGCCGCCGGGCGGCGGCGCATTGGGCCAACTGGCCAGCATCGACATGCGCGGCCTCGATCCGCGGCTGGCGAAGACAAGCATCGTCATCGCCTCCGACGTCGACAATCCCTTGTGCGGCCCACAGGGCGCCTCGCACGTCTTCGGTCCGCAGAAAGGCGCCACGCCCGAACAGGTGCAGACGCTGGACGCCATGCTCGGCCACTTCGCCGACATCTGCGCGCGCCAGTTGGGCAGCGACCGCCGCCACGATGCCGGCGCGGGCGCCGCGGGCGGCCTTGGCTTCGCCGCCAAGACGTTCCTGAACGCCGACTTCCGTCCCGGCGTCGAGATCGTTGCCGAACTCGGCGGCCTGGCGCAGGCCATGGAAGGCGCCACGCTCGCCTTCACCGGCGAAGGCCGCATGGACGCGCAGACCCTGCGCGGCAAGACGCCGGCGGGCGTGGCCCGCATTGCACACCAGGCTGGCGTGCCGGTGGTGGCGCTGGCCGGCTCGCTTGGTGAAGGCTACGAAGCGCTGCACGCCGGCGGCATCAGCGCCGCCTTCAGCCTGGCGCCCGGCCCCATCACGCTGCAGCAGGCGCTGGCCGACGCCGAACGCCTGCTGCATGACCGCGCCCGGGACGTCATGCAATTGTGGATGGCGGCGCAGAAGCGCATGCTGTAGCCGCGCGCCCGGCTTGCTGCCTTCTCAAGGGAGCGCTTTCATCCTGAGGCGGCTCAAGACAAAAAAAGCCCGCTCGACGCGGGCTTTTGCTTGCATGGCAAGGGCGCAATCAACCGCCCTGCAGCACGCCGGCCTCGACCAGCGCATCCGACAGGCGGATGTAGCGATCCACCGAGATATCCTCGGCGCGCGCGGTGGGCGCGATGTCCAGCGCCTCCCAAGGCACCTGCGGGGCCCAGTCGGCCAGCACCCGGCGCAGCATCTTGCGGCGCTGCGAGAAGGCGCGTGCCACCACGGTCTCGAAGGCGCGCTCGCTGACCGGGCGCAGGCGCTCGGCCGGCAACGGCACCATGCGCACGATGGCCGACACCACCTTGGGCGGCGGATCGAACGCCTCGGGCGGCACGTCGAACAGCTTGTGCATGCGATAGCGCGATTGCAGCATCACCGACAGGCGGCTGAAATCGCCGCTGCCAGGTTGCGCGACCATGCGGTCGATCACTTCACGCTGCAGCATGAAATGCTGGTCGCGGACGTGGTCGGCCCAGGTCATCAGATGGAACAGCAGCGGGCTGGAGATGTTGTACGGCAGGTTGCCGACCACCCGCAGCCCCGCGCCGAACTGCGAGAAATCCACCGTCAGCGCATCGGCCTCGACCACGGTCAGGCGGTCCGCGTCGAACTGCTTGCGCAGCCGCGCCGCCAGGTCGCGGTCGATCTCGACCGCGGTCAGGTGATCGAGCCGCTCGAGCAGCGGCCGCGTCAGCGCCGACAGACCCGGACCGATCTCGACCACGGTGTCGGTGCGAGCGGGACTGACCGCGCGCACGATCGACTCGACCACGCTCTCGTCGGTCAGGAAGTTCTGGCCAAAGCGCTTGCGCGCCTGGTGTTGAGACATGAAAAACCCGGGCTGCGATCAGCGGTTGTTCTGGTTGATACGGTCCTGCTTTTCCAGCCGGTTGTCGATGTACGCCTGGGCGCGCAACTGATCCAGCCAATCTTCGAAAGCGGGTTGGGCACGGCGCTCGAACAGCGTCTGGCGGGCGCGCATGCGGGCCAGGTCGTCGGTGGCGTCATGCTGGCGGCGCTCTTCGACCTGGATCAGGTGCCAGCCGAACGGCGTCTGGATGGGCTGGCTGATCTCGCCGGGCTTGAGCGCGTTCATCGCGGCCTCGAAAGGCGGCACGGTTTCGCCCGGGTTGAGCCACCCCAGGTCGCCGCCTTGCGGCGCGGTCGCGTCCTGCGAATACTGGCGCGCCATGTCGTCGAACTTGGCATCGCCGGCCACCAGGCGCTGGCGCACCTGCTCCAGGCGCTGGCGGGCCTGCTCGTCGCTCATGACGGTCGAGGTCTTGATCAGGATGTGGCGCGCATGCGTCTGCATCACTTCCACGGGGCCCTGCGGCGCCTGCGCCTGCGGTTGCGGCCGCGGTTGCGGCGCCTGCGTCGGCGCCGGGGCGCGCGCGGTGCGGCTGGGCGGCGGCGCGGCGGTGCCGCGGTCCATCACCTTGAGGATGTGGAAACCATTGCCGCTTTGCAGCAGGCCGCTGACCTGGCCTTTCTGCAGATTGGCGATGGCCTTGGCGAACAGGTCGGGCCAGCCGTCCAGCGGACGCACGCCCATGACGCCGCCCTGCAGGGCTTCGGGACCATCCGAATTGGCGGCGGCCAGGCTGGCGAAGTCATCACCACGCTTGACGCGCGCCAGCAGGTCCTCGGCCTTCTTGCGCAGCGCGGCCAATTGCTCCGAAGACGAACCTTCCGGCACGCGCACCAGGATCTGGGCCACGGCATAGAGCATCGGGCCGGCGGGCGCGGCGGCCTGCTCGGGCGCGGCTTCCGGCTGCGGCTGCGGCTGCGGCTGGGCCTGGGGCTGGGTCGCGGCGGCGAATGCCGGGTTGCGGCGCTGGTCCTTGAGGAACGCGTCGACCTCGGCATCGGAAATGACGATGTTGGAGTCCACCGCGCGCTGGCGCAGGCGGTCCGAGCGGATCTCGTCCTTCAGCGACTTGCGGTAGCTATCCCAGCTGACGCCGGACTTTTCGATCTCCTGGCGCAGCTGCGCCACGCTGATCTTGTTGCGTCCGGCAATGGTGGTGATGGCCTGGTCGACCTGGGCGTCGTCGACGCGGATGCCGAGGCGGTCGGCCTCGTGGCGCTGCACGCGCTCCATGATCAGGCGTTGCAGCACCTGGTGCTGCAAGGTCTTGTCATCGGGTACCTGGATGCCGCGCGACTTCAGTTCGCCGGCGATGCGCAGCGAGGCGTCGCGCAGTTCGCGCAAGGTGATCACGTCTTTGTCGACCACGGCCGCGATGCCGTCGACGAACTGCTCTCCGGCGGGCGCCGGCGCGCTTTTCTGCGCGGCGGGCGCATTCTTGGCGCCCTTGCCATTCGGCTCCGCCGCGTGCGCGGCGGAGAACGCGGCGCAAACCGCCAGCAACAGCGCGTTGCCGGTGTAGCGGCGCAAGGAGTGCAACCTACGCATCATTCATACCTTTCAAATGTGGTCCCGGTGGGCGCGGGCGGAGTAATGCGCGAGTAACCGGGGATACTTCTGTTCAGCAGGTTCATCGGATCGGTTCCCAGGGAACCCAGTCCGGTCAACTCCAGCTGGAAGAACAAGGCCGTGTTGGCGTCGGTGGCGGACACGGCGTAGCGCTGGAACACCATCCGGCCGACCCAGCAGCAATCGCCCTTGTATTCGAGGCCGGCGATGGCCTGGGTGATACGCGGCGAATCATTGGTGCCGCTGACCGTGCTCGACGGACCATTGCGCAGCGAGTAGTCGACGCGGCCCACGCCGTACCACCGCTTGGTGAATGGCCATTGCACGGCCAGACTGATCTGGTTCTGCCCTTGCGGCTGATAGGCCACACCGGTCTGCGGATCACGCTGGTAGCGATAGGCCAGGGCCACCGTCGTCAAGCGCTGTGGCGACCAGCGGCCGCTGAGCAGCGCGCGCGACCAGCGGTTGTCATAGGGATTGTATTGCGCCGCCACGTCGGTCGAGAACGTGTCGGTCAGCGCGGCGCTGGCGCCCACCAGGAAGTCGGAGCGCACATTCTCGCGCGGCGTCTCGCCGGGCAGCGTCACTTGCTGGTCGGCAAAATACAGACGCTGCGCCACGGCCAGCGACGCGCGTTCGAAACCGGTGGAAGCATCGAGCCAGCGCGTGGTCAGCGCGGCGGTCAACTGATTGGCGTTGGAAATGCGATCCCAGCCACCGGTGTAGATATTCTCCTCAAAGGCCTGCGAGAAGCTGAAGTCGGACAGCGACGTGTCATAGACCGGGATCTTGGATTGGTCACGATACGGCACCCGCAGGTAATACAACCGAGGCTCCAGCGTCTGCGTCGACGCCTTGCCGAACAACGTAGTGTCCCGTTCGAAGATCAGCCCCGTATCGAGCGACATGATCGGCACCGTACGCGACTGCGAACGTGGGTAGCCAAAATCCGTGCCGGCGTTAGCCGTGCCCGAGTTCAGGTTGAGCCAGTCGCGGCTGTACCAGTTGGTTTGGTACTGCGTGTAGTTCACGCCGACCTTGGGCACCACGAACCAACCGGGGCGAACGATCGGATAGGACACGGTGGGATAGGTCTGCAGACGATCACCGGTAGGGCCCGTGCGGTTGCCCAGCAGCAAAGGCTGCTTGAAGCGTACCGCCGTCGACGTCCAGTCCACGTCGAAACCACCCCAGTCGTAGCGGGCGCCGCGCAGATAGAATTCCGGCTCTTTGTCATAGGGAGGTGTCAGCAGTGCATTCGGGTCCTGCAGCGTCTGATACTTATAGACTTGAGCGTAGGCACTCCAGTAAGTCGACCCCCAGCCTACGCGCGCGCGCTGGGGCAGATAGGTTGTCGACGCCTGGTTTAGGCCTAACTGGGAAATATCGCGGAAGTAGTCGTTGTCTGACACCTTAGCCACATCCCAGTCGGCATAGAAGCCGTTGCCGAACAGCTGCTGGTGGCGCCACCAGTACATCCAACGGTCATCGCCGCTGACGTGGTCGTTAGGCAGATAGGCACCATAGATGCTGCCGCCGTAGCTCTTGCCCAGATAACGGAATTCCCCGCCCAACTGCATCCCGCGCTTCGAGAAGTAGCGCGGCTGGATCGTCGCGTCGTAGTTCGGCGCCAGATTCAGGTAGTACGGCAGCGAGAAATCGAAACCGCCCTTGCTGGTGGTGCCGTAGGTCGGGACCAGGAAACCCGACTTGCGCTCTTTCTTGACCGGAAAGGTCATGTAGGGCGAAGCCAGGATCGGCACGTCCTTGAAATACAGCACGCCGTTGCGGGCCACGCCTTCGTTTTCGTCGAAGTCGATATCGACCGTGTTGGCCTTGATGTACCAGGACGGCGTCTCACATGGGCAGCCGCTGTAGGTGACCGTGTGCAGCCGCATCTGCGACTTGCTGAAGATGTCGGCCTTGTCGGCCACGGCAAAACCGCCGGTGGCGCCCAGCCAGAAGCTCGGCTGCTCGACTTCGCCGGAATACTTGTCGACGTTGAACTTGGCGTTGGGACCGGTGACCAGCGTGCCGTCGCGCATCATGCGGGCGTTGCCCTGCACGTCGACTTCGCCGGTGTCCTTGCGGTAGTTGATCCGGTCGCCCTTGATCACGCCGTCGATGCGGCGCACCTGGGCCGCGCCGGTCAGGGTCAGGTCGGAATCCGGATCACCCTCGATGGTGTCCGCTTCCATATAGGCGGGGATGTTGCCGTCCGGCAGGCGGTGCATCCGCAGGCCGGGAGACGTGCGCAGCTCGGGGGCCGCGGTGATCGACGTCGATGAGGGAGCCGAACCCTGGCTGCCCTGGGCCTGAACGGCCCCGGCGACGCTGATAGCAGATAGGATCAACCACCGAACCTTGCGCACGAGTGAAAACAGCCCTTTTTGACGATGGGGGAACCAGGCAGAGGCGCCCGCGAAGGGCCAATGCTAACGGAAACGAGCCGGTATTATAGAGAAGCCGCGCCAGACGCCCAGCCTTATGTGCGCGCCACCCATTTTTCCGCAATGTTGCCCTTCTGACACGGATCTTCCTTGAAAAACGATCATGACCCCCGCCTGGAGCAGATCCGCGCCTGGCTGCAAGGCCTGCCCGCCGCCCTGGGCCTGGCGGTGGACACCCTGCGCCCCGCGTCCGCGGACGCCAGTTTCCGCCGTTATTTCCGCCTGGACGCGGCAGGCCGTACCCTGATTGTGATGGACGCCCCGCCCCGGCACGAAGATTGCCGCCCCTTCCTGCACGTGGGCCAGCTGCTGCGCGACGCCGGCCTGAACGTGCCCGCCGTCATCGAGCAGGACCTCGGCCAGGGCCTGCTGCTGCTCTCGGACCTGGGCGAACAGACCTATTACCAGCGCATCCAGGACGGCGTGGACGACGCCCGCCTGCAATCGATGTACCGCGACGCGCTGGCGGCGCTGGTGCGCCTGCAACAGGCCAGGACCACCGGCCTGGCCGCCTACGACAGCGCGCGGCTGGCCGACGAACTGACGCTGTTCCCCGAGTGGTACGTGCGCAAACACCATGGCGCCACGCTCGATGACAAGACCACGCAGGCCCTGGACAAGATCTTCGCCCTGCTCTCGGCCAGCAACGGCAACCAGCCCACCGTGCTGGTGCACCGCGACTACCACTCGCCCAACCTGATGCTCTGCGACCAGCCGCAATACGGCCCCAATCCGGGAGTCATCGACTTCCAGGACGCCCTGGCCGGCCCCATCACCTACGACCTGGCGTCGCTGGTGACGGATGCCCGCACCACCTGGGAAGAACCGCAGCAGCTGGACTGGGCCATCCGCTACTGGGAAATGGCGCGCGCGGCCGGCCTGCCGGTCGATGCCGACTTCGCCGAATTCCACCGCGCCTACGAATGGATGGGCCTGCAGCGCAATCTGCGGATCCTGGGGGTGTTCGCGCGCCTGAACCACCGCGACGGCAAGGCCCACTACCTGGCCCACATGCCGCGCGTGAACGCCTATGTGCGCCAGGTGGCGCAGCGCTACGGCGTCTTCACGCCCCTGCTGCGCCTGCTGGACAAGCTCGACGACCGCCAGGTCAGCGTCGGATACACCTTCTGATGCGCGCCATGATCCTTGCCGCGGGCCGCGGCGAACGCATGCGCCCGCTGACCGACCGGCTGCCCAAGCCCCTGCTGCCGGTCGGCGGCAAGCCGCTGATCGCCTGGCATCTCGAACGGCTGGCCGCGGCCGGCTTCCACGAAGTGGTCATCAACCATGCCTGGCTCGGGCACGAGATCGAACGCGCGCTGGGCGACGGCGCGGCCTTCGGCCTGCGGATCCGGTACTCCCCCGAGGACACCGCCCTGGAAACCGCCGGCGGCATCGCCCAGGCGCTGCCGCTGCTGGGACCCGATCCGTTCCTGGTGATCAACGGCGACATCTGGTGCGACTGGCATCCGGCGGCCGCCCCCGCGCTGGCGGCCGCCCTGCCGGCGGGCGGCGCCTGGCTGCTGCTGGTCGACAATCCGCCGCAGCATCCGGCCGGCGATTTCGTCCTGGGCCGCGACGGCCGCGTCGCCGATGAAGGCGAACCCCGTTTGACCTTCTCCGGCATCGGCGTCTACCATCCCATGCTGTTCGCGGACGTGGCGCGCGGCAGCGCCGCGCGGCTGGCGCCGTTGTTGCGGCAGGCCATGGCGCGGGATCGGGTCCGCGGCGCGCGCCACAGCGGCCGCTGGATCGATGTCGGCACCCCGCAACGGCTGGCCGACCTCGACGCCGAGCTGGGTTCAGGCCGGGCCTGAAGCCCGCCCGATACCCACATATTTCACAATATCAAGGTGCGCAACCAGGCTTGTCCGCGCGCCCATCGCACCCGCTTAAGCGGGTATTCTCTGACGCTTTGGCCAGTGCGCGCGGCGCGCGGCCAGGCAACACACAGGACGTTTTCTAGGAATGGGGATGTTTGGAAGATCGCAACGGGCCGTATTCAAGCCCTCCGTATACCAACCGGGCCAACGCACGCGCCGCATGCCGCGCTGGCTCGTCCTGCTGCTGGTGGGCATTGCCCTGGGCGCGGGCGGCGTGCTCTTCCTGCAGACCAATTACGGCCCGCAACGCCTGACCGTCGAGCAATCCGAACAACTGCACAGTGAACTGAGCGCCTCCAAGCTGGAAAACCAGCGCCTGCAAAGCCAGCTCGAAGAGGCCACGCAGCAGCGCGACGCCAACAAGTCCGGCCATGAAAAACTCACCGCCGATCTGGCCGAAGCCCGCGCCAAGCTGGAAACCCAGAACAAGGAACTGGTGCTGTTCCAGGACGCCATGCCGCCCGATCCCCGCGGCGGCAACCTGGGCATCCGCTCGGCCACCTTCAAGCGCCAGCCCGGCCTGCTCGACTATCAGGTGCTGGTAATGCGCGAAGAGCGCACCGGCGCGCCGTTCAAGGGCACCCTGACCTTCTCGATCGACGGCAGCTACCCCAATGGCCGCGCCGCCACCGTCACGCCGGAAGGCCCGGCCCTGAACGTCGATCGCTACGACTACGCGCTGGGCCAGCTCAAGCTGCCCGACGGCTTCACCCCCAAGGTCGTGGTGCTGCGCGTCATGGACGGCAACCAGAAACAGCAGGCCATGCGCATCTACTACGTGCGCAACTGAACCCGGCCTCGCCCCAGGACCCGCCCCACAGGCGGGTTTTTTTTCGTGCGCGCGAGTTGGTTGCGCCCACAACCAACTGCGCGATATAGTTGCGCCAACAACTATATCGGAGACACCATGACACTGCCTTCCCGCGTGCCCGTCCTGATCGTCGGCGGCGGTCCGGTCGGGCTGACCCTGGCCGCGCTGCTGGCGCACTACGGCATCGCCTCGCTCACGCTGGAGGCCGACGACGGCTACTGCAGCGGCAGCCGCGCCATCTGCATCTCGCGCCGTTCGCAGGAAATCCTGGGCTGGGCCGGCGCCGACGCCGCCCTCACCGCCACCGGCCTGCCCTGGACCGGCGGCCGCAGCTACTACCGCGACCGCGAAGTGCTGCACTTCGAAATGCCGCACGACCCGACCCAGCGCTTCGCGCCGATGGTCAACATCCAGCAGTACTTCGTCGAGGAATTCGCCCACCAGGCCATGCTGCGCCAGCCCGACCACGCGACACTGCAATGGTCCGCCCGCGCCGTCGCGGTGCGGCCGGGACCCGACGGCGTCGACGTCGAGGCCGAGATCGGCGGCCGGCGCCACAGCGTGCGGGCCGACTGGGTGGTGGCCTGCGACGGCGGCCGCAGCAGCGTGCGCGAGGCGCTGGGCCTGAAGCTGGAAGGCATGCAATACGAAGGCCGCTATGTCATCGTCGACATTGAGCAGGCCTCCAGCCGCCCGGTCGAGCGGCTGGCCTGGTTCGACCCGCCCTCCAATCCCGGCTCCACCCTGCTGATGCATCGCCAGCCCGGCAACGTCTGGCGGGTCGACTACCAGATCCGCGACGACGAGGACGCGGCCGAGGCGGTCAAGCCCGAGAACGTGCTGCCGCGCGTCCAGAGCCACCTGGACATGATCGGCGAGACCGCGCCCTGGAAGCCGCTGTGGATCTCGCTCTACAACGCCAAATGCCTGACGCTGGAGCGCTACCGCCACGGCCGGGTGCTGTTCGCCGGCGACGCCGCCCACCTGGTGCCGATCTTCGGCGTGCGCGGCCTGAATTCCGGGCTGGACGACGCCGGCAACCTGGCCTGGAAACTGGCCTGGGTACTGCGTGGCCACGCCTCCGACCGCCTGCTCGACAGCTACAGCGACGAACGCGTCCACGCCACCCGCCAGAACCTGGCCTACGGCGCCAAGAGCACCGAATTCATGGCGCCGCCGGACTTTGGTTTCCGCCTGATGCGCGAAGCGGCCTTGCGGCTGGCGCTGACGGACGAGCGGGTGCGGCCACTGATCAACCCGCGCCAATCGGCGCCCATCGCCTACGACGGCTCGCCCCTGAACCTGGCCGATGGCGCCGCGCCGCAAACCGCCGCCGCCGCGCCCGGCCAGCCGGCGCCCGACCTGTTGCTGGCCGACGCCGAGGGGGCGCCACGCTATCTCAGCAGCTGCTTCGGCAGCGGCTTCGTGCTGCTGGCCTGCGCGCCCGACGCCACCGCCGAGGGGCGCCTGCAGGCGCTCGCCGCCGCCACCCGCGCGATGCCCGATCCGCTGCGGGTATTGCCCGTCGGCGGACCGGCGGCGCGCGCCTGGCGCGACCCGCATGGCCACCTGCGCGACCGCTACGGCGCGCAACCCGGCACGGTGTACCTGCTACGACCCGACGGCTACGTGCTCGGCCGCTGGGATGCTTGCGACGACAACACCCTGCGCGCCGCCCTGGCGCCCTACTACCCGATGATCCCCGCCACCCCGCAGGAGCCGCGCGCATGAACCACGACGAACTGGATCAGGTCTATACCTCGATGGCGCAGGCGCTGACACGCGTGGGACCGGCGCGGGCGCCGCAGTTCCTGTCGATCCTCGGCCTGGCCGCGCTGGCGCGCCTGCCGGACGCATCCGCCGCCACCGCCCTGCTGGCGCAGGCCGAAGCGGCCTGCGCCGACCCTGTGGCACACTATCCCGCCCCCACCGCCGACCGCCCGACGTGACCTCGCCCGCCCTCGAACGATTCCTGACGTACCGCCTGCACGCGATCAACAAGATCACCGACCGGGACACGAATCGCGCCTACCTGGAAGACTGCGGCATCCCGCTGGGCGAGGCGCGCTGCCTGGCCGCCATCGGCCGCTATGCGCCGCTGTCGGTCAACGACCTGGCGCGCGCCGCCAATTTGAACAAGGGCCAGGCCAGCCGCTCGGCGCAGGCGCTGGTCGAACGCGGATTGATCGAGAAGAAAGACTCGGCCGCCGACGGCCGTGGCGTCGTGCTGTCGCCGACCGCCGCCGGCCAGGCGCAATACCGGCGCATCATCGATCTGATCGTGCGGCGCAACCAGGAGATCTTCGGCTGCCTGAGCGCCGACGAACAACGCCTGCTCGGCGACATGCTCGACCGATTGCTCGCGCACCAGCGCAATCATCCCGGCGCATCGGAAGACTGACGTGCCATGTCCGGCCCGCTCTGCCGGGACGCTAGCCCGCCGCCTTCGGCGCCGTCGCGCCCAGTTGCGCGGCCACCTCGTCCATGAACTGCGCCATGCGCACATCCAGCTCGGTCACGCCGCCGGCATCGTGCGTGGTCAGCATCACGTCGACCCGGTTGTAGACATTGGTCCATTCCGGGTGATGGTTCAGCTTTTCGGCGAACATCGCCACCCGCGCCATGAAGCCGAATGCGGCATTGAAATTGGGAAAGCGAAAGCGCTTCTCGATGGCGTCGCGCATCGCGACGGCCTGCCAGCCGGACAGGGCCGCGACCGCGGTGTCGGTGCCGATACGCGCGGGGGGAAACATGCTCATGGCGAACTCCAGGATGGGCCGTTGGAAAATGGCGCCGCGCCGCGCGCGGGCCGCCCGCCCCGGCATGGACGGCGCGGCGCCCGGCGCTACTGCTTGACCGCGTACAGATAGATCTCGACGCGGCGGTTCAGCGCGCGGCCTTCGGCGGTGGCATTGTCGCCGATCGGATCGTTGGGCCCGCGCCCCTCAATCGACAGGCGCGTCGCGGCCACGCCCTGCCGCGACAGGTAGTCGGTCACGCTGCGCGCGCGGTTCACCGACAGGGTCTGGTTGTGCGCCAGCGACCCCGTGCTGTCGGTATGGCCCACCACCTTGGCGCGCAGTTCGGGATGCTGGTTGAGAGAACGCGCCACGCTGTCCAGCACCGGCAGCAGCGCCGGCTTGAGATCGGTCTTGTCGGTATCGAAAGACACGTTGCTGGGGATGTTGACCTTCAGGCTGCCGTCCGGCATTTCAACCACGTCGATGCCCAGCGAGGTCGCCCCCGAACGCTGCACATCCTCCTTCACCACCTTCCAGTTGTAGCCGATGAGGCCCCCGGCCACCGCGCCGATGCCGGCGCCGACCGCCGCGCCGGTGCCATGGCCGATCAGGGCGCCGATGCCGGCCCCGACGGCGGCGCCCGCGCCGGTTCCCACGGCGGTGTTGGTCTGCTGCTGGGTGGCGCACCCCACCACCAGGGCGCCCGATGCGGCGACTACAGCGATACGCTTGAGCATTGTGCTTGTGTACATGACAACCTCCACGATCCTGTCGGTGCGCCGGCACAATGCCGGCTGGATCATGTTAAGCCCTGCCCCCTCCGCCGCGTCAGCCGGCAAGGCGCAACAGTTTGTACCGCGCTCCTGGCGGCGCGCCTTAGCGCGCGGCGACGCCAAACCCGGCCAGCCATGGCAGCGCCGCCTCCAGCCGCGGCGACTGCGCCTCGGGCGCCGGCGCTCCGGCCGGCAAGGCCAGGCCGACGCGGTTATGCCAATACGTGCGCAACCCGACCTGGCTGGTGCCGAACAGGTCATACCCCGACCCCGCCACGAACGCCCCCTGCGAGGCCGGTGTTTCCAGGCGCGCCAGCGCCAATTGATATGGCCGCGGGTCGGGCTTGTAGTAACCGGCCTCTTCCGAGGTCACCACCACGTCCCAGTCCACGCCCAGCAGGGCGGCCGCGCGATGCCCCAGGCGCCGTGAACAGTTGGTCACCACGCCCAGCCGGCAATGCGGTCGCAGCGCCTGCAGCAGGTCGCGCGCGCCATCCCAGGCCGGCAGGCCGTCCCAGCCCGCCTCCAGCGCCGCGGGCGCGCTGGCCGGCAGCCCCACCGCCTCGGCCGCGGCTTGCACCAGCTGCTCATAGGGCTGATAGGCGCCGCAGCCGTAGGTCAGGCGCAGGTATTCGGCGCGCCAGGCCCGGCCCCGCGCTTCCGATCCCGCCGCGGCGTTCCACACGGTCCAGGAATCCAGCAGCGCGGTCAGCAGATCAAACAGCACCACGCGGGGATAAGCGGCGGACGGAACAGACATGGCGATACTCCTTCGGATTTGGTGCCAGCCACTATAGAGACGCCGGCCCGCGCCGGGGTTCAGCCTGCGTGCAACCACGATTAAGGCACGCCTTAATCGCCCCGGCCGCCGCACCCCGGTTGCGAGTCCATCGCGCCACGATACAATCGCCTGGCCACATAATTGCAATTGCAATCGTATGTTCAACCCCTGGCGGCCGCAGGCGCCGGACCGCCTTCCCATTTCCGGATTCCCATCATGCGTGTACTCAACATCGTGTCCTCCCCCCGGGGGCCCCGCTCCGCCTCGATCGCCATCGCCGACGCATTCCTCGACGCCTGCCGCGCCGTCCATCCGTCGCTGGAAGTCGACACTTTGAACGTGTGGGATGAAGCGCTGCCGGAGTTCGACAGCCTGGCCATCGGCGCGAAATACAAACGCGTTGCCGGAGAACCCATGAATTCCGTCGAGGCCGCGACCTGGAACCGGATCACCGCGCTGGCGCAACGCTTCCAGCAAGCCGACCGCATCGTCATCGGTGTGCCCATGTGGAACTTCGGCTATCCCTACAAGCTCAAGCAACTGATCGATCTGGTCAGCCAGCGCAACCTGCTCTTCAGCTTCGACGGCAAGTCCTACGGCCCGCTATTGCAGATCACGCGGGCGCTGGTCATCCACGTGCGCGGCCAGAGCCAGGACAAGGCGGCTGGCGGCGACAGCCCCGGGTTCACCCACCAGGCCGATTACCTCGATTTCTGGCTGGCCTTCATCGGCGTGACCGACATTCGGCGCATCCAGGTTGAACACACCTGGGACGCCCTGGCCCCCGCGACCATCGAACAGGGCAAGGCAGAGGCGATCGCAATGGCGCGGAATTTCTAGCCCGCGGCGGCGCGTCAAAGGCACGACTCGCGATTCTCGATCTCAACCGAGAGACCGGACGCGCAATGACAAGCGCCACCCAAGGGTGGCGCTCGAGCTATCCTGGCGGCGTGTCAGTGGCAGGAACAGGCCGCTGCGACGCGGCGGCCACGCTATCCCCTTTCCCAGGCCAGCTTGTCATTGGACAAGGTCGCTTCGCCATCCCATCGGTACGCCACCAGCGGTCCGCCCGCCGCGGCCGACCAGTCCAGGCAGGCCAGCTTCGCACTCTCGATCCGGGGCGGGCCCTTGAACCAATGATGGCCGATGAAAACAGGCGCACCGGTGATGGGTGTCCGATTGAAGTCCCCGGGCAATGCCAAGCCGTGGATCTGCGCCTCTTGGCCTGCCGGCACCAGGGCGACCTCATGCAAAGCGCTCGCCCAATCGCGCCAATTGGCCAGCCGCACCTCGTAATGGCGGTGCCCTTCCTTGTCCTCTATGTAGCGGCCATCGGGCAACGCCAGCTCCACGCCTGAAGTGAGCCGCTTTCTCGCCTGCTCCAGCGCCGAGCCCTTTTGGTGAGTGGCTACCAGCAGGGCGTCATCCAGCGGTTTTCCTGGCAGCCAGCCCGCATCGTTCAACGTCTTGACGGCGCCATCGTCCCAACAGGCATGCGCGGCACGAATGCCGCCCAAGTCCAGATAGGGCGGCAATTGGCGGAACCAGGCAACCCAGGCAACATGCTCCGGGCTGCCTTCGCCAATCTGGCTGATAAAGGCACCGTGCTGCTTGCGATTCTTCCGGCTTTTCTCCGAATCGCCACGATTGGGCCGCAGGCACTCGCCTGGATGGTGCGGATCCTCGGTGACGTAGCCGATGGCGTTGAACTCGTGGTTGCCCATAATGCAAAGGGCCTGGCCGTCATCCATCATGGCCCGTACGATTTCCAGGACCCGCCGCTGCCCTTTGCCTCGATCCACCAGGTCGCCCAGGAAGACGGCCTGCCGGCCTTGGGGAGCCTTGTAGCCCTTCCCTGCCGGCACATACCCGAGATGGCGCAGCAGGCCCTCCAGTTTCCGGTCTTCGCCGTGAATGTCACCGATGATGTCGTACATAGGGATTCCAGACGTCATGCAGTCCAACGGGACGAAACGCAAAAAGCCCACCGTTTCCGGTGGGCTTTACGCTCGATACTACTAGAGAATTCTGGTGGGCTGTGAGTGGCTCGAACACTCGACCTACGGATTAAGAGTCCGCTGCTCTACCAACTGAGCTAACAGCCCTGCATGTTCATTCACAAATCCGGCTGGGAAACATTGCTTTTGCATTGCGCTCTGGCTTGCTTCCGCTGCGTTTCGTTGTGTTTGATCAGCGAAGAAGCGAGATTATAGAGAGCTTTTTTTAAATGTGCAAGTCGGTGGCCAATCATCCACAAAAAAGTCGCCGGCCCCCTCGACAGCACGATCCCCAGGGCGGGCGTCCGAGCGCGGTGCAAGCCGCTTGCACCGTCGCCCTCAGGCCGCGTAGCCCCCGTCCACCGCCAGGCTTGCGCCCGTCACGTAGCGGCCATCGGGCCCGGCCAGGAAGGCCACCATGCCGGCGATATCCCGCACTTCGCCGTAATACGGCAGCGACAGCACCGCGACCAGATCGCTCGCGCGCTCGCCATCGGCCGGATTCATGTCGGTATCGATCGGCCCCGGGTGCACCACGTTGGCGGTGATGCCGCGCGCGCCCAGATCGCGCGCCAGGCCGCGGGTCATGCCCAGCAGCGCCGACTTGCTGGCCGAATACAAGGTCACGCCGGCGCGCCCCGAGCGTTCGGCCAGGCAGCTGCCGATGTTGATGATGCGGCCGCCATCCGGCATCGCGGCCTGCGCCGCCTGGATGGCGACGAACGGCGCGCGCACATTGATGTTCATCGTGCGTTCGTAGTCATCCAGCGTGACCTCGCCCAGCGGGCCGGCCAGGAAGATGCCGGCGTTGTTCACCAGCACGTCCACCGGGCCCAGTTCGGCGATGGCCTGCTCGACCGCCCGCCGCACCTGCCCCGGATCGGCCGAGTCGGCCTGGATGGCCCGCGCGCGGCGGCCGCCGGCCTCCAGTTCGCGAGCCAGCGCGGCGGCGGTGTCGCGCGACGCGGCGCTGACATAGGTGAAGGCAACGTCGGCGCCATCCGCCGCCAGACGCCGCACGATTGCCGCGCCGATGCCGCGGCTGCCGCCGGTCACGAAAGCAACTTTTCCGCTCAGATTCTGCATGGGTCAACCTCAATTTGTAGTGATCAGTACAAATATCATCCGATGCCGCGGCATGGCCGTCAATGATTTTTTTATCGATCAACACAAAATATCCGACCCGAGTAAAATCGCGGACATATGGCAGAACGTGGGCGCCCCCGGAACTTCGACCGAGCCCAGGCCTTGCGCAAGGCCATGGAAGTCTTCTGGTCGAAGGGATATGAAGGAGCATCGCTGACCGATCTGACGGCTGCGATGGGCATCAACTCGCCCAGTCTCTATGGCGCATTCGGCTCAAAAGAAGGGCTATTTCGCGAAGCGGTGCAGTTGTACCGCGACACCGACGGCGCCGCCTCGCGTCGCGCGCTGGCCGCCGGCGCCACCGCCCGCGAAGGCGTGTGCGGCATGCTGCTGGCGGCAGCCGAACGCTTCACCACACCCGGCGCGCCGCCTGGCTGCCTGATCGTGCTGGGCGCCCCCTCGGGCGCCGAAAGCCATGACGACGTCGGCACATTTCTGGGCGACAACCGCCGCGAGATGCAAAACCGCATCCTGGCCCGCCTGACCGCCGCGGCCGCCGCGGGCGAACTGCCGGCCGGCGCCGACCTGAAAGGGCTGGCCGCCTTCTACACCACGATCCTTCACGGAATGTCGATCCAGGCGCGCGATGGCGCCAGCCGCAAGACCCTGCAAGCCGTGGCGCGCCAGGCGATGTGTGCCTGGGACGCGCTCACAGGCGACGCCCCCCCTTCCGGCCCGCCACCTGGCCGGATCCACGCCTGACGGATTCTTCCATGCTCCGCATCGACCTACGGCGCCTCATCCTCTGGATCAGCCTGCTGTCGATCTTCCTGGTGCTGGCGGCGGGGCTGCACGCCAGCTACCTGGTGCAACGCGACCTGCTGCTGCACAACGCGCTGGAAAGCAATCGCGTCTACGCCGCCAAGCTGGCCGCCACCACCGAGTATTTCCTGAGCGACCTGCGGCGCCACCTGGCCTACAGCGCCGACGTGCTGGCCGACATGGAGACCCAGCCGCAACTGATGGCGTCGGAAGCCCGCCGCCTGGAGGAGCAACTGGGACACTTCAATTCCAGCTTCGTCGTGTCGGCGCAAGGCAAGGTGCTGGCGGTGTCGACCTCGTATCCGCAACTGATGGGCCAGCAGATGACCAGCGACGCCGCCAGGATCGCGCTGACCACGCGCCGCCCCTTCATCAGCGAACCGTTCCAGGCCAGCAACGGCCGCTGGCTGATCCTCTACACCCATCCCATTTTCTCGCGCGACTATCGTTATCTCGGCTATGTCGCCGGCACGCTCTACCTGCACGAAGACAACGTGCTCGACCGGCTGCTGGGCCAGCACTTCAACCGCGACGATTCCCTGCTGTACGTGCTGTCGCGCGACGGCACCTTGATCTACCACCCCGACCGCAGCCGGCTGGGGCACGCCTCCGCCGACAAGGGCGCGCTGGCGGGCGCGCTGCGCGGCGAGACCGGCGAACTGCGCTTCACCGACGCCAGCGGCACCGCCCTGCTCGCCGGCTACGCGCCGGTGCCCAGCACCGGCTGGACCATCATCGCGCAAAGGCCGGTGGCCAGCACGCTGCTGCCGCTGAACGACTTGTTGATGGCGACCGCGCGCAACACGCTGCCGCTGCTGCTGCTATCCATCGTGCTGCTCTGGCTGCTGTCGCGCTGGATCGCCCGCCCGCTCGGCGAACTGGCCGGCATCGCCAGGCGCATGCAGGACCCCGATTCGGCCGAACGCATCCGCAAGGTGCGTTCCTGGTATTTCGAGGCCTCGCAACTCAAGCGCGCGCTGCTGATGGGGCTGACGTCGATCCAGCACAAGATCCGCGACCTGCGCCGCGCCTCCACCACCGACACGCTCACCGCCCTGCTGAACCGTCGCGGCCTGAACGAGGCGATGGCCTTGCTGCAGGCCGCCGAAACGCCGCTGGCCATCGTCGCGGTGGACATCGACCATTTCAAGAACATCAACGACCGCTACGGCCACGCCGCCGGCGACCAGGCCTTGCGGGTACTGGCGACGCTGTTGACCGAGGGCTCGCGCCAGGGCGACACCGTGGCCCGCAGCGGCGGCGAGGAATTCGTCATGCTGATGCCGGGCGCGCCGCTGGCGGCGGCCGTGGCCTCCGCCGAACGCTTGCGCCAGAAACTGGCGCGCCTGGGCGCCGACGACGGCCTGCCCGCGCCCGTGACGCTGTCGGCCGGCGTGGCCTGCTACCCCGAGCACGGCGCCACGCTGGACGAAGTCATCCAGCGCGCCGACCGGGCGCTGTACTACGCCAAGAACCACGGCCGCAATGCCGTCTGCGTGGCCGACAACCAGGCGCCCGATGGCGCGCGCATGGCGCTGCCGCGCTGAAGCCGGCTACTTGCCCTTGGGCGCCGGCGCCTTGGGCGGCGTGCGCATCTGCTTGAGAAGCGTGCCGCAGGAATTGTCGTCGGTCGTGCTGGGCGCGATCAGCGCCAACAGCCCCGCCGCGGGCGTCAGGATGACGCCCAGCGCCACCATGCCCGCGCCCCGCGCGGCCAGCGGCCCCACATGCACGCCCACATCGGGTTTGCCGAACGTCCCGCGCACGTAGAGCGGCGAACGCAACGAGAAGATGCGGAACCCTTTGCTGTCGGGCGTGATGTCCAGGTCGAGCTTCTCGTTCTTGAAATCGGTGGTGCCCGTGATGTTGATCAGCGCGTTCTCGGTGTCGAACACGAACACGCGGGGTGTCATGACGCCGCGCTTCATCTCCAGGTCGGCGGCGCCGCAGTTGATCTTGACCTCGTCGTCGCCGAACAGCTTGGAGACGACGTAGTTGCCCACGTTCAGCCCGGCGATCTCCATCAGGCTGCGGCTGATCACGCCATCGTTGACCAGCATCTTCACATCGCCATCGGCCGATCCCAGCAACGCGGCCACCGAATTGCCCGTGCCCGCCAGCGCCAGATCGCCGTTCAATTCACCCAGCGTCTTCTGCATCGACTCCGCGGCGGGGAACAATTGCTTGAGGCGCAGCCGCCGCGCATGCATTTCCACGCGCCCGGTCAACGGCGCCTTCGAGCCGTCCAGCCGCACCGTCGCGGCCATGCTGCCGCCCGCCATGCCGAAGCGCAGCGGGTCCAGCGTCAATTGGCCGTCCTGCAGCACCAGATGCACCGACAGGTCGGACAGCGGCAGCTTGGCGTCGTGCACGATGCGGCCCGCCTCCAGCGCCACGTCGGCATCCATGTCGCGCCAACGGTCGGTGCGGAACTCCTGGACCGGCAACACCTTGCCGCCGGGCGGCTTGGCCGGCGCGTCCTTGGGCTTGTCCTGGGCCGGCGCCGATTTGCCCGACTGCACCCCGATGAGCGGCCCCAGGTCGGCCATGCGCAGTTGCTTGGACGACAGCTTGCCCGTCAGCTTAGGACGCGGCGCCGCCAGCGAGAACGACAGGTCGCCATGCAGATCACTGCTGCCGACGCGGCCGTTGAAATCCCGATAGTCGAACACCGCGCCGCCGGCATTGCGCAACTTGGCCACCAGGTGGCCGTCGGTGGAATACGGCGGCGTATCGGGCAGCGTCACGCCGGTCAGCGGATACAGCTGCGCCATCGAGCCGCCCGACAGCTTCAGGCGCAGGTCCAGCGCCCCCAGGTTGGCCGGGTCGGTCAGGGTGCCGGTCACGGCCGCCTTGGTGCCGCCGATCGTCACGTCGGCCTGCACCGGGAAGGGCTGCCTGGGGTCCTGCAGCGCCAGCATGCCGCCCACCTTGCCCTCGCCCTGGGTCGGCAACCCCTTGTACTTGCCTTTGACCTTCCAGCCGAATACGTAATCACGCGGCGACGCGGCGGCGGCGTCCTCCGGCACGAAGGCCGCCCCGGCCACGTCGGCGAAGGGCACCGGTTTGCCCAGCGGGTCGACCAGCACGGTCAGGTCGGCCTGCAGGATCGCGTCGGTCAGGCCGACACTGCCCTTGTCGAAGCCGATCTCGTTGATGTCCAGCACCCAGGGCGAAGGCTCGCCGCTCTCGGGCAGGGTGAAGACCCAATTGGCGCGGCCATCGGCCAGGCGCTCCAGGTCGGCCGCGGGCTCCGTCAGCTGGATGCGCCGGATCACCACCCGCTGGCGCAACAGCGGCAGGGGCGACAGGCTGAATTCGCCGCGCTTGAGCGTGGCGAATTCAGGCGCCTTGGCCCAGTCGGGGTTGGCGATGCTGATGTCATTGGCCACCACATGCGGCCACGGCACCCAGGCGCGCCATCCCCCCTCGTCCGGCTCCCGCGCCCAGTCGACGCTGAGATCGCCATTGATGGCAAAGGGCCGCCCGATGGCCGTGCTGACGCGCTCATTGATCATCGGCCTGGCACGATTCCAGTCGAATGTGGCGACCACCACCACCAATATCGCCGCCAGGAGGGCCAGCCCTCCGACGATTCCGACCGCTATTTTTGTTGTGCGCGTCATCGTTATCATCCTTGCCGTTGCCACCGGGGCGTGGATGTCCCGGCCCTATTTACCCTCAAGGGTAGCGCGCCGCGCCGGGCGGGTTAAGCTTGCCGGCCTGATAATGTGTACGGATTTTTCCGTGTCACAGAGAGACCCGTCGGCAAAAGTTACAAAGCGGCCAGGCCGGACCGAGGGTTTTGCCGGCATGGAAGGAATAATCCATACCGAATTTTTGACGCCGGCGCTGTTCAAATGCCCCGGGGCGATCGACCCGCCGCCCCCCTGGGCGCGCAATCGTAGTACTACCTGGAGGCCCGATGCGGCATTCAAGCTTGATCTTCGTGGTGGCGGCCTTTGCGCTGCTGACCCTCAGCCGCCTGGCCCTGGCCGCATGGCAATGGCAGCGCGTGCGCAACGCCGGCGGGCTGGTGCCCCTGCTGCTGGGCGGCCTGCGCATCGACGCCCACCAGATCGGCGTGATGGCGGCGCTGCCGGCGGTGCTGTCGCCCTGGTTCGGCCACCTGCCCTTCGCCGCCACCGCCGCCGGCATCTGGTATCTGGTCGCCTTCATCCTGCTGGCGTTCCTGGAAGTCGCCACCCCGCCGTTCATTCTCGAATATGACACCCGCCCCAACCGGCTGTTCGTCGAATACCTGAAGCACCCGCGCGAGGTCTCCGGCATGCTGTGGCGCGGCTACAAGGGCGCGCTGCTGGGCGGTTTCGGCGCTCTGGGGCTGATCGGCTGGGGCGCCTACACGCTGTTCGGCCATGCCGTGCCCGACGCGCCGCTGGCCTGGTGGCAGATGCCGCTGGCCAGCCTGGCGATCCTGGCCGTGGTCATCATGGCGATCCGCGGCACGCTGGGCCACCGTCCGATCAATCCGTCCTCGGTCGCCTACAGCTCCGACGGCATGCTCAACACTCTGGCGCTGAACTCGCTGTACAACGTGTTCTACGCCGTCTACAGCATGAAGAACGAAAAGTCGGCCTCCGCCGTGTACGGCGGCATGGACGACGACGACATGCACCGCCGCGTGCTGGCGCAAGCGGGCCTGCCTTACCCGCCGGCCAACGCCGACCATCCCAGCCTGCATCGCCAGCCTGCCAGCCGCAAGACCGCCCGCCCGCTCAACCTGGTGATCATCCTGGAAGAAAGCCTGGGCGCCCAATACAGCGCCGGCCTGGGCGGCATGGACCTGACGCCCGAACTCGACGCGCTGGCGCGCGAGGCCTGGACCTTCACCCGCGCCTACGCCACCGGCACACGCTCGGTGCGCGGCCTGGAGGCGGTGGTGACCGGCTTCCTGCCGACCCCGGCGCAAGCGGTGCTGAAGCTGCCGCGCTCGCAGCGCGGTTTCTTCTCGCTGGCCGACCTGCTGGGCCGCCATGGCTACCATTCACGCTTCATCTATGGCGGCGAATCGCACTTCGACAACATGAAGGGCTTCTTCCTGGGCAACGGTTTCAAGCAGATCGTCGACCGCGAGGACTTCGTCGATCCCGCCTTCGTCGGCACCTGGGGCGCGTCGGACGAGGACATGTTCAACCAGCTCGACCGCCTGCTGCGCGAGGACGGCGACCAGCCCACCTTCACGCTGGCCTTCAGCGTTTCGAACCATTCGCCATGGGAATATCCGGCGGGCCGCATCCAGACCGAGGGCAATCCGGCCACGGTCGAGAACACCGTGCGCTACGCCGACTGGGCGCTGGGCCGTTTCTTCGAGCGCGCCAAGACCGCGCCCTACTGGGACAATACGGTTTTCCTGATCGCCGCCGACCATGACTCGCGCGTGTTCGGCGCCAGCCTGGTGCCGGTGCGCCATTTCCATATTCCGGCCGTCATCCTGGGCGCCGGCATCGAAGCGCGGCGCGATGACCGCCTGATCAGCCAGATCGACCTGGCGCCGACGCTGCTGTCGCTGATCGGCGTCGACACCGAACACCCGATGCTCGGCCACGACCTGACCCGCAGCGCGCCGGGGCGCGCCATCATGCAGTACGACAACACCTACGGCTATCTGAAGGAAAACGACCTGCTGGTGCTGGCGCCGAACAAGGCGCCGGTGCAATACCGCTACACCGCGCCGGAAGACTACACGCCGGCGCCGTTGGATCCCGAACTGGCCGAGGAAGCGCTGGCGCACGCGCTGTGGCCCAGCTGGGCCTATCGCGAAGGCCGCTACTGCATCCCTGGCGCGGCTTCCGTCATGCAAGGAGCGCCGGCCGCGCAGGCGGCCGCCCGTTAAGACAGGCTGCGACGTGGCGGCGCCTCGGGGGGCCGCCACGCTGCCGGCCCAAGGCCCGGTCCGGCGCCTCTAGGCCGGCCGCCGGAATGCCTTGCGGGCCCGTTCGCTCGGACCGTGGCAATGGCAATCGGGATGGTGGTCGTTGACCATGCCCACCGACTGCATGAACGCGTACACGGTGGTCGGCCCGACGAATTTCCAGCCCAGCTTCTTGAGCGCCTTGGACAAGGCCTCGGATTGCGCCGAGGTCGATGCGCCCCGTGTGGACGCCGCCCCCGGCGGCGCCTCGAAGCGCCACAGGAACGCCCCCAGCGAGCCTTCGCGCTCGATCATCTCGAGCGCGCGCCCGGCGTTGTTGATGACGGCCTCGATCTTGCCGCGATGGCGCACGATGCCGGCGTCTGCCAGCAGCGCCTGGATCCGCGTTTCGTCAAAGCGCGCGACCTTGGCCGGATCGAAGCCGGCGAAACCGCGGCGGAACGCCTCGCGCTTGTTCAGGATGGTGCGCCAGCTCAGGCCGGACTGGAATCCCTCCAGGCACAGCTGCTCGAACAGGGCGCGGTCGTCGCCCTGGGGAAATCCCCATTCGGTGTCGTGGTACGCGATGTATTCGGGGGAGGTGTCGACCCAGCCGCAGCGGGCGAGGCCGTCGGAAAAGTCGGAGTTGGCGGTCATGGAATGGGTCCTGGCGGCTGTCGGGTCCCCGATGCTACCGCAGCAACGTCCCCGAAAAAAGTCGTAGCGGCCGCAAGTCGAATCCAGCTACTATTTCCACCCCTGATCCCGCGCCGGCCGTGTCCGCGCGCCCTCCCGGATCGGCCTGGCGGGCTTGCGGCATGCAAGCCCGTTTTGCGTCCGAGCCGGGGCCGGGACGGGTTTTCGGATCCACCGCCATGTCCCTGCTCGAGACAGCCGCCCTGACCCTCGTGTCGCCCGCCCTGCTGGCCGGCGACAACAACCCCGCCACCAATCCCTGCCTGGACTGCGGCGCCTGTTGTTCCCATTTCCGGGTGTCGTTCTATATCGGTGAACTGGCCGGAGAAAACGGCGGCCAGGTGCCGTTGGATCTGGTCACCCAGATGAGCCCGCTGCGCGCCTGCATGAAAGGCACCGAGATGGGCGGCGGCCGTTGCATTTCGCTGCGCGGCGAACTGGGCCGGCCGGGCATCCATTGCGCCATCTACGAAAACCGCCCCACGCCCTGCCGCGAATTCGACATCTGGCAGCCTGACGGCTCGCCCAACCCCGACTGCCAGCGCCTGCGGCTGGCGCTGGGCCTGGCGCCGGTGCCGCCGCGCCCAGACGCCGAAAACGACCCGCAGGGCCCGTCCCACCCCAACCAGCCCGACCAGCCCGCCGCCGCCTGAACGGGCGCGCCGCCACGCCTGTCCGGATCGACCGCGCGCTAGCGGGCGGCCGCGAGCAGGCCGTCCGCCTCGACCGGCGCCGCTTCGCCGCGCTCGCGCCGGGGCTCGCCGGCGCGTCGCCGTACCCGCACGATGCCCGGATCCTTGCCCAGGAAGGCCAGCACGTTCTGCATCACACGCTCACGTTCATGGTCGACGCAGATCATGTGATAGCTGTCCCGCAGCAATACCACCGACGCCCCGGGAATGCGCGCGCCCAGCAGCCGCGCCGACCGCGGACTGGTCAGTTCGTCCTCGACCGCGTGCATCACCAGCGTCGGGCAACGCATGCGCTCCAGCCCGCGCTTGACCATGCCGCGCAGCCGGTCGACCTGGCGCACGCAGGCCAGCGGCACCCATTGGTAGTGAAAGCCGTCGCCGCGCGCGAATCCGGCCTTGATGAAGGCGCGCACCAGCTCGCTCTTGACGCCGTAGGGATCCTCTTCCTCGACGCGGATGCGGCGCGGCACGCCCGGCACGTGGTACAGCAGATAACGCAGCGCCCGGTACCAGGGCGTGCTCCAGCCATCCAGGAACACCGGCGCCGACAGCGACACCAGCGCGCCGCGGGTGTGCGACTCGCGCTTGCACAGTTCCACCGCCAGCAGCGCGCCCAGGCACATGCCGATCACATGCACCACCTCGTACTGCGCGCACAGCTCGCGGTAGCGGCGGGTCACCACGTCCATCCAATCCTCGACCCGCACGTCCAGCAGGTCCTCCGGCCGCCCCGCGTGCCCGGGCAGCGTCACGCCATGGGTTTCCACGCCAGCGCGCGCCAGCACCTTGTGCAGCGAGCCCATGTCGAATTCGGTGCCGCCCAGGCCATGGATCAGCAGCGCACCGGTGCGGGGCGTCGTCACGGCGCGCTCCCGGCCACGGCATCGAGCTGCCAGGCGCTGCGCGTGGCCGCCAGCAGGCGCGCCAGGATCTGGGCGAAAGCGATAACCGGAGCCGGCGCCACGGCGCCGCCGGCGCTCCCGGCCGGCGGGAGAACGAGGAATGATTGGCAAGTCATGGAACACCCTTGATGCATGGAGGGCGGGACGAGAAGACCTGTCCTACCCTGGCGCCATGGTAGGCAAGGGGCGCGCGGGAAGATCCGCAAATCTGTCGGGAAAAAGTGAAGATCCGTAAAGGCTGGGGAGGCGCTCCGCCGGCCCGGATGCGGGTCCTTCGGGCCCCGCCACGCCTGCCTGCCGCCGGCGCGCTGGCGTGTGCTTACTCGCGGCCGGCCAGGTAACGCGTCGGCGTCATGCCGAACGTGGCGCGGAAGCTGCCGATGAAGGCGCTGGTGCTTTCATAGCCCACCGACAGCGCGGCTTCGGTCACCGAACCGCCGCGGCACAGCATTTCCAGCGCGCGCAGCAGCCGCGCCTGCTGGCGCCACTGGCCCAGCGTGACGCCGGTTTCCTGGCGAAAGCGCCGCATCAAGGTGCGCGACGACATGTTCAGGCGTTGGGCCCATTCGTCGATGCCCGAGGTGTCGTCGGGCGTGCCCAGCAGCGAATTGGCCAGGTCCTGCAGGCGCGGATCGGCCGGCATCGGCAGCAGTACGGAAGCGTGTTCGCGCTGCGCGATCTCGGCCAGCAGGACATCGAACAGCTGTTCCAGGTAAGCCTCCGACAACGCGCCGGACGGACTCGTGGTGAAACGTTCGACCAGGGCGTCGATCAGCCGCGACGACGGCCAGGAGCGGCAGTGATCGGGCAGGCGCGCGCAGGCATCGGCCCGCACGTACAGGAACGAGCCGCGCGCCTCGCCGAACCAGCGGGCGGCGTGTTGCACGCCGGGCGGAATCCAGCCCAGGCTGCCGGGCAATACCGTCCACACCTGCTTGCCGGCCTGCACCAGCACCAGGCCGGCATGCACCAGCACCAGCATGCCCTCGTCGTGGGCATGGTCTGGCACGGAAATGCCTTTGGACGTCCTCGGATGCTGGATGCTGAAAGGCGTCAGCAGGACGTCGGGGAGAGCGTGGTGGACCACGACCATGTCGGACATGGTTGGCAGATTTGAGCTACAGGTTGACGGGTTCCCGTTAGCGGGGCTTTTTGAAAATGTACATCATTCTCATCATTCGGGCATCGGCCCCGGAATGGAGAATCATCATGGACCACACCCGGTTGCGCGTGGCCGGCATCAAGGCCACCTTCCCACGCCTGAAGATCCTGGACATCTTCCACCAGCATGCGGACCAGCACCTGAGCGCGGCGGACATCTACCGCAACCTCATCTCGGAACACAGCAGCATCGGCCTGGCCACGGTCTATCGCGTCATCACGCAACTCGAGGACGCCGGACTGCTCAAACGTACTCAGCTCGATTCGCACTCGACCGTGTACGAACTGAACGACAAGGGACACCACGACCACCTGGTCTGCCGCCATTGCGGCCGCATCCAGGAGTCCAGCGACACCGCCATGGCGCAACTGGTGCGCAAGATCGCCAGGGACAGCGGCTTCGCGCTGGATTCCTACAGTCTGGTGCTTTACGGCGGCTGCGGCTGCCGCAAGGACACGCCCGCCCCTTCCATTGGAGAATTCGAATGAACCGCGATCAGTTTTTCTTCCACGACCTGTCCCAATTCCCCATCGTCACCGCCAGGCATGGCAGCGCCCCGGCAGGCTATTCCGCCAGCTGGATCCGCGAGATGGAAATGCTGGTCGACAACCCGCAGACCTTCGTCATGGTGGTGCCGGACATGCGCAGCGAGGCCAGCCACGACGACCGCAAGGCCATGATCGAATGGCAGACCAGCAACATGCCGCGCCTGAAGGCCCGCTGCCGCGCCTTCATTGCCGTCGAACGCGACGCCGGCGCGCTCGACAAGATCCGCAAGCGCGGCGAGAAAATGGCGCGCGCCTTCGGCATGCCGTTCCTGGCGGTGGCCACGCCCCATGAGGCGGTGCAATGCGCGCGCGAACTGCTCGGCCAGACCGGGCCCGGCGGCTTCGTGGTTGACTGAGCCGCGCGACGCCGTTTCCCTCCGCTCTCGAGCGCGCCTGCCGGCGCGCTTTTTTTTCGCCGCCGCGCCCCGCCCGTCCGCAGCGGCCCGCCTCGCGCCTTATTGCCGAAATTAGAATGCAATATTGATAAATTTGCGATTGTGGCAAAAGGTGTTGCTGGAATAAATTCCACGTCTGGCCCATCGCCTGTCCCGCAGGCCCGGGGCGGGCATCCCGGCGCACCGGCCCACCGGATGGCGCGCCTGTCCCCCGCGGCGCAAACCGCCCTCGCTTCCGTGGCCCAACGCCGTGGCCACGGCGTCCACAAGACGCCACGGCACGCGGCCGCCCCCGGGCCGCCGCCGCCCGCGCCGTTTGCGGCGGTCGCCCGCCGCCCGGACTCGACACTGCGATTTACGGCACTCATACCAATGAAGCGATTCCAATTCGACAGCACCGCGCTTCGTTACTTTCTCACCGTCGTCGACACTGGATCCGTCAATGGCGCCGCCGCGCGCCTCAACGTCGTCAGTTCCGCCGTCAGCCGGCAGATCGCCGGCCTGGAACAGCGCCTGCACAACCAATTGTTCGAACGCCATCCCAAGGGCATGAGGGTGACCGAGGTCGGCCGCATCCTGGCCGACCACGCGCGCCGCGTCGAAGCCGACGCCGCCCGCACCTATGCCGAAATCCATGGCCAGAATGGCCGCTACACCCAGACCGTGAAAGTCGCCGGCGCCCCCGGCTTTGCCGCCTACGCCCTGCCGCGCAAATTCGCCGCCTTCCAGGCCGAACACCCCTCGGTCCGCTTCAGCCTGCACATCCTCGATGCCGGCCTGGTGGCCGAGCGCGTGCGTTCGGCGCAGGCCGATATCGGCGTGACCTACAGCCATACCGCCGAAAAGGACATCGCGGTGATCCATGCGCATCCCGCCGAAATCGTCGCGGTGATGCGTCCGGGCCACCCGCTCGCCGCCTTCGAGTCCCTGCACATCACCCAGCTGCCCGCCTATCCCCTTGCGCTGCCCCATGGCGGCAGCGCCTTGCGGCAGGTGCTGGACATGGCCTGCAGCCTGTACAACATCACGCTGTCGCCCGCCTTCACGTCCAACCAGCCGGACGCCGCCTGCCACTACGTCCTCACCGGCGACGCGATCACCCTCTGCGCCCGCCTGACCGTCGCCGACCAGCTCGAAACCGGCCGGCTGATCTGCCGCCCCATCAACGACACGCTGCTCAACGCGGGTCAACTCCAGTTCCAGACCCACGCCTCGCGCCCCCTGTCGGATGCCGCCCATCGCTTCCTGCGCTTCATCCGCAGCGACGCGCCGCAACCGTTCTAGACCCGGGCATTGCCAAAACCAGAATGCCCCGGTGAAAAATGATCAATTGTTAAATATGTAATCTAAATTTACAGTCAAGCGGATTTTCCGAGACCACGCTTTGACGGGTCGCCCCAAGACACACACAGGAGCTCCCACCATGTTGAAGAACCTGAAGATCCGCACCGGCCTGCTGGCAGTCCTGGCCATCTTCGTCCTGGCGCTGGCAACCGCCACCGGCATGGGCTGGCTGTATGCCAGGGACGCCGACATCGCGGTGGACGACCTGAACGCGGTCGCCGCCGAACAGACCCGGCCGCTGTACGAGACGCAGACGCTGCTGCTGCGCAGCCGCCTGACCCTGGTGGCCGCCTACCTGGACATCGTGTCCGGCAAGGGCAGCCAATCCCAGGGCAGCATCGACCAGGCCAACCAGCACCTGCGGGAAGCGCGCAAGCACTTCGCCATCTACCAGAGCGTGCCCAAGAGCACCGAGGCCGGCCTGAAGCTGGCCAGCGAGCTGGACGCCGTCTTCACCGCCTATGTGCGCAGCATCGAGGCGCTGGAGCAGGCGCTGCAGAAACAATCCGCCGACGGCTATGCCGCCGCCGTGGTCGAGACCCGCGGCGCCGACGCCCGCTTCGCCGAACGCGTGGCCGCCTTCCTGGCGCACACCGAGCGCCGCAGCGCCGCGATCAATTCCGCATCCGACCTGCGCTACGAACGGGCCGAGCTGTCCACGATCATCATGCTGGCGCTGGCCGCCGCGCTGGCGCTGGGCTGCTGGCGCTTCATCGGCCGCCAGGTGCTGCAACCGCTCAGGGACGCCGCGGTGCATTTCGACCGCATCGCCTCCGGCGACCTGACCCAGCGCGTCACGGTCAATTCCAACAATGAGATCGGCGTGCTGTTCACGGCGCTCAAGCGCATGCAGGAGAGCCTGACCCGCACCGTCAGCGAAGTGCGCCGCAGCGTCACCGAGATCAACACCGGCGCGGCCGAAATCGCCTCGGGCAACACCAACCTGTCGGCGCGCACCGAGGAACAGGCCGCCTCGCTCGAAGAGACCGCCGCATCCATGGAAGAACTGGCCACCGCCGTCAAGCAGAACACCGAACACGCGCACCAGGCCAACACCCTGGCGGCCGAGAGCCGCAGCATCGCCCTGCGGGGCGGCGAGGTGGTCGGCCAGGTGGTCCAGACCATGACCCGCATCTCGGAAAGTTCGCGCCGCATCTCGGAGATCGTCTCGGTGATCGACGGCATTGCCTTCCAGACCAACATCCTGGCCCTGAACGCGGCGGTCGAGGCCGCCCGCGCCGGCGAGCAGGGCAAGGGCTTCGCGGTGGTCGCCGGCGAGGTGCGCACGCTGGCCCAGCGCAGCGCCCAGGCCGCCCGCGAAGTGAAGGACCTGATCGAACAGTCCTCCAGCAACGTCGAAAGCGGCGCCGAACAGGTCCGCGCCGCCGGCGACACCATGCAGGAAATCGTGGCGTCGGTGCAGCGCGTCACCCAGATCATGGCGGAAATCACCGAAGCCTCGACCGAGCAGTCCGTCGGCATCGACCAGATCAACGGCGCCGTGACCCAGATGGACGACGTCACCCAGCAGAACGCCGCCTTGGTCGAGGAAGCGGCGGCGGCGGCCTCGTCACTGGAGGAACAGGCCAAGCGCCTGGCGGCCACCGCCGCATTCTTCAAGCTGCCGGCCGGGACGGTGATCGACGTCACGCCGCAGGCCATCGCCGCGCCGCTGCGGCCGGCCTACGTGAACTGAAAGGGCCAATGACGCGGGCGCGCCGATTTAAGACTGCGCCCGATCGGCCGTTGTCCAGAAGGTCAGGCCCCGCTCCCCTGCGGCCGGCCTTCCCCCCGACCACGAGCCCCCCGCATGAGCCGCGCCCTCGCCTGTCATTTTTGCCTCTCGACGCTGGCGCAAGGCGCCCCGCTGCTGGAACGGAACGGCACGGCCATCTGCAAGGCCTGTGTCGACGCCTTCTCCGTCGAATTCACCGAGCGGGCCTGGGCCATGGCGTCATCGCTGGACGAACAGCTCGACGTGCTGCTGCTGGAAAGCAAGCGGGCGCTGGAACAAAGCGCCACCCTGGCCGAGCGCGCCCGGGGCTGCGGCCTGAGCCTGGCCGACCTGTCCGCGATGCCGCCGCGCACCCTGTCCTGATCCGTCGGCCCGGCCGACCAGTGATGGCGGCGGCCGCCGCCTTGACCTCAACCACGGTTGAGGTTCGATACTGGGGCTTCGTCAATACGCTTGTCCACGGAGCCTTCGCATGTCGTCCCGCATCACCCCCGCCCTGTCCTCGCTTGCCTTCATCAACCCGCCCGGCCTGTACGACCCCCGTCCCAACGGCTACTCGCACGTCGCCGTGGCCGACACGCCCGCCCGGCTGGTGTTCGCCGCCGGCCAGGGCGGCGAAAACGCCCGGGGCGAGCTTTCACCCGACTTCCTGGCCCAGGTGCGCCAGGCGCTGGACAACGTCCAGACCGCCCTGCAGGCGGCCGGCGCCACCCTGTTCGATGTCGCCAAGTTGACCGTACTGGTGGTCGACCACAGCCAGGAACGCCTGGCGCTGTTCTCCAACGAGATCAAGTCGCGCTGGGGCATCCACCTGGCGCCCGCCTGCACCCTGATCCCGGTGCCGCGGCTGGCATTGGACGGAATGCTGGTGGAAATCGAAGCGACGGCGCTGCTGCCGCTTTGATTCAGCCACGAATTCGAACGTATCCGGGCTGGGTCCCCCCGGGTACGCCACCTCAAACAAAAAGCCCCTGGTTTTGCAACCAGGGGCTTTTTTGCACATCTGCACATCGGTTGATCCAGCAAACGCTGAACCAGAAATGAGTGGTGGGCTGAGCGAGACTCGAACTCGCGACCAACGGATTAAAAGTCCGCTGCTCTACCGACTGAGCTATCAGCCCGACCGAAGCCAGAGATTATGGCTGATTTCGCAGACCTTGTCAAAAAATAGAGACGGGGTCCGCTTCAATGCCGCAACATCCGGGCCTCTCCCGCCAGGCGCGCCAGCGCTCACTCTCGGTCGAGTCCTTAACGAGTCGCATAAAAAACGGCCGCTTGCGCGGCCGTCTCTTCCTGGGCGGAAACCGCGGCTCGATTACCAGGCAGCCACCACCGCGCCCTTGAACTTGGTCTCGATGAACTGCTTCACGGCCGGGCTGTGATAGATGCTGACCAGCTTGGCGAACTCGGGACGGTCCTTGTCCTTTTCACGCACCACCAGCACGTTGGCGTACGGCGAGTTGGGCGATTCCTGGGCGATGGCGTCGGTGGCCGGGTTCAGGCCCGCTTCCAGCGCGAAGTTGGTGTTCACGGCGGAGGCGTCGGTGTCGTCCAGCGAACGCGGCAGCTGGGCGGCGTCCAGTTCGATGAAGCGCAGCTTCTTCGGGTTCTCGATGACGTCGATCGGGGTGGCCTTCAGGCCGGCTTCCGGACGCAGCTTGATGAGGCCATTGGCCTGCAGCAGCAACAGGGCGCGGCCGCCGTTGGTCGGGTCGTTCGGCAGCGCGATGCGGGCGCCTTCCTTCAGCTCGGACAGCGACTTGATCTTCTTGCTGTAGATGCCGATCGGGAAGATCACGGTCTTGGCGATGCTGACCAGCTTGTAGCCGCGGTCGGCGTTGGCGTTGTCCAGGTACGGCTGGTGCTGGTAGCTGTTCAGATCCAGGTCGCCCGAGGCCAGCGCGACGTTGGGCTGCACGTAGTCGGTGAACTCGATCACCTGGATGTTCAGGCCCTGCTTGGCGGCTTCCTGCTTGACCACGTCGAAGATCTGGGCGTGCGGGCCGGCGGTGACGCCAACCTTCAGCGGCTTGTCCTGGGCCAGCGCCGGCTGGGCGAATACGGCGGCGCCGAGGGCGAACGCGGCCAGCGACTTCAAAACCTTGATGCTCATGTTGCGAATTTCCCGGATGTCGGAAGGAGGAGAAGAATGTTCGGTGTGATCAACGATGCGAGATGCGGCGCACGTAGCGGTCGCCCAGGCTCTGGATCAGCTGCACCAGCACGATCAGCACGATGACCACGGCGGCCATCACGTCGGACTGGAAGCGCTGGTAGCCGTAGCGGATCGCCAGGTCGCCCAGGCCGCCGCCGCCGATGGCGCCGGCCATGGCCGAATAGCCGATCAGGCTGACCACGGTGACGATGGTGGCGGCGATCAGGCCGGGCAGCGCCTCGGGCAGCAGCACCTTCATGATGATCTGCATCGGCGAGGCGCCCATGGCGCGCGCGGCGGTGACCAGGCCCGGATCGACTTCACGCATCGCGTTCTCGGCGATGCGCGCCATGAACGGAATCGCGGCCACCGACAGCGGCACGATGGCGGCGGTGGTGCCGATCGAGGTCTGCGCCACCAGGCGCGTGAACGGAATGATGGCGACCATCAGGATCACGAACGGCACCGAGCGGGTGGCGTTGATGACCGCGCCCAGCGCGTGGTTGACGGCCTGGTTCTCCAGCATGTTGCCGCGCGCGGTGACCGTCAGGATCACGCCCAGCGGAATGCCGACCAGCACCGCGATGGCGCTGGCCACGCCCACCATCAGCAGGGTGTCAAGCAGCGACGTAATAAGCAGGTCGATCAGTTGCGGGCTCATGAGCGATTTCTTCAACGGTGATGTCACGGGCGGTCAACGCGGCGATGGCGTCCTTGACCGCGGCGGGCGCGCCTTGGGCCAGCACGAACATCGTGCCGACGGCCACGCCCTGGATGTCTTCGACGCGCGCCTGCACCAGGCCCACGTCCAGCGAATACTGCGTCGACAGGTCGGACAGGAACGAACCCGACGCGTCGGTGCCGGTCAGCGACAGGCGCAGCAGGCGCACGGCCTGGCCCGGCTTGGCGGCGGCCAGCGTCTCGATGCGCTGCTTGACGGCGGCCAGCGTGGCGTCGGTCAGGTCCGACGCGGTCGCGGCCGACACCATGGCGCGGGTCACTTCGTGGCGCGGCTGGGCGAACACTTCGCGGGTGCTGCCCATCTCGACCACTTCGCCCTGCGACAGCACGGCCACGCGGTCGCAGACCTCGCGCACCACTTCCATCTGGTGCGTGATCATGACCACGGTCACGCCGGTCTTGCGGTTGATGTCGCGCAGCAGTGCCAGGATGTTGTGGGTAGTCTCGGGATCGAGCGCGGACGTGGCCTCGTCGCTGAGCAGCACGTCCGGATTGTTGGCCAGGGCGCGCGCGATGCCGACGCGCTGCTTCTGGCCGCCGCTGATCTGGCTGGGATAACGGTCGCGCAGGTGCTCCAGGCCCACCAGGGCCAGCAGGCGTTCGACGCGGGCCGGAATCTCGCTCTTGGCGACGCCGGCGATTTCCAGCGGCAGCGCCACATTGCCGTACACCGTGCGGCGCGACAGCAGGTTGAAGCCCTGGAACACCATGCCGATGCGGCGGCGCTGCGCGCGCAGTTGCGCCTCGCTCAGTCCGGTCAGGGCCTGGCCGCCGATGGCGATGGAGCCTTCGTTGGGACGCTCCAGCAGGTTGATGCACTGGACCAGCGTGCTTTTACCGGCCCCGCTGGGGCCGATGATGCCGAAGACCTCGCCCTGCTGGATGTGCAGGTTGATGCCACGCAGCGCCTGGAACTGGCCGTGCGGCGTGGCGTAGGTCTTGGATAGGTTCTCGATCTGAATCATGGCAAGCGATTTTGTATCTTTTCTCTTCTAAAGAGAACGACCGTTTTTTCCATTTTTAATAACTATCAGTAATATAAGATGCATCCGCGCAAAGACGTAAAGGGCAGTCGGGAAGGAAAGCCTTCCTGACTGCCCTTTTGCATGGGTGGCCGGCGAACCGGCCGCGCCTGGCTCAGCGAGCGCGCGAAATACGGACTTCCGCGCCGCGGCGCTTGACCTCCAGGCCCTCGGACGGCGAAATGCGCAGGCCTTCCAGCCCCTTGATGTAGCTGGAGCCCTGCATCTGCATGACGCGGATCTTGTTGCGCATGACCACCGGGTTGTGCACCGGCATGCCGAACATCCAGACTTCGTCCAGGATGCGCGCCGAATTGAATTCGCCCGTGTGCTGCGCCGCCGGGCCGAGACAGAGCATGTGCCCTTCCCGGCCAAACACCGGGAACTGGCCCAGCTCGCAATCGATGGTCCAGGTGGTGCCGCCTTCGTAGCGGTGGCCGGTGTTCAGGTCCCACCAGGCCTCGCCCTTGGGCAGGTACACCCGCACCTGCTTGCCCGGCGCGGTGATCGGCGCCACCAGCAGGGCCGGGCCCAGCAGGTATTGCAGATCCCATTCGTGGGCATGCGGATCGTTCGGGAACGACAGCGCCATGGAACGCTGCACCGGCAGGCCGGTGCGGGCGGCGTCCTCGATGGCGCCCAGCACGTAAGGCACCAGGCGATAACGCCACTGCATCCAGGTCTTGACGTGCGCCAGGGTCTCGTCGCCGAAGTCCCACGGCAGCAGGCCGTTCACGCCCTGGAACGAGAAATTGGCCGAGAACACGCCGGCGGTCAGCCAGCGCAGGTACAGCTCGGGCGTCATGTCGGCCGTGCCGCGCGACGCGGTGCCGATGCCGTGCACCTGGACCGGCAGGCCCGAGGCGCCGATCGACAGCGCGGTGCGCAGGGTATGGCGCAGGCCTTCCCAGGTGTTGTCGACCTGCGGGCCCACTTGCCAAGGCAGGCGTTGGGCGGCCGGGAACAGGTCGGTGCTGGGCACCACGCCCTCGGGCGGCACTTTCAGGCCGGCGACGGCGTCGAACAGCGCGCGGCGCACCAGCAGCGGATACATGCTGCGCAGCGCCGGGCCGGTTTCGCCATTGCGGGCCGAGACACCGTCGGGAATGGCGATCTGGGCGTCGCAGGCCGGCGCGTCCAGGCCGTCTTCGACCAGTTGGCGATGGCGCTCGACCCACAGGTTGTAGATGTCGCGATAGGTCAGGTCCAGCAGGCCATAAGGCTGGCCGGAGGTGGCGGCGATGCCGTCGAACACCTGCGCGGAACCGTCTTCGCGCGTCAGCAGCCAGCCGCGATCCTCGAGTTCCTCGAACAGCGGGCTGGTCTTGATGACGCCGGGGAAGCCGGACGCCGCCACGTGCACGTTGTGCTTGTGGAACAGCGCCAGCATCTGCTTGGCGTCGGGGAAGCGCTGGGCGTCCCATTCGAACACGGTCTTGTCGGCCTGGAAGCCCCAGGCCGCCGGCTGCGCCAGGGTCACGGCGTCGACCGGAATCTGGTTCTCGCGCATGCGGCCCAGCAGCGCCACGGTCTGCGTCGGCATTTCGCCGCTGGCCTGCTGCAGCCAGGCGCCCATGGCCCACAGCACCGGCTGGCCGGCACGGCCGGTCAGCGCGGTGTACTGGTTCAGGATTTCGGCGGGCTCGCCGGCGAACAGGAACACATCCAGCACCACGTCGTCGACGCTGACGACATAGGCCGAATCGGCCGGCGCCACGCCGACCGAGTGCTGTACCCGGCGCATCGTGTTGACGTACAGGCCCCAGCCGCGCGGACTCCATGCCAGCGGCAAGGCGCGATGTTCGGGGTCGTCGGAGACGACGGATTCCTCGCGGCGGTTCAGGTCGCCCGGGGTCTCGCCCAGGCCGTAGACGCGCTCGTCCGGCAGCAGCGTGAAGCCGGCGGACCAGACCGCGTCGTCGGCCTGGTCCAGCGCGTTGTGCCCGAATGCGGGCGTGTGCGCGGAAACCTCGGACTCGAACACCCGCTCTTCATTGCGGTAGAGCGCGAAGCGGACGGGATTGGATTGGACTTCCAGGGCCACGTCGCCCTGGGTGATGCGCCAACCGTCCCCGCCTTCGCGCGGGGCGATGGCGGCCTCGCCCACCGCCTCCTGGCGCGCGAGCAACATCTCGGCCACGGCGCGCGCGCGCGCGCCGGGCTTGTCATCGGTAAGGTGGTTCGCCTCGCCGCAGCGCAGGCGAAACACACCAGGCGCATGCGCCTCGACTACCAGGTGCAACCCATCGCCCGCGTCGAAATCGATGCGACTGGGGCGGGACGTCAGCAGCTCGATGGTGTCGAGCTGGGTAGTATGGGCAAAGTCGAACTTGGGCGGCACAGAGCATCCCCCGGCTTAAGCCAAAAACCATCAAAAGACGCTATTTTGACGGATTTGAGCTTTGAAATAAACTCGGTCCCTCTTTTGGATGGCGATATCGTCCAAAAAAAGGGTCACAAAGCCCCCGGCCGGCCCGTATCCGGCTCATCGCCGGCGCGCCGCCGCAACGCCATGCCTGCCCCAACGCGGGCCCATTTGGCGCCAAATCCTGGCATTTGCCGTCATTCTACGCCACCCCATTTCAGCCCTCCGCGCGCCCCGGAAGTTTTTTCAGCGCGGCGCAATCAGTTGGGACAGATCGGTTTCAAGAGGTGACGGTTCGCCGCAAAGGCGGGACGCGATCAGATCTCCCATCAAGGCCGACCAGGACAACCCGCGCGAAGCATAGCCAGCGGCCAGCCACAGGCCCGGCGCATGGGCCAGTTCGCCCACGGCCGGCAGGCGCCCCGGCAACACCGCCCGCCACCCCGCCCAACCCGGCAGGCTACCGGGCGCCAGGTCATGCAACGCGGCCAAGCCGTCGCCCAGCAGGCCCGCGGCCTTGTCCAGGGTGACGCGCTGGCCTTCGGCGCCGATGCGCGCCTCGGTGGCGCCATGCACATAGGTGCTGCCCGCCACGCAGCCGCTGCCCGTGTCCGGCAGCAGGTAGCCTTCGCCCCCCACCACGCAGCGCGGACCGCCACCCAGCGCGGCCGCCGGCAGCAGCGTGACCTCGCCCGCCAGCGCATGCATCTGCGCCACGCGCGGCAACGGCGCCAGCAGGTCGCTGGCGGCCAGCACCTGCCGCGCGCCGAAGGCATTGGCGAGGATCACATGGGCGGCCTGTCCCAGCGTCGCTCCCGTCGCATCCAGCGCGCGCCAGCCCCCGACGTCGCGCGCCAGCCGCGCCACGCAGCCCGGCGCCACCCGCACGCCGGCGGTCGCCAGCAAGGCGGGAATCAATTCGCTCGGCTGCACCAACATGCCCTGGCCGAAAAACACGCCGCCGCGCGCCAACGGCAGGCCCGCCAGCGCGCTGGCCTCGTCGCGGCTCACCGCGCGCACCCAATCGGCGGGAAACGCCAGGGTCGCCAAGGTGTCCGCCAAGGCCGCCGCGCGGCCCGCATCGCGATCCAGCTGCACCGTGCCACACACCCTCGGCGCCGCGCCGCCCGGTAGTCCGGCCCAGCGCGCCAGGGCGCGGCCACTGCCGGCGCGCGACAGGCGCGCGCGCGCGTTGTCGTCGCGCGCCAGCACCGGCGTCAGCGCCGCCGCGACATGACCGGCATGGGCAGGCGCGCCGCGCGCCAGTCCCGCATCCAGCACCGTCACCCCCCAGCCGCGCAGGGCCAGCGCTTGCGCGATGCCGGCGCCGGCCAACCCCGCCCCCACCACCAGCGCGTGACGGACTCGCTCGTCCTGCGCGGCTGGCGCGGCGGCCGCGCCCGGCATCGCCGTGGCCACCGTCATATGCCATTTGCCCCCATAGCCCGGCGCGCGCCGCGCCTCGAACCCCGCTTCCTGCAAGGCCCGCCGCAACTCGCCGGTGCAGGCCCAGGTGGCCAATGTGGCGCCCGGCGCGGCCAGCCGCGCCAGCTCCTTGAGCAATGGCGCCTCCCACATGCGCGGGTTGCGTTCGGGCGCGAAGCCATCCAGGAAGTACGCGTCCACCCGCGCCGACAAGCGCGGCGCCAGCGCCTGCGCGTCGCCGAATCCAAGCGTCAGCGTCACCGCGCCGCCCTCGAATTCAAGCCGGTGCAGGCCCGGCAGCAAGGACGGCCACTGCGCCGCCAGTTGCGTCGCCAGGGGCGCCAACGCCTCGGGCGCATGGCGCGCCAGCAGCGCCGCCAGATCCTCGCGGCTGAACGGGTGCGCTTCCAGTGACAGCACGTGCAGGCGGCGCGCGCGCCGCGGATCGTCGCGCCACGCGCGCCAGACCGCCAGGAAATTCAGGCCCAGGCCGAAGCCGGTCTCGCAGACCGTGAACGCGTCGCGGCCGCGCCAGCGTTCCGGCAGGCCGTTGCCGCGCAGGAACACGTGTTCCGCCTGGCCCAGGGCTCCCGAGGGCGAGTGATAGACGTCGCCATACGCCGGGCTGTAGAGCCGGCCTTGCGCGTCGACGTCGGCAACGGCGGGGGTCAGGGGCACATAGGAGGAAGACATGGGGAAAACCGGGCGCTTCAGGGAAATTTCGGGAATATCGGCAAAGCGGGATTATCGAACGGCGCGGCCGGCCTGCGTTGGATGCGCGCCACGCGCGGCGCGGCTTTTGCCCCGCCGCAACGGCTTTGACGCATACCTGGGCTTACACTGATTTCATGGAAACCTATGACCCGCCCCGCTCGCTGACCTCGCCCATCGACCTGTGCGCGGCGCTGGATGCCGCGGTCACGGCCGCCCATGCCGGCGCGGCCATCCTGCAATCCTACGCGCATCACCGCGCCGATCTGGTGATCGATCGCAAGGCGCGCAACGATCTGGTGTCGCAGGCCGACCGCGAGGCCGAAGCCGCCATCATCGACGAACTGCAGGCGCGCACGCCGAAATTCGGCATCGTCGCCGAGGAAACCGGCGGTCAGGCGCAGGGCGCGGCCACCTGGTACATCGATCCGCTGGACGGCACCACCAATTTCCTGCACGACATCCCGCACTATGCGGTGTCGATCGCGCTGATCGCCCACGCCGGCACCGCCATCTCCGCCAACGAGCGCCTGGCGCGGGACATGCCGGTGGCGGGCGTGGTCTACGACCCCAGCCGCGAAGAACTCTTCACCGCGGTGTATGGCCTGGGCGCCTGGCTCAATGGCCGCCGCATCACCTGCTCGCGCACCCGCACGCTCGAAGACTCGGTGCTGGCCACCGGCTTTCCGTTCCGCGACTTCTCCTTCGCCAGTCAGTACATGCCGATGCTGCACGACGCCATCAACCGCGCGCGCGGCGTGCGGCGCATGGGCGCGGCCGCGCTCGACCTGGCCTGGACCGCCTGCGGCCGCTATGACGGCTATTGGGAAATGGGCCTGGCGCCCTGGGACGTGGCCGCCGGCACGCTGATCGTGCGCGAGGCGGGCGGCGCCTGCAGCGACATGCACCGGCAGGATTCCTGGCCCATCGGCGGACGCGTGGTGGCCGGCAACCCGGACATCGAACGCGCCCTGCACGAGATGATCGCGCCGCACCTGGACCAGCCGGGCTGAACGCCCGGCCGCGCCGCAGCCTCAGGCCGGCTGGCCTTGCGGCGCGGCGGCCTCGGCGTCCGGCCGCAATTCACGCCGCAGGATCTTGCCGACATTGCTCTTGGGCAGTTCGTCACGGAACTCCACATAGCGCGGCCGCTTGTAGCCGGTCAGCTTGTCCTTGCACCACTGCTGCACCTGGGCCTCGGTCAGCGCGGAATCCTTCTTCACCACGAACACCTTGACCGCCTCGCCCGAGTGCTCGTCCGGCACCCCGATGGCCGCGCACTCCAGCACGCCCGGCATCTGCGACACCGCCGCCTCCACCTCGTTCGGATAGACCTTGAAGCCGGACACGGTGATCATGTCCTTCTTGCGGTCGACGATGCGCGTGTAGCCCTTGTCGTCCATGATGCCGATATCGCCAGTGCGGAAATAGCCGTCCGCCGTCATCACGTGACGCGTTTCCTCGGGCTTCTGCCAATAGCCGGCCATGACCTGCGGCCCGCGGATGCTGACTTCGCCGCGCTCGCCCAGCGGCACCTCGTTGCCGGCGTCGTCGAGGATGGCGACGTAGGTGGACGGCAGCGGCAGGCCGATGGAACCGGAATACGCCGTGGCATCGCACGGATTGACCGTGGCCACCGGCGACGTTTCCGACAAGCCATAGCCTTCGATCAGGGGCTTGCCCGTGATCTTCAGCCAGCGCTCGGCCACCGCCTGCTGCACCGCCATGCCGCCGCCCAGGGCCAGCCGCAGCCCGGAAAAATCGAGCCTGGCGAAATCCTCGTTGTGCACCAGCGCGTTGAACAGCGTATTGACGCCGGGAAACACGTTGATGGGCACCTTGCGCCAGGCATTGATCAACGAAGGCTGGTCGCGCGGATTGATGATCAGCACGTTGCGCATGCCCGCGTACATGCCGTACAGGCCGCAGACCGTCATGGCGAACACGTGATAAAGCGGCAAGGCGCTCAGCACGGTGATCTGCCGATCCGTCATGTCGCGCAGGGCCGGCGCCGCCACCGCCTCCATCTGCTTCACATTGGAGGTCAGGTTGCGATGCGTCAGCATCGCCCCCTTGGGCACGCCGGTGGTCCCGCCGGTGTATTGCAGCACCGCCAGGTCGTCCATCGAGATCGCCGGCGCGGTGAACGGCAGGCCGGCCCCCTTGGCCAGCACCTTCGGCAGCATCAGCGCGCCATCGAGCTGCCAGGCGGGCACCAGTTTCTTGACATAGCGGGCCGCCAGGTTCACCAGCGGCGCCTTCAGGCCGCCCAGCAGGTCGCCCGGCCCGGTCACCACGATGTGCCTGAGCTGGCCCCGGTCGGACACGCTCTGCAGGGTGTGGGCGAAATTCTCGAGGATCACGATGACCGCCGCGCCGCTGTCCAGCAACTGCCGCTGCAATTCCTCGGCGGTGTACAGCGGGTTGACATTGACCACCGCATGGCCGGCCCGCAGGGTGCCCAGCAGGGCCACCAGGTAGGCGGGCACGTTGGGCATCATCAGCGCCACCCGCGAGCCCTTCGGCAGATCCAGGCTTTGCAGCCAGCCGGCGAACCCGCGCGCGTGCGCGTCCAGCTGCGCATAGGTGATGTCACTGCCCATGGCGGTGCAGGCGACGCGCCCCGCGAACTGCTTGCAGGCCCGGTCCAGCAGGTCGGTCAGCGATGTGTAGCCGTCGATGGAGATGTCGGCGGGAACCCCTTGCGGGTAATGGGCAAGCCACGGACGGGTCATGGTGTTTGTCTCCATTAAATTGATTTTTGATTGATGATAACCTTGTTGCGTTCCCAAATTCCGCCTGATTCTTCCCATGAAACTGCTCGATCCCATCGTTGCCTGGCGCGACGATATCTCCCAGATCCGGCGCGACATCCACGCGCATCCCGAATTGGCGTTCGAGGAATTCCGCACCGCCGACGTGGTCGCGGCCAAGCTCGAAGAATGGGGCATTGAAATCCATCGCGGCCTGGGCGGCACCGGCGTGGTCGGCATCATCCGCGGCGACCGGCCCGGCGAGCGCGCCGTCGGCCTGCGCGCCGACATGGACGCCCTGCCCATGCAGGAAGCCAACACCTTCGCCCACGCCAGCAAGCACGCCGGCAAGATGCACGCCTGCGGCCACGACGGCCATACCGCCATGCTGCTGGCCGCCGCCCGCTACCTGTCGCAGCACCGCGACTTCGCCGGCACGGTCTATGTGATCTTCCAGCCGGCCGAGGAAGGCGGCGGCGGCGCCAAGCGCATGATCGACGACGGCCTGTTCACCCGCTTCCCGATGGAAGCGGTGTTCGGCATGCACAATTGGCCCGGCATGGCGCCCGGCCAGTTCGGCGTGACCGCCGGCCCCATCATGGCGTCCAGCAACGAATTCTCCATCGTGGTCAAGGGCAAGGGCACCCATGCCGGCATGCCCAACCTGGGCATCGACCCGGTGATGGCGGCGGTGCAGCTGGCGCAATCGCTGCAGACCATCATCACGCGCAACCGCAATCCGCTTGACGCCGCGGTGCTCAGCATCACGCAGATCCACGCCGGCAGCGCCGACAACGTGGTGCCCAACCATGCCGAACTGCGCGGCACGGTGCGCACCTTCACGCTGGAAGTGCTGGACCTGATCGAACGGCGTATGGAAGAGATCGCGCGCCACACCTGCGCCGCCATGGACTGCGAGGTGGAGTTCACCTTCCAGCGCAACTACCCGCCCACCATCAACCATCCGGAAGAAGCGGCTTTCTGTGCCGACGTCATGCGCGACATCGTCGGCGACGACAAGGTCAACGACCACGTGCAGCCCACCATGGGCGCCGAGGACTTCGCCTTCATGCTGCAGGAATTGCCCGGCTGCTACGTCTGGATCGGCAACGGCGTCGGCGATCACCGCGCCGCCGGCCATGGCCTGGGCCCGTGCATGCTGCACAACGGCAGCTACGACTTCAACGACGACCTGCTGCCGCTGGGCGGCACCTACTGGGTACAGCTGGCGCTCAAGCGCCTGGCCAAGCCCTGACGCCCCGCTAGAAACCGCCCCCCTGCCCCGTCCGCACCGCCTGGCACATCGCCAGGAAGCGCTGGGCGGCGCGGGCGGCGGCGTCCGCGTGCGGCACCAGGATGCTCAGTGTGCGCGTCAGCGGCCGCGGCAACAGCCGCAACGCCGCCAGCGCGCCGTCCTCGTGCCGCATCGACATGGCCGACACGAAGCCCACGCCGAGTCCGGCGCGCACCGCCTGCTTCACGCCCTCCACCCCGGCCAGTTCCAGACCGATCGACGGCGCCAGGCCGGCATCGGCAAACGCCCGCTCCACCAGCCGCCGCACGCCTGAACCGGGCTCGCGCATCACCAGCGCCGACAGCGCCAGGTCGCGCAGCGTCACCGCGCCCTTGCCGGCCAGCGCGTGATCGGCCCGCACGATCGCCACCACCTCGTCCTGCCGCCACGCGTGCACCGCGGTATCGGCGGGCAGGCCCGCCGGCACGTCGCCCTCGATGAAGGCCAGGTCCAACGCCGGCAGGCGCTCGACGATCTCGCGGGTATTGCCATCGGACAAGTGCAGGCTGACCGCCGGAAACGCCTGGCGGAAGTCGGCCACCAGCGCAGGAAGCAGGTAGCTCGCGGGCGTGGTGCTGGCCCCCAGCCGCAGCACGCCGGTTTCCAGGCCGCGCCAGGACTCGCGCACCGCCTGCGCCTGGCGATACACCTGGCGCAGCTGGCGCGCCTGTTCGGCCAGGCGCTCGCCGGCCTCGGTCAGCGCAATGCCGTGGCCGCTGCGACGGTATAGCGGTTCCCCGAACCATTCCTGCAAGGCCCGCAGCTGGCCCGACACGGCCGGCTGTGACAGGTGCAGTTGCTGGGCCGCGCGGCTGATGTTGCCGGCATCGGCCACCGTGGCGAAGGTGAGCAATTGATCGGGGGTCATGGGCGGTCCGGCCGGCGGCAACCGTATTATCAGAATTTCCGATATTTCATATCAAAAATGAAAATTTTCCAAATAATTGTCGCGAAACTAATATTTCGTCTGGTTATTTAGATATGCACAAAGGCCCGCCATGAGCACCGCCAGCACCACCGTCCCCCAACATGCCGCCCCCGCCGCGCCGCCCGCCACGGCCGCCGCGGCCACGCCCTGGCGCGACAAGCTCAACGGCGTGCTGTTCGTCGGCCTCATGTCGGCCGCGGTCATGCAGCTGGCGGACCTGCCCGCCATCCGCCAGCTCGGCTTTTCGCCGCTGGTGGTCGGTATCGTCTGCGGCATGCTGTACGGCAACTTCCTGCGCGGCACCATGCCGGTCGACTGGGGCGTGGGCGTCAACTTCACCGCGCGCCGCCTGCTGCGCATCGCCGTGGCCTTCTACGGCCTGAACATCAGCATCCAACAGATCGCCGCCGTCGGCCTGCCGGGCCTGGCGGTCTCGGTGGCGGTCGTGGTGGGCACGCTGCTGATCGGCACCTGGGTGGGCCAGCGCCTGCTCGGGCTGGACCGCGACACCGCCATGCTGACCGCCGCCGGCAGCGCCATCTGTGGCGCCGCCGCCGTGCTGGCCTTCGAACCGACCCTGCGGGCGCAACCGCACAAGAGCGCCGTGGCGGTGGCTACCGTGGTGCTGTTCGGCACGCTGTCGATGTTCCTGTACCCGGTGCTGTATCACGCCGGCTGGCTGCCGTTCGACACCCAGTCGCTGGGTATCTACATCGGCGGCACCATCCACGAAGTGGCGCAGGTGGTCGGCGCGGCCAGCAACATCGACCCCGCCACCACGGAAGTCGCCACCATCGTCAAGATGACCCGCGTCGCGCTGCTGGTGCCGGTGCTGCTCATCCTCGGCCTGTACCTGCGCAGCGCCGCCAGCCATGCCGGCGGCAACGCCAAGGGCGCCAAGCTGCCGATTCCCTGGTTCGCGGTCGGCTTCCTGGTCCTGGCCATCGTCAACTCGCTCAACATCATCCCCGCCGACGTGATCGCCGCCATCCGCCGCCTGGACGTCTTCGCCCTGACCATGGCCATGACCGCGCTGGGCATCGAGACCCGCTTCGCCAATATCCGCAAGGCCGGTCCGCGCGTGATGGCGCTGGGCCTGATCCTGTACGCCTGGCTGCTGGTCGGCGGCTACGGCATCGTCAAGCTGGCGTCCTGATCCGCGCCCGCTTCGATAAAGCGCGCCGACGGGGCGCCGGCCCGCGCCGGCGCCCCGTTTTTCCTGCATAATCGGCTGGTTGCCTTGCATTGGAGCCGGCCGCATGACCTCCAGCACCAAAACTCCCTTCACGACCTTGCCCGCCAATCGCGACGCCGTATTGCGCGTCATGCCGATGCCGGCGGACGCCAACATCCACGGGGACGTTTTCGGCGGCTGGATCATGTCCCAGGTCGACATCGCCGGCTCGATTCCCGCCGCCCGCCGCGCGGCCGGCCGCGTCGCCACGGTCGCCGTCAACGCCTTCCAGTTCAAGCAGCCCGTGTTCGTGGGCGACCTGCTCAGCTTCTACGCGGCCATCGTCAAGACCGGCAAGACCTCCATCACCGTCTCGGTCGAGGTCTACGCGGAACGCCAGCGCCTGGACGCCGAAGTCGTCAAGGTCACCGAAGCCACGCTGACCTACGTGGCCACCGACGAAGCCCGTCGCAGCCGCCCCCTTCCCATTCTTTGAGTCGTAACGCATGACGCAGTCCGCCGCCGCGCAGAAACCGCCCGCGACGCCCCGCCGCCTCGACCCGGAAGACGCGCAGCACGCCCTGGCCGAAGTCCAGGAACGCCTGCGCCGCCAGCAACTGGTCGCCGACCTGGTGCATCGCCAGGAAGAAGGCGACGCCAAGGCCAACCTGGTCGAAGACCTGGTGCACCGCCAGCACGAGGCCGAGCTCAAGACCCTGCTGGACGGCCTGCATCCCGCGGACATCGCCTTCATCCTCGAATCGTTGCCCAAGGATGAACGCCAGACGATCTGGAAGCTGGTCAGCCCCGAGCACGACGCCGACGTGCTGCTAGAGGTCGAAGACTGGGTGCGCGAATCGCTGATCGAAGCGATGGACCGCCAGGACCTGGTGGCCGCCACCGGCAACATGGACGCCGACGAACTGGCGGACCTGGCGCCCGACCTGCCGCCGGACGTGGTGGCCGAGGTCCAGAAAGGCCTGACCGAGGAAGAGCGCGCGCAACTGCTGGAAGCCATGGGCTATCCGGAAGACAGCGTCGGCGCCATCATGGACTTCGAAATGGTCCGGGTGCGCGAGGACGTCACGCTCGAAGTGGTGCTGCGCTACCTGCGACGCCTGCACGAACTGCCCGACCACACCGACCAGATCTTCGTGGTCGACCGCCAGGACAAGCTGCAGGGCATCCTGCCGCTGTCGCGCCTGCTGGTCAGCGAACCCGAGACCGAAGTGCGCGCGGTCATGAACTCGGATTTCCTGACGCTCAATCCGCTCGACTCCGACGCCGACGCGGCCGGCGCCTTCGAACGCTACGACCTGGTGTCCGCGCCCGTGATGGACGACCAGGGCCGCCTGATCGGCCGCGTCACCATCGCCGACGTGGTCGACGTGATGCGCGAAGACTCGCAGGAACAGGCCCTGTCACGCGCCGGCCTGCAGGAAGAGGACATCTTCGCGCCAGCCAGGGCGCTGCGCAACCGCGCGCCCTGGCTGCTGTTCAACCTCTGTACCGCCGCCACGGCGTCGTTCGTGGCCTCGCAATTCGAGGGCACGGTCAGCCAGATCGTGATCCTGGCGTTCCTGATGTCCATCGTCGCCGGCATCGGCGGCAACTCGGGCAACCAGACCATGACGCTGATCATCCGCGCGCTGGCCATGGGCCGCATCACCGGCCGCAACCTGTGGCAGCTGGTCAAGCGCGAACTGTTCGTGACCCTGATGGTGGGGCTGTGCGGCAGCCTGGTCGCGGCCCTGTTCGCCTGGGCCATCTCGCATTCGATCTCGATCGCGCTGGTGATGATGGCGGCGATGGTCTGCAACATGCTGGTCGGGGCCTCGGTCGGCGTGCTGGTGCCGATGGTGCGGGCCCGCTTCGGCAAGGACCCCGCCATGGGGTCGTCGGTGCTGCTGACCTTTGCCACCGACTCGCTCGGCTTTTTCATCTTCCTGGGCCTGGCCACCATTTTCCTGCTGTAGCGCGTCCACAACGGACTTGCACAGGATTGTTTCACCGTATATCCAGGGCGGCTTTTTGACAGCGGCATGACAGTCAAGATGGCGGCGGCTCCGTTACAGTAACGGAGTTGTCATCATTCTCTGTTCTTACAATGACCGCCAGATTCCGGGCCGCGCTTTTTTGCCTGCTGCTCTCGACCTTCAGTGCCGCCGCGCACGCCTGCGACAATTTGCCCTCGTGGGCCCAGTCCGCCTGCCAACGCCTCGACCAGATCTGGACCGAAGGCGGCAATGATCTCTATTTCAGCGGCTACGCGTGGCACAACCGCGCCATGTACAGCCGCGAGAAGATCAACAGCTTCAACGAGCTGGCCTGGGGCGGCGGCTATGGCCGCAGCATCTACGACGAGGACGGCGACTGGCAAGGCCTGTACGCCATGGCCTTCCTGGACTCGCACAGCAAGGTCGAGCCGATCGCCGGCTATGGTTTCCTGAAGATCGGACGGGTCAGCGAGAACTTCCGGCTAGGCGCCGGCTATACGGTATTCCTGACCGCGCGCCACGACATCATGAGCTACGTGCCCTTCCCCGGCGTGCTGCCGCTGGTCTCGGCCGGCTACAAGGACACCATGCTGTACGCCACCTACATCCCCGGCTCGCGCGGCGCGGGCAACGTGCTGTTCATGTTCGGCCGCTGGGCCTTCTGACGGCCCGGCGCGCCGCCGCGGAACCGTCCCAGGCGCCCGCCGCAAGGCGCTTCAGCGGCCTCGGGCGAGCCGCCTTTCAGCAGGGCTGCATGCCCAGGCGACGCACCAGTTCGCCCAGGCGCCAATCGTCAATGCCGTGGGCGCGCAGCGCTTTTTCGGTTTCCACCACGTAATCCAGGCAGGGGCCTGAATGCCCGACCGCGTTGCGCACCGACGCCAGCAGGCGGTCGTCGCTCAGGTCGGCGGCGTATTCCTGGCAGGCGCGATTGAGCAGAAACACCAGGCCGCGCACCGGCGCCTGTTCGGTATGGCAGGTCAGCCAGCGCGGCGTATAGGCGCCAGTGACCATCTCGCGGCGCCACAACGCCTGGAACACCACCGGCACGTCATCGGCCGCGATCTGAAACGCCACGCCGCGGCAGCAGCCGCCGCGGTCCAGCCCGAACACCAGTCCGGGATTGTCGGGCGAGCCGCGGTGGTCATGCGACCACAGGCAAAGCGAGCGGTGATAGCCGCGCACCGTGGCCAGGCGCCGTTCGCGCCAGGCAAAGCCGGGATGCCAGATTAGGGAGCCGTAGGCGAACACCCACAGGTCGTCGGTGCCGTTCCATCCCACCAAAAGCTCTTCCACCGACGCGGGTTGCGTCTTCGCCAGTCCGGCACAGCCGGCGGGTACTGCCAACGACATAGGGTCCTCTGATATCCCGGGTTCATTCCCATGGCGGGAATGACGGATATGCTACGCCGCCCGGCGCGCAAAAGAATTGCGAGATAGGGCGCCTGCAACAGGCCGAAAGAAATTTGTATTCGCCGGAGGCCGGCGCCAGGGAAAAAAATTGCGCGTTGGCGTCCGGGCCCGTTTGCCACCGGCCGCCCCTCCGGGAACGACCCCGCGCGGAGCGTGTCGGGCGGCCGCGCCTAGAGCGCGTCCAGCGGCAATTCCGTGGTGCTCTTGATGACTTCCATCGAGAAGCTGGCGCTGACGTCCAGCAGGTCGACTGCGGCGATCAGGCGGCGGTAGAAGCGGTCATAGGCCGCCATGTCCTCGACCACCACCTTGAGCAGGTAGTCGATGTCGCCCGCCATGCGATGGAATTCGACCACGTTCGGCAGCGCCATGACGGCGTTGATCAGGCTCTGGGTCCATTTCTCGTTGTGCTGGCTGGTCTTGATGGAGACGAACACGGTCAGGTTCAGCCCCAGTGCGCGCGGGTCCAGCAGAATCGCGTTGCGGGCGATGACGCCGTCGTCCTTGAGCTTCTGGATGCGGCGCCAGCATGGCGTGACGGACAGGTTGACCTGCTCGGCGATCTCGGCGACCGAGCAGGTGGCGTCCTTCTGCAGCAACGCCAGGATCTTGATGTCCGTCTGGTCCATGGAGGTTCCTCAAGCGATATCGCCGCAATCTTGCCCTGACGCCCGGACCGCGTCCAGCCGTGGAACACCCTAAGCGGCCCGGGACAGCGCCGGCGGCGCGGCTTCAGTACGTGCCGGGGTAGCCGCCGCCATCGAGCAGGATGTTCTGCGCCGTCATGTAGCCCGCCTGCGCCGAGCAGACATAGGCGCACAGCGCCCCCAGCTCCTCGGGCTGGCCATAGCGGCCGGCGGGACTGGCGCGGCCACGCTCGTCCCACAGCTGCTCGAAGGTCTTGCCGCCTTCCTCCAGCATCCCGCGGATATGGCGCGCCTGCGCATCGGTGGCGAAGGCCCCGGGCAGCAGGTTGTTGATGGTGACGTTGTGCCTCACGGTCTGTCGCGCAAGGCCGCTGACAAAGCCGATCAGCCCGGCCCGCGCGCCGTTGGACAGGCCCAGTTCGGCATGCGGCGCCTTCACGCTGCGCGACACGATGTTGACGATGCGGCCGAAGCGCCGCTCGATCATGCCGTCGACCACGCGCCGGATCATGTCGATCGGGCCGAGCATCATCGAGTCCAGCGCCGCGATCCAGTCATCGTGCGACCAATCGCGGAAATCGCCCGGCATGGGGCCGTCGGCATTGTTGATCAGGATATCGGGATGGGGACAGGCGGCCAGCGCGGCGTCACGTCCCTCTGGCCGGGTCAGGTCGGCCGAGACCCAACCCACGCCGATGCCGGCCTCCCGCGAGATCTCGCTCGCGGCCTGCTCCAGCGTCTGCGGATTGCGCGCCGCGATTGTCACCGCCACGCCTTCGCGCGCCAATTGCAGGGCGCAGGCCCGTCCCATGCCGCGGCTGCCGCCGAATACCAATGCCGTCTTGCCGCTGATCCCGAGATCCATGCCAACCCCTCCAGAGTGGTTCCAAGATGCGGATCAGTATAGGAGCGGGGGCGGCGCGCCGGGGTGGAATTTTTTTCTAAACATCCGTTCCATGCGGGCCAATTTGGCAAAGGCATTCCAGCATGAAACCCTAAGATGAAAGCTTGTCATTCAGGCGTACGTCCATGCCCAACCTCCCGCTCGCCACCGCCGACCTGCGCTCGCTGTGCGAATCGGTGCAGGCCGCCCAGATGAACGCGGCCCGCGCCTTGCTGCGCGAGCTGGCCGCCAGCGTCGCCAATGCCGGCGACATGCTGCAAGCCCTGCCCGCGGAACTGCGCGCCGGCCGCCCCGACCGCTACACCCGCCACATCGCCTATGCCGACCCGCACGGCGCCTTCACCGTCGCCTACCTGATCTGGCGCCCGGGACAATTCAGCCCGGTCCATGGCCACAAGACCTGGTGCACGTACCAGGTGCTGCAGGGCGAACTGGCCGAAACCCATTACCGCTGGGACCCCGCCGCCGGCGCCGCCCTGCCCTGCGGCGAAATCAGCCGCCGCCCGGGCGACATCATCACCGCGTCCCAGGGCCTGCATCAGATCCACCGCCTCGGCAATGCCGGCCCCGGCGTTGCCGTGTCCCTGCATATCTACGGGGTCGACCAGGCCGATCTCTGCACCGGCGTCAATCATCTGGTGCCCACGCCCGCGCCGCACTGACGCCGTCCGCCGCAACCGGCATCCCGAAAAAAAGCGGGGCCTTCCAAGGCCCCGCTGCACATTTCCCGGCCGGGTTCTCAGCCCATCCACTGGCTGACCGGCGCCGCGGCGTCCTGCAGCGGCTGCGCCACCACGTCGATCAGCGCCGGGCCGTCATGCTCCATCGCCGCCTTGATCGCCGCGTCCAGCTTGGCCGGGTCCTCGACCCGCCAGGCCTTCACGCCATAGGCTTCGGCAATGCGGGCGTGGTCGGTACGGTCGAAGTCCACGCTGTAGTAGCGCTTGTCGTAGCCGGCCTTCTGGCTGGCCTTGATCCAGCCATAGACCGAGTTCGAAAACACGATCATCAGCAGCGGCGCCTTGTGGCGCACGATGGTCTCGAGCTCGCCGACCGTGAATCCGAAGCTGCCGTCGCCCATCACCGACACGCACTTGGCGTTCGGCCGGCCGACCCAGGCGCCGAGCGCCGCCGACATCGAAAAGCCCAAGGCGCCATGGGCGCGGTTGGTGATGAAGTGGCGGCCGGGCCGCGACACGTCGTAGTAGGCCGAGAAGTACGGGCACGGCGTGCCGGGATCCGCGCACACCACGGCGTCGTCGGGCAGCAGGCGATTGAGCGACTGCACCACGCGTTCGGGGCGGATCGGCGCCTCCAGGCTGCTCGCCAGCGGCTCCAGTTGCGCGCGCCGCGCGGCCTTGGCGCGGCCCGCCAGCACCGCGCCATCGACGGCGTCGGACGGCCGGTGCGCCAGGCGCGCCTGCACCTCGGCGCCCAGCGCCTGCAGGGCCAGCTTGGCGTCGCCCACCATGCCGACTTCGGTCAGGTAATTGGCGCCGATCACCATCGGGTCGATGTCGATGTGCAGGATCGGCACGTCGCGGTTCGGGAAGCGCCAGTGCTCGGTCGAGGTCGAACCCGCGCGGCAGCCGACGAACAGCACCACGTCGGCCGCGGCCACCACGTCGCGCGTGGCCATCACGCCGCCGTTCGACCCCACCACGCCCGCGTTCAGCGGATGCGTGTCGGCCAGGCTGCCCTGGCCGCTGACGGTCACGCAGACCGCCGCCTTCAGGCTCTCGGCCAGTTCCTGCAGCGCGCCGCTGGCGCCGGCGATCACCACGCCGCCGCCGCAGATGATGACCGGCGAACGCGCGCCCACCAGGCGCTGCGCCGCGCGCGCCACGTCCGACGGATCCGGCGCGTAGCGCAGCGACGGAAATTGCGCGTGCTCGGGCTGGGCCCAGACGTCGGCGCCATCGACCTGCTGCTTCATCACGTCATACGGAAAGCACAGGTGCGCCGCGCCGGGCTTGCCGGTGGTCATGGCGCGGAACGCCGCGCGCACCATGCCGGGGATCTGGTCGGCGCGATCGATGGTGCGGTTCCACTTCGTCAGCGGCCGGTACAGCGCCTCCTGGTCCAGCTCGGTCAGCGGGTACTTGCCGCGCGAACCCACCGCCACGTCGGACGTGATGCCCAGCACCGGAATGGACGACTCGTTGGCCTCCACCAGCCCCGGCAGCAGATAAGTCGCGCCGCCGCCGCTGGGCCCTTCGCATACGCCGACCTTGCCGGTCACGCGGGCATAGGCGTCGGCCATGTAGCCAGCGCTGCGCTCGTCACGGGTCAGGATGTGTTGCATGCCGTGATCCAGCCGGTAGAGCGCGTCGTAGAACGGCAGGCTGGTATCGCCGCACAAGCCGAAAATATGTTTGACGCCGTTGTGTTGCAGCATCCGCACCATTGCTTCGGCGCCAGTCAAGGTATCCATGTCTTCTCCACGCGATGCGCGGACCGGGCGGCGCGCGAAGGCGCGCCGCCACCGGCCGCTCAGTTATCCAGGTTGATGTTGCTGCTCTTGATGAACTTGCTCCAGCGGTCGTATTCCGCCTTCACGTAGGCATCCAGCGCCGGGCCGTTCGAGGCCACGATCTCGAAGCCGGCCTCTTCCAGCTTCTTCTTGACGTCCGGATCGGCCAGCACCGTGTTGAACGCCTGCGTCAGCTTCTTGACGGTCGCCGCCGGCGTGCCCTTGGGCGCGAACATGCCGCTCCACGAATAGGCGACGAAGCCCGGAAAACCGGACTCCGCCACCGTCGGCACGTTGGGCAGGTCCGGCAGGCGCTTCTCGCCGGCCACCGCCAGCGGCTTGATCTTGCCGGCCTGGATCTGGCCGCGCAGCGCGGCAAAGCTCAACCAGGTCATGTTGGCCTGGCCGCCCACCACGGCCTGGATGGCCGGTCCGCCGCCGCCGTACGGCACGTGCAGTAGCTCCACCTTAGACAGGCGCTTGAGTTCTTCGGGCGCCAGGTGGTTCAGCGATCCCACGCCGGTGGAGGCATAGTTGAACTTGTTGGGCGGCTGCTTGGCCGCGGCCGCCAGGAATTCCTTCAGGTTATCGCCCGGCACGCCCGGATTGGCGCCCAGCACCAGCGGGAAGCGCACGGTCTGGGTGATGGCGACGAAGTCCTTGAAGGTGTCGTACGGCAGCTTGGGCTTCACCGCCGGGTTGATGCCGTGATTGTCGAAGCTGACAAGCAGCGTGCTGCCGTCCGGTTCGGCCCGCGCCACGAAAGCGGTGGCGATCTGGCTGGCGGCGCCCGGGCGGTTCTCCACCACCACGGCACGGCCGCCCAGTTCCTTGGACAGCCGAGGCTGCAGGATGCGGGCCAGGATGTCGGTGCTGCCGCCGGGCGGATACGGCACCACCAGGATCAGCGGCTTTTCCTCCGCATGGGCGGGCGCGGCGGCCAGGCCGCCTCCCAGCGCGGCAAGCGCGCACACGGCCGCCAAGGCGCGCCGCATCGTTGTGTAGGTCATGTGTTTTCCCCTGCTGTTGTGGTGTTGGCCGGCGCTGCGACAGCGGGTTCGGCCTGGTCCCGCATGTAAATCGTGGAAAAGCCGGTGCGGATGACATCGGTGATCTGGTCCAGCCGCCGGCCGATGTGGCTGCGCATCATGTCCGGCAGGGCATCCATGTCGCGCCGCTCCAGCGCCTGGACAATGCGCAAGTGTTCGCCCTGGGTGTGGCTGCGGCGGCCCTGCTGCATGTCGATCCAGCGCACGAAATGGATGCGGGCGTTGACGCTCTCCAGCGCGCGCACGAATTCGTCATTGCGCGAATAGCGCGCCAGTGTCAGGTGAAACGCCTCGTCCAGCTCCAGCAGGCGGGTCGCGTCGCTGTCCTCGGGCACGTCGCGCGAGCGTTCGACAAACGCGCGCAGCGCCGCCAGTTCCTCGTCGGTGGCGCGTTCGCAGGCGGCGCGCACAATGCCGGCCTCGAGCACCGCGCGGTATTCATAGAGGCTATGGATCTGCTTGGCGTCGAGCAGCCGCGCGATGAAACCGCGGTTCACCGAACGGGTCAGGAAGCCCTCCACCATCAGTTGGTTGAGCACCTCGCGCAGCGGCGTGCGGCTCACGTTCAGGCGCCTGGCCAGTTCGACTTCGTTAATGCGCTCGCCCGGCTTGAACTCGAAACTCACCGCCATCGCCTTGACGGCGTTGTACAGCTCGGCCTGGCCGGCCGTGGTGCGGGCTGCGGGTCGGGATGACGTCATGAGGGTGTCGGCCGCCTGGGCGCTCCGGGTTGGGGTTGAAGTGCATACTAAAGTGCATACACTTTGCCCCACAACCCGGGTTTGCCCGAAAGACGCACGTCAGCGTTCCGTCCCCGGAAAGACAGGGAGGGAAGTTGGACGAAGGGAAAGACCCGCGCGACGACCGCGCGCGGAAGGTTGGATCAGACGCCGGTATCGAGCGTGTAGTGGGCGCCGTCGCGGTTTTCCAGCGTCAGCGTGGACAGCACCGGGGTCACGGCCGTGGCGTCTTCCCGCACGTGGATGCGCAGGTTGGCCAGCGGCACGTCCCAACCGCCGGCGGCGGCCTCGGCCGTCACCCCTGCCACCAGGGCCAGCCGTTCGGCCACCTGGCGCGGCTGCGCGGCACGGGCGTCGATGCGAAGCAGGCTGCGGGCGCCATTGGGATGGGCCATCAATTCAGGCGACCAGACGCACTCGGGCGTCAGGTGACGGCAGAAATACATGCGAATGCCAGGCAGCGGCTGCTCGGCGAAACGCACGGTATGGAAACGGGCCTCGACTTCCCGGCCGTCCAGCATGGCGGGACGGGACAGTTCCTGCATCGGATTGACGGCGAAGCCGGCGGCGAGCAGGCGCTCGCGCGTGGCCTCGGCGTCGTAGGTGCGGAACACCAGCGCCTCGAGCCCGAAGGGCGAATCGGCGATTTCCTTGCGCGCCGGCGGCGCGCCGGGCGGCCAGCCCAGCAGTTCGACGTAGGAGCCTTCCAGCACGATCAGGCGGTTGCACGAACCCAGGTTGTGCACCGCCTTGTCGCTCAGGTGAAAGCCCTGGCGCTCGAAATGCGGCGCCAGCGCATCCAGCCGGTCGCGCACCATGACCACGGCGTGGTCGAACTCGGTCTGGCCGACGGCATGCAGCATGGCGTTATCCGCTCAGACCAGCTTGCCGTGGCACTGCTTGTACTTCTTGCCGCTGCCGCACGGGCACGGATCGTTGCGGCCCACCTTGGGCAGCACGTTGCGCACCGGCTGGGCGCCCGCGTCGTCGGCCGACTGGGCCAGGGCCTCGTCGTAGTCGGAGTGGTGGTACTGCACGTTCTGCACGTGCGACTGGGCCGCTTCGGCCTCGGCCTGCTCGACCTGCTCGGACGACTGCACGCGCACCGTCATCAGCACGCGCACCACGTCGTCGCGGATGCGGTCCAGCATGCCCGAGAACAGTTCGAAGGCTTCGCGCTTGTATTCCTGCTTGGGGTTCTTCTGCGCATAGCCGCGCAGATGGATGCCCTGGCGCAGATAGTCCAGCGCCGACAGGTGCTCGCGCCAGTGCGTGTCGATCGCCTGAAGCATGATCGAACGCTCGAACTGCGACCACGATTCGGCGCCGACCTGGTCGACCTTGCCCTGGTAGACGTCGCGCGCCGCCGCGATCACGCGCTCGCGCAGATCCTCGTCGGTCAGGTTGGCTTCCTTCTCGAGCATCTCGGTCAACGGCAGGTGGATCTGCCAATCAGCCTCCAGCGCCTTCTGCAAGGCCGGGATGTCCCACTGCTCTTCCACCGATTCCGGCGGCACGTAGGTGTTGAACAGGTCGACCACCGCGGCGTCGCGCAGGTTCTCGACCGTGGCGCTGACGCTGGCCGCTTCCAGCACTTCGTTGCGCTGCGCGTACAGCACCTTGCGCTGGTCGTTGGCGACGTCGTCGTATTCCAGCAGTTGCTTGCGGATGTCGAAGTTGCGGCCTTCGACCTTGCGCTGCGCGGTCTCGATGGAACGCGTCACCATGCCGGCCTCGATCGGCTCGCCCTCGGGCAGCTTCAGGCGTTCCATGATGGCGCGCACACGGTCGCCCGCGAAGATGCGCATCAGCGAATCTTCCAGCGACAGGTAGAAGCGCGACGAACCCGGGTCGCCCTGGCGGCCGGCGCGGCCGCGCAGCTGGTTGTCGATACGGCGCGATTCGTGGCGCTCGGTGCCGATGATGCGCAGGCCGCCCGCGGCCTTGACCTGCTCGTTGAGCGGTTTCCAGTCGGCGCGGACCTTCTCGATGCGCGCGGTCTTTTCGGCTTCGGACAGCGATTCGTCGGCGCGGATCAGGTCGACCTGCTTGTCGACGCTGCCGCCCAGCACGATGTCGGTGCCGCGGCCCGCCATATTGGTGGCGATGGTGATGTGGCCCGGCTTGCCGGCTTCGGCGACGATCTCGGCTTCACGCGCGTGCTGCTTGGCGTTCAGCACCTCGTGCGGCAGCTTGGCCTTTTTCAGCAGGCCCGACAGCAGCTCGGAGTTCTCGATGCTGGTGGTGCCCACCAGCACCGGCTGGCCGCGCTCGTGGCAATCGCGGATGTCTTCGAGGATGGCGTTGTACTTTTCGCCGTCGGTCTTGAAGACCTGGTCGTTCTGGTCCTTGCGGATCATGGGCTTGTTGGTCGGGATGATGACCGTCTCGAGCCCGTAGATCTCCTGGAATTCGTACGCTTCCGTGTCGGCCGTGCCGGTCATGCCGGACAGCTTCTCGTACATGCGGAAGTAGTTCTGGAAGGTGATCGACGCCAGCGTCTGGTTCTCGTGCTGGATCTTCACGCCTTCCTTGGCCTCGACCGCCTGGTGCAGGCCGTCGGACCAGCGGCGACCCACCATCAGGCGGCCGGTGAATTCGTCGACGATGATGACTTCGCCATCCTGCACCACGTATTGCTGGTCGCGGAAGAACAGCGTGTTGGCGCGCAGCGCCACCATCAGGTGATGCATCAGCGCGATGTGGCGCGGGTCGTACAGCGACTCGCCCTCGGGCAGGATGCCCAGGCGCGCCAGGATGCCTTCGGCGTTGACGTGGCCGGCTTCCGACAGGTAGACCTGCTGGCTCTTTTCATCGACCCAGTAGTCGCCCTCGGGTTCCGGCTCCTGCGGCTTGGGCTCGCTGGCCATGCGGGTCAGCAGCGGCGGCACCGCGTTCATGCGGATGTAGAGTTCGGTGTGGTCCTCGGCCTGGCCGGAGATGATCAGCGGCGTGCGCGCTTCGTCGATGAGGATCGAGTCCACTTCGTCGACGATGGCGTAGAACAGGCCGCGCTGGCGCCGGTCCTCAACACGGTATTCCATGTTGTCGCGCAAGTAGTCGAAACCGAATTCGTTGTTGGTGCCGTAGGTAATGTCGGCGGCGTAGGCGGCCTTCTTTTCCTCGTTCGGCTGCTGCGGCACCACCACGCCCGTGGACAGGCCGAGGAAGTGATACAGGCGTCCCATCCATTCGGCGTCGCGGCGGGCCAGGTAGTCGTTCACCGTGACCACGTGCACGCCCTTGGCGGCGATCGCGTTCAGGTAGACCGGCAGCGTGGCCATCAGCGTCTTGCCTTCGCCCGTGCGCATTTCGGCGATCTTGCCGCTGTGCAGGGCGATGCCGCCCAGCAGCTGGGCATCGAAGTGGCGCATGCCGAACACCCGCTTGCCCGCTTCGCGCACCACGGCGAAGGCTTCGGGCAGCAGGTCGTCCAGCGACGTGCCCTGGGAATGACGGGAACGGAATTCCGCGGTCTTGGCCGCCAGCTCCGCATCGGAGAGCGCGGAGATCTTGGGCTCCAGCCCATTGATCTGGGTTACCAGCTTGCGATACTGCTTAAGCAGCCGGTCGTTGCGGCTGCCTATGAGTTTTTTGAGCAGAGAAACCATGCGTATGTCGGCCGCACGAGCCCCGCCGCGCCCGCATGGGGCCAGGGCGGCGTCGCCCGTGACTTGATTTATTTGGTTGAGCGGGGGTCCGCTGGGAAACGAACCAGTTTAACGCACCTGGCGCGTAATAGCCTGGACCTATGGCCAGGGTGGCACTGTAGCCTGGATCGGGCGTCAGCGCGCGGCGCTGTCGCCGGCGGCTTGCGCCACCGTCGGCGGCGCGTGCTGCTGCGGGCCGAGGAACAGCCGCGGATCCAGCGGCTGCCCGGCCAGGCGGACCTCGAAATGCAGGTGCGGCCCGGTGGAGCGGCCGGACGAACCGACCCGCGCCACCTGCTGGCCCCGTTCGACCAATTGCCCCTGCTTGACCATCAGGGAAGAGGCATGGGCATACCGTGTGATCAGGCCGTCGCCATGGTCGATCTCGACCATGTTGCCGTAGCCGGGGTGGAATTTGGCTTCCAGCACCACCCCGCCCGAGGCCGCCAGGATGGGCGTGCCCGGCGGCGCGGCGAAGTCCAGCCCCTCGTGCATGGCGGAGCGTCCGGTGACGGGATTACGCCGCCAGCCATAGGAAGAACTGAGGTAGGGATAATCGGTGATCGGCATCGCCGTCGGCATGCGCGCCTGATCGGCCGAGCGCCGGGTCAGCGCCGCGTCCAGCAGCTTGAGGTTGTCGGTCTGCAGGGCCAGCCGTTCCTGGATCTCGTCCAGCTGGCGGCCCAGGGCCTCGGCCGAGGCGGCGCTGGGCGGCGTGCCTTCGGTGAACAGGTCGTCCATCACCTGGGTGGCCTCGGGCGCATGCTGCGTGTCGACCGGGGCCGAGGCCAGTTGCTTGGCCACCTCGGGGTCGGTGTAGGCCACCCCCGCCACCTTCGCCACCCGCTGACCCAGGCCGTCGATGCTGGCCAGCTTGGCCTGCAACGCGCCCACCTTGGCGGCCAGCAGATTCATGTTTCCGCGCAGGAAATCGGCATCACGCCCCGGCTGTTCGGACAGCGGCCAGCCGACGGTGTGTACGGCGGGCAGGATGGGTGTAATGTAGCGCTGAAGGGCGGCGCCGAAGATGGCGGCCGTCATCAGCGCGCCCCCCAGAAACAACGCCAAGCGCGCGCCTCCCAGGGTGAAATGCCCGTCCTGCCCGTCGCGGGCGTGCATAATCACGATTTTCAAGGTTTGCTTCCTAATTCTCAGAGCCGGGATGAATAGACCCACTTCATACCGTCAACGTTCCAGTTCCAGCCGGCGAGGGGAAAATACCGCCCTGGGATGGCTGGGTCATGACATGCGGGGCGCCGGGGTACTGGCGACCGCCCGCAAGCACTTGCAAATCCAATATGCGGTAGCGGCGATCCTGCCCGCCCCGTTGGGCTCCGTCTGCCAGGTCGGCAAGCTGGAAAACCAGCGCCTTCAACTGGTGGTGCCCAGCGCCGCGCACGCGGCGAAGATGCGTCAATTGGCCCCGCGCATCGCGCAGGCCTTGGCGGACCAAGGCTGGAACCTTAACGAAATTGCCGTGAAGGTACAAGCCGGCCTGCCCAAGCCCGGCGCCCGCAAGCCGCTGCCGCCGAAAGAGGCGCAGCCGCTGGGCGATGCCGCCCTGGGCGCCTTCGAGACCCTGCATGACAACCTGCGCCCCGGCCCGTTGGCCGACGCGGTGGCCAGGCTATTGAAGCACCACAAGAGTAGCTGAGATAGCCGGGCTTGTCCGGATGCCCGCCTTTCGGATGACCGCAATGGCTCCATTGCCGGACGGGATGACCCCGCGGTAGGCGCCGGGACCGCGCCAGCGGAGTGAGGCATGGCCCCAAGCGGAGCCATCCAAATGAAAATGGCCGGTTGCCAGCCGGGGACGGACCCCGGCGCACCGACCATCAGCGGCTGACCGGCCTCAGGCCAGTTGCCATTCGTGCCGGAACGCCTGCGGCGCCTCGGCCTGCGATTCGTAGCTGACCAGTTCCCAGGCGTCACGCTGGGCCAGCAGCGCGCGCGCCAACTGGTTGTTCAGGCCATGGCCCGACTTGCACGCCACATAGCGCGCCACCAGCGGCTTGCCCAGCAGGTAAAGATCGCCGATGGCGTCCAGGATCTTGTGCTTCACGAATTCGTCGTCGTAGCGCAGGCCATCGCTGTTCAAGACGCGGTATTCGTCCATCACGATGGCGTTGTCCAGGCTGCCGCCGCGGGCCAGGCCCATCGAGCGCAGCGCCTCGACTTCGTTGACGAAGCCGAAGGTGCGGGCGCGCGCGATCTCGCGCACATACGAATGGGTGGCGAAATCGATTTCGGCGAAATTCGCGGTCGAGTCGATGGCGGGGTGGCGGAAGTCGATCGAGAAGGCCAGCGCGTACCCTTCATGGGGTTCGAGGCGGGCCCACTTCTCGTTGCGGCCTTCGCCCTCGCGCACTTCCACCGTCTTCAACACGCGGATGAACTGCTTCGGCGCGTTCTGCTCGACGATGCCCGCCGAGCGCAACAGGTACACGAAGGTTGCCGCACTGCCGTCCATGATGGGGACTTCTTCGGCAGTGAGGTCGATATGCAGGTTGTCTATGCCCAGGCCGGCCAGCGCCGACATGAGATGTTCCACCGTGGACACGCGGACATTGCCCTGCTGCAGCACGGACGCCATGCGCGTATCGCCCACGCCCGTGGCCTGCGCGGGCAGGTCAACGACTTCGGGCAGGTCAACGCGATGGAACACGATGCCCGTATTGGGCGCCGCCGGGCGCAGGGTGAGCTCGACCCGCCGTCCGGAGTGGACGCCGACGCCTGTCGTGCGGACGAGATTCTGAATGCTGCGCTGTCGGAACATGAGACTAAGGTATTTTTGAGCCAGGAAGCCGGCAAGATGACAAGAGATTGCCGGCGTAACTGACGTATTGTAACTCTGTCCGGTTCTTGACGCCATCAAAGCGTCACGACCGACCGATAAAACCGTCCCCGATTCACGCCATACAAAGAAAACACGGACCGCTCCGCCTCCGGCCTGCCCGCGGGGACAGGCAGGCCGGAGATGAGGGAGTGCATAGGAGCCTGAAATCAGGCTCCTGGTTCAATCCGCCTGCTTGCGCAGAAACGCCGGGATGTCGAAATGATCCATGCCCGAGCTTTCCAGCGCGCGCACCTGGGCCGACGCCTGGCTGCGCGGGTTGCGCATGACCGACGGCATGTCCAGATTGCGGTAGTCGCCCTGACCGGCGGCCGGCATCGTGCCCATGGGCAGGTTGTCGGTGCCGGTACGCAGCGCCTCGGCGGTGTTCTGCACCAGTTGCGGACGCGCCTGCGCACGGCCCAGGCCGGTCGCAACCACGGTCACGCGCAGGTTTTCACCCATCGATTCGTCGTAGGCGGTGCCGAAGATCACGGTGGCGTCGTCCGAAGCGTAGCTGCGGATCGTTTCCATGATTTCGCGCGTTTCACGCATCTTCAGCGAGCGGCTGGCGGTGATGTTGACCAGCACGCCGCGAGCGCCGTTCAGGTCCACGCCTTCCAGCAGCGGGCAGGCAATGGCGTGCTCGGCGGCGACGCGGGCGCGGTCAGCGCCCGAAGCCGATGCCGTGCCCATCATGGCCTGGCCCTGCTCGCCCATGATCGTCTTGACGTCTTCGAAGTCGACGTTGACGTTGCCTTCGACGTTGATGATTTCGGCGATACCCGCGCACGCGTTGTGCAGGATGTCGTCGGCCGAACGGAAGCAGTCTTCCTGCGTCGCGTCCTCGTCCATCAGTTCATACAGGTTCTCGTTGAGCACCACGATGAGCGAATGCACGTGCTTGGCCAGTTCGGCAATGCCGTCTTCGGCCATCTTCAGGCGCTTGTTGCCTTCGAACGAGAAAGGCTTGGTGACCACGCCCACCGTCAGAATGCCCAGCTCCTTGGCGACTTCGGCCACGACCGGACCCGCGCCCGTGCCGGTGCCGCCGCCCATGCCCGCGGTGATGAAGACCATGTGCGCGCCGTTCAGGGCGGCACGGATCTCTTCACGCGCGGTTTCGGCCGACGCGCGGCCTTGCTCGGGCTTGGCGCCCGCGCCCAGGCCGGTGCGGCCCAGGCGAATCTGCACCGGGGCGTTGGTCGCCGCCAGTGCCTGCGCATCGGTGTTGGCGCAGATGAAATCCACGCCGTGCACGCCGCTGCGAATCATGTGCGCGACGGCATTGCCGCCCGCACCGCCCACACCAACGACCTTGATTACGGTCCCTTTGGTGTTGTTCTCAAGCATCTCAAAGTTCATCATGATGACTCCCTCACAAGTCCGATTTTGCAAATCACAAAAATTCCCCAACAACCTATATTTTGTGAATCGCCTCAAAGCCGAAGCCGACTGCTTTGGTCCGCAACGGGTTTGAGACGCCTCCCCTTTCTGGCCCGGCCCGCCCTACCGCCGCGGATCGTGCCAAGGAGCAGGCCCCAACCTGCCCCCCTCTTCAATTCATGAACCATTCCTTCATGCGCGCCAGCAGGCTCTTGAAATTGCCGGTCTGCGCGGCGACCTTGCGGCCGCGCACGCGTTGCATGCGCGCTTCCTGCAGCAGCCCCATCACGGTCGAGAAGCGCGGATTGCGCATCACGTCGGCCAGGCTGCCTTCGTATTCGGGCACCGCCACGCGCACCGGCTTGAGGAACACGTCCTCAGCCAGTTCGATCATGCCGGGCAATTGCGCCGAGCCGCCGGTCAGCACCACGCCGGAAGCCAGCAGGTCCTCGTAGCCGGAGTCGCGCACCACCTGCTGCACCAGCGTGAACAGCTCTTCGACGCGCGGCTCGATCACGGCGCCCAGCGCCTGGCGCTTGACCTGGCGCGGGCCGCGGTCACCCAGGCCCGGCACTTCCACGGACTCGTCCGGGCTGGCCAGCACCTGCTTGGCCACGCCGTAGCGCAGCTTGATTTCCTCGGCATCGGGCGTCGGCGTGCGCAGCATGGCCGCGATGTCGTTGGTGATCTGGTCGCCGGCGATCGGCAGCACGGCGGTGTGGCGGATCGCGCCGCCGGTGAAGATCGCCACGTCGGTGGTGCCGCCGCCGATATCCACGAGGACGACGCCCAGTTCCTTTTCGTCGGCGGTCAGCACGGCCAGGCTCGAGGCCAGCGGCTGCAGAATCAGGTCCTGCACTTCCAGGCCGCAGCGGCGCACGCACTTGACGATGTTCTGCGCGGCGCTGACAGCGCCGGTCACGATGTGCACGCGCACTTCCAGGCGCAGGCCGCTCATGCCGATCGGCTCGCGGATGTCTTCCTGGCCGTCGACGATGAACTCCTGCGTCAGCACGTGCAGCACCTGCTGGTCGGTCGGAATGTTCACCGCCTTGGCGGTCTCGATGACGCGGGCGACGTCGGTGGCGGTGACTTCCTTGTCCTTCACGGCGACCATGCCGCTGGAATTGAAGCTGCGGATATGGCTGCCGGCGATGCCGGTGTAGACGTCGCGGATCTTGCAATCCGCCATCAGCTCGGCTTCTTCAAGCGCGCGCTGAATCGAATTCACGGTGGTCTCGATATTGACGACCACGCCCTTGCGCATGCCGCGCGATTCATGCTGGCCGAGGCCGAGCACTTCGAATCGCCCTTCGGGCAGGATTTCAGCCACCACAGCCACCACCTTGCTGGTGCCGATATCGAGGGCGACGATAAGGTCCTTGATGTCACGGGTCATGGCGTTAGCGTTTCTTGGGAGGTTTCGGTGTGGATTTGGGTTTGTTTGCTGACGCGGGCAACGGGGCCAGCGCCAGGGCGAAACCATTGGGATAACGCAGGTCGGCCTGTGTGATGGTGCGCCCTTCCAGGCGCGCCGCCACGGCGGGCCAGGCCTGCACAAAGCGTTGAATGCGCGCGGCGAACGGCAGCGCGCCAGGCAGGCCATGCGGATCCGGCGCATCGGCGCCCGGATCGCGGCCCAGGTCCAGCAGCATGCCGTTGGACAGCACCACGCGCCAGGCGTAGCGCGGACTCAGCTCCAGCTGCTTGACATGCATATCGAGCGGCGCGAACCAGCGCGCCAGTTCGGCGTAGCGTTGCACCACCAGCGATTCGGTGCCCTCGGGTCCGGAGAACTGCGGCAACACCGTCTCGTCGTCCACCTCGCCCGTGTTGGCCGTGAACGCCTCGCCCCAGGTGTTGATCATCTGGTTCTCGTTCCACAGCGCCAGCGGCTGCTGTTCCTCGATGCGCACGCGCAGCACATTGGGCCAGATCCGCCGCACGGTGGCGTGGCGCACCCATGGCACCGACTCGAAGATCTCGCGCGCGTCGTCCAGGTCCACCGTGAAGAAGTTGCCCCTGAAGCGCCCCGCGATCGCCGCGCGCACCGCGCCCGGCGAGACATAGTGCAGTTCGGTGTCCGGCGTGGACTCCAGCTCGATGGCCGACAGCGTGAAGTACGGACGCTGCGCCACCCACACCACGCCCGCCAGGAGCATGGCGCAGACCGCCAGCACGGCAAGCGTGTTGGCGATCAGGTTGGTCGTGCGAGCGTCGTTCCACACAGAATGTCCGGGTCAAGTATTGCGAGCGGCGCTGTGCAATTTGCACGAAGCGTCGGCCAAAATCGCCACGCACAGCTCGGCATAGCTCATGCCGGTGGCGCGGGCCGCCATCGGCACCAGCGAATGGCTGGTCATGCCGGGCGAGGTATTCATTTCAAGCAGCCAGGGGCGGTTGTCGGCGTCCAGCATGAAGTCGGCGCGGCCCCAGCCTTCGCAGCCCAGCGCGCGATAGGCGCGCACCGCGATGTCGGCGACTTCCTCGGCCACGGCCGGCGGCAGCGCCGCCGGGCAGAAGTACTGCGTGTCGTCGGAGAAGTACTTGTGCTCGTAGTCGTAGTTGCCGCCGGGCGCGGCGATCTCGATCACCGGCAGCGCGCGCGCGGTCTTGCCGCTGCCCAGCACTGCCACGGTCAGCTCGCGGCCCTGGATGAACTGCTCGGCCAGCACCTCGGCGTCGAACTTGGCGGCCAGGGCGTAGGCGTCCTTCATATCGGAATAGCCCACGACCTTGGTGATGCCCACGGTCGAGCCCTCGTGCGGCGGCTTGATGATGAGCGGCAGGCTCAGGCGGTCCGGCACCAGGCGCAGTTCGGTGTCGGCGTCCAGCAATTCGAATGCCGGCGTGGGCAGGCCATGCTGCAGCCAGACGCGCTTGGTCATGGTCTTGTCCATGGCCAGGGCCGACGCCAGCGGGCCGCTGCCGGTGTAGGGAATGCCCAGCAGCTCCAGCGCGCCCTGGATCGAGCCGTCTTCGCCGAAGCGGCCATGCAGCGCGATGAACACGCGCTCGAAGCCCTCGGCGGCCAGCTCGGCCAGGCTGCGCTCGCCCGTGTCGAACAGGTGCGCGTCGACGCCGGCGCTGAGCAGCGCCTGATGCACGCCGGCCCCGGACATCAGGGACACTTCGCGTTCGGCGGAACGGCCGCCGTACAACACACCCACCTTGCCGAATTTCGCGCTCATGCCAATTCTCCAACCTGTGCGGGAACCTTGCTGATCGAGCCCGCCCCCATGACGATCACCACGTCGCCATCGCGCACGAAGTCGACCACCGCCTGCGGCAGGTCGGCCACGTCCTCGACGAACACCGGTTCCACCTTGCCGGCCACGCGCAGGGCGCGCGACAAGGCGCGGCCGTCGGCGGCCACCAGCGGCGGCTCGCCGGCCGAATAGACTTCGGTCAGCAACACCGCGTCGGCCGTGCCCAGCACGCGCACGAAATCCTCGAAACAGTCGCGGGTGCGCGTGTAACGGTGCGGCTGGAACGCCAGCACGATGCGGCGGTCGGGCCAGGCGCCGCGGGCGGCGGCCAGCGTGGCGGCCATTTCCACCGGGTGGTGGCCGTAGTCGTCGATCACCGTGAAGATGCCGCCGCCATGCGCGGCCGGCACCGGGAATTCGCCCGTCTGCGTGAAGCGGCGGCCCACGCCCTTGAACGAGGCCAGCGCATCGCGGATGGCTTCATCGGCCACGCCCAGCTCGGTCGCCACGGCGATCGCCGCCAGCGCGTTGCGAACGTTGTGCAGGCCCGGCAGGTTCAGCTCCACCTGCAGCGGCGGCAGCAGCGTGTCGCGGTGGCTGCGCTGCACGTTGAAGCGCATGCGCGTGCCGTCGGCCTGCACTTCGTAGCCGCGCACCATCGCGTCTTCGTTCAGGCCATACGAGGTGATGGGGCGCGACACGAACGGCATGATCTCGCGCACGTTGGCGTCGTCGGTGCACAGCACCGCGCTGCCGTAGAACGGCAGGCGCTGGGTGAATTCGATGAACGCGCTCTTGAGGCGGGCCACGTCGTGGCCATAGGTGTCCATGTGGTCCGCGTCGATGTTGGTCACGATGGCCATCACCGGCAGCAGGTTCAGGAACGAAGCGTCGGATTCGTCGGCCTCGACCACGATGTAGTCGCCCTGCCCCAGGCGCGCATTGGCGCCGGCCGAATTCAGGCGCCCGCCGATCACGAAGGTCGGGTCCAGGTCGCCCGCGGCCAGGATGCTGGCCACCAGGCTGGTGGTCGTGGTCTTGCCATGCGTGCCGGCCACCGCGATGCCGCGCTTCAGGCGCATCAATTCGGCCAGCATGATGGCGCGCGGCACCACCGGGATGCGCGCGGCGCGGGCGGCGATGACCTCGGGGTTGTCGCCCGCCACCGCGGTCGACGTGACGATGGCGCCGGCGCCGGTGACGTTGCTGGCGACATGGCCGATGGCGATGTTCACGCCCAGGCCGGCCAGGCGGCGGGTCACGGCCGACTCGTTCAGGTCGGAGCCGCTGATGGTGTAGCCCAGGTTGAGCAGCACCTCGGCGATGCCGCTCATGCCGGAGCCGCCGATGCCTACGAAATGGATATGTTGGATTCTGTGTTTCATGATGAACGCCCCGCTGCTTGTTCACAGACGTCGGCGATGTGCGCCGCCGCATCCGGCTGCGCATGAGCGCGGGCCCGTTCTGCGACGGCTTGCAGTTCTTGTCGATTGCGCTGGCCCAGCCAGTCCGCCAGCCACGCCGGGCTCAAGGCGTTCTGCGGCTGCAGCCAGGCGGCCAGCGCGTCGCTCAGAAAGCGCGCGTTGGCGGTCTGGTGATCATCGATGGCATGGGGGAACGGCACGAACAGCGCCGCCACGCCTGCCGCGGCCACCTCGGACACCGTCATGGCGCCCGCGCGGCAGATCAGCAGGTCGGCGTCGCCCATCGCGCCAGCCATGTCGTCGATGAAGGCGCGGCAGTCGGCCGCCACGCCCGCCTGGGCGTAGGCCTGCTGCAGCGCCGGCAGATGTTGCTCGCCGGCCTGGTGCACCACCACGGGACGGCTCTCCCGCGGCAGGCGCGCCAGCGCTTGCGGCACGGCGGTATTGAGCGCCTGGGCGCCCAGGCTGCCGCCCACCACCAGCAGCCGCAGCGGGCCGCCGCGGCCGGCATAGCGTTGCGCCGGATCGGGCAAGGCGCACAGGTCGGCGCGCACCGGGTTGCCCATGGCTTCGCCCTTGGGCAGCACGCCGGGAAACCCGCTCAACACGCGGCGCGCCATCCTGGCCAGCCACTTGTTGGCGGTGCCGGCCACCGCATTCTGTTCGTGCACCACCAGCGGGGTGCCGCGCAGCGCCGCGATGACGCCGCCGGGAAAGGCGACGTAGCCGCCCATGCCCAGCACCACGTCCGGGCGCACCGACGACAGCCGCGCCCAGGCCTGGGCGAAGGCGCGCACCAGCAGGAACGGCAGCTTCAGCAGCGCCGCCGCGCCCTTGCCGCGCACGCCGGCGAAACGCAGCGGCACCAGCTCGATGCCGCGCGGCGGCACCAGCTTGCCTTCCATCTTGTCCGGGTTGCCCAGCCACAGCACGCGCCAGCCGCGCTGGCGCAGCACGTCGGCCACGGCCAGGCCGGGCATGATGTGACCGCCAGTGCCGCCGGCCATGATCAGGATGGTGCGCGACGCGGCGGTCATACCCGTCCTCCGCGCATCATGATGCGGCTTTCCACATCCACCCGTATCAGCATGGCCAGGGCGCACAAGTTCATCACCACGCCCGAGCCGCCGTAGCTCATCAGCGGCAGCGTCAGGCCCTTGGTCGGCAGCAGCCCCAGGCACACGCCCATGTTGATGAAGGCCTGCACCCCGAACCACATCGCCACGCCATGCGCCACCAGGCCCGCGAAGGTGCGTTCCATGGCGATGGCCTGGCGACCGATGTCGAAGCCGCGGTAGACGATGATGGCGAACAGCGTGATCACCAGCATCACGCCGGCGAAACCCAGCTCCTCGCCCACCACCGCCATCAGGAAGTCGGTATGGGCTTCGGGCAGGTAGTGCAATTTTTCGACGCTGGCGCCCAGGCCCACGCCCAGCCATTCGCCACGCCCCAGGGCGATCAGCGAGTGCGACAGCTGGTAGGCGCTGCCGTAGGCGTTGTCTTCGTTCCAGGGATCCAGGTAGGCGAACAGGCGCGCGCGGCGCCACGGCGACAGCCAGATCAGCATCAGGAAGGTGCTGACCAACACCGCCAGCAGGCTGCTGAAGTACTTGCCGTTGATGCCGCCCAGGAACAGGATGCCGATCGCGATCGCCACGATCACCATGAAAGCGCCCAGGTCCGGCTCGAGCAGCAGCAGCATGCCGACGCCGGCCAGCGCGAACGCCATCGGCAGGAAGCCGCGGGCAAACGCCTGCATGTGTTCCTGCTTGCGCACCGTGTAATCGGCGGCATAGAGCAGCGCGGCCAGCTTCATCAGTTCGGACGGCTGGAAATTCAGCGGACCCAGCGGGATCCAGCGGTGCGCGCCATTGACCTCGCGGCCGATCCCGGGAATCAGCACCGCCACCAGCAACACCATGGCCACCACGAACATCGGCACCGCCAGACGCTGCCAGACGCGGATCGGAATCGCCAGCACGACCGCGCCCGCCACCAGGCCCGCGCTGATGAACAGGCCGTGGCGGATCACGAAGTAGTAGCGGCCATAGGAGGCATAGCGCGGGCCGTCGGCCAGCGCGATCGACGCCGAATACACCATCAGCAGGCCGAGCAGCAGCAAGGTCGACGCCGCAATCGCGAGCGGCATGTCGAAATTGCGCATGCGGGTACGGCCGGGCCGTACGGCGTTGACGCTGGCGGTGAGATCGGCGATCAGGCTCATGCCACCTCTCCCCGGTCGCGGGCCAGGTCTTCGACCTCTTCCACGAACACTTGCCCGCGGTGCGGGTAATTGCGGAACATGTCCAGGCTGGCGCAGGCCGGCGACAGCAGCACCACGTCACCGGCCTGTGCCACTTCGGCGGCGCGGCGCACGGCGTCGCGCAGCGATTCGACGGCGATGCAGTCGACGCCGGTGGCGGCCAGCACGCGGCCGATCTCGGGGCCGTCCTGGCCGATCAGCAGCACGGCGCGCGCATGGCGCGACACCACCGGGATCAGCGGCGAGAAGTCCTGGCCCTTGCCCTGGCCGCCGGCGATCAGCACCACCGGCTGGCCCATGCCCTCAAGCGCGGCCACGGTGGCGCCAACGTTGGTGCCCTTGCTGTCGTTGATATAGTCCACGCCGCCGATACTGCGCACGAAGGCGGCGCGATGCGGTTCGCCGGCGTATTCGCGCAGGGCCCGCAGCATCGGGCCCCAGCCCAGATCGAGGCAACGCGCCAACTGCAACGCGGCCAGCGCGTTCAAGGCATTGTGGATGCCGCGGATGCGCAAGGCATCGACCGGCATCAGGCGGCTCATGCGGCCCTTGGCGCGCGTCGGCTCAGGCGCGTCCTTCTTGCGGCGCACCGGCGCGACGGGCTCATCGAAGTCGACCGGCTCGGCCGCCACCAGCCAGGCCACGCCCTGGCCCAGCTCCAGGCCCATGTCGCCCACCAGCTCGGGCACTTCGCGGCCAAAGCTGCGCACCGGCATGGCATCCAACGACGGCACCATGTCCACGGTATAGGGATCATCGCGGTTGACGATGGCGATGCGCGTCATCTTCAGCAGGCGCGCCTTGCTCCGCGCATAGGCGTCCATGCCGCCATGCCAGTCCAGGTGATCCTGCGTCACGTTCAGCACGACGGCCGCGTCGGCCATCAGCGTGTGCGTGGTCTCGAGTTGGAAGCTGGACAGCTCCAGCACCCACACCTGCGGCAGCGCGTCGGCATCCAGCGCCTGCATCAGCGCGGTCAGCGCGGCCGGGCTGATGTTGCCGGCGGCCAGCACCGACAGGCCACTGGCCGCGATCAGGTCGCGCGTCAGGGCGGTGACGGTGGTCTTGCCGTTGGTGCCGGTCACGGCCAGCACGCGCGGGCGGTATTCGCGGGTCTCGGCCAGTTCGGCCAGCGCCCGCGCGAACAATTCGATCTCGCCGATGACCTCGATGCCGCGGGTCTTGGCCTCACGCAGCAACTCGCCGGCCGGCGCGCCTTCGGGCGCGAGTCCCGGGCTGACGACGACCTGGCTCACGCCATCCAGCAACGCGATGTCGAAAGACGCATCGCAACCCAGGCGGTACTCGACCTCGGCCTGCGCCAGCGCGTCGCGCAACGCGTCCAGCCCACCCGGCTCCGCGCGCGTGTCGGCCACCCGCAGGCGGGCGCCCTGGCGGGCGCTCCAGCGTGCGGCGGCCACGCCCGACTCGCCCAATCCGAGGATCAGGACGAGCGGCGCATCGGCGCGGGAGGTTTCCATCGTATTCATCGCAACTTCAGGGTAGAGAGGCCAATCAGCACCAGCATCATGCTGATGATCCAGAAACGCACGACCACCTGGGTTTCCTTCCAGCCGCCCACTTCGAAGTGATGATGCAGCGGCGCCATGCGGAATATGCGTCGACCTGTTCCATAACGTCGCTTGGTGTACTTGAACCACGTCACCTGGATCATCACCGACAGGGTCTCGACCACGAACACGCCGCCCATGATGAACAGCACGATCTCCTGGCGCACGATGACCGCGATGGTGCCCAGCGCGCCGCCCAGCGCCAGCGCGCCGACGTCACCCATGAACACCTGCGCCGGATACGCGTTGAACCACAAAAATGCCAGCCCCGCGCCCCCGATCGCCGCGCACAGCACCATCAATTCCGAGGCGCCGGGGATGTAGGGGAACAGCAGGTACTTCGAATAGTCGACCCGGCCGACGACGTAGGCGAAGATGCCGAGCGCGCTGCCAACCATCACGGTAGGCATGATCGCCAGGCCATCCAGGCCATCGGTCAGGTTGACGGCGTTGCTGGTGCCGACGATCACGGCCCACGTCAGCGCCACGAAACCGAGCACGCCCAGCGGATAGCTGACAGTCTTGAAGAACGGCACGATCAGGTCGGCGCGCGTCGGCAGCGACATCGTGAAGCCGCTTCCCACCCAGGCCTTGAACAGCGGCCACAGTTCGGTGTTGGCGGGCGCCGACACGGCGAACGCCAGGTAGATCGCGGCCACCAGGCCGATGGTCGCCTGCCAGAAGAACTTCTGGCGCGCCGGCATGCCTTCGGGATCGCGATAGACCACCTTGCGGTAATCGTCCATCCAGCCGATCCAACCGAAGCCGAACGTCACCAGCAGCACCACCCACACGAAGCGGTTGGTCCAGTCGGCCCACAGCAGCGTGCTGATGGCGATGGAAATCAGGATCAGCACGCCGCCCATGGTCGGGGTGCCGGTCTTGACCAGGTGGCTTTCCGGGCCGTACGAACGCACGGCCTGGCCGATTTTCATCTCGGTCAGCTTGCGGATCACGCGCGGGCCGGCCACCAGGCCGATCAGCAGCGCCGTGGCGCACGCCAGCACCGCGCGCAGCGTGATGTACTCGAACACGCCCAGCGCGCGCACATCATCGGAAAGCAGGCGGGCGATCTCAAGCAGCATGGTTGTCCCCCTGCCCCTTGGCCGCTTGCCCGTCATTCGAAGTAAAAGCCGTCACTACCCGCTCCATGCGCATAAAGCGCGATCCCTTTATCAATACGCAGGACGCGCGCAGGCCGCGCAATGCGGCAACGACTTCGTCTACCGATGCGCAGGCGTGCGCGCCCGTGCCGAACGCGGCCGCGGCCGCCCGGCTGGCATCGCCTAGCGTGATGAGCGCGTCGAGGCCAAGCTCGCGCGCGTAATTGCCCACCTCTTCATGCATGGCGGGGCCGTTGTCCCCGACCTCGCCCATGTCACCCAGTACCAGGACGCGGGTGCCGGCGATACGCGCCAGCACATCGATGGCCGCGCGAACCGAGTCGGGATTGGCATTGTAGGTGTCATCGATGAGCAACGTTCCGTCACTCAATTTCTTGTACTGCATGCGCCCGGCGACCGGGCTGAAACCGGCCAGCGCCCGCACCGCCACGTCCAGCGGCGCCCCCGCCGCGATGGCGCTGGCGATCGCCGCCAGCGCGTTGCGCAGGTTGTGCACACCGGGCACCGGCAGCGTCAGGTCGGCATTGCCCACCGGCGTCACCACGCGGCAGCGCGTCGAATCGACGTCCGCCAGGATCTGCTCGGCATAGACATCCAGGCCGGGCTGCAGGCCGAAACGCAGCGCGCGGCGCGGCGCGGCCAGCTTGTCCCAGATCGCCGCATAGGGTTCGTCGCCCGGATAGACCGCCACGCCATCGGCCGGCAGCGCCGCGATGGCGGCGCCATTTTCCAGCGCCACCGCTTCCACGGTGTGCATGAATTCCTGGTGCTCGCGCTGCGCGTTGGTCACCAGCGCCACGCTGGGCGCCGCGATGGCGGCCAGTTGCGCGATCTCGCCCGGATGGTTCATGCCGAGTTCGAACACGGCGGCGCGATGTTCGGGACGCAGGCGCAGCAGGGTCAACGGCACGCCGATGTCATTGTTCAGGTTGCCGGCCGTGGCCAGGCGGCCCGTCTCGCCACGCCAACCCGCCAGCATGGCCGAGATCATTTCCTTGGTGGTGGTCTTGCCGTTGCTGCCCGTTACCGCCACCACCGGCAGCGTAAAGCGGGCCCGCCAGGCGGCGCCGATGCGCATCAGCGCCACGCGGGTATCGCCCAGCACCAGTTGCGGCAGGCTCGATTCCGGCACGGCGTGCGCGACCACCGCGGCGCAGGCGCCGCGTTCGGCGGCCTGATCCAGATAGTTGTGGGCGTCGAAGTTCTCGCCCACCAGCGCCACGAACAGCTCGCCAGCGCCGATGCGCCGCGTATCCGTGGAAACGCCCTTGACCAGCGGCAGCAGCAGCGCCAGGCGCGCCCACTCGCGATCGTCGAACGGCAGCTTCTCGCCGGCGATCTCCTGATAGGTTTCGTGGCCCTTGCCCGCCAGCAGCACCACGTCCTCGGGCGCGCTGGCCCAGATGGCCTGCATGATGGCGCGGGCGCGGTCGACCTGCACCTCGACCGCCGCCGACGCCGGAATGCCGGCCAGGATCTGCGCCACGATCGCTTCGGGCGACTCGCTGCGCGGGTTGTCGCTGGACACCACCACGTGGTCCGCGAGTTCGGCGGCGATGCGGCCCATCTCAGGGCGCTTGCCGGCGTCGCGGTCGCCGCCGCAACCGAACACGCACACCAGGCGGCCGGCGCGCGCCTGCGCCACCGGACGCAAGGCCATCAACGCGCGCGCCAGCGAATCGGGGGTATGGGAGTAATCCACCACCACCAGCGCGCCACGGCCCGAGTGGGCCTGCGTGCTGGCGGCAACCGGTTCCACGGTCTGCAGGCGGCCATCGACCGGATCGGTGGCGGCCAGTTCGCGCGCGATCTGCGCGAATGGCAGGCCCAGCTTGTACAGCACGCCCGCCACCAGCAGCAGGTTGGAAACATTGTGCGCCCCCAGCAGGCGCGTCACGATCTGGGCCTCGCCATGCGGCGACACCAGCGTGAAGATCTGCCCTTGCGCGGTGGCCTGCAGGTCGCGTGCGCGCATCGCGGCGGGAATCGCGGGATCCGCGCTCAGGCTGTAGCCCATCACCGACAGATCCGACGGCAGCGAGGCGATCAGGCGGCGTCCGGCTTCGTCATCGGCATTGACCACCGCGGCGCTCAGGCCGGGCCAGCGGAACAGGCTGGCCTTGGCCGCCTCGTAACGTTCCATCGTGCCGTGATAGTCGAGGTGATCGCGGGTCAGGTTGGTGTAGGCGGCCAGCGCCACCCGCACGCCATCCATGCGGCCCTGCTCGATGCCGATCGAAGACGCTTCCATCGCCACCGCCTTGGCGCCGGCGTCGCGCATGGCGGCCAGCAGGCGGTGCACGGTCAGCACGTCCGGGGTCGTGAGATGGCCGCCCAGCGTCTGCCCGTCCGGCAGCACGGCGCCCAAGGTGCCAATGGTGCCGCAGGGCTTGTCGTTGCGGCCCAGCGCGTGGGCGATCCATTGCACCGACGAAGTCTTGCCGTTGGTGCCGGTCACGGCCACCACGGCCAGGGTCGACGACGGCCGCCCGTACCAGGTGTCGCCCAGCTCGCCCAGCAGGGCGCGCAAGCCGGTCACCGGCAGCATCGGCGTATCGCCGGCGGCGGCCGCGGCCTCGATGGCCTCGGTCGCGGGCGCCTCGAACAGCACCGCGCTGGCGCCCAGCGCCAACGCCTTCTCTATATATAGACGGCCGTCGCTGGACAGCCCCGGGCAGGCGACGAACACGTCGCCCGGCTCGATCTCGCGGGAGTCCAGCTTCAGGTGCGCGGTCAACGACACGCGCGAATGCAACCACGCCACGGCTTGTTCGACCGTGGCGGCGGGGGATGAGAGGAAGCCTTTGGCGCTCATCTGCCTGGCTCCTTGATACCAGCAACAATTGTCGATTCGAAGGGCGCGTCCGGCCGCACCCCCATCAGCCGCAGACTCCCGCCGACAATGTGGGAGAACACGGGCGCGGCGATCGCGCCGCCGTAATAACCGCCGACCGTGGGCTCGTCGATCGAGACGGCCACCACGATCTTGGGATCGGACACCGGCGCAAAGCCCACATACGAGCTGCGATACCGCTGCGTGCTGTACTTGCCGTCGACAATCTTGCGCGCGGTGCCGCTCTTGCCGGCTACACGGTAACCCTGGACCTGGGCGGCCTTGGTGCCGTCCGGCCCGGTGGCGGCCTCCAGCATCCCGCGCACCAGCGCGGTGGTCTTGGGCGTATAGATCTTGACGCTGGTCGGATCGCTGTCGCGCTTGACCAGGGTCAGCGACACCATGTCGCCGTTGCGGGCGAACACCGTGTAGGCGCGCGCCACTTGCAGCAGCGACACCGACAGGCCATAGCCGTAGGCCATGGTGGCCTTCTCGATCAGGCGCCAGCGGTCCCAGGGGCGCAGGCGGCCGGGCGCCGCGCCGGGAAATCCCACTTGAGGAGCCTGGCCCAGGCCCAGTTCGGTGAAGCGGTCCCACATCTCGCGCGATTCCAGCTTCTCGGAGATCATCGTCATGCCGATGTTGCTGGACTTGCGCAGCACGCCGGCCACGTCCAGCGTGCCGTTGCGGCTGACGTCGCTGATCGTGCTGCCTTGATACGTGAAGCGGCCGTTGCCGGTCTCGAACAGGGTCGAGGTGGTGATGCGGCCCAGGTCCAGCGCCAGCGCGGCGGTGAACGGCTTCATGATCGAGCCCGGCTCGAACGTGTCGGTAATGGCCTGGTTGCGCAGATTGGCGCCGTGGAAGGTCTCGCGCTTGTTCGGGTCGAACGTCGGCACGTTGGCCAGCGCCAGGATCTCGCCGGTATGGACGTCCACGACCACGGCGGTGGCGCCCTTGGCCTGGTGCTTGTCCATCGCGTCCTTCAGTTCCTTGAACACCAGGTACTGCAGGCGGGTGTCGATCGACAGCCGCAGGTCGCGGCCGTCCACCGGCAGCGTCACGGCCTGCACGTCCTCGATGACACGGCCCAGCCGGTCCTTGATGACGCGGCGGCTGCCCGGGCGTCCCGACAATTGCTGGTTGAAGGTCAGTTCGACGCCTTCCTGGCCCTGGTCCTCGACGCTGTTGAAACCCACCACGTGGGCCATCACGTCGCCGTCCGGGTAATAGCGGCGGGTCTCGGGCTGCTGGTGCACGCCCGGCAGGCCGAGCTGCTTGATCTTGTCGGCCACGTCCATCGAGACCTGGCGCTTCAGGTAGACGAAGTTCTTGTCTTCCTCGACCCGGCGGCGCAAGTCGGCGATCGGCGTTTCCAGCAATTTGGCCAGCGAGTCCAGCTGGCTCGGGGTCGCCTGCTTCAGATCCTCGGGAATGGCCCAGATGGCGCGCGCCGGCACGCTGGAGGCCAGCACCGCGCCGTTGCGGTCCATGATCTTGCCGCGGGTGGCGGACAGCGTCAGGGTGCGCTCATAGCGACGCTCGCCTTGCTGCTGCAGGAATTCGGTGGACAACCCTTGCAGGAACAACGCGCGGCCGGCCAGCACGGTGAAACCGCCAAATAGCAGGATCAGCACAAGACGCGCGCGCCAGGTCGGCAGTTGCCCGCGCAGCACCGGATTGTCGAAGAACGGAACGCGCTTCATTGGGCACCTCCGCTGGCCGGCACCGGCGCCTGATTCAGATAGAGCGTGCGGTCAGGCACGATGGGAATCATCTTCAGGCTGTCGCGCGCGATCACGTCGACCCGCGCGTTGCGCGCCAGCTCGGCGCGCTCCAGCTGCAGACGCCGCCAGTTGGTTTCCAGGTCGCGCTCCTGCGCCTGATCGCGGCCCAGCTCGACGAAGAGCTGGCGCGACTGATACCGGCTGGTGACCAGGGAAATGGCCGACAGCATCAGCAAAGCCGCAACGATCAGGTTGACGCGACCCATCAGCGGCGCCCTCCCTTGCCGCCGCGGCGAGGCGGCGGAGCCAGATCGCTGCCCGGCAGCGATCCGATTTTCACGAACGCCATGCCGCCCTCGGCGGGCAGGGGCGTGGCGGTGCGTTCGGCGACGCGCAGCACGGCCGAACGGGCGCGGGCGTTGGCCGAGACCTCATCGTCTTCGGCCAGCACGCGTCCCAGCGAACGCAGCACCGGCTGGGGCATTTCGCTTTCGCGCAGGGGCAGGCGCGCATGCGCGGCAGCCGGACGAGCCGCCGCCGCGATGCACTGCTTGACCATGCGGTCTTCAAGCGAATGAAAGCTGATCACCGCCAACCTCCCCCCCGGGGCAAGCAGGTCTAGAGCTGACGCGAGGGTGCGCGCGAGCTCTTCGAGTTCCCGATTGATGTAAATCCGTAGAGCTTGAAAGGTGCGTGTGGCCGGATGCTGCCCCTTTTCGCGCGTGCGGACGGCGCTGGCGACGCACTCGGCAAGCTCGAGCGTGGTGCGCAGCGGCCTTGTTGCGCGGCGAGCAGCAATCGCCTTTGCAACCTGAAAAGCAAACCGTTCTTCGCCATAATCCGCTATGACCTCCCGCATCTCATCCACACTGGCTTGCGCCAGCCAATCCGCCACCGTGGGTCCACGAGTGGTGTCCATCCGCATGTCGAGCGGGCCGTCCCGCATGAACGAGAAGCCGCGCTCGGCATCGTCGATCTGAGGCGACGACACCCCCAGATCCAGCATCACGCCATCGACCTTGTCGATGCCGAGCTGCCGCAATTCTTCGGCCATGGTGGCAAAGCCGCCATGCACCACCGTCACCCGGGAGTCCGCCGCCGCCAACGCATTGGCTACCGCGATCGCCTCGGGATCCTTGTCGAACACCACCAGGCGGGCCGCCGGACCGAGGCGGCCGAGCAGCTCGCGGCTGTGGCCGCCGCGACCAAAGGTGCCATCCACGAAGACACCCCGTTCCGCTCGCGTAGCCGCGGCCGGCTCGTCCTGGACCTGCGACCGTGCCGCGCCCTTGCCGCCGAAATCGGCCAGCAACAGCGCGTCCACCGTCGGCTCCAGCAGGACGGGCCGATGTTCGAATTCCATAACTCTTTCAGAACGAAAACTGATTCAACACATCCGGCATACCCTTGGCCAGGTCCTCAGCCTCGCGGCTCGCCAGGGTAGCGGCATCCCACAGCTCGAAGTGGGCGCCCAGACCGAGCAGCATCACATCGCGCGTCATACCGGAAGCGTTGCGCAGTTCAGGCGCGATCAGGACGCGGCCGGAGCCGTCCAGTTCCACGTCCTGAGCGTTGCCCAGCAACAGCCGCTGCAACGCGCGCGCCGTCATGGGAAAGGCGGCAATCTGCTCGCGCTTCTTTTCCCACTCGGGCCGCGGGTACACCAGCAGGCAGCCGTCTGGGTGGCGGGTCAGGGTCAGGCGGCCTTCGGCCTGCGCCATCAGCGCGTCACGATGCCGGGTCGGAATCGAGATCCGTCCCTTGGCATCCAGCGTGAGCGCGCTGCTTCCCTGAAACACCACTTTTACCCCACTTAATTGCACAATTTCCTACTATTTCCCACTCTACGGTATGGCAATGGGGCGGTCAAGCGCGCGGTTGCAATTTTTTCAATCACAACAAGGACTTAGAGCAACTTGTAAATACGCAAAAAGAAAAACCTCCCAATAAATCAGGAGGTTGCGTCACTATCTAAAAGTGCTTCTTAAGAAGTGGCGGCTAACAATGCCTTTGCATTGTTTTACCCAGCCCGCTTGCCGAAGACTGGCGGGCGTTGCGCGCCAGGTAGCGGATATCGCGGCGAGAAAAAAGCGCCGCGGCGCCACGCGTCGATCGGAAATCCAATGCAAGACGGGTCTATAGGCCGGATTCTGTACACCAGGTTTCCCTGGCGGACGATCATTCCTCTGCGCGGATCATTGCTGAGCCGCTGTAGCCATCTACCCGCATGCTCGGACGGAGCCGCCCTTCGCGGCCCGAAAGCCGCACGCATGCCTATTTGATGTTGCTCCGGGTAGAGGTTGCCGCGTTTCACCCTGAGATGCCGCCGGCCGTTGCCGACCGGCGCGATACGGAGATGGCCGTATCGGTGCGCGACTGGCGCGCCCGCCCCGCAGACTCGTCTCTGTGGCCCTATTCCTCGACCGCGCCCGAAGACGCGGCCGGACGGCCGTTAGCCGCTACCCTGCCCTGTGGAGTCCGGACCTTCCTCGATGGACTCGCATCCACCGCGATCGCCCGACCCGCCTTGCGGTGCGTATTCTAGTACAGGTCACGGCTCTGTCCCCGAACACCTTCCCGGGTTCCTGCGACAATACGGCTTGATCCGCTTACCCCGCCGCAAGAACGACTCACTACATGGCTCTCGCAACGCTCATCACCCTGACCGACATCCAGCTGGCCTATGGCCACCATCCGCTGCTGGACCACGCCGACTTCGCCATCCAGGCCGGCGAGCGCATCGGCCTCATCGGCCGCAACGGCGCCGGCAAGTCCTCGCTGCTGCGGCTGCTCGACGGCCGCACCGTGCCGGACGATGGCGACATCGCCCGCAGCTCGGGCCTGCGTGTGGCCACGGTCGAACAGGAACCGGAGCTGGACGAAAACGCCACCGTGTTCGACGTGGTCTGCAACGTCGACGGCGACCATGAGGACTGGCAACGCCCGTCGCGCGTGCGCGCCATGCTGGAAAAGCTCGGCCTTCCCGCGGACGCCCAGATCGCCGGCCTGTCGGGCGGCACCCGCAAGCGCGTCGCGCTGGCCCGCGCGCTGGTCGAGGAACCCGATCTGCTGCTGCTGGACGAGCCCACCAACCACCTCGACTTCGACGGCATCGCCTGGCTCGAAGAGATGCTGCGCACCTGGAAGGGCGCCGCCGTCATCATCACCCACGACCGCCGCTTCCTGGATTCCGTGGCCACCCGCATCGTCGAGCTGGACCGCGGCCGGCTGCTCAGCTTCCCCGGCAACTTCTCGCAATGGCAGGAGCGCAAAGCCCAGTGGCTGGAATCCGAGCGCCTGGAACAGGCCCGCTTCGACAAGCTGCTGGCCCAGGAGGAAGTCTGGATCCGCAAGGGCGTGGAAGCCCGCCGCACCCGCAATGAAGGCCGCGTGCGCCGCCTGGAACGCCTGCGCGTCGAGCGCGCCGAGCGCCGCGAACGGGTCGGCGACGTGTCGCTGGCGCTGGCCGAGGGCCAGCGTTCGGGCAAGCTGGTGGCCGAACTCGAACATGTCGGCAAACGCTTCGGCGACAAGGTCGTGGTGGACGACTACTCCACCACCATCCTGCGCGGCGACCGCATCGGCATCATCGGCCCCAACGGCGCCGGCAAGACCACGCTACTCAAGCTGATCCTGGGCGAGATGCAGCCCGACAGCGGCAAGACCCGCATGGGCACCAATGTATCGGTGGCCTACTTCGACCAGATGCGCGCCCAGCTCGACGAAAACGCGACCCTGGTCGACATCATCAGTCCGGGCAGCGAGTGGGTCGAGATCGGCGGCACCCGCAAGCACGTCATGAGCTACCTGGGCGACTTCCTGTTCTCGCCCGCCCGCGCCGGTTCGCCGGTGCGCAGCCTGTCGGGCGGCGAACGCGCCCGCCTGCTGCTGGCGCGCCTATTCGCGCGCCCGGCCAACGTGCTGGTGCTGGACGAACCCACCAACGACCTCGACATCGAAACGCTGGAGCTGCTCGAAGAACTGCTGCAGGAATACTCGGGCACCGTGCTGCTGGTCAGCCACGACCGCGCCTTCCTGAACAACGTCGTCACCCAGACCATTGCCTACGAAGGCAACGGCCACTGGCGCGACTACGTCGGCGGCTACGACGAATGGGTAGCCCAGCGGCCTGCGCCGACGCCCGCCGCTGCGGCGGAAGAAGACGCGGCCAAGGCGGCTCGCGCCGCCGACGAGGCCGCGGCCCGCGCCAAGGCCGCCAAGCCAAAGCCGGCCCGCGCCGCCAAGATGAATTCGTGGGAATTGCGCGAACTCGAAGGCCTGCCCGACGCCATCGCCGCGCTCGAGGCGCAGCAGGCCGAACTGGCCGGCAAGCTCGCCGACGGCAGTCTCTACCGCGATGCGCCCGCCGAAGTCGAACGCATCAACAGCGAGCTGTCCAAGCTGGAAAGCGAACTCGAGGAAAAGTTCGCGCGCTGGGAACTGCTCGAGGCGCGCCGCGAAAGCGCGCTCTGATCCCGTCCCGTCGGCGCCGCCGCCACGGCGACTCCTGCCCTCTATATATAGAGGGCAGTTGCCGCGCTCAGACCGACGCGCGCCAGGCCAGCGTCTCGCCGGCGGCCAGCGGCACCAGCGCGGTGTTGCCGAACGGCACCTCGTCCGGGATCTGGAAGTTTTCGCGCACCAGGGTTAGCTTGCCAGTATTGCGCGGCAGGCCATAGAAATCAGGGCCGTGGAAGCTGGCGAACCCTTCCAGCTTGTCCAGCTTGCCAACCGCATCGAACGCCGTCGCGTACAGCTCCATCGCATGCAGCGCGGTGTAGCAACCGGCACAGCCGCAAGCGTGCTCTTTCAGGCCGCGCGCGTGCGGCGCACTGTCGGTGCCCAGGAAGAAACGCGGGCTGCCGCTGGTCGCCGCTTCCACCAGTGCCAACCGGTGCGTCTCGCGCTTGAGGATCGGCAGGCAGTACCAATGCGGCCGCACACCACCCTGGAAAATCGCATTGCGGTTGTACAGCATGTGCTGCGGCGTGATCGTGGCCGCGATCGGCCCTTCGGCATCGCGCACGTACTCGGCGCCTTCCTTGGTGGTGATGTGCTCGAACACCACCTTCAAGGCCGGAAACGCGCGGCGCAGCGGCTTCATCACGCGCTCGACGAAGATCGCCTCGCGATCGAACACGTCGATCGACGGATCCGTCACTTCGCCATGCACCAGCAGCGGCATGCCACACTTTTCCAACGCCTCCAGCGCCTTGGCGCACTTGCCCAACAGATCGGTCACGCCGGCGTCGGAATTGGTGGTCGCGCCCGCGGGGTACAGCTTGACCGCGTAGACCTGGCCGGACTCATGTGCGCGGAAGATCTCCTCGGCCGAGGTATTGTCGGTCAGGTACAGCGTCATCAGCGGCGTGAAAGCGTCGGCATCGCCGCCCGCCTTGGTCAGCGCCGCCAGGATGCGGCCGCGATAGGCCAGCGCCTGCTCGGTGGTGGTCACCGGCGGCTTCAGGTTGGGCATGATGATGGCGCGGGCGAACTGCCGCGCGGTATCCGCAACCACCGCTTCCAGCGCCGCGCCGTCGCGCAGATGCAGGTGCCAGTCGTCGGGGCGGGTGATGATCAGTTGATTGGTGTTGTGCGTGGACATGGGGAGGCTTCTTAATCTGCCAGGGGCATGCCCCGTTCGGCCAGCGCGCAGAACATCGCGCTGCCCAGGGGAATGACGGCATCGTTGAAATCGAAATGCGAGTTGTGCAGCACGCAGCCGGATTCGGCGCCGCCCTGCCCCAGGCGGAAGTAGGCGCCTGGCTTGCTCTGCAGCATGAAGGAAAAATCCTCCGACCCCATCGACGGTACCAGATCCCGCACCACGTTTTCCTTGCCGATCATCTCGGTGGCGATGTCCGCGACCAGGTTGGCGTGCTGCGGCGTGTTCAGGGTCGCGGGATAGATGCGTTCGTAGGTCAGTTCGGCCGTGCCGCCGAAGGCGCCAGCGATCGCCGTCACCAGCTCGCGCATGCGCGTCTCGACCATCTCCTGCACCGACTTGCGGAATGTGCGCACCGTGCCCACCAGCCGCGCCTCGCGCGGGATCACGCTCATCGCGCCAGGGTGGCCCGCCTGCAGGGACCCGATCGACACGACCGCGGAATCCAGCGGATTGACGTTGCGCGAGACAATGGTCTGCAATGCCGTGATGACCTGGCCGGCGATCGTGACCGGGTCAATCGTCTGATAAGGATGCGCGCCGTGGCCGCCACGGCCTGTGATCAGGATCTCGAAGCGGTCGGCCGCCGCCATCATCGGCCCGGGATTGATGCCGATGGTGCCGGGCCTCAAGCCCGGCCAGTTGTGCAAGGCATAAATGGCATCGCACGGAAAAGTATCGAATAACCCGTCCTCCATCATGGCTTTGGCGCCACCGCGCCCTTCCTCGGCCGGCTGGAAGATGAGCACGGCCGTGCCATCGAAATTGCGCGTCTGGGCCAGATATTTGGCCGCCCCGATCAACACCGCCGTGTGGCCGTCGTGACCGCAACCGTGCATCAGCCCGGGCTTGGTCGACTTGTGGCCGAACTCGTTGTCCTCGGTCATCGGCAGCGCATCCATGTCGGCTCGCAGGCCGATCATGCGGCCGCTGTCGCAGCGTTTGCCGCGAATGACGCCCACCACGCCGGTCTTGCCAATTCCGCGATGCACCTCGATTCCTAACGCCTCAAGCGCACCCGCGACGATCCCGGACGTCCGGACCTCTTCGAAGCCAAGCTCGGGATGGGCATGCAAGTCGCGCCGCAGCGCTGTCAATTCGTCATGGAACAGGCGAATTGATTCCAAAGGAGAACGTGCGTACATAGGAGGTTACAGAATGACGTGATAGGGGGGACAGTGGGGATATTTTAGTTGCTACAGAGGATAAATGCCTTTGTCTTTACGGGAGAGACACGTTATGCTCCGGCCGCAGGACAATTTTTCCAACAGCCAGAGAAGGAGCGCCGCATTATGGCCACAACCTCCAAACCCGCGACCGCGCGCAAGCCGAACGCTGCATTCATGAAGCCCCTGACTCCCAGCGCCGAACTGGCCGCTGTGATCGGTTCGGAAGCCGTGCCGCGCACCGAGGTCACCAAGAAGATCTGGGAATACATCAAGAAGCACAACCTGCAAGATGCGAGCAACAAGCGCAACATCAACGCCGATGCCAAGCTGCGCCCGATCTTCGGCAAGGATCAGGTCACGATGTTCGAACTGACCAAACTGGTCAACGCGCATCTGAAGTAAGCAGGCAAAGGGCGTACCCCGTACGTCCCTGCCTCGATACTGTCGCGACGCCCTGGCTTGAACGCCGGGCGGACTCGACTTGCGGCACCCCAGCCTGCCGCGCTTGCGCAAGCATTCCGGTTTGCGCCGCCAGCCCCATACAAGCGATGGGCACGGCCCCGCCACCCGACCACTTTCTTCCCCAGATAGCCTGCCACGCTCCCCGCGCTTTTGCGCCGCTGGACATCATCGCGACATGCGCGCCGTCTTGCCGAAGGCAGGGGCAGCAAGTCGCAAGGCCGCACCACGACTGGCTATGCGCGTTTCGCCGAAGTGAAAGCGGGGCGTGAATGGCGCGGAGCAGCCAGCCGGGAAACACCAGTGCCAGCGGCCGCTGCGCGGCTGCGCGCGAAGCAACCAGCCAAGAGCTATGGTCATCGGCCAACACCGGCTCGAACTGGCAAATCAGACGCCCGGCCCGCCGGTCATCGCCCGCCAGCATCAAGCGTCCCGACGCCACACCCGAGCCATCGACGGCAGCCTGCCGCATCAGCGCGGCATCGCTTAACCGCACACCCTGCGTCAAGCCCAGCGCCACGCCGGCCCGCTCGCACCACTGCCGCCACGCGGCATGCGGTTCGTCAAGCAGCAGCATGACCTTTGCCAGCCCCCTGCGCCACCAACGCCGGCGCCAGGCGCGGATGGCAGACCAGGCTCAAATTTTCCGCAGGATCAGATCCGTTTTCAGGCCACCGCCCCAGGCCCGAACGGATGCCCAAGTCGAATGGATGCCCCAGTCGAATGCATCATCGGCTGCCCACGAGTGCGTGGAGCTGGCGATCCGGAACCCGATGTCGGGATGGCGCTCGCGAAACGCCGGCTGCCGCGACAACAGTCACCACGACGCAAATGACGGCAGCGTCTTAATGCGCTACGGCACGGTGCGCGCTTCACGCGGCTGCTCCGTTGCCGCAGCCATGCAATCAAATGCGAGCGATAGCTCGCGCAGATAGCCCTGCCCCGTACGGGTCAATGCCGAGGCATGCCTGCAGAGCACGTGACGTTCACGGTCATGTTCGCCCGGTTCCTGAAGCCCGGGCTCGGCCTATCATTGCGGGTTGGCCAGCTCAGCATCACGTTCGTCGTCCTCGACCTGTGTTGCCACCTCCCATGGATCCTGGCGGCAGGGTGCTCCCTGGTCGCTTCAATTCACGACGGGCGCTGCGGCTCCAGGCCGCCGTCTTCGCCACTTCGATGCTTCTGGTCGCGTTGTGCGTGATCACGAGTTGACATCGCGCCGGTCTCATCGAAAAGCGCCGGGAATCCGCGGCAGGAAGAAGCGGCCAGCCCTGGGCGGTCACAGCCAATGAAAAAGGCCGGCGCAATGCCGGCCTTCGTCCCAAACGCCTCGGTTTCAGGCGTAGGAGGTGGGCGCCGTGCCTTCCAGCAGCGCCAGCCAGCCCTTGATCAGGCGGTACAAGCCCCACACGATGGTCGCGATCACGCCGATCCATCCAATATAGATAAGCACAGCCAGGCTGCTGATTGCCAGCCACAGCAGGGCCCACCAGAACGTGCGCAGCAACCAGTCGAAATGGGCCGCATAGACGGTGCCGGCAACATCCGAGCGCTTCAGATACATCAGCACGACGGCTGCCAGCGTGGCGATGCCCAGGAAACCACTGGTCAGAAAGCCCAAGGCGAATAAGCCATAGGCCACATGGGTCAGCGTGCGCAGGTCTAATGCCGTACCGGGCGCGGGGGTCTGGGTATCACTCACGATTACGCTCCAACAATTGACTCGGTCAATCTTACCGCACAAAGCCAGCCGACCCACGTGCGTTGTTATTTGGGCACATTCAATGCTGGCGCGGGTTGCAGGCTTGCTCAAGGTGATTTTGGCAGACCATTTTCAGCGTTGGGAAGATCACGGCGTCGACGATTACGTCGTCGTGGCGGCGTCTTGAAAACCGCTGTGAAGGCGGCAATGGACGGTCAGCGGCCGCCTTGCAGAGCGTTGAAATGCGCTGATGGAAAGCAAGACCTTCTACGACAAGCTGCAGCGCCACGGCATCGACCGCCAGGAATACACGGGCACGCCGGGGTGACCGATCCGCGCGGGATCGACGCCGTCAAACAAAAACCCCCGTGCGGCGCCAGCCGCACGGGGGTTTCTTTTTGGG
>NZ_CADIJL010000021.1 GCF_902859695.1 Achromobacter ruhlandii
GCCCATGCGCCTGCCTCGCCGGCCGCGACCCCCGCGCCCGCCGCAACCGCCGCACCGGCCGCCACCGCCACCCCCGCCGCGCCCACGGTCATCATCCCGACCGAACTCGACACCAAGGCGTGTATCTCCAAGCTGCGCAAGGGCGCCACCGCCAACGGCCTGACCCTGGCCGACTGGGACAAGTACACCGCCAAGGCCAAGCTGCTGCCCACCACCGTGGCGTCCGCCCAGGGCCAGCCCGAGGGCCGCGAAACCTGGTGGGACTACATCGCCAAGACGGTTGACGACGAGCGCGTGGCCGATGGCCGCGCGGTGCTCGCCAAGTACGGCAAGCAGCTGGGCGACATCAGCCAGCAGTACCAGGTGGACCCGGCCACGCTGGTCGCCATCTTCGGCATCGAGACCAACTACGGCCGCCAGGTCGGCAAGACCGACGTGCTCAATGCCTGGCTGACGCGCGCCTGCACCGAGAACAAGACGCTCTGGGAAAAGAACGCCTACGCCTCCGTGCGCCTGCTGCGCGACGGCGTGGTGCCGGCCGACAACTTTGTCGGCTCCTGGAGCGGCGCCTTCGGCATGACGCAGTTCATTCCCACCTCGTTCTACGAGCTGGCGGCCGACGGCGATGGCGACGGCAAGATCGATCTGTACAACTCGCTGCCCGACGCCCTGGCCTCGACCGCCAATCACCTGCGCAAGCGCCGCGCCAAGTGGACCCACGGCCTGCCGGCGGTGGTGGAGGTGCGCGTGCCGGCCGACGTGGCCGCCGCCATTCCGCCCGCGCCCGACGCCGAATACGTCGGCTCGCAGGACCGCCGCAGCATCGCGCAGTGGGCCCAGGCGGGCCTCAAGCAGGGCGACGGCTCCGCGCTCAAGCTGGCCGGCGGCAACGACCAGCAGGCCTACCTGTTCGCGCCCACTGGCGCCAAGGGACCGGTGTTCCTGGCCACCGTCAATTTCGATGCGATCCTGCACTACAACCAGTCGCGCCGCTACGGGCTGGCGGTCTCGCTGTTGCTGAACCGCCTGCAGGGCGGCCCGGCGCTGGCCACGGCCTGGCCGACGGATGACCCCGGCCTGTCGCGCGCGCAGATCAAGGAAGTGCAGGAGATGCTCAACGCCCGCGGCTATGACGTCGGCACCGCCGATGGCATTCCCGGCGCCAAGACCCGCGACGCGGTGCGCGCCGAACAGGAAAAGCGCAACCTGCCGCAGGATGGCCGCGTCGGCAAGCGCATCTACGACGCGCTCAAGGCCAAATGAGCGCCGCCGATTCCGCGCAAACTGTCGACGGCAGCGGGGCCGTGGTCTCGGGCACCCAGGGCTACGGCGAAAACGCCGCGGCCCTGGCCGAGCAGTACGAGAGCATCGCTTTCGCGGATGTGCATCGCGACGTGGCGCACCTGATCCCGGCGACGCCGTCGCGCATCGCCGACATCGGCGCCGGTTCGGGCCGAGACGCCGCCGCGCTGGCCCGCATGGGCCACCAGGTGGTGGCGGCCGAGCCCACGCCCGAGCTGCGGCGCGAGGGCCAGCGGCGCCACGCGCTGCCCAACCTGGAATGGGTCGATGACGCCTTGCCCGAACTTGCAGGCCTGCAAGGGCGCGAGTTCGACGTGATCATGCTGACCGCCGTCTGGATGCACCTGGACGCGGACGAGCGTGCCCGTGGCATGGCGGCGCTGGCGGCCTTGCTGGCGCCCGGCGGCCAGATCCTGATGTCGCTGCGCCACGGTCCGGTGCCGCCCGGCCGCCGCATGTTCGACGTGTCGGCCGAAGAGACCATCGCGCTGGCGGCCGGGCATGGCCTGTCGGCGCATCACCTCGTCAGGCGCGAAGACATGCTGGACCGCGCCGACGTGCACTGGAGCTTCCTGGGCCTGAAGCGCGGTTAGCGGGAAAGGCCTGCCCAGGCCGCCGCGCCGACGCGACCGGCACCCGCCGCGATTGCCGCGCTTTGCGCCGCGTACCGCGACGCCAGCGGTGTGTCCACGGAGCGAAAGTGCGATGGCATGCAGGGACGGGCATGGATATGATGCAAGGCACCGTGTGTGTCCATGCTTCGAGATCATGCCGTCCGCCTTGCTGCCCGAATCCTTCGTCACCCGGCGCCTGCGCGCCGAGCGCATGTCGTCGACCCATCTGCCCTTCATCACCGCGATGCACGCCGACGCCGCCCTGATGGCAACCATGGGCGGCACCCGCGACGCCACGGCCAGCCGGCGCTACGTCGAGCACAACATGCTGCATTGGGCCGAACATGGCTACGGCATGTACGTGCTGAGCGAGCGCGACAGCGGCGCGCTGGCCGGCCGAGCCGGCCTCAAGCTGGCGCTGTCGGGCAAGATCGAGCGGGTCGAGATCGCCTATGCGTTCATGCCCACCTGTTGGGGCCGGGGCCACGCCTCGGAAATCACCCGCGCCTTGCTGGCGCTGGGATTCGAACGCCTGCCGGTGGACGCGCTGAGCGCCGTGGCGATACAGGCCAACGCCGCATCGCTGCGCGTGATGGAAAAATGCGGGATGCGCTGGATCGAGACCGCCGGCGAAGGCGAGGCGCGCAAGCTGCGCTACGAAATCCGGCGCCAGCAGTGGCGGGCGCTGGCGGACGAAGCGGCGCCGATCGGCGCTAACATGCGGTCATGAGTCCCGCGAATACCCCCGATACCCCGAACACCACTCCGCCCGCCGACGACGATCCGCCGCCCGTGCCTCCCGAGGCCCCCGCGCCCGAGGAATGCTGCAACAGCGGCTGTATCCCCTGCGTCTACGACACCTACAACGAAGCCATGGACGAATACCGCGCCGCGCTCAAGGCGTGGCGGGCTCGGCATGGCGAGGCGGGGTAGGGGGCGCGGAACCGCCAGTTGGTCCGGCCTTGCCGTACCGCGGGATTCAACGGTTGCCCGGCGATGGATCCGGCGTTGGCCACTGCCGGGCCGCATGCAGCACGCGCAGCATGCGCACCGCATCGTTCTTTACGTCGTAGATCAATAGATAGTTCGGGTGCGCCACCAGCTCCCGGGTGCCAGCGACACGGCCCGGGCGACCCAGGCCGGGATGATCGATCAGGCGTCCCGCCTGCTCTTCAAGCTGTTCATCAAGCATCAGCGCCGCAACGGGGTTATCGGCCTCGATGAAATCGTAAATCGCTTCCCGGTCCCGGATCGCTTCGGGCGTCCAGCGCAATGCCCTCACTTGGATGTTTCAAGCCGGCGACGGGTCGCGGCGCGACGGGCCGCGAATTTGGTTTCGACCTCGGCGGCCGGCGCCAGGCGGCCGGCGTTGGCGGAATCCAGGCCCGCTTGCACCTCGCGGCGGAACCAGGCGTCATGCTGGGCCGCTTCCTGTTGTTGCTGCACGTACTCCCGCATGAAGTCACGCAGAAGCTGCGCGCCGGTGCGGTCTCGGGCCTTGGCGGCCATGGCGAACTCGTTTTTCAAGGCCTCATCCACTCGAAAGGTAAAGGTAGCGTCGCTCATGGTGCGGTTCTCATGTGTTACACGATAAGTGCAGCGTAGCACACCGCACCCATGGCGCATGTGTAGAGCATTCTCCACTCCTGCGGGAAAGGCAATCAGGTAAGCCGTCAGTCGAGTGATATATCCAGCACGCTCATCGGACCGGTGTCCGTGCGGCCTTACCCGCGTCGGAGCCCTCTCGCCGGCTGGTAAGGATGGTCGTGGCCCAGGGCCGGCGCAGGACGTTCCTGGTGCCGCCCCAGGGGCGTTGACCCTGACGTCCGCCTCAGCCCGCCAGCTTCATATGGATGATCGGCCGCGGCCGCCCCGCGGCATCGGTTTCCGAACGGCCCACGTCTTCAAAGCCATAGTGCTTGTAGAACCCATGCGCCTGCGGATTCTGTTCATTGACGTCGACCCGCAGGCTGCCGTGCAGCGACAGCGCGAAATTCAGCAGGCGCCGCCCGGCGCCCTTGCCGCGCTTGTTGGCGTCGACGAACAGCATTTCGACCTTGTTGCCGTTCAGGCCCATGAAACCGGCGACCTCGCCGGCATCGTCCTCGCAGACCCAGACCCGCACCGACGGCAGGTAGGTGTTGAGCACCTGCGGGTACATGGCCTGGATTTCCTTTTCGGACAGGAACGTATGGGTGGCGCGCACCGAACGGAGCCAGATGTCCACCAGGGCGAGGTCGTCGCCGTGGTTGCGTTCTCGGATGTTCATGTCGGGCGCTTGCTAATGTCCGGAGCGGTGGATGTCGGTCGCCGCCAGGACGGTTTCCATTTGCACAGTATGCGCGAAAACGAAGCGGTCCCCGTACACGGTTTCATCCGGAAACTCGGAGATCAGCGCCATCGGCAGCGCTTCCCGGTCGGTCTCCGTGACCTGCACGGGGATGCCGTTCAGCACATCGAATCCGGTTTCGAGCGCGTGCGCGTGGAATAGTTCAAGCTGGCGCGCATTGAATTCGACCAGGCCGGGCACGTTGCGGGCCAGCCTCGCCGTCACGCCCTCGATCAGGCGGCGGGCGCGTTCGCGCCAGCCGGGGTGGTGGCGCAGCACCAGGAAGAAGCCCTTGGGGATGGTCCACAGCTCGAAATTGCGCGGCAGGTAGCCCGACAGGGGACGGGTCCACTCATGGGCCGGGTAGCCGTGCAGGTTGATGTGCAGTTGCGCGCCGCTGATGGCGTGCGCCTGGTGGCGGCCCTCGCGTTCGAAGAACGGCGCGTGTTCGCGGTAGGCAATGTCGTCGCCCAGCGCGCTGTAGCGCGAGGCGTGCAGCATGTGGCGCGGATGCTGTTCGCGCAGGCGGTTAAAGAGCGCGTAGCCGTCCGGATTTTCGGCGGCGATCAGCGCGAAGTGGGCGTCGCCGCGCGCCTTGAGCGCCTGCGCGGCGCGCAGCGCGCCGACCACGCCGGAGGTCTCGTTGGCATGCTGCGCGCCCGAAATGAAGACCGCCGGGCCGGGGCCGCGCAGATAGGTGCCCAGCACCGGGCGGCCCTGGCGCGACACGGCCTGGAAGGCGTCGCCGCCGAGCGCGGCCATGCAGCCGGCGATCTGCCCGGCCGCCAGCGGCTGGCGCAGCTCGGCCAGCGGCGCGTCCAGCGCCACGGGCGCCACCGGCGCCGGCGGCGCGAAGGGTTCCAGCGTCACCAGCACGCGCGCCGCGCCGTCGTGGCGGCGGATGTCGGGAATGATCTGGCCGGGCTGCAGGCCGCGGTCGCCGGAGGGGCGGCCGGAGTGGTGCTGGAAGTGTTCCAGCAGCGTGAAGTACAGGTCCTCGTGCAGCGCCTCGAAGGTGCTGACGATTTCCTCGTCGACCGGCAGCGCGAAATCCATGCCGGGCAGGTCGACGCGGATCTCCAGCCGGTCGAAGTACGGTTCGTGCGCGCCCCAGGGATGGTTGCGCACCGTGTCGACGATGCTGCGGAAGGCCTGCTGGTACTCGGTGGCCTGGGCCGCGTCGGTCTGCACGGCGCCCTCGGCGTCGCGCACGCGCAGCCAGCCGGTGGGCGATAGCTCGGGCGTGCCGTCCTGCGCCTGGCCGAGCTGGTTGGGCGCGAACACGCGCTCTTCACGGCGTCGGCCGTCGGCATAGACGAGGGTGACGTCGTAGTGCAGGTCGGACGCGCCGGGCTTCATCGTCACGCGCACGCCTTGCAGCAGCGCCACCAGCGGATAGGCTTCGAGCGTGAAGCGCTTGGGCAGCGCGTGCTCATGCCGCGGGTAGCGCAGGTCGACCGCCACCAGGCCGTCGCGTTCGACTTCTTCCAGGAAGTAGTGCAGCAGCGGCTTGTAGGCGCTGCGAAAGCGCGCCGTCACGCCGGCCTGCGCCAGCCGCGCCTCGGCCTCGCGGCGCGCGTCGACGCCTTCGAACAGCCAGCCTTCCACCGCCGCGCCACGCCACGCCGGGGCCTTGTAGGCATGGATCCAGGCGTCCAGCGTGCGGTCGAATGTCTTTTCCAGCAATGCCATCGTCAGTAGTCCTCAATTGCCTGCCGGAGCAGGCCGCCCCAGGGCGGGGGCATACATTTACACCTTGCCGGTGGGGTCCAGGCGATCGCGCAGCCAGTCGCCCAGCAGGTTCAGGCCCAACACGGTCAGCATGATCGCCAAGCCGGGGAACACGCTCACCCACCACGCCGTCTGCATGTAGGTGCGGCCATCGGCCAGCATACCGCCCCAGCTCGGGATCATGGGATCCACGCCCAGGCCCAGGAAGGTCAGGCTGCTTTCCAGCAGGATGTTGTTGGCGACGTTCAGCGTCATCAGGATCACCAGCGGGCCCAGCAGGTTGGGCACGATGTGATGGCGGATCATGGCCAGGTCGCGCACGCCGAAGGCGCGCGCCGCCAGCACGAACTCGCGTTCGCGCAGCGCCAGCACCTGGGCCCGCACCAGGCGCGCGTACTGCACCCACTGCGAGATGATCATGAAGAAGATCACGTTGAACAGGCCGCCGCCGAGGATGGCGATGAAGGTGATGGCCACCAGGATGAACGGCAGCGCCAGCTGCACGTCGGCGAAGCGCATCACGATCATGTCCCAGAAGCCGCGGTAGTAGCCGGCGATCAGGCCCATGATGATGCCGAGCAGGGCGCCGCCCAGCACGGACGCGAAGCCCACCAGCAGCGAGATCTTGCCGCCGACGATGACGCGCGCCAGCACGTCGCGGCCCAGCGGGTCGGTGCCGAACAGGTGGGCCGCGCTGTTGAAGGGCGCCATCAGGCGGGCGGTCAGGTCCATGGACTCGCCGCCATCGGGAAACAGCCAGCCCGAGGCCAGCACCAGCACGATCATGACGCCGGTCAGCGCGGCGCCCAGCACGAATTCCAGCGAGCGGTAGCGGCTGCGCGGCTTGACGGCCTTGGGGGCGGCGGGGGAAGTAGTGGTCTGCATGGGGCTCACCGCGTGCGGATACGGGGATCGACGATGCCGTAGGCGATGTCGACGATCAGGTTGACCAGGACGATGACGGCGGCCAGCACGGTGACCGTGCCTTGCAGCACCGGGTAGTCGCGGCCGGAGATGGCGTCGAACGCCAGCGTGCCCAGGCCGGGCCAGTTGAACACCATCTCGATGACGACGATGCCGCCGATCAGGCCGCCGAACTGCAGCCCCAGGTAGGTGATGAGGGGAATGGCGCAATTGCGCAGCGCGTGCTTGTACAGCACGATGCGCTCCTTCAGGCCCTTGCTGCGCGCCACCATGATGTACTGGGCCGACAGCGTCTCCAGCATGGTGGTGCGCACCAGGCGGATGTTGGTGGCCGACAGGATGATCGCCATGGTCAGCGACGGCAGCACCAGGCTGGCCGGACCGCTCCAGCCCGACGGCGGCAGCAGCGGGAAGGTGATCGACAGCAGCAGCACCAGCATCAGCGCCAGCCAGAAGTTGGGGAACGACAGCCCCACCAGCGACAGGATGCGGATCGCCTGGTCGGTGGGCTTGCCGCGCTTGATGGCGGCCTGGATGCCCAGCGGCAGCGAAATCAGGATCGAGGCGATCAGCGAGGTGAACGCCAGCATCAGCGTGGCCGGCAACGCGTCGCCGATCAGCTTGGCGACCGAGGTGCCGCCCATGAAGCTGCGGCCGAAGTCGCCATGCAGCAGGCCCTGCATGTAGCTCAGGTATTGCTCGTGGAACGGCCGGTTCAGGCCCAGCGCCTGGCGGATGTTGGCCAAATCCTGCTCGGTGACGCTGCCCGAGCCCTGGCTGAGCATCAGCGCGGGGTCGCCGGTCAGGCGCACGGCGTAGGAGACGAGCAGCGTCACGGCCACGATCACGAAGACCGCCTGCAACACGCGTTTAATCAGAAATCCGGTCATGAGGCTCCGCCAGGGCTTTCGCCCCGGCGAATCAGTAGGGTTAATGCGTCAAATGCTTCAAGTGCCACACAGACATCACGATGCCCAATCGAGCACCGCCCCCTGGCGGGATGCCGGGGAGCCGGCTTTGCCGGTCCCCTGGCATGCCCCCTCGAGGGGGAAGCGCGCAGCGCTTCGGGGGTGGGCTCTATTCGACGGTCGTATCGACGAACCGGAAGCGGATGTCGCCCGGCACTTCCAGGTTCTTCACGCGCTTGTTCACGCCGACGATGGTGTTCAGGCTGTACAGCGGCAGTTCCAGCGCCTGGTCGGCCACGTAGCCGGCGATCTCCTGCAGCATGGCTTCGCGCTTCTTCACGTCATAGACGGTGCGCTGCGCTTCCAGCATGGCGTTCAGCTTGGGATCGTTGTCGTACGGATTCCACTTCTGGCCCGAGTGGTACATCAGGTAGGCCGTGTTGTCGTAGTCGTAGGTCCAGCCGCCCCACTGGTTCTGCCACATCTCGCCGGTCTTGCCGCCGGGGATGATGTCGTTGAGCAGCACGCCGGTCTCATACGGCTTGATGGTGGCGCGCACGCCCACCGCCTGCAGATAGCCCGACACCGCCTGGGCCACTTCGCGGAAGTTCGAATCGCTGCCGCGCACGTCGATCTGCACCGTCGCGCCCGGTTTGATGCCGGCGCCGGCCAGCAGCTTCTTGGCTTCGGCGGGGTTGAAGGGCAGGGGCTTTTGCTCGGGGTTGTAGCCGAACGACTGCGGACCCTGGAAGCTGGCGATGGTCTTGGCCTGGCCCAGCAGCAACTGCTTGACGATGGTGTCGCGGTCCACCGCCATGATCAGCGCGCGGCGCACGTCGCGGTTCTGGGTGATGCCGTTCTTGGTGTTGTAGCGCAGCGCGAAGGCGACCGGGCCGCCGGTCGAGATGACGTCGGCGTTGCCGGACTTCTTGACCGTCTCGATCAGGCCCAGCGGGATCAGCGTGGCGATGTCCACGCGCCCGGCCTGCAGTTCGGCGACCTGGGTGCCGGGCTCGCTGATGAAGCGGTACACCACCTTGTCCAGCTTGGGCTTGCCGCCCCAGTAGTCGTCATTGCGCGCCAGGGTCACGTTGACCTTGGGCTGGTAGCTCTCGAACTTGAACGGGCCGGTGCCGACCGGGTGGGTGTTGAAGTTCTCCTCGCCCTTTTCCTGGATGTACTTGGGCGGCACGATCATGGCGCCGTAGCCGGCCAGCTTGGTCAGCAGCACCGGATCGGGTTGCTTGAGGATGAAGTCGACGGTGTACTCGTCCACCACCTTGACCTCGCCGATCGAGTCGTAGTTCGACTTCTGCGGGCCCTTGGCGCCTTCCGCGCCCAGCAGGCGCTCGAACGTGAACTTGACCGCCTCGGCGTTGAACGGCTCGCCGTTGTGGAACTTGACGCCCTGGCGCAGCGTGAAGCGCAGGCGCTTGTTGTCGTCCAGGTATTCCCACTTGGTGGCCAGGCCGGGTTGCAGCTTCAGGTCGGCGCCGCGCATGGTCAGGCCGTCGTACAGGTTGCTGCCGACCGAGCCCCAGAACGTCACGAAGGTGTCGATCGGATCCCAGCTGCCCGGATCCTGGTTGATGGCGACGTTGAGCGTGCCGGCGGCCTGGGCGGTCGACAGGACCGCGGGCAGCGCGCCGCCCAGCGCCAGGGCCAGGGCGGTGGCGGTGAAGGTTTTGCGTAGGGAGAGCATGTTCAACTCCAGGGACGGGAAATCGGCCGGGCCGACGTGTAGAAAACGGAAGGTTCAGGCGGCGCGGGCCACGCGGTGGCCGGGCGCGAATTCAACCAGGGGAATGATCGCCGGCTCGTCGCCCACGCGCCGCACCGGGCTGGGGATCTCGCCCTCGATCAGCGAGGTGTCGATGTGGCGGCCGGGCTCGGCCACCGGCACGGCGGCCAGCAGCTTGCGGGTGTAGGCGTGTTGCGGCGATTCGAAGATCTGGCGGCGCGTGCCCAACTCGACGATCTGGCCCAGGTACAGCACCGCCACGCGGTGGCTGACCTTCTCCACCACCGCCATGTCGTGGGTGATGAACAGGTACGACAGGCCGCGGTCTTTCTGCAGATCCATCAGCAGGTTCAGGATCTGCGCCTGGATCGACACGTCCAGCGCCGACACCGATTCGTCGGCGATGATCAGCTTGGGGTCGCTGGCCAGGGCGCGCGCGATGCAGACGCGCTGGCGCTGGCCGCCCGAGAACTCGTGCGGATAGCGGCGCGCGTGCTCGGGTTTCAGGCCCACCTGTTCCAGCAGCTCGCCGACGCGGCGCGCGATGGCGGCCTCGTCGGTCAGCAGGCGGTGGGTGCGGATCGGCTCGGCGATGCTGAAGGCCACGGTCTTGCGCGGGTCCAGCGAGGCATACGGATCCTGGAAGATGTACTGGATTTCCTGGCGCAGGCGCTGGCGGCCGGCGGCGTCCATCGAGAAGATGTCCTGGCCGTTGTAGCGCACCGCGCCCGAGGTCGGCGCCACCAGCTGCTGCAGGGTCTTGCCGATGGTCGACTTGCCGCTGCCCGATTCGCCCACCAGCGCCAGCGTCTCGCCGGGGTAGACGTCGAAGCTCACTTCCTCGACAGCGTGCACGCGGTGGGTGACGCGGCCGAACAGATTGTGGCCGACGTCAAAGCGCGTGGTCAGCTTCTCGACGCGCAGCACCGGCTCGTCGTAGCGCGCCGTGTCCTGCTCGCGGGTCTCGCCGACTTCGCGCAGCGTGTCGCCTTCCAGCACCGTCTGCGGCGTGCGCAGCGGCAGGTCGCGGCCGGTCAGGCTGCCCAGGCGCGGCACGGCGGCCAGCAGGGCGCGGGTATAGGGATGCCTGGGCGCGCGGAAGATCTCTTCCACCGGGCCCTGCTCGACCTTCCTGCCGCGCAGCATCACCACCACGTCATCGGCCATCTCGGCCACCACGCCCATGTCGTGGGTGATGAAGATCACGGCCGTGCCCAGGTCGCGCTGCAGTTCGCGGATGGTGTTCAGGATCTGCGCCTGGATGGTCACGTCCAGCGCGGTGGTCGGTTCGTCGGCGATCAGCAGGCGGGGCTGGCACGACAGCGCCATCGCGATCATCACGCGCTGGCGCATGCCGCCCGACAACTGGTGCGGGTAGCGGTCCAGCAGCTGTTCGGCGTCCGGCAGGCGCACCTTCTCCAGTAGCGCGCGCGCCGCCTTGCGGGCGGCCGAGCGCGACAGCTGCTGGTGCAGCATGATGGCCTCGATGATCTGGTCGCCGATGGTGAACACCGGGTTCAGCGAGGTCATCGGCTCCTGGAAGATCATGGCGATGTCGTTGCCGCGGATCGCGCGCATCCGCTCGTCGGACGCGGCGGTCAGGTCGACCTCGCGGTCGTCGCTGTCGCGGAACAGGATCTGGCCGGTGGCGATGCGGCCGTTGTTGTAGTCCGTCAGCCGCATGATGGCCATGGACGTCACCGACTTGCCCGAGCCGGACTCGCCGACGATGGCCAGCGTCTTGCCCGGCCGCACGTCGAAGTCCAGGTTCTCGACGGCGCGGAACACGCCGTTTTCAGTATTGAAGTCCACCGAGACGCCGCGCACGGAGAGCAGCGGCTGGGCGGAGGAGGCGGGAAGGCTAGACAACGTGGATTCTCACAGCGAGGTGGCGGCGCGGGCGGCCTGGTCGTACAGGCCCGACAGGGCGCGCAGGGTATTGGCCAACTGGTGGCTGGCATCGTCCGCGGCGGGGGAGTCGATGAAGGGTTTCACCAGGCATTGCTCGCGCACTTCGGCGTAGCGCTGGATCGCGGCGGCGCCGGCATCGGTGGTGGTGTAGATCACTTCCTTGCCGGTCTTAGCGCTTTGCACCACGCCCAGCCGCTCCAGCTTCTTGAGCGAATAGTTCACCAGGTGGGTGTCTTCGACATTGAGCGTGAAGCAGATGTCCGCCAGTTTCTTGCCGCGGCCGCGATGGAACACATGGTTCAGCACCAGGATGTCCAGCGAGGTCAGCTCGGGCAGCCCGGCACAGGCCATGCAGCGGACCATCCAGCGATTGAAGGCGTGCGAGGCGATGATCAGGCCGAACTCCACCTCGGACAGCTCCGGGGCGGACGAGGCGAGATGGGAGGAGGAAACAATGGCGTCCCGGACGGAAACAGGCATGGGAGGCAGATGGGGACGGATCGACAATAAAACGTTGGCGAATTATTGACGATTTGTGGATATGCAGGCATCCGGGATAACCCGTGGATATAAGTCGCCCCCGGGGTTCATGACCGCAAGTTATTCCGGCGGCGGCGTCGCGCCAGGATCGTCGGGACGCCGAGGCCGCCGTGCAATCCGGCTTCCCCCTCGCGCGCCATGCCGCGTCACGCGCCGTGCGGGTTGCCCAGCGCGAGCGGATGCGCGCCGCCGTGCGATGGCGCGCGGACCCTCGCTATGTCGCGCCCGTCGATTCCTGCAACAGCCCCAGGTCGGGCGGGCGGTTCTCGATGATGGCTTCCATGCTGAAAAAGCCCGTCACGGTGGACAGTTCGAAGTCGGTGATGAGCTTTTGGTAGAAGCGGTCGTACCCGGCGATGCCGCGGCAGACCACCTGGATCAGGTAGTCCCAGTCGCCGCCGATGCGGTAGAAGCCGGTCACTTCGGGCAGGCGTTCCACGTGCTTGCGAAAGCCGTCGGCCCATTCCTTGGCGTGATGGCTGGTGCGGATCATGACGAACACCGTCAGGTCCAACCCGAGTTCGGCCAGGTTCACCTCGGCGCGGGTGCCGCGGATGATGCCGCAGGCGTTCAGCCGCTGCAGTCGGCGCCAGCAGGCGTTCTGCGACAGGCCGACCCGGTCGGCCAGCTCGCGCTGCGACAGCGAGCCTTCGCGTTGCAGGCAGGAAATGATATTCAGATCAAACTTGTCAATTTTTTCCATAATCCAGTTCAAATGATCTGTTTTTGGAGATTTTAAGGAAAATTTAGGTGAGGTTTCAAAATTCCTTCCATCGTATGATATTCCGATAATTTTCCCGCCAGCCGTTTCTTCGAATCCTCATCATGTCTACCCCCGCGACCCCGGCCACCACAGGGCCGTTGCGCCAGTTCCAGCAATCCCTGCAATCCCCCGACATCATCGCCAGCCTGGCCGACGGCCTGATCGGCAAGGACGCCGTCATCGAAGGCCCCTTTGGCCTCAAGCCGCTGGTCTACGCCGACTACGTCGCCTCGGGCCGCGCGCTCATGCAGGTCGAGCGCTTCGTCCTGGAACACGTGCTGCCGTACTACGCCAACTCGCATACCGAGGCCTCCTTCTGCGGCGGCTTCATCACGCGCCTGCGGCGCGAGGCGCGCGCCGTGGTCGGCCGCTGCTGCGGCGCGGGCGACGAGCACGCCGTGATCTTCTCCGGCTCGGGCGCCACCATGGGCATCAACCGCCTGGTGCACCTGTTCGGCGTGCCGGCCGCCCTGGCGGCGGGGCGCAAGGTGCGGGTCGTCATCGGCCCCTACGAGCATCATTCCAACATCCTGCCGTGGCGCGAATGCGGCGCCGACATCGTCGTGCTGGCGGAAAGCCCGCAGGGCGGCCCGGACCTGGGCGAACTCGACGCCGCGCTGCGGGCGCCGGACGGCACGCTGGTCATCTGCGCGCTGTCGGCCGCCTCCAACGTCACCGGCATCGTCGCCGACGTCGAGGCCATCACCCGCCGCGTGAAGCGCGCCGGCGCCCGGATGATCTGGGACTACGCCGGCGGCGCGCCGTACCTGGACATCCGCATGACGCCCGCGGCCGATGCGCCGATCGACGCCATCGTGTTCTCGCCGCACAAGTTCATCGGCGGGCCCGGCGCGTCCGGCATCCTGATCGTGCGTCGCGACGCGGTCGTGCCGACCACGCCCACCTTCCCGGGCGGGGGCACCGTCAAGTTCGTCTCGCCCAGCCACCACGACTACAGCGCCAGCCTGGAAGCGCGCGAAGAGGCGGGCACGCCCAACGTGGTCGGCGACATCCGCGCCGCGCTGGTGCTGCTGGTCAAGGAAGCGCTGGGCAACGACCTGATGGCGCGGCGCAACGCCGCCTTCGTGCGGCGCGCGCTGGCCCGCTGGCAGGGCGATCCCCGCCTGGAACTGCTGGGCTCGTTGACCGCCCCGCGTCTGCCGATCTTCTCCTTCCGCGTGCGCGACGGCCAGGGCGGCTACGTGCACCAGCAACTGGTCACGCGCATGCTGAGCGATCGCTTCGGCATCCAGGCCCGCGGCGGCTGCGCCTGCGCCGGGCCTTACGTGCACAACCTGCTGGAGATCGACGAGGCCGAATCGGCGCGCATGCGCCAGGCCATCCTCGATGGCCGCGAAATCGAAAAGCCGGGCTTTGTCCGCCTGAATTTCAGCGTGCTGCTGTCCGAGGCCAAGGCCGACTTCATCCTCGATTCGGTGCTGGCATTGGCCGCCGACGCGACCGAGTTCGAAGACCGCTACGACTTCGACCCCGCGCGGGCCATCTTCTTCCCGCGGCCCGCCTCGGCGGTGGCCTGAGGCGGTCGGCGGCCGCGCATCGCGGGGGCCTGGCCCGCGCTGCGCGACCCTCCCTTCATTCCTTCATGTAGGGGCCGCAGGTATTGATCCAGGCGGTCTTGAGCGCGGCCAGGTTGTCGGGCCGGTCCTTCATCGCGCGCACGGTCTTCTCGGGAAATTCCCCGCCGTCGCGCACGCATTGCTCGTAGTCATCGACCAGCTCGAACTCCATGTCCAGCAGGTCCAGCCGACCCTGGCACAGCGGCGCGTTCAGCTCCTGCCAGTTGGCGGTCTCGCGTCCCTTCTGCACGTTCACCGCCTCCTGGTAGCGGGCGGCGCTGGCGTCGAACCGCGCCACGCATTCCTTGGCCGCGTGGGCGGCGCCCAGCGGCAGGGCACAGGCAAGCAGGAGCAGGGCGGACAGGGGGCGGGGCAGGAACATGGGTAACGGTTTTCCGGCGCGGCGTGGCCGCGAAATGCAATGGCGCATCATAACTGCCGCATCCGACGGAATCCGATGCGCAACATATCAGACTGGTCCAATAGGCAAGCGCGTGTCTACGCAGCATATTGCTTTCCCTCGAACCAAAGGGAAAGTCATGCGCAAGTTGAAATACGTTGGCAAACGGATGCTTTTCAGGCTGTCGCCGTCCTTGGCCGAGCGCTGCGGGATCGATTTCAGGATTGACATCCCAAGCCGGGCCTTTCTCGAAAAACAGGTGTTTGGCTACCTGAATCACCAGGCGGCGGTGCAATCCAAGGCATCGGAGCTGCTGTTCATCGGCCTGGACAAGCATAATTGGCACTACCCCAGGCTGCTGCGCGCCAACTTCCATTCGTTGGATATCTCGCCACGCAGCGAGGTTTATGGCCGGTCGGGGCGGCATTGGCGAGGCGACGCGCTCGAGATGGCCGCGCACTATGGCGCGAACTGCTTCGACGTGGTGATTGCAAATGGGTTGCTCGGCTTCGGTATCGACACGCCGTCGGACCTCCGTCGCCTGTTGACGCAGTGCCACGCCGTGCTCAAGGCCGAGGGCCTGCTGGTGCTGGGTTACAACGATCTGCCCGAGCGCACCCCCTTCCCGGTGGAGGTGCAGGGCGGGTTTCGGGAGTTCGTTCCCGGTATCGAAGGCGTGGCAAGCGCGCGCCATCTGGTCGATGATGCGTACCGGCACGTCTATTGCTTCTTCCGAAAGGTCGGTACTCCATGAAAGGAGCGCGCGCCGTCGCCGCCCCGGGCGGGCCGGGCGGGCGGTGCCTCAGGCTGGTTGTGCTTGCGCGACCGGCATGGCCGCCTCATCCGCTCATTCCACGCCATTGCGTCCGGACATCTTGCCGCGATACAGCGCGGCATCCGCCTGCTGCATGATGTCGTTCAGCGCCTACGTTCCGGCAAAGCCGTGCGACACCCCGATGGTCGCGGTGCAGCGGATCGGCCCCCGCGCGCGGTCGCCGGGCACCGGCGTGGGTGATCGCCTCGCGCAGCCGTTCCGCCAATTGCATGGTGCCCTTGCGATCGCTGTCTAGCGCCACAACCACGAACTCTTCCCCGCCAAGACGGCACACCAGATCACCCTGGCGCACCGTGTCCTGCAGCACCCGCGCCACCAGACTGAGGATCAGGTAGCCGGTCTGGTGGCCCTAGGTATCGTTGATCTGCTTGAAGCGATCGATGTCCACGATCGTAGATGCGGATAGCCGATGTCGCGCTGGCGGAAGTGCGCCTCCAGATCGTCCATCAGGCTGCGTCGGTTCATCAGGCTGGTGAGCGGATCGCGCGTGGCCATCGTGCGCAGTTCATCCGTGAGGCGGCGCAGGATCAGGCAGACCAAGGTCGGCGGCAGCGCCGTGCCCAGGAATGACACTCAGATGTGGAACTCCGTCTGGAATTGGCTCTGTATGTCCTAGGCCGGCATGCTGCCATCCAGGATCAGCGCGAAGTTCGCCGCGTTGAGCGTGCAGATGCCGCCCACCAGGAAGGAGAACACGATCATCTCCGAGCGCAGGTCGCGGGCGAAGGCGCGCGAGCCGTGCAGCAGCCACAGCGTCATCGCCAGGAACAGCAGCGCGCATAAGGTCGCCAGAGCGCATGCCGCGCCGCCGTCTACACGATTTCGACCCACACCTGCGCGGTAGTCTAGACGCCGCATTGAGCCGCATTGGCGCCAGATGGTCCTCTGGTTGGACAAAATGTAAGCGGAGGTTGCGCGCAACCTCAACAGTGGTGGATAGGGGGCGGCGATCCTTTGGCGCCGCCCGATGCGCGATTGCGTTGTGCGTTACACGTGATTGCTCGACTTGTCTGTTGCCTTCGCCGTCAGAGGCTGCATGTTCGGGATCATCGCGTAGGTGGAATAGGCCAGCGAGACCAGGCCCACCCCGAACTTCATGACCGGAGGCAGATTCTTGACCATATGGGCCATGTTCTTGTTGAGCATTCCCTTGGAGTAGTCCGTCGCGAAGTTCGCCGCCACATTGTAGAAGCCACTCGCGCAGATGAGATTGAGCGCACCCAACGTCACCATGGGTTTGTCGTCCTTCTTGGCGCCGATGAAGATCGTGGCGATGGCCGGAAATGCGCCGAGGGTATTCTTCAAGCTCGAAACGCCCGCCAGGCTGTCGCGAATGACGGGTTTGAAGGGGCCCACCTTTTGTTGATGGACCTCCAGGCCGTTCAGCAGCGAGCCGACACCAGCCAGAAGCGTCGAAATCGCACCGGAATACTTCTGCAGGCTGCCTTCGGGGGCCGATGCCGTCTTTGCGGTACCGACTGTCGTGCTGGCCACGTCTTTGACCAGGTTCATCGCCGGGGTAATGGTCATGGAAACCTCCTTCGACTGTATGGGACTGAATTTCAGGCGTAATTAGGGGCAGCGGACGCTACCGGCGCGTCGACTTGCGCGTCGGATGCGGCGCCGCCGAAGGCGTACATCTCTCCGGTTTTCAGGCCGTGGGCGATTTGCGCTGCAACCAGGCTGAAGTGCGTCAAGGCGAGCACGAAGGCTTCGGCATTCCAGTCGGCGGCTTCGGGCGCGAACCGGGAGTGCAGCGTCAGGCACTTGGCGGTGGCCCGGTACCCGATGGAGAACTTGCCATCCACCTGGAAGGTGGCGTTCAACCCCAGGCAGGCGAGCAGCATCCGGCTGGGCATGTCCTGGTCGGCGGCGCCCAGCGTGGCGGTCAGGGCCAGGTGTTTGTCTATCAAGGGGTGGGATTCCACCAGGAGGTCGACGCCTTCGTCGACCTGAAACGCGCAGTCACCTGCTTCCGTCAGCACCGGCGACCAGCCGAACTCCCCTCCAATTTCCTCCAGCCAACGATGAAGGTCCATTCTCGTTTGCGTCATGTCTCGCTCCTTGGGTTGAATCCATCTGAGTAACCACGATTCCCGCGGGAGTTCCATTTTCTTGAGCGTTGTCTTTACGGCCGGCCGAAACTGGCCTACCGTGCAAGACAGCTTGATGGCCTGCACCGCCGGTTTCCACCCTGAGCGGTACAGGTCACGGCTGAAGTTCTGTTTTATCAACACGTTGCGTTGGAGATGAAAGAGAATGACCGATACCCTCATCCAGGTCGACCTGACCCAGTCCCCGTACGAGAACAAGCAGATCCACAACCGCTGGCATCCGGATATCCCGATGGCCGTCTGGGTCAAGCCCGGCGATGATTTCATCCTGGAAACCTACGACTGGACCGGCGGCGCCATCAAGAACGACGACAGCGCCGACGACGTGCGCGACGTCGACCTGTCCACCGTGCACTTCCTGTCCGGCCCCGTCGGCGTCGAAGGCGCCGAGCCCGGCGACCTGCTGGTGGTGGACCTGCTGGACATCGGCGCCAAGCCCGATAGCCTGTGGGGCTTCAATGGCTTTTTCAGCAAGAACAACGGCGGCGGTTTTCTCACCGACCATTTCCCCCATGCGCAGAAATCCATCTGGGATTTCCACGGCATGTTCACCTCGTCGCGCCACATCCCGGGCGTCAGCTTCGCCGGCCTGATCCATCCCGGCCTGATCGGCTGCCTGCCCGACAAGAAGCTGCTGGACACCTGGAACCAGCGCGAGCAGGCGCTGATCGACACCAACCCGAACCGCGTGCCGCCGCTGGCCAATCCGCCCGCGCCCAAGACGGCGCACATGGGCGCGCTGCAAGGGGCCGAGCGCGAGCGCGCGGCGGCCGAGGGCGCGCGCACCGTGCCGCCGCGCGAGCATGGCGGCAACTGCGACATCAAGGACCTGTCGCGCGGGGCGCGGGTGTTCTTTCCGGTCTACGTCAAGGGCGGCGGCCTGTCGGTGGGCGACCTGCATTTCTCGCAGGGCGACGGCGAGATCACCTTCTGCGGCGCCATCGAGATGGCCGGCTGGGTGCACATGCGCGTCACGTTGATCAAGGGCGGCATGGACAAGTACGCCATCCGCAACCCGATCTTCAAGCCCAGCCCGATCACGCCGGCCTACAAGGACTTCCTGATCTTCGAGGGCATCTCGGTGGACGAGGGCGGCAAGCAGCACTACCTGGACGTGAACGTGGCCTACCGCCAGGCCTGCCTGAACGCCATCGAATACCTGAAGAAGTTCGGCTATTCGGGCGCGCAGGCGTACTCGATCCTAGGCACGGCGCCGGTGCAGGGGCACATCAGCGGGGTGGTGGACATCCCCAACTCCTGCGCCACGCTGTGGCTGCCGACCGAGATCTTCGATTTCGACATCCAGCCCTCGGCATCGGGGCCGGTCAAGCACATCAAGGGCGGCGTCGACATGCCCTTGTCGCGCGACCGCTGAAGCGTTCGCGCAGGGAGACCGACATGCCCATGTATGACTACGCTTGTGCCGACTGCGGCGAGTTCGCGGCGCTGCGGCCGCTGGCGCAATGGCGCGATCCAGCCGACTGTCCGCGCTGCGGCGCGGCGTCGAATCGCATCGTTGGTGGCGCGCCCGCGATCTCGGCGCTGTCGTCGGCCGTCAACCGTGCCCATGCCGCCAACGAGCGCAGCGCCAACGAGCCGCGCAGCTCGCGTGCCGGGCACGGCATGAATTGCGGTTGTTGCGCGGGCGGACGCAAGTCCGGCAGGACCCGCGCCACGGCCGACGGCGCCAAGTCCTTCGCCGGTGCGCGGCCCTGGATGATCAGCCACTGACGCCGGTGGCGATTCCCGTCGATGACGGCCCGCATGCCGGGGCGTCATCGACGGCTCGCCAAGCGGTGGCGTGGCGCGTGATCCCGCCGCCTGCAAGGCGCGCGCGGCGTGCAATCAAGCGAGGCTGCCGCCTCGCTTTTTCTTACCGCGGGGCGGCTTCCAGCGGCGCCACGGCGGCGCCCTGGATCTTGTGGCGCGCCAGCGCCTCGGCGACGAAACCGCTTTTCTTCATGGCTTCGACAAAGGCGGCCAGGTAGGCGCTGGCCTTGGCGCCACGGCGCTTGGGCACGCCCATGGCCTGGCGGATCAGCATGAAGTGGCCGTCCAGCAGGCGCAGGCCGCCCAGGCGCTGGGCGTCGGCTTGCAGTTGCTGTTTGACGCCGGCGGCCACTTCCATGTTTTCCTTGACGAAGGTGTCGACCACCGCGGGCGAGGTGGGCGCGCGGAACAGCTCGGCGTGCTTGATTTCGCGCGTCAGGTACAGGTCATAGGCGCTGCCCTTGCCGACCACCACGCGCTGGCCGGCGCGGTCCACCTCTTCCATGCGGGTGATGGGCGAATCGTCGCGCACCAGGTAAGCGCCCTCGATCACCACATAGGGCGCGGTGAAGGCGATCTGCTCGCCGCGCAGCGGATCGATGGCGAAAAAGCCCACGTCGGCCTGCTCGGCGGCGACCGCGTTGACCGATTCGCCGGCGGACTTGAACACCACCAGTTCCAGCCTTACATCCAGCCGGCGCGCCAGCTCGGTGGCCAGGTCGACCGACACGCCGCGGGGCGCGCCGGTGTCGGGATGGCTGTTGGCCAGGATCGGGTTGCCCAGGTTGATGGAGGCGCGCAGCGTGCCCGTCGGGGCAAACGCGTCGAGCAGTTCGTGATCGGTCTTCATGGATCTTCCTTCCTCGGGGGGACGCCGCCGGTGTCGCGGCGGCGCGGCATGTGCAGCCCAAAGAATAGCCGCAAGCGGGGCGCTTGCATGCCGCTGGCGGCGCCGACGGCAGGGCGCGGGGCCCGCCGCCGGCGCGGGGCCGATGACGCCGCGCTATTGCGCGCGGCGCAGCACGTAGTGCGGCGCCAGCGGACCGGTGGGGCGGGTGCCGTCGCGGTACAGCATGATCACCTGGTTCTCGGCGACGAAGTAGCGCTGGCTGTCGCCGGAGGCGTCCAGCCGGATGGTGCTGCCGTCGGATTCCCAACTGAAGGTGCCGGCCACCGCTTCAGGCTGCGGCTGGCGATCCAGGTATTGCGTGGTGCGCTCGTAGCGGCCGTCCTTCATCAGCGTCAGCCGGGTGCGGATGCCGGGGCAGTCGGCGCAGGGCAGGGTGCCCTCGTAGCTGCCGGGCCAGTCCAGCGAGTCGCGCGCCGTGTGGTTGTCCACGGGCACGGCGGCCGTGTGTCGGGAAGGGGCGCAGCCGGCAAGCAGGGCGACTGTCAGGGTGCAGGTCAAGGTGGTTTTCATCATGGCGAGCTCCTGTGTTGCGGTGCGCCCACGATACGGACGCACGCCCATCCTTGCTGAAACGGGATGTAAAGGCAAGCGCGGCGGGCCCGCCGCGCAGGCGCGCAATCCCGCCGGGCCCGGGACCCGGAGCGCGTCAGCGCGGGGCCACGGCCAGCAGGCCCGGATGGGGCGCGCGCGCGGTCAGGATGGTGCCCGTCACCGACTCGGTGCAGAACAGCGTGCGGCCATCCTCGCCGCCAAAGGCCAGGTTGGTGGTCGACATGCCCTTGGGGCTGCGCCAGACGATCAGCGGTTCGGCGCGAGGGTTGAGCAGCCACACGTAGCCCAGCCCCGGATTGCAGACCAGCAGGTTGCCTTCGCGATCCACCGCCAGGCCGTCCGGGCCGCTGGGGCCGTACGAGGTGAAGAACTGGCTCACCTTGCTGACGCTGCCGTCCGCCATCAGCGGCACGCGCCAGACGCAGTTGCCGCGCGTCACCGCCAGGTACAGCACCTTGCCGTCCGGCGACAGCGCCACGCCATTGGGGCTGGGGATGTTGTCGAGCAGGCAGTCGAGCTGGCCGCCGGGACGCAAGCGGTACAGTCGGCCGCTGGGATCGTGCAGGCCGCTCTGGCCCTGGTCGGTGAAGTAGATATTGCCCTGCGCATCGAAGGTCAGGTCGTTCACGCCCTTGAAGCGTTCGCTGTTGCGCCGGGCCAGGTAGGGCGTGACCTGGCCGCTGCCCACGTCCAGGACCATCAGGCCATTCTTGTAGTCCGTGATCAGCAGTCGGTCGTCGTCCAGGAACTTCATGCCGTTCGGTTCGCCGTCGTATTCGGTCACCAGGGTCCACTGACGGTCGGGCCCGATGCGGAATACCCGGCCCCAGGGGATGTCGGTGACGTACAGATTGCCGTGGCGGTCGAACACCGGGCCTTCCAGGAACGAATCGACCGGCGCGCCGGCGCGGTTGGCGTCGGCCCAGTCGCTGCGCTGGAGGCGGCGGAAAGGGTCGGGCATGGCGCTCCATGCTTCGAAGGGCGCCACCTCGGGCGGTTGCAGGAAAAACATGGCGTCTCCTCGGTGTCTATTTGGCGTCGTAGCCGATGCTGCGGGCCACGTTGCCCCACATCACGTTGCTGTCGGCCAGGATCCGGCCGAACTCCGCCGCGTCGGCGGCGCGCGGCTCGGCGCCCATCTTGGTGGCGAAAGTCTGCATTTCCTCCGACGCCATGGCCTTGGCGACCTCGCGTTGCAGGCGCTCGGTGACTTCCGGCGGCGTGCCCTTGGGCGCCCACAGGCCGGTCCAGTTGACCACGCCGAAATCCTTCACGCCAGCCTGCGCGAATGTCGGCACGTCGGGAAGCACCGCCAGCCGCTTGGCGCCGCTCACGGCCAGCAGGCGCAACTGTCCGCCCTGCGCCGGCCCCATCAGGCCGGTGGTCGAGGCGAACTGGAAGTCGATCACCTTGCCCAGCACCGCCTGCGTGGCTTCGGCGGCGCCCTTGAACGGCACGTGCATGAATTTCACGCCCGTCGCCCGCGCCAGCCCTTCGGCGGCAAAGTGCGGCGTGGTGCCGGCGCCGCCCGAGCCGTACGTCACCGAGTCGGGCTTGGCGCGCGCCCGCGCCAGCAGGTCGTCGAGCGTGCGATACGGGCTGTCGGCCACCACCGCCAGCGCCATGGGCGCGAAGATGAAGGCCGTGACCGGCTGCAGGTCCGCCGCCGGATCGAAGGGCAGTTGCTTGAAGATGTGCGGCAGCAGCGAATAGGTGGTGTCGTTGGCCACCAGCGTGTAGCCATCGGCCGGCGCGCGGGCCACCTGGCTGACGCCGATGGTGCCGGTCGCGCCGGGCTTGTTCTCCACCACGAAACTCTGGCCGGTCTGCGTCGACAGCATCTGCGCGACCTTGCGCGTGGCCACGTCGACCGCGCCGCCCGGGCCGTAGGGCACCACGATCCGCACGGGGCGGCTAGGCCAGGCGTCGGCGGCGTGAGCGGCGGTGCCCGCCAGCAGCGGCACGGCGGCCACGGCAAGCAGCGCGGCGCGGCGCAGGAAGGGGCGGGTTCGATTGCGGTGATTCATTTGTCTTCCTCTGTTTTTATGGTGGGAGTGTCATTCGGCCTTGAGCCCTGGCTCGCCGCGTCATTCCTTGTGGATGCCGGCGTCGGCCAGGATGCGGGCCGAACGTTCCATCTGGTCGTCGATGAAGGCGCGGAATTCGGCGGCGGTCGAGCCCACCGGCTGCGCGCCGAGTTCCTGCAGGCTGTGGCGCAGCGCCGGGTCCTGCAGCGTGGCGCGCAGCGCCTGCTCGATGCGCGCGGCCACCTCGGGCGGCACGCCGGCCGGCGCCAGCACGCCATTCCACTCGTACACCGAATACTGCGGCACGCCGCTCTCCGCGACGGTGGGCAGGTCGGGCAGCGCCGCGATGCGCTCGGGCGATGTCACCGCCAGCGCGCGCAGCTTGCCGCTCTTGACCAGCGGGTAGGACGCCGCCATGTTGCTGAACATCATATCGATCTGGCCGCCCATCAGGTCGGTCAGCGCCGGCGCGCCGCCCTTGTAGGGGACGTGGGTGAGCTCCAGCTTGTTGCCCTGCGCGTACCAGGCGGCGGCGATGTGTTGCGCGGTGCCCTGGCCGGGCGTGCCGAACGTCAGATGGCCCTTGCGCGCGGCGGCCGTGAGGTCCTCGATGCGCTGGTAGGGCGACTGCGTCGGCACCACCAGGAGGTTGGGCGTCAGGCTGATCAGCGAGATCGGCAGGAAATCCCGCCGGCTGTCATAGCTGAGTTTCTTGTAGAGCGAGGGATTGATGGCGAACGCCGTGGCGTCGTAGAGCAGCGTGTAGCCGTCGGCGGCGGCGTGCGCCACGCTGGCCGCGCCGATGGTGCCGCTGGCGCCGGGCTTGTTCTCGACCACCACGGTCTGGCCCAGGCGCGCGCCCAGCTTCTGGGCCACCAGGCGGGCCTGGGCATCGGCGGCGCCGCCGGCGGAATAGGGCACCACCAGCTTGAGCGCGCGGTCGGGGTAGTCGGCGGCGGCCACGCTGGCGCAGAACGCAAGCGCCAGGGGCAAAAGGCGGAACAGTTTCACGAGATCGTCTCCTTGTGGAAAGCGCGCCGCCTGTGCCGGCGGCTGCGCCTGGTTGGTTTTTTTCAGCGTTTCAGACCGTGGCGATGGGCGTGGCCGGTGAGCCGGCCGCGCCCGGCAGGCGCAGCGGGGGCGCGGTCAGCAGGAAGCGGTGGCGTCCGTTGGCGCGCAGCCAGCGCGCCAGCGGCGTCAGCCACCACAGTTCACCCAGGTGGATGCCGTTCTTGAACAGGCAGTGCTCATGCAGCGGCAGGCGCGGGCGGCGCAGCGGCGTGGCCGCGCCCCCCAGGGCCACCGACCGCACCAGCTCGACGGCGGGATTGTCGGCAATCAGGCAGGCCAGGCGCGCGTCGACAATCCAGCGCAGCAGGCGCGCATCGTCGCCGTCCAGGCCGCTGCCGGTGGCGTGCAGGTGCGCGACATCGGGCTGGCGGTTCATCGACATCAGCGTGTCGCCGAAGCCGGTGTGCAGGCACACCATGTCGCCCGGCTCGATGGCCACGCCGTCGGCCTCCAGGATGCGCATCAGCGCGTCGTAGCCCACGGCGGTGCGCGTGCGGCCGACATGGGCCTCCAGGTCGATCAGCACGGCGCGGCCCTGCACCCCATGTTCGGCCAGTTGCTCGATGCCGAGCGCCCCGGCGCGGGGGCCGGGAAAGCGGGCCCAGTCGGCCACGGCCTGCGGATCCTCCGCGGCCGCCACGATTTCGGCGCCGGCCCGAAAGCCGTTGTAGAACACCGCCTCGGCCTGCCCGTCGCCATCGGCATCGAACCGGCTGCCCATGTGCGCCAGGCTGTCCCACTGCGTGGAATACTGCGTATTCATCAGCAGCACGTCGTCGCACACCACATCGGTGAGCAGCGGATCTTCCGACGCATAGGACCAGCAAAAGCCCTGGGCGCCCGCGCTCTTGCCATCGCGCAGCGTGGCGTAGCGTTGCGGCGGCAGGCGCCGCGGGTTCAGCGCCATGCCGCCCGGCACGTCCAGCGGCAGCGACAGGCAGAACGTCAGGCCCTCGCGGACTTCCGCGATGCCCTGCAGCACCTTGGCGCGGTCCACCAGGTTCATGCGGCCGCGCTGGTCGTCGGGGCCGAATTCGCCCCAGTTGCTGTCCGGCGGCGCGTGCTTCCATCGTTGCGGCATGGCGCGGCTCCTCAGGCGGGGGCGGCCGCGCGGGCCAGCACGTCCAGGGCATTGCGCGCGGCGGCCACGCCCATGTTGACGTAGGCGGCGCTGGTCACCCCGCCGACGTGCGGGCTGAGGAGAATGCGCGGCTCCTGCTGGAAGGGGTGGCCGGCCGTCATGGGCTCGACGGCGAAGCTGTCCAGGCCGGCGGCGCGCACCTGGCCCGAGCGCACCGCCTGCAGCAACGCGTCTTCGTCGACCAGGCCGCCGCGCGCGGTGTTGACCAGGACCACGCCGGGCTTGCATTGCGCCAGCGTCGCCGCGTTGACCATGCCGCGGTTCTCGTCGGTCAGGGGGCAATGCAGCGACACCACGTCGGCCTCACGCCAGATCGCGTCCAGCGGCACGCTGGCGATGTATTCGGGCAGATCGCGCGCGTAGGGATCGAAGCCGATCACGCGCATGTTCATGCCGTGCGCCATGGCGGCCATGCGCCGGCCGATGGCGCCCAGGCCCACCAGGCCGATGGTCTTGCCGTCCAGCTCCAGGCTCTTGTGCGTCGACTTGTCCCAGTGTCCGGCGCGCATGCGCGCATCCAGGCCCACGACCGATTTGGCGCAGGCCAGCAGCAGCGCCAGGGCATGTTCCGCCACGGCGGCGGCGTTCACGCCCACGGCGGCCACGACCTGGATGCCGCGCTGGGCGGCGGCGGTCTTGTCGATGGTGTCGGTGCCGCTGCCGTGCTTGGAAATCACGCGCAACGCGGGCGCGGCGTCCATGGCGGCGGCGCCCACCTTGCTATAGCGCACGATGATGGCGACCGGGTTGTGCTCGCGGCACAAGGACACGATTTCCTCTTCGGCGGGCGTCTTGCCGGCAAACACCAGATTGAAATCCTGCAGCAGCGCGATGGCTTCCGGGGCCAGGTCGGCCGCGGTCACGACGATGGCGGCCTTGCCTGTGGCGGTCTTGTTCACAGCGATTCCCCTTCCTTGAGCACGCCGGCGGCGCGCAGCGCGGCCGCCAGCCACTTGGCCTCGGTGTCGCCGGCCTGGATCGCGGCGATGCGCGCGGCCTCGTCGCGCACCTTCTTTTCGGCGGCCGGCAGCAGGCCTTCGATTTTCTCGCGTTCGACCACCACCACGCCGTCGGCGTCGCCGATGACGAAGTCGCCGGGGTACACGGTCACGCCGCCGACCGACACGGGATGGCCGATGCGGCCGGGCACGTTCTTGGTGGGGCCGTTCGGGTTGGTGCCGGCGGCGAACACCGGATAGTCCATTTCGATGATCTCGACGCTGTCGCGCGCCGCGCCATCCATCACCACGCCGGCGATGCCCAGCTTGCGGCAGGCGTGCATCATGATGGTGCCCATCAGCGCCGAGCTGAGGTCGCCCTTGCCGTCGATCACCAGCACGTCGCCCGGCTTGGCCAGCGAAATCGCGGCATGGATCATGAGGTTGTCACCGGGGCGCACTTCCACCGTCAGCGCCGTGCCGGCCAGCTTCATGCCGGGGTGCAGCGGGCGGATGCGGCCACTGAGCGCGCCGCGGCGGCCGGCCACGTCGGCCAGGATGGCCGGTTGCAGTGCCGCCGCGCGGCGCACGATGTCGGCGCCGACGCGCGGGAAGTCCTTGATGATGTCCTGGTTTGCCATGAGTGTTCCTGTGAAGAAGAGAAAGTCGGGAGGGCGGGTCAGGCCGGCTTGATGCCGGCATCGCGGATGACCTTGCCCCATTTGTCGAAGTCCGCCCTGCGGGTGGTGTCCAGGGCCTGCGGCGTGCCGCCGGCCAGCGTGATGCCGAGCTGCTCGGCCAGCGCCGTCAGCGCCGGGCTCTGCAAGGCGCGTCCGATCCCGGCGTTGAGCCGGGCGATGATGGGCGCGGGCGTGGCGGCGGGGGCGAACACGGCCTGCCATTGCTCCACCACGAAATCGCTGAAGCCGGCCTCGGCCATGGTTGGCACCTGCGGCAAGGCCGGCAGGCGCTGCGCCGACGTAGCGGCGAGCGCGCGCAGCGCGCCCGTCCGCACATGCGGCAGCGCGGCGGCGGCGGGAATGAAGGCGAATTGCACTTGCCCGGCCAGCGTGTCCTGCAGCGCGGGCGTGTCGCCCTTGTAGGGCACATGCAGGAACCGCGCGCCGCTCTTTTGCTGCAGCAGTTCGCCCTGCATGTGCAGGATCGTGCCCGTGCCGCCCGAGGCATACGCCAGGCTTTGCGGCGCCTTTTTCGCGGCCGTGATCAGGTCGGCGACCGTGTGGAAGGGCTGGTCCTTGCCCACCACCAGGAGATGGGGAATGGTGCCGATCATGATGACGGGGGCAAAGTCCTCCACCGGGTCATAGGTCAGCTTGCCGAGCACGTGCGGCGCGATCGCCTGGGGCCCGATCGAGGTGCCCAGCAGCGTCAGGCCGTCCGGCTCGGCGCGCGCCACGCGGGCCGCGCCAATGGTGCCGGTGGCGCCGGGACGGTTGTCGACGATCACGCGCGTGGCCAGCAGCGCATCCAGTTGCTGCGCGATGGCGCGGCCCAGCACGTCGGTGCTGCCGCCGGCCGGATAGGGCACTACCCAGGTGATGGTCTTGCCGGCGGGCCAATCCTGCGCGGCGCGCGCGCTGAAGGCCGCGCCCGCCGCCACGGCCGCGCCAAGCGCGAGGAAGCGCCGGCGCGAGAGGGAGTAAGAGGTCTGCATGGGTTGTCTCCGTGTTGTTCTGGTATTCATGCCGCAAAGCCGTACAGGGCCGCCGGGTTGTGCACCAGGACCTGGCGCAGCCGGGCGCTGCCGGCCCAGTCGGCCAGCCGGTCGAGCTGGCGCGCGTCGTCGGGCATGGGCTGCATGCCGGCCGACGCCGAGGCGTGGGGCCAATCGCTGCCCCAGACGATGCGTTCGGGATTGGCGTCGAGATAGCCGCGGGCCAGCGCGTCCAGCGCGGGATCCTCGATGCTGTGGCGCGGGCTGACGAGGTAGCCGCCCGACAGCTTGAGCCAGGCGCGGCCCTGGCCGAGCAGGCGCAGCACCAGGGCGTGGGCCGGATGCGCGCCGGCCTGCGCCGGGCTGATGCGGGCCATGTGATCGAACACGATCGGCGCCGGCAGGGCCGACAGCAGGCTGTCCAGTTGCGCCAGCCGCTCGGGCGGCATCAGCAACTGCACATGCCAGCCCAGCGGGGCGACCCGCGCCGCCAGCGGCAGGATCTGGTCGGCACGGCTCGTCACCCCCAGCGAGAGATTGAGCCGGATGCCGCGCACGCCAGCGTCGTGCAAGGCTTGCAGTTGCGCGTCACTTTCGCTGCCGTCGATCACGGCCACGCCGCGCGCCTGCCCGCCCAGTTGGGCCAACGCATCGAGCATGGCGCGGTTGTCGGCGCCATAGGTCGATGGCGTGACCAGCACCGCGCGCTGGGTGCCAAGGCGGGCCTGGATCGCGCGGTACTGCGCCATGGACGCGTCCGGCGGCAGCAGCCTTGCGCCCTTCACCGCCGGGTAGCGGGCGTCATACGCGTGGATGTGGCAGTCGCACGCCCCGGGCGGGGCGGCGGTGGCCGGCCTGGCGTCGCCGCTGGAGTAGGCGTAGAGGGCAGCCACGGCCGGATCACTCCACCTTCGCGCCCGAGTCCTTGACGATCTTGCCCCAGCGGATGCGGTCGTCGTGGATCAGCTTGGCGAACGCTTCCGGGGTGTCGGTAAGCACGCGCGCGCCCTGTTCCTGGTACTTGACGCGCAGCTCCGGCGTCTGGAGCGCCTTGTTGAACTCGGCATTCAGGCGCTGCACGATGTCCTTGGGCGTGCCGGCCGGCGCGGCCAGACCGAACCAGGTCACGGCCTCGAAGCCGGGGAAACCGCGCTCGGCGATGGTGGGCACGTCGGGCATGTCGGGCACGCGCTGCGCCGAGGTCACCGCCAGCGCGCGCATCTTGCCGTTGCGCACGTGGCCGATGAGCGTCGGCACGGAAGACAGGTACATGTCGATCTGCCCGCCGATCAGGTCGTTGGACGCCTGCGCCGCGCCCTTGTAGGGGATGTGCGTGAGCTGGATGCCCGCCGCGTTCTGCAGCTGCACCGCCGCCAGGTGGGCCACCGTGCCATTGCCGGAACTGGCGAAGTTCAATGCCCCCGGCTTGGCCTTGGCCGTCGCGATCATGTCCTCGAAGGTCTTGAGCGGCGAGTTGGCCGGCACCACGATCACCAGCGGCGCGTCGGCCACCAGGCCGATGGCGGTGAGGTCCTTCTCGGGGTCGTAGGGCAGCTTGGCGTACAGCGTCGGGTTGATCGCCAGGTTGCTGGTCTGGCCCAGCACCAGGGAATACCCGTCCGGCGCCGACTTGGCGACGGCGTCCACGCCGATGTTGCCGCCCGAGCCGGGGCGGTTTTCCGTGACGATGTTCCAGCCAGTGTTGCCGGCCACCTTGATCGCCGCTTCGCGGGCCAGCACGTCGGTGCCGCCCCCGGGCGGGAATGGCACGATCAGCCGGATGGGTTTGTCGGGGTAGCCCTGGGCGGCGCCCAGGCTGGTCATGCACATCAGGGCCAGGCCCGACAGCAAGCGTGCGAACGGCTTCATGTTTTGTCTCCGATGTTTGTTTTTGATGGAAGGAATTGTCGGAGGATGTTCCGCCTAATACAATACGAGTTCATACAGCGGAACATGTTTCATATGACGAACGATGACCTGACCCCGGAATCCCCCGACACGCCGGGCGAAGAGGGCGTGGTGGCCGTGCGCCGCGCGATGCGCATCCTCGAAGCCTTTGGCGTGGAGGATCCGCATCTGTCGCTGGCGGAATTGAGCCGGCGCACCGGCTGCCATCGCTCAACCGTGCTGCGGCTGGCGCGCACCCTGGCCATGGACGACTACCTGGCGCAGCGGCCCGACGGCACCTGGCGCCTGGCGCGCGCCGCCGGCTGGCTGGGCGCGTGTTACCAGGCCACCTTCAACATCGTCGAGGTGGTCCAGCCGATCCTGCGCGAGCTGTCGGCGGCGACCGGCGAAAGCGCGACGTTCTACGTGCGTGAAGGCAAACAGCGCATCTGCATGGCGCGCGTCGAAGGCCCCAGGTCGATCCGGCACCACGTGCGCGTGGGCGCGGCCCTGCCGCTGGAGCTGGGCAGCCCCGGCCGCGTGCTGCTCGCCTTTTCCGGCGAGCCGGGCGAACCCTATGAGTCGGTGCGCCGCGCCGGTTACATGGTGTCGCTGGGCGAACGCGATCCCGAGGTCTCCAGCATCTCCGCGCCGGTCTATGGCATCAATTGGACGCTGCAGGGGGCGGTGTGCATCTCGGGGCCGATTTCGCGCCTGGGCGAAAGCGTGCTGCATGAGTTGAAGGAGCCGATCCTCGCCGCGGCCAGCCGCCTGTCGCGCTCGCTGATGGGCGCGCGGCAAGGGCAGGGCGCCTGACGCGGCTGCGGCGATCGGCCAGGCCTTGCGCCGTGGCCGCGCATGTCCGCCGCCGCCCGCCATCCTGGCCGTATCGGCGCGGCGCGCCAATCAGGCACGCGCTACGCTCATCGGCGGGCCCGCGGCATCGTGCCGTGGGCGCGAAGGAGCCTCATCATGCAAGGAAGCTGTCTGTGCGGCGCCGTGGCCTACCAGGCGGAGCGCCTGGCCGGGCCGATCGTCCATTGCCATTGCGCCACCTGCCGCAAGGCGCACGCGGCCGCGTTCGCCTCGACCGCCCGGGTGGCGCGCGCGGATTTCCGCTGGACCCGTGGCGTGGACGCGCTGGGCGCCTATGAATCGTCGCCCGGCAAGATCCGCCACTTCTGCACCCGCTGCGGCGCGCACCTGATGGCGCACTGGGTGGCGCAGCCGCAGGTCATCCTGCGCGTGGCGACGCTGGACGACGATCCCGGCGCGCGGCCGCTCGCGCACATCCACACCGCGCACGACGTGCCGTGGCTCGATCATGGGCCGGGCGTTCCGTCCTATCCGGACACCATGCCGGGATAGCGCGCGCCGCCGTCCCGTTTCCGGCGCGTGGCGCATGCGCTACGCTAGCGATCTTTGCGCGCCGGCGTGGCGCGCCGCGAGGAAGCCGCAATGAAAGGCGAACACCATTACGACGTCGGCGTGACCTGGACCGGCAATACCGGCAAGGGCACCGCCAGCTACACCGCATATGCCCGCGACCACGTGATCCAGTCGCCGGGCAAGCCCGATATCACCGGCTCGGCCGACCCCGCGTTCCGCGGCGACCCGGCGCGCTGGAATCCCGAGGACCTGCTGGTGGCCTCACTATCGGCCTGCCACAAGCTCTGGTACCTGCACCTGTGCGCGGTCGAGAACATCATCGTCACGGCCTACCGCGACGACGCCCACGGCGTCATGCGCGAAGACCCCGAGCGCGGCGGCGCCTTCGCCTCGGTCACGCTGCGGCCCGAGGTCACCCTCGCCGCGGGCGGCGATGCCGGACTGGCCGAAGCGCTGCACGCCCGCGCCCACCATTTCTGCTACATCGCCAATTCGGTGAACTTCCCGGTGCTGTGCGAGCCGCGCATCGTCGTGGCCGGCTGAGACGGGAGGGCTGGCCATGACCAAGCCGACGATCTGGGGCCGGCGCAGTTCGTTCAACGTGCAGAAAGTGCTTTGGCTGGCCGGCGAACTGGGCCTGGCCTACGAACACATTCCGGCCGGCGGCCAATTCGGCCTGCTCGATACGCCGGAATTCCTGCGCATGAACCCGCATGGCCGGGTGCCGCTGCTGCGCGATGGCGACACGGTGGTGTGGGAGTCGCACGCGATCCTGCGTTACCTGGCCGCGCGCCATGGCGCCGAGGCCTTCTGGCCGGCCGATCCGGCGCGCCGCGCGCGCGCCGACGGCTGGATGGACTGGGCGCAGACGGCGTTGCAGCCCGCCTTCCTGTCGGGCGTGTTCTGGGGCTACTACCGCACCCCCGAGGCGCAGCGCGACCTGCCCGCCATCGCGCGCAGCCTGGCCGCCACCCATGCCTGCCTGCGCCAGCTCGACGCGGTGCTGGCCACGCAACCCTATCTGGGCGGGCAGGCCCTGACGCTGGCCGACATCCCCGCCGCCACCGCGCTCTACCGCTACTACGAGCTGGACATCGCCCACGAGCCCCTGGCGCACGTGCGGGCCTGGTACGACCGCCTGCGCGAGCGTCCCGCCTACCGCGAGCACATCATGGTGCCTTTCAGCGAATTGAAGGGGCGGCTGGATTTTTGACGGGCGCGGGCCTGTTAAGCTGTTCCTGGCCGGCGCGAGCGCACCGGCCCATCCTTTGCCACGTAGCCCTCTTCATGTCCCTGCCTCTATCCGACTGGCCGCGGCGCGCGCCCGAACTGGGTATCGCCGGCCTGCGCCTGCGCCCGCTGCGCGACACCGACGCGGCCGATTGGCATGCCTACCTGCGCGACGACAACGTAACCCGCCACACCAGCTGGCAACTGGACGGCCCGGACGCGCTGGCGGCGCTGATCCAGGGCTATGCCGATCCCGCCGCCAGCCATTGCGTGCGGCTGGCCATCGTCGAGACCGACGACCGCCTGATCGGCACCATCGGTTTGAACGAGATCGCGCCGGGCGCGCGCCGCGCCGAAATCGCCTATGACCTGGCGCCTTCGCACTGGCGCCGCGGCATCGCCACGCAGGCCTGCGAAGTCGTGTCCACGTGGGCCTTGCAGACGCTGGGCCTGGCGCGGGTGCAGGCCACCGTGCTGGATACCAATACGGCGTCGGCCGGCGTGCTGGAGCGTTGTCGCTTCCACCGCGAAGGGCTGCTGCATCATTACCGGCAGGTGCGCGGCGAGCCGCGCCATTTCTGGATGTACGCGCGCATCTGGCCGCCTCCGCTGGTAGGCGCCGAATGCGGCTAGGCTTGCTTTCCCACGCCGCGCGCCCGCTGTGGCCGGGCCGCCATTTCCTTTCGCGAGAACCATGACTTCCGCTTTGATTGTGATCGATGTGCAACGCGCGCTGTTCGAAACCGCGCCCGAGCCGGCCGATGCCGGCGCCGTGCTGGCGCGCATCAATGACCTGGCCGGGCGCGCCCGCGCCGCCGGCGCGCCGGTGATCTACGTGCAGCATGAAGCGCCCGGCGGCAAGCTGGCGCATGGCGAGCCCGGCTGGCAGCTCGACACGCGTTTGCGTCCCGCCGATGGCGATGTGCGGGTGCGCAAGACCACGCCCGATTCCTTCCTGCGCACCGGCCTGGACGATGCCTTGTCGCGGGCGGGCGCCACGCATCTGGTGGTGTGCGGCTATGCCAGCGAGTTCTGCGTCGATACCACCGTGCGCCGCGCCGCGGCGCTGGGCTATCCGGTGACGCTGGCGGCCGACGCCCACACCACCCACGACAAGCCGCACGCGGCGGGCGCGCGGATCCGCGCGCACCACAACGCCACGCTGTCGTCGATCTCCAGCTTCGGCGTGAAGATCGCCGCCGTGCCGGCGGCCGACATTGGCTTTGGCGAAGCGAGGTAGCGGCCGATGGATCCGGAACTGCTGCAGTTGCTGGTGACGCGCACCATGCCTTTCGGCAAGTACCAGGGGCGCCTGATCGCCGACCTGCCCGGCCCATACCTGGCCTGGTTCGCGCGCAAGGGCTTTCCGCCGGGCGAACTGGGGCGCCTGCTGGCGCTGATGCACGAACTCGACCACAACGGCCTGTCGTCCCTGCTGGCGCCCTTGCGCCAGCGGTCGGCGGCGCGTTGAGCCGCGCGGGGAAACCGCAAGAAACAAATCTTGCCGGCGGCGTAGCGTCTTGGCACGCCCCGCGGCCGTGCGCGGGGCTACGATAGACCGGCGCGTTACCGGGCGGAGCACCTGGCCCGGGCGCGTTCAACAAAGAGAGGTCGTCATGAAGAAACTCCCGTTCACCGCCGTCCTGCTGGCCCTGGCCTGCCTGGGCGGCGCGGCCCAGGCGCAGAACGCGGCGCCGGTCACGCAGGAATACCAATATCCCAGCCAGCGCTCCAAGGACGGCAGCCTGTCGCCGCCGTCCACCTTGCGCATGACCGTCACGCCCGACCCGAACTCGGCGCCGGCCGTGATCCGCGACACGCCCGAGAGCCAGGCGCAATACGTGCGCTGCCGCGAGGTATCGGACCGCGCCGCCGTCTCCAACGCCCAGATGCAGGCCGGCGTCGCCCAGTGCCTGCGTGAACTGGAACAGCGTCGCCAGCAGCAGCAGTAGGCGCCGCGCCCGCCGGGCTTGACCCGGCAGGGCTGCGTCAGGCCGGGTTCGGTCAGGCCAACCCGCTGCAGGCAGGGCCTGGTCAGGCCGGGCCGGCTGCCGTGGCGGCCCTGGCCGATCCGCGCGCCCAGTGCCAGGTCATCAGGCCGGCGGCCAGCACCACCGGCAGCATGGCGGCATTCAGCGCCTCCCAGCCAAACGCGTCCAGCGCCGGACCGGCCGCCAGCGTCGCCATGGCGGTGGCCGCGTAGCGCAGCATTTCGGCCGCGCCCTGGGCGCGGGCCCGCTCGGAGGGACGGTACGACTGCGCCAGCAGCGTGGTGCCGCCGACGAACATGAAATTCCATCCCACGCCCAGGCAGAACAGCGCCGCGTAGAACGCCGGCAGCGATGGCGAGGCCATCGCGATCAGCGCGCAGGCCACGTTCAGCAGCATGCCCGCGCCCAGCACCCTGGGCAGGCCGAAGCGCTGGATCAGCGCGCCGGCGAAAAAGGCGGGCGCATACATGCCGACCAGATGCCACTGCATGATGTTGGCGCCGTCGCCGATGCTGTGGCTGCACGCCACCGCCGCCAGCGGCGCGGCCGTCATGATGAACATCATCGACACCGATCCCACCACGTTGTTGGCCAGGGCGGCGATGAACACCGGCTGGCGCGCCACCGCGCGCAGCGGGCGCGCCGGCAGTCCCCCCTGGACTTCGCCCGCGGCCACGGGCGCCTCGGTATCGCGGTAGAAGCCGAACAACAGGGCGGCGGACAACAGCGCCAGCAGAGCCACCATCAGGTAGGCGCCGGCAAACGTCACCGGCGCGAACAGGTCGCGGCTCCAGGCCGCCAGCGCCGGCCCGGCGATCGCGGCGATGACGCCGCCGGTCATCACCACCGAGATCGCGCGGCTCTTGGCGGCCGGCTCCACCGCGTCCGCCGCCGCCAGCCGGTAGTACTGCGCGAATGCCTGGAACACGCCGACCAGCGCGGTGCCCGCGCAGAACGCCCAGAAATCGGCATGGAACACCGCCCACACCGAGATGCCGCCGCCCGCCGCGCCAGCCAGGGCGCCCAGCGCGAAACCGTTGCGGCGGCCGATGCGCTGCATCAGCAGCGAAGCGAACCAGGTGACCACCGCGCCGGCGACGGTGATCAGCGCGAACGGCAGCGTGGACAGCGCCTTGTCCGGCGCCAGCATGTGGCCGGTCAGCGCGGTCAGGGTCAGGTCGATGGAGATGGCCGCGATGAACAGGCCCTGGCACACGGCCAGGATGCGGGCGTTGCGGCGGCCCGTGGCGGGCGAGGGCGAGGAGGGCATGGGAAGAAAAAGAGAGCGGGGGTTTGACAGTCCCCACTGTATCGACGCAGACTTTGGCGTGAATGACATAATTCCCTCAAAAAACGCCAATCCCGAACGCCAATCCCGAACGCCAATCCCGAACGCCAATCCCGAACGCCAATCCCGAACGCCAACCCCGAACGCCAATCCCGAACGCCAACCCCGAACGCCAACCCCGAACGCCAACCCCGAACGCTAGCCCCGAACGCTAGCCCCAACGCCGGCCCCACCCCACCTCAGCCCAGCCCAACCCCACCCCAGCCCCAACCCTGAACTCCCATCCGCCATGACCCACCACGTCGCCTTCCTGCTGGTGCCCGATTTTCAGTTGCTGGACATGTCCGGCCCGGCCGCGGTGTTCCAGACCGCCGGCCGTTTCGCGCAGACCGCCGCCGGCCCCGCGTATGCGGTGCACGTCGTCTCCGAACACGGCGGCCCGGTGCGCAGCTCCTGTGGCATCGGCGTACAGACGGTGTCCTGGCACGGCACGCCCGCCGATACCCTGGTGGTGCCTGGCGGGGAGGGCGCGCGCGCCGCCGCCGTCACGCTCGCCCTGCGCGCCCGCCTGCTGGCGCAGCGCCAGGCGGGCCGGCGCCTGGCCAGTGTCTGCACCGGCGCCCTGGTGCTGGCGGGCGCGGGCCTGCTCGACGGCCGCCGCGCCACCACCCATTGGCGCCATGCCGCAATGCTGGCGCGCGAGCATCCGGGCGTGCGGGTCGAGCCTGACCGCATCCATGTCCGCGACGGCGATACCTGGACCTCGGCCGGTATCACCGCCGGCATCGACCTGGCGCTGGCGATGGTGGAGGCCGACCTGGGCGCCGAACTGGCGGCCGCCACCGCGCGCGAAATGGTGGTGTATCACCGCCGCTCGGGCGGCCAGTCGCAGTTCTCGGCCCTGCAGGACCTGGCGCCCGACAGCGAGCGCATGCGCGCGGTGCTCGAACATATCCGCGCCAACCTGGGCGCGGCCCTGACGGTGGAGCATCTGGCCGAGGTGGCCTGCGTCAGTCCGCGCCAGTTCCTGCGCAGCTTCAAGGCCGATACCGGCGAAACCCCCGCCAAGGCGGTCGAGCGCATCCGCGCCGAGGCGGCGCGTGCCTGCATCGAGGCCGGCGACGACAGCATCGACAGCGTGGCGCGGCGCGTCGGTTTCATGGACAGCGAACGGATGCGGCGCGCCTTCCTGCGGGTCTACGGCCAGCCGCCCCAGGCGCTGCGCCGCGCCGCGCGCCGCGCCGCGTTGGCATGAGCGGGGTGAAAACGGTAATAACCGCCCCCCGCTCAGTAAAGCGTCGAACCGTGCCCCCGGGCTGAAGCGGGGGCGGGCGCTTGAAGGCGAGCCGCGCTATGGCGTGCCGGCCGCGCTTCTGTGTTTTCCATGGCAAGAGTCTTACAAACGCCTGCGCGTTGCGGTTTCTCCTCGAAAATGTATGAGAATAATTCTCAGTATTAACGAAGGAGAAGTACCCATGCGTTCTAGGTTCGGGAACAAGGCGCGGCGCGCGCGGTTGGCGCGTCAATGGCCGCTCTGGCTGGCGGTGGCGACGGGGCCGGCGCTGGCCGAAGGCACCCAGGAGGCCAAGGGCGCCGCCACCTTGCCCGCGGTCACCGTCAGCGGCGAGCGCGAAGCCGGCGCCACGCAACAGCCTACGCTGGGCAAGCTGCCCTTGAGCGTGCGCGAGACGCCCCAATCGATCTCCGTGATCGGCCAGGAACAGATCCGCCAGCAGAACCTGCACACCCTGGACGACGTCATGCGGCACGCCACCGGCATCACGGTGCAGCCGCACCATCACCTCACCACGGCCTACTTCGCGCGCGGCTTCCAGATCGAATCCTTCGAGCAGGACGGCGTGCCGGCCATGATGGGCAACCGCGCCGCCGCGCCGGAAGACATGGCCATCTACGAGCGCGTCGAAATCCTGCGCGGCGCCAACGGCCTGTTGCACGGCGCCGGCAATCCCTCGGCCACCGTCAACCTGGTGCGCAAGCGCGGGCAGCGGCAATTCGCCTTCGGCGGAGAACTCAGCGCCGGCAGTTGGGACAACTATCGCGCCGAAGTCGACCTGGGCGGGCCGCTGAACGACAGCGGCCGCGTGCGCGGCCGCGTCGTCGGGGTCATGGCCGACCGCGGCTTCTTCTATGAAAGCGCGAACGAGAAGACCGGCCTGTTCTACGGCACTGCCGAGGTCGATCTGGGCCCGGACACCGTGCTGTCGGCGGGCCTGCTGCACAGCCGCGTGCGCTCGCATCCGCCGCCCAGCATGGGCGGACTGCCGCGCTACAAGGACGGCGCGCCGATCGGGCTGCGGCGCTCGGTCAACCTGGAGTCCGCCGGCAGCCGTTCCGACTGGAACACGACGCGCGTGTTCGCGGACCTGGACCACCGCTTCGGCCAGGGCTGGCGCGCGCGGCTCAGTGTCGACCATCTCCGCTCCAATTCCGAGATGAAGTACCTCACCGTCAACGGCGGGATCGACCGCGCGACGGGCCTGGGCGCCAAGCTGTCGGGAGGAGGCATCAAGTACGACAACAGCCAGACCAGCGTCGACGCCTACGTCAGCGGTCCGGTCGAACTGTTCGGGCGGCGCCACGAGCTGCTGTTCGGCGCCAATTCACTGCGGACTTCGTACGAGAACCTGAATGCCGATGTCACCAGCCCTCAGTTGAACATGCCGATGGACGTGTTCCACTGGCATCCGCGCGATGTGCCCGACTACGACATCGGCCCCTACAAGTTCGCGAGCATCAATCGCGACCGGGAGCAGGGCGTGTACGGCATGGGCCGCTTCTCGCTGGCCGATCCGCTGACGCTGGTGCTGGGCGCGCGCATGGACTGGAGCCGGCTGCAAGCGCCCAAAGCGAGTCAGCGCACCAACGCCAGATTCACGCCCTATGGCGGCCTGATCGTCGACCTGGACCGGCAGTGGTCGCTGTATGGCAGTTACGCGCAGGTATTCATGCCGCAAATCGACCAGCTCGATCGCGACGGCCAGCCGCTCGATCCGGTCACGGGCACCAACACCGAGGCCGGCGTCAAGGGCGAACTGATGGACGGCGCGCTCAACGTGTCCCTGGCGCTGTTCCAGATCCAGCAAAAGAACCGCGCCCAGGCCGACCCGTCGGTGGTGTGCGCGGGCCGACGCTGCCCCTCGGTCGCCGGGGGCGAGGTCCGCAGCCGCGGCTTCGAGGCCGAGGCCGCCGGCGCCATCACGCCCTACTGGACGGTGGCGGCGGGCTACACCTTCAACACCACCAAGTACCTGGTGGACACGCGCGCCAGCGGCCAACCCTATGCCAGCTTCACGCCCAGGCACCTCTTCCGCCTGTGGACCGAGTACGCCCTGCCGGCGCTGGAGCGGCGCCTGAGCGTGGGCGGGGGCGTGCAGGTGCAATCGGGCTTCTACAACGTGGCCAAGACCATCACGCTGCGCCAGGGCGGCTACGCGCTGGCCGACATGCGCGTGGCCTACCGCGTCGACAAGCACGTCACGGTGGCGCTCAACGCCAACAACCTGTTCGACCGCGTCTACTACCAGCGCCTGAACGATGCCAGCTGGACCAACTACTACGGCGAGCCGCGCAATTTCATGCTGACGGTGCGTGCCGAGTATTGACCGTCGTCATCGGATGAGGCGGCCAGGGCGAGGCCCGTCACGCGGGGCTTGAGCGATCCCCGGCCGTCCAGCCAGCAAAAACTCCCGCGATCGCCATCGAGACCTCGGCGGTTGGCAGGGGCGAGCCGTGCCCTCGGCCAGTCTGGAGCCGGCCCGGGGCTCGGGATCCTGGCTCCGTCACTCTCCTTACCGGGGTGGCCGCCCGGGCGGGCTATGCCGCCGGTTTCGGCGGCGGGCTGCTGGCGGCCGTTGCCACCCTGGCATTCGGGACGCTGGCGCTGCGCCGCCCCGGGTGACATGGCGTTTCGGGCGGTTGCGGCTACACTTGTGCGCCGTTTTGCTTTCAAGCCCCCGAATTTCCATGATTTCCACCGCATGCGGCGTCGACTTCGGCACCTCCAACTCCACCGTCGGCTGGAGCCGCCCCGACCAGCGCGCGCTCCTGGCCCTCGAAGACGGCAAGACCACCTTGCCCTCGGCCATCTTCTTCCACGATGAAGACGCCGAGGTCAGTTACGGCCGCGCGGCCATCTCCGACTACCTGGCGGGCTACGACGGGCGCCTGATGCGCTCGATGAAAAGCCTGCTGGGCAGCTCGCTGATCGACGGCTCCACCGAGGTGCAGGGCCGCTCGATCCCGTTCCGCGTGCTGCTGACGCGCTTCATCGCCGAACTCAAGCGCCGCGCCGAGACCGCCGCCGGCCGCGACTTCACCCGCGCCGTGCTGGGCCGGCCGGTGTTTTTCGTCGACGACAACCCCGCCGCCGACCAGACCGCCCAGGACACGCTGGGCGAGATCGCGCGCAGCGTCGGCTTCACCGACATCGAATTCCAGTTCGAGCCGCTGGCGGCGGCCTTCGACTACGAGTCGCAGATCGACCGCGAGGAACTGGTGCTGGTCATCGACATCGGCGGCGGCACCTCCGACTTCTCGCTGATCCGCCTGGGCCCGGGCCGCGCCGCCAAGCCGGATCGCCGCGACGACATCCTGGCCTACGGCGGCGTGCACATTGGCGGGGTGGACTTCGACAAGCAGCTCAGCCTGGCGCACGTCATGCCGCTGCTGGGGCTGGGCAGCCAGTTGCGCAGCGGCAAGGACGTGCCGTCCACGCAATACGGCAACCTGGCCTGCTGGCACACCATCAACCAGGCCTACACCCGCAAGGCGGCCGAACACTTCGCCTACATCCGCGCCGAAGCCGGCGACCGCGACAAGATCGACCTGTTGCTGAACCTGGTCAAGCAGCGCGCCGGCCACTGGGTGGCGGTGCAGGTGGAAGAGGCCAAGATCGCGCTGTCGGAAGGCCCGGCCGCGCGCATCGACCTGTCGCGCATCGCGCCCGAGCTGGGCGTGGACGTGACGCGGCCGTCGTTCGACGTTAGCGTGGCGCGGCTGATCGAGAAGATCGAGCAGACCGTCGGCGTCCTGCTGCGCGACGCGGGCGTCGCCCCCGCCGACGTGGACACGGTGTTCTTCACCGGCGGTTCCAGCCGCGTGCCGCGCCTGCGCGATTGCGTCTCGGCGCTGGTGCCGCAGGCGCGCAGCGTCGAAGGCGACCTGTTCGGTAGCATCGGCGCCGGCCTGGCGCTGGACGCCCGCCGCAAGTTCGATTGATACACGGGGCGGCGAGCCTGCCGCCCCGAGATCCTCGGCGCTTGGGCCTGCGCGCCGCGCCCTGTCATATTGCCGGCATCGCCGGCCCCCTCGGCCAGCGCGTCGATCGCGGTGCGCGTCTTCGAAGGCAGGTCGCGCGCCCGCGGTGGCCGCATCGGCGATGGTCCGCAGGTCGTCGATGCGCAGGCGCGGGGGAGGGGGCATGATGCCCGTCATTACCATCACGCCCATCAGGTCCATGACGCGGCCATGACGGGCGCGGTGGTAAGCTGCAAGCTCTTCGCGCCGGCCGCCTTGCGTGGCGGCGCTCGCACCTTCCCACGCCGCGCCATGACCGACAAGTCCGATTCCCATCTGTTCGAAGAACGCGTCTCCACCGAGGCCGCCTACGATGGCCGCTTCCTCAAGATCCGCAACGACACCGTGCGGCTGCCCAACGGCAACACCTCCACGCGCGAGTACGTCGTGCACCCGGGCGCGGTGGTGGTGATCCCGTTGCTCGACGACGGCCGCGTGCTGCTCGAGCGCCAGTTCCGCTATCCGATCGGCCGCGTCATGACCGAATTCCCCGCCGGCAAGCTCGATCCGGGTGAAGACCCGCTGGCCTGCGGCAAGCGCGAACTGCTCGAAGAAACCGGCTACACCGCCACCCAGTGGGCCCGCGCCGGCGCGCTGCACCTGGCCATCGCCTATTCCACCGAGATCATCCACATCTACTTTGCGCGCGGCCTGCGCGCCGGCCCCCGGCAGCTGGACCAGGACGAATTCCTCGACGTCTTCAGCGCCCGGCCCGAAGACCTGTACGCGGCCTGCGCCAAGGGCGAAGTCACCGACGCCAAGACCCTGACCTGCACGCTGTGGCTGCAGAACGTGCTGTCCGGCGCCTGGCAGCTGGACTGGCAGGACCAGCCCGCCTGAGCGGACAGCGGTCTTCCCGGGCCCGCCCTGAAGGCCGGCCCGCGCCGCCGCCCTCACTAGACGAACGATCCCGCCGACCATGCCCGTCTTTCCCGTCCTGGTGCAACCGTCCGGAATGCAGTTCGAGGCCGGCGCCGATTCGACCCTGCTGGCGGCAGCGCAGGCCGCCGGCATCAAGCTGCCCAGTTCCTGCCGCAACGGCACTTGTCGCGCCTGCATGTGCCTGATGCTGGAAGGCGAGATCGCCTACCGCATCGAATGGCCGGGCCTGTCGCGCGACGAGAAGGAAGAAGGCTGGATTCTGCCCTGCGTGGCCCAGGCCCGCTCACCGCTGGAAATCCAGTCGTTGCAAGCCGCGCCGCTAGAACCGGCGCCGCCGGCGCCACCGCGGCCGCTGACGGGTGCGCGGCGCTAGGCCGTGGTCCGTCCTCCGCTCGCTGCCCGCTTTCCGCTTCCCGCTTCCCGTTTCCCGCTTTCCGCTTTCCGCTTTCCGCTTTCCGCTTCCCGATTCCCGATTCCCGCTTCCCGCTTCCCGCTTCCCGCTTCCCGCCGCCCGCCGCCAGCCGCCCGCCGCCAGCCGCCAGCCGCCCGCCGCCAGCCGCCAGCCGCCAGCCGCCCGGCACAGCACGGCAACCGTCGGAGTCGCGGTTGATACGAATAAGCATATAAGCGCGATTTTCCGGCTAAATCATCGCTGCCCGGCCGCGCATACTGCCTCCATGGCGTCAGGCATTCAGCCACGCCGCTTTTTTCAAGGAGCAGGACATGCTGGATTGGGTGAATTACCAAAAGGAACTGATGGGCCGCATCGGTGAACTGGGCGCGCTGACGCCCGACACGCTCAAGGGCTACCAGGCGCTGTCGGCCGCCGGCGCCAAGACCGCGCACCTGGATGCCAAGACGCGCGAATTGATCGCGCTGGCGGTGGCGGTCACGACCCGCTGCGACGGCTGCATCACGGTGCATTCGGCGCAGGCGCTCAAGCACGGCGCCACCCGCGAGGAAATCGGCGAGGCGCTGGGCGTGGCGGTGGCTTTGAACGCCGGCGCCGCGATGGTGTATTCGGCCCGCGTGCTGGACGCCGTCAGCGCGCACCGGCCGGGCTGACGGCCCGCGCAGCATCGCCCGGTCGCACGCCGCCGGCGCGTGCCGCTGGCCCGTCTTTGGACTGGCGGCCGGGCACGCGGGCCGTTCCCCGCGTGCGGCGTCAGTCGTGCCGGTGCATGGCCGACTGATGCTTGGTGTCGCGCATGGTCGCGTAGACCAGCAGCGAGATGAAGATCACGCCCGCCAGGTAGTAGTAGAACCACTGCTCGTGACCCTGCTGCTTGAACCAGAGCGCGATGGCGGGCGCCGTGCCGCCGAAGATCGACACGGTGATGGCGTAGGGCACCGCCACGCCGGTGGCGCGGATATTGGTGGGGAACAGCTCGGCCTTCACCACGGCGTTGATCGAGGTGTAGCCGGCCGTGAAGATCCAGGCCGCGCAGATCAGCAGGAAGGCGATGAACGGCGAGCGGGTCTGCGACAGCGTCATCAGCAGCGGCACGGTAAGCAGCGCGCCGGCGATGCCGAAGAACACCAGCAGCGGCTTGCGGCCGATCCTGTCGGACAGCGCGCCATACAGCGGCTGCAGGATCAGCGCGAAGATCAGCGACGCGGCGATCACGTAGGTGGTGACGATGTCGGAGAACCCGGCGGTCTGCCGCACGAAGGTCTGCATGTAGGTGGTGAAGGTGTAGAACGCCGCCGTACCGCCGGCCGTCAGGCCCACCACGATGGCGACCTCGCGCGGATAGCGCAGCAGGCCGCGCAGGGAACTGGTCTTGGGCTTGGTCTGGCTGGCCTGCCGGTAGGAGTCGGTTTCCGGCATGTCGCGCCGCATGACGGCGGTGATGATGGCCAGCATGGCGCCGATCACGAAGGGAATGCGCCAGCCCCATTCCACCAGCTGCTCATGCGTCAGGAATACGTTCTGCAGTAACAGCAGCACCAGGATCGCGCAGAGCTGGCCGCCGATCAGCGTGACGTACTGGAAGCTGGAATAGAAGCCGCGATGATCGGGATCGGCGATCTCGGTGAGGTAGGTGGCGCTGGCGCCGTATTCGCCGCCCAGGCTCAGGCCCTCGATGACCCGCGCCAGCGCCAGCAGCGCCGGCGCCGCCAGGCCGATGGAGGCATAGGTGGGCGTGACCGCGATGATCAGCGACCCCACGCACATCATGCCCACCGAGACCATCAGCGATAATCGGCGTCCGTGCCGGTCGGCCAGGTGGCCGAACAGCCAGCCCCCCAGCGGCCGCACGATGAAGCCGGCGGCGAACAGCGTGGCGGCGTTCAGCTGCTGCACGACGGGATCGTGCGAGGGGAAGAAGGCGGGGGCGAAGTACAGGGCGAAGGCGGTATAGGCGTAGAAGTCATACCATTCGACCAGGTTGCCCATGGAGCCGACGAAGATCGCCTTGATGCGGCGTTTGGCGTCGGGCATGTCGAGATACGCTTGGCTCATATCTGTCTTCCACGGAGACGGTACCCGCCTATCTTGCGCCTGCCGGCACAAAAATGCACCCCTGCATTTGTCCGGGATGTTTGTTCAGCTTGGTGTCAAGAATTGCCGTGGCGGCAGGCACGCGGCTTGCGGTCCCGTGCCTGCGTTCGGCTCGCCGTGCGTATTGCCCGCGGCGCCTTGCCCGCGGACTGTCCGCGCAATGCCGCGCGGGTGCCGTGGCTGGGTCGGCGGCCGCGCCGCCGGCGGGGATCGCCGCTTACTTGCGCGGCGGTTCGATCACCGTGCAGGCCGCCGCGCCGGCGGGCGCCTGGGCGTCGTCGCCAAACAAGGCGCGCGCGCCGCAGACCGATTGGAACATGCCCTTGTTGTCGTGGCCGATGCCCGTCACTTCGAAGCCGGCGCGATGCAGGGTCACCGGCCGGCTGCCGCGCGCGGCGACGATGCGCTCGTACTGCAGGTAGGCGGTGCCGCGCGCCAGCCGCGTCGCCCCCTGGGCCTCGGCGCCGCAGGTCTTGTCCAGCAGGCGGTGCTCGGGGTTGTTGTCGGCGCCGCCCAGCAGGTAGGTCACGTCGCGCGCCGCGTAGCGGATGAACAGGCGCGTGTCATCGGTTTCCTGCGCGTACGCGGGCAGCTTGTCGGTGCCGTACTTGTACTGGTTGTAGGTGGGGCAGATGCCGCGCTCGTAGGGCGCGTAGCCCTTGCCGTCGGGGCGCGGGCGTTCGCGGGTCAGATACAGGTATGACGAGGGGTTGGCGATCACGTAGCGCACCGCGATGCCGTCGCGGCGCAACGGGCCGTCGATCTGGTTCAGCACGGCGTAGCGCTGCACCAGCTGGCCGCCGCCGGAATGCCCGGCCAGCACGATGCCGGCCAGGATCGGCAGGCGCTTGCGGTCGTCCAGGCTGCGCAGCAGGTCGTCAATCACCTGGAACGAGCTGACCGGCGCGGGCCGGCCGTTGGCCTGCACGCTGTCCTCGCCGTCTTCCCAACTGGCCTTGCGCCACGCGGCCATGCCGGCGAAGCCCGAGTCGATCGAACCGACAAAGCGCGGCGCCAGGATCAGTGTGTCGTTGGCGCGGGCGGGGTTGGTCGCCAGCAGCGTGGCAACGGTTTCGTAATAGGCGTCGGCATTGCGCTTGACCCCATGGAACACGATCACGATCTGCTTGATATCGCGCAGGTCGCCGCGCGCCAGGTTCCGGTTAGCATAGACCGGCACCTTGTAGCGATGGCCGGGCTTGCCCAGTTCCAGCGTCTGCCAGCGCGGCACCACCACCCGCTTGGGGGCGGGCGCGGGTTCGTCGTAATCGTAGGGGTCGGGCAGCGGCGTCTGCGCGCGCGCCGCCAGGGGCAGCAGGGCCGCCAGGGTCAGCGCCGCCACGCCCCAGGCTCGGCGCGAGCGCGGCACGCGCGGAGCCGGATGGGGCTGCGCGGCGCCGGGTGCGGCTGTGCGGCGCATGGCGCGGGCGGGCGTCAGCAGCCCTCGTGGCCCAGCAGTTGCTTGAGCGCGGGCTGGTCCAGGATGCGGACTTCGCGCTGGTTGATGCGGATCAGGCCGTCGCGCGCGAAGCGCGAGAACAGCCGGCTGACCGTCTCCAGGGTCAGGCCCAGGAAGTTGCCGATTTCCTCGCGGCTCATGCGCAGCACGAACTCGGTCGACGAGTAGCCCAGCGACGCATAGCGCTGCGACAGGTTCAGCAGGAACGCGGCCAGGCGCTGTTCGGAACGCATCGAGCCCAGCGACGCCAGCATCTGGTGCGAGCGCGTGATTTCGCGGCTCATCAGGCGGCGGAACTGCTGCTGCAGCGAGGGCAGGTGGGTGGCCACGCGGTCGACTTCGTTCAGGCGGATCACGCAGACTTCGGAGTCTTCCAGGGCCACGGCGGCCGAGACGTGCTTGCCATCGAGCATGCCGTCCATGCCGACGATCTCGCCGGGCAGGTGGAAACCGGTGATCTGGATCTGGCCGGTGGCGTCTTCGAGCTGCGTTTTCAGGCTGCCGAAGCGCACGCCGTAGACGGCGTCCAGGGGATGATCCAGCGAATACAGCGTCTTGCCCTTTTCGAGGCGCACGCGTTCTTTCACCAGTTCGTCCAGCTTTTCCACTTCGGCGGCTGCCATCCCGACCGGGACACACACGTGGCCCAGCATACACGTGGAACAGTGGGCGGCATCAGGGGCAACGGGAACCCGTTTTTGCATACGATGACCTTTATAGTGCCTAGACCTGGCGGGTAGCCTGGACGGGCTTAAAGCGTGAAGACAGGTACCCATTGTAGTCCGTTGTTACTACGGGTGTCTTACGCGGCATTTTGTAGCGCATTCCTACGGTTGCGATCGGGCCGGGCGGGCGCGCCGATAGGCGATCCAGTCGTCCCCGTCGATGTCCGCCGCCGCCCCCCGCCAGGCCGGGTCGATGGGGTAGTAGTCGCAGGCCACCGGGGCGGCGCCAGGCGCCAGCGGCCGGGCCAGCACCGGCCGGCGCACGAAGCAGCCGGGGCGGCCGGGGACGTATTCCTCGATCTCATCCATCAGGGCGACCAGGGCCGGGTCGACCTCGTAGATATCGCCCAGCACCCGCCGGCCATCGGTCACCGGGAGCAATCCGGGCCAGTCGCCGAAATCCACCAGCATGCCGGGCACCGTGGCCGGGCCGACGTGGCGCGCCGGCGGCAGGCCGCGGCGCGCGGCGGCTTGCGCCAGGTCATTGATTTCGCCCGCGCGTAGCGTGCCGTAGACAAAAACGTATATGCTCATGGGACAGATTGTTGCTGTACGCGGATGCGTTAACCGACCCAAATCCATGCGGCCGACGAGGTATTGAAATTCTCGCATCCGGCCGCATATTCAGGTCATCGAGCCCGCCGGCGCGTATCGGTCAGGCTCACCAACAAGCCACCAACGACCATTATGCGATTCGACAAACTGACCACCAAGTTCCAGCAAGCCCTGGCCGACGCTCAGAGTCTGGCCGCCCGCAACGATCATCCCTACATCGAGCCCGTCCACGTGCTGGCGGCGCTGCTGTCCGACCCGGACAGCGGCGCCGGCAGCCTGCTGGCGCGCGCCGGCGTGGCCGTCAACCGGCTGCAGCCGGCCCTGGACGCCGCGCTCAAGGCGCTGCCCCAGGTGCAGGGCGATGACAACGTCCAGGTCGGCCGCGACCTGCAGGGCGTGCTGACCCGCACCGACAAGGAAGCCGCGCGCCGCGGCGACACCTACATCGCCAGCGAACTGTTCCTGCTGGCCCTGGCCGACGACAAGGGCGAGGCCGGCCGCATCCTGCGCGACGCGGGCCTGCAGAAAAAGGCCCTGGAGGCCGCCATCGACGCCGTGCGCGGCGGCGAGAACGTCTCCGGCGCCGAAGGCGAATCCAACCGCGAGGCGCTGTCCAAGTACACCCTCGACCTGACCGAGCGCGCCCGCCAGGGCAAGCTCGACCCGGTCATCGGCCGCGACGACGAAATCCGCCGCACCATCCAGATTCTGCAGCGCCGCACCAAGAACAACCCCGTCCTGATCGGCGAGCCCGGCGTGGGCAAGACCGCCATCGTCGAAGGCCTGGCGCAGCGCATCGTCAACGACGAAGTGCCCGAGACCCTGCGCGGCAAGCGCGTGCTGTCGCTCGACCTGGCCGCGCTGCTGGCCGGCGCCAAGTTCCGCGGCGAATTCGAAGAGCGCCTGAAGGCCGTGCTCAAGGAACTGTCGCAGGACGACGGCAGCAACATCGTCTTCATCGACGAGCTGCACACCATGGTCGGCGCCGGCAAGGCCGAGGGCGCGATGGACGCCGGCAACATGCTCAAGCCGGCGCTGGCGCGCGGCGAGCTGCACTGCATCGGCGCCACCACGCTGGACGAATACCGCAAGTACATCGAAAAGGACGCCGCGCTCGAACGCCGCTTCCAGAAGGTGCTGGTCGACGAACCCGATGTCGAGTCCACCATCGCCATCCTGCGCGGGTTGCAGGAGCGCTATGAGATCCACCACGGCGTCGAGATCACCGACCCGGCCATCGTGGCCGCGGCCGAACTCTCGCACCGCTACATCACCGACCGCTTCCTGCCCGACAAGGCGATCGACCTGATCGACGAGGCCGGCGCCCGCATCCGCATGGAAATCGATTCCAAGCCGGAAGTGATGGACAAGCTCGACCGCCGCATCATCCAGCTCAAGATCGAGCGCGAGGCCGTCAAGAAGGAAACCGACGACGCCTCCAAGCGCCGCCTGGGCGTGATCGAGGACGAGCTCGAGAAACTGCAACGCGAGTACAACGACTTCGAGGAAATCTGGAAGGCCGAGAAGGCCGCGGTGCAGGGCACCCAGGCCATCAAGGAAGAGATCGACAGCGTGCGCGCCGAAATGGCGGAGCTGCAACGCAAGGGCCAGTTCGACAAGCTGGCCGAGCTGCAGTACGGCAAGCTGCCCGACCTGGAAGCGCGCCTGAAGGCCGCCGAGGTGGGCGCCGCCGAGGCGGCCGAGGAGGCCGAAGGCGGCGAAGGCCGTCCGCGCCTCTTGCGCACGCGTGTCGGCGCCGAGGAAATCGCCGAAGTCGTGTCGCGCGCCACCGGCATCCCGGTGTCCAAGATGATGCAGGGCGAACGCGAAAAGCTGCTGCACATGGAGGAATACCTGCACAAGCGCGTGGTTGGGCAGGACGAGGCCGTGCGCCTGGTGTCCGATGCCATCCGCCGTTCGCGCGCGGGCCTGGCGGATCCCTCGCGCCCGTACGGTTCGTTCCTGTTCCTGGGCCCCACCGGCGTGGGCAAGACCGAGCTGACGCGCGCGCTGGCCGAGTTCCTGTTCGACTCCGAAGAGCACATGATCCGCATCGACATGAGCGAATTCATGGAGAAGCACTCGGTGGCGCGGCTGATCGGCGCGCCGCCCGGATACGTGGGCTACGAAGAGGGCGGCTACCTGACCGAGGCCGTGCGCCGCAAGCCGTACAGCGTGGTGCTGCTCGATGAAGTCGAAAAGGCGCACCCGGACGTCTTCAACGTGCTGCTGCAGGTGCTGGACGACGGCCGCCTGACCGACGGCCAGGGCCGCACGGTGGACTTCCGCAACACCGTCATCGTGATGACGTCGAACCTGGGTTCGCAGCATATCCAGACGCTGGCCGGCCAGCCGTACGACGTGGTCAAGGAAGTGGTCTGGGGCGAACTCAAGCAGACGCTGCGGCCCGAGTTCCTGAACCGCATCGACGAAGTGGTGGTGTTCCACGCACTGGAAGCGCAGCACATCGAGTCCATCGCCCGCATCCAGCTGCGCCGCCTGGCCGAGCGCCTGGAAAAGCAGGAGATGCGGCTGGAAGTGACCGAGCCCGCGCTGGCCGAACTGGCCCGCGACGGTTTCGATCCGGTGTTCGGGGCGCGTCCGCTCAAGCGCACCATCCAGCAGCAGATCGAGAACCCGGTCGCCCGGCTGATCCTGGAAGGCCAGTTCGGTCCGCGCGACGTGGTGCCGGTGGATTGGCGCGACGGCAAGTTCGTGTTCACGCGCACGTTGCAGTAAACCCGGTCGCGTCGTCCATCCCCGGCGCGCACCCCAAAAGCCCCGCAGGCAAGCGCTTGCGGGGCTTTGTTTTGGACAGCGGGGGCCGCGCGGGCGGCCCCGCCAACGGCATCAGGAAGGGGCGTAGTCCCGCCGTTGATCGCCCACCTGACGGCCCAGGCCTTGCAGCGTCCGCAGCACCAGCGCCAGCCCGCGCCGCGTGTCCTCGTCGCGCGAGAGCTGGAACAGTCCGCCCAGGCCCGGGGGGCGCGCCTCTTGCAACCCTTGCGCGTGGGCCGCGCGCCAGGCGTTGGACAGGGTCCAGGCCGCGCCCGTGGCCTGCTCCGACAGCGTGCCGAGCTTTTCCACCATGGGGGCATCGAGCAGGTCGACCAGGTCGGACGCCAGCGCCAGCAGGTCGACCAGATTGTCCAGCCGGCCGCTGTCGGCCAGCGGTTGCAGCTTGCCGGCGAGCTGCGCCAGCGCATCGTTGCCAGCCGCCGCGGGTGGCGCATCAAGCAGGGCGTCGCCTTGGCCTGCGTTGGACAGGCTGTTGTCGTGCGGTGCGTTCATAGCATTCCCCTGGCGACGGACCAGTACAGGCCCCGGTTGAAACCATGCCGCAGCAGTCCGCCCAGCTTGGTCGGCGGCGTCGGCCGCACGTCGTGGGTGTAGTCATACCAGAGCGGCATGCCCGCGTTCAGGCCCATCTGCGCCACGGCCTGGACGCGGCCGTCATAGGCGCTGCAGGGATGGCCCAGCCGGATCTCGCCGGCGATGTTGTTGGCGATGACGGGCGCCTGGTTGTGGCACGAGCCGCCGGCCTTGCTCACCGGCAGGTCCACGGTGTCGCCGATCACGTACACATTGCGCAGGCCATAGACCTGCATGGTTTCGTGATCGGTGGGCAGCCAGCCCTCGTTGTCGGGCGCCTGCGAAGCGCCCGATTCCAGCACCGCGTCGACCGCGCGTATCGGCGGCGTGGCCATGAGGATGTCGAACGGCTGCTCGACGCCTTCCTCCGAGTAGGCAATGCGGCGATCGGGGTCCACCTTCGCCAGCGTGAAACCGCGCTGGAACCGGATGCCGCGTTGCTCGAAGATGGCCGGCAGCACTTCGCAGGTGGGCTTTTGCAGGAACAGGCAGTTGCGCAGCAGTTGCGAGGTGGTGGGGTAGGTGTAGACGATCTCCACCCGGTCGCGCACGCCGCGTCGGCGCAGATAGTCGTCCAGCATCAGCGTGGTCTCGATCGGCGCGATGCCGCACTGGTGCGGCACATTCGGCGTCTTGGGAAAGGTGACGCTGACGAACACGCGGCCGCGTTCGATCGTGGACAGGCGGCTGGCGAGCTGCCGCGCCGGCTCGTACTGGTAGAAATGGTCGCCCGCTTCCCGCAGCCCTTCGATGCGCTCCGGCGCGGGCACGCAGCCGGTCGCGATCACGAGATAGTCGTAGCCGTGGCGCTTGCCGCCGCGGGTGTGCAGTTGCTGGGCATCGAAATCGAAGCGCGTCACCTTGTCGACGCGGAAATCGATCTCGGGCCGCAGCAGGGACCGTTCGGGACGCTTGAGTTCTTCCTGGAAAAACAGGTTGAACGCCACATACATGAAGGCCGGCTTGTAGTAATGATCCGGCGAATCGGACAGCAACATGATGCTGACCTTGCCTGCCGACACTTCGGGGTACAGCTTGTGGACCAGTTGGTTGGCCAGCATGGTGCCGCCGACCCCGCCCCCCACGACAACAATTCGCTTGCTCATAAAAATCCTCCGATGAGAATAATCAGGAACCAAGTGCAGTTGCGTCCTCATATGTAGCAATTGAGGGGTGGCCGGTCAACAAAATAACTGTGACTTATAAAAGAGCATCCATGCCGGTCGCGTCTCGGATCGGGCCGGCGCGGCTCGAAATGCCGCGCCGGCGCAGGCCGTCTTACTGTTTGACGGTGACGAACACCGGGTTCGAATAGAACCACAGGTCGTTGTAATTGCGCGCGTTGATGGCGTTGAAGCGGGCCGCGTTATCGGCCAGATCGACCTTGGCGTCCGGCAACGGTTCGCCGTTGGCGGTCTCGCCCGCCACGTCCGGCGCCAGGTTGGTGCCGCGCAGGCGCAGATACTGGCTCTTGTCGGCGGTCAGCTTGACCTTGATGACGTTGTAGCCGTCCTTGTCCACGGTCCAGTCCTTGCTGGTGTAGCGGCCCAGCACGCGGGTGCTCGGATTGGTGGCGTTGTCGTATGCCGGCGTGCCGGCGGCGGCGCGGGCGCCGACATCGCCCACGATCAGGTCGACATGGTGCACGGTCGGCTTGACGTAGGTGGGGTTGCCGCTTTCGATCGGATACTCGTAGTGGTTGCTGGCGGGGCTGCGAAAGCGGATGGTGACCTCCACCTGCTCGCCCTTGGCCGCCGTCAGTTCGCCGCCCATCCGGGCCGTGCCCGAGGCGCCCTGCGCCTGGAATTCGAGCGCGTCGATCAGGTCGCCGAAGACGCCGAACATGCGGCCGCTCTTCAGGCCCGCGACCACCGCCGCCATGTCCTTGCCATCCTTCCAGACGTAGGTCTTGGCGTACTCGCCCGGCGCGTAGCCGCTGCTGTACTGGCCGGTGGCGTTGACGCGGAAATGGAAGTCCGAATCGGCCACGGTCCAGATGTGGCGGCCTTCGCCCAGCAGCGCGTCCCAGGTGCCGCCCAGCTTGGCCACCAGGTAGTCGACGCCGCCGTAGGTGCGGTTGGGCAGCTTGTCGGCCGTGTAGGCCTCGGCATAGCCGCCGCGGTCGGGTTCCATCTGGTTGCCGACCATGCCCTCGATGGCGAAGAAGATCGACGGCGCCAGGTCGTGCATCTCGCGCAACTGGCCGATGGTGTACTTGCCGGCGTAGCGCGACGGGTGGTTCAGCAGCATGTAGCTGTCGGGGTGCTTGTCGCGCAGCCACTTCAGCGCTGTCAGCGAATCGGCGTGCGTGGTGTAGGCGCGCGTCTGGCCGGCCAGGTCCGATACCAACTGCGGATCGAACAGGTTGGCGGCCTTGTTGGTGTACAGATATTCGAATTCCGCCACGGCGCGCAGCGACTTGTCGGATAGCGGGTCGTTGGTGCCGATGCCGATGTTGACGTGGTCGTGCGTGGGCATGTCCCACTCGAACGACGAGAAGATGATCTTGCCGGCGTAGCGGCCCGCCGCCTGCGCCTGCTTGATGAACGGCACTTCATAGCGCGCCATGCCGGCCGAGAACGGGATCGAGCCGCCGGGAATGTTGGCGCCGGTGTTGTCGCGCACGGACATGCGCAGGTGGTTCGAAAGCGCGGCCCAGTCCAGCTGGTAGCGGTCGAAGGCCTGGTCCAGCACGCTTTCCAGCGTGGTCTGGGCGTCGTCGGACTGGATCGTGTGCACATGCAGGTCGCCGGCGCTCCAGGCCCCCGTGCGTGCCGGCGGCGCGGGGTCGGTCACGACCGGAGGCGGTGGCGTGACGGCGGGCGTGTCTTCGTCATCATCGCTGCCGCCGCAGGCGCTCAGCAGGGTTACGCAAGCCAGCGACAACGGCATCAGGGCCCGCCGCAGGCGGGTTACTTCGAACTGCATTCAATGCTCCAGCGTCATGCGGGCCGCGAGGAGGCGGCGCCGCGAAGGCCCGCACTATGAAGCGCGCGGGTGACGTGGGAATGACAGAGAGACGGGGCGGATGCGCCCCGACGGCGCGGCGGCGGTCAGCGCTTGCGCGGATCGGCCGCCGGCGTGGCGGCCGCCTCGGCCAGCGCCTGCCGGATGATGGCGCTGGCGGTCCAGCGCGCGACCTCGGTGACCGCTGTCTGGTCCAGGCCCCAGATGTCCTTGAGCACCAGGAACACTTCGGTGCCATAGACCAGCGACAGCGCCTGCGCCACGCGATCCTGCTGCGCCGGCGTGAGCGTGCCGGCCAGCGGCGCGATGGCGCGCTTGAGGATGTCGATGCGGTGGCCGCGCACCAGCCGCGGCTGGTTGCCGGCGCGGCCGGCGCTGGCTTCGGCGTGCTGCTGCAGCGAGACCTGGATGGCGGCGCGTAGCGACGCTTCGTGCGCCTGCAGGCGCGGGTAGGCGAAGCGCAGCAGTTCGTCGACGCGGGTGGCGGCGTCCGGCGCGGTCGAGTCCCAGGCCAGGATCGGCCCCAGGCTCTCGTCGACCACGGCCGCGATCAACGCGCTCTGGCTGGGAAAGTAGCGGTAGGCGGTGGCGCGCGACACCTGGGCATGCTCGGCCAGCTCGGCCACCGACGGCGTGATGCCTTGCGCCATCAGGCGCTGCGCGGCGTCCAGCAGGATCTTGCGCATGCGCGCGCGCGGCCCGTGCGGCGGTTCGCCGCTGGCGGCGGCCTGGCGGCTGGCGGGCGCGATCAGGCGCGCCGGGGCGGCGGCCGCCTTGCGCGCGGCGTTCGTGGTTTGACGTGAGACAGGCGTCTCAGTATGATTCTTTCGTCTCATTTCTTGATTCTACAGGGCTCGCGCCCGGCACATATATCGAGGCGCGCACCGAGTGTAGCCGCCCGCGGAGGAGTCATGACGCATTCGAATCGGCGGGTTTTCGTGGCCGCCACCTACGACACCAAGGGCCACGAGGCCGAGTACGTGGTCGAGCTGCTCAGGCGCGAAGGCCTGGACGTGGTTTCGGTGGACGTGTCCACCACCGGCGCGGCCAGCGCGGCGCAAGTGCAGGCACGGGAAGTGGCGCGCAGCCACCCGCAGGGCGAGCAGGCCGTGTTCACGGGCGACCGGGGCAGCGCCATCGCTGCCATGGCGCTGGCATTCGAACACTATGCCGCCGCCAACCCCGACATCGGCGCCTTGCTGGGCCTGGGCGGCTCCGGCGGCACCGCATTGATCACCCCGGCGATGCGCGCGCTGCCCATCGGCGTGCCCAAGCTGATGGTCTCGACCATGGCGTCGGGCAACGTCGCGCCCTACGTCGGGCCGTCGGACATCGCGATGATGTACTCGGTGACCGACGTGGCCGGCCTGAACCGCATCTCGCGCCGGGTGCTGGCCAATGCCGCCGGCGCCATCGGCGGCGCCTTCCGCCAGGCCGCCAGCGCCGCGGGCGATGACAGCCGGCCCGCCGTCGGCATCACCATGTTCGGCGTCACCACCGCCTGCGTGCAGCAGGTCACGCCGCTGCTCGAATCGCGCTATGACTGCCTGGTATTCCACGCGACCGGCACCGGCGGCCAGTCGATGGAAAAGCTGCTCGACAGCCATCTGCTGTCCGGCGTGCTGGACCTGACCACCACCGAGGTCTGCGACTTCCTGTTCGGCGGCGTGCTGGCCTGCACCGAAGACCGCTTTGGCGCCGTGGCCCGCACGCGCGCGCCCTACGTGGGCTCCTGCGGCGCGCTCGACATGGTCAATTTCGGCGCCATGGATTCGGTGCCCGAGCGCTACCAGGGCCGCACCTTCTACCCCCACAACCCGCAGGTGACGCTGATGCGCACCACGGCGGAAGAGAACCGCCGCCAGGGCGAATGGATCGCCGACCGGCTGAACCGCTGCGACGGCCCCGTGCGCTTCCTGATCCCGGAAGGCGGCGTCTCGGCGCTGGACGCGCCGGGCCAGGCATTCTGGGATCCGCAGGCCGACGCCGCGCTGTTCGAGGCGCTGGAGTCGCGCCTGGTGCAGACCGCCGACCGGCGCCTGGTGCGCGTGCCGTGCCACATCAACGATCCGCTGTTCGCCCGCACGGCGGTCGAGCAGTTCCTAGCCATCGCCAAACATTGAGGATTTTCGCCATGCCGCGCTTTGACCGTAACCAACTGCTGGACAAGTTCCGCGCCATGGTGCGCGACCGCACCCCCATCGTGGGCGGCGGCGCCGGGACCGGACTGTCCGCCAAGTGCGAGGAAGCGGGCGGCATCGACCTGATCGTGATCTACAACTCGGGCCGCTATCGCATGGCCGGGCGCGGCTCGCTGGCCGGCCTGCTGGCCTACGGCAATGCCAACGAGATCGTGGTCGACATGGGCCGCGAAGTGCTGCCGGTGGTCAAGCGCACGCCGGTGCTGGCCGGCGTCAACGGCACCGATCCGTTCTGCGACTTCGACGTGTTCCTGGACGACCTCAAGCGCCAGGGTTTTGCCGGCGTGCAGAATTTCCCCACCGTGGGCCTGATCGACGGCACCTTCCGCGCCAACCTGGAAGAGACCGGCATGGGCTACGCGCTGGAAGTGGACATGATCCGCCTAGCGCACGAAAAGGGCATGCTGACCACGCCCTACGTTTTCAACGAGGACGACGCCGTGGCCATGACGCGGGCCGGCGCCGATATCATCGTGGCGCACATGGGCCTGACCACCGGCGGTTCGATCGGCGCCGAGACCGCGCTGACGCTGGATGACTGCGTCGCCGCCATCGACCGCATCGCGGCGGCCGCCCTGGCCGTGCGCCCCGACGTGATCGTGCTGTGCCACGGCGGCCCCATCGCCACGCCCGAGGACGCCGCCCACATCCTGCGCCATTGCCAGCATTGCCACGGTTTCTACGGCGCCAGCTCGATGGAGCGCCTGCCCACCGAGCAGGCGCTGACCGCCGCTACCCGCGAGTTCAAGCAACTGACGTTCTGAAATTTCCCCTTCCTCCGTTTCCGTCGGGGCGCCGCGCGCCCGTCAGGAGTCCGCATGCCGCATACCGTCTACACCAGCGCCATCGTCCAGGCGCCGCTGGCCAAGGTCTGGCCGCTGTTTCGTGATTTCAACGGCCTGGCGGGGTGGCACCCCGGCATTGCGCACAGCCGCCTGGAAGACGGCGGCCGCCACGACGCCATCGGCTCGGTGCGCTACCTGTCGCTCAAGCCTTCGGGCTTCGTGCGCGAGCAGTTGCTGATGCTGGACGACCCGGGCACCGCGCTGCGCTATTCCATCATCGAGACCGATCTGCCGATGCGTGACTACGTCGCGGGCGTCAATCTGCGCGCCATCACCGAGAGCGGCACGACGCTGGTGGAATGGTGGGCCGATTTCCGCGTCGAGGCGGATGCCGACCTGCAGGCGGTGGCGACCGCCGTGGGACAGGGCGTGTTCGCCGCCGGTCTGGCGGCCCTGGACGAGAAACTGCGCGCCTGAGCGGCGCGTAGCGTCGCGGCGGGGCGGGCGCATGCCCCGCTGGCGTTGCCGTGGCGACGCGATCCGCGTCAGGCGCGCCGGCGCGTCGCGCTCGCCGACAGCTTGCAGCCGGCCGGCAGCGCCGCGCCGCGCAGGTAGTCGCGGATGGCGCGGATCAGCGCTTCGGCCGCCGGGCTCAGCGCATGTTCCTTGTGGCGGATGATGCACAGCGTGCGCACCACCGTCGGCCGCGCCAGCAGCGCGTATGCCAACCCCGGTTCCAGCACCCGCTGCGCCGCCAGCGCGGGCAGCAGCGCCACGCCCATGCCGGCCTTCACCAACGCTGCCTGGGAAGTGGTGCTGGAGGCTTCGTAGAAGGGCGCGGCGGCTTCGATCGGCAGGTCCGCGCGGGCCCGCAGCAGCGCCATGATGCCGGTCTCGTCCACCACCCCCACCAGCTTGCGGCCCGCCAGGTCGGACCAGCGCATGGCGCCGTCGCGGCCCGGGCGCAGGCTGGCGTCGTCGCGCCGGTACAGCACGCCGAAGCGGTCTTCCAATAGCGCGTCGAATTGCAGGCCGGGCGCATCGGCCCAGCGGCTGGTCAGGCCGAAATCGACTTCGCGCGCGGCCACCTTGCGCTGGATGCGGCCGGAGTTGTCGTCGCTCAGGTAGAGGCGGATGGCGGGATACTGCGCCGCGAACCGCGCCGCCGCCGGCGCGATCAGCTCGGTGATGGCCGAGGGCGCGGCCGCCACGCCGACCCGGCCGCGTTCCAGCGCGCCAAAGCGCACCACGTCCTCGATCGCGCCATCGAAATCGGCCAGCAGGCGCATCACGCGCGGCAGGAACTCCTCGCCCGCCGCCGTCAGCAGCACGCGCCGGCTGGTGCGCGCGAACAGGCGCGTGGCCAGCGCCTCTTCCAACTGGCGCACCAGGCTGGTCACCGACGACTGGGTCTGGAACAGTCGCTTGCCCGCATGCGTGAAGCTGGATTCCTGGGCCACCGCGACGAACGCGGTCAGATGCTTGAGGGTGACGTGCTTGGGCAGACGATTCATTTCAAATCACGATGGATGGATCAATAAAAACAATTTTTCCAGATTGATCGGGCCGACGATACTAGGGGCTTCATCAAGCATCGGAGCCGTCGGTGGACGGCCCGCAAGCGGCCGGCCTCGATGCCGGCCCTATCGAGACGGAAGTGGCATGCAGGAAGAACTGGATCTGGTTATCGAAGGCGGCTGGGTGATCGACGGGACGGGCGCCGCGCGCCGCCGCGCCGACGTCGGCATCCGCGGCGAGCGCATCGCCGCCATTGGCGATCTGTCGGCCGCTCCGGCCGCGCGGCGCCTCGATGTCGGCGGCAGGATCGTCGCGCCCGGATTCATCGACACCCACGGTCACGACGACCTGATGTTCGTGGAAAAGCCGGGCCTGGAATGGAAGACCAGCCAGGGCATCACCTCGGTGGTGGTCGGCAACTGTGGCATCAGCGGCGCCCCCGCGCCACTGCCGGGCAACACCGCCGCGGCGCTGGCGCTGCTGGGCGATTCGCCGCTGTTCGCGGACATGGCCGCGTATTTCGGCGCGCTGCAGGCGCAGCGGCCGATGATCAACGTGGCCGCCCTGGTGGGCCACGCCAACCTGCGCCTGGCCGCGATGCCCGATCCGGCGGCGCAGCCCAGCGTTGATCAACAGCAGGCCATGGAGCGCATGCTGGCCGAGGCGTTGGAGGCTGGCGCGGTGGGGTTCAGCACGGGCCTGGCCTATCAGCCCGGCGGCGTCGCCGGCGAGGCCGAACTGGACGGCCTGGCGCGGGTGGCGGCCGCGCACGGCGCGCTGCACACCAGCCACATCCGCAACGAGGGCGACGCGGTCGAGGCCGCCGTCGACGAGGTGCTGGGCATCGGCCGCCGCACCGGCTGCGCCACGGTGCTGTCGCACCACAAATGCATGATGCCGGCCAACTGGGGCAAGAGCGCCGCCACGCTGGCCAACATCGACCGCGCCCGCGCCGCCGGCGTCGACGTGGCGCTGGACATCTACCCGTACCCCGGCAGCTCCACCATCCTGATTCCCGAGCGCGCCGACCAGATCGACGACATCCGCATCACCTGGTCGACGCCGCATCCCGAATGCGGCGGCCAGTCGCTGGCCGAGATCGCCGCGCGCTGGGGCTGCGATCCGGTCACGGCGGCGCGCCGCCTGTGCCCGGCGGGCGCGATCTACTTCGCCATGGACGAAAACGAAGTGCGCCGCATCTTCCAGCACGAATGCTGCATGGTGGGCTCCGACGGCCTGCCCAACGACGCCCATCCGCACCCGCGCCTGTGGGGCAGTTTCACGCGCGTGCTGGGACGCTACGTGCGCGAGGCCGAGCTGCTGACGCTGGAGGCCGCGGTGGCCAAGATGACCTCGCTGCCGGCGCGCGTCTTCGGCCTGGCCGATCGCGGCCGGCTGGCCGTGGGCGCCTGGGCCGACGTGGTGGTGTTCGACGCCGACACGGTGTGCGACCGCGCCACCTGGGACGCGCCGACGCTGGCCTCGGCCGGCATCGAGCATGTGCTGGTCAACGGCTGCCCGGTGTTCCCGGCGGCGCCCGGCACGCATCGTCCCGGCAGGATATTGCGCCGCGACGCCAGCATCGCCGCCGCGCCCGTTCTTTCCCGATAACAAGCAGAACCGATCCCCACAGGAGACAATCCCGATGATCCGCAAGACTTGCATCGCCCTGGCGCTGGCCGCCGTGTTGCCGGCCGCCCACGCCGAATTCCCCGATCGCCCCATCACCCTGATCGTGCCGTTCCCGGCCGGCGGCCCCACCGACATCGTCGGCCGGCTGGCCGCGGCCAAGGCGGGCGAGATCCTGGGGCAGCAGGTCGTGGTGGAGAACCGCACCGGCGCCTCCGGCACCATCGGCATGGCCGCCACCGCGCGCGCCAAGCCCGATGGCTACACAGTGGGACTGGCGACCGTCAGCACCCACGGCACCGCGCCGCACCTGTTCCCCAAGCTGGCCTATGACCCGGTCCAGGACTTCACGCCCATCAGCAACCTGGTGACCAGCCCCAACATCCTCAGCGTCAACCCGCAATACCCGGCGAAGACGCTGGCCGAGTTCGTGTCGCACGTGCGAGCCAATCCCGGCAAGGACGGCTACGCCAACGCCGGCGCCGGCGGGGTCAATGACCTGGGCATGATCTGGTTCCTGCAGATCACCGGCGGCAAGATGAACAGCATTTCGTACCGCGGTTCGGCGCCGGCCCTGACCGACACGGTGGGCGGCGTGGTGCCGGTGATCTTCGACAACTTCCCGTCGTCGCTGCCGTACATCAAGAGCAACCACCTGCGCGCGCTGGCCATCACCGGGACCGCGCGCAATCCGCGCCTGCCGGACGTGCCGACCTTCGCGGAGCAGGGCTACAAGGACTACGACGTGACGGCCTGGTACGGCGTGGTGGGACCGGCCGGCATGCCGGCCGACGTGCGCGACAAGCTGGCGCAGGCCTTCGCCAAGGCGGTGCGCGACCCCGCCACCGCCGCCAAGATGGAAGAGACGGGCGCTTTCCCGCTGGGCAACACGCCGGCCGAGTTCGGGGAACAGATCCGCGCCGAGCGCGACCGTTGGAAATCGGTGATCGAGCGCGCGCAGATCAAGCTGCAGTAAGGCGGGGAGCCGGCCGTCTCCGGGGAGTACGGCCTTTCCGGCCAACCGGGTCACGGCGCCCAGGCGGTCCACGGGCGGGGAAATTCAAATAAGATAAGTCACCCGTTACGTGTTACCGGAGGTCGTCATGCTTGAATCGCAAGTCGTGGATCAGATCGGTCGTCATTGGGGTTGGGTGGCGTTGCGCGGCGTCGTCGCCATCCTGTTCGGCCTGATGGCCGTGTTCATGCCGGCGATCACCTTGTCGGCGCTGGTGCTGGTGTGGGGCGCGTTCGCGCTGGCCGATGGCGTGCTGGCGCTGATCGCCGGCATCCGTATCCGCGACCACGGCAAGCCGCTGTGGGCATTGATCATCGTCGGCCTGCTGGGCGTGGCGGCCGGCATCGTCACTTTCCTGTGGCCGGGGCTGACGGCGCTGATCCTGCTCTACATCATCGCCATCTGGGCGCTGGTGGCCGGCGTGTTCCAGATCATTGCCGCGATCCGTTTCCGCAAGGAAATCCGCAACGAATGGTTCCTGGGGCTGTCCGGATTGGTGTCGGTCCTGTTCGGCGCGATGCTGGTGATGCAGCCGGGGGCCGGCGCGCTGGCGCTGGTGTGGGTCATCGGTATCTATGCCGTGTTCTTTGGCATACTGCTGCTGGTCTTTTCCTTGCGCCTCAAGCAGCACCGCGCGCCCTGAGTCCATGACCGCTTACCAGACCCTGATTCCCCTGAACTTCCTGGCCGTGGGCCTGGGCGCCATGTTCGGCGCCTGGGCCCGCTGGCTCGTCAGCCTGTGGCTCAACACCGAGTCGTGGCCCTGGGGCACGCTGGCGGTCAACCTGGCCGGGGGCTATCTGGTGGGGCTGGTGCTGGCGCTGGTGGCGGGCCATCCCGAATGGCCGGCCTGGGTGCGGCTGGGGGCCATCACCGGCTTCATGGGCGGTCTGACCACCTTCTCGACTTTCTCGGCCGAAACCGTGGCGATGCTCGAGCGCGGCGCGTACGGCGGCGCGCTCGGCTACGCCGGCTTCAGTTTGCTCGGATCCCTGTTGCTGACGGGGTTGGGCCTGGCAACGGCCAGCCTGTTGCGCTGAGCCGCCCGCGTTGCGGCGGCGCGGGGCCGCCATGCGGTTGCATGGCGCCTTGGCGACGCTTCAGTCGCCGGCCCGCGGATTCAGCACCCGCGCCGCTTCCAGGCCGCTGCGCACCGCGCCTTCCAGCACGCCGGGATAGCCGGTATCGGTCCAGTCGCCGGCCAGCGCCAGCGTCGGCCACGGCGTGCTGTTCAAGGGCCGCGTCAGGCCCGGCACCGCCGCGAAGGTGGCGCGCTTTTCGATGAACAATTCCGCCGCCGCGACTTCCGGCATCGGCGGCAGCCGCTGCGGATGGGCGGCGGCCTGTTCGGCCACCTGATCGATCAGGGCCTCGATGGCCTGCTGGCGGTTGCGGTCGGCCAGGCTGGTGGCGGCGCTCGCCACCACCGCCAGTTCGCCGGCCAGGGCATCGCCGGCCAGGGCATCGCCGGCCAGTTGCGCGCGGTCGAACAGCCATTGGCCGACGTGGCCACGGGCCGGCTCTTCGCGCAGCATCATCATGGGCTCGGGCAGGCGCCAGGGGCCGGCCAGCCGCAGGTTGAGCGTGGCGATCGGCAGATAGTCGAAGGCGCGCAGCGCGTCCAGCAGCCCGGTGGCGCCGGCCGCCCGCAGCGGCGCGTCCAGCAGGCGCGCGGCGAACGCCGGCGGCACCGCCAGCACGGCGGCGTCGAAGCGTTCCTGGTTGATGTCGATGCCATCCTCCGCCGGCCGCAACTGACGCACCGTGCTGCCGTAGCGCATGGTGACCTGGCGCGCGGCGGCGTCCGGCCACAGCGCCGACAGGTCGGTGCAGGGCAGCAGCAGGTCGCTGTCTTCGCGGCGGCCGGCCAGGCTGTCGCGCAGCACGCGGGCGAACAGCCCGGCGCTGGCGCTGGCCACCGGGGTGTTCAGCGCGGCCAGGCACAGCGGCTCCCAGACCTGGCGGATCAGGGCGTCGGACTGCGCGTGATAATGCAGCAGCTGTTGCACGGTCCAGTCGCGCGGCGGCGTCCAGGACATGGCGCGCAGGCCGCGCATCAGGCGCAGCGTGGCAAAGCGGTCGGCCCACGACAGGCCGCGCGCGCCCAGGATCGCCACCGCCATGTGCAGCGGCGCGGGCAGGCGCGGCGCCGACAGCCGGAAACGGCCGTCCAGGCTGGCCAGCCGCAGCGACCGGCGCATCAGCAGGGCATCGGGGTTTCGGCCCACCCGGCGCATCAGCGCCAGCGTGTGCGTGTAGGCGCCCGACAGCAGGTGCTGGCCGTTGTCCAGCGGCGATTCGAAGCCATCGTGGAACACGCGCCGGGCGCGGCCGCCGGGCGTGTGGCCGGCTTCGAACACGGTGACCTTGGCGCCGGCTTCGCGCAGGGCGACGCTGGCCGCCAGGCCCGCCCAGCCGGCGCCGATGACCGCCGCCTTCACCGTGCCAACCGGCGGACCAGTCCGCGCCCGCCGCCTACCCAGGTCTTCCACGCCAGCCACAGCTTGCGCAGCGGCGTCAGCGAGATGCGCTGATGCAGCACCTGCCAGTTGTCGCGCTCGATCTCGTCGAGCAGCGCGTGATAGATCGCCGCCATCATCAGGCCGGGACGCTGCGCGCGCCGGTCGGCTTCGGGCAGGCTGCGCATCGCCTCGCGGTACAACTCGCGCGCGCGCTCGGCCTGGAACTTCATCAGGGCCGAGAAGCGCTCGGAATACTCGCCGTTCAGGATGTCCGAGGCCTTGACCTCGAACTGCTGCATGTCGTTGACCGGGATGTAGATGCGGCCGCGGCGGGCATCGTCGCCGACGTCGCGGATGATGTTGGTCATCTGGAACGCCAGGCCGAGCTTCTCGGCGTACACCAGCGTGGCCGGATCGGAGTAGCCGAAGACGCCGGCCGACAGTTCGCCGACCACGCCGGCGGCGTGCCAGCAATACTTGCGCAGGCCGGGCCAGTCCAGGTAGCGGGTCTGGTCCAGGTCCATTTCCATGCCGTCGACCACGGCCAGCAGGCGCTCGCGGGTGATCGAACAGCTCTGCAGGTGCGGCTGCAGCGCGCGGGTCACGGGATGGTCGGGCTTGCCGTCGAACATCTGGTCGACCTGAGTGCGCCACCAGGCCAGCTTGATGCGCGCCAGCGACGGGTCGGTGCATTCGTCCACCACGTCGTCGACTTCGCGGCAATAGGCGTACAGCGCCGTGATGGCGCGCCGCCGCTCGGGCGGCAGGAACAGGAAGGAATAGTAGAAGCTGGAACCGCTTTTGGCGGCTTTCTCCTGGCAGTACTCGTCAGGGGTCATAGTTGGCAGGGCCGTTTGCTTACTTGATGGAGCGCCAGAGCATGATGGCCCAGTCCTTGGCGCCCAATTCGGGTCGGTTCATGAATACATCGTAGCCGCTCGCCTCGATCCGCTCCAGCACGCGCAGCCCGCCTTGCACCACCAGGCGCAGTTCCAGGCCGATGCGGCCCGGCAGGCGGCGCGCCAGCGGAGCGCCGAAGTGTAGCAGCGCGCGGGTGCGTTCCACCTGGAACGCCATCAGCGCGCGCCATCCCGGGGTCAGCCGCGCGGCGGCCAGGTCTTCTTCCGAGACGCCGAAGCGGCGCAGGTCTTCCTGCGGCAGGTAGACGCGGTGCTTATGCCAGTCGACCCGCACATCCTGCCAGAAGTTCACCAGTTGCAGCCCGGTGCAGATGGCGTCCGACTGTTCCATGTTGCGCGGATCGGCTGCCTCGAACAGGCACAGCATCAGCCGCCCGACCGGATTGGCCGAGCGGGTGCAGTAATCGGCCAGCGTGGCGTAGTCTTCGTAGCGCTTGACCGCGATGTCCTGCTCGAAGGCCGACAGCAGGTCGTAGAACGGCGTGATGGGCAACTGGTGGCGGGCGATGGTGGCCGCCAGCGGCACGAAAATGCCGGCCAGCGCGGGCGCGCCGGGGGTGGGCACGGCGCCCGGTTCGGCGCCGATGCGGTGCAGTTCGGCGCGGAACGCCGCCAGCTGCGCCAGCCGCTCGTCATCGCTGGCGGCGCCTTCATCGGCGATGTCGTCGGCGGCACGGGCGAACCGGTATAGATCGGTCACGGCGCCACGCAGCCGGCGCGGCAACAGCAGCGAGGCGACGGGAAAATTCTCGTAGTGATCGATGGGCATGGTCGGGTCCTGCATTCGTTCTGACTGCGGTCCGGCCGCGCGGGCCGGATCACGGTCATTTTAGAGTACGCGCGAAGCCGCGGCCCCGCGCCGCCGGCACGCCGATCAGTTAGACTTAAGCGCCACAGGACCTCATACCATGCCCCGCCCAATTTCCGCCACCGTTTCCGTTTCCGCCCTGGCCCACAACCTGGCCGCGGTGCGGCGTCACCTCGACCAGACCGCCGCCGCCGCGTCCGGCCTGGCGCCCTCGATCTGGGCGGTGATCAAGGCCAACGCCTATGGCCACGGCATCGAGCAGGCCGTCGCCGGCTTCTCCAAGGCGCAAGGCCTGGCCATGCTCGACCTGGACGAAGCGGTGCGCTGCCGCGAGGCCGGCTGGGGCGGGCCGATCCTGCTGCTTGAAGGCTTCTTCAACCCGTCCGACCTGGAAATCGTCGACCGCTACCACCTGAGCACCACGGTGCACCAGCGTGAACAGCTCGACATGCTGGCGCGGGCTCGCCTGTCGCGGCGGGTCGACATCATGCTCAAGCTCAACAGCGGCATGAACCGCCTGGGTTTTTCACCCGCCGCCTATCCGGCCGCCCACGAGCGCGCGCTGCTGCTGCAACAGCAGGGCGTGCTCGGCTCGATCGGCAAGATGACCCATTTCGCCTGCGCCGACGGCCCCCAGGGCATCACCGAGCAACTGGCCGTGTTCAATTCGGTGACGCATAAGATGGCGGCCGGTCCCATCAGCGTCTGCAACTCGGCGGCCACGCTGCGCTTTGCCGAGGTCGCCGTCGGTTCCGAGGCCCAGGCGCACTGGGTCCGCCCCGGCATCTGCCTGTACGGCGCCTCGCCGTTCGCCGACGCCGACGCCAGCGCGTTCGGGCTCAAGCCGGCCATGTCGCTGCGCTCCGAGATCATCGCGGTGCAGGAATTGAAGGCCGGCGATTCGGTTGGCTACGGCGCGCTGTTCCGCGCCGACCGCCCGATGCGCGTCGGCATCGTGGCCTGCGGCTATGCCGACGGCTATCCGCGCCATGCCGCCACCGGCACCCCGGTGGTGGTGGCCGGCATCCGTACCCGCCTGGTGGGACGGGTTTCCATGGACATGCTGATCGTCGATCTGGACCCGGTTCCCGCGGCGGGCGTCGGCGCGCCGGTCTCGCTGTGGGGCGAAGAGGGCCCCTCGGTGGACGAGGTCGCCCTGGCGGCCGGCACCATCGGCTACGAGCTGCTCTGCGCCCTGGCGCCGCGCGTGCCGGTTACCCGCGATACGTGATCATTTCTTGAACATCCCCCGGGCGGCGTTCCGGCCCCGGCTTGCCGGATGCCGGTCGGCGTCCGATTTTCCGTCCGGATGGTTCCCCGCCCGGACGCCGGGTGTCCAGCATGCAAGAATTGCTACGCAATTTACAAGACAGGTAACGCCGGATGGTGTCTACTTGAAAAACCGGGCGCCCAAGCGCCCGTTTTCGACCCAGTAACGAACAACGAGGTTTCGATCCATGAAGGACAAATGCGTGCTCATTACGGGCGCCACCAAAGGCATCGGCTGGGCGCTTACTCAGCGGCTGTCCGACATGGGTTGTCATGTGGTCGGTATCGCCCGCAACACCGGCGACGTCGATTTTCCGGGCTACCTGTACGCCTGTGACCTGGCCGACGCCGGCCGCACCGAGGAAGTGCTGCGCGAGATCCGCGAGAAATTCCCGGTCGACGCCGTGGTCAACAACGTCGGCATCGCCTCGCCGCAACCGCTGGGCGAGATCGACCTGGCCACCCTGTACAACGTGCTGGACCTGAACGTGCGCGTCGCCGTGCAGGTGACGCAAGCCTTCATCGAATCCATGAAGGCGCGCCGCGCCGGCCGCATCGTCAACGTCTGCAGCCGGGCCATCCACGGCGGCCTGGAACGCACCGCCTATTCGGCCGCCAAGAGCGCGCTGGTGGGCTGCACCCGCACCTGGGCGCTGGAACTGGCCGAATACGGCGTGACCGCCAACGCGGTGGCGCCGGGCCCCATCGAAACCGAAATGTTCCGCGCCACCCGCCCGGCGGGCAGCGAAGGCGAAAAGCGCGCGCTGGCCTCGGTGCCGATGAAGCGCCTGGGCACGCCGGCCGAAGTGGCCGCCGCCATCGCCTTCCTGCTGTCGGACGACGCCGGCTTCATCACCGGCCAGGTGCTGGGCGTGGACGGCGGCGGCAGCCTGGGCGGTCGTTCCTGATCGCCCGCTTCGGGCCAGGCGGCGGGGCCCGGCGTGGCTACGCCGCGCCTGGCTTCCGATAAAAAGATGGCGCCCGCGTGAACTGACCCCCGAAAGCTGGACGCAATCCAACCTTCGGGGGTTTTTCGCTGACCTTCCAACTCCCCGGAGGGCAGTTCAGCGGGGCGCCGTTTTTCTTGCCGCGGCCTCCCCGGGGCACTCAGTACGGCCCGCCGGCCTTGCCGACCGGCTTGAGATCCTTGAATTCGCCGGCCAGTTTTTCGGCCGCGCGCGCCAGCAGCACCGCGTCCACGCCTACCGCCACGAAGGTCGCGCCCAGCGACAGGTAGTGCCTGGCCTGCGCCACGCCGCTGTGCAGGATGCCGGCGGCCTTGCCCGACTTGACGATGCGGCCGATGGCCGCGTCGATGGTGCGGGCGACCTCGGGATGCTCGGGCTGGCCCAGGTAGCCCATGCTGGCCGACAGGTCGGCCGGCCCGATGAAGGCGCCGTCCACGCCGTCCACCGCCAGGATGTCCTCCAGCGCATCGACGCCGCGCGGCGTCTCGATCTGCACCAGCACGCACATCTCGTCGTTGGCGCGCTCCAGGTAGTTGGGGATGCGGTTCCAGCGCGACGAGCGCGCCAGCGCGCTGCCCACGCCACGGATGCCGGCGGGCGGATAGCGCACCGCGGCCACCGCCGCCGCGGCCTCTTCGGCCGACTGCACCATCGGCACCAGCAGCGTCTGCGCGCCGGTGTCGAGGATCTGCTTGATCTGCACGGGGTCGTTCCAGGCCGGCCGCACCACCGGCGCCACCGGATAGGCGGCCACCGATTGCAGTTGCGCCAGCGTGGTCTGCAGCGTGTTGGGGGCGTGCTCGCCGTCGATCAGCAGCCAGTCGAAGCCGGCGCCGGCGATGATCTCGGAGGTGTAGGCGCTGGCCAGCCCGGCCCACAGGCCGATCTGGGGCGTGCCGGCGCGCAGCGCGCGTTTGAACTGATTGGTCAGGATATCCATGGGCCGCGTTGAGGTCAGATGAAGTGGCAGTTGACGGAGCCGAGCACGCCGTAGTCGACGTTGAAGGTGTCGCCGGGGCGCGCGGCCACCGGCCGGGTGAAGGAACCCGACAGGATGATCTCGCCCGCTTCCAGCGCCACCTCGTGCGCGGCCAGCTTGTTCGCCAGCCATACTACGCCATTGGCCGGATGGTTCAAGACGCCGGCGGCCACGCCGGTTTCCTCGATCACCGCGTTGCGCGACAGGATCGCGCCGATCCAGCGCAGGTCCAGCTCGCCGATCTTCACCGGCCGCCCGCCCATCACCACGCCGGCGTTGGCCGCGTTGTCGGCGATGGTGTCGAACACCTTGCGCGGGCGCTTGCTGTCGGGGTCGATGCCGTGCGAGCGGGCATCGATGATCTCCAGCGCCGGGATCACGTAGTCGACCGCGTCGTATACCTGGAACAGGGTCACGTTGGGACCTTGCAGGCGCTTGCCCAGCACGAAGGCCAGCTCCACTTCCAGCCGCGGCAGGATGAAGCGGCCGGCGGGAATGTCGCCGCCGTCCTCGAAGAACATGTCATCGAGCAACATGCCGAAATCGGGTTCGTCGATCTGCGACGACAACTGCATGGCGCGCGAGGTCAGGCCGATCTTGTGGCCGCGCTTGACGCGGCCCTCGGCCAGCTTGATGTCCATCCAGGCGCGCTGGATGGCGTAGGCATCGGCGATGGTGATGTCGGGGTGTTCCAGCGAGATCTGGCGGATCTGCTGGCGGGTGCGTTCGGCGTCGTGCAGGCGCGCGGCCAGCGCGCGCACGGTGGTGGAATCGAGCATGCGGGGTATCCAGGTAGGGGGGATCAGGCGGGGCAGGGCACCAGCGTGTTGACCAGACGGCCGATGCCGTCGATCTCGGTCACGACCTCGTCGCCCGGCTGGACGTTGACGATGCCATCCGGGGTGCCGGTCAGGATCAGGTCGCCGGGCGACAGCGTCATGAAGCCGCTGAAGTACGCGATCAGGGCGGGGATGTCGAACACCATGTCGCGGGTGTTGCCGCGCTGGGTCTCGACGCCGTTGACGGTGGTGCGCAGGTCCAGGTTCATCGGGTCGGCCACGTCGTCGCGGTCCACCAGCCATGGCCCCAGCGGCGTGCAGGTGTCGCGGCTCTTGACGCGCAGGTTGGGGCGATACCAGTTCTCCAGGTAGTCGCGCAGCGCGTAGTCGTTGGCCACGGTGTAGCCGGCCACGTAGTCATAGGCCTGCTCGCGCGTGACGTTGCGCGCGGTCTTGCCGATCACCACGGCCAGCTCGCATTCGTAGTGCATGAAGCCCACGTCCGCCGGCCGCAGCGTCTGCGCGCGATGGCCGACAAAGGTGTTGGCTGCCTTCAGGAAGCCGAGCGGTTCGGGCGGCGCCTTGAACGCCAGTTCCTTGGCATGGTCGGCATAGTTGATGGCCAGCGTGAAAGTGGTGCGCGGTTCGATCGGCGGCAGCCAGGTCACCGCGTCCTCGGCCAGCAGGCGGCCGTCGGCCAGGCGGATCTGGCCGTGGCCGGCGTCGGTGGCGGCGTGGATGGCGCCTTCATGGGCGATGCGTGCGTGTTTCATGGCGGGTTCCGTTGGGGGCGCCTCAGGCGCCGGCGATGAGCGTGTTGCCGAGCGTGCCGACCTGGTCGATGCGGATCTCGTAGCGTTGGCCCGCATGCGCCAGCGGCGCGTCGGCGCGGGCCCCCGCCAGCAGGATGTCGCCCGGCTCGAAGCTCATGAACGCGGTGACGTCGGCGATCAGGCGGGCCACCGGTCGCACCAGGTCGGCGGTGCTGGCGCGCTGCGCCAGTTCGCCGTCGACCCAGACCTCGATGGCGAGCGCGTCCGGGTCCGCCACGGACGACACCGGCGCCAGCGCGCGGCCGATCGGGCAGAAGCCGTCGCGGCATTGCTGCTTGAGCGCTGGACGGAAATAGCTGTCGTGCGGCGCCGACAGATCGGCCACCACGCGATAGCCGGCCACGTGGGCGAGCGCCTCGGCTTCGCTGACGCGGCTGGCGCGCCGGCCGAACACGATGCCCAGGGTGGCGCCGATGCGCACCTGGGGCACGTCGGCGGGCAGCGTGATCGCGTCGCCGTCGGCGGCATAGGTATTGGCCGGCTTGATATACAGCACCGGCGCGCGCGGCGCGGCCTGGTAGGGCGGTGCGTTCACCGCCTCGCCCAGCGCGGCCAGCGCCTGGCGCGTATTGAGCGCGGCGCCCGCCACCGTGCGCGGCAGCGCGGCGGCGCGGGCCGCCAGGTATTCGCGATAGTTGCTGTGCTTGTAGTTGAGCACCGCGTCGGCTTCTTCCACCTGCAGCGACAGGCCCAGCGGCCGGCGCGCCATTTCCGGCGCCAGCGCGTCGCGCAGGGCCTGGAACGTGCGTTCGCCCAATGCCGCCTGCTGCGCGGCGCTGCGGCCGTGGCCGATGCGCAGCAGCACGTGCACGAAAGCGTTGTCGGGATGGCCGTCGGCGATCAGGTAGTCATCGATCCGCACGGCGCGGGTGCGCGCGCCGGCCAGCGGGTACAGGCTGCCGTCGCCGACGGCGGCGCCCTGCACCGCGCGCATCAGGGCGCGGGTGTCCAGGTCCAGGTTGGCGGAGTACTCAATCCAGATATGTGGCATGACAGGCGCGGGACCAGCCCCCTCCGGCATATTGTTATCATGTTAATAATAATAGCGAAAAAAACCGGCCGGCGGCAATCGCCGGGGCGGCCGCGAGACAGGGGTTTTCCGCCGTTGACAGCACCATCGGCCGCGCATAAAGTTAACTTGTTAATTAAATTCCGGCCCGCTGCCGTTCTGGCGGCCGGCCGTCAGCGACAGGCGAGGAGACGCACGTGAGCATCAAGCACTGGATCAACGGCAGGCAGGTCGACAGCGCCGACCGCTTCACTACCTTCAACCCGGCCACGGGCGAGGCCATTGACGAAGTGGCCGCCGGCGGACAGGCCGAGATCGACGCCGCCGTGGCCGCCGCGGCCGAGGCCTTTCCCAAATGGGCCGGCATGCCCGCCAAGGAACGGGCCCGGCTGATGCGCCGCCTGGGCGAACTGATCGACCGCAACGTGCCGCAGCTGGCCGAGCTGGAAACCCGCGACACCGGCCTGCCCATCTCGCAGACGCGCAAGCAGCTGATCCCGCGCGCCTCCGAGAACTTCACCTTCTTCGCCGAAGTCTGCACCCGCATGAACGGCCACACCTATCCGGTGGACGACCAGATGCTGAACTACACGCTGTACCAGCCGGTCGGCGTGTGCGCGCTGGTGTCGCCGTGGAACGTGCCCTTCATGACCGCGACCTGGAAGACCGCGCCCTGCCTGGCGCTGGGCAATACCGCCGTGCTGAAGATGTCGGAGCTGTCGCCGCTGACCGCCGATCAGCTCGGCCTGCTGGCGCTGGAAGCCGGCATCCCGCCCGGCGTGCTCAACGTGGTGCAGGGGTATGGCGCCAGTGCCGGCGACGCGCTGGTGCGTCATCCCGGGGTGCGCGCGATCTCGTTCACCGGCGGCACCGTCACCGGCAAGAAGATCATGGCGAACGCGGGCGGCATCAAGAAGTTCTCGATGGAGCTGGGCGGCAAGTCGCCAGTGCTGGTGTTCGACGACGCCGACGTCGAGCGCGCGCTGGACGCGGCGTTGTTCACCATCTTCTCGCTTAATGGCGAGCGCTGCACCGCGGGCTCGCGCATCTTCGTGCAGGAATCGATTTACGATGACTTCGTGCGCCGCTTCGCCGAGCGCGCCAATCGCCTGGTGGTGGGCGACCCGACTGATGACAAGACCAATGTGGGCGCGATGATCACCCGCCAGCACTGGGAAAAGGTCACCGGCTACATCCGCCTGGCCAAGGAAGAGGGCGCGCGCATCCTGGCTGGCGGCGCCGACGCGCCGCGGGGCCTGCCGGCGCACCTGGCCGGCGGCAATTTCGTGCGGCCCACGGTGCTGGCCGACGTCGACAACCGCATGCGCTGCGCCCAGGAAGAGATCTTCGGGCCCGTCGCCTGCCTGATTCCGTTCAAGGACGAGGCCCACGGCCTGGCGCTGGCCAACGACGTCAAGTACGGCCTGGCCTCCTACATCTGGACCCGCGATATCGGCCGGGCCCACCGGCTGGCGCGCGGCATCGAGGCCGGCATGGTGTTCATCAACAGCCAGAACGTGCGCGACCTGCGCCAGCCGTTCGGCGGCACCAAGGAATCCGGCACCGGCCGCGAGGGCGGGGAATACAGCTACGAAGTGTTCGCCGAGATCAAGAACGTCTGCGTCTCGATGGGCAGCCACCCCATTCCGAAGTGGGGCGTCTGACCGGCGCCCGGATACCGAAAACAACAGGAGACACGCATCATGGGCAAGCTCGCGCTGGCGGCCAAAGTAACGCACGTGCCGTCGATGTACCTATCTGAAATGCCCGGCCGCCATCACGGCTGCCGCGAAGCCGCGATCCAGGGCCATCGGATCATCGGCCAGCGCTGCCGCGACCTGGACGTGGATACGCTGGTGGTGCTGGACGTGCACTGGCTGGTGAACGCTGGCTACCACATCAATTGCAACGAACGCTTCGCCGGCCGCTACACCAGCAACGAGCTGCCGCATTTCATCAAGGACATGGACTACGCCTACCGCGGCGACCCGGCGCTCGGCCGACGCATCGCCGAATGCGCCGGCGCAGCTGGGGTCCCCACCCGCGCGCACGAAATCGCCAGCCTCGAACTGGAATATGGCACGCTGGTGCCGATGCGCTACATGAATGGCGATGACCGCTTCAAGGTGGTGTCGGTGGCGGCCTGGTGCGCCTGGCATTCGCTGGACGACAGCCGCCGTTTCGGCGCGGCCTTGCGCCAGGCCATCGAGCAGAGCGACAGCCGCGTCGCGGTGCTGGCCAGCGGCTCGCTGTCGCACCGCTTCAACGACAACGGCAGCCCAGAGGCCGCCATGCACCAGATCAGCCGCGAGTTTTACCGCCAGGTCGACCTGCGGGTGGTGGACCTGTGGCGCCAGGGCGACTGGAAGACGTTCTGCGCCATGCTGCCGGAATACGCCGAGCTGTGCGTGGGCGAGGGCGGCATGCACGATACCGCCATGCTGCTGGGGCTGCTGGGCTGGGATGCCTACGACCGGCCGGCCGAGGTGGTGACGGACTACTTCACCAGTTCCGGCACGGGGCAGATCAACGCGATCCTGCCCGTGCCCGGTTGACTCATTGCGTCGCGGGTTCGCGCTTGATCAGTTCGACCATGGTGTCGACGTCGGTGTACAGACGGTCGAGCAGTTCCTTGCCGATGCGCGCTTCGATTTCCTGGTACTTGGCGTCGACCTGCGGCCGCATGCGGTCGATCAGCTTGTTGCTCTTGGGCGTCAGGGAGATTTCCTGGCGCCGCTGGTCGGCGTTCGACCGCACCCGCTTGATCAGGCCCTGTTCTTCCATGCCGGCCAGCATGCGCGTCAGGCTGGGGCTGAGGATCTGGCAGCTGCGGGCGATCTGGTTGGGTTCCATCGCGCCCACCTCGCTCAAGGTGCGCAGCACCCGCCATTGCTGTTCGGTGACGCCGGCGGCGTGCAGGATCGGCCGGAAGTGCGCCATCAGGGTTTCGCGCGCGTAAAGCAGCAGATGGGGAAGATTGCGGTGGTGGAAGCTCGGACTCATGGCGGCTATGTTAGCAAGAAGCCGTTCTATTTCCGTTGAATGTTCAGGCCTGTGAACGCCCAGGCCCGCGACGAACGCGGGCCTGGGCGGGAACGGAACGGAAAAAGGAGGTCAGGAAGCGGGATTCTGCTGCGCCAGTTCCTGCAGGTCGTCGGGCAGCGTCAGGTCGGGCGCGCCCTGCTGCAACTCGCGCAGCGCGGCAACGGCGTCCTCTTGCTGATCGTCCTGCACCAAGGCGCGGATGTGCGCGATGCGGGCCTCGATGTCCTGCTCGCTGAAGGCGACGGGTTCCGCGCTGGCTTGCTCGGCGGGCGCCTCGGCGCTGGCGGCTTGCGGCGCGGCGTCGCTGGCCGCCTGCTGGGCGGGAAGCGCGGCCGGGATGGCGCTGGGTGCCTCGGCCGGCGCCGATGCGGTCCGTTGCGCCGGGGCGGGGGCCGCCTGCGGCGCGGGCGCTTCGGTCAGGATCGGACGCGGCGCCGGGCCACGCTCGATGTTGATGGGCGCTTCCTGTGACACCGCCAATTGCGGCGCCTGGTCGGCCATCTCGGCGTTTTCGCGCATGTCGGTCCAGGCGAACAGGCCGGCCACCAGCGCCGCGCAGGCGGCGGCGGCCCAGCCCGGATGCCAGCTGCGGCCGGGGTGCCAGGTGCGACGCACGGCCGCTTCCAGTTCGGGGCTGCCGCCGGCCCTGGGCTTGCGATACAGGGCGCGCAAATCCAGTTCGTCGTCTTCGTCGAAGGGGGGGCGATAGGCAATGCTCATGCGCGTACTCCTCGCGCATGCGCCTGGTGGCAGGGCGCATCCGCGTTTGACCTGGGCCTGTGCCGCGCCGGTGGTCCGGCGGTCTCGTGCAGGATCGGGTCTTGTTCCGGTTTAGGTGGCCGCGTGCGCGGCCCAAGCGTCTCGCGATGCGCCGCGATTCCCGTCGTGCCGCCCTGTTGGGCGGCGGCGCCGGGTATGCCGCCACATAACCGACGGTTCAACATTGCGCATCACCCGATGATTATGCGCGATTTGCAGAAATCTGCCAGCGAATTTCTTGTGTTTGCATGGTGTAACTGTAGACCGTCCCTGTTTATGCAAGCAGATTGAAAGGGTGCTGCACCAAGACGGCGCCAAACGCGCGGGAAAAGGCGCATTGCGACTGCCCGCCGACGACCCCGCGCCCCGGCCTGTGCCGGTAAACTTGCGCCCATGGCCAAGACCCGAACCGTATACGTGTGCGCCGAGTGCGGCGGCACCACCCCGAAGTGGCAAGGCAAGTGTCCGCACTGCAATGCCTGGAACACCCTCGAAGAAACCGTCGAATCGGCCACGCCGGCCGCCGCGGCCGCGCACCGCTACGCGCCGCTGGCCTCCAGCAGCCCGGTGCGCAGCCTGTCCGAGATCGAGGCCCGCGAAACCCCGCGCACCCCCACCGGGCTGGAGGAATTCGACCGCGTGCTGGGCGGCGGCCTGGTGGCCGGCGCCGTGGTGCTGATCGGCGGCGACCCCGGCATCGGCAAGTCGACCCTGCTGCTGCAGGCGCTGGCCTCGCTGTCCGAAAGCACCAACGTCCTGTACGTCACCGGCGAGGAATCGGCCGAACAGGTGGCGCTGCGCGCGCGCCGGCTGGGACTGCAGACCGGCAACGTCAACCTGCTGGCGGAAATCCGCCTGGAGGCAATCCAGGCCGCCGTGTCCGAGCAGAAGCCCAGCGTCGCCGTGATCGACTCCATCCAGACGCTCTACAGCGGCGAGCTGACCGCGGCGCCCGGCTCGGTGTCGCAGGTGCGCGAATGCGCCGCCCAGCTGACGCGCCTGGCCAAGCAGACCGGCATCGCCATCGTCATGATCGGCCACGTTACCAAGGACGGCGCGCTGGCCGGACCGCGCGTGCTCGAACACATCGTCGACACGGTGCTGTACTTCGAGGGCGACACGCATTCGTCGTTCCGCCTGGTGCGTGCCTTCAAGAACCGCTTCGGCGCGGTCAACGAACTCGGCGTGTTCGCCATGACCGACCGCGGCCTGCGCGGCGTGGCCAACCCGTCGGCGCTGTTCCTGTCGCAGCACGAGCAGCAGGTGGCCGGTTCCTGCGTGATGGCCACGCAGGAAGGCACGCGCCCTCTGCTGGTCGAGATCCAGGCGCTGGTGGACAGCTCCCACGCGCCCAATCCGCGCCGCCTGACGGTCGGCCTGGAGGGCAACCGCCTGGCGATGCTGCTGGCCGTGCTGCATCGCCACGCCGGCGTGTCGACCTTCGACCAGGACGTGTTCGTCAACGCCGTGGGCGGGGTGCGCATCACCGAACCGGCGGCCGACCTGCCGGTGTTGCTGGCCATCATGTCGTCGCTGCGCGACCGGCCCCTGCCGCGCGGCCTGATCGCCTTCGGCGAAGTCGGGCTGGCGGGCGAGATCCGGCCCGCGCCGCGCGGCCAGGAGCGCCTGCGCGAAGCCGCCAAGCTGGGCTTCTCGATCGCGTTGATTCCCAAGGCCAACGCGCCGCGCCAGCCCATCGAGGGGCTGGAGATCTGGGCGGTGGACCGGCTCGACGCCGCGCTCGACAAGCTGCGCTGACGGGAGCCCCAAGTGAGTCTTTTGCTGATCGCCCTGTGCCTGGGCGCGGGAGGCCTTATTGGCTTCATGGGCGGCGTGCTGGGCATCGGCGGCGGCCTGATCGCGATTCCGGCGCTGGTGCTGCTGATGGGCATGTCCCAGCAGCTGGCGCAGGGTACCGCGCTGATCATGGTGCTGCCGACCATCATGATGGCGGTGCGCAAGTACAACCAGCAGACCCGCATCGACCGCCGCGTGGCGCTGGCGGGCGCGGGCGGCGCGGTGGTGTTCACCTGGGTCGGCGCGCGGCTGGCGCTGGGCATCGAGTCGGGCGTGCTGCGGCTGAGCTTCGCCGTGTTCCTGTTCTTCATCGCGCTGTTCTACGCATGGCAGACCTGGCGCGCCGGCGCGGCCCGGCGCGCGCCCAAGGGCAGCGGCCACGCTCCGGTCTTCACGCCGCGACGCGCCACCTTGCTGGGCGTGCTGTGCGGCACGCTGGGCGGCTTCTTCGGCGTGGGCGGCGCGGTGCTGGCGGTGCCCATCATCACCACGGTGTTCCGGCTGTCGCAGACCACCGCGCAGGCGCTGGCGCTGTGCATGGTGATTCCCGGTTCCGCGGTGGCGCTGGTGACGTACTCATGGGCCGGCAAGGCCGACTGGCTGGTGGGCCTGCCGCTGGCCGCGGGCAGCCTGCTGTTCGTGCCGGTGGGCGTGCGGCTGGCCTATCGCCTGCCTGAACGCAAGCTGAGAGCCTGCTTCGCGGCGATGCTGTTCGCCACCGTGGCGCTGCTGGTGTTTGAAAGCTGAACGCGGCCGGCCGAAGGTCGATTGTCACGATCCCATGACGAAGCGTTAACGTCGGAAAGGACGCGAAAATTTCCGGCCCGCGGCTGAACCTTCGGCGGGGCGCGGGTTCCAACGGAGTACGGGTCATGCGGCGATGTTGCCGCCCCGTGTCGGAAAGGCCGGAGGGGCAGCCCTCGGGTCTTCACCATTAGGAGTACATGTAATGACGACTCACTCCCGTATCGCTGCGTTCCTGTCCACTTCGGCCTTGTGCCTCGGTCTTGCCGCCGCGCCTTCGGCGTTCGCGGCGGGCGCCGATGCCACGACCAAGTCGGGCGAAACCAAGACCCAGGCGCAGCACAAGCATCACAAGACCGACAAAACGTCCGCCAAGCAGGGCACCGAGAAATCGGGCGCCGCCAAGATGGACAAATCGGGCACCGCCACGGCGCCCGCGAAGTAAGGCAGTCACGCAGCATCGGATCGCGAGGTCCGGCAGTTCCTTTGCACGACGGACGGGTCTTCGGGCCTGGAAGTCGAAAGCCTCTCGGTATGGGCGCCGAGAGGCTTTTTCGTTTGTGTGGCGGACCTGTCGTGTTGCCCGTATCGGTGCCACTTGCGTGAACGCCGACGGCGCTGAGCGCGCCGCCGTTCCCGCCCGCGTCAATCCACCGGCGTGATCACGCGGCCGGTATCGAAATACGCCGCCAGGTTCTCCAGCATCAGATCTTCCATGGCCTGGCGCGTTTCCAGCGTGGCGCTGCCGATGTGCGGCAGCAGCACCGCCTGGTCGCTCTTGATCAGGGCCTCGGGCACCTTGGGCTCGTGCTCGAACACGTCGAGCGCGGCGCAGCCGAGCTTGCCGGCCTCCAGCGCGGCCACCAGCGCGGCCTCGTCGATGACCGGGCCGCGCGCGATGTTGACGATGATGCCGCGCGGGCCGAGCGCTTCCAGCACCTCGCGATTGACCAGGTGGCGCGTGGCCGGGCCGCCCACGGTGGCCACGACCAGGAAGTCGGCCCAGGCCGCCAGGTCGGTCAGCGAGGCCTCGTAGCCGTAGTCGACGTCGTCGCGCTTCCTGCGGTTGTGATAACGCACCTGCATATCGAAGCCGATGCCGCGGCGGGCGATGGCCTCGCCGATGCGGCCCAGGCCCACGATGCCGAGCTTCTTGCCGCTGACGCGCTGGCCCAGCGGAATGCTGCCGTGCACCTGGCCCCACTGGCCGGCGCGCACGAAGCGTTCGCCCTGGCCCATGCGGCGGGCGCCTGCGATCATCAGGCCCCATGCCAGGTCCGCCACGCAGTCGGTCAGCACGTCGGGCGTGTTGCTGACCTGCACGCCGCGCGCATGCGCCGCCTGCACGTCGATGGTCTCGTAGCCCACGCCCCAGCTGCAGATGGCCTTCAGGTCGGGCAGGGCGTTGATGAGTTCGGCGTTGGCGCCGAAGTTGGCCGAGGTGACGACGGCGGTGACGCCCTTGCCGAGTTCGGCCAGGGCCGTCTTGCGATCCGGCTGCTTCCAGAGCTCGATGACGTCGTAGCGCTCGGCGAGGCGCTGGTTGGCGGAGGGCGAGCCGGCCAGCGAGCCGACCTGGATGATGCGATGCTTGGTGGTCATGTTGTCGTACAGGTGGGTGGCGAAACCTTCATGCTACTTGATCCGGCCTTGAATCCGGCTGAGAAGGCGCGGGCCGCGGGAACCCTCCCGGGCCGCGCCCTTGAGCGGCGGGCTCGAATCGGGCTGCCCAAGGCAGCCTGCCCCAAGCAGCCCGTTTCAAGCAGCCTTACTCCAGCTGGATATTGGCCTTCTGGATCACGTCCTTCCAGCGCTTGACCTCGGCCTGCTGGAACGCGCTGAACTGCTGCGGCGTGTTCGCCACGACCTCGAAGCCCAGGCCCTGCAGCGTCTTCTCGGTCTGCGGATCGCGCAGGGCGGTCTGCAGGGCCTTGGTCAGCTGCTGCACCACGGCCGGCGGCGTGCCCTTGGGCACCGCGAAGCCCTGCCACGAATACACCACCATGTCCTTGATGCCGGCCTCGGCCAGCGTCGGCACGTCCGGCAGGTCCGCCGCGCGCGCGTCGCCGGTGATGGCCAGCGCCTTGAGCTTGCCGGCCTTGATATGCGTCTGTACCGCGCCCAGGTTCTGGAACGACACGTTGACCTGGCCGCCGATCAGGTCGGCGATGGCGGCGCCGCCGCCACGGTACGGCACGTCCACGCCCGAGGTCTGGGTGCGCTGGCGGAACATCACCGCCGACAGGTGGTCGGACGAGCCCGTGCCGGACGAAGCGTACGACACCTTGCCCGGATTCTTGTTGGCGTAGTCGACCAGTTCGGCCACCGTGCTGGCCGGGAACGACGGCGAGGCCACCAGCACATTGGGATTGCGCACCGCTTGCGTGAGGTACTCGAAGTCCTTGCTCGGGTTGTACGAGAGGTTCTTGTACAGCGCCTCGTTGATGGCGAAGGTGCCGATCGAGCCGACCATCATGGTGTAGCCGTCGGGCGTGGCGCGGGCCAGCGCCTGCGCGCCGATGGCGCTGTTGGCGCCCGGCTTGTTCTCGACCACGAAGGTCTGGCCCAACGCTTTCGTCAGCCCCGGCGTGACGCTGCGCGCCGTGATGTCGGACGAGCCGCCCGGCACGAACGGCACGATCATCGTGACGGGCTTGGTGGGATAGCCGGCGGCGTGGACCGCCGGCCCGGCAAGCAGGGCGGCGGACAGCGCGACCGCGCTGATCGATCTGTTCATGGTGTCTCCTGGTTCGCGTGATGATGAAGAACCCGGCGCCCACGCGTGGCGGCCGGGCCCGGATCGGCGCGGGTCAGTCGACCTTGGCGCCCGATTGCTTCACGACCGCGGCCCATTTGACGGTTTCCCGCGCCATGAACTGGGTGAACTGCGCCGGCGTGTTGCCCGACGGCGTCGCGCCCTGGGCCTGCAATTGTTCGCGCACCGGCGCCTGCTGTAGCGCCGCGGCGACATCGCGCTGGACCTTGTCGACGATCTGTTGTGGCGTGCCCGCCGGGGCCAGCAGGCCGAACCAGCTGGACGCCTCGTAGCCTTGCACGCCGGCCTCGGCCAGCGTCGGCACGTCCGGCAGCGCCGGCGAGCGAGTGGCGGTGGTGACCGCCAGCGGCCGCAGCTTGCCGCCCTTGATGAAGCCCATCGACGACGGCAGGTTGTCGAAGATCAGGTCGGCCGACCCCGCCATCACATCCGTCAGGGCCGGACTGCTGCCTTTGTAGGGCACGTGCGTCATGCGGGTGCCTGTCATGGTCTGGAATAGTTCCCCCGACAGGTGGGTCGAGGTGCCGTTGCCGGTCGAGGCCATGTTGACGCTGCCGGGATTGGCCTTCAGGTATTTGATCAGGTCCGCCACGCTGCGGATGCCGTGCTTGTCGGCAAAAGCCGGATTCAGTTCCAGCACGTTGGGCACCGGGATCACCAGCGTGACCGGCGTGAAGTCCTTGACCGGGTCGTAGGGCAGCTTGGCGTAAACGGACTGGTTGATGGCATGGGTGCTGACGGTGCCCATCAGCAGCGTGTAGCCATCGGGCGTGGCGCGGGCGGCTTCGGCGGTGCCGACGTTGCCGCCCGCGCCCGCCTTGTTGTCCACCACTACCGCCTTGCCCCAGGCCTTGCCCAGTTCGGCCGCGACCACGCGCGCGGCGATGTCGGCGGTGCCGCCGGCGGGGAAGGGCACGATGATCCTGACGTCGCGCGCCGGATAGTCGGCGGCGCGCGCGGCGGCGGGCAACAGGGCTGCCGCCGCCAGACAGGCGGCAAGGGCCAGGCGGCCGCGCAAGGGGGCTGCAAGCATGGAAGTCGTCTCCTCGTGTGCGCGTGGCCGCGCATCGTTTGTGGGGTGTTCCTGCCAGGCCGGGGCCCGGGTCTGAATGCTGCCGGCGTCTGTCGCGCCTTGCCGTCGTGAATACCGATGACTTGTAAAACGAATATAGGTATTGAGGGTCTACTTGTCAACCAAGTATACTTTTTCCAAGCCACTCATCTAACAACTGGATTCCCCCTCGGAATCCGCCAGGAGACCCGCCATGAAAACCTCCCCGGTCACCGTGCAGGACCTGCAGCGTTCCGTCATCGCGGTCCCGCCGCTGGCGCGCCATGCCGACCTGTCGCTGAACGAAGCCGCCAACCAGGCCCTGCTGCGGCACCTGGAGGCGGGCGGGGTGCGCAACGTGATGTACGGCGGCAATGCCAATTTCTACAACGTCGGCGTGGGCGAATACGCGCGCATCGTCGATATGCTGGCCGCGCTGGCCGGGCCGGACACCTGGATCCTGCCGTCGGTCGGCCCCGATTTCGGCAAGATGATGGACCAGGCGGCGATCCTGCGCGGCCGCGCGTTTCCCACGGCCATGCTGCTGCCGATGTCGTTTCCCTACACCGACGCCGGCCTGGCCGACGGCGTGCGCCGCTTCACCGACGCGCTGGGCAAGCCCGCGGTGGTCTACATCAAGTCCGCCGATTACCTGGCGCCGGCCACGGCGGCGCGCCTGGTCGAGGAAGACCGCATCGTCGCGTTCAAGTACGCCGTGGTGCGCGAGGACCCGGCGCGCGACGCCTACCTGTCGGCGCTGCTGCAAAGCGTGGACGCCAATCGCGTGGTCAGCGGCATCGGCGAGCGCCCGGCCATCGTCCACTACCGCGACTTCGGCCTGAAGAGCTTCACCTCCGGCTCGGTTTGCGTGGCGCCGCGCGGCTCGATGCGCCTGCTGCGCCTGCTCAAGGAAGGCCGCCACGACGAGGCCGAGTCGGTGCGCGCCCACTACCTGGGCCTGGAGGACTGCCGCGACGCGATCAGCCCGATCCGTGTGCTGCATGACGCCGTGACCCTGTCGGGCGTGGCTGACATGGGTCCGATGCTGCCGCTGCTGACCGGTATTTCCAGCGTCGAGCGCGAGCGGGTCGCGCCGGTGGCGCGCGCGCTGGCCGAGTGGGACCGCGAAGCCGTCGCGGCCTGACGACCGCGCCCGCCGCATCGGCGGTACGATGAGCGCTGTCGATACGCCCCAGGAGATTTCGTGGCCCGACCCAAAGCATCGCCTCCCTCCGCGCCGTCCGCGCCCGCCGAGCCGGACGCCATGGGCGCGCTGGTGCTGGAACGCGGCCATCGCGTGCGGCTGGCCGACCAACTGTACGGCCAGATCTTCGAGCAGATCGTCGCCGGCAATCTCAACGTCGGCGACAAGCTGCCTTCCGAGAACGAGATTTCCGAGCGCTTCGGCGTGTCGCGGCCGGTGGTGCGCGAAGCGCTGCTGCGGCTGCGCGCCGACGGCCTCATCACCGCCCACCAGGGCCTGGGCACCTTCGTCAGCCACCAGCCGGCGCCGCGCCTGACGGCCTTCAGCGATGTCGGCAATGTCGGCGCCTACCTGCGCGCGCAGGAATTGCGCGTGGCGCTCGAGGGCGATGCCGCGCGGCTGGCGGCGTTGCGCCGCACCGACGAGCAACTGCACAAGATCGAGGCCGCGCACGCCGCCTTCGCCGACAGCCTGGCGCGCGGCCAGATGTCGGCCGAGGCCGACCTGGCGTTCCACGCCAGCATCACCGAGGCCACCGGCAACGACTTCTATCTCGGGGTGCTGGAAAGCATCCACGAGTCCATCAACGGCTTCATGCGCCTGACGCTCAACCTGACCCGCACCGGGTCGCGCCAGCGCGCCCAGCGCGTCCTCGACGAGCACGCCACCATCCTCGACGCGATCCGCGCCCAGGACGGCGAGCGCGCCCGGGTCGCCATGCAATTCCACCTGGGCCAGGCCCGCCACCGGCTGGTCGACCGCGAACGCGATTGACCGGCCGCTCGCGCCGTCCGGGAGCTTCACACTGACAACAGCAGGAGACATCGCGTGCAAGGCAATGGTTCGGCAGGAACAGCGGCATCGGCGGGGCAGGTGCGTGAACAGATTCTGATCGTGTTGCAGGCCTGGGGCATGGCGCCCGACCTGGCCGCCATCACCGCCGGCCTGATGGCCGAGACGGATCTGCTGGGCATCGATTCGCACGGCATCTCGATGCTGCCGTCATACGAGGAAAAGCTGCGCGCCGGCACGCTCAAGCTCGACGCGCGCCCGCGCGTGCTGCGCGACGGCGGCGCCAGCGCGCTGCTCGACGGCATGGGCGGGCTGGGCTATCCGGTATCGGCGCAGGCCATGAACCTGGCCGTCGACAAGGCGCTGGAGCATGGCGTGGGCGCGGTGTCAGTGTGCAATTCGCATCACTTCGGCGCGGCTGGCGTCTATGCGCGCATCGCGGTCGAGCGCGGCGTGGTCGGGCTGGTCACCAGCAGCGCCAATGGCGTCATCATGGTGCCCACGCGCGGCGCCATGCCGATGCTGGGCACCAACCCCATCGCCTTCGGCGCGCCGGCCGCGCACAACGAGCCGTTCGTGCTCGACATGGCCACCACCACCGTGGCGGCCAACAAGGTCAAGGTCTACGACTTCCTCGGCAAGCCGCTGCCGCCGGGCTGGGCGGTGGACGGGCGGGGCGAGCCCGTCACCGCCGCCGACACCGCCATGCAGTTCATCTTCAAGCATCCCGAGGGCGGGCTGACGCCGCTGGGTGGCACGCCGGCCATGAGCAGCCACAAGGGCTATGGCCTGGCGATGATGGCGCAGATCCTGGGCGGCACGCTCAGCGGCAGCGCGCTGGCGGCGCGCCGCAACGTCACGCGCCGTCCCGGCGAACCCGACGACGTCGGCCACTTCTTCCTGGCGCTCAATCCCGACGCTTTCCGCGCCAGCGGCTCGTTCGAGTCGGACATGGACGACCTGATCGACACGCTGCACGACACCCCGCCGGCGCGGCCCGACGAACCGGTGCTGGTGGCCGGCGAACCCGAGGCCGCCGAGCGCGCGCGCCGCCGCGAGCAGGGCATCCCGATCCCGCCCGCCCTCGCCTCGCGCCTGCGCGAGATCTGCCAGCGGGCCGCGGTGCCGTATCTGCTGGACTGAGCCCTCCGCCCGGTCGCATGACGTTTTCCCCGCCGCGCGGGCCTGCCCGCGCGTTGATTCACCGACCCGGTCACCGGGCGGCAAGCATTAGAAAAACACGACAAGGAGACAACCATGCAACACAAGACATCGCCGGCGCGCCGCCGGCTGGGACTGGCCGCGCTGGCATTGGGCGCGGCCGCGGCGATCGCGCCGGGGCTGCTGCTGGCGCAGGACTGGCCGACACGGCCGGTCAAGCTGATCGTGCCGTTCCCCGCGGGCGGCAGCACCGACGCGGTCGGACGCCTGCTGGCCGCCGAGCTGTCCAAGGAACTGGGGCAGAGTGTGGTGGTCGAGAACAAGGGCGGCGCCAACGGCAACATCGGTTCCGATGTGGTCGCCAAGGCCGAGCCCGACGGCTACACGCTGCTGCTGTCGGGCGTGGGCTCGAACGCCATCAGCTATTCGCTCTACCAGAGCATGCCGTACCGCGACAGCGACTTCGCCCATATCTCGCTGCTGGCCACCGGGCCCAACGTGCTGGTGGCCAACATGGATTTCCCGGCCACCAACTTCGCCGACTTCATCAAGCTGGTGCGCGCCAATCCGGGCAAGTACACCCACGCCAGCTCGGGCAATGGGTCGTCGGGCCACCTGGCCATGGAGATGCTCAAGCAGGCCGCCAAGATCGACCTGGTGCACGTGCCCTACAAGGGCGGCGCCGCCGCCATCACCGACATGATCGGCGGCCGTGTCTCGGTGATGTTCCTGAACCAGGACACGCTGCTGCCGCAGGTCAAGTCCGGCAAGCTGCGCGCGCTGGCGGTGGCCAGCGCCAAGCGCAATCCCGCCTATCCGGATACGCCCACTGTCGCGGAGTCCGGCTATCCGGGCTTCGCCGCCGAATCATGGTTCGGCCTGTCGGCGCCGGCCAAGACGCCGCCGGCCGTCATTCAGCGGCTGAACCAGGCCACCGTCAAAGCCCTGGCTTCACCGGATATCCGGCAGAAGCTGGAAAGCGTAGGCTTCGTGGTGGTGGGCGACGACCCCAAGGCGTTCTCGGCCTTCGTCCAATCCGAAATCACCAAATGGGGCGCGGCGGCCAAGGCCTCCGGCGCCCGCATGGACTAGCGTTCTGTATCAACTCCCCCCGCGCGCCGGGCGGCGCCGGGGGTTCAATACGATGGGAAACACGCAGCGATGACTTCACCCTTGCCCAACCGCTTTCGCCAACGCATCCTGGCGCGCGAGCGCCTGATCGGTTTCTGGATGTGCATGTCCAGCCACATCACCGCGGAAGTCGCGGGCCTGGCCGACTTCGACTGGCTGCTGCTGGACGGCGAGCACTCGCCCAACACCGTGCCGATGTTCCTGCAGCAGCTGCAGGCCCTGCAGGGCAGCGCCAGCGCCGCCATCGGCCGGCCGACCTGGAATGATCCGGTCGAGATCAAGCGCCTGCTCGACATCGGCTTCTACAACCTGCTGATCCCCTTCATCGAGTCCGAGGACGACGCGCGCCGCGCCGTGGCCGCCACGCGCTATCCGCCGCAGGGCATCCGCGGCGTGGCCGGCATGCAACGCAGCAACCGCTACGGCACCGTGCCGGATTACTTGAAGACCATCAACGACAACATCTGCGTGCTGCTGCAGATCGAGAGCCGGCCGGGCATCGAGGCGGTCGATGCGATCGCCGCGGTCGAGGGCGTGGATGGCGTCTTCATCGGCCCGTCGGATCTGGCCGCGGCCCTGGGCCATCTGGGCAACCCGGGCCACCCGGAAGTGCAGGAAGCGATTCGCCACCTGTACCAGCGCGTCAGCGCGCAGGGCAAGGCGGTGGGCATCCTGGCGCCGGTGCAGGCCGATGCGCGCCGCTACCTGGACATGGGCATGCACTTCGTCGCGGTCGGCACCGACCTGGGCGTGTTCAAGCAGGCCACCTTCGCCTTGCGCGAGGCCTTCCCCACCTGATCCTGCCTGATCGCGCGGCCGTCGCGTTCGCCACGGCCGCGCCTTGCCTTACTGCTCCAGCGCCAGCAGGTCGGCGACCGTCTGGCGGCGGCGGATCAGGCGCGCCTCATTGCGGTCCAGCAGCACTTCGGCCGCCAGCGGCCGGGTGTTGTAGTTCGAGGACATCGACGCGCCATAGGCGCCGGCATTGTGGAACACCAGGAAGTCGCCGATGCGCGGCCGCGGCAGCGACTGATCCGAGACCACGCCGCCGGCGTCCTGCGTGAACACGTCGCCCGATTCGCACAGCGGACCGGCCACGGCGACGCGGGTCTCGGCCGTCGGCGGCGTGGCGCCGTCCGGCGCGTGCACCGAGATGCGGTGGTAGCTGCCGTACATGGCCGGGCGCATCAGGTCGTTGAAGCCGGCGTCCACCAGCGCGAAATCGCGCTCGGGGCGGCGGTTGATCGCGTGCACTTCAGCCACCAGCGCGCCGGCCTCGGCCACCAGGAAGCGGCCCGGTTCGATCTCCAGGCGCACCTCGTGGCCCAGGCGCTGTTCGATGCGCTTGCGGGCTGCGTCCCATTGCGCGAAGTAGTGGTCGCAGTCGATGCGCGGCTCGCCCTCGCGATACGGAATCGACAGACCGCCGCCGGCCGAGATGGCCTCGATGTCGTGGTCCATCGATGCGACCACGTCGACCATCGCGTCGCACACGCTGGACAGGTGGCCATAGTCCACGCCCGAGCCGATGTGCATGTGGATGCCGACCAGCTTCAGGCCGTAGCGGCGCACGATGCCGATGGCGGCCGCGACGTCGTCGATCCAGATGCCGTGCTTGCTTTGCGGGCCGCCGGTGTTGGTCTTGTTGCTGTGGCCGTGGCCGAAGCCGGGGTTGATGCGCAGCCACACGCGGTGGCCCGGCGCGTGCTGGCCGACGCGTTCGAGCATGTCGAGCGAGCCGGCGTTCACGGTGATGCCGTGCTTGATGACGGTGGCCAGGGTGGCGTGGTCGATCAGGTCGGCCGTGAACACCACGCCGGCCGGCTCGCCCGCGGGCTCGAAGCCGGCGGCCAGGCTGCGTTCGATCTCGCCCAGCGACACCGCGTCCACCATCACGCCCTCGGCGCGCATCAGGCGCAGGATGTGCAGGTTGGAGCAGGCCTTCTGCGCGTAGCGGATGACGTCGAAGCGGCGCAACTGGGCGATGCGCTCGCGGATGACGGCGGCATCGTAGACCCACAGCGGGGTGCCGTGCTCGGCGGCGAGTTGGGTGAGCTGGCGCGGATCGAAAGCCATCGCGGATGAACCTTGTAGCGGGAAAGAAGGGGGAGGCCGGCATGATGCCGGACGTGGGTCATCCAGTAAAATGCTTATATTTTTCACATCGATTCATTCTTGATATGGACTCAGCATGCTGACCCATCGCCACGTCGAAGTGTTCCGCGCCCTGATGATCGCCGGCAGTGTCACCAAGGCCGCCGATCTGCTGTTCACGTCGCAACCCACCGTGAGCCGCGAGCTGGCACGCATGGAACAGGCCATCGGCTTCGCGCTGTTCGAGCGTGTGCGCGGCCGCCTGCGGCCCACCATGCCGGCGCTGGCGCTGTATGACGAGGTGCGGCAGTCGTATGCGGGGCTGGAGCGTGTCGCCTCGACCGCCGCGCGCCTGCGCGCGTTCCAGGATGGGCAGTTGGCCGTGATCGCGCTGCCGGCGTTTTCGCATTCGCTGCTGCCCGGGGCGTTCCGCCGCTTCAGCCAGGCCCATCCGGGCGTCAGCCTGGCGCTGGAGGCGCAGGAGTCGCCGTTCCTGGAAGAATGGCTCACGGCCCAGCGTTACGACCTGGGCTTGACCGAACATGAGCTGGAGCCGGCCGGCACGCGCCTGGAGCTGCTGGTGGAGGTCGATGAGGTCGCGGTGTTGCCCGATGGCCATCCGCTATTGGCGCGGGCCGCGCTGGACCTGGCCGATTTCGCCGGCGAACCGTTCGTCAGCCTGTCGCCCAGCGATCCCTATCGCATCCAGATCGACGAGGCCTTCGCGGCCCAGGGCGTCCTGCGGCGCGCCATCATCGAGACGCCGACGGCGGTGTCGGTGTGCGCGTTCGTGCGCCAGGGGCTGGGCCTGGCCATCGTCAATCCGCTGACCGCGCTCGATTTCGCCGGCCGTGGCCTGCACCTGCGGCCGCTGCGGCGGTCGTTTCCGTTCCGGGTCAACCTGGTGTTTCCGGAGCATCGTCCCAAGAATCCGCTGGTTGATCCCTTCACCGCCATGCTGCGGGACGAAGCCGCGCAGATGCGCGCCCGGCTGGCGGCTCGGCCGCAGTGACGGGCCGCTCAAAAAACACGGGTGGGCAACAACGACAGGCAAAAGCGCCGGGCTAAGGTATCAGGCAAAAGCGCGGACTAACGTACCACGCAAAAGCGCCCGGCAAAAAAAACGGGCAACAAAAGCGGGCAACAAAAGCAGGCAACAAAAGCGGGCAACAAAAGCAGGCAACAAAAGCAGGCAACAAAAGCAGGCAACAAAAAAGGATGCCCGTGGGCATCCTTCTTCATTTGCCGTATTCATGACGCTCCGCTTGGCGGAGCGGCAGAATGGCTTAGGCCAGCGCCTTGATGGCGGCAGCCAGGCGGCTCTTGTGGCGAGCGGCCTTGTTCTTGTGGATGATGTTCTTGTCGGCCACGCGATCGATCACGCTGGAGGCCTTTTGGAACACTTCGCCAGCCGCAGCCTTGTCGCCGGCGGCGATGGATTGGCGAACGCGCTTGATGGCGGTGCGCAGCATCGAGCGCAGGCTGGAATTGTGCTTGTTGCGCTCAACGGATTGGCGAGCGCGCTTGCGGGCTTGGGCGGTATTGGCCATGTTGCTATGTAAGTTGAATTCGGCAAAGTCGAACATTTTAGCAAGTCCCCGGGGGATTGCAAGCTTTAAATGCCGTGTCTGCCGATGAGGCGCCCGTCAACCGGGCGGGGGGCGCTGCGAGGAAAACCCCTCGGGCCGCAGGTCCCGGGTTGGGCACCCGGGCTGGAGACCTGATGGGCATCGATGGGAGCCGTGGGATCGACCCGTGATCAACGCCTGATGGTGGCCCTGCCGCGCCTACTGGATAAAAATACGGTACTGAGTATACAACGAAGCGGCTTTTCGTTACAGCCGCGCGTCGGCGACCGTGGTCAGGTCGCGACGTTGATCGACACGAACCAGGGGGTATAGCGCCGCACTTGGATCGGCATCTGGTCCTGCAGCGCATCGAGCGCGGCGTCGGTATCGTCCAGCGGGAAATGTCCGGACACCGGCAGGCCGCCGGCGGCCATGGAGACCCGCAGGGTGCCGCTACGGTAGGGGCGCAGGGCGGCGATGACTTCGGCCAGGGGGCGGCCACGGGCATCGACCCAGCCGGCTTCCCAGGCGGCCTCGGCCATCAGTTCGGCGCGCGGGGTGTCGATGCGCGAGGCGTCGAAACGCGCGCCGGTGCCGGCGCGGACGATGCCGTGGGCGCCGGCCATGGTTTCCACCACGACTTCGTGTTCATGCACCACCACCACGGTGCGCTGGGCCTGCTGGCGCACCATGTAGCGGGTGCCCAGCGCGCGCACGGTGCCCTCGGCGGTCTGGACCAGGAACGGCCGGCGGGCGTCGGGCGCCACCGAGACCGTGACGGCGCCGTCCAGCAGGCGCACCTGGCGGTAGGCGGGGGAGAAATCCAGGTTGACGCGGCTGCGGGCGTCCAGCAGCAGCTGACTGCCGTCGGACAGGATGTAGCGGCGGCGCTCGCCGGTGGCCGTGGCGGCATCGGCCGCGACATTGCTCAGCGGATAGAAGGCATTGCCCACGTAGGCGGCGCAGGCCCCGGCGCTGGCGAGCGCGAGCGAGCCGGCCAGGAAGCGGCGACGCGGCGGCACGCCGACGGCCGTGGGGGTCGGCGGAGCGGAAATCAGCGGTGGCGGGGCTGCCGTGGCATAGCCGGCCGGGTAGGCGTCGCCCAACCGGCCGAAGTTCGATCCTGTCAATGTGCCCGTCAATTGTTGCCAGGCATTCTCATGGAGAGGATCTGCTGCGCGCCACGCCAGGAAATCGTTGTAGTCCTGCGCCGTCGCTTTACCGGAGCGCAGCAGCAGCAACCAATTGATTACTTGGTCCGCCATGGGGTGTCCTTGGGCGTACTTCACTTCATCACGCCGCCCGGCGGAGGCCGGACGGGAATCCTTTCGATGGCAATTTGTAAATAATAAAGGTTTTTTACCAAAGATTACCGGGTGCTTGTCAATTCTTGACGAATCAAATGCAAAAAAAGCCGGCGGCTGGCCGGCTTTTTGCGGAGATGGCGGGGAAAACGCCGAAAATCATCGAGCGGCCCGGCGTCCGAAGTCCCGGGGACGGAACCCAAACAGTAACAACATGCCGAAGTAGACCGCCCCGCTCGCCGCCAGCACGCCGCCCAGCCACAGCGCGCGGTGGCCGGAATGGGCCTGCAGGCCGATCCAGTCAATACGGCCATCAGCGTAGACGAGCAGGGCGGCCAGCGCCGCCAGCGCCGGGATCAGCCGCAGCGTGAAGCGGCCCCAGCCGCTGCCGGGTTGGTAGACGCCCCGGCGGCGCAGGCCGATCAGCAGCGCCAGCGCGTTCAGGCAGGCGCCCAGACCGATGGCGAGCGCCAGGCCGGCGTGGGCCAGCAGCGGCACCAGCGCCAGGTTCATCAACTGGGTCAGGATCAGTACGCCGATGGCGATCTTCACCGGCGTGCGGATGTCCTGCTTGGCATAGAATCCGGGCGCCAGGATCTTCACCGCCAGCAGGCCGATCAGGCCGGCCGAATAGGAAATCACGGCCAGCCGGGTCTGCAGCACATCCTGCGCCGAGAACGCGCCATAGTGGAAGAGCGTTGCCACCAGGCCGTCCGACAGCAGCGCCATGCCCACCGCCGCTGGCAGTCCCAGCAGCAGCACCAGCCGCAGGCCCCAGTCGAGCAGCGCGCTGTAGCCGCCATGGTCATCGCGGGCGTGGGCGGCCGACAGGCTCGGCAGCAGCACCGTGCCCAGCGCCACCCCCAGCAGGGCGGTCGGGAATTCCATCAGGCGGTCGGCGAACGACAGCCAGGTGACGCTGCCGGGCGTGAGCCAGGTGGCGATGTTGGTGTTGATCAGCAGCGAAATCTGCGCCACCGACACGCCCAGCGTGGCGGGCGCCATCTGCTTGAGGATGCGCTGCACCGTCGGGTCGGCCCAGGCTTCGCGAAAGCGCAGCGAGAAGCGCGGCGTCAGGCCCAGCCGCGCCAGCGCCACCCATTGCACGGCCAGTTGCGCCACGCCGCCGATCATCACGCCGATGGCCAGGGCATAGACCGGCACGTCCATGCGCGGGGCCAGCCAGAGGCAGGCGGCGATCATGGACAGGTTCAGCAGCACTGGCGTGAAGGCCGGCACGGCAAAGCGCCGCCAGGTGTTGAGCACGCCGGAGGCGAACGCAATCAGCGACATGCAGAAGATGTAGGGAAACATCACCCGCGTCATCCACACCGCGGCGCCAAATTCGGTGTCGCGCGCGGCGCCGCGCAGGCCGCTGGCCATGGCCGACACCACCCAGGGCGCGGCGATGATGCCGATCAGCGTGATCGCCATCAGGGCCGCGGTGAGCAGCAGCGCCACCCGGTCCAGCAGGGTGCGGACCTCGGCTTCGGAGCGGTTGTTGCGGGCATGGCCCAGGATCGGCACGAAGGCCTGGGCGAAGGCGCCCTCGGCGAACAGCCTGCGCAACAGGTTGGGAATGCGGAAGGCGACCCAGAAGGCGTCGGTGATGGGGCCGGCGCCGAAGGCGCGCGCCACCAGGATGTCGCGCACCAGCCCGGAAATACGGGACAGCAGGGTGAAGCTGCTGACGGTGGCCGCGGAACGGAACAGGCTCATGGGGGTGACTGGATGGAGGCGGACGGCCGTCAATGGAAAATAGCCTTCCTCGAAGGGAAGGACCGTTGCAGGCCTGGGCGCTTCAAAGGATGGCTTTTCCCCGCCGGGCCGCCCCAAGGGGAAAAAGCCCCCTCGGGGGGCAGAGAGCCCCCGTAGGGGGCGAAGCGTGGGGGCATATTCCCCGCCGGGCCGCCCCAAGGGGAAAAAGCCCCCTCGGGGGGCAGAGAGCCCCCGCAGGGGGCGAAGCGTGGGGGCATTTTTACTTCGGCGGCATCCGGATGGCGCCATCCAGGCGGATCGTCTCGCCGTTCAGCATGTCGTTGGTGATGATGGCGTGCACCAGCTTGGCGTAGTCCTCCGGACGGCCCAGGCGGGCGGGGAAGGGGATGCTGGCGGCCAGCGAGTCCTGCACTTCCTGCGGCATGCCGAAGATCATCGGCGTGCCGAAGATGCCGGGAGCGATCGTCATGCAGCGGATGCCGGTTTTGGCCAGGTCGCGGGCGATCGGCAGGGTCATGCCGGCCACGCCGGCCTTGGAGGCGGCGTAGGCCGCCTGGCCGATCTGGCCGTCGAACGCGGCGACCGAGGCCGTGTTGATCATCACGCCGCGCTCGCCGGTGGGCTCGGGCGTGTTGCCGCTCATGGCCTCGGCGGCCAGGCGCATCATGTTGAAGCTGCCGATCAGGTTGATCGACACGACCTTCTGGAACAGGTCCAGCGGGTGCGCGCCGTTCTTGCCGACGATCTTGGCGGCGGGGGCCACGCCGGCGCAGTTGACCAGGCCGAACAGGGTGCCGAGTTCCTTGGCGGCGGCAACGGCGCGCTGGCCGTCGGCCTCTTGCGTCACGTCGCAGTGCACGTAGCGCTGGCCCAGTTCCTTGGCCAGTTCCTCGCCAGGGCCGTCCTGCAGGTCGGCGATGACGACCTTGGCGCCGTTGGCCACCAGCATGCGCACGGTGCCGGCGCCCAGGCCGGATGCGCCGCCGGTCACGATGAATACCTTGTTCGCGATTTCCATGTCTCTACCACCAGATCAATTCAAGGGATGAAAGCGGCGCGCCGGGCGCCGGATGCGAAAAGGCCTTCGGGCCGGGGGCGGAACGCGTCGCGTCCGGCCGGCGCCGAAGGCCTGGGCCTGCGAAGCGCCGATCAGCTCTTGACGGCGTCGAACAGGCGCGACTTGATTTCCTCGACCGCGCCGACGCCGGAGATCTTGCGGTACTTCGGCGCGTCGGCCGGGTTCTGCTGGGCCCAGGACGAGTAGTAGTCGACCAGCGGACGGGTCTGCTGGCGGTACACGTTCAGGCGGTTGCGCACCGTTTCCTCGCGATCGTCGTCGCGCTGGATCAGGTCTTCGCCGGTGACGTCGTCCTTGCCTTCGACCTTGGGCGGGTTGAAGCGCACGTGGTAGCTGCGGCCGCTGGGCTGGTGCACGCGGCGTCCGCTCATGCGTTCGATGATGTTTTCTTCGGGGACTTCGATCTCGACCACGTAGTCCAGCTTGACGCCGGCGCTCTTGAGCGCATCGGCTTGCGGAATGGTGCGCGGGAACCCGTCGAACAGGTAGCCGTTGGCGCAGTCGGGCTGCTTCAGGCGATCCTGGACCAGGCCGATGATGATCTCATCCGAGACCAGGCCGCCGGCATCCATGACCTTCTTGGCTTCGATGCCCAGGGGCGTGCCGGCCTTGACCGCCGCGCGCAGCATGTCGCCGGTGGAGATCTGGGGAATGCCGAAATGCTGGGTGAGAAACGCGGCCTGAGTGCCTTTGCCGGCGCCGGGAGGTCCGAGCAAGATGAGACGCATGAGTGCTCCTGAATGGGGTTTAATTTTTGTGATCCGAGCGATTATGCCGCAACGCAACAGCCTCTGCGGGGCCGCGCCATGCGAAATAACCCTTATAGACGATTGCTGTAGATCAAGCGAACGCGTTCCAGGTCGGCCGGGGTGTCTACGCCGGCGGCCGGAGGATGCGACGCCCGATGGACGACGATGACGTGGCCGTGCTCCATCGCGCGCAGCTGCTCCAGCGACTCGAACCGTTCCAGCGCGCCTTGCGGCAGGGTCGGGTAGCGGCGCAGGAACGACACGCGGTAGGCGTACAGGCCGATGTGATGCCAGGCGGGCAGGCCCTCGGCCAGCACGCGTTCGCCGCCGGCCAGCGCGTCGCGCGCCCACGGGATCGGCGCGCGCGAGAAATACAGCGCGCGGCCGTCGACGGCGCAGACCAGCTTGACCACATTGGGGTTGAACAGCGCCTGGGCGTCGGCCAGCGGACAGGCGCAGGTGGCGATGTCCGCCTCCGGGCTGTCGGCCAGGCGGGCGGCCACGGCGTCGATGAGTTCGGGTTCGATCAGCGGCTCGTCGCCCTGCACGTTGACGACGATCGCGTCGTCCGGCAGGCCCAGCTGTTCCACGGCCTCGGCCAGGCGGTCGGTGCCGGTGGGATGGTCGCCGCGCGTCATCAGGGCGCGCAGGCCGTGGGCCTGGGCGGCATGCTGGACGCGCGCGTCATCCGTGGCGATGTAGACCTGCGAGGCGCCGGATTGCGCCGCGCGCTCGGCCGTGCGCACCACCATCGGCTTGCCGGCGATGTCGGCAAGCGGTTTGTCGGGCAGGCGGGTCGAGGCGGTGCGCGCCGGGATCAGGGCGATGAAGCTCACGGCGGGGCGGGTCAGGAGGACGCGGCGGCGGCGTCGTCCAGCGAACGCGCCTCGGATTCAAGCATGACGGGAATGCCGTCGCGCAACGGGAACGCCAGGCGGTCGGCGCGGCAGACCAGTTCGGCCCGGGTCCGGTCGTGTTCGAGGCGGCCCTTGCACAGGGGGCAGACGAGGATGTCGAGAAGGCGGGATTCCATGACCGGGATTCTAAAACAGTTTGGGCGGGCGCAGCCCGCGCCGGGCCGCCTGGTGCGTCGGAAATGACGGCTGCGGGAGGATCGAATTACGTGTTTTGTTAATTGTTGTCATGTTTTGATGCCCCGTGCCCGAAATTTCGGGACGGATGATGGCTATGATCCGCCGCGACGTGAGGAAAGAGGAAACACGACAATGGATTCCAACACCATCCGCATCGGGCTGATGCTCATCATCCTGGCCTGGACGGTCATCAGCGCCATCACCTACATGGCGCGCCGCAGCGGCAACAAGGACGCACTGCGCCAGCTCAAGCGGGAAGGCCAGCCGTTGCGCCGCCTTGGCGCCGAGGAGCAGGCGCTGGTGCAGCCATTCCTGGTGCGGCCCGCCAAGCCCACGCAAAGCGTCGCGCTGCTCAATGACGGCGTGTTCCCGTTGCGCGGCGCCTTCGTGCGTCACGGGCTGGAATCGAGCCACGGCGCCGCCACGCTGCACGACACGCTGGGCGGCGTCGACGTGGTGCTGCCTTACGACGCGCGCGATTATCTGCGCGAGGACAATCAGGCCGAAGTGGTGCTGACGGAGAAATTCGCCATCGTGGTGGCGCTGAACGGCGAATTCGACCTGGTCGGCGGCCGCGAGCGCGAGGCGCGCCGGCAGAAGCAGAACCAGCAATGGTCCAGCGGCAAGCTGGGCGAGATGCAGAACGTGGTCGATGCCGACGCGGTCACCGCGGATGGCGCGGGCCAGACGCCGGACGTCCAGGCCGAGCACGAGTGCGCCGAGGCCATGCGGGTCGAGATCCTCAGCCAGCGCGAGGAAACGCCCGCCGAGATCGCCTGGCGCCGTCCGGCCGGCATCGCCTTCTGGCCCGCCATGCTGTGGCTGGCGGCGTTTGTCTGCCTGGGCGTGGCCGCGGCGGGCGGCGGCCTGGCGTGGCTCGTATCGGCCGCCACGCCCGCGCTGCTGGCCGTCTGGCTGACCTGGCGCCGCCGGCCCTTGGGCGCGGCGCAGAAAGTAAACCGGGTGCGTGGCGAACTGAACGCAATCGTGCTGACCAACCCGGCCAATGCGCAGGCCGTGTCGACCCAGTTGTTCCTGGGCGACAAGCTGCCGGTGACGCTGCCTGATCATTGGCGCGCCAACCTGGAACTGCCGGACGATGGTCGCGTCGACGTGGACCTGCGGGTGGAGGACTACGCCGTGTTGCGCCTGGGCAATCGCTTTTCCGTGGATGAGGAGCAGCGCCTGTTCCCGCCGGTGGCCTGGGGCCGCCATGTGACACTGGCGCTCGCGGGGCTGATCGCCGGCGCGGCGTTCGGCCTGGTCGGCGGCGACGATCTGCGCGGCGATGTCGCGCTGACGTCGGCCTGGGCGCGCGGCTTCCAGCCGCGCGTCTACGACTCGGCCACGGCGTTGGCGCAGGACCCGCCCGCGCCTGGCGACGTGGTGGCCTTGAAGGGGATGGGCCGCTGCCAGTTCCAGCCCGATGCGTATCGTCAGGACGAGGTGCGCTTCGACTGCGAGCGGATCCGTTGGCAGGGCGATGCGATCCAGGCCGACGAGCTGCGGCTGGCGCCGGCCGCGCTGGCGTTGTATTCGGGCGCTTTCCTGAAGACCCGGCCCAATCCGATGATGGACATGCTGGTCCGCAACCAGATCTACGGCAGCATGGCCGGCAATCCGCTGGCCGCCTACAACGCCCGCAATGTGTCGGCGGTGACCGTGAACCGCGTGACCGATCTGGTGCTGACGATCGAGCTGGCCTGCGAGGCCGCCACCGGCCAGGCCATCGCCGAGTGCGACCGCCTCAAGGCCGAGACAGTCGACAGCCTGATGCTGGCGCGCGACGAGCCGGACAGTTGGCTGGCACTGTTGCGGCTGGCACAGGGCGGGGCCTTGAAGCAGCAGCGCAATGCCGATGATGGCGTCATCATCACGCGCGCCGCCGATCTGCTGCGCGGCCTGGCCAGGAGCAGCATGGAGCCCCAGGTGCGCGAGGCCTTGGCGCGCGCGGGCAATGATCTGATGGCGCGCCAGCGCGGCGGCGTGGTCCTGCAGGTGTGGCCGGGCCGCTACGCCGATCTGCCCCAACTGCCGCCGCGCGACAACATGCCTGATCTGCTGCAGTCGTGGGGCCACCAGACCGCGATGCTGGCGGCCGATGGGGCCCGGCCGTTCCAGGCCGGCGGCGTGGTCACCGCGGTCGGGCGCGAGGCGTCCGGCGCGACGGTCGTCGACGTCGATGCGCGGCGTTCGCTGGACGATCCGTGGCCATCGCTGGCGCGCGTCATCTGGCTGGCGCTGGCGTTGCTGCTGTTGGCGGTGCATGCGCCCCTGGCGGTGCTGCGGCTGCGCGCGGCGGCTGCCCGCAAGCGCGGTCTGGCGGAGTACGCGCGGCGTCCGGCCGCGGCGCGTTCGGCCTTCTTCTAGGAAGGCTGTCGCGGGGCGCGCTGGCGCAGCGCCTGCGCCAGCCAGTCGAACAATCGCGGGTCGGAAAAGCCGGCCCGCACCGGCACTTCCCACAGGCGCGCGTCATGCAACGCGGCGCACTTGATGGCGTCCTTGGACGTGACCAGGATGGTCCGCGCGGCCAGCGCCTGGAAGGGCGAAGTGGCGTAGTCGTGGTGGTCAGGCAGGGGCAGCGTGGCCGCCAGCGTGATGCCCTGGGTCCGCAGCGTGGTGAAGAAACGTTCCGGGTTGCCGATGCCGGCGGCCGCGGCCACGTCCGGCTGGCCGGCGAAGGCGGCCAGCGGGCGGCGCGTGCCGCCCTCGATCTGGCGGGCGTCATCGGGGTCCAGCCACATGGAGACCTGGCGCGGCCCCGGGCCGGAGGGCGCCGTTGCGTGGCCGTCGGGCACGCCGATATTGGTGATCACCGCATCCACCTCGCGCAGCCGGCTGGCGGGTTCGCGCAAGGGGCCCGCGGGCAGCAGGCGGCCATTGCCGACGCCGCGCTGGTCCTGCACCACGATTTCCACGTCCCGGGCCAGTGCCAGGTGTTGCAGGCCGTCGTCGGAAACGATCACGTCCACCTGGGGATGGGCGCGCAGCAGCGCCTGGGCCGCCAGCGCGCGGCGCGGATGCACCGCCACGGGCGCGCCGGTGGCGCGCGCGATCAGAGCCGGCTCATCGCCGAATTGCGCCGCGGCCAGTTCGCCCTGGCCGACGCGTGCCTGCGGTCCGAGTTTCACGCCGTAGCCGCGGCTGACCACGCCGGGCGTATAGCCGCGGGCGCGCAGCGCGTCGACGGTGGCAATGACCATGGGCGTCTTGCCGGTGCCGCCCACGTAGATGTTGCCGATCACCACCACGGGCACAGGCGCCCGATAGGCCGTCTTGCGGCCGTCGCGGTAATCGGCGCGCTTGCGCGCCACCACGCGGGCGGTGAGGGCGGCCAGCGGCCGCAGCAGGGTGGAAAGCCAGCCGCCGTGCTGCCATTGGCGCGCAAGCAGCGAGGCCTTGGAGGACGGCGCGCTCACCGGGCGGTCTGGGCGGCGAAGTTGACGCGGCCGATGCCCGCCAGACGGGCCGCCTCCATCACGTTGATCACGGACTGGTGGGTGGCCTGGGCGTCGGCGTTGATGACCACCAGCGGTTCCGTCTTGCCGGCCGCCGCCTGGCGCAGCACCTCGGCGATCTCGGGCGGCGTGGACACGTCGATGAGGGTGCCGTTGAGCGCGTAGCGCCCGTCCTGGCTGATGGCCACTTCCAGCGCCGGCGGGGTTTCCTGCTCGGACGAGGCCTGCGGCAGCGTGACCTTCAGTTGCGTGAAGCGGGCAAAGGACGTGGTGGCGGCCAGGAAGATGAGGATGACCAGCAGGACGTCGATGAGCGGGATCAGGTTGATGTCCAGCTCGTCGCGGTCGCCCCGGGAGCCCCGGAAATTCATGGGCGATCCTCGCGCGGCGCGGGCGAGACGGCGCGCGCCAGGCGCGCGGCCGAGATTTCCATGGCGTTCAGGTAGCCGTCGACCCGACCGCGCAGGTAGCGGTGGGCGATCATGGCGGGAATGGCGATGAGGATGCCGAAGCCGGTGTTGTACAGCGCGATGGAAATGCCGCGCGCCAGCTGGGCCGGATCGCCGCCGCCCGGCGTATATGAGCCGAAGATTTCGATCATGCCGACGACCGTGCCGAACAGGCCCATCAGCGGCGCCACCACGGCAATGGTGCCGATGGCCGGAATGTAGCGGCTGAGGTCATGGGCCACGGCGCGGCCGGTGTCCTCGACCACGTTGCGCAGTTCCTCGCGCGGCAGGTGACGATGGCGCATGACCTCGGCCAGCACCCGGCCCAGCGGGGAATTGCGTTCCAGGCGGTTCAGGGCCTCGGGGCTGTCCTGGCGGTTGCGCAGCATCTCGGCGACCTGCTCGTTCAGGCCGCGCGGCATGACCTGGCTGCGGCGCAGCGACAGGAAGCGCTCGAAGATCAGCGCCAGGCCCAGCACGGAAGTCGCCAGCAGGGGCCAGATGGGCCAGCCGGCCTCGCGCAAGATGGAAAGCAAAACGGTCGACTCCACGGGAGAGGGCCGGGGGCGGTCGGGGCCACGCGCCGGCATCTGATCAAGCCGGAACTGTAACGGCGCGGCGGGGAAGTGGCAAGGGCGGCCGACCGCCGAAACTATCCACAGAATTTGTGGATAATTCTGTGCAAAACTTCCCCGGAACGCTTGTCGGCACAGGGCTTGCGCTTGTTTGCTCCCATTTCGAGCAGCGCTGCGTGGCTGGAATTTCCATAAAAATCATATCTTTAGGTCGAATTTGCTGGCTTTCGGGCCAGTCGCGGCAAAAATGCCCGGACGCGGTATCATTGCGGCCCGCTACGTATGCCCTGTGGACAGGTACGCAACGGAAAGCCTTATGACAATTGAACTTGCGGTCACAAACAACGTATTTGCGCGGGATATCCTGACGGTTGCCCAGCTGAACCAAGCAGTGGGGCAGTTGTTGGAGCGCAGCATCCCGGCGCTGTGGGTGCGCGGCGAGATTTCCAACTTCACACAGGCGGCTTCCGGGCATTGGTACTTCACGCTCAAGGACAGCCGCGCCGCGGTGCGCGCCGTCATGTTCCGAGGCCGCGCCAGCGCGGTGGGTTTCGTGCCGCGCGCTGGCGACCAGGTCGAAATCAGGGCCAGGGTGTCGCTGTACGAGCCGCGCGGCGACTACCAGTTGCAGGTCGATGCCATGCGCCGCGCCGGCCTGGGCAATCTGTACGAGGCCTTTCTGCGCCTGAAGGAACAGCTCGACGCCGAGGGCCTGTTCGACCCTGCGCGCAAGCGCGAGCCGGCGCCGCTGCCGCGCGCCATCGGCGTGATCACCTCGCTGCACGCCGCCGCATTGCGCGACGTCCTGTCGGCGCTGGCCCGGCGCGCCCCCCAGGTGCCTGTCATCATCTACCCGGCGCCGGTGCAGGGCGCCGACGCGGCCGGCCGGCTGGCCGCGCAGATCCGCCTGGCGAACGCCCGCGGCGAAGTCGATACGCTGCTGCTGGTGCGCGGCGGCGGCAGTATCGAGGACCTCTGGAGCTTCAACGACGAGGCCCTGGCGCGCGCGATCGATGCCAGCGCCATCACCACCATCAGCGGCGTCGGTCACGAGACCGATTTCACCATCGCCGATTTCGTTGCCGACGTGCGCGCGCCCACGCCGACCGCGGCGGCCGAACTGGCCTGCGTGCCGCGTTCGGAACTGCTGGGCCGCGTCATGTACGCGGCCGAGACGCTGGTGCGCGGGCAGCAGCGCCGCCTGGAACGCGCGGCGCAGCGGCTGGACCGCGCCACCGCGCAACTGGTGTCGCCGGCCCAGCGCCTGGAACACCAGCGGGAACGCCTGAACGGCCTGAGTTACCGCCTGGCCTCGGCCTGGGCCGGTCCGCAGGCGCGCCGCGGCGCCCGCGTCAACTTGCTGGCGCAGCGCCTGGCGCATCGCGTGCCCGATACCCGCCGCGGCGCCGAACGCCTGGCCGCCGTGACGCGTCAACTGGGCCAGGCGCATGCGCGCCTCCTGGCGCGGCGCCGCGACCAACTGGCCGCGGCCGGGGCGCAACTGCGCGCGCTCGATCCAGGCAACACGCTGGCGCGCGGCTATGCTATCGCCCGGGACGCCGACGGCCGCATCGTGCGCGATGCCGCCAGCCTGGCGGCGGGGCAGGGCCTGGACCTGAGCTTCGCGCAGGGCGGCGCCCGCGTCGAAGTCAGGCAAGTGCGCGAGACGCGCGATCTCTGACACGCGCGGGCAGGTCGGTGGAAGGTCAACACGGGCCGTGCGGATGCCGGCCGGCAAGGGTGCAAGGATGCGGTTGAACACACGCAAGCATGCGCGCGCGGCGCGCCCCACGGCCGGGCGGGCCGCCGTGGGGGCGGCGCTGCTGGCGGCCGCTTCGGTTCTGGCCGCGCCGCCGGCGCACGCCGGACCTCCGGTTCCGACCAATGCGCAAAGCAAGAGCCGGGCCGTGGC
>NZ_CADIJL010000022.1 GCF_902859695.1 Achromobacter ruhlandii
CGGCGCTCGCGGGCGCCGCCCGCGGGGCGCCGCCAGCGCGAGCGGCGGGGCGTCAGGCGTGGCGGCGCAAGGCGGCGACGAGGGTCTTGATGTCCAGCGGACGATCGAAATTGGCGGCATGGCGCGCGGCCAGCGTCAGCTCGGCCGCGCGCGCCAGTTCGGCGTCGGACGGCGCGGCCGCGCCCAGCGCCGCCAGCGTGGTGGGCAGTCCCACCTGTTCGTACCACTGTGTCAGCGTGGCCAGCATGCCGTCCTGGCGCGCCTCCAGGTCGAGCTGCACCAGCAGGCCGACGGCCACCTGCAGGCCGTGCGGCGCGCTGGCCAGGCCGGCGATCTTCGGCAGGCCGCGCGTCAGGGCGTGGGCGATCGACAGGCCGCCGCTCTCGAAGCCCAGGCCGCTCATCAGGATCATCGCTTCCACCACCCGTTCGAAGGCGGGCGTGGGCTGGCCGCTGCCGGCCACGGCCAGCGCGTCGGCGCCGTCGGCCAGCAGCGTGCGCAGGCAACCGTCGGCGATCAGCTGGGCGGTCAGCGGCGGGACGCCGTCGTACATGTTGCGTCCGCCGTTGCGGGCGCATTGTTCGGCTTCGAATTTCTTGGAGATGGCGTCACCCAGGCCGGCGCGGAAGAACGCCGCGGGCGCGGTGGCGATGACGGCGGTGTCGACCAGCACGATGGTGGGGTTGAACAGCATGTGCTCGACCGCCAGGAGGTTGTGATGGGCGTCGTACAGCACGTAGTTCTTGCTGGTGGGGGCGTCGTTGGAGGCCACCGTCGGCACCGTGACCAGGTGGCAGTGCTCGGCCTTGGCCACCGCCTTGCCGGCGTCCAGCGCCTTGCCGCCGCCCACCGCGATCACCATGTCGACGCCGGCGGCCGCGGCCTGCGCGCGCAGCGCCGCGATCGATTCGGGCGTGATGTCGCCCTCGACCGGCAGGGCCGTCAGCGCCACGCCGTGGGCGCCGCACAATGCCTCGATTCTCGGGCCCAGCACGCCCTGCACGTAGCGGTCGATGACCAGGGCGGCGCGGCGGCCGAACAGGGCGGCGTATCCGCCCAGCGCGTCGAGCGCGCCGGCTCCCTGGATGTAGCGGCCGGGAGCGCCGAAAATCTTCAGCATCGAGTCTTCCTATTTGCGAGGCCCGGGCGGGCGGTAGTCGAGTTCTTTTTCGCGTTCGACCAGCCAGTCGATCATGATCTTGCCGCCCCACACCAGGTCGGCCTGGATCGCCTTGGTGGCGGCTTCGGGGTCGCGCGCCTCCAGCGCGGCCAGCACGGCCTCGTGGCGGTGTTCATCCTGGGAGTAGTCCAGCCCCGCCGTCTTGATGTGGAACACCTTGAGGATCGGGCCGGTGATGACCCAGAACGATTCCACGGTGTTGCGCAGGATGGGCTTGTTGCTGGCTTCCAGGATGCCGAAGTGGAACTTGCGGTTCAGGTAGCTGGCGCGCTTGGGGTCGGTCGAGGTGCAGGAGATGAAGTCCTTCTGCAGCGCGATCAGGTTGTCCAGTTGCTTGCGCGTGATGTTCCTGGCGGCCTCGGCCGCGCCCATGCCTTCCAGGTGGAAGCGGATCTGTTGGATCTCGCGCAGCTTTTCCGAGTTGACATAGGGCACGTAGACCGCGGTGGCGGCCTGCATTTCCAAGCCCTGTTCGCTGATGAGGCGGAAGATGGCCTCGCGCACGGGCGTGATCGAGACGCCCATTTCCTGGGCCAGCTCGCCAATGATGAGGCGCTCTCCGGGTTCGTACTGCCCGTTGATCAGGGCGTTACGGATCTCGTTGTAGACCTTGACGGAGAGGTTCTCTTTTTTTACCGGTTTAAGGCTGGGCATGACGGTCGAGGCTTGGGTTCGATGGAATGGCGGAGGCCGTGAAACGGCGCCCGGCTGAATTCTATCCCGCCCTGGCCAATTCAAGCGCGATGGGTATATTATATATCATATATTCTGATAAGCGAAGGAGACGCCATGCGCCAGGACCGGGGAGACCCAAGCGAAGACGAGGTCCGGATGCTGCGGGAAAAGGCCCGCCACATCCGGTTGGAGACCATCCGGCTGATCGAGATCGCCAAGGTCGGGCATTACAGCTCGGTCTTTTCGTGCGCCGAGATCTTTGCCGCCCTGTATTACGACGTGATGCGGCTGCGGCCGGGCGAGCCGGCCTGGCCCGATCGCGACCGCTTCCTGATGGGCAAGGGCCATGCGGCCGTGGGCCTGTTCCCGGTGCTGGCCGACCACGGCTTCATCCCGCATGAACTGCTGGACGGCTACACCCGCCTGGGCAGCCCGCTGGGCGACCACCCCGACATGACCAAGGTGCCGGGCGTCGATTTCAGTTCCGGCTCCATCGGCCATGCGCTCTCGAATGGCGCCGGCATGGCGCTGGGCGGCCGCATGAGCCAGCGCGACTTCAACGTGTTCGTGATGCTGGGCGATGGCGAGATGCAGGAAGGGCAGGTGTGGGAGGCCGCGCTGTTCGCCGCGCACCATAAGCTGTCGCGCCTGGTGGCCATCATCGACCGCAATGGCTACCAGCTCGACGGCAAGGTCGACGACGTGATCGGCGTGGAATCGCTGCGCGACAAGTGGCAGGCCTTTGGCTGGGAGGTGCACGAGGTCGACGGCCATGACCTGGTGGCGCTGACCGCGCTGCTGCGGCGGTTGCGCGCGGACGAGGCGCGCGCGCGGCCGGCCTGCGTCATCGCCAAAACCATCAAGGGCAAGGGCGTTTCCTATATGGAAACCGAACCCGGCTGGCATCTGGGCTACCTGGCGCCGCAGGACGCGCAGGCCGCCATCGACGAAATCATGACCCGCGAGATCTGAATGGCACAGGCACAGACGCTTTCCCCCGATTCCTGGCAGTACCGCGCGCTGAACGCGGTGAACCCCGGGCTGTCGTATCTTTCCGACGCGCTGATCGACCTGGCGCGGGCCGGGCATCCGGTGGTGGCCGGCTCGGCCGACCTGCAGTATTCCAACGGCCTGAACCGCTTCGCCTCGGCCTATCCCGAGCGCTACGTGCAGTTCGGCATTTCCGAGCAGAACATGGTGTCGGCGGCGGCCGGGCTGGCCACCACCGGCGCGATGCCGTTCGTGGCGACCTTCGCCTCGTTCCTGGGCCTGCTGTGCTGCGAGCAGATCCGCATGGACGTGGCCTACACCAAATTGCCGGTGCGGCTGATCGGCCACCACACCGGCATCAGCCTGGGTTTCTATGGCACCTCGCACCACGCCACCGAGGACATCTCCACCATGCGCGCCATCGCCGGCCTGACCGTGGTGTCGCCGGCCGACGGGCCGCAGCTGGCCGCCGCCATCAAGGCCTCGGTGGACTGGCCCGAGCCAATCTACTTCCGCATCGGCCGTGGCCGCGACCCGCAGGTGTACGAGGACGGCGCGCCGTTCGCGTTCGGCCGCGCCATCGTCCATTCGGCCGGCAGCGACCTGAACATCATCGCCTGCGGCATCACGCTGCACGCGGCGCTGGAAGCGGCCGCCCGGATGCGCGAGGACGGCCTGTCGGTGGGCGTGATCGACATGCCCACCATCAAGCCGCTGGACCGCGAGGCGGTGCTGGCGGCGGCCGGACAGGCGCGCGCGCTGTTGACGGTGGAGGAACACAATGTGATGGGCGGCCTGGGCTCGGCGGTGGCCGAGGTGCTGGCCGATGCCGGCAGCGGCACGCGGCTGCGGCGCCATGGCATCTACGACGAGTACAGCCTGATCGCGCCGCCCACCACGCTGTACGCGCACTACCAGCTCGACGGCGCCGGCATCGAGGCGGTGGCGCGCGAAATCATCGCGCGATAGGGCGTGCCAGCATTCACGGGCGCCGGCCACCGGCGCCCCGACAAGGAGACAGAGCAATGAAGGAAATCAGCGGCAACACCCGCCTGTTCGGCATCCTGGCCGACCCGATCTACCACGTCAAAACCCCGCAGCGCATGAACGAGCATTTCGCCCGCATCGGCTTTGACGGCGTCTGCGTACCGTTCCATGCGCGGCCCGACAACCTGGCCGAAGTGGTGGCCGGGCTGCGCCGGCTGGAGAACCTGGGCGGCCTGATCGTCACCATGCCGCACAAGGCGGCGATCCTGGCCCTGGCCGACGAGGCCACGCCGGTGGCGCGCAAGATCGGCGCGGCCAACGTGGTGCGGCGCGAGGCCGACGGCCGCCTGGTGGCGCACATGCTGGACGGCGAGGGCTTCGTGCGCGGCCTGCGCACGCACGGCGTGGCGCCCGAGGGCAAGCGCGCCTATCTGGCCGGCGCCGGCGGCGCGGCCAACGCCATCGGCTTCGCGCTGGTGCAGGCGGGCGTGTCGCGGCTGACGATTGCCAACCGCACGCCGGCCAAGGCCGAGGACCTGAAGGCGCGCATCCTGTCGCTGCATCCCGGGGCCGACATCACGGTCGGCACGGCCGATCCGTCCGGCCATGAGCTGGTGGTCAACGGCACCTCGCTCGGCATGAAGCCGGACGACGCGCTGCCGCTGGACGCGGCGCGGCTGACGCCGGACCAGCTGGTGTGCGAGGTCATCATGCAGCCGGCCGACACGCCGCTGCTGGTGGCGGCGCGGGCGCGCGGCTGCAAGGTGCATTACGGCGCGCCGATGCTGGCCGGGCAGATCGAGCTGATGGCGGAAATGATGGGCGTGGCGCCGGCCGCGCAACGCTGAGGCGCGACGGACGAGACGATGGGCGACTACGACTTCATTATCGCGGGCGGCGGCACCGCCGGCTGCATCCTGGCCAACCGCCTGACGGCCGACGGCCGCCACCGGGTGCTGATGCTGGAAGCCGGGCACGAGGCGCGCAGCATGTGGATCTCGATCCCGGCGGGCTTTTCCAAGCTGCTGGTGAACCCGGACTACAACTGGCGCTTCGCCACCGAGCCGGAGGACAACGTCCATGGCCGCACCATCGCCGTGCCGCGCGGCAAGGGCCTGGGCGGTTCGACGCTGATCAACGGGATGATCTACGTGCGCGGCCGGCCGCAGGACTACGACGGCTGGGAGGCGGCCGGCGCCAGCGGCTGGGGCGCGGTCACGGCGCAACGCGTGTTCCGCAAGATCGAGTGCTATCCGCCCGGCGGCGAGACCCGCGGCAAGGACGGCCCGATGCACGTGGAGGAAGTGGCCGAGCGCTTTCCGCTGTCCGACGCCTTCCTGCGCGCGGCGCAGGAAGACGGGCTGCCGCTCAACCCCGACTACAACGCCGGCAGCCAGGACGGGGTCGGCTACTACCAGGTGGCGCAGCACCATGGCCGTCGCTGGAGCGTGGTGGACGGTTACCTGAAGCCGGCCGCGAACCGCAAGAACCTCACGGTGGAATGTGGCGCGCACGTGACGCGGCTGTTGTTCGAAGGCAAGCGTTGCGTCGGCGTGGCCTATCGCAGGAATGGCCAGGAGTTCACCGTGCGGGCGCGGCGCGAAACATTGCTGTGCCTGGGCGCGGTGCAGTCGCCGCAACTGCTGGAGCTGTCGGGCGTGGGCAGCCCCGCGCTGCTGCAATCGTTCGGCATTCCGCTGGTGCACGCGCAGCCGCGGGTGGGCGAGAACTACATCGACCACTTCGCCACGCGCATGAACTGGCGGGTCAGGAACACCGTGACGCTCAATGAGATGTCGCGCGGCTGGCGCCTGGCGCGGCAGGTGGCGCGCTACTACACCCGCCGCAAGGGCATCCTGACGCTGGGCACGGGCCTGGTGCACGGCTTCGTCAAGAGCGCGCCGGACCTGCCGGCGGCCGACGTGCAGTATTTCTTCGTGCACGCCAGCTACGCCAACGCGGCCGAGCGCATCCTTGACCGCGAGCCGGGCATGACCATCGGCGTGGCGCAACTGCGGCCGGAGTCGACGGGTTCCATTCATATCAAGTCGCCCGATCCCTTCGCCGCGCCGTCGATCCGTCCCAACTTCCTGTCCGCGCAGATCGATCGCGACAGCCTGGTGGGCGGCATGCGGGTGGCGCGGCGCATCGTGCAGCAGCCGGCTCTGCAGCGCTATATCGAGCGCGAGATGAGTCCGGGGCCGGACGTGGACAGCGACGAGCAATGGCTGGACTTCGCGCGCCGCAACGGCCAGACCATCTATCACCCGATCGGCACCTGCCGCATGGGCTCGGATGGCGGCGCGGTGACCGATCCGCGCCTGCGGGTCAACGGCATCGACGGCCTGCGGGTGGTGGACGCCTCGGTGATGCCGAAGATGGTGTCGGGCAACACGCAGGCGGCGGTGATGATGGTGGCCGAGCGCGGCGCCGAGATGATCCTGGAGGATGTTGCGGCGGCGTGATGGAGGGCGACCTCGAAGGAGAAGCCCGCGCCGGGTTCGCGGGCCGGCGCGGTTTGCGGGGCGGCCGCCGTCCGCCGCGCGCCCTCAGCCGTGGCGGCTGCGGTGCAGCGTCAGCTTGCCGAGGCGGTCCCAGTCCCAGGCGATGCCCAGGCCCGGATCTTCGGACGCAATGGCGCGGCCGTTCTCGATGCGCATGCCGTGCTCGGTCACCATGTCCAGTTGCGGGATGTATTCCAGCCAGCGGCTGTTGGGCACCGCGCAGCACAGCGCCACGTGGATCTCCATCAGGAAGTGCGGGCACACCGGCACGTTGTAGGCTTCGGCCATGTGCGCCACCTTGAGCCACGGCGTGATGCCGCCGATGCGGCCCACGTCCACCTGCACGATGGAGCAGGCCTCGCCCTGAAGGTAGTCCTTGAATTGCGACAGGCTGTAGAGCGATTCGCCCACGGCGACGGGCAGGGTGGTGGACTGGCTCAGGCGGCGATGGGCCTGCACGTCGTCGGCGTGGATGGGCTCCTCGAACCAGGCCAGGTCCAGCGGCTCGAAACAGCGCGCGCGGCGGATCGCCTCGGGTAGCGAGAAGCCCTGGTTGGCGTCGGTCATGATGTCCCAGTCCGCGCCGACGGCGGCGCGCACCGCGGACAGCCGCGCCACGTCCTCGGCCACGTGCGGCCGGCCGACCTTGATCTTCGCGCCGCCGAAGCCGGCCTCGCGCGCCTTGAGCGCCTCTTCCACCAGTTGCGAGGGCGGCAGGTGCAGCCAGCCGCCCTCGGTGGTGTAGAGCGGGATGTCCGACTTGGCGCCGCCCGCCAGCCGGTGCAGCGGCAGCCCGGCGCGGCGCGCGCGCAGGTCCCACAGCGCGGTGTCGATGGCGGCCAGCGCGATCGAGGTGAGCGCGCCCACGGTGGTGGCGTGCACGCGGTACATCAGGTCGCGCCAGAGCTGTTCGATGTCGGCGGCCTCGCGGCCCAGGAGCAGCGGCGCCAGGTGGTCGTCCAGCAGCCGGATCACGGACGAACCGCCGGTGCCGATGGTGTAGCTGTAGCCGGTGCCGGTGACGCCATCGGCGTCGGTGATGCGCACGATCGGCGTTTCCTGGCGCTCGAAGCTCTGCACGGCGTCGGTGCGCCGGACCTTGGGCTGCAGGTCGACCTGCAGGATCTCGACGGAAGCGATGCGGGCCATGGGGTCTCCTGGATCAGCCGCCGGCCTTGCCGACTTCCTGCGGCAGGTCGACGCCGTGGAACTGCTTGTAGATGGTGTTGAGCTCGCCGTTCTTGAGATTGGCGCGCACCCAGCCGTCCAGCTTGTCCTTGAGCGCCGGCTCGTTCTTGCGCAGGCCGATGGCCAGCATGTTCAGGCGCATCACGAACTTCGATTCCATCTGCTTGGCCGGCGCTTTTTCGTTGATGGTGCGCAGCAGGGCCGGCGCGGTGGCGAAGATGTCGGCCTGGCCGCTGACGACCGCGGTGATCGAGGTGGCGTCGTCGTCGAAGCGGATGATCTGCGCGTCCTTGGGGGCGATCCGGGTCAGCTCGGTGTCGTTGGTGGTGCCGCGGGTGGCGATGACCTTCTTGTTGGACAGGTCGGCCGCGCTGGTCAGCTTCATGTCCCTGGGCGCGCCGACCACCGCCAGGATGGCGGCGTAGGGCGTGGAGAAGTCGATGACCTTCTGGCGCTCGGGCGTGACCGACATGCTGGAGATGACGATGTCGGCCTTGCCGGTCTGCAGGAACGGCACGCGGTTGGCGCCGGTGGTGGGCACGATCTCCAGCGTCACGCCCAGGCTTTTGGCCAGCAGGCGCGCGGTCTCGACGTCGGAGCCGGTCGGGTTGAGCGCGGCGTCCTTCATGCCGTAGGGCGGCACGCCCAGGTCGATGGCCACGCGCAGCTTGCCGGCCTTCATGATGTCGTCGAGCTGGTCGGCGTGGGCGGCGCCGGACAGGGCCAGGCCGCCGATCAGGGCCAGGCCGGCGAAAGCGGCGCGCAGCCGCGGCGGGAATACGGACTTGTTCATGCGGGTTGTCTCCATTGTCGTTGTCATCGGGGCAGGGGGCGGGGCCGGCGGCCCTACAGTCCGCTGCCCAGGAACTGCCGCAGTTCCGGCGTGGCGGGGGCCGACAGCATGCTGGCCGGCCCCTGCTCCCAGACCTGTCCCTGGTGCATGAAGATGACCTTGTCGGCCACTTCGCGCGCGAACGCCATCTCGTGCGTGACCAGGATCATGGTCATGCCGTCGGCGGCGAGGCTTTCCATCACCTTGAGCACTTCGCCGGTCAGTTCCGGGTCGAGCGCCGAGGTCACTTCGTCGAACAGCATCACCTTGGGCTGCATCGCCAGCGAGCGGGCGATGGCCACGCGTTGCTGCTGGCCCCCCGACAGTTGCTCGGGATAGGCGTCGGCCTTGTCGGCCAGGCCGACGTGCGCCAGCGCCTGCATCGCCTGTTCGCGCGCCTGGGCCGGCTTGACGCCCTTGACCGAGCGCGGCGCCAGCGTGATGTTCTGCAGCGCCGTCATGTGCGGGAACAGGTTGTAGCTCTGGAACACGATGCCGACGTCCTTGCGCAGCGCGCGCAGGTCCAGCCCGTCGCTGTCGTGCAGCGCGTGGCCGCAGACGCGGATGGTGCCGGCGTCGGTGGTCTCGAGCCGGTCCATGCAGCGCAGCGCGGTGCTCTTGCCCGAGCCGCTCTTGCCGATGATGGCCGCGACCTCGCCGCGGTTGACGGAAAACGACACGCCGCGCAGCACGTGGGTGCCGCCGAAGCGCTTGTGGACCTGGTCCAGTTCAACGACGGGATGCATTGAGTCTCCTTTCCAAGGAACGGCTCCAGCGCGACAGCGGGTAGCACATGAGGAAGTACAGGACGGCGGCGCAGCCGAAATAGACGAAGGGCTGGAAGGTCGAGTTGTTGAGGATCTTGGCGTTGTAGGCCAGCTCCGGATAGCCGATCACCAGCGAGGCGATCGAGGTGTTCTTGATGATCTGCACCAGGAAGCCGACCGTGGGCGGGGTGGCGATGCGCAGCGCCTGCGGCAGCACCACCTTGGCCATGCGCTGCAGCCGCGACAGGCCCAGGCATTCGGCCGCTTCCCACTGGTTCTTCGGCACCGCCTGGATGCAGCCGCGCCAGATCTCGCCCAGGAAGGCGCTGGAGTAGATCGTCATGGCCAGGCCGGCCGCCGCCAGCGCCGACAGCTCGCCCAGGCCGAACAGGCTGGGGCCGAAGAAGCACAGGCCCATCAGCACCAGCAGCGGCGTGCCCTGGATCACCTGGATGTAGCCGGCGGCGGCCGCGCGCAGGGCGCGGCGCGGCGAGACGCGGGCCAGCGCCAGCAGCAGGCCGGCCAGGCCGCCACCGGCGAAGGTCCAGGCCGACAGCTTGACGGTGCCCCAGGCGCCTTCCACCAGATACCAGGCGTGTTGTTCGGGAATGAAGAAAGCCATGGCGCGTCCCCTACAGCGGCGTGCCGAGCTTGCGCCGGCGCGGGAACACGACCTGGGCCAGCAGCCAGAACCCCAGCCGCATCAGCCACGACAGCGCCAGGTACACGCCCCACAGCACGATGAAGACCTCGAAGTTGCGGTAGGTGTCCGACTGGATGCGGTTGGCCACGCCCAGCAGTTCCTCGGCGCCCACCGCCGACATGATGCTGGAGGCCAGCATCAGCAGCACGAACTGGCTGGTCAGCGACGGATAGACACGTTCGACCGCGGGACGCAGCACCACGTGCCAGAACACCTGCAGCCGCGACAGCGCCAGGCACTCGCCGGCCTCGAGCTGGTCCTTGGGGATGGATTCGATGCCGGCGCGCACGATCTCGCAGGTGTAGGCGCCGATGTTGATCACCAGCGCCAGCACCGCGCCCGCCATGATCGGCATGGTGAGGCCGGCGCTGGACAGGCCGAAGATGAGGAAATAGGCCTGGATCAGCAGCGGCGTGTTGCGGATCAGTTCCACATAGCCGCCGGCGACGGCGCGCAGCCAGCCCATGCGGCTGTTGCGCGCCAGCGCGCACAGCGTGCCGAGGATGAAGCCCAGCACGGTGGCGCAGAACGACAGCTTGACCGTGACCCACGCGCCCTGCGCGAGCAGGGGCCACTGTTCAAGCACCGAGGCGAAATCAAACGTGTAGTTCACCGTCTCGCTCCCTGGGGCCGGTTCAGGCCGCGCGGCTCAAGGGCAGGCAGGACGGGCCGATCGGCTCGAATGCCTTGTAGGTGAGGATGAATTCGCGGTGGCCCAGGTCCTCGGACTTGCTGGGCGCGCCGTTGGCGACCGCGCGGACCTGGGCGTGGATCTCCTCGGCCACCTCCTGCAGCGAGCCGCGGCCCTCCAGGATGCGGCCGGCGTCCACGTCCATGTCTTCGCCCAGGGCGCGATAGGTGTCGGGGTTGGCGCAGACCTTGATGACCGGGGAGACGGCCGAGCCCACCACCGAGCCGCGTCCGGTGGTGAACAGGATCACGTGCGAGCCGCAGGCGATCAGTTCGACGATCTCGGCGTTGTCGCTGATGTTGGGAAAGCCGAAGCGCGGCTCGCCGTCGGGCACCACGTCCAGCAGGTACAGGCCGCCGAAGGGCGGCACATCGCCCGGCTTGATGATGCCGTCGATGGGCGAGGCGCCGCTCTTGGCGTAGGCGCCGAGCGATTTTTCCTCGATGGTCGAGAGGCCGCCGTCGGCGTTGCCGGGCGCGAAGCTGCCGTGGCCCATGATGCTGTAGTAGCGCGCCGCCTTGTTGACGCAGGCCACGATCTCCTCGCCCAGCTCGGGCGTGGCGGCGCGGCGCCGCATGTGGAATTCGCAGCCGACCAGTTCGCCCGTCTCCTCGAAGATACAGGTGGCGTCCTGCGCGATCAGCATGTCGAAGGCGCGGCCCACCGCCGGGTTGGCGGTGATGCCGCTGGTGCCGTCCGAGCCGCCGCAGATGGTGCCGATCACCAGTTCGTCGATGCCCATGGGCACGCGCGCCTGTTGCGCCAGTTGCGCGACAGCGCCGCGCACCCAGGCGCGGCCTTCCGCCACGGTGCTGCGGGTGCCGCCGCGCTGCTGGATGGTCAGCGTCTGCACCGGACGGCCGGAGTCGGCGATGGCCGCTTCCAGCTTGCGCTTGTTCATGCTTTCACAGCCCAGCGACACCAGCAGCGCGGCGCCGACGTTGGGGTGGGTGGCGATGGCCGTCATCATGCGTTCGGCATAGGCGTTGGGGTAGCAGCCGGGAAAACCCACCAGGTGTACCTGCACGTCGCCGGCCAGGTCGCGGAAATCCAGCGCGATCTCGCGTGCCACGTGATGGGCGCATTCGACCAGGTAGGCGACGACGACCACGTTGCGGATGCCTTTGCGGCCGTCGGCGCGCGGATAGCCCTGCAAGGGCTGGGACAGATCGGTCATGGCGGAAACCTCAGTGCCGGTCGGTGAAGGCGCGGCCTTCTTCCAACGTGTAGGTGGGGGTGTAGTCGCTGTCGAGGTTGTGGGTGTGGATGTGGTCCCCGGCCGCGACGGCGGTGGTCAGGCTGCCGATGATGGCGCCGTACTTCAGGATCTTTTCGCCGGCCGGCATGGCGTGGCGCGCCAGCTTGTGGCCCAGGCCCAGCGGCGCGGCGATGACGGCGCTGCCGTCTTCGAGCTGCACGCGGGTCCCGGCGGGCAGGGCGCGACGCACGATCAGGCAGTTGTCTTCGGGGGAGATCAGCAGGAGCTGAGGGTCCAGGGTGGCTTGTCTCGTCATGATTTTTATGTGTTGATGTTTTGCATATAAAAGCAAGTTTCATATTCGTGGTCAACACACGTTTGCCCTTGGGTGAGGGAAAAATGGTTCAAATTCGGGTAATTACTGAGTTGTTCGGCAAGCCGCTGGCTTGCGGTGCGCCATAAATCCCGTATATTTGCTTTTATGAATGAAATTTAATTTTCATAAGGCAAATGAAGGCGGCCATCCGGCCGGCACTCCAGGCCTATCCACCCACGGGAAGAGACATGACCCTACGTTTGCAGGACAAGCGGGCGCTGGTCACGGCAGCCGGCAACGGCATCGGCCGCGCCAGCGCCCTGGCCATGGCGCGCGAGGGCGCCCAGGTCTGGGCCACCGACATCAACGAGGCGGCGCTGGCCGATCTGGCGCGGGAGGCCCGCGCGGCCGGCCTGGACGGATTGCGCACCCGCGTGCTGAACGTGCGCGACGGCGCCGCCGTGGCCGACTGCGCGCGCGAGACCGGCGCGGTCGACGTGCTGTTCAATTGCGCCGGCTTCGTCCACGCCGGCACCGTGCTGGACTGCGACGAGGCCGACTGGGACTTCAGCATGGACCTGAACGTCAAGGCCATGTACCGCACCATCCGCGCCTACCTGCCGCTGATGCTGGAACGCGGCGGCTCGATCATCAACATGGCCTCGGCCGCCTCCAGCGTGAAGGGCGTGCCCAACCGCTTCGTCTATGGCGCCTCCAAGGCCGCCGTGATCGGGCTGAGCAAGGCGGTGGCGGCGGACTTCGTGGCGCGCGGCATCCGCTGCAACGCGATCTGCCCCGGCACGGTCGAGTCGCCCTCGCTGCGCGAGCGCATCGCCGCGCAGGCGCGCCAGCAGGGCAGCGACGAAGCCGCGGTGCGCGCCGCCTTCGTGGCGCGCCAGCCCATCGGCCGCGTCGGCCGGGTGGAGGAGGTGGCCGCGCTGGCGGTCTACCTGGCCAGCGACGAATCGGCTTTCACTACCGGTACCATCCAGGTTATCGACGGCGGCTGGTCCAACTGAGCCGCCGCCCCGCTTTTTTCCCTTTCAAGGATTCCGCATGAAACTCGTACGCTACGGCCAGCCCGGCCAGGAAAAACCCGGCCTGATCGACGCCCAGGGCGCGCTGCGCGACCTGTCGGGCGTGGTGGCCGACATCGACACCGCCGCCATCGCCCCGGCCGAACTGGCCCGGCTGGCCAAGCTCGACCCCGCCAGCCTGCCGCGCGTGGACGGCGCGGTGCGCTACGGCTGCCCGGTCAACGGCGTCGGCAAGATCGTCTGCGTCGGCCTGAACTACGCCGACCACGCCGCCGAGTCCGGCCTGCCGGTGCCGGCCGAGCCGGTCCTGTTCCTCAAGCCCAGCTCGTCGCTGAGCGGCCCGAACGACCCGGTGATCATCCCGCGCGGCTCGGTCAAGACCGACTGGGAAGTGGAGCTGGGCGTGGTCATTGGCAAGAAGGCCTCGTACGTGGAAGAAAGCGAGGCCATGGACTACGTGGCCGGCTACACCGTGGTCAACGACGTGTCCGAGCGTGAATACCAGATCGAGCGCGGCGGCCAGTGGGACAAGGGCAAGGGCTGCGACACCTTCGCGCCGGTCGGCCCGTGGCTGGTGACGCGCGACGAGGTCGCCGATCCGCAGAACCTGGACATGTGGCTGGAAGTGAACGGCCATCGCTTCCAGAACGGCAGCACCCGCACCATGGTGTTCGGCGTGAAGACGCTGGTCAGCTACATCAGCCGCTTCATGTCGCTGATGCCGGGCGATATCATCAGCACCGGCACGCCGCCGGGCGTGGGCCTGGGCCAGAAGCCGCCGGTGTACCTGAAGGCGGGCGACGAGATGCGCCTGGGCATCGCCGGCCTGGGCGAGCAGCGGCAGGCCCTGCGGGCCTGGAGCCGGGCCGAATAAAATCGGGTTTCACTCCAACGCCGACGCCATGACCGCTTCCAAGATTTCCCCCGCCGATTTCACGCCGACCGAGGCCGACGCCGCCGACGCGCCGGGCGCGCAACGCTACGCCGCGCCCGCCCTGGAAAAGGGGCTGGACATCCTGGAGGCGCTGGCCGCCAGCCCGGCCGGCTACACGCTGGCCGAGCTGGCGCAGAAGATTGGCCGCAGCGTCAGCGAGATCTTCCGCATGGCGGTGACGCTGCAGCGGCGCGGCTTCGTGCAGGTCGACGACAACGACCGCTACACGCTGACGCTGAAGATGTTCGAGCTGGCGCACCGTCAGCAGCCGCTGAAATCGCTGGTGAGCGTGGCGCTGCCGCTGCTGCGCGAACTGGCCAACCGCGCGCGCCAGTCGTGCCACCTGGCGGTCTACCAGGCCGGCCGGGTGGTGGTGATCGCGCAGGTCGACAGTCCCGAGCGCTGGTCGTTCGGCCTGAAGGTGGGCGTGATGATGGGCCTGACCGACACGTCCTCGGGCCACGTGTTGCTGGCATTCCGCGACGAGGTCGAGCGCACCCGCATGCTGGCCGCCCACATCAAGGTGGAAGGCGAGCTGGAGTCCGACCCGGGCGAACTGTTCCCGATCCTGGCGGACGTGCGCAAGAACGGCTGCGCCTGCATGGCCAGCCGCCAGATCCGCGGCATCACCAACGTCGCCTATCCGGTGATGGGTGTGGGCAACCAGGTCATCGCCGCCATCAACGTGCCCCACATCGAGCGCATCGACCGCAAGGAATCGCCCAGCATCGCCCAGGTGCAGGAGATCGTCGCCAACGTCGCCCAGCGGCTGTCGACGCTGATGGGGTATAGCGGTTATCTGCCGGAGCAGGCGTAGGGGCCGGCTTCCGCCCCGTAGGCGCCGCCAGGCATGGCAGGCTGCCGCGCCTTCACCGCGTACACCACCCGATGCGCTTCCGTCGGCAGCGGCAGGTCCCAGCGGTGCAGCATGCCCAGCAGGGTCTTGTTGGGCAGCGACGTGTCGCGCCGGGCATTGCGCCGCAGCAGCTCGGCGCGCGGCTGCTCCAGGTACACCAGCTCGACCTCGGCGTGGTAGGCGTACAGCAGGTCCAGCGTCTTCTTGCGCATCAGCTGGCTGAGGTTGGTGGCGTTCCAGACGAACGGCCGCCGCTGGCGCAGCAATGCCTTGGCCCGGTCGATCGCCAGGTGCGCCACCTTGCCCTCGTTCTTGCCGTGCGCCAGGCCGAGCGCCTCGCGCGCGTCGTCGAACGACACCACCGGCAGGTCGGGGTGGTGCGCCGCCACCCAGCTGTTCTTGCCGCTGGCCGGCAGGCCCGACATGACGATGACGCGCGAGCCGGGCTCCTGGAACAGGGCGTAGTCCGGATGCACGTCGGCGCCGCGAAAGTAGCTGACGGCGGTGTGCGCGTCGGCGAAGCGCCGCGGCTGGCCATAGCAGTCCTCCTCGCGCGCGGCCTCGCGGAACAGCGCGATGTTGTCCAGCACCTGCTGCTGGTCGCGGCAGATGCGGCCGCGCATGTCGGCCTCGGCCAGCATCGCCAGCAGCGGAATGCTCAGTTGCCACGACAGCTCGCGCACGATGAATTCCACCGATTTGCCGCGACGGGAACCGGACAGCGCGAAGAACGGCACCTGGTGCACGGCGATCAGGCGGCAGATGGCCTCGCGCACGGCGAAGGGCACGCCGGCGTCCCACAGCGCGATGCGCGCGTCGATCGCGCCCCGGGTGGAATGGCCGGGTTGCGAAATCGCGCCGCTGGCCGGGTCGATCACCGTGGTGGCGTGCTTGGCGATGTCGTGCAGCAGCGCCGCCAGGAACACGATTTCCTGGTCGGCGCGGCTGGCGGCCTGGTAATCGGGCAGCGCCAGCAGGGCCTCGACCACCATGCGGGTGTGGGTCCAGACATCGCCCTCGCCGTGGTAGCGCGGGTCCTGCGGCGTGGTCTTGGCCAGCTCCAGCGCCGGAAAGGCCGCCAGACAGGCGGCGAAGTCCGGCGCCTGGCCGGCGGCGGGCGCCAGGGCCCGCAATTGTTCGAAGTTCATGATGCCTCCTTGTCGCCGCGCAGCGTGTCCCAATCGACCCGCGGACGCGGGGCGTACAGGTCGACGCCGGGCGCGAGCTGGTTGGGGACGTAGGGCTGCTCGGAATGGTGCTTGTCGGCGGCCAGGATGGCCTGGACGAAGTCGGCGCGCACCCATTTGTAGCGGCCCAGCGTCCTGCCGTCGGCCTCCACCTTGATGTACAGGCCTTCCGACAGGTCCGACTTGTCGCATTGCCGCCAGGCCAGCGCCAGGTCCAGGCCCTCGCGCCGCACGGTGGCCTCGAACGCGTCGCGCCACCGCGCCGTCTTGGCCAGCGAGGGCCGCAGCAGGGCCTTCAGGTCGGCCAGGCGCGCGGGCGCCAGGCCGTCGTACAGGACAGGCACCGACAGCACCGGGCCGCCGGCCAGCAGTTCGCGCCGCGCCTCGGTGGACAGGAAGGCGCCGGTGCGGCGGTCGAGCACGTCGAACTCGAAGAAGTGGTGCGGCAGCGCGTCGTAGAACACCGAGTGCTTTTTCGATAGCGTTTCGCCGTACATCACGTAGCGGTCTTCCAGCCGTTGCAGCAGCCAGCCGGCGTGGGCCTGGGCCCAGGCCTTGATGAAGTTGAATTGGCGTTCGCGTCCGCCGCCCACCAGGTAGTGGCCGCGCGATTGCAGCAGCAGGTCGCCCGCGGGGCTGAAACTGATGCCGGTGTTGGCGCCATCGAGTTTCTCTTCCACCACCAGGCGCAGGCCGCGCAGGTCGCGGTAAGGCACGTGGTCGTGGCCGTGGTCGCCCTCCTGCAGCCGCGAGCCTTCCAGGTGCGGGGTGCGGGGATAGCGGAACAGTTCAAGGGATTGCGCGCAGGCGCGGAAATCCGGCGTCATGGGTCTTCTCCAGGAAAAGTGGGGAAGCCGACGACGCGGTCTTGCGGGGACGGGAAGCGAGGGGGGATGTGTTGCGCGTTCCGGAACCGCGCCTGCCGCGGGTCGCGCTCAAGACCGGGAAGGTCGAGCCGCGTGAATGGACAGGCTGACCGCGATTACCGGAAGGTAGTCGTCGGCGTTTAGGCGAATTGACGAATGGCAGACACGTTGGCACCCGGAAGAAAAGGGGTTGTTGAAAAGCAAGGGCGCATCCTAAGGCAACGATGATGAGGCTGTCAACGCCGCGTCCGCCGGTTGTTGTCCGGCGGACACGCGGGGTTGCGTCCGGCACGGGGGGCGCGCCGGGCGGTATCGCGGTATCACGGCGCTATCACATTCAAATCACGATAGTGATTTTGAAATTCACAGCCGCGTCACCTGCAGCACCGCGTCGGCGAAGGCCTCGGGCGCTTCCTGCGGCAGGTTGTGGCCGATGCCGCCGGTCACGTCGACGTGACGGTACTTGCCGCTGAACTGGCCGGCATAGGTGGCGGGCGCGGGGTGCGGCGCGCCATTGGCGTCGCTTTCCAGCGTGATGGTGGGCACCGCGATCTTCGGCGCCACGGCCAGGCGCCGCTCCAGGTCGTCGTAGCGTGCCTCGCCCTGCGCCAGCCCGAGGCGCCAGCGGTAGTTGTGGATGACGATGGCGACGTGGTCGGGGTTGGCGAAGGCGCGGGCGCTGCGCGCGTAGGTGGCGTCGTCGAAGCGCCATTGCGGCGAGGCCAGTTGCCAGATAAGTTTGTTGAAGGCGTCGACGTTGGCGGCGTAGCCGGCCGCGCCGCGTTCGGTGGCGAAGTAGAACTGGTACCACCACTGGAACTCGGCCTGCGGCGGCAGCGGCTTGCGGTTGCCTTCCTGGCTGCCGATCAGGTAGCCGCTGACCGATACCAGCGCCTGGCAGCGTTCGGGCCAGAGCGCGGCCATGATGTTGGCGGTGCGCGCGCCCCAGTCGAAGCCGGCGATGACGGCCTTGCCGATCTTCAGGGCGTCCATCAGGGCGATGATGTCGACCGCCACCACCGCCTGTTCGCCGTTGCGCGCGGTATCGGCCGACAGGAAGCGGGTCGAGCCGTAGCCGCGCAGATACGGCACGATGACGCGGTAGCCGGCGGCGGTCAGGCGCGGCGTCACGTCGATGAAGCTGTGGATGTCGTAGGGCCAGCCGTGCAGCAGGATGGCGACCGGGCCGTTGGCCGGCCCGGCGTCGACGTAGCCGATGTCCAAATCGCCGGCGCGGATCTGGCGGATGGCGCTGAAGCTGGCCGTGCCGGTGGCGCGAGGGGCGATTGGCGCGGCGCCCTGGGCGCGCGCGCTGGCGCCCAGGCCCAGGTTCAGAAGGCTGGCGCCGGCCAGGGCCGAGGTGGTGCCGAGCAGGCGGCGGCGTCGGGTGTCGATGGGGTCGGGCATGGCGGGTCTCCGGGAAAGGGAAGTGACGGGGTGTGGCGCCGTTGTAGCCAGCCCGGCGGGGTGGGGGGTGTCGCAATGTACGGCGCGGGCGGGCGGATACATTGCGACTTGAATCTCCTTGTCCGCGCCGCCGGCGTCGCGCGCGGATGACGAGCGCGCGATGCCGGTTGTGCATTCGGCGCGGACTTGGCATGATCCGCGCCATGGCAATGGACCCGACCTCCCGCATCACGCGCCCGCGCGCCCGCCGCGCGGGCCGCGCCGCCGTGCGGCTGGCCCTGGGGTTGGCCGCGCTGACGGCCGCCGCCTATGCGGCCACGGCCGTGATGGAGATCCCGCCGCCGCACACGCTGTGGCGGCTGGAGGCGTCGGCGCCGTCGCGCCGCGGCGACCTGTTGCCGGCGCGGGTCGTGCCGGCCGCGGCCACGCCATCCGTGCTGGCGGCCAGCGCCTGGCCACCGCCCGCCACGGTGCCGTGGAAAGGCGCCGAAATTCCGTTCGAGCGGTTCCTGCAAAGCACCGCCACCAATGCGCTGGTGGTGCTGCGCGACGGCAGGCTGGAGTACGAGTGGTACCGGCCGGGCGTGCGCGCCAGCGACCCGCAGTCGTCGTGGTCGATGGCCAAGTCGGTGGTGTCGCTGCTGGTGGGCCAGGCGATCGCGCGCGGCGAGCTGCGCGAGGACGACCGCCTGACCACGCTGCTGCCCGAGCTGGCGGGCGCGGGCGATTACGACCGCGTCACGCTCGGGCATCTGCTGGACATGGCCTCGGGCATCGACGTGTCGGAGAATTACCGGGCCTATTGGCCTTTCACCGGCACCGCACGCATGTATCTGACGCGCGATCTGGCCGGGTTTGTGCACGACCACCGGCGCATGCATTTCACGCCGGGCAGCGCGGGCGACTACCGCAGCGTCGACACCCAGCTACTGGGCATGGCGCTGACGCGCGTGACCGGCAAGCCCCTGGCCGACCTGCTCGCCGAGCGGCTGTGGGGGCCGATGGGCGCGGAGTCCGCCGCCACCTGGAACCTGGACCGGCCCGGTGGCATCGAGAAGGCGTTCTGCTGCCTGAATGCCACGGCGCGCGACTTCGCGCGGGTCGGGCAGCGCGTGCTTGAGTCCGGGCAGGGCGCAGGCCTGGTCCCGGCCGCCTGGGTGGCGCGCATCGCGCGTCCCGCCCCGCATCCGGTCGACGGCTGGGGCTACGCCGCGCAATGGTGGGAACTGGAGCCCACGGGCGGGCCGGACTTCGCGGCCGTCGGCATCCATGGCCAGTACCTGTACGTGCATCCCGGCCGGCGCGTGGTGATCGTCAAGCTCAGCGACTACGGCGAGAACCAGGACGAGCGCGAGACCTATCGGGCGCTGCGGGCGATCGCCGATCGTTGAGGCGGTGGCGTGGGGCGCAGGGGTTTGGCCGGATCACGGCCCCTTTCGGGCGAATCCGCGCCCGGGCGTGTCGGGCGGCGGCGCCTGTCGCGCGGCGCCCGCTACAGCAGGCCCGAGGTCAGCGCCTTGAGCGTGGCGGCCGCGCGGGTCGAGCATTCCAGCTTGCGGAACACGCTTTCGACGTGGGTGCGCACCGTGCTGGGGCTGATGTTCAGCGCGCGCGCCGCTTCCTTGTTGCTGGCCCCCAGGCTGATCTGCCGCAGCACTTCCAGTTCGCGCTGCGACAGCGGCGAGACGGCGCGGCGCGGGGCGGCGGTTTCGCCGCCCGCCGCGGCGATGGCGGCCTCGGCCACGTCAGCATCGTAGCGGCCGGCGGCGGCCTCCTGGCGCAGTTGCCGCGCCGCGTCCGCCAGCGCAAGCGCGGGACGCCAGGGACGGTCCTCGCGCAGCGCCTGCAAGGTTACACAGGCGGCCAGCACCCGTTGCGGCAGGCCCAATGCCGTGCCCGCCGCGCCGCGGAAATAGCCGCTGCCATCCAGCCGTTCGTAGGCATACGAGGCCAGTTCGGCGGCCTCGCTCAGGCCCTTGATCTGGCGCGCCGCGCGCGCGGTCCAGTAGGGCATCAGGCGCACCTGCTCCCACTGGTCCGGCGACAGCTTGCCGCCGGTGTTCCACAGGCGGTTCGGCAGCGCGGCGCGGCCGATGCCGTGGACCAGCGCGGCGGCCTGCAATTGCGCCTGCGTCGCCGCGTCCAGGTCGAGCCGCGCGGCGGTGGCCACCGCCAGCGCCGCCACCCGGCGCGAATAGCCGGCCAGCCAGGGCAGCTTGAGTTCGGCCACGTCGGCCAGCAGCGTCAGCGCGGCGGGCGCGCCGCGGCAGCCGCCGGCCAGGTTCCAGTCGGCGCCGTCGGGCGGATCGGCGTCGATCCGGTCGAGCCAGGCCGGGCCGTGGCGCGCGGCCAGCGCGGCGATGTCGGCGGGATACTTGGCGCCGGCCTGCTGGCGCAGGAAGTACAGCGCGCTGTCGCGGCCATGGGCGCGGCTGAGGATCTCCAGGTCGCTGGCGGCGTTGACGATGAACGCCAGCGGCGAGACGGCGCCGCCGTCCAGCGCCTGCGGCATGCCCTTGCCATCGTGGCGCTCGAAGGCGTGGCGCAGACCGGTCACGACCGCGTCGGGCATGCCCAGGCTGACGGCGACGTCGCCGGAAATCTCGCAATGGATCAGCGCCAGCGGCACGATCAGCGACTGCGTGCGCGCGTCCAGCGGGGGCAGGGTCTGCGCCATCATGGCCTCGCGCGAGGCGATGTCGTCGCCCAGCAGCTCGGCGAAGCCGCCGGCGTTGGCGGTGCAGCCTGACCAGCGCAGCAGCGCCACCGCGCGGGCGTGGTCCTGGCCGGCCGCATCCAGGCCGTGCGCGGCGGCCAGCAGGCCCGCCAGGCAGGCGGTGCGGCGCGAATGGTCGGTGGCGCGGCCCATGCTGAGGTCGCCGATGAAGGCCATGGCCAGCACGGCGTCGGTCAGTTCTATGGCGCTATCGGCGATCATGGGGGCAGGCGGGGCGATGAATGGGGGCGGCAGGAGAGGGCGGGAAGGCGAGAACCGGCGCATCGGTCAATCATCCGATACCGCGCGACGGGCGGGAAAACGACACTGGCGTCAACCAAGCGCCACGTCGGCGCTGGACCCCGAAAAAGGAATCGTCATGAAGCGCCATATTATCGCAGCCTCCCTCCTGGTCGCCGGCCTGTTCGCCGCGCCCGTTTCGCAGTCGTTCGCCGCCGAACCGGCCGCCGCGCGGCCGTCCGTCGTCATCGTGCATGGCGCCTTCGCCGACGGCTCGGACTGGGCCAAGGTGGTCGCCCTGTTGCAGGCCAAGGGCGTGCAGGTGCAGGCGGTGCAGAACCCGCTGGAATCGCTGGCCGGCGACGTGGCCGCGGCCAACCGCGCCATCGACAACCAGCCCGGCAAGGTGGTGCTGGTCGGCCATTCGTGGGGCGGCACGGTGATCACCGAGGCCGGCAACCATCCCAAGGTCGCCAGCCTGGTCTACGTGGCCGCCTTCGCGCCCGATGCCGGCCAGTCGGTGGCGACGCTGACCGAGGGCACGCCCAAGGCGCCGGGTTCGGACAGCATCGGCGCCGACAGCCACGGCTGGCTGAGCCTGTCGCCCGCCGGCCTGGCGCGCGATTTCGCGCAGGATGTGCCGGCCGCGCAGGCCCGGGTGATGGCGGCCACGCAGGGCCCGATCAAGGCCAGCGCCTTTGGCGAAGCGGTGTCGACCGCCGCGTGGAAGACCAAGCCGTCGTGGTTCGTCGTCAGCAACCACGACCGCATGATCCTGCCGGCGCTGCAACACCAGATGGCCAAGCGCATCGGCGCCAAGGTCACCGACCTGCAGACCAGCCACGTGCCGCAGCAATCGCAGCCGGACGCCGTGGCGCGGGTGATCCTGGACGCGGTGGCCAGCGTGAAGTGAGGGCTGTGACCGCCCGGCGACGTGACATCGGGCGGTCACGCATGAACGCCGCGCGTCCGTCGGGACACGCGGCGTTTCAGCATCCGGACGCCAGTTGTTCGAGCGGTGCGAGCCGCAGCACGTAGAGCGTGCCGGCGCGGCTGGCGATGATGCCTTCGCGGCGCCACTTGGAGAAGATGCGGCTGAGGGTCTCGGCCCGCATGCCGAGCTTGACGGCGATCTGCGAGTGGCTGAGCGGCAGGGTCAGCGGCTGGCCGGCCTGAGGCTTGCCGGCGCGCAGCACGTATTCGGCCAGGCGTTCCTGCGCCGAACTGGAAGTGAGCCAGTCGATCCGGTCGGTGTGATGCCGCACCAGCGCGGCGCCGTGGGCGGCGACGCGGCAGGCGAAGCGGCCGTCGTCGCGACACAGCTGCAGGAAGGCGCCTTGATGCAGCAGGCAACCATTGCCGTCGCGGCGGGCGCGGACATGATGCAGGTGGCGCGGCGTCGGCTCGAACATGGCCAGCACCGACAGCCAGCCGCCCGGGCCGACTTCGCCAAATACCTTGTCATCGCCATCGGCGGTGTAGCGCAGGCCCTGGACCAGCCCCTCGCACACCAGCAGGCACGCGGTTGCCGGCTGGCCTTCGGAAAACAGCGTGTCACCCGCCTCGAAGCGCAGCCAATGGGCGCGCGCCGCCAGCGCGCCGAGCGCGGCGTCGGCGATGCCCTCGAACCAGGGATGGCGCCGCAACGCGGCGAGCAGAAGCGACTGAGACGAATTGACAATAGTCATTTGATCGGCGGAGGTGGATACCTAGAATTCGAATCGAAAATGATTCCTGTTCAAGATGCCCTCCCCGTGAAAAAATACAAGGCCTGGACCGCGCCGCAACCGCGCCGTCTTATAAGTTCTCCCATTGCCTTGAGCGCCTTGTCGGCGGCGTTGTCATGGTCGTCTGGTGCGGCGGCGCAGGGCCCCGTGCGCTTTACCGACATGCTCGGCAACCCGGTCACGCAGGCCGCGCCTTCGACGCGCGCGGTCTCGCTGCCGATGCCGGGCGGCACGCTGTTGATGTCATTGGACGGCGGTTCGTCGCGCCACCTGGCGGGCATGCATCCCGACTCCTTTGCGCGCATGGCGGACCCGGTGCCGTCGCGCCTGTTCCCGCACATGGAAAGCGTGCGCTCGGACATTACCCGGTCGGGCTTCGTGCCGAACGTGGAAACCCTGTTGCAGATCCGTCCCGACATGGTGTGGCAGTGGGGTCACATGGGCGACGACCTGATCGCGCCGCTGCGCAACGCCGGCCTGCCGGTGGCGGCGCTGCTGTACGGCACCGACGTGCGCACCCGCGAATGGATCCGGCTGATGGGGCATTCGCTCGGGCGGGATGCGCAAGCCGCCCGGCTGCTGGCGTGGCGCGACGAGGTGCGCGCGCAGATCCTTCGCGTCACCGGCGGCCTGCGCGCCGACGAGCGGCCGGGCGTGCTGTACCTGTCGCGCTACCGGCCGCAATTGCGCACGTCGGGCGCGGGCAGCAGTTTCGATGATGACATCCAGCTGACTGGCGGGCGCAACGTGGCCGCGGCGGTGGTCGGCACCGGCCAATCGGTCGGCATCGAGCAGATCATGGCCTGGGCGCCCGATGTGATCCTGCTGAACAACTTCGAGTCGGGCCTGACGCCCGCCATGATCTATGCCGATCCGCTGTTCGCGGATATTCCGGCCGTGCGCAGCCATCGCGTCTACATGATTCCGGCCGGCGGCTATATCTGGGATCCCCCCAGCCAGGAATCGCCGTTGTACTGGCAGTGGCTGAGCCAGTTGTTGCATCCGAAGCGATTCGACTGGCCGCTGCGCGAGCGCATCGCGCAGGCCTACGCCTGGCTGTACGGCTATGACATCGACGCGGCCGATATCGACAAGGTGCTGCGCATGCGCTTGAACCACGGAGCCGCCGGCTATGACCGCCTGCGCTGAACGGAATCCCGCGCGGGGCGACGATCGGCGGCGCGCCTGGCCCTGGTGGCTGATGATCGCCGCGGCGCCGCTGTCGGCCCTGGCCGCGTTGTGCGTGGGGCGTTATGCGTTGCCGGCCTCTCATGTGGGCGCCGCGCTGGCCGGATGGGCGCTGCCCGACGGCCTGGCATCCTGGCTGCCGACCGTCGCCGACGCCGAGCGCCGGGTGGTATTGCTGGTGCGCCTGCCGCGGGTGCTGCTGGCGCTGCTGGCCGGCTCCAGCCTGGCGCTGTGCGGCGCGGCCTTGCAGGGCGCCTTCCGCAACCCCCTGGTCGGGCCGCAGATCCTCGGCATTTCGTCCGGCGCCGCGTTTGGCGGGTGCGCGGCGATCCTGCTGTTCTCGTCGCTGTGGGCGACGTTGGGATTCGCTTTCGCGGGCGGCCTGCTGGCGGTGGCCATCGTCTACCTGCTGGGCCGCTCGCGGGGGCGCACCACCATCCTGATGCTGGTGCTGGCGGGCGTGGTCACCAGCGCGTTCTTTTCCGCGCTGATCTCGCTGGCCACCTATTTCGCCGATCCCTACGACAGCCTGCCGGCGATCGTGTTCTGGCTGATGGGCAGCTTCGCCACGGCGTCCTACGTCAAGCTGGGGGCGGCGGTGGCGCCCATCGCGGCGGGCATGGGGCTGTTGTTCGCGCTGCGGTTCCGCATCAACGTGCTGTCGCTGGGGGACGAGCAGGCCAGCGCCATGGGGCTGGCGGTCGAGCCGCTGCGCTGGATGCTGCTGGGCTGCGCCACGCTGGTGGTGTCGGCCAGTGTGGCGGTGTCGGGCACGGTGGGCTGGGTCGGGCTGGTGGTGCCGCACATTGCGCGCATGCTGGTCGGCCCCGATCACCGCGTGCTGCTGCCCGCCAGCGCCTTGCTTGGCGGCACCTACATGGTGTGGGTCGATACCGTGGCCCGCAGCGCCACCAGCGCCGAGATTCCGCTGGGCGTGATCACCGCGCTGGTCGGCGCGCCCCTGTTCGCGTGGCTGTTGCGCCGCACGCAGGGCCGGGAGGCGGGCCATGCTTGAACTGGATCGCCTTGCCGTGCAGGCCGGCGGCCGCCTGCTGCTGTCCGACCTGTCGCTGCGCGTGCCCGCCGGCAGCGTGCTGGCCGTGCTGGGGCCGAACGGCCGGGGCAAGACCACCTTGCTCAAGACGTTGCTGGGGGTGCAGCCGCCGGCCGCTGGCGCGGTGCGCCTGCGCGGCCACGCCGCCTATGTGCCGCAGCGCACCGATTCGCTGTTCGCCTACGACGTGCTGGCCATGGTGACCATGGGCCGCGTGCGGCACCTGCGCTGGTGGGCCTCGCCCGGCCCGGGCGACCGCGACATCGCCCGCGAGTGCCTGCGCGCCGTGCGGCTGGAGCATCTGGCGGCGCGGCCCTTTCACGCGCTCAGCGGCGGCGAACAGCAGTTGGCCTGCATCGCGCGGGCCATGGCCAGCGCCAGCCCCATCATCGTGCTGGACGAGCCCAGCGCGGCGCTCGACCTGCGCAACCAGGACGTGATCCTGACGCTGCTGCGGCGGCTGGCGGGCGAGGGCATGACGGTGGTGTTCTCGACCCACCAGCCGCAGCACGCGCAGCACATCGCCGACCAGACCCTGTTGATGCATCCCGACGCCTGCGAGGCCGGGCCCACCGGGCAGATGTGCACCGACGAACGCCTGAGCCGGCTGTATGGATTGCCGGTGCGGGTAACCATCATCACCGCCGACCGCCGCGAGGTGCCGGGCGTGATTCCTCTTTTCCATTGAATCCGATGAACACCATCGTCTATTTGAATCACTGGACCGGCGACGGTCCCGCCGCGTTGACCGGCGGCGATGCGCCACCGGCCATCGCCGAACCCCTGTACGCCCTGCATCGTCTGGAACTGGCGGCGGTACGGGCCCTGCTGGTGCCGGCCAATACCGACCAGCGCTATCTGCTGTCGCAGCAGGCGCGGCTGGAGGCGTGGCTGCTGGCCGGTGGCACGATGGTGTTCAACGGCCACGTGGCCTATCCCTTCCTGCGCTGGCTGGCGCCGTTCGTGCCGGGCCCGGCGCGCGGCATCGATGGGCTGCGATTGCATCGGGGCGAGGCGCATCCGGTGTTCGACGGCGTCGACCCGGAACACCTGACCTTTCGCCGTGGCGTCGCCGGTTTCTATGCGCGCGGCGGCAACCCGCCGCCAGCGGGCGCGCGCGTGCTGCACACGCTGGGGCCGGACGCCATGCCGGTGGATTGGGTGCTGGCGCTGCCCGGGGGCGGCCGCCTGCTGACGCACTCCGGCAATGACATGTGGATGTATGCGGGCAGCGCCGACAGCACCTGCCGCATCGTGCCGCAGCTGTTCGACTGGCTGCGCGGGGAGGCGGCATGACCCGCGCCCGCCATGCCGACCCGACACCCGGCGCGCCGGTGATCGCCGCGCTGGATGCCGGCACGTATTACCACCACCGCACCTTCCGCACGCCGGAGCTGGCGGCGTACATCGACCGGGTGATCTACCTGCCGGAACTGGATGACGCCGCCCTGGAGGGCTGCGACGCCTTGATCGTGTCGTGCCGCATCAATCCCGAGCTGCTGGTGGCGCAGCGGGCGCGCCTGGCCCGCTTCCTGGCCGCCGGCAAGACGCTGGTGGCGATGGGCGAGACCGGCTCGCACCGCTGGCTGGATGGCGTGCGCTGGACCGATTGCGAAGTGAATTTCTGGTGGTGGAAGACGCCGGGGGCCGATCCCGGCCTGCGGCTGGCGGCGCCCGACCATTCGCTGTTTCGCTACCTGACGCTGGCCGACGTCACCTGGCACCAGCATGGCACCTATGCGCCGCCGCCCGGCGCGGTCTCGCTGGTCGACAAGGTCGGCGCCGGCTCGGTGCTGTACGAGGACCGGTGCAGCACCGCGGGCCGGCTGATCGTCACCTCGCTCGATCCGATGTACCACCACGGCAGTTATTTCATGCCGGCCACCAGCCGCTTCCTGCGCGGCTTCCTGCCGTGGCTGAAAGATTCCACGCCCGCCGCCTGAGGCGGCTTCCTTCCCGCCTCCGGGCTATTGCGTTTTTTTCGTATGACTCATTCCTTCCCGTCCTCGCCCTTCGTCCGCGCCATCCTGCTGGCCGCCGCCAGCCTCGGCGCGCCCGCCATGGCCGCCGAGACCGCCGCGCAGCTTCCCGCCATTCGCGTCACGGCCGAAGACGCCGCCGTCGACGACGGCCGCCTGCATGCCATTGGCGCCACGCCGCCGCCGGCGACGCTCGACCATACGGTCACGCAATCGGTGTCGGTGGTGGATCGCCAGGACCTCGACCGGCTCAGCGCCATCAGCACGCTGGAGCTGCTGGGCCGCATCCCGAACGCCACCATCAATCTGGGCGGCGGCATTGGCGGCACCCTGTTCCTGCGCGGCATGGACACGCTCGATATGCGGGTGCCCGTGTTCATCGACGGCGATCGCTTTCGCGGCCGCAATAAATTGCAGTTCATGCTCATCAGTCCCACCGAGCTGGAAGCGGTCGAGGTGGTGCGGGGGCCTGATTCGGCGCGCTTTGGCAGCGATGGGCTGGGGGGCCTGATCAACTTCGTCACCAAGCGCGCCCATGGCAACCTGGAGCACGGGTTCACCGTGGATGGCGGCGAGGTGTCGACAACCTGGCAGAGCAATGGCAACGGCAGGCAGGCCAACGCGGCGCTGGAGGCGGCCGGCGATGGTTTTGACCTGCGCGTCTATGCGACCGGACGGCGCGCCGGCAACTTCCGCAGCGCCGAGGGCGAAGTGCCGAACAGTGATTTCCGCAGCGCGGGCGGCGGCATCGTGCTGGGCTACATGCCCGATGCGCGCCAGCGCGTCGAGATCAGCGGCCGCATGGCGCACGTCAACGAAGGCTGGGCCGGCACGGTGCCGCCCTATCCGCTGGCCACCACCCGCAGCAATCCCCTGAACGTCAAGCAGGGAAGGCTGGCCTATCGGGGCGAGTTCGACGGCGCGATCAGCGAATTGCGCGCCAGCGTCTACGTCAACGAATTCGACACCACGCTGGTGGTGCACAACCAGGCCAATCCAAATCGCGTGCTGGATGTGCAGCGCCACGTGCCAGGGCCACTGGCCTACGGGGGAAGTCTCGCGGCAACGCTTCCGTGGGCCACTGTCGCCACCACGGTCGGCATGGATTTCATGCATGAAAACTGGCCCGGCCAGGGGCGGCGAACGCAGGTAACAGCGCGTCAGCCCGACGGCGGCACGATCGTCAATCGCGGTGCTTGGGTTCCCAGCGGACCGGCCCGCTACCAGACCAATATCGGCGCATTCCTCAGCAATGAGTGGACCATTTCGCCGAAATGGACGTTGACCGCCGGCGGTCGCCTGGATTGGTACCGTTCCGATGTCGACCTTGACCCCTTGCCGTCGCCCGATCTGCTGCCGGCGTTCCGCGCGGCGCGGAACAACCAGCAGACCGCCACTACGGGTAGCCTGGGACTGTCGTACCGCGCCACCCAGGTGATCGAACTGCTGGGCAGCGTCGGCAATTCGTTCCGCATGCCGTGGATCTTCGACATGTTCGACGCCGGCTTCACGGGCGCCAGCTATTCCTTCCCCAATCCCCAGCTCAAACCCGAGCGCGGCACCAACGTCGATGTGGGGACCCGCCTGCATTTCGAGGATGCCAGCGTTGGCGTGACCGCGTTCCGCAGCGATTTCCGTGACTTCATCGAGAACGTCAACACCCAGTACAACGGCCTGCCCGCCACGCAAAAGGCGAATGTGGGCAAGGTCCGGGTGCAGGGCCTGGAAAGCGACTGGCGCTGGCAAGTGACGCGCGCGCTCAACCTGTATGGCAGCGCGGGCTACCTGCATGCCACCAACCGCATCACCCACCGGCCGCTGCCCTCCATCGCCACGCTCAGCGGCCTGATGGGGGTGCAGTATGTCGGCCCGAATGACGCCTATGCCTTCGGTGCCGAATTGCAGTGGGCCAAGGGGCAGGGCCGTTATGACGACCGCAAGGAATACCCGGCGGCCGGCTTTGGCGTGGTCAACCTGTCCGCGCAATTGCAGCTGGACCGGCTGGGCTTGCCGAAGGTGGGCAATACCCAGGCGGTGTTCAGCATCAACAACCTGTTCGACCGCGCGTATCGCACCGCCGCCACGGCGTCGAATGTCAATTACCCCATGACGGGCCTGAATCCGTTGCTGCAGCCGGGGCGCAGCGTCAATGTGACGTTGCGGACGCGGTTCTGAGCCTGGCGCGCGGGGCCCTGTTGCCCCGCGCGCCGGCTTTCATCGCCGCCGCGCAAGGCGGTGTTTCTCCGGCCTTCGGGCTTTGCCTTTGCATTCCTGTATGACTCATCCCTTTCCGCCTTCGCCCTTCGTCCGCGCTTTCCTGCTCGCGGCCACCACACTTGGCGCGCCCGCCGTGGCCGCCGAACCCGCGCAGTTGCCGGCCATCCGCGTCACGGCCGGCGACGGCGCGGACGACGGCCGCCTGCACGCCATCGGCGCCGCGCCGCCGCCGGCGACGCTGGACCATGCGGTGACGCAATCGGTGTCGGTGGTCGACCGCCAGGACATCGACCGGCTCAGCCCCATCAGCACCCTGGAGCTATTGAGCCGGATTCCCAACGCCACCATCAACCACACGGGCGGCATTGCCGGCACGGTATTCCTGCGCGGCATGAATACCAATGACATGCGGGTGCCTGTCTTCATCGACGGCAATCGCTTCCGTGGCCGCAATACCCTGCAATTCATGCTGATCAGCCCGACCGAGCTGGAGCAGGTCGAGGTGGTGCGGGGGCCGGATTCGGCGCGCTTCGGCAGCGATGGGCTGGGCGGCCTGATCAACTTCGTCACCCGGCGCGCCCACGGCAATCTGGATCATGCATTCCAGCTCAATGGCGGCGAGGTGTCGGCCTCGTGGCGCAGCAACGCCAACGCGCTGCAGGCCAACGCCGCGCTCGAAGCCGCCGGCGACGGCTTCGACCTGCGCGTGTATGCCACCGGCCGGCGCGCCAGCAATTTCCGCAGCGCCGCCGAAGAGGTGCCCAACAGCGGCTTTCGCGGCGCGGGCGGCGGCATCGTGCTGGGCTACATGCCGGATGCGCGCCAGCGCATCGAGATCAGTGGCCGCATGGCGCACGTGAACGACGATGCCGCCGGCGCGGTGCCGCCGTATCCGCTGGCCAGCAGCCACCGCGATCCGCTGGCCGTCAAGCAGGGCAAGCTGGGCTATGCCGGCGAATTCGACGGCCTGGTCAGCGAGTTGCGGGCCAGCCTGTACGTCAACGAATTCGATACCACCCTGGCCGCCCACAACGAGGTCAATGCGGCCCGCGTGGTCGACGTGCGCCGGCACGTGATCGGGCCGCTGGTCTATGGCGGCAACCTCGCGGCGACCATACCCTGGGCAAGCGTCGCCACCACGGTCGGCATGGACTTCATGCATGAAACCTGGCCGGGCCAGAAGCTGCGCACCTGGACGACGGTGCGCCAGCCCGACGGCGGCACCACCACCAACCGTGGCGACTGGATCCGCAACGGACCGTCCCGGTATCAGACCAACATTGGCCTGTTCCTGAGCAACGAATGGAATCCCGCGCCAAAATGGACGGTGAGCGCTGGCGGCCGCTTCGACTGGTACCGTTCCGACGTCGGCCTGAGCCCGTTGCCATCGCCCGATCTGCTGCCGGCCTTCCGGGCCGCGCAGAACAATCAGCAAACGGCGACTACCGGTAGCCTGGGCCTGTCATACCGGGCCACGGAGGTGATCGAATTGCTCGGCACCGTTGGCAATTCATTCCGCATGCCATGGATTTTCGACATGTTCGATGCCGGCTTCACGGGCACCAGCTACACCTTTCCCAATCCCCAGCTCAAGCCTGAGCGCGGCGTTAACGTGGATGCCGGGACGCGCCTGCATTTCGACGATGCCACGGTTGGCCTGACGGCATTCCGCAGCGACTTTCGCGATTTCATCGAAAGCGTCGACACGATGTATCTGGGGCTGCCGGCGACGCAGCGCGCGAACGTGGGCAAGGCGCGCGTGCAGGGATTCGAAAGCGACTGGCGCTGGCAAGTGACCCGTGCGCTCAACCTGTATGGCAGCGCCAGCTATCTGCACGCCACCAACCGGGTGACGAACCGGCCGTTGCCGTCCATCGCCGCGCTCAGCGGCTTGATGGGGGTGCAGTATGTGGGGCCGAACGAGGCCTACGCCCTGAGCGGGGAATTGCAGTGGGCCAAGGGGCAGAACCGCTACGACGAGCGCAAGGAATATCCCGCCGCCGGTTTCGGCGTGGTCAACCTGTACGCGCAACTCCAGCTGGATAAGCTCGGATTGCCGCGGGCCGGCAATACCCAGGCCGTGCTGGGCGTCAGCAATCTGTTCAACCGCGCCTACCGTAGCGCGGCCACGGCCTCGAACGTGAACTACGCCATGACGGACCAGAATCCATTGCTGCAGCCGGGGCGCAGTTTCAACCTGACGCTGCGGACAAGGTTTTGAGGACCGCGCCGGCGGGAATTGAATCCCGCCGCGCCATGGCCGACCTATCGGACGCTACAGCGCCCGGCCTTGTGGCCGCGCACCCAATGCCCGCGTCCGCACGCGCGCCGCCTCGCGCTCCGGCGTGGGCAGGTAGATCGCGCACAGCAGGTTGGCGCCGGCAATGATGGCGAACATCAGCGCCATCGGCTGCCAGGTCAGGCCGAAGGTATGCGCCACCCACAGGCCCACCAGCGGCGTGGTGCCGCCGAAGATCGCGCCGCACAGCTGGAAGCTGAGCGAGATGCCGGTGTAGCGCATCTCCACCGGGAAGGCCAGCGGCAGGTAGGGCGCCAGCACCGCGTAGTAGGCGCCGATCAGGAAGATGGCGGTGAGGATGCCGATGGCGATGTTCTGGATGTCGCCGGTCAGGATCAGCATCATCATCGGCACGGCCCACAGCGTCGACAGCGCGGTGACCCAGATCAGGAAGCGGCGCTCGCCGACGCGGGTGGCGATGTACGAGGCGATCGGGAAGCTGATCAGCTCGACCACGCCGGCCCAGGTCACCACGTCCAGGATCTGGCTGCGCGTGATCTTCAGGTAGGTGGTGGTGTAGGTGATCATCAGGGTGGTGACGAAGTAGAACCCCGAGATGCCCAGCAGGCACAGGCCGATGCCCAGCAGCAGCGCGCGTTTGCGTTCGCGCAGCACCATGCTGATGGGAGCGGTGCTTTCCTTTTTCTTTTCCTTCAGGCGCGCTTCCAGTTCGGGACTTTCGTTGACGCCGCGGCGGATGACGAAGGCCACCAGCACCAGCACGCCGCTGATGATGAAGGGCAGGCGCCAGCCCCACGACAGGAAGTCCTCTTTGGGCAGGTCCGACACCAGGCGGAACACGCCGGTGGCCAGGATCAGGCCGATGGGGCTGCCGTACTGCGGCGCCGAGGCCAGGAAGGTGCGCCACTTGGGCGGCGCGTGTTCGGCCGCGATCAGCACCGCGCCGCCCCATTCGCCGCCCACCGCGATGCCTTGCACCAGCCGCAGCGCGACCAGCAGCACCACGGCGGCCAGGCCGATCGAATGGTATGACGGCAGCAGGCCGATCAGCGTGGTGGCCACGCCCATCAGCAGCAGCGTGATGACCAGGCTCTGCTTGCGGCCGACGCGGTCGCCGAGATGGCCGAACAGCACCGCGCCCACCGGCCGCGCGAAAAAGCCGATGGCGAAGGTGCCGAGCGAGGCCAGCGTGCCCATGAAGGGATCGTTGGTGGCGAAGAACACGTCGCCGAACACCAGGGCGGCCGCCGTGGCATAACAGTAGAAGTCGTACCACTCGATCATGGTGCCGAAGAAAGCGGCGGCCGCCGCCCTGACCGGCTGTCTGCGGCCATTCTGGTCTTGCATGGAATTCCCCTTGTTTGTCGCGGCTTTCCACGGTGGCGCCGCATTGGATACGGCGTTGACGATAGCAACTACTGGCTATATCTTGTATAGCCACAATCCAATCAGAGATAGGTCCACTTCATGAAGGAAGTCCTGCTCGCCGACCTGCTTTCCGGCGCGCTCTCGCGCGAGTCGGCCGACCCGCTGCAAAAGCAGATCTACGACATCGTGCGGCGCGGGGTGCTGGACCACACGCTGGTGGCGGGGCAGCGCCTGCCGTCGTCACGCGTGCTGGCGCAGGAGCTGGGCATTTCACGCATCACGGTGACGCTGGCCTACGAGCGGCTGATCGCCGAGAACTACCTGAGCGCGCGCGGCGGCAGCGGCACCTTCGTCGAGAAGACCGTGGACCGGCCGCTGCTGCCGCCGGCCTCGCCCGAACACGTGCAGCGCCACGTGCCGGGCCTGTCCACGCGCGGCGAAGGCATCGCCGGCGGCGCGGCGGGGCTGGGCCAGCACACCGGCGCGTTCGTGCCGGGCGTGGCCGACGCCAGCCTGTTTCCGTTCCACCTGTGGCGCCGGCTGGTGTCGCGCCACCTGGGCAAGTCGAACCTGGCGCTGTCGGGCTACGCCAAGGACGGCGCGGGCTTCCTGCCGCTGCGCGAGGCCATCGCCAGCTATCTGCGGCTGGCGCGGGCCGTGGTGTGCGAGCCGGAGCAGGTCATCGTCACGGCGGGCACGCATCAGTCGATTGATCTGTGCGCCCGCATGCTGACAGAGTGGGGCGACGCCGCACTGGTGGAAAGTCCCTGCCACTGGGCCTTTCCGCCGGTGCTGGCGGCGGCCGGCGTGCGCGCGCATGCCGCCGTGCTCGATGACCAGGGCCTGGACCTGGCGGCCAGCAAGCTGCCGCGCCGGGCGCGGCTGTTGATCACGAGTCCGTCGCATCAGTACCCGACCGGCGTGGTGATGCCGCTGGCGCGGCGCCTGGAGCTGCTGCAGGCGGCGCGGGCGCGCGGCCTGTGGGTGCTGGAGGACGACTACGACAGCGAGTTCCGCTACGACGGCGCGCCGATTCCGTCGCTGCAGGGCCTGGACGCCGACGGCCGCGTGATCTACCTGGGCACCTTCAGCAAGACCATGTTCGCCGGCCTGCGCATGAGCTACATGGTGGTGCCGCCGCAGGTGGCCGAGTCGTTCTCGCGGGCCTGCGCCAGCATCTATCGGCCGGGGCAGTTGCATCTGCAGGCGGCGCTGGCGGATTTCATGGCGGACGGCCATTTCTCGCACAACATCAAGCGCATGCGCACCGAGTACGCGCAGCGCCAGATCGTGCTGCGCGACGCGCTGGCGGCGCGCGTCGGCGATCAGGTGCGGTTGTCGCAGGCGCGGGCCGGCCTGCATGTGTATGCGCGGCTCGACCGCAAGGTGTCGGCGCCGCGCCTGGCCGAGGCCGCCCGCGACGAGGGCATCGTGCTGGGGCAGCCGCATTACCTGCCGGATGCCGCCAGCGCGGCGTCGCCCGCGGTGGTGCTGGGATATGGCGGCGTGCCATGCGAGCGCATCGACGACGGGGTGGCGCGCTTTGCCCGGGCGCTGGGGCGGGCCGGGGAGAACCGGCCCGCGCGCCGGGCGCGTCGTTGAGCCTTGTCGTTGCGTCCAGGCGGCCGGTCGCCGCGGTGACGCCCGATGATGCAACGCGGCAGCGAATCACGGGGTGGCCCGCCGCCTCCCGCGGCCCCCGTTGTGGTGACTGGAGCCAGCGTAGAGGACGCGCGCCGCGCCGTTCTGCCGCCTACAGTTGCGCCAGGGTCTCATCCGCCGCCGCCAGCAGCAGGTCGGCGTGTTCCCGCGCGAACGGCAGCTGCGGCCGCAGCTTGAGCACGTTGCCGTGCAGGCCGGTGGCGCTGAGCAGCACGCGGCGCTGGCGCATCAGGTTGACGAAGCGGTGCGTCTCTTCCCTGGCGGGCGTCTTCGCGGCGCGGTCCCGCACCAGTTCGACGCCGATGAAGAGGCCGTCGCCGCGCACGTCGCCGATGAGCGCGTGGCGCTCGGCCAGCGCGCGGAAACCGTCGCGCAGGTACTGGCCGGTGCGGGCGGCGTTGGCCTGCAGGCCTTCGTCCTCGATCACCGAGAGCGTGGCCTGGGCCGCGGCGCAGGCCACCGGATTGCCACCGAAGGTATTGAAGTAGCGCGCCTCGCGGCCAAAGCGTTCCAGGATGTCGGGGCGCGAGACCATGGCGGCGATGGGGTGGCCGTTGCCCATCGGCTTGCCCATGGTGACGATGTCCGGCACGAGATCGTGGCGCTGGAAGCCCCACATGCACGAGCCGGTGCGGGCGAAGCCGGCCTGCACTTCATCGGCGATGAACAGGCCGCCGGCGTCGCGGATGGCCTGCGCCGCCGGCGCCAGGAAGCCGGCCGGGTCGCTGTAGACGCCGTCGCTGGACAGGATCGTGTCCACCAGCAGCGCGGCCGGCTTGATGCCGTGGCGCCGCAGGTCGTCGATGGCGGCCTGCACCTGCTGGCCGAACCATTGTCCGAGGGTGGCCGGGTCGTGGCGGTAGCTGTCGGGCACGGCCACGGCGCGGGTGTCCACGCCCAGCGGCACGGCCTGGCCGAGCGAGGGCGACACGGCCGCGACCGCGGCGGTGACGCCGTGGTACGCCAGCTGCGTGACGATGACGCCGGTGCCGCCGGTGTGGCTGCGCGCCACGCGCAGCGCCAGGTCGTTGGCCTCGCTGCCGGTGCAGGTGAAGATGACCTGTGACAGCGGCTGCGGGAACGTCGCCAGCAGGCGCTCGGCGTAGTCCAGCACGCCGTCGTGCAGATAGCGGGTGTGGGTGTTCAGCACCGCCGCCTGCTCGGCGATGGCGCGCACCACGCGCGGATGGCTGTGGCCCACCGAGGCCACGTTGTTGTAGGCGTCCAGGTAGCGCTCGCCGTCGGCGCCGTAGAGCCACACGCCTTCGCCGCGCACGATGTGCAGCGGCTGGTCGTAGAACAGGCGGTAGGCCGGCCCCAGCACGCGCTGGCGGCGGGCGATCAGCTCGCGTTCGGCCGGCGGCAGCGCGTCGGCCGCGGCGGGGTCGAAGGCGTTGAGCATGGCTTGGTCTCGGCTCATACAAGAGTCTCCATCGGGGTCTGGCTGGCGGCCAGCAGGATGTCGCTGGCCTGCTGCCGGGGCAGGGCGTCCAGGCGCGCCAGGCCGGTCCAGGCCAGGCCGTTGTTGCGCAGGATGTACTGGCGGTTTTCGGGGTGCTGCTGCGCGCGCCAGCCGGTGATGGCCACCGTGATCAACAGGCGCGTGGCGATCAGGTCGGGCAGCAGCGCGATTTCGGTGTCGGTCAGCGGCAGCGTCTGGTGGTAGCTGGCCAGGCACTGGCGCAGGCCCGCCGACAGCGGGTCGGGCGCGTCGTCGAGCAGATAGGCGGCGGCCACGGCCAGGTCCTGCGCCAGCGGCGCGCGCACCATGTCGCCGAAGTCGAGCAGCGCCGCGATCTGTTCGGGGTCGTCGCGCGCCACCATCACGTTGTAGGGGTTGAGATCGTTGTGGATGACCTGGCGCCGCAACCCGCCCAGGCGCGGCCGCAGGTCATTGACGAAGCGTTCGAGCTGGCGCTCGGCCAGCCGGCGGCGGTCCGCCTCGGGAATCTTCGGCAGCAGGTCGGCGATGCGGTCGGCGTGCTGCAGGTCCCACAGCAGTTCGTGGTCGGCCATGGCGTGGTCGAAGCCGGCCAGGGCCAGGTCGAACTGCGCCAGGGCCCGGCCCAGCGCGCGGTACTGCGCCGGACTGCGGGCCACCTGGTGCAGCGGCACGCCCTGCACGAAGGTCATCAGCCGCAATGCCCGGCGCGCGCCGTCGCCGGCGTCGTGCCAGTGCACGTAGTCGCCTTGCAGGCCCGGGATCAGGCGCGGCACCGGCGGCTCGCCGCCGGCCCGCATGAGGCGCAGTTGCGCCTGGGTGTGGAAGTCGGTGACCGCCGGGTCCTCGGCCGGGTGGGTGGCCTTGAGCACGTAGGCGCCGCCGGCGGCGTCGCGCAGCAGGAAGTTCTGGTCGCGCTCGCTCGACAGCAGCGTGGCCTGGGCCAGCAGGCCGTAGTGGTGTTGCGCCAGGGCCTCGGCCTGTGACAGGGACAGCTTGGGCGGCTCGGCCGCGAACAGCGCCTGGCCGGCGCTGGGAAGGTTGCCGCCGCTCATGCCTGACGCTCTTCCAGGCCGCACCACTCGGCGATGAACAGGGCGATGGTCTGGGTGACCTTGCGCACCGATTCCAGGTTGACCGCTTCGTCGTAACCGTGCGGCATGCGGCATTCCGGGCCGTAGACGATGGCCGGGGTGTCGGCGTACAGGCCGTAGAAGCGGGCGTCGGTGGCGGCCGACGTGGCGTATTCGCGCAGCGGTTCGCCGAACACCTGCTCGTGCGCGGCGCGCAGCGCGGCCTCGGCCTCGTCGGCGTTCCGCAGTTCGTAGCCCTCGGCCATGAAGCCGTGGTAGACCACCTTGGGCGGATGCTTGGCCAGGAACGGATCGCGCGCCGCGGCCTGGGCCACGAAGGCCTCGATCTCGGCGCGCGCGGCTTCCAGGCTCTGGCCCGGATAGACCGCCACGCGCATGTCGAAGGTGCACCAGGCCGGCACGCTGGACGGCCAGTCGCCGCCGGCGATCTTGCCGAGGTTGAAGCGGATGGGGTGAGGGTGGTCGCAGAAGTGGCGGTGGTCGCACTTGTTGGCGTTCCAGCGCGTCTCCAGCTCGTCCAGCGCCTGGATCAGGAAGATCGCCTTCTGGATGGCGTTGGCGCCCGCGCCGGTGAAAGCGGCCGAGGCGTGCTGGGGGTCGCCTTCGACCTGCACCTGGAACCACATCGGCCCGACCTGGGCGCGCATCAGCATGGGCAGCAGCGGTTCCGGGATGAAGGCGGCGTCGGCGCGATAGCCGCGCGCCAGGCAGGCCAGGGCGCCGTTGCCGGTGCATTCCTCTTCCACCACCGATTGCAGGAACACGTCGCCGGCCGGCGCCAGGCCGATCGCGGCGAGCGCGTCCATGGCCGACAGGCAGGCGACCAGGCCGGACTTCATGTCGCCGGCGCCGCGGCCGTGCATCCAGCCGTCGACGATGGCGGGGTCATAGGGGTCGCGGCTCCATTGCGCCAGCGGGCCGACCGGCACCACGTCGATGTGACCGTTCAGGATCAGCGAGCGGCCTTTCAGGCTGCGGGCGCGGTGCGCGCCGACCACGTTGTAGGCGTTGTCATAGGACACCGCCACCGGCGAAAAGCCAGGCAGGTGGCGGATGGCCTCGACGTCGATGCGCCAGCGGTCCACCGCGTAGCCGCGTTCGGCGTAGCGCGCCGCCATGAAATCCTGCGCGGTGGCTTCTTCGCCGCGCTGCGACGGCAGGCGCACCAGTTGCGCGGTCAGTTCGGTCTGGGCCGCGAAGCCCGCGTCCACGGCTTGGAGGATGCGCTGGCGCAGCGCCGGGGTCAGTTCTGGCATGGATGTGCTCGAGGTTGACAGGGAACCCGGCCATGCTAGGGAAAATTGGATTGGTGAAAAATAGCCAATCCGGGTTATTTGATATAGCCACTTTGCGGCTGCGGCATCTCGATGCCCTGGCGCCGGTCAGTCCGCCAGGGGGGGGGTCATAGCAGGAACAGGAGTGACGCGGCCACCAGGGTCGGCGCCAGTGCGCCGGCCAGCAGCCCGGGCATGCTGACCGCGCCGTTGTCGAACCCGCCGCGCAGCAGGGCGACCCCGGCGGGGTTGGGCGCGTTGGCGATCACCGTCAGGCCGCCGCCGGCGACCGCGCCCGCCACCAGCATGTACTGCGCCTGCGCCGGAATGCCGTCGATCAACGACCCCAGGTAGGTCAGGGCGGCATTGTCGGTGACGGCGGTCAGGGCCAGGGCGCCGAAGAACAGCACGCGCGGTTCAAGTCCGCTGACGATGGGTTGCAGCCACCATTGCTGCATGCCGCCCAGCACCACCAGCCCGGCCAGGAAGAAGCCGACCAGCAAGGCTTCCTTGATGATCAGCCGGCTCTGGTGCGCGGGGTAGGCCTGGGTATAACCCAGGAAGAACAGGAACAGCCCGAGGAAGATGATCGGATGGTGGGCGAACAGGACGACCGACGCCAGGAACAGCAGGTGCGCCGCGATGACGGTGGACGACATCGGCGTGGCGCTGTTGCCGACGGCCATGACATCGCCGGAGTGCAGGTGCGGCCGCAGCAGCCAGGTGACCGCGGTGGCATTGATCAGCACCGCCAGCGCGGCCTTCCAGCCGAACATCTTGAGCATGAAGGCGCTGTCCCAGCCCCAGGTCGCGGCGACCATCAGCACGGGCGGCGCCGCGTACGAGGTCAGGGTGCCGCCGATCGAGATATTCACGAACAGCACGCCCAGCGCCAGATATTTCAGCCGCTCCGGCATGGCGCGGTGAAAGACCTGCGGCGCCAGCATCATCGCCGCGATGGTCATGGCGGCCGGTTCCGTGATCAGCGAGCCAGCCAGCGGCACCAGGGCCAGGCACAGCCATGCCTTGGCGGTCCGGTCGGCGATCGGCATCCACCTGGCGAGGCGGTCGACCAGCCGCATGACCGCCGTGAGGACGGGCAGCGAGGCGGCGATGACCATGACCACGAAGACGAAGGCCGGTTCGGTGTAGTTGCGCGATTCGGCGTATTCGAGGGCGCTGGCGCCGGAGGCGCCCAGGGCCATCAGGACCAGCAGGACGGCGGCCCAGAAGCCAAACACCACTTCGACCTCGCCGAGCAGGTGCAGCAAGCCATGATGGCGCTTGCTGCGGTGCGCCAGTCGCAGGAACAGCGGCGCGGAGAAGGTATGCAGCAGGGCGATCGCGAATACGATCGCGGCAATGATCTCAATCGGGTTGTCTGTCACGCCCGGGATTCCTTGAAAGAGGGTTCATACCCGCGCGACGTCGATCCACAGGCGCGCCATGACGACCTGGCGGACCAGGTCGTACAAATGGGCCGGCGCTTCGGCGGCGACCAGCACCCGGCGGATCAGCGCCTGCAAGTCCACGCGCAGGCACGGCTGGGGCAGCGGGGTTGCCCGCGCGCGCGCCGTGGCCATGAGGCGGATGAAGTCGAGCGACGGCGTGTCGATCCGCAGCTCCGCGTCCGCCGGCGGCAACACGGCATCGCGCAAGGCTTCCAGCGTCGAGCAGATATAGATGTCGGAGGGGGGGAGGCCGTTGGCGTCGATGCCGAGGTGCCACTCCTGCGTGCCGATGAGGGTGGCGCTGGCGCCCGCCGCGGGCGCCTCGAAGCGCAGCCGGCTGAACTCGAGCAATTCCATCAATTCCACGAAAGACAGGCCGCGCGCAATCGGCGACGTGGGCGCGGCGCCTTGGGGACCGTCGTGCAGTCGCATGGCGTACTCCTGGTGATGCGTCGGGGCCGCCGGATGGCGGCCCCATGTCATGCGGTTTTTCAGGTTCGGGCCTGTTCCATCTCACGGACCTTGTAGCGGTTGCGCACGGTCGAGTAGACCAGCCACAAGGCCAGCGCCAGGATCGCGTAGACGAAGGCGGCGCTGATCGGGCGGTCGATGAAGATGCTCATCTGGCCGCGCGACAGCAGCAGGGCGCGGCGGAAGTTCTCTTCGACCATCGGCCCCAGCACGAAGCCGAGCAGCAGCGGCGCGGGCGAGAAATGCAGCTTCAGGAACAGATAGCCGACCATGCCCAGCACCAGCACCATGCCGACGTCGAACAGGCTGTTGTTGGTGCTGTACACCCCCACGCAGACGAAGAACAGCGCCGACGGGAAGAGATATTTGTAGGGCACCTTGAGCAGCTTGGCCCACATCCCGATCAGGGGCAGGTTCATGATGACCAGCATGACGTTGCCGATCCAGAAGCTGGCGATCAGGCCCCAGAACAGGTCGGCATGCTCGGTCACCATCTGCGGGCCGGGCTGGATGCCATGGATGATCAGCGCGCCCAGCATCAGCGCCATGACCGAGTCGCCGGGGATGCCCAGGCTCATGGTCGGGATGAAGCTGGTCTGCGCCGCCGAGTTATTGGCCGCTTCGGGGCCGGCGATGCCTTCGATGGCGCCATGGCCGAAGCGGTTGGGCGTCTTGGACACGCGCTTTTCGACGGCATACGACATGAACGACGCGATGGTCGCGCCGGTGCCCGGCAGGATGCCCAGGATCGCGCCGATGGCGCTGCCCCGCGCGATCGGCATCGCCGACTGCTTGATGTCGCCCGGCTCGGGCCGCACGGACATCTTGGTGGCGCTGCCTACGGTGGTCGCCTTGCCGATGCGGTTGACGTTGGCGAAGAAGTCCGCCAGGCCGAACAGGCCCATCGCCAGCGCCACCAGTTGCACGCCGTCGCTCAGTTCGATCACGCCGAAGGCGTAGCGGATGGTGCCGGTGTTGACGTCGGTGCCGACCACGCCGATCAGCAGCCCCAGGAACACCATGGCCACGCCCTTGATGGCCGAGCCCTTGGCCAGGGTGGCGCCGGCGAACAGCCCCAGCATCATCATCGAGAAATACTCGGCCGGGCCGAACTGGAAGGCCACCTCCACCAGCACCGGCGAGAACAGGATCATGATGATGATGCCGACGCTCGCGCCGATGAACGAGGCCAGCACCAGCATGAACAGCGCCGAGCCGGACTTGCCGCGCCGGGCCAGGGGATTGCCGTCCAGGCAGGTGACGGCATGGGACGGCGTGCCCGGCAGGTTGAGCAGGATGCAGGTGATGCCGCCGCCGTATTGGGCGCCGTAGTAGATGCCGGCCAGCATCATCAGGGCGGCGACCGGCGTCATGGCGTAGGTGAGCGGCAGCAGGATGGAGATCGCGGCCAGCACGCCCATGCCGGGCAGCACGCCGATCATGTTGCCCATGAAGACGCCGAAGATCGACCAGAGCAGGTTGTCCCACTGGAAGGCGACGGAGAATCCGTGCAAAACGTTATCGAAGAGTTCCATGGATCATCCCCAGCGCAGCATCGGGAACTGCAGCTGCAGCGCCCACGAGAAAACGACCGCGCCGAACAGCGTCATCGCGGCGGCGAGAATCGCGGCGGATTTGTATGTGTTCGAGGTGTCGCCCAGCGCCGACACAAACACCAGCGCGAAGGTGGCCGGCAGGAAGCCCAGATACTGGCCGATCACGATGAACAGCGCGATCCCGGCGGCGATGCAGGCCATGCCGCGCAGGCGCTCGCGCCGCGTGGGTTGCGGCAATTGCTCTTCAAGCTGTTCTTCCTGGATTTCGTCGGGGTCGGGGCTGAGCGGGATCAGGATGCCCAGGGCAACCAGGAAGCAGCCCACCAGCATCGGAAAATAGCCCGGCCCCATGCGCGCCAGTTCGCCAATGTTGTAGGTGGTGGCCTCGAAGAGGGTCAGCGCGCCGCAGAGGGCGATGAACGCGCCTCCCCACAGATCGCGCTTTCTAGAGAATATGGTGCTGCCCATGGCGTGCTCCCCGTTTTTTGTTGATGACAAGACCGCGGGCCGTGCGTGCGCATGACCCGGGGAGCGGGGACTTTAAGAACGGCGCCTTGCATTTTGCTTTCGCGCGGCGGCGCCCGGATTACGGGATAACCAGAAGGCCGGCCGCCGCGCCGCCAAGGGGCGTAAGCAAGGCTTAACAACGTTCATTCTTCATGTTCACGAAAGTGAACAATCCGCGTCGAAAAAGGCCTGGATCGCCGCCCGGCATGATTCTTGCCCGCGCTCGCGGCGCTTTCGAAATCTTGCAAATTGGTGGGCCCGACTGACCACGGCATAATCACGTTTTGCTGTCTGCGCCGTCGATCATGCTTCGCTTGCCGCTCACCGCGCGGATCCCGCTCGCGGTCTCCCTGTTGTTCCTGGTCATCTCGGCCGCGCTGATCTCGCTGGCGCTGCACGGCCTGTCGCGCCAGTTCGACAGCCAGGTTTCCAATCTCGGCCAGGTCTACCTGGACGGACTGTCGGCCGCCATCCTGCCCGCGGTGCGCGCGAACGACGGCGCGCAGATGACCGAGGTGCTCAATCGCGCGCTCGACACGCACCTGGGGGTGGTGGACCGCACGCTGGCGGTGGTCACCGCCGACCATCGACTGCTGGCGCATGTGGCGCGCTATCCCGAGGTCGAGCCGGTGCCGCTGGCGATCCTGCGCGAGCCCTCCGGCAGCCTGGTCAGCCTGCGCTCCGAGGGCGTCTGGACCTGGCGGCTGCTCGACAGCGAACAGCCACAACTGGGTACCCTGATCGCCAACCTGGACGTCAGCGAGTTCCTGCTGCAGCGGCGCGAACTGGCGCTCGAGCTGGGGTTGGTGGGGCTGGCCATCAGCCTGCTGGGGGCCATGCTGTGCTACGGCATGGCGCGCCGCCTGCAGCGTCCCATCATCTCGCTGACCGAAGCGCTGCGCGCCGGGCGCGAAGACCGGCCGCGAGAGATGACGGTGCGCACCGGCGACCCGGAATTGCAGGAACTGCTTGCGGCCTACAATTGGATGGTGGCCAGCGTGCGTGAACGCGAGGCCTTCGAGCAACGCCATGCGCACATCGAACGCGAGGCCATGCTGGGCCGTATGTCGGCGGCGCTGGCGCACGAGGTGCGCAATCCGCTGGGCGGCCTGCGCACCGCGGTGCAGACCCTGCGGCAGTTCGGCGACCGCGCCGAGGTGCGGCAGGAATCGCTCGGCTTCATCGACCGTGGCGTCGAGGCACTGCAGGCGGTGGTCGATGCCAGCCTGCGCACCTTCCGGCCGGGCACGGCCCGGCTGCGCCGCGAGGACATCGAGGACATCCGCCTGATGGTCCGGTCGCAGGCGGCCAAGGGCGGCGTTCGGGTGTCTTTGACGTGCGCCGGGATGCATGACGATGCGCTGCCTTGGCCGGCCGGGCCGGTGCGCCAGGTGCTGCTGAACCTGGTGCTGAACGCGGTGCAGGCGTCGCCGCCCGGCGGGCATGTGCGCATCGCGGCCCGTGTGCGCCGGCGCGCGCTGGCGCTGCATGTGATGGACGACGGCGCCGGGTTGCCGCAGGATGCGCGCGCGGCCCTGGCCGGCGGTCCGCGCGGCGGCGACGGCATGGGGCTGGGCATCGTCGCCGAATTGGTGCGGGCCTTGCACGGTCGCTTGCGCGTCCGCGGCCTGGACCCGGGAACGCGGATATCCGTCCGCATTCCCTTGCCGCCCGAGGGGAAACCGTAGTGAACGAGACACAGGTATTGTTGATCGAGGACGATCCGGTGCTGGGCGGCGCGCTGTTGCAGCGTTTGCGGCTGGAAGGGCTGTCGGCGCAATGGGTGCAGAGCTGCGCGCAGGCGGTGGAATGGTTTCGCCGCTCGCGCCAGCGGCCCGCCTTTGTGCTGGCCGATATCCGCTTGCCCGACGGGTCGGGCGAGGATCTCTACCGCCGGCTGATTCCCTATCTGGCGCAGGCGACCGTGGTGTTCGCCACCGCCTATGGCGAGATCGCCCAGGCGGTGCGGCTGGTGGCGGCGGGCGCCAATGACTATCTGACCAAGCCCTACGATACCGATGCGCTGGTGGCGCGGATGCGCGCGGTGATCGCCGCGCAACCGGCGGGCGCGGCGCGCGAGGTTCATGAAAACCCGTTCGCGCTGGACGAACCGGCCAGCCCGTTGGCGCACGACCTGGAACGGCTGGCCGCGAGCGATTTGCCGCTGCTGCTGGAAGGCGAGACCGGCACCGGCAAGGACCGGGCCGCGCGCTATGCGCACGCGCGCTCGCCGTTCGCGGCGGGGCCGTTCGTGGCCGTCAATTGCGCGTCGCTGCCGCCCGATCTTGCCGAGAGTCTGCTGTTCGGCCATGCCAAGGGCGCGTTCAGCGGCGCCAACACGGCGCGCGAGGGGCTGTTTTCACAGGCGCAGGCGGGCACCTTGTATCTGGACGAGGTGGCCGAGCTGGCGCCCAAGACGCAGTCCGCGCTGCTGCGGGTGCTGGAGAACGGCGAATACCGGCCGTTGGGCCAGACCGACAGCCTGCGGACCCGTTGCCGCGTCATGGCCAGCACTTGCAGCACGCTGGACACCGAGGTCGCCGAGGGCCGTTTGCGGCCGGATCTGTACTACCGGCTGGCGGTGGCCCGCCTGGCGCTGCCGCCGCTGCGCGAGCGGCCAACGGCCATTGCCGCGCTGGCCGTCCGCCTGCTCGCCGAGCAGGCCCCTCCGAACGGGGCGCGGCTGGCGGCCGACGCGCTGCGGGCGTTGGACGAGCATGATTGGCCTGGCAATATCCGCGAGATGCGCAACCGCATCGCGCGGGCGGTGGTGCTGGCCGATGGCCCCGAGTTGTCCGCCGGCGATCTGTTCCCCGAGCGCAAGCTCGGCGGCGCGCCGGACCTGGCGACCCGGCGCACCCATGCCGAACAGCGCGCGATCCAGCAGGCCATCGCCGAATCCGGCGGGCACCTGGGCAGCGCCGCCAAACGGCTTGGCATTTCGCGCACCACCTTGTGGAAGAAGCTGCGCGCGACCCGCGACGACGATCGCTCGCCTTCCTAGGCGGCCGTGTCCGCGCGGCCCGCGCGCGATGCGGGGTCGAGCGGGGCGCGGGTCAGCCGGCGGCGGCTGGCCGGTGCCGCAGGAAGCAATCGACGATGCCTTGCAGGGCGAATTCGGCGCTGGCCTGGCGGATGCGATTGCGGCTGCCGCTGAATTGCCGCGTGGCGGTGTAGATGACAGGATGGGCATCGGCGCCGCCTTGCTTGAAGACCCAGGCGTAGCATTGGGTGCCGGGCGCGATGCGATCGTCGGTGGCATCGGTGACGCCCGTGTTGGCGACGGCGACGTTGGCCGGACTTTTGGCGGCAGCCCCCAGCGCCATGGCGCGCGCCACGGCCTCGCTGGTGAGATTGTGGCGCGCCAGGATCGATTGCGGCACGCCCAGGCAGCGCCGCTTGGCCGCCACTGAATACACCACGAAGGCGCAGTCGAGCAACTCGCCGGCGCCAGGAACGTCGGCCAGGGTGGCGGCGACGAGGCCGGCGGTGCAGGACTCGGCCGTCACAAGGGTCAATTGATGTTCCTGCATGAATCGGGCCACGCGTTCGATGCTGTTCATCCTGCGACTCCGCCGGGCAGTAGCGGGGCTGGCAGCAATCGCCGTGCCGGGCCGCCGATCGACCACCGTGACGCCAGGCACGGCAATTGCTGGCGGGCCGGATCATGCCGGCGTTGGCGCGCGCGCCAAGCGCTGCGACAATAGCGCCAGGCGGTCAATCCAACCACTGGACGGGGCGGCAGCGGCGCCCCGAAGGAGAGCGGCATCATGGCGACGCGAACCATCTGGAAAGGCGCGATCTCGTTCGGGCTGGTGCATATTCCCGTGGGCCTGCACACGGCCACCACCGAATCCGGCGTGGATTTCGACTGGCTCGACAAGCGCTCGATGGACCCGGTCGGCTACAAGCGCATCAACAAGCGCACCGGCAAGGAGATCGACAAGGACAACATCGTCAAGGGCGTGGAATACGAGGACGGCCAGTACGTCATCATCTCGCCCGAAGAGATCGCCGACGCCTACCCGCGCACCACCCAGACCATCGAGATCCAGCAGTTCGTCGAGGCCGGCGAGGTGCCGTTCGTCTATCTGGAGCGGCCCTACTACCTGGCGCCGATCGACAAGGGCCAGAAGGTCTACGCCTTGCTGCGCGATACGCTGGCCAGGACCGGCAAGATCGGCATTGCCCGGGTGGTGATCCAGACCAAACAGCACCTGGCGGCGCTGATCCCGGCGGGCGATGCGCTGGTGCTCAACCTGATGCGCTGGGGCGACGAGGTCAAGGCCGCCGATGACCTGGACCTGCCCAAGTCCGGCGCCAAGGCCACGGCGCCCAGCGCCAGCGAACTGAAGATGGCGCGGATGCTGGTCGACGACATGTCCGGCCATTGGGATCCGGAGCAGTACAAGGATGAGTTCAAGGCCGCCGTCATGGACCTGGTGGCGCGCAAGGTCAAGGCGGGCAAGACCGAGACGGTGATCGAGCCGCGAGAGGAATCGCCGGCCTATGCCGATAACGTCATCGACCTGACCGAATTGCTGCAGCGCAGCCTGAAGGGGCGCGCGTCGGGCAAGGCGTCGGACGGGGCGGGGGCGCGGACGGCGGCGAAGAAGACTGCCAGGAAGGGGGCCGCCAAATCCGCCGCCAAATCCGCCACCAAATCCGCCACCAAATCCGCCAACAAGGCGACTTCCAAGTCGACCCCGAAGACAACCACGAAGGCGGCCAGCGGCAAGGCGGCCGGCAAAGCGGCAGGCAAGGCCGGCGCCCCGGCCAAGACCCGCAAGGCGGCGTGACCATGGCCGATACCCTGGCGAAGTACCGCGCCAAGCGCGACTTCAAGGTGACCTCGGAGCCGGCGGGCGGCGGCGAGGCCAACGAGGCCGCGCGCGCCTTCGTGATCCAGAAGCACTGGGCCAGCCACCTGCACTACGACTTCCGGCTGGAACTGGACGGGGCCATGAAGAGCTGGGCCGTGCCCAAGGGACCCAGCTACGACCCGTCGGTCAAGCGCATGGCGGTGCAGGTCGAAGACCATCCCATCGCCTACAACCGCTTCGAGGGCGAGATTCCGAAAGGCCAGTACGGCGCCGGCAAGGTCATCATCTGGGATCGCGGCACCTGGTCGCCGGTGGGCGATCCGGCCGAGGGCTACGAGCGCGGCCACCTCAAGTTCGACCTGCATGGCGTCAAGCTGCGCGGGCGCTGGGCGCTGATCCGCATGAAGGGGCGGGGCTCCGAGAAGCAGCCGCCCTGGCTGCTGGTGAAGGACCGCGACGACTACGCCCGCGCCGAAAGCGAGTTCAGCGTGGTGGACGAACAGCCCGACAGCGTGGTGTCGCCAGCCGCTGGCGGGCGCCCCGTGCCCGCCGCCGCCCCATCCGCGATGGCGCCGCCCGACGATCCGCCGCCATCCGGCCAGCTGCCGGGCGAGCCGGCCGACCTGCCGCGGCAGCTCAAGCCACAGCTGGCCACGCTGGCGGAAGGCGTGCCGTCCCAGGCGCGGGATGACTGGCTGTACGAGATGAAGTTCGACGGCTACCGGTTGCTGGCGCGGCTGGACCACGGCGAGGTGCGCCTGTACACGCGCAACGGCCACGACTGGGCGCCGAAGCTGCCGCACCTGGCGGCGGCGCTGCGGCGCATGCCGTTGGAAACCGCATGGCTCGACGGCGAGATCGTGATGCTGGCCGACAACGGCGCGCCCAGCTTTCAGGCCTTGCAGAACGCCTTCGACGGCGAGCGCACCAGCGGCATCCTGTTCTATGTGTTCGACTTGCCTTACGTGACCGGCCGCGACCTGCGCGGCGAACCGCTGCGGGTGCGCCGCGCGGTGCTGGCGCGGGTGATGGAAGCCGCGGGGGGCGACCCCCTGCGTTTCAGCGACGCGTTCGACGCGGCCCCGGCCGACCTGGTGGCATCGGCCTGCAAGATGGGGCTGGAAGGCATCATCGCCAAGCGCCTGTCGTCGCCGTACGTATCGCGGCGCAGCGACAGCTGGATCAAGCTCAAGTGCGCGCGGCGGCAGGAGTTTGTCGTGGTCGGCTACACCGATCCCAAGGGGGCGCGGGTGGGGCTGGGCGCGCTGCTGCTGGCCTATCACGACGAGGCCGGCGAACTGATGTACGCCGGCAAGGTGGGCACCGGGTTCGACGACGCCGGACTGGCCGCGCTGCGGGACCGGTTGGCGGCGCTGGAAACACGCCGGGCCAGTGTCGACGCCCGTGGCATCGGTCGCGGCACGCACTGGGTGCGGCCCGAGCTGGTGGCGGAAGTGTCGTTCGGGGAATGGACGGAATCGGGCCACGTGCGCCATCCCGTGTTCCGTGGGCTGCGCACCGACAAGCCGGCGCGGGCGATTACCAGGGAGGTGGCGATGGACGCGGAGACGACGCGGGACGCCGGGGCGCGGCATGGCCGCGGCAACACCGCGGGCAAGGCGGCCCGCCAGCGCGGCGCGACAGCCGCGAAGAATGCGACAGGCGCGGCGGCCGGCAAAGGGACCGGAACGGCGGCTGGCAAGACGGCCCGCAAGACCATGGCCGCCACATCGGCCCAGCGCGCAAGGACGGCCACCGCCGCCGGCAAGCTGACCCATCCCGAACGCGTCATCGACCCGTCCACCGGCCTGACCAAGCTGGACCTGGCCCGCTACTACGGCCTGGTGGCGCCGCTGCTGCTGCGCCACCTGAAGGACCGGCCGGTGTCGTTCCTGCGCGCGCCGGCGGGCATCAAGGGCGAGTTCTTCTTCCAGAAGCACCTGGAGGCGCCGATGCCAGGCGTGAAGGCATTGCCGCAGGCCCTGGATCCGGACCACCCGCCCTTGATGGAACTGCCGACGCCGCAGGCGATCATGTCGGCCGCGCAGATGAACGTGGTGGAGTTCCATACCTGGAACGCGGTCAAGCGCGCCATCGGCAAGCCCGACCGCATGGTGTTCGACCTGGACCCGGGCGAGGGCGTTACCTGGGACGCGGTGCGGCGGGGCGCGCAATTGCTGCGCGTGCTGCTGACCGAGATCGGCCTGCGGGCCTGGCTCAAGACCAGCGGCGGCAAGGGCCTGCACGTGGTGGTGCCGCTGCGCCGGCAATACGACTGGGACACGGTCAAGGCGTTCTCGCAGGCCATCGTTCAGCATCTGGCGCGCACGCTGCCGCAGGTGTTCGTAGCCAAGAGCGGTCCGAAGAACCGGGTTGGCCGGATCTTCGCCGATTACCTGCGCAATGGCTTCGGCGCCACCACGGTGGCGGCCTGGTCGGCGCGCGCGCGGCCGGGGATGGGGGTGTCGGTGCCGCTGGCGTGGGAGGAACTGGACGAGGTCCGGGCCAGCGACCAGTGGACCATCGCCAACATCCATGAGCGCCTGGCTGTCGGCGACTCGCCGTGGGACGACTACGCCCCGCAGGCGCTTGGCGCGGCCATGAAGGCGTTGGACTTCAAGCCGGATTCGGGCGGGTAGGCGGCCTCGGCGCCCGGTCGCGTTGACCGGGGCCGGGCCTCGGGTACGGACTTGCCGCTTACTCGGCTCCCGCCGGCGCCAGTTCCGCCTCGCCCCGGGCGCGCGCGCCGATGCCGAACACCTGCGCCACGATGCCCATGGCGACGATGACGCCGGCCAGGATCGAGGTGTAGACCACCTCGTTGCGATAGGTGCCTTCGATCACCATGGTGACCAGGGCGGCGATGATGCAGACGATCACCGCATACGTCAGCCACGGGAACAGCCACATCCTGAATTCCAGCCGCACCCCGCGCGCCTGCAGGCGCTGTCGCATGCGCAATTGCGAGAAGGCGATGGCCAGGTAGACGAACAGCGCGATGGTGCCGGTGGCCTGCATCAGCACGTCATAGACGTCCATTTTCGAGGTCGCCATCATCCAGACGGCGGCGAAGGCGAACAGGCTGGAGATGATGACGCCGACATAGGGCGTGCCGGTCTTGCGCCCGGTGATCTGCATGACGCGGTGGGCGTCGCCGCGCCGGGCCAGCGAATAGAGCATGCGCGAGGCGGTGTACAGCGCCGAATTGAAGCAGCTGCACACCGAAGTGAGCACGATGAAGTTGACGATCAGCTGCGCATGCGGAATGCCGAGCGCGTCGAGCGCGACGTTGTAGGTACCCTGGGTCGGCTGTGTCAGCCCGGGCGCGTTGTACGGCACCAGGCAGACCACGATGAAGATCGAGCCCACGTAGAACAGGCAGATGCGCCACACCACCGAGCGCGTGGTCTTGATGATTTCGCGGCCCGGGTCGGCCGATTCGGCGGCGGCCACGGTGACGATCTCGGCGCCGATGAAGGCGAACATCACGCCCAGCAGCGCCACCACCACGGCCTTCGGGCCGTTGGGCATGAAGCCCTGGCTGGTCAGGTGATCCCAGCCGTTGGCGGCGCCCCACGGCCACAGGTGCGCCAGCGCCAGGCTGCCCATCACCAGGAACAGCACGATGGCCACCACCTTGATGAGCGCGAACCAGAATTCGAATTCGCCGTAGTTGCGCACGTTCAGGAAGTTGACGATCAGCAGCGACACCGTCACCAGCAGCGCATAGCCCCAGGCCGGCACCATCGGGAACCAGCCGTGCAGGATCTGTCCGGCGACGTAGGCTTCCCAGCCCATCAGCAGGGCCCAGAAGTACCAGTAGAGCCAGCCGATGGTAAAGCCCGCCCAGCGCCCGATGGCGCGGTCGGCGTAGGTCGAGAACGAGCCGGTGTCCGGCTGCGCCACGGCCATCTCGCCCAGCATGCGCATGGCCAGGATGACCAGGATGCCGCCGCCGAGGTAGGCCAGGATGACGGCGGGGCCGGCCAGGGCGATCTGCTTGCCGGACCCCACGAACAGCGCCGCGCCGATCACGCCGGCGATGGACATCATCGTGAGATGGCGGGACTTGAGCCCGCCCTTCAGTTCGGTATTGGGGGTGTTTGCCAACTGTCTTCTCCTCTCCGGATGCGCAAGGGCCATGGCATGTCCGCCATCGGAATGGAAAAGAGGCATGTCCCCTGCCGGTTTATCGCTTTTTGGTGGTGCCGCCATGAGCATACGCGCGACGGGGCGAGCGTTGGCGCCGGCGCCACGCTCTGTTGCAAGTGCCAGGTTTTGTTGCCTGCCGCGCGGCCCGTCGGCGGAGAAATCGGACGTGTGGAGGCGGCGCGCCGCCTCCGCAGGGGCCGCTTATGCGTCGTCCGATGGTGTCTGGGAGGCGGGCGTCGCGTCGGGCCGGCCGCCGTTGCGGACGGCATCGGGCTGCGTATGCGCCAGGCCGGCTTCGCTCTCGTCCACGACCTCGTCGGGGGCGATGTCGCGGCCGGCGTCCTCGGAGGCCAGGGGATCGGCCGCGGGCCGCGCGCCGGTGCCTTGCGCGTCGCTGTCGGTCGATGGCGCGGACGCGGGCAGGTCGCTGGGGGAGTCCGAGGAGTCGCTGGGACCGGCGGGCGGCGAAGAGACGGGGTCGGGAATGCGCGAGGGGGACATGATGGCTCCTGGTGGCGGGGGCCGCGATTGGCCAGGACCCGTCACCAGCAAGCGCCGCTCCCGGCCGGCGGCGCTAGAAGCGCGGGTGCTTGCCGAACGGCACCTCGGCGTCGGTCGGCGCTTCGAAGGTGGCGGTGCCGCCGCTCAGGTCGGCGGCGTGGATCTGCGCCAGCCGCGTGGCTTCGTCGATGGCGACCTGGGCGGAAGCGAAGTGCTCGTCGAGCGTGATGCGTTCGTCCGGCGTGCCGGCGACAGGCGAGATGAGCAGGTAGGCGATGCGCCAGACGCCGTGGTCTTCCCAGGGGCGTTCGATCTGGAAATCCCATTTGGCTTTTTCCATGATGGCTCCGGTCAGTGCAAGGCTTGCGGAACCTTCATGCTAGCGCGATCGGTCCTCGGACGCTCATTCCTGTCGCGCCAGATCGGCCTGCCCGCGCAATGCCGCGATGTCGCGCTTGGGCGGCGCGCCGTACAGGCGGCTGTATTCGCGGCTGAATTGCGACGGGCTTTCATAGCCCACCTTGAACGCGGCGCTGGCCACGTCCAGGTAGTCGCTCAGCATCAGCCGCCGCGCCTCGTTCAGCCGCAGCCATTTCTGGTACTGCAAGGGGCTCATGGCGGTGAGCTGGCGGAAATGATGGTGGAACGTCGGCGGACTCATCTGCACGCGCGCGGCCAGTTCTTCCACCCGCAAGGGCCGGGCGTAGTGCTGCTTGAGCCATTCGATGGCCCGCGCGATGCGCTGGCCCTGGCCGTCGACGGCGGTGATCTGGCGCAGCTTGGCCGCCTGGTCGCTCTGCAGCAGTCGGAAATGCAGTTCGCGCAGCACCAGCGGCGCCAGCACCTCGATCGCGTCGGGTTCGTCCAGCAGGGCCAGCAGGCGCTCGAACGGCGCCAGCAGGGCGGGGGTGACCGTGCCGATGCCCGCGCCGACGCCCAGCGCCCGCTCGCGCGGAGCCAGCATGCCGCCCTGCGCGATCAGTTCGGCCAGCACGCGCAGGTCCAGCTTCAGGGCCAGGCCCAGGCAGGGCTGTTCCGGGCTGGCCAGCGTGACTTCCGAGTCGGCCGGCAAATCCAGTGACGTAATGAGGAAGCGTGAGGTATCGTAAGCAAACGCCTCGCCGCCCACCCACATCTGCTTGGCGCCTTGCACCACCAGCACCAGGCTGGGTTCGACCAGGCAGCTGCAGGCGCGCGAGACGGCCTCGCGCCGGAAGAAGCCCAGGCCGGGGATGGCGGTGTCGAAGTCGCCCGTGCCATGGGTGCGGGCGTCGATGGCGCGTGCCAGGGTCTGGTACGAAAGGGCGTGGTGCGCCGCCGCATCGGGGTTGCGTGTCATGGATCGGTAGCCTCCGGGGGCACTGTACCCGCAGGCCGCGGCCTTGCATACCAGAGCGGTTGTTGTTCCAGAGGATCAGGCAAGAAATCCAGCGAAATGCGCTACCGGAGTCATGCCGCGATTGCGGAAAATGCCTTTTTTGGCCAAGCACACGGAGTCTGCAATGCTTGTTAAAGCCTACGGCGCCCATGCCAGCGATCAGCCCCTCGAATCGCTGCAAATCACCCGCCGCGCCACGGGCGCGCACGATGTCCAGATCGACATCGCTTTCTGCGGCATCTGCCATTCCGACCTGCACCAGGTGCGTTCGGAATGGGAAGGCACCCAATACCCCTGTGTCCCCGGCCACGAGATCGTCGGGCGGGTCGCCGCCGTTGGCGCGCACGTGCAGGGTTTCAAGCCGGGCGACCTGGTGGGCGTGGGCTGCATCGTCGACAGCTGCGGGCATTGCGCTGAATGCGCCGACGGCCTGGAGAATTACTGCGACGCCATGGTCGGCACCTACAACGGCCCCACGGCCGACGAGCCGGGCTGGACCCTGGGCGGCTATTCGCAGAAGATCGTCGTGCACGAGCGCTATGTGCTGCGCATCCGCCACCCCGCCGAGCAACTGGCCGCCGTGGCGCCGCTGCTGTGCGCCGGCATCACCACCTATTCGCCGCTGCGCCACTGGAACGCGGGGCCGGGCAAGAAGGTGGGCGTGGTCGGCGTGGGCGGGCTGGGACACATGGGCATCAAGCTGGCCCATGCCATGGGCGCTCACGTGGTGGCGTTCACGACTTCCGATGGCAAGCGCGCGGCCGCCCGCGAGCTGGGCGCCGACGAGGTGGTGGTGTCGCGCAACGCTGACGACATGGCGGCGCACCTGCAAAGCTTCGACTTCATTCTGAATACCGTGGCCGCGCCGCACGACCTGGATGCCTTCCTGGCGCTGCTCAAGCGCGACGGCACCATGACGCTGGTGGGCGCGCCGGCCACGCCGCATCCGTCGCCCAACGTCTTCAACTTCATCATGAAGCGCCGCTCGCTCGCCGGTTCCATGATCGGCGGCATTCCGGAGACCCAGGAAATGCTCGACTTCTGCGCGGAACACGGCATCGTCGCCGACATCGAGATGGTCCGCGCCGACGAGATCAACGCCGCCTACGAGCGCATGCTCAAGGGCGACGTCAAGTACCGTTTCGTCATCGACAACGCCACCTTGAACGGCTGACCGCCGTCCCCCCGCCCCGCGCCCCACCCACGAGGAGTTCGCCATGACACGATTGCAAGTCAACGGCCAGACCAAGGAAGTCTCCGTTCCCGACGACATGCCCTTGCTGTGGGTGCTGCGCGATGAGCTCGGCATGACCGGCACCAAGTTCGGCTGCGGCATGGCGCTGTGCGGCGCCTGTACCACCCACCTGGACGGGCAGCCGACGCGCGCCTGTGTGACGCCCGTGTCCGCCGCGGCGGGCCGGGCGATCGGCACCATCGAGGGCATGGAGGCCGACCCGGTCGGCCGCAGCGTGCAGCGCGCCTGGGTGGAAAACAACGTGGCGCAGTGCGGCTATTGCCAGGCCGGCCAGATCATGACGGCGGTGGGCTTGCTCAAGACCACGCCAGCGCCCACCGAACAGCAGATCGACGAAGCCATGAGCGGCAACATCTGCCGCTGCGGCACCTATCCCCGAATCCGCGCCGCCATCAAGCAGGCGGCGGCCCAGCTGGCCCAGGGAGGCAAATGATGACGACCACGATGCAGGCCTCGCGGCGCGGGTTCCTCAAGGGCGGCCTGGGCGCGCTGACGCTGGCGGTGACGGGCAATGGCCTGGTCAGCGCGGTGTGGGCGGCCGACGCGCCCAGGAAGTATGGCGCCGATTCCATGCCGGGCGGCACGGTGGACGATCCGCTGGCGTTCGTCTCGATCGCGGCGGACGGCGCGGTGACCATCATCGCGCACCGCGCCGAGATGGGCACCGGGGTGCGCACCAGCCTGCCGATGGTGGTGGCCGACGAGATGGAGGCCGCCTGGGACCGGGTGCGGGTGGTGCAGGCCGATGCCGACGAGACGCGCTATGGCAACCAGAACGTGGACGGCTCGCGCAGCATGCGCCACTTCCTGATGCCGATGCGGCGCGTGGGCGCCGCGGCCCGCCAGATGCTGGAAGCGGCGGCGGCCGCGCGCTGGGCGGTGCCCGTGGCCGAGGTGCGCGCCACGCAGCACCAGGTGGTCCACGTGCCCACCGACCGCAAGCTGGGCTACGGCGAACTGGCGGCCGACGCCGCCAAGCTGCCGGTGCCCAAGGGCGACGCGCTCAAGCTCAAGACGCGCGCCGAGTTCCGCTACATCGGCAAGGAGCAGGTGCGCCTGGTCGACCTGGAGGCCATCGGCAAGGGCCAGGCCATCTACGGCATGGACATGCGGCTGCCGGGCATGGTCTATGCCGTGGTGGCGCGTCCGCCGGTGGTGGGCGGCAAGCCGCGCCGGGTGGACAGCGCCAAGGCGCTGGCCGTGCCGGGCGTGCTGAAGGTGGTGGACATTCCCGCCATGGCCGGCGCGCCCGCGTTTCAGCCGCTGGGGGGCGTGGCGGTGGTGGCCAGCAATACCTGGGCCGCGATGCAGGGCCGCGCCGCCCTGCAGATCGAGTGGGACGACGGCCCCAACGCGGACTATGACTCCGCCGCCTACCGCGAGACGCTGACGGCGGCCAGCCGCAAGCCGGGCAAGGTGGTGCGCGACCAGGGCGATGCGCCGCAGGCCTGGGCCAAGGCCGGCGAGGCCGGACGTTTCTCGGCCGAATACCACGTCCCGCACCTGGCCCACGCGTCGATGGAGACGCCGGTGGCGACGGTCCGCATCCAGGACGGCGGGGCCGAGGTCTGGACCTCGGTGCAGAATCCCGCCGCGGCGCAGGAGGCGGTGGCCAACCGCCTCAAGCTGAAACCCGAAAACGTCAAGGTCCACGTGCTGTTGCTGGGCGGCGGCTTCGGCCGCAAGTCCAAGCCGGACTATGTCGACGAGGCCGCCATCGTGGCCCAGGCCATGCCCGCCGGCACGCCGGTCAAGCTGGTGTGGACGCGCGAGGACGACATCCATCACGACTATCTGCATACCGTGTCGGCCGAACACCTGGAGGCCGTGGTGGGCCAGGACGGCAAGGTGCAGTCGTGGCTGCACCGCAGCGCCGCGCCGACCATCGCCTCGCTGTTCACCGAGGGCGCCAAGGGCGAGCAGTTGTTCGAATCGGCCATGTCCGCCATCAACATGCCCTACGTGATCCCGAACGTGCGGGTCGAAACGGCCGAGGTCGCCGCCCACGCCCGCATCGGCTGGTTCCGTTCGGTGGCCAACATTCCGCATGCCTTCGCGGCGCAGTGCTTCATCGCCGAGCTGGCGCATCGCGCCGGCCAGGACCACAAGCAATACGCGCTGGACCTGATCGGCCCGGCCCGCCGCATCGATCCGGGCACGCTGGCGGACACCTGGAACTACAGCGAATCGCCCGAGCGCTATCCCTACGACACCGGCCGCCTGCGCGGCGTGATCGAGGCGGCCGCCAGTGGCGCCAGGTGGGGCCGCGAAATGCCCAAGGGCCACGGGCTGGGGCTGGCGTTCTGCTACAGCTTCATGAGCTACACGGCCACCGTGGTCGAGGTGGCGGTGGACGAGAAGGGCGAGGTGCGGGTGCTGGCCGTGGACATGGCCATGGACTGCGGCCCGCAGATCAACCCCGAGCGCATCCGCGCGCAGATGGAAGGCGGCGCCATCATGGGCCTGAGCCTGGCGTTGCTGGGCGAGATCACCTTCGAGAAGGGGCGCGTCAGGCAGAACAATTTCTATGACTACGAAGTGCTGCGCCACAACGCGTCGCCGCGCGTGATCCGCACGCACCTGGTCAATGACGACCACGCCCTGCCGCCGGGAGGCGTGGGCGAGCCGCCGGTGCCGCCGGTGGCGCCGGCGCTGTGCAACGCCATTTTCGCCGCCACCGGCAAGCGGGTGCGCAGCCTGCCGGTGCGCAGCGTTGCCTGAAGCCCGCGGGATGGGCATGATGCGGTCGCCGGGAGGGGGTTGAATGGAAAGTGTGGACGTACGCGTACTGCGCGCCGCGCGCGATTGGGCGGCGGCGGGGGAGCGGGTGCTGCTGGCCACCGTGGCGCGCACCTGGGGTTCGTCGCCGCGGCCGGCGGGCTCGATGATGGCCTTGCGCGAGGACGGCCGCTGCGTCGGCTCGGTCTCGGGCGGCTGTATCGAGGACGACCTGGCGCTGCGCTATACCCGCGCCCATGGCGGCGCCGGCATGCCGCGTTCGGCGCCCGAGCTGGTGCGCTACGGCGTCCATGCCGACGATGCGCACCGCTTCGGCCTGCCGTGCGGCGGCACCCTGGAACTGCTGCTGGAGTTCGATCCCCACCTGGCCGCGCTGGACGCCCTGGTGCGGCAGCTGGAAGCGGGGCAGTTGATGCAGCGCACGGTCGACTGTGCGACGGGCGCGGTGCGGCAGGCGCCGGCCGACGCCCCGCAAGCCCTGCGTTTCGACGGCGCCACGCTGTCCAGCACGCTGGGGCCGCAGTACCGCATGCTGCTCATCGGCGCCGGCGCGCTGGCCGAGTATGTGGCGACCATGGCGCTGTTCAACGATTTCGCGGTCACGCTGTGCGATCCGCGCGTGGAGCACCTGGGCGCCTGGTCGGTGCCCGGCGCGCACCTGACCACCGAGATGCCCGACGATGCCGTGCGCGCCTTGCGGCCGGACACGCGCACCTGCATCGTGGCGCTGAGCCACGATCCCAAGCTGGACGACCTGGCCCTGCTGGAAGCGCTGCACAGCCCGGCGTTCTATGTCGGCGCGATCGGTTCGCGGCGCAATACCGACCTGCGCCGCCAGCGGCTGATCGAGCACTTCGACGAAACCGAGGAATCGCTGCGGCGCCTGCGGGCGCCGGTCGGCCTTTTCATCGGCAGCCGCACGCCGGCCGAGATCGCCGTCAGCATCATGGCCGAGATCCTGGCCGTCAAGAACGGCGTGGCGCTGCCGGCCACGCTGTCGGTCGCGGTCGCCAAGACGCGCGAGCCGCGGGCGGCGTAGGCGTCCGCCAGCGCTGCGTCGAGCCGGCCGATCCGGCCGGGGAAGCTGTGCGCCATTCGCATCGTCCCTCCCCGCTATTGACTTGATATTAGAACGTTATTTCGTTCTAATTCTGGCCGTAGCCGATCACCTCTGCGCCCGTCCCGGGTGCTGTGCCGGCGCCCTTCGTTGATACCTCCCCATGGCAGCCGTACTCCCCATCCCTTCCCCCGAAAGCGGCCAACGCCTGCGCGCCATCGATGCGCTGCGCGGCCTGGTCATCGTCATCATGCTGCTCGACCATGTGCGCGAGACATTTTTCCTGCATCACCAGGTGGGCGATCCCATGGACGTCGCGGCCACGCCGCCGGATCTGTTCTTCTCGCGGCTGGCGGCCCATTTGTGCGCGCCGGTATTTGTCTTCCTGACCGGCCTGTCGGCCTGGCTATATGGCGCCAAGGCCGGCAGCCGCGCCGCCACGGCGGCCTTCCTGGCCAAGCGCGGCGCTTTCCTGGTCGCGCTGGAGCTTCTGGTTGTCAATTTCGCCTGGACATTCCAGTTCCCGCCCTCGGTTGTCTACTTGCAGGTGATCTGGGTGATCGGCCTGTCCATGCTCGCCCTGGCGGCCTTGCTGTGGCTGCCGCGGGCCGCGCTGGCGGCCGTCGGCGCAGTGCTCGTCGCGGGCCACAACGGGCTGGATGGCCTGCACTTCGCGGCGGGCGAGGCGCTGCATGTGCCGTGGGCGGTGCTGCACGACCGGGGCTGGATCATCGTGAGCGACACACTGCGCCTGCGCACTTCCTATCCCCTGTTGCCTTGGATCGGCGTGATTGCGCTGGGTTACGCGGCGGGGCCCTGGTTCCGGGCGGACGTGCCAGCGGCGCGGCGCGGGCGCCTGCTCTGGCTGGCCGGCTTGGGCGCCGTGGCGGGCTTCCTGGTGCTGCGCGCCATCAATGGCTACGGGCAAGCCCAGCGCTGGACCGAGCAGGAAGACACATTGCGCACCGTGATGAGCTTTCTGAACGTCACCAAGTATCCGCCGTCACTGATGTTCCTGTTGTTGACGCTGGGCCTGGGCCTGTGCCTGCTGGCCTGGATCGAGCGCGCGCAGGCCGCGGCCTGGGTGCGGGTGCTGTGCGTGTTTGGCGCGGCGCCCATGTTCTTCTATCTGCTGCACCTGTACGTGCTCAAGGCTCTTTACCTGGCGGGCGAGGGCATCTGGGGGCTGAACCAGGGCAAGTATTTCGGCGTGACGGGCATGGGGTCGGTATGGCTGATCTCGATAATGCTGGCGCTGGCGCTTTATTGGCCGGTGCGATGGTTCGGCCGTGTGAAGGCCGCGCGTCGCGACATCGCCTGGCTCAAGTACTTGTGAGGCCGGAGATGGTCTTGCGCAAGCTTTCCGTGGGCATGGCGATCCTGATCGGACCGTGCGAGAGCGGGGCGCAACAGGCTCCCGTCACGTTGTACGGCGTGGTGGACCTGAGCGTTGCCGGTTTTTCGACCCAGGAGCGCGGCACGGCGCTGAACATGCAGTCGGGAGTGCAGTCGGGATCGCGTTGGGGATTGCGTGGCGGCGAGGACCTCGGTAACGGCTGGCGCACCAACTTCCAGTTGGAAAGTGGCGTCCTGGCCAACAATGGCAGGTCGGCCCAGGGGGGGCGGCTGTTCGGCCGCGCCGCCTGGGTGGGACTGTCGAGCCGCGCCGGTGAAGTGCGGCTGGGCCGCCAGACATCCGTCTCGTCGGCGACGCTGGCCGATTACGACGCCTTCCTGGCGTCGTATCTGATCACCGGCGCGCAAACCGCGTTGCTGCCCTATAACGCCAACCGCGCCGACCACGCCGTGGCCTACTGGAGTCCCTCGGTGAACGGGTGGCGGGCCGGTGTCGATGCCAGCCTCGACTACGACGGCGGCGGCGGTTTCCGCACTGCATCCACCAGCAAGCTGTACAGCGCCGCGTTGATCTACGAACGTGCGGATTTCGCCATCGCCGCCACCCACGAGCGAGCGCGCTGGGCCGAGGGGACCGCCCAGTCCACGGCGATGGCGCGTGCGGGCGGAGCGCGCCAGCCGGACGCCTACACCCTGGCGGGGCGCGCGTCGCTGGATGCCTTCACGCTGTATGCGGCTATCTCGGTGATGCGCGACGGCTCGACCATCCCGGCCGTGCCGTCGCCCGGCCAGCGCAGTTACTTTCCTGGCGCCACGGTGCATGGACTGATGGCCGGCATGGTCTGGCGCCAGGGCGCCGGTAGCTTGATGGCGTCCTGGCAGGCGAGCCTGCCGCGGGGTGGGGTATTGGAACGCGACGGCGCCACCCACACCCAGCAGATCTATTCGGCGGGATATGCGTATGACCTGTCCAAGCGCACCAATCTGTACGCCGTGTATGGCTATATGCGGGGCGCCTGGGAGACGCCTTCCTGGCATCAAGCGCAATACGCGGTCGGCATACGCCACCGGTTCTGAGCACGCCTGGGCGGCGCCTGACCCCGCGTCTGGCGTCGTGAGCGCCATCGCCGGCGTTTTTGGATTGTCGGGCAGGCAATGAAAAGGTCACCGCGTTGCGGCGATGTCCGCAAGGCTCGTGCATGGCTAGCGACTCGGCCAGGGTATCGACTCCGGGCTATCGGGCACACCCGCCGCCGCGCGCAGCGCCGTGGCGAAGCCGCCTTCCACCCGGGAATAGGGCCGGGCGCTGGTGATGACGCGCGGCCGGGCGGTCCAGGCGATCGTGAACCCCGCCTGCGCCATCCGGTCGACCAGGGCCTGGTCCTCGCTGCAAGGCAGGGGCGCGAAGCCGCCGCTGCGGCGGTAGGCGTGGGCGGCGATGCCCAGGTTGGCGCCATGGACATGGCGGTGACCGTCCCGGTCCTGGTAGCGGGAGACGAAGTGGCTGTGCGCCGCGCCGGCATTGCGGCCGTGCGCGGCCCAGCCGGCGACGCCGACCGTGCCGCACACCACTTCCGCGTTCAGCGACAGCTGGTCCACCAGCCAGCGCGGCGAAACAATGGTGTCGGCGTCGGTGTACGACAGCCAGCGCGCCCCGGCATCCAGCAGGAACTGCGATCCCGTGGCGCGGGCGATGCCGACGTTGCGCGCGCGGATGGCCAGGCGCTGCACCGGCCAGGCGGCCGCCAGCCGGGCGGTGGCGTCGCGGCAATGGTCCAGCACCACGACGATGCGCACCGGCTCGTCCCCCAGCAAGGGATGGCGCGCGGCCAGGGTGACCGCGCGCAGGCAGGCGGCGATGTGGCGTTCTTCATTGTGGGCGGGGATGCAGATGCCGATCATGGGGCGGTGTTTTCCGTGTCGGGGGCCAGGGCCCAGGCATCGAGCCGGAACTCGGGTTCCTGATGCGTCAGGAGCGGCGCCAGGCCGGGCAAGGCGCCCAGCGCGGCGTGCAGCGCCTCGGTGTCCTGCCGGCGGTCGTTGAAGGCGCCGCGCCAGTGGCAGGCCACCAGTTCGCCGCCGGGCCGCAGGCTGGCGCGGACGCGGGCCAGGAAGCGCGCCAGCGCGTCGTCGTCCAGGTAATAGGCCATTTCCGACACCACCACCAGGTCAAAGCCGCCGGGCGGAACGGCGGGCCAGGCGTCCGGCAGCCGCAACGCCAGTGCTTGCACGCCGCTCGCCCGTTGGCTTGCCAGGTGGGCGCGGCAGCGGCGGATGGCGGCCGGGGAAAGGTCGACCGCGGTCACGCGCCGGCAGCGCGCCGCCAGCGCGCCCGTCATGCCGCCGTTGCCGCAGCCCGTTTCCAGCGCGTGGTCGTAGCGGGCGCGCCGCAGGCTTGCCAGCAGCAGCGCGCGCTTGCGGCATTCGTACCACGCATCGCGCACGTGCCAGGGGTCGTCGCTGGCACGGTACAGGGCGTCGAAATGGCGGGCTAGAGCGTCCATGCCGATTCCCCCGCGCCGGCCACCACCGCCCCGTGGGCGGCCTGGTCGCGTTCGGCGTGGCTCTGGCGGATGTAGAGCGGCAGGTCGGCCATGGCCTGGGCAAAGGCCCGGTCCTGGCACAGCGGGCCGGCGCCGAGCGCGCGCGCCGCGCGCCCCAGGATGTCTTCGGCCGCGGCCTCGACCGCCAGCCGGGCGCGGGCGGTTTCCAGCCTGCAGTCATGGCTCGGGTCGGCATCGATGGCCGCGGCCGCCGCGTGCAAGGCCCAGCGGGCCTGGCCGAGCGCCACATCGGCCGCGCCCAGATGCGCGAGGCGAAAGGGATTGCCGGGCGTGTCGCCGGCACCGGCCTGCAGGCGCTGGAAGATGCGCGCCAGGCCGCCGTACCAGCAGGCGGCGACGCCAGCGCCCCCGTGCAGGAAACCGGGCCGGTCCACGTAGGCGCCGGGCGCCCCTACCGGCAGCGCCCCGACCTGGTCGAACGCGACGCTGGCCGTGCCGCTGCCGCGCATGGCGGGGGCGGCCCAGCCGCCGGGCCGGATCGCCACGCCCGGTTGCGCCAGCTCCACCGCGGCCAGCCACGGCGCGCCGGCCGGCGTCCAGCCGCTGACGATGGCATGGCTGGCGCCGTTGGCGCCCGAACACCATGCCTTGGTGCCTTGCAGCGTCACACCGCCATCGGCCGTGGGCGTCAGGGTCAGACGCTGGCGTGGCGGCTCCGCGCACCAGACGCCCCAGATGCTGCCCGCCGGCGCGGCCGGCCCGTGCAGTTCCGCCAGAATCGCCAGGGCATCGGTGTGGCCTTCGAAGCACTTGGCCAGCGACAGGTCGACGGCCGCCACCGCGGCGAGCGCGCGCCATCGCGTCAGGGTCTCGCCATGGCCGGGCAGGGGCAGGCGGTCGCAACCGGCGCGCACCAGGGCGCGCAGCACGCCCGCCGGTTCAACGTCTGGTCCGATGTCGGCCAGGAGGGCTCGCAGGCGGTCGAGAGAGAACGTCGGCAGGGGGGAGGACGCGATGTCGGGCATGGGTGGCAGGCGGCATGAACGGATGCCGCAACCAGCAATTGGCGTGCCCGGCGGCATCGCTGCCCATGGTGAGCGCCGCCGCGCTGCTCCATTGAGACACCTAGAACGTCATTCTGAAACCCACCGTGCCTGTGACGACGTAGCTGCCCGAGAAGTCGGCGTCCGCGTCGACCTGGCCATAAACGGCGTACCGCTTGGCCCAAGCGTAATCGGCGCCTACGCCGAGATTGCCCCAGGTGCGCGACATGCGGCTGACGATCGGCACATCCGCGACCTGTATGCGCGAGCCGTCCAGGAACTCGTGCTTGAGGTTGAGCACGCCATAGACGTTCGACTGGCGGTCGACGCCCGCCCCTTGGCCATTGCTCCGGTAGTCCAGCGCGACGCCGAAACGGCCTTGCAGGCTGTCGCCCTTGTCGCTTTCGACGCGCGCGCCGAATCTGTCATTGAAGCGGTCGAAGCGTGTCGAGACGTACGTCACCTGGGCCTGCGGGACCAGGGCCAGCCCTTCGCGCAGCCCGTACGCCTTGCCCGCTTCGATGCCGAACCCATAGCTGCTGGCCTTGCCGCCATCCTTGAGTTTGCCCGCGAGGCGGGATTTCAGGTCGCTGTCGAACCAGGTCGCCTGCGCCTGGGCGTCGACATAGACGCCGTCGCTGCCATACCAGGTGAGCGTGGGCGTCAGGCCGTAGCGGGTGGTGTCGATGGAGCCGTTGCCGTACACCGATGACACACGCGTGTCGGAGATGCCATAGTGCAGGGCCAGCCCGCCCACCAGGCGCGAACCGTCCTGTTGTCCGGCCAGGATGCGGTCAACGCCGATCTGCATCTTCCAGTCGTCGATGTCCTGGCGCTGGCCGGTGGTGGACACGGCGGGATCGAGCCGGCTCGTCGAGCCTTCCATGCGGGCCCACGCGCCGTTGCGCCCGGCGCCCTGCGGATCGTAGCGACGATCGCCGACCCGCTGGCGCAGCGTGGGCAGCTTGCTCAGTTGCATCAGCGTGTTGGCGTAGGCTTCATACACCGGCACGCCGGGCTGGTACAGCGGGCCCGGCGTGGCGGGCGGCGAGCCGCCGCCGGTTTGGGGCGATCCCGGGTCAGTCAGGGCCGACCGCAGATACCAGCTGCCGTCGCCCGAGTCCTGCTGCAGCACATAGCCGTAGGCGCCGGCCACCAGCGCCGGGCGGCCGCCGATCACGTAGTCGCCGTTGGCAAGATTGAATTGGCCCGAGGAAAGGCCGTTGACCTGCACGACCTGGATGCCACGCTGGGTCTGCGCGCCGGCGCCGCCGATGTTCGTCACCGTGACGGGCGTGCTGCCCGTGGTGGCGCCGGTGATCACCAGCTTGTCGGTCGGCGAGTCATCGCCGCCCAGCCGGGTGCGGATTTCCAGGTTGCCGCCCTGCGCGGCGTAGTCGCCGGCAATCGTCAGGGCGCCGAAACCGCTGCGCGGGCCCGGTGCGATGGTGCCCTTGTTGGTCGTCGCGCCGACGCGTCCTGTCCCGGTCAGCCGCGCGCCGGCCAGCACCGCCACCGGCCCGCCCAGGACGCCATCGACCTGCAGGGTGCCGGCCTGCACTTCGGTGTTGCCAGTGAAGGCGGCGCTGTTGCCCGACAACGTCAGCCTGCCGGCCCCCAGCTTGTTGAAGACGGACGTGCCCGAGAACGCCGTGCTCACGCCGACCTCGCGGCCATTCGTATCGAACCAGGCACCCCCGGCAGCCACCGCCTGCGTGGCAAACCCGTTCAGGAAATTGGCCTCGTCCCGGTTGGCGCGCAGGATGCCGCCGTCCAGATTGACGTTGACGTTGCCCGCGCCCTTGATGACCGAGCCGGTCTCCAGCACGCCACGGCCGCTGGCATCGCCGTTCAGGTTCAGCGTGCCGGTGGATGTGCCGTCAATCGCCACCCACGTATCGGTGGCCGCGATGGCCAGGCCGCCTTTTGCCACGGTGAGCGCTCCCGTGCCCGCCCAGCCGACATTGATGCGGTCGGAGGCCGAGAGGGTCGAGATGGCGCCTGTCGTGCTCGATACGGTGACCGTGCCGGCGCCGCCCGCGTTCTGGCCGATGTAGATCGATGCCGGGGCGCCGGGCGAGGTCGTCGCCTCCGTGTGCACGGTGGCGCCATCCTGGACAAGCAGTTCGCCGGTGCCGTTGAAGCCCACGTAGATATTGTTGAACGGGTTCCAGGCTGACGCGCTGCCCGATACCGTAACGTGTCCTTCGCTGCCGGCGTTCCAGCCGATGACCCCCTGGCCGCTGCGCACGGCGCCGCCATTGTCGATCTGCAGCGTGCCCTTGCCGTCCGAGCCGATCAGGAAGGCATTGACCGTATTGAGATTCCAGTTCGACCCCGGCCCGGATACGACAACGGTGCCGACGCTGCCGGCACTTGCGCCAAGAGTGCCCGATTCGCTTTGCGCCACGCCGCCGTTCAGGATGCGCAGGGTGCCGTCGCTGCCCGGATCGGCCCCGATATAGACGGGGCCGAGGCTGGTCCAGCGGGACGCATTTCCGCTGCCGTCGACGCCCGTCACGGTCAGGGTGCCCACGCCGCCGTTGAGGTTGCCGATGAAGGCCCAATCGTTCCGCACCGACCCGCCATTGCTGATGGTCAGCGTGCCGGCGGCGGCGTCTCCGACGATGAGGTCTCCGCCCACGACCCAGTCCGGTGATGCCACTGGCCCTGGCTGCACGTCGCCAGTACCGGAGACCGTTTGCGCGCCGGCAAGCGGCGCGAAGCTGGCCGCGGATGCGGCCAGGATTATCCATTTCGGCCATCCCGCGCGATGGCGATGTTCTTCGACCACGATGCCCCTCCTGAGGTAGATGCGAGCCGCACGCGAGCGATACGACACGCGGCAGCGCTTTTTTAATAGGTATTTCCCTGCCCTGGACAATGGCGGGGATTTCATGCGTGTGCACAGTAATCGTCGCCGGCCCGCGCGCCGCCAAAGGCGGCCAGGCCGTGCGCGTCGCCGGCTGGCGCGTGACCCGCGACCGTGCCATTGCGGCCTCGGCGCTTGGCCGTGTAGAGCAGGTGGTCCGCGCGCTCGAGCGCGCTCGTGAACGACTCGCTCGCCTGTATCAGCGTCACCCCCATGCTCGCCGTGAAACACGCGCCGGGCGCGTGCGGCGCCCAGCGCTGCGCGGCGAAGTCCGCGCGAATTTGCTCGGCGATCGCGGTGGCGCGTTCCAGATCCGCGCCGGGCAGCAGCAACAGGAACTCCTCTCCTCCCAATCGGGCGGCGTGAACGGGGGCGGGCGCCCGCGCCCGGAGCAGGGCGCCGAATCGCGCCAGCACCCTGTCGCCAAACGGGTGGCCAAACGCATCGTTGATGCGCTTGAAGTTGTCGATGTCCGCCATGATCAGCGCGGTCGGCATCGCTGCATGCGGGTGGCGCCCGGATGCGCCAGCCAGCAGACTGTCGAGTCCCTGCCGGTTCAGCAGGCCCGTCAATGCGTCGGTATGGGCATGGCGACGGTATTTCTCTATGGCGTCGTAGCTCGTCGCGATGAAGACCGCGAAGGTCAGCACGATGCTGCCGAGCAATCCGGTGTACTGGATCAGGATGCCCCAGACGGACGTTCTCCATTCACCCGCCGCGAGCGCGGGCGTGGGGGCGGCGATGTACAGGAGGCACTGGCCCGTCAACACCAGCGCGATGAAGAGGAAGGCGGCGGCGAGCAGCCTGTCCGACTTGCTCACGGCCTGCCTGGCGAACGACAGCATGGTCCGCCAGCTCACGAGCGCGCAACAGGCCTGCACGAAGAATGACTCCAGCCTCGCGCTGGCGAACAGCACGACCGAAACCACTACCATTGCCGTCGAGGCAAGCAGCACCGCAATATCGAAATAGGGCGGAATCCGGCTGCGGTGGCGGCCTTGCAGTGCGCGACAGGCAAGGATGACGCCGCCCAGGATGAAGGCGTCTTCGACGACCTGCTTGTATGGGGAAAGCGCGCTGGCCTGCACCAGCATGATGGCGTAGCCCGCGCCCAGGCAGGCCAGGGCGCTGCCCCACGGGAGCGTGTCGAAGCCGGCGAAACGCGCGGCGCAAAGACCCGCGGCGCACATCAGGATCGCGGCGGGCACGGACCATTCAAGCAGGGTGACGGGCATAGACAGGCGGAGCCGTTGAACACATGCAGTCCGGCCCATGCCTGACTGAGACAATCCAAAGACCCGCGGCGCACATCAGGATCGCCGCGGACACGGACCATTCAAGCAGGGTGACGGGCATAGACAGGCGGAGACGTTGAACACACGCAGTCCGGCCCATGCCTGGCTGAGACAATCCAGAGACCCGTGGCGCACATCAGGATCGCGGCGGGCACGGACCATTCAAGCAGGGTGACGGGCATAGACAGGCGGAGACGTTGAACCCATGCAGTCCGGCCCATGCCTGACTGACACAATCTGTGTCGAAAAAGATTACAGTGTGTCGCAATGTGTCGCCAGCGCGGAACCGTCAAGGATTGTCAAGCGCCGGCCGCCGCCGTGCGAGCGATTCTATTGCGCCCGCGCGTCGCCGCCCGACACTCTCGCCAAGGCCTGCCGGCCCCGTCGCGCCAGATGCTCCAGCGCGGCGCTCGCCACGCACCCCAGCAACGCGAACGCCACCGCCACCCACAAGGCCCAGGTGGCGCCGCCGCGGGGGCTGAAGACAAAGCATGCCGCCACGAAGGCCGCGCCCATCGTCTGGCCCAGCAGCCGCGCCAGGCCGGACAGGCCGCTGGCCACGCTGGCGCGGTGGGCCGGCACGCTGAACATGATGAAGCGCTGGTTGGGCGACAGGAACAGCCCGAAGCCCGTGCCGCAGAGCGCCATGGGCAGCATCACCGCCCACATCGGCGCCCCGGCCGGCAGTCGGCTTACGGCCAGCAGGCCCGCCGCCAGCAGCGCCAGCCCGATCGCGCCCAGCAGGCTGGCGGACATGCGGTCCGACCATTTGCCCGAGAACGGCGCCAGGCAGGCGCCCATCACCGGCCAGGGCGCGATCAGCATGCCCACGTCGGCGATGTCGCGCCCCAGCGTCAGGTTCAGCAGGAAGGGCAGCGCCACCATGGCCGCGCCCTGTGCCGCGAAGGCCAGCACGCAGACCAGCACGGCCAGCGAGAACGGAGGCAGGCGCAGCAGGTCCAGCGGCACGATGGCGTGCGGGCTCAGGCGTTCGCGGCGCAGCAGCAGCGCCCAGCTCAGCGCGCCGAACGCCCAGACCAGGGCCGTGCCCCAATCCGGCTGGGCCGCGCGTTCCAGGCCCAGCACGGCCAGCCCGAACGCCAGCGCGCACAACAGCGCCGCGCCCGCATCCAGCGCTTTGCCATCGCCCGGCGCGCGCGGCAGATGCCTGCCGGCCAGCGCCAGCGCCACCAGGCAGAAGGGCACATTCACGTAGAACAGCCAGTGCCAGCTAAGCACGGTCAGCATCGCCGACGCCAGCACCGGTCCGCCGGCCAGCGACGCCGCCGCGATCATGGCGTTCAGGCCCATGCCGCGGCCCAGCTCCTCCTTGCGGTAGATTGCGCTCACCAGCGCCATGTTGCAGCCCATCAGCGCCGCGGCGGCCAGGCCCTGCGCCGCGCGCGCCGCCTCCAGCGACCACAGCGATTGCGCCGCGCCGCACCAGACCGAGGCGGCCAGGAACAGCCACAGCGCCGGCAGGAACACCCGGCGGTGCCCGATCTTTCCCGCCAGCGCGGCCAGCGGCAGCATCGTCGCCACCATGACCAGTTGATAGATGGTGACCACCCCGATCACATCGGACGCGCTCACGCCGAGCTGCGACGCCATCGATGGCAGCGCCGTATTCGTCATCGAGGTATCGAGCGTCGCCATGGAGATCGATAGCGACACGGCCAGCATCGCGTAGCGGCGCGCGGCAGGGGACAGGGTAGAGGAGGGGGGCGTGGCAGGCAGGGACATCGCGGCATACGGTTGAAAAAACGGCCCCCAGTATGGAAGCGGCGATTCTTGCGGTGAATAGCAAAATCCGTAAAGCAGCCTTGCAGATATGAAATACTGGAGCCGCTAGGATTCGCGGCGGAAAGGGCCGCAAAGCGAGGGCAGGGTGAACCGATCGGAAGGCATGGCGCTGCTGGTGGCGGCGGTGGACCAGGGCAGTCTCAGTGGCGCGTCGCGCGTCAGCGGGGTCTCCCTGGCCTCGGTCAGCCGCCACATCAGCGCGCTGGAGGAACGCCTCGGCACCCGGCTGCTGGTGCGCTCGACCCGGGTCCTGCGGCTCACCGAGGCCGGCCAGCGTTATTACGCCGAGGCCAAGCGCCTGCTGGCCGAGATGGACGAACTGGAAAGCAGCATGCGGGTCGATGCCGCCGAGCCCTCGGGGCGGCTGCGCGTCACGGCGCCGACGCTGTATGGGCGCGTGCACCTGCAGCCGTTGCTGGCGAAGTTCCTGGTGCTGCATCCCAAGGTCACGCTCGACCTGCACTTGCTGGACCGGCCCGTCAACCTGCTGGAGGAAGGCATCGATCTCGCGGTGCTGGTGGGCGAGCAACCCAGCTCCAGCCTCGTCGCCCGGCGCCTGGGATCCATCCGCTGGGTATTGAGCGCCGCGCCCGACTACCTGGCGCGGCGTGGCACGCCTCGCGGCCTGCGCGATCTCGCGCAGCATGACGGCCTGGTGTACAGCCATCTGGCGACCGACGACGCCTGGACCCTGATGCACGAGGGCAGGCCCACCGTCGTGCGGGTGCCCACTCGCATGCGCTCGAATACCGTTGACGGCGTGGTCACGGCCGCCGCGGCCGGCGCCGGCATCGTCCATGCGCCCGCCTGGGCCATCGCCGATCACGTCGCGGCCGGCCGCCTGCTAGTGCTGTTGCCGGAATCGGAAACCCCGCCACGGCCGGTGTTCGCGTTGATGACCCACCAGCGGCTCATGGCCGGCAAAGTGCGGTCGCTGCTGGATTTCCTGGCGCAGCATTTGCGCGCCAAGTCCTTGAACGAACTGTGACCTCGCCAGCCGCTGTGTGTCAGGCGGCGCACGTGGCGAGACTGAAGCCTTCGTCCCGCCATCCGGTCACCCCGCCGATCATGACCTTCACCGGCCGCCCCAGTTGCGCCAGGCGCAACGCGCCGCGCGTCGCCCCATTGCAGTGCGGGCCCGCGCAGTACGTGACGAACAGCGTATCGGCGGGATAGTCCGCCAGTTTCGACTCGACGATCTTGCCGTGGGGCAGGTTGCGCGCGCCCGGCACGTGGCCCTGCGCGTACAGCGCGGGGCTGCGTACATCCAGCAGGACAAAACCGGGCGTGCCTGTCGCGAGCGCGCTGGCCACATCGGAACAGTCGGTTTCGAATTGCAGCGCGGCGCGGAAATGGCCGAGCGCGGTCGCGGCGTCGGCGGCGGGGATGGTGTTAACGGCATTGGTGGTCGGCATGTTTCAACCCTGAGCGGTTCGTGCGGTGAAGTAAGTGTCTGGAGCAGATCCAGGCATGTCATTCTGGCCTTGGGCGGCGATGCCGGTAAGTGGCGTAATCGACAAATACCGGTAACATTACGCCATGGAAAATCATCTCGTGGTCGCACTGGCCTACGACCGGCTCTGCACCTTCGAATTCGGCTGCGTGACCGAACTCTTCGCGCTCGAACGCCCGGAGCTGGGCGTGGATTGGTATCGTTTCGCGGTCTGCGCGAGCGAGCCCGGCCCGTTGCGCGCCGCGGGCGGCATCACGGTGGTCGCGCCCTACGCGCTCAGGCGGCTCGATCGCGCGGATACGATCGTGGTGCCGGGTTGGCGCGACCCGGACGAAGCGCCGCCCGAGGCATTGCTCAAGAAGATCCGCCAGGCCTACCGGCGCGGGGCCCGGCTTTGCTCCATCTGCTCCGGCGTATTCGTGCTGGCGGCGGCCGGCGTGCTGGACGGCAAGACGGTGACCACGCATTGGCGCTACGCCGAAAAGCTGCAACAGCGCTATCCGCGCGTGCGTGTCGAGCCGGACGCGCTCTATGTCGACGAAGGGCAGATCATCACTTCGGCGGGTTCCGCCGCGGGGCTGGACATGTTGTTGCACCTGGTGCGGCGCGACTACGGCGGCGCCGTGGCCAACCGGGTCGCGCAAAGGCTCGTCGTGGCGCCGCACCGCGAGGGCGGCCAGGCGCAGTTCGTGCCGCGTCCCATGCCGCCGGACGACAGCGGGCGCCTGGCCAGGCTGATGGACTGGATGCGCCAGCATGCCGCGCTGCCGCACACGTTGCGCGCGCTGGCGGAGCGGGCGGCGATGAGTCCGCGCACGCTGCAACGGCAATTTCACGAGGCCACCGGCATGGCGCCGTATGAATGGCTGGTGCGCGAACGCGTGGCCGCGGCGCGCGAGATGCTTGAAGCGCAGACGCCCCTGCCGATCGGCCGCATCGCCGAGTTGGCCGGCTTCGGATCCGAGGAGTCGATGCGCAGGCATTTCCGGCGCATCGTGCTGACCAGTCCCGCCGCCTACCGCGACAAGTTCGGCCATGGCGCGCGAGAGCCGAAGGGCGGCGCCCAGGTCCAGGCGCGCTGATTCGGCGCGGCGGCCGGTGGCGCTCATGCGGCGCGGCGGCCATGGGCGCGTGGCGGGAGCGTCAGCCCGGGCCGTCGCTGGCCGCCGCCAGGAGCGCCACGACGACGTCGCTGATGGGGGTGGGAATGCCGTGGGCCCGGCCGCGGCGGGCCACCACGCCATTGCGGATGTCCCATTCGAGCGGCCGGCCGGCTTCGCGATCCGCCAGGATCGAGGTGCCCATGTCGGCGGGCGACGCCAGGAATTTGTCGAGGATCGCCCGCGGCACCTCGTCGCCCAGCGCGGCGCCCTCGGCGCGCGCCACGCTCAGGCACTCCCGCAGATAGCGCAGGGTGAGCGCCGCAATGTCGGCCCGGGCGTACATGCCCGAGCGGCGCTGGGTAAGCGCCATCAGCCCCGCCGCCGCGTTCTGCAGCAGCTTGCGCCACGCCAGGGATCTGAAATCCGCGGCCCGCTCGACCAGACAGCGGGTGCCGTGCAGCGCCTCGACGATCACCCGGGACTCGGGGAGGTCCGGCACGCTCAGGCGCGCCTCGCCGCGCAGCCGCACCGACCCGTCGGGTTGCGCTTGCGCGGGAAACCAGACGATGGCGGGCACGACCCGCCCGCCGGGGCAATGCGGGCTCACCCGTTCCACCTGCTCCACGCCATTCTGCAGCGCGCACACGATGGTGCGCGGCCCGGACAGCGCGGCGAGCCAGGGCGCGGCGGCCTCGGTCTGCGTTGCCTTGACCGCGAGAAACACGAGATCGACCGTGCGTTCAAGCCGCGCGGGATCCGCCAGCACGGGACCGGGAACGGTGATGCGGCGGTCGCCGGCCTGCAACGCCAGATGATCGCGCGGCGTGCGGCCGCACAGCAGCGGCGCGCGGCCGGCTTCATGCAGCGCCGCGGCGATCGTGGTGCCGATGGCGCCCGGGCCGACAACAGCAACGGACGCAAGGTTTTCTGTATCCATGGAGGGGCCTTCAATGGCGGCGTGGCGGAGCGGCTGCGCGAGCGGGCTTGCGTGTTCGGGGGTGGTTACGTAATATATTACACATGAAATCAAGTAACGGTAATGAAATTTCAGAAAGCGAGGGGCGGCTCGGGCAATGGATCGGCGCGATTCAGGCCCGCAGTGGCGATCTTGCCGCCAGCGAGGCGAAGGTGGTCGCGCTTCTGCTTGCCGATCCCTTGTTCGTCGGCGCCAGCACGGCGGCGCAGGTGGCCGCCCGTGCCGGCGTGTCGCCGCCGAGCGTGGTCCGCGCCGCGCGCGCCATTGGTTTCGGCGGGTTCACCGAGCTCAAGCTGGAGATCGCTCGCGCGCGCGGCACGACCCGGTTCTTCGCGCCGCCTGAAGCGCTGGCCGCGGACGCGCCGTCGGCCGCCGTGCTGCAGACTTCCATCCGCGCGGGCGCCGACGCCCTGACGGCGCTGGGCGGCGCCCTTGACCTCGCCGCATTCGACACGGCGGTCGGCAAGATCCTGTCCGCGCGGCAGGTGCTCGCATTCGGGGCAGGCCCGTCCGCGACGGTCGCCGCCGATGCCGTGTTCCGGCTGCGCGCGGTTGGCGTGATGACCCTCGGTATCCAGGACCACCTGTCGGCCATGATCGCGACGCGTCTGCTCGGCCCGGGCGATGCGGTGATCGCGGTCAGCTCGACCGGGCGCACCGAGACCACGCTTGCCATCGCCGATGCGGCGACCTCCGCCGGGGCCGCGCTCATCGCCATCACCAACCAGTACGGCACGCCGTTGGCGAACCTGGCCGATATTGCGCTGGTCGTCGGCGGCGCGCCCCTGCCGGCGCAGATGGCCGCGGCGGGCAGCCGGTTGGCTCAGCTGGTTGTCATCGACGCGCTGGTGGCCGCCCTGGCCCTGCGCGACCCGCAGCGCAGCCGCAAGGCAGAGCGCGCGGGCATCGACCTGCCCGATCTCTCCTGATGCCGCCCGCCGTTGTCGCAATGGTTCTTGTCGCGGCAATGGCCCACGCGGCGTGGAACCTGGCCTCGAAGTACAAGCGGGGGGACACCTTGCTGTTCGTCTGGGCCTATACCTGCGTGTCGGCGCTGTGGTGCCTTCCGATCGCGCTCGTCCTCATGGCGTCGGGCCAGCAGGCCTTCGATGGGCGGCTCGCGGCGGGCGCGGCCGTCTCGGCGGCGTTGCACATCGCCTACTCCCTGACCCTGCAGGCCGGATACGACCGCGCCGAACTGGGCGTCGTCTATCCGGTGGCCCGCGGCACGGGGCCGATGCTCACGATGTTGTTCGCCGTGTTCCTGCTGGGGGAGCGGATCGATACGGTTGCCGTGCTGGGCGCGCTTCTCATCGTCGCGGGCATCCTCGTCGTCACCGGCAATCCGTTCAGCGGCCAGCGCCGGCGCCCCTTGCCGGGCTTGCTGTGGGGCACCGCGACCGGCGCCGCCATCGCCAGCTACACGCTGTGGGACAGCTATTCGATGACCTCGTGGCACTTGGCGCCCGTGAGCTACTACGCCGGCACGCTGTTGCTGCAGGGCCTGGCGCTGACCCCGCTTGCGCTGCGCCGCCGCCATCGGATTGCCGCCGCCCTGCGCGTCGATCGCGTGCCGATCCTCATCGTGGCCGTGTTTTCCCCGCTGGCCTACCTGCTTGTTCTCACCGCCATGCAGCGCGCGCCGGTGGCGCTTGTCGCGCCCTTGCGCGAGTCATCGATCATTGTCGGCGCGTTGCTCGCGTACTGGCTTTTCCGCGAAAACCATCTTGCCCGTCGTATCGCGGGCGCGGTGGTGGTGTTGGTCGGGATCATCGCGATCAGTTGGGGGTGATCGGCGCCGCCCGTCCCCGGGGGCGGCGCAGCTTGCGAGGATTCTGCGCAGCGCATGCGCGCCGGTCTGATCGCCTCGAAAGGCGGAGCGTTCCAGCCATTTGAGAATATGCATGCGCGTCGCAAGGCATGCGCGCGCATTCGCCGATCCCGCGTTCAGGCCCCCGGGGAATGTGCCGCGCTGGAGGATTCAGACAGCATCATGTCGGCGATGTCCAGCATCGCCCGCAAGCGATCCATGTGCCGCAGATCCTGGTGATAGCCTACCCAGATGTCCCGAGTTGGCGGTTGATCGGGCGTGTGGATGCGTTGTAATCCAGGCACCGCATCACCGAGCGCCCTGGGCAGCACCGCGATGCCCATGTCCCTCAGGCACATCTGCGCCTGGACCGAACGGTTGGTGCTGGTGAATGCGCGTCGGCAGCGCGGAAACCGTTCCAGTACCCACGCCACGTCGGGGAAATGCGATTGCGCGGTATTCATGAGAATGACCCCGACGGATGCGGGATCATCGCCCAGTGCCTGGGCGGTTGCCATCGACCCATACACCCCATATGAAATCCGCATCAGGCGGCGCTGAACGATATCCGGTTCGCTGAACGGCACGATGCGAAAGGCCACGTCGGCCTCCCGGCGCGAGAGATCTAGCAACCGATGGCTGGCAATCACTTCCGGCACGACAGCGGGATGACGGCGCGTCAGCTCGACCAGGACGGGTGCCAGGACGTAGCCCGCGAACCAGTCCGCTGACGAGATCCGCAGAATGCCTTCAAGACGTTGGTCATTGCCGGTCAGGCGCCTTTCCATGGACAGCGCGGAATCCTCCATGGACTCCGCCAGCGCCCGCACGGTGTCGCCGGCATCCGTGAGGACCAGTCCGTCCTTTGTTCGACGAAAGAGCGGTTGCCTGGCTTCGTCCTCCAGCACCTTGATCCGGCGGCCCACTGTCGGATGGCTCACGCCCAGCGCCCGGGCGGCCTCGCCGAAGGACCCGCCGCGGGCGACTGCCAGGAAGATGCGGACGTCGTTCCATTCCATACCAAGCCTTCCTGTACAAAAATGTTCAAAAAATATACAGGAATGTCAGTACCCGAACAATATTGTTTGGATCATCATGCGGCTCCATGCTCAACCGGCCGCGCGCTCTTGCAAGCCGCGCCCTGAAGAATCGCACCATGACTACTTTTACTCAGGCCACCGCGACGCCGGCCCCTGACGCTAGTCGCTGGCTCGCCTTGGCCGTCCTGTTGACGGGCACGCTCCTGCCGCCCTTGGATTTCTTCATCGTTAATGTGGCGCTGCCCGCCATACGGACGGACCTGCAAGCTTCCTCCGACGTCTCGCAGCTGGTGATCTCGGTGTACGCGGCGGCCTATGCCGTCACCCTGATCCTGGGCGGGCGTCTGGGAGACCTCTATGGCCGCAAGCGCGTGTTCATGGCGGGCATGCTCGGCTTTGGCGCCGCGTCGGCGTTGTGCGGTCTGGCGCCGTCGCCGGGCATGCTGATCGCCGGCAGACTGCTGCAAGGGATATCGGCCGCGATCATGGCGCCGCAATCATTGGCGTCGATCCACGCCATCTTTCCCCCAAGCGAGAAGAACCGCGCGTTGAGCCTGTACGGCGCCACATTCGGCCTGGCGTCCGTGGGCGGCCAACTGCTCGGGGGTGTGCTGGTCTCGACCAGTCCATGGGGGCTGGGGTGGCGCGGCGTCTTCCTGATCAACCTTCCCATCATCATGCTTGCCATTCCAGCCGCGATGAGACTGCTGCGTGAAAGCCGGGCCGAACGCTCGCCGCGCCTGGACGTGCGAGGGGCGATGCTGCTGGCGGGCGGCCTGCTGGCGCTCGTGGTTCCGCCTATCGAAGGACAGCAACACCGCTGGCCGTGGTGGTGCACGGCGCCGCTGGCTTTGAGCGTGCCGTTGTTGTGGATCTTCTGGCGGCACGAGAAGGCACAGGAGCGCGCCGGCGGAACGCCGCTGGTTCTGCCCTCGCTTCTGGCCGCGCGAGGACTGCGACGCAGTCTGGCATCAACGTTCTTCTTCTATGCGCTCGCCGCGTTCTTCCTGGTGTTCGCCGTGTACGAACACGCCGGCCTCGGCCATGATGCGTTGACGGCCGGCCTGGCCATCCTGCCGCTTGGCATCGGGTTCTTCCTCGGCCCGTTCTGCGGCCCGCGCATCGCCCGGCGTATGGGCCCGCGCGCCGCCGGGTTTGGCATGGTGCTGGAGGTGCTCGGCCTGCTCATGGTGGCGGCGCTGGCTTTCGCTGGGGCGTCGTCCTGGCTCGCGCCGCCCTTGTTCCTGATTGGCGCGGGGCAAGGCATCGCCCTTCCCGCGCTGGTGCGCCTGAACGTTGACCATGTGGAAACACGCTGGGCGGGGCTGGCCTCGGCCTGGTGAACGCCACCTTGCAGATCAGCGCCGCGGTAAGCGTGGCGGTGTTCGGCGGTCTGTTCATCGCGATCGCGCCTGATGGCGCAAGCGCGCAGGCCGTGCGGCTGGCTTTTGCAGCGGCTTCATTGGCCATGGCCGCGTCGCTGGCGCTGGCCGCCGCGCTGAGTTGGGAGCGCCGATAGGTCTCGGTCAGCCAAAGGTCCATCACACCCATAGCCGGTACAACCAGAACGATTCATCCTCTGCGAATCGTCGCGCAAATTCGCAGGGCGAAAAGCCTGTGATGCGCTTCACCGCGCGGCTCAAATGCGCTTGGTCGGCGAAGCCTTCGTCGTGAGCGATTGCGGCCCAATCCAGAGACCTTCCGGCCTCGAATTGTGCGCGGGCATTGAAGAACAAGCCTTCGGTCTTGACGAGGGATTGCCATTCTCGCAATGAGCGGCCGTCGCACGGCATCGAATCCTGGGGCCCAGAGCTTGGCGCGGGATGAGCTGCGGCGCGTGCTGCAAGGCAATGCGTCCAGCTTCGAGGCATGTCAGGAAGCCAATTATCTCGTCCAAACGATCAAGGAGGCGATGAGGCTCTACCCCCTTGGCGCCGATGCGCATGAGTCGGCCACGGGAATAGATGGTCTACGACTTAACGAGACGCAACGATTCTTGCAAGCGTCGCGCATGCGCTGCCTATGTTGTCGTTGTGCAGGTTCGTCACGCTGAGCAGCAAGCCCCGTTGCGCGTGAGCGCGTCCAAGGTGCCAAGCGGAGAGCGCCGAGGGCGCGAGGCCATGTGCGCGGGCGATGCGCACCACGGCCACGTCGTCGGCAGTCTGTTGCAGCGGTGCGATCACGCCCAGGCCAGCGGCCAGCGCGCCCGGCAGAAACCTGCCAACGTGCATTAGCGCGAGGTTGCGCCGCTCGGTATAGAGAGCCTTCATCTGCCGCAGGTGCCGCAGGAAGTGCCCATTGGATAGAAACTCCGTAACAGCCAACTGGGTAGTCCGGTTCGGTGCCGGCGCCAGCACGGCGGCAACCTCGACCAGACGTTCCGCCAGCGAACGTGGGGCGACGACGAAGCCGAGGCCAAGCGCCGGGCTGAGCGTCTTGCTGAACGACCCGATGTGGACCACGCGTTCGGCGCCAGCGCCTGAGGCAAGGGCCGGTGCCGCCCGCCCGTCGAGCTGAAGTTCGCCGAGATAGTCATCTTCGATGATCCAGGCGCCGCTTGAGGTCGCCCAGTCGAGCAAGGCGCGTCGTCGTGCGCGCGACAGGGTCACGCCTAGTGGTGCGTGTTGGCCTGGGGTGACCAGGGCCAGCATGGCGTCTGGCGCGCGGGCGATGCCATCTTCCACGCGCAGCCCCTCGGCGTCGACGAGCACAGGCTCGAGCGTGGCGCCGATCAGCTCGAGTCCGCGTCTTCCCAGCGGATAACCTGGCTCTTCGATCCACGCCTTGCGCCCGTGAGCGCGTAGCGCCGTCAGGGCAAGCAGCAGGCCCTGACGGTATCCACCGGTGATGATGATTTGATCGGGCTGGCATTGCATTTGCCGGCTAATGGCAAGGTGGCTCGCGATCCGGGCTCGCAGCATAGGCTCGCCTCGCGGGTCAGCGTAGGTCGTGTCAGTGATGGCGTCGTCGCGTACCGCACGCGCTCGCATACGGCCCCATAGCTTGGCCGGAAACGCGTCATGAGCGGGGACGCCCATTTGGAACGGCAGCGGGGCGCTCGAGAATGGACGGGTGAAAGCCGCCAAAGGCCTGTCGACTGGCACGTCGTCGACCGCTTCGATCGTGGACGGCCGAGTGCACACCCGCGTTCCTGCGGGCCCGGCTCCGAAGACCAGGTTCTCGGCGATCAGCCGATCGTAAGCCACGCGGATGGTGCCGCGCGCGACGCCAAGCTGCGCGGCGAGATCCCGACCGGATGGCAAACGCTGTCCTGGCGCAAGCCGGCCGTCGAGGATTGCCTGTCGGAGGCTCGCGTGTATCTGGTCGCCGATTGGCGCGACGGCGGATCGGTCCACCTGGATGGATAGCACATCTGGCGTATATGGTTCAGTCATCTTGGGTCAGTCGTTTCCGCAGTTTTTGGGCCTATTGTTCCGATACCCGGTGGAGTAATGTCCGCTTATGACATGGATCGAGGCCGAAGTCGATAGGCGGCCTGTGGGGCGCGCCGGCCTCGATTCTACGAATCTTCAACGAGAGGAAAGAACTGTGATGACCCGCTTGAACTGGCAAGAGATCGCGCCTGAAGGCGCGAAGGCACTTTTCGGTATCCACCACTACGTCACGAAGAAGACGAACCTCCCTGAGGAACTCGTGCATCTGGTATTCCTCCGTGTTTCGCAAATCAACGGCTGCGCACACTGCATCGACATGCACAGTCGCGATCTCAGGAAAACCATGTCGATAGATAAGATCAATTTGATACCGGTATGGGACGAGGTGCACCATCTGTTCTCCGAGCAGGAGCGCGCCGCGCTGGCCTGGGCTGAGGAGGTGACCCGTGTCGGCGAGACGCACGCCTCTGATGGGGCGTATGCTGCCGCCTCGGCACATTTCGCGCCCAAAGATCTGGTTGACCTCACGATCACGATCGCGGCGATGAACGCGTTCAATCGACTGGGAGCGCCATTTCGGCTTCCTGTCGCTGCACAGTCGTGATCTGTTCTCCGCTCGCAGATTGGAAGTGAGGCTTCACGGCGACCCAAAGCGGTCCTTGTGCCTTGCAGCTGCCGCTCACCAATGTTCGCGGGGCGTCTTAGAGCATTTGACCTGCGTAAGAACACCGTTGTCGTGGGCCGTGTCGCGGCAAGGCACGAAGACCCGGGCATTGCCGCGTTCCAGACCCTTCCCGGGCCGTGGGATCCAGACGGATCGGAATGTTCGAGGTGTGCCGCAGGCACTGACGCGCGCGATAGGGAGGCGGGCTCAACATAAGCCCTGATTGCGGTACTCGCCCGGTGCGCCCAGCACGGCGCAGAACTTGTGGTTTTCACCGGAATAGGTGTGCTTGGCGTGGATGGTCAGCGTGCCACCGGCCAACCCGACCTTCTTCGGATTGCAAGACCAGAAGCCGTTGGAGATTTCGTCGTACGACGCCCTGGCGACCAGGCGCGGCGGTTGCCCGGGCTGTTTCTTTCCGGATGACGTAGTAGCCAGCCACTCGATCCAAACACGGCAGCTCACATGCTCGAAGCCCACGTTTTCTATGATCACCCGGTAGGAGCCCTGGCCGTCGCTGGAATGCCAACTTCCGCCCGTCAGCGTCCCCAGGAGCTCCGCTTGATCCGCGTCAGTCTCCGCGACGCAGGGAGCCGCCCCCAGGAACGAAAGGCTCAGCAACGCTGCTGCAAGAATTTTCATGGTTCGGATTGCCTGTCGAGAAGCGGCGTGAAAGAAGTGATGGAAGACGCGACGGCGTTTTATGGACTCGATGACAAGCATAACCGGCAGGGGTTGGAGCAAGGCGCATCCGAAGTCGAGGAGCGGGCGGAGGAATGCCATGTCCGATGAACCCGTGCTACCGAGTGAATGAGTCCAATCTCGCTGGGTTCCTGATTTAAAGGAATTCGAGTTTCCACCTTCAATGAACTTCGACGCGGGCGGATTGCGAACTTGAGACGAGGCTCCAATTGGGACAAACCCGCGCGCAGGGCCCGGTTCGTGCCGAATTTCCCCGTATCAAAGGTTTTTCCTATGGGCCCATCGCAATCCCGTATTTGAGCCGTATACGTGAGCCGCCTACCATTTCTAGACATGCCCAGAACGGGCAGAAGGGCGCGTTCAGTCGTCGAATCAGGGGAAATAACTATGCAGTGGGAACGTCGTTTTCTTGGCGCCTTGTGTGGCGTGGCTATGCTGTGGGGCGCGCAAGCCAGTGCGGCAGATCGATTCCCAGACCGTCCGGTTAGATTGATCGTGCCGCAATCCGCGGGGTCGGGCGGCGACGTCGTCGCCCGATTGCTGGGAGAGCGCATCGGCGCGTCGCTGGGGCAGCCAGTGGTGATCGAAAACCGTCCGGGCGCCAACGGCATCATTGCCGCCAGCTTTGTCGCGAAGGCGCCCGCCGACGGCTACACCCTGATGCTGGCCGGGGTATCACAGATGAGCTTCAACCCGCGGCTGTACAAATCACTGGCATACCGGGCAGATAAGGACTTCACATATATCTCGCCAGTAGTGGACACCCCCTTTCTTCTGGTCGCCAGCAAGACCAGCGGGATCAAGTCGCTGAAGGGACTGCAGACGGCCGCCAAGGCCAAACCAGGCACACTGAGCTTCGCCAGCGCAGGCGCGGGTAACTCTACCCATCTGTCCACGGAAATGATTGCGGAGGCGGCGGGCATCAAGCTGATGCATGTGCCGTTCAAAGGTTCGGGCCCCGCCTTGAACGCCGTGTTGGGCGGACAGGTGGACGTGATGACCAGTGTGCTGGGCGCCGCGTTGCCCCAGGTGACAGCAGGCAACCTGGTGCCCTTGGCGGTGTTGGCCGACAGCCGCGCGCCAGACTTGCCCGATGTGCCCACGCTGCGCGAAGCGGGAATTCAAGCGCCGGTGATGCCGGGCTGGTTCGCGGTAGTGGGACCGGCCGCGATGGACGAAGGCGTGGTGTCCCGCCTGAACTCGGCCGTGCAGGAAGCCTTGGCCGACAAGGCGATTCAGCAACGCTTGCGCGCGCTTTACCTGGTGCCCATTCCGGGCACGGCGCAGGGCATTGCACAGCGTGCCGCCACGGATGCCGAAGTCTGGGGCGCCTTCATCCAGCGTGCCGGCGTTCAGGCCGAATAGCGCGATCACTACTCTCTTGTTCAAGGAATGGCATGAAGACGTCTCTATTCGGCTTTGGGCTGAGCGTGGTCGTGGCGGCGGGCGGACTGCCGGCCGCGCATGCGGAGTCCGCCTGGCCGAGCAAACCCATACGCCTTATCGTTCCTTTCGCGGCCGGCGGCTCTACCGACATTGTGGCGCGAAAAGTGGGCCAGAAGCTCGGCGAGAAGGTGGGCCAGCCGGTTGTGGTGGAAAACAAGCCCGGCGCGGGCGGCACGATCGGCGCGGCCTATGCGCGCAGCCAGCCGGGCGACGGCTACACCTTGTTCCTGGGTACGGTCAGCACGCAATCTGTCGCGCCGTTCCTGTATAAATCGCTGACGTACGATCCGGTGACGGACTTCGCGGCGCTGGCAATGATCGCCACCGTGCCCAATGTGGTGGTCGTCAACAAATCTTTGGGCATCTCGACCTTGGCGGACCTCGTGAAGCAGGGCCGCTCGCGGCAAGGCGGGATCAGCTATGGATCGAGCGGCCAGGGGTCTTCGAATCATCTGGCGACCGAAGTGCTGCGCTCCAGCCTGAACGTGCCGTTCACTCATGTGCCATATCGCGGTTCGGGCCCGGCGCTGACGGACACCATGGCCGGCCATGTCGATTTCATGCTGGACGTGGTGATGACGTCGCTGCCCTATATCCAACGAGGCGATCTGAAAGCCGTAGCGGTGACATCAAAGGAGCGGGTAGACGTCTTGCCTGACGTACCCACCGTGGCCGAACAGGGATATCCCGAATTCGAAGCCACCGGCTGGTTCGGACTATTTGCGCCGAAGGGCATATCGGCGCCGCTGGCTGAGCAGATCACGAGCACCCTCAAGGAAGTCCTGAGCGAGGACGACATGAAGCAGTACTTCCTGGCGCAAGGCGCGGTCCCCGGCGGTGTGACGGGCAAGGCGTTCGAAGCGGTGGTGGCCCAGGACCGGGAGCAATGGGGGAAGGTCGCAAAGTCCGCCGGCATCAATCCGGAATGACAGGCGCGGCGCTATGCGCCAAGCCACGTAACCCCCTGCCAACGTTTGGTGGCCACCAGGTCGCGCATTGTCTCGATGACCAGATCGTGTATGGCCATGCAGCCCAGGCTGGTCTGTGCCTGGGCTGACAGGCACAGCGAGGCGCGCCGATGGAAGTTTGGATCGTTGATGGGAATGGCCGTCACGGATGCGCCGGGCGCTTCGCTGCCGGCCAGCGCCGACGTCGGCAGGATTGTCCAGCCCCGCTTCGCGCGTACGGCGGCCAGCAGGATCGATACCGCGCTGGTTTCCGCGACAAGCGTGTACTGAAGCCCGGCCTCGGCAAATGCCCGCTCGATCAGCACGCGAATGGAATTGGGAAAGCTGGGCAGCAGCAGCGGCAGCCCTGCCACCTCTTGCAGCGAGACGGCCTTGACGCCGCCAGGCAACCGCGCTCCGACCAGCATCAGTTCTTCGTCCAGCAGGGGCGTGACCTGCATACGGGGCTGCTGCTGCACATCCATGGCGATCGCCACGTCCATGCGCTGGCGGGCCACGGCTTCGCCCAAATCGGCGCTGCTACCTTCAATCAGTTCCAGCGTCACTTCGGGCATGCGCGCCGACACCGCTTCGATCAACAGGTCGGCCAGCACGCGCGATGTGCTGGTGGGCAAGCCTAGCGTGACGTGGCCCGCCGGCGTATCGCGCCCGCGCTCGACCGCGACGCGCGCCTCTTCCACTTGCCGTAACACCATCTTCGCGTGCCGGTACAGCACGCGGCCGATGTCGGTCGTGCTGACGCCCATGGGGCTGCGCACCAAGAGCCGCGTATTGAATTCGGCTTCGAGATTGGCCACATGCTGGCTGAGCGAGGGCTGAGCGATATGCAGCGCTTGCGCCGCGGCGGTAATGCTCTCGAGTTCGACGATGTGGGTGAAGTAGCGCAGTTGTCTCAGGTCCATAAGCGATACCTATTACTTGATCTCGGCCGCTATCAGAACATGTGTTTCACGGCATTTATCCCTGGTGAATACCCTAGGTTTTCAGGGGTTTTCACGCGCGTCCCCCCAATTATAGGTTTGCCCTATGCATGTATAGAAATGCCGTATTGGATTCCCGATTCCGCACTTTCTAAGATGGGGGGATTGCCGATGATCAGGACCGCCATGCATTCCACCCTAAGCCAATCCTCAGCCTGGAACGTCACGCCCGCCGCCTATGCCCACTCGCGTCCGAACACGCACGCGATTCCCGAACCTGTCTCGCGCTATCTGGCGATGCGCGACGGATGCCGCCTTGCCATTGATGTTTACGTGCCGCAGCCCATTGGCGACACCGGCAACGCCAGCAACCGCTATCCCACGATCACCTTGTTCACGCCGTATTACCGGCGCTTCAAGATGGATCCCGGCGCCGAGGGTGAGCGTGCGCCCAACATCGCCAAGTTCCGCGATTATCTGGTGCCTCGCGGTTATGCGCTGGTCGTGATTGACGTGCGGGGCACCGGGGCAAGCTTCGGGACCCGCGACAGCTTCCGTTCGCCGCGCGAGCGCGATGACAGCGTCGAGGTCGTGGACTGGATCGTCGCGCAGCCCTGGTCGGATGGGGCGGTGGGCGCCACGGGTATTTCCTATCTGGGAGCTGCTTCGGACTTCCTGGCAAGCACGGGCCATCCTGCCGTACGAGCGATAGCGCCGTTGTTCTCTGTGTGGGATACCTATACCGACAACTATTTTCCGGGCGGCATCGCCTTGAAGGCTTTGACGCAAAGCTACGACGATCTGATGGTGGCGCTGGATCACGATCAGCGCCATATGCTGTCGAGCGTGGTGTATTACTCCAATCCGGCCTATCAGGGCCCGCAGCCAGTGGACGACGATTCTTCCGGGGTGCTGGTAGCGCAAGCTATCCAGGAGCATTTGGCGAACTTTCGGCAAACGGAGTTCATGCCCGAATTCCGCTTTCGCGAAGATCCCTTGCCTTACGACCCCGGGTTCAGTTCCGCATCCTTCAGTCCGTACAGCGTCTCGTCTGGCATCGGCAAGGACGTCGCGGTGCTGTCGGTGTCGGGTTGGATGGACGGAGCGGGTTACATGAACGGCGCCATCTCGCGATTTCTTACCTTGGCGGACAACCCCCGGCATTTGCTGCTGGGCCCATGGGATCACGGCGCCCGCATCGATGTGTCACCGTGGCGCGGCACGCAGATGGCGGATTTTCCGTGGCTGGCGGAAGTGCTGAGGTTCTTCGACCATTACCTGATGGGCCTGCCCACAGGCCTGGACGCAGAAGATCCGGTGCATTACTGCGCCCTGCATGCCGAGCAATGGCGTAGCGCATCGCAGTGGCCGCCATTGTCCGCGGCTGAAGAGACCGTATTGTTTCTGCAGGCGGGGGCTAAGCTGGCGAACCGTCCCGACGCCGAAGCAGGCGTCAGCCGCCACCAGGTCGACTTTTCAATTGGCACCGGGCGGGGAACGCGCTATGAGCGCATTGCCGCCATCAACAGCACGGAATACTATCCGGATTGGCAAGGCCGCACAGACCGCATGGCAAGCTTTACATCCGAGCCGCTGGCGCGTGCGGCCGAGCTGGCGGGGCATGCGGTGGCCGATATCTGGTTGACCAGCAGCGAACCCGACGGCGCCTTGTTTGTGTACCTGACCGAGGTCGAGGCGGACGGGACCGAACGTTATGTCACGGAAGGGTTGCTGCGGTTGCTGCATAGGAAGGAATCGTCGTGCCCGGACACGTATCGCACGACCTGGCCCTTTCGCACGTTCAGCAAAGCCGATGCCGCGCCCATGACGCCGGGACGGCAGGAACACATACGTCTCGCGTTGCTGCCCACCGCATGGCGGTTTTCAAAGGGTAGCCGGATACGCGTATCGCTTGCCGGGGCCGACCGGGATCATTGCGGGCAAGTGCCTCACGGCAGACCGCCATTGTGGGAGGTCGGCCACGGCGCCGCGCAGGCATCGCGCATCAGCTTGCCGCTAGCATTTGACAAGAACAACCCATGACGACACACGATACGGACAATGGATTTGGACGGCTGGCGGGCGTGTCGTGGACGGAGCTGGAGGGCCTTGCAAACGCCGTGGCTGCCCCTGAGCGACACACGTTGCTGGCTTGCCTGGACCGCTTGCTGGACCGGCATGTCGGACACAAGTTGTTCACGGCTTTGCAGTACCGCCACGCCGAGGGGCTGGCCATCCGGCTTTATAGTAGTCGACCCGACGCCTATCCCCCTTCCGGCTCCAAGCAGATCGGTGGCGCCCCGGCGCTGACGCGCATGTTCGAAACCGGCCGGGCGCAGTTGGCGCCCGATGCCGCAGCCGTGCGAGCTGACTTCCTGGACGCCTCCAGCATATTTGGGCTGGGGTGCGAAAGCGTGCTCAACGTGCCGGTCATGCATCGCGGCCAGTTGCTGGGCCAGATCAACCTACTGCATGAGGCCAACTACTTCCTGCCGCATCACGTCGCTGTAGCATCCACGCTGGCACAGATGGCAGCGGTTGCCTTTCGCTGAAACCGGCGTCATTCGAGGTCGCATACGCTTTGGATCTGAAGCCTACGCGCTCTAGGAGCTTCGCCTGACTGTGTCTTGCGTGTGCAGGGGCCAATGGAATGTATCCGCCTCCTTGCTCGTGGGTCAAGGCTTGTGGACGTGCACTCCAAGTCGCGCACGTTGGCCCCTTTCGCCATTTTCGGAATTCTCTGATTTTCAATCAATCAACTGCCGGCTAGAGTGCGAGCCAACAGCGTGGCTTCTCACACCTAGCGCAGGCGGGGCAGCCACGCAGCTTTATAGGGTTGTAAGAAGTTGCTTTTTGGTAACCGATTGCGCAGCCGGATCACGGCAATGAGCGCGGGGAAAGCGATGGTCGTTCGAAACGTGCAAGACAACAGGAGCAATTGATGCTGAATAGGTTGTTAGTGGTGGGGGTGCTGGCCTTGTCTGCGGCCGGTTGCGCCACGGAACGTTCCCAGTCGGTCGCGGTGCCCACGGTCGCCGCGGCCAGCAAGCCCTACCAGGGCGTGCGCAGCCCGATCTCGGTGGGCAAGTTCGACAACCGCACCAACTACCTGCGCGGCGTGTTCTCCGATGGCGTCGATCGTCTGGGCGGCCAGGCCAAGACCATCCTGGTCAGCCACTTGCAGCGCAGCGGTCGATTCCAGGTCATGGACCGCGACAACCTGTCTGAAATTGCCCAGGAAGCGGCGTTCAACAAGAAAGCCAGCCAGATCAAGGGCGCGCGCTACGTGGTGACGGGCGACGTCACGGCGTTCGGCCGCAAGGTGACCGGAGACCAGCAACTGTTCGGCATCCTCGGCCGGGGCAAGGAACAAGTGGCCTACGCCAAGGTTGACCTCAACGTGGTCGACGTGACGACCTCCGAAGTGGTCTATTCCGCGTCGGGCGCGGGTGAATACAGCCTGTCCAACCGCGAAGTCATCGGCTTCGGCGGCACCGCCGGCTACGACTCGACGCTGAACGGCAAGGTGCTGGACCTGGCGATCCGTGAGGCCGTCGACCGGCTGGTCGACGGTATCGAACAGGGCGCCTGGCAGCCCAACCAGCCCTGATAGGCAATCCCATGACGAACAATCCGGTGAAGGTTCGCCCGCAGGCGTTCGCGCGTACGGGACGCGTATTGGCGGTGGCTGCCCTGGCGTTGCTGGGCGCGTGCGCGCAGCAACCCAAGAACATGTACAGCTGGCAATCGTACCAACCTTCGGTCTACGCCTATCTGAAGGACGATGGCGCCGACTACGCGGCTCAAAGCCTGGCGATGCAAAAGAACATCGAAACCGCGCGGGCGACCAACATGCAATTGCCGCCGGGGTTCCGCGCGCATCTGGGCATGCTGTACCTGAAGCTGGGCGAAGGGGACAAGGGGCTGGAGCAGTTGGAAGGCGAGAAGGCGGCTTTCCCCGAATCCAAGCCTTTCATGGATTTCCTGCTGCGCAATGCCAGCAAGATTGCGGGCGGCGCCGAAGCGGCCATGCCGCCTGCGCCCGAGCCGTCCACGGCGCCCGCCGCCAAGCCCGCGCCCACGTCCACCAACGCGCAAGCCGCCAAGCAGGGAGCCTGACATGCACACAATCATGCGAATCGCCGTATTGGCGTTGGTTGCGTTGCTGGCGGGTTGCGCCGCGCCGCAGCGCAACGTGGACTACGCCGCCTTCCGCGAAAGCAAGCCGGCGTCGATCCTGGTATTGCCGCCTCTGAATACCTCGGTGGACGTGGCGGCGAGCGCGGCGGTGCTGGCGCAGGCGACCATGCCTCTGGCGGAATCGGGCTACTACGTCGTGCCCGTCGCCGTCATGGAAGAGACCTTCAAGCAAAATGGCCTGACCAACGCGGACGAAATCCACGAACTGCCGGCCGCGCGCCTGCGCGAAATCTTCGGCGCGGACGCCGCGTTGTACATGACTGTCAAGGAGTACGGCTCGAAGTATGCCGTGCTGTCCAGTTCGATCACGGTTTCGATCGATGCCGCGTTGGTGGACCTGCGCACGGGCGCCAAGCTGTGGGATGGCAGCAAGCAGATGGTGCAAGCCAGCAATAGCAGCGGCGGCCTGATCGGCATGCTGGTGCAGGCGGTGGTGGATCAGGTCGTCAATACGATCTCCGATCGTAGCTATGGCGTCGCCGGCATGACGAACAACCTGCTGCTCAGCGCCGGCACTTCCGGGGGCATTCTGTACGGCCCCCGATCTCCAAAGTACGCTGGGCAGTAGCCTCACCTAAACTTTGCATCGGTGGCAGGTCGCGCAACGCCGGACGCCAGCGCGTGGCGGAAGTCTCTGGCACCGCCCGCCAGCCATCCGTCTACAGCCTCAAGGGCTTGACAAAGTCGATACGAATGGCACTGACGTTGAAATACGAAATCACTTCGGCCACAGTGACCGCTAACGAATGAACAACTCAGGGCATGTGGCGAGCCTCGTGTTGACAACGCATTGGCTTTTCAATCTACGTAGCTGCAGCGGATTGCGCAGGTGTTCGGATTCTCTTTGGCGTTCGGACCGGTCAGGAAGCCGTGGTTCAAGCCTACTGTCGAATTTCGTTAAGCTTGAGATTTAGTTCGCTGAAGTTGGCAATAGCCTTGGCGGAAAGTATCTCGAGCCGTCCGACCTCTTCCGAAGGTGTCCCTATCGGTCGCGGTTGCCGGTAGTCAATGATAGGCGTCAGCGGATGCTGTAGCCCAGGTCGGAACTGCGATTGACTCGGGTCAGTCTGAAGCAGTCACTTGCGGGATACTTTCAAGGTCTGCTCCTGGCCGGAAGCAGCCAGTGACCACAGGACCCCGCGCCTTTCATACAAGGCACGGCTTTCTTCTCTTACAAGCCCCAACGTATCGCCGAGTGCCCGAGACGTCCGTGCCTCCTTCCCGATGCCCGTACGGGCATATCCCGAATCTGCAAGCTTGGGCTGTCGCGCCAGTTCAATAGCGTTTATTGCAAAGTTCGCCTTTTTAGCCTGCAGGCCGTCCATCCGTACAGAATAAGAGAAGACGCCTGCGCAATAGCAGGTGTTGCCGGCCAAAGCCAAAAGGCGAACTTCAACAAAAAAAGGCGGACGCTATTCCCGCCCCTCAGGGATTCCCCCAATCACATTTCCCTTGCGGAAAATCAATGCTCTATAGGACACTTTGTGTCATAGCCGCGATCCAGCGGCGGACACAAGGGGAATCCTATGAAGCGCATCATCATGGCCGCCGCCCTGGCGCTGGCCGCAAGCAGCGGCGCGCAGGCCGCGTTTCCGGATCATCCGATCCGGCTGGTGGTGCCGTTCGGCGCCGGCGGCATCACCGACATCGTGGCGCGCCAGGTGGGCAAGGGCATGGGCGACGCGCTCGGCCAGAGCGTCGTGGTGGAAAACCGGCCTGGCGCCGGTGGCGTGATCGCGGCGCAGGTGGCGGCGACGGCGCCGGCCGACGGGTATACGATTTTCATGGGCACGGTGGGCACGCAGGTGGTGAACCCGCTGATCTACGCCAAGCTCAGCTATGACCCCGACAAGTTCGCGCCGGTCGGGCTGGTGTCCGGCTCGCCCTATCTGCTGGCGGTGCGCGGCGATCTGCCGGCGGCGAATTTCGCGGACTTCGTGGCGTATGCCAAGGCGCATCCGGCCAAGCTGAATTTCGGTTCGGCGGGTACGGCCAGTTCGCCGCACCTGGGGCTGGAGCTGCTGAAACTGACGGCGGGCGTGGACATCGTGCACGTGCCGTTCAAGAGCGGCAGCGAAGCGGTCAACGCGGCCATCGGCGGCCAGGTGGACGTGGTGATGGACGCCAGTCCGGTGATCATGCCGCACTTGGCTTCGGGCAAGCTGCGCGCGCTGGCGGTGGCGGCGGACCAGCGCCTGTCGTCGGCGCCGCAGGTGCCGGCCGCGGGGGAGGCCGGCGACGCCGGGCTGCAGATCAGTTCCTGGAATGCGTTCTTCGCGCCGGCCGGCACGCCGCCGGCGGTGCTGGAAAAACTCAACGCGGCGCTGCGCCAGACGCTGGCCTCGCCCGAACTGAAGACGCGGCTGGCGGCGCAGGGCACGCAGCTCCATACCGGCGCGCCGGACGAATACCAGCGCTTCATCGCGGCCGAAAAGAAAAAATGGGCCGAGATCGTCAAGCGCGCCGATATCAGGATGGATTGAGCATGACGACGCATCCCCTGGCGGGACAGCCGCTGGAACTGGCCGACACGCTGCGTTCGGGCAATGCCTGGAAGGTCCGGCTGGCCTGCGGCTACATGGGGCTGGCGCTGACGCGCCGCACCTTCGACATCGTGCAGGGCGACCTGGAGACCGAGGCCTTCGGCCGCATCAATCCGTGGCGGCAGGTGCCCGCGCTGCGCACGCCCGAAGGCGTGTGGCTGGCGGAGTCGCAGGCGATCCTGTGGTACCTGGGCCGGGGCACGCCCTGGCTGCCGGACGGGCGCCTGGCGCAGGCGCAGGTGGCCAGCTGGCTGAGTTTCGAGCAGACCCAGCACATGCACGCCTTCGCGCAGCCGCGGCTGCTGATCCACCTGCGCGGCACGGCGCGGGTGGATGACCCGGCGATGGTGGAGTGGCGCCGCATCGGCATGCGCGCGGCGGCCTGGATGGAGGCGCATCTGGCGGGCCGCGTCTTCCTGGTGGGCGAGGCGCCGACCATCGCCGACATCGCGCTCTATCCCTACACCAGCATGGCGGAGCAGGGCGGCTACGACCTGTCCGCCTTTACCCATATCCACGCCTGGCTGGCGCGCATGCGCGCCCTGCCGGGCTTTACGCCGTTGTTGGAAACGGCATAGCGAGGAGTCAAAGATGGCCGATACGATGCACTTGGGCAAGGATGAACTGATCGCGCGCGCCAAGGCCGAGATGCAGCGCCAGTTCGACACGCCCGACTGGACGCTGCGCGAGCGCCTGGCGCTGACCTGCCGCATCCTGTTCGACGGCGGGCACGATTCGGGCCTGGCGGGCCAGATCACGGCGCGGGCGCCGGAACCCAACCGCTACTACACGCAGCGGCTGGGGCTGGGGTTCGACGAGATCACGGCCGGCAATCTGCTGCTGGTGGACGAAGACCTGCGGGTGCAGGAAGGCGGCGGCATGCCCAATCCGGCCAACCGCTTCCATTCCTGGATCTACCGGGCGCGGCCGGACGTCAACTGCATCATCCATACGCACCCGCTGCACGCGGCTTCGCTGTCGATGCTGGAGGTGCCGCTGGAGGTCTCGCACATGGACAACTGCCCGCTGTACGGCGACGTGGCGTTCCTGAAGGACTGGCCGGGCGTGCCGGTGGGCAACGAGGAAGGCGAGATCATCTCGGCGGCGCTGGGCGACAAGCGCGCCATCCTGCTGTCGCACCACGGCATGCTGGTGGCCGCGGGCACGGTGGAAGAGGCCTGCGTGCTGGCGCTGCAGTTCGAGCGCGCCGCCCGCATGCAGCTGCTGGCGATGGCGGCCGGCAAGATCCAGCCGATTCCGCCGGCGCTGGGGCATGAGGCGCACGACTGGATCCTGACGCCCAAGCGCTCGCAGGTGGGCTTTTCGTATTACGCGCGGCGCGCGCTGCGCCAGCACCCGGACGTGCTGGACGCCTAACCTCCAGGCCGCGGGGCGGATCGATCGCGCGATGACTCGCGCTGTTCGGAGGGTGGGCTAGAACGTCGCTCGCAGCGCGAGCCGGATCGCGCGCGGCTGTCCGAAGAAGTTCCAGTAGTTGTCGTTGCCGACGGTCTGGTAGTAGGTGCGATCGAACAGGTTGTCGACGTTCAGTTGCAGCGCTAGGTTCTTATTGACGTCGTAGACCGCATGCAGGCCAACCAGGGTGTAGGGCGCCTGGCGGATCCGGTATGGCGTGTCCGCGTCGGGGCTGCTCGATTCGTAGATGCCGCTTTGGGCGTAGACCGAGCCACCTACGCGCAGCTTGTTCCACTGGCCAGGCAGGCGGTAGTCGGTCGAGGCTTTCAACAGGTGGCGCGGGGTGTTGCTGGAGAAGGCCTGGCCGGATTGCTCACCCTGCACGTATTTGGAGACCGTATAGGTATAGCCCAGGCTGACGTTCCAGGCGGGCGTGATGGCGCCGTTTATTTCCAGGTCGAGGCCGCGGTTGCGCACTTTCTCGGCGGCACGGTAGCACGAGAAGATGCCTGGCGGGCACAGGTCGCTGTCGTTGACCAGGTTGGCGCGGCCCTTCTGGTCGGCCTGGAACAGCGCCAGCGCGGCATTCAGGCGGCGGTCCAGGAATTCGCCTTTGAGGCCGATTTCGTAGTTCTGCCCGGTCATGGGCTTGAGAACGTTGCCGTCGACGCCGATGTTTTCCTGCGGCTTGAAGATCTCGGTATAACTGGCGTAGGCCGACAGGTTCGGATTCAGGTCCTGCACCACGCCCGCGTAGGGCGTGATCTTGCCGCGCTTCTCGTAGCGGCTTTCGGTGCGCACGGTGGTCTGGGCATAGCGGTCGAACTCGAACCAGCTGACGCGTGCGCCGACGATCAGCTTGGTGCTGTCGGTCAGGCTGAAGCGCCCGGCCGAATAGACGCCTTGCTGCTTCTGGGTGATGTTGTACTTCCACATGTGGGCGTCCAGGCCGGTGGGCGCCGGGGGATCGAATGCGCCCAGGTCGTTCATGTCAACCAGGTAGCGGTAGCTGGCGTCGCGTCCCCCGTGGTAGTCGAAGTTGTCCTTGCGGCTGGAGGCGCCCACCACCAGTTCATGCTGGCGGCCCAGCAACGTGAACGGACCCGAGGCGTAGGCGTCCAGGCCCCACTGCGTGTCGTCGTACTGGAACAGGCGCGGGTTGAGCGTGAACACATCGCCGTCGACGCGCTGGGTGTAGTTGCCCAGGAAGTCTGACTTGGCGGACAGCCAGTTGCCGGCCAGCGTCAGCTTCCAACCGTTGGCGAGCTCGTGGCGGGCATCGGCGAACAGGTTGGTGTTGCGCTTGTTCAGGTAGTTCCAGCTGCCCACCAGCGAGGTCTTGCGGCGCATGGGGTAGAAATCGCCGTCGGCCTGGACGGGCAGCCCCGACCAGTCGTAGCCGCGGTTGCGGTCCTTCTGGTAGCTGATGCCGGCGGACAGTGTGGTGGCCGGGCCCAGGTCGCCTTCCAGGATGCCGTAGAACAGCTGGTTGTCCTTGTCCGCGCGACGCTTGAAATCGCCGCCATCGGTGTAGGCTATGACGGCGCGCCCGCGCAGGGTCGCGGCTTCGTTCAGCGGCGACGAGACATCGAGCATACTGCGATAGCTGTCCCAGGAGCCGGCCGACAGGGTCAGCGTGCCGTGGGGGGCGGCCGTCGGCCGCTTGCGCACCAGGTTGATCGCGGCCGAGGGGTTGCCGGCGCCTTCCAGCAGGCCGGTGGCGCCGCGCACGACTTCCACGCGGTCGTAGATCTCGGTGGTGGGCTTGTTGATCGCGTCGAAAGAATAGGCATTGCTGATGTTGGTGGCGATACCGTCGATCTGCAGGTTGTCGACCAGTTGGCCGCGCGCGAAATAGACCGATCGCTCGGCGCCGTTCTGCACGATGGCGATGCCGGTGGTCGCCTGCAACACGTCGTCGAGGGTCTGCATGGACTGGTCGTCCATGCGCTGGCGCGTCACCACGGTGACCGATTGCGGCGTCTCGCGCGGCGACAGGTTAAGGCGCGTGGCGCTGTTGCTGGCCGACACCACATAGGTGCCGGCGGTGCTCGCGGGCAGTTCCGCGCCGCTGACCGTGACCGGCGCCAGCGTCGGGATGGCGCCGGGGCGGCGCCGCAGTGTCAGCGTGCCATCGGCGACTCGCGCAGGCTCCAGGCCGCTGTCGGCCAGCGCCAGGCGCAGGGCGGCGTCGACCGTGTACAGGCCCTGGATCGGCGGGGCCTGGCGGCCTCGGACCATCTTCGGGTCATAGGACAGCACGGCCTGGCCGCGCTGCGCGATCTCCGTCAGGGTGACATCCAGGCTGGCGGCCGGCAGGTCGAAGGCGAGGGCGGCGCGCGTCTGCGCGTGGGTGGGCAGGCTGGAAACGGACACCGCCACGGCGAAGGCCGCGCAGGACAGATGACGAGGGTGCAGTACGCGCATGAGGTTCTCCGATACGTTGCGCACAGTGATATGTAGACATGTGCCGCGAGAACGGAAAAGTGACAGTCCCGATGCAAAAAAACTGGCCGGATTCAGATGGCGTGGGTGTCGATCAGGGTCAGCCAGCGCGTGTAGCGCCGCACGGACAGCGGCAGAGTGTGCGCCAGGGCGCTCAGCGCCCGGTCGGTGTCGTCCAGCGGATAGCTGCCGGACACCTCCAGCGCCGCCGCTTGCGGGCTGACGCGCAATACGCCAGCGCGATACCGGCCAAGCGCCGCGATGACGTCGCCCAGGGGTTGGTCGCGCACCTGCAGCCAGCCGGTGCGCCATGCCGCCGCGCCTTCCTGACCGGCGGCGGGCGCGTCGATCCAGTCGTTGCCGTAGCGTGCGCCCTGGCCCGCGGCCAGTGTCAGGCGGCGGGCGCCGCGGGTGACGATGTCGATGCCGTCGCCGAGCGCGACGGCCTGGCTGGCGTGGGCTTCCTGCCGGACCATGTAGGTTGCGCCGGTGCTGCGCACATCGCCATGCCGTGTACGCACCGAGAAGACCGCGGCCAGGGCGGCGCGCGGCAGGGCGATCACGGCGCCTTCCCGCAAGTGCACGGTGCGCGCGCCCGCGGCGAAATCCAGGTCCACGCGGCTGCGGGCATCCAGTGTCAGCAGGCTGCCGTCGGGCAGGGTGACCTGGCGGCGTTCGCCGGTCGCGGTGCCCAGGTCGGCGGTCAGGTTGGCCAGCGGCGTCACGCGATTGGCCACCCAGGCACCGCTTGCGGCCGCGCCCGCCAGGCCGGCTGCGCCCAACAGGACACGCCGGCGGGCTGGCCGCACCAGGGCCTGGCGCAGGGTGTCGTGCCGGTTCTTGAGCACCGTGTCGAGTCGACCGACCGACTGTGTCAGCCCCTGCTGCAACCGCACCCAGGCGTGTTCGTGCGCCGGATCAGCGGCACGCCAGGCGGCGCAAGCGGCGCGGTCGGCGTCGGTCGCGTCGCCCGAGGTCAGCTTGAGCCAGAAGCCGATGGCGCGGTCGCCGGTCTCGGCGGGGGGCGGAGTCCGACTCATGGCGCGTCCGCCAGCGCGTAGCAGCGCCGCAGGGCTTGCGCGATGTACTGCCGAACCATGCTGACCGAGACTCCCAGCGTGGCGGCGATCTCCTTGTGGGTCAGGCCGTCGAGCTGGCTGTAAAGAAAGGCCGCGCGCGCCTTTGCCGACAGGCCATCGAGCATCTGGTCGACGCGCTGCAGCGTCTGCAGGATCGACAACTGTTCCTGCGGTGACGGGGCGTAGGGTTCGTCCTGCTGCAGCAGGCTGTCGAGCCACGCGGCTTCGAGTTCACGGCGTCGCCAGAGTTTCCAGACCAGGCGCTTGGCGATGGTGATGATCAGTGCGCGCGGTTCGCGCACGGACGCCAGCCGGGGCGTCTGGATCAGTTGGACGAAGGTGTCGCCCGCCACGTCTTCGGCGTCCTCGAGATTGCGTAGCCGCGAGTACAGGCGGCCCAGCAGCCAGGGCCGGTCGTGCGCGTAGATGCGGACCAGCAGGGCCTGGTCTTGGACGAGAGAGGGCGGAAGCATGGAGCGTGGCAATAGTTGTGCAAATGCAAATCAGTCGCATTCTAGCGCAGACGTGGGAGATGCTCCGCCGGCCATGCGTGATCGACGCGGACCCTGGCTCGACGCAACGGCGGCTTTCGGGCATTCTTATCGGTCGTGTCCGCCATTTTCCCGCCCATGATCGACCTGCCCCATCGCCTGCGCGCGCTGCGCCGCCAGCAATCCCTGTCCCTGGAACAGCTGGGCGAACGCACGGGCCTGACCAAGAGCTATCTTTCCAAGCTGGAGCGAGGTCTGAGCGAACCTTCGATCTCCACCGTGCTGCGCCTGGCCGAAGCCTATGGCGTGGGCGTGTCGCAACTGGTGGGGGGCGATGGCGCGGCGCAGGACGAGGTCGTCAGCCTGGTGCGCGTGGCCGATCGCGAGGCGCTGCAACGGCGCGACCTGGGCAACGAATACCACTACGAGTCGCTGGCCGGGCGCCGCAAGGTCAAGGCCATGGAACCCTTCATCGTGCACCCGCCGCGTGAATTTCCCGACGCCGCCGCGGTCTTTCCGCATCCCGGCGAGGAATTCCTGCTGGTGCTCAAGGGCGCCATCGAGGTCCAGGTGGGCGAACGCGCGTTCCGCCTGGACGCCGGCGATTCCCTCTATTTCGATTCCGAACTGCCGCATCGCATGCGCACGGTCAGCCGCGGCGCGGCCGAGGTGCTGGTGGTGGCGGCGCATTGATTCCAAGGAAAATGCAGTGAAGCATGATCAATCGCGGCTGGTCCGCATCGATGCCGGCCCCATGAAGAATCCGGTGCCGGGCAAGCCCAAGCGTCCCATTTCGGGCGACGCGGCGTTCCGCACCGTGACCGCCTTCGAAGGCAATGGCGGCCGCGCCGAGGCCGGCGTGTGGGAAAGCACCGCCGGCAGTTTCCAGTCCAACACCACCGGCTACATCGAGTTCGGCTACATCGTCGAAGGCGCGGCGCGCCTGGTCGATCCGGACGGCACCGTGCATGAACTGACCGTGGGCGAGGCCTTCGTGATGCCGGAGGGCTATACCGGCCGCTGGGAAGTGGACCAGTTCGTCAAGAAGATCTATTTCATCAGCCGCACCGCCTGAAGCCCGCTGGACAATCGCCGCCACGGCTCGAACAGCGCCGTGGCATGCACGCGTGACGGCGCGCGCCCGTTACGGCGCGGGTCGCTGCGGGTAGGCCGAGGTGCCGAAGGTGTTGCCCATGCGGTTGCCGATGGTGGCGGGCGTGGGCAGGCCCATCTGGTTGGGCGGCCGCTGCGTGATCGCTTCGGAGCCGAGCGTGGGCGGCGGCTTGGGCGCGGCGTCGGGCGCCATTTTCTGGTTCAGGCAGTCATACGACAGGGCATGGTAGCCGTTGACCTCGGTGTCGATGCAGGCCCGGGCGGCGGGCTTGGCTGCCGGCTGGGCGGCCGGGGGCGCCGGCGTGGGCGTCGCCTGGGCGCCCGCCAGCAGGGGCGTTGCCGCCAGCGCCGCCAGCAACAGCAGGCTGGCGTGGCGCGAAGAGGGGCGATGTGTGCGCATGCGGGCTCCTTTGAAAAGGCCCGGCGGCCCGGGGCCGCCATGCCGTCAGTATAGGGACGGATGACGCCGCGCAGGTGACGATTGCGTGGCGGCCTGCCGTGACGCGGATGTGGCGTGTCACGATTGCGTCATTCGCGCGTCCTAGCATGGCGCCTTTCCTACGAGACGGGTGCGCGGGCGCCCGCGACAATGGCCATGCCTGGCATTTTTCCTCCATGTTGGCGTCGATGACCTTCGCCTGTCCGCCGGGCAGGGGCTGGATGCGGCACGCCTGCCTGGCGTTGGGGGTGTGGGCGTTGGCCGGCGCGAGCCGCGCCGAGGCGCCGCCGCGCGAGATGGCGTTCGCGATTGCCGCGCAGCCGCTGGACCAGGCGTTGGCGCAATACAGCCTGGACAGCGGCCTGACGGTGCTGGTCGACAGCGCCCTGACCGCCGGCCGCCATGCGCCCGCGGTAGTCGGCACCTATACCCCCGGGGATGCCTTGCGCAAGCTCCTGGCGGGATCGCCATTGGCGATCCGCTACGCCAGCGCGCATTCGTTCACGCTGGTGGCGGCGCGCGAGACGGCAGCCGCGCGGTCGGCCGCCGCGGCGCGGCTGCGCGACACGCCGTACGCGGCCGCGCTGCAAGGCGCGCTCAAGCGGGCGCTGTGCAAAGGACAGGGCGCCGAGCCGGGCCGCTATCGCGCCCTGGTCAAGCTGTGGTTCGACAAGGCCTGGCGCGTCGACCGCGTGGATTGGGTATCGGATACCGGATCGGCGCCGCTGAATCGGCGGCTGGAGGCCGCGTTGCGCGGCGTGACGGCCGGACCGCTGCCGGGCGGCATGGCGCAGCCGGTGACGATCCTGCTGCAGGCGAGCGATGTGGATGATTGCGCCGCGCTGCGAGGGGCAAGCCATGCGGGATGACAAGCCGGCGGGTTCCCTGCGCGCCTTGTTCCTGGAGCGCTACAACGATTTTCGCAGCCAGCTCAAGCGCCGCCTGGGGTCGGACGACCTGGCGCACGACGCCATGCAGGAAGCCTTCCTGAAAGTGAACGACATGCCATCGAGCTCGTCGATCCAGCAGCCGGCGGCCTATCTGTTCCGGGTGGCGGTGAACATCGCCGAGGATCAGCGCCGCCGCGATTCGCGCCTGTTGACGGGGGTGGAGATCATCGAGCTGGTCGGCGCGACGGACGAGACGGAGGACCCCGCGCGCATCGCGCAGGGCCGCAGCCAGATCGATGCGTTTCGCCGCGCCCTGCGGCAGCTGCCGGAGCGGACCCAGCAGATGCTGCTGGCCGCCCGGGTGCACGATGTGCCGCATGCCGAGATCGCCCGGCGCTACGGCGTGTCCGAGCGCATCGTATCCAAGGAGCTCAAGCGCGCCTTGGCCCATTGCGGCAAGGCGCTGCAAGCGCAGGAAGGACCCGCGCGGGGCGCGGGCGAGGAAGACGAATCATGGCGCTGATGATGCTGCCGGGAAGGCGCGGGCGCGGACGGGCGTCGCACGACCACGATGCGCGCCATTGGTTGCTGACGCTGACCTCGGGCGCCGCCACCGAAGCGGATGCGGAGGCGTTCCGCGCCTGGCTGCGGGCGGACCCGGGGCACGAGGCCGCCTTCGCCGAACAGAAGCGGCTGTGGCAGGCGCTGGGGCCGGCGGTGCGCGAAGAAGCGGCGGCGCGGGCCACGACGCGGCGTCCGTCGCGGTCGGGCCGGCGCGCGTTCCTGGGCGGCGCGGTGGCGGCATCGGCCGCCTATCTGGCGTGGCGGCCGCCGTTGGGGCTGTGGCCCGGGCTGGACGAGCTGGGCGCCGATTACCGCACGGCGACCGGCGAGCAGCGCCGGGTGGCGCTGGGGGATGCGCTGGAACTGGAACTGAACACGCAGACGCGCATCAATGTGCGGTCGGCGGCGGCTTCGGCGGGCGCGGTGATCGAGCTGGCCGCGGGCGAGGCCGAGGTCCGCGTCGGCCGGCAGGCCGATGCGAATCCCGCGCTGCCGGCGCCGGTGGCGCAGGTGGTGGCGGGGGCGGGACGGGTCTCGGCGCGCGAGGCGCTGTTCAACCTGCGCTATCTGGGCGGCGAGGCCAGCCTGTGTTGCCTGGCCGGCAGCGTGCGGCTGGCGCACGCACAGGGCACCTACGAGGTCGGCGCCGGCCAGGAGCTGCGCTACGACGACCGCCGGGTGATGCCCCCGGCGAAGGTGAATACCGAAGCCGTGACCGCCTGGCGGCGCGGCTGGCTGGTGTTCGACCGGGTGCCGCTGGCGGACGTCGTGGACGAGTTGAACCGCTATCGGCGCGGCCGGCTGGTGTTGCTCAACAGGCAGCTTGGCCAACGCCGGGTGCAGGCGCGCTTCGCGCTGGCGCAGGTGGCGGACGCCGAGCAGCTGATCCGCGACGCCTATGGCGCCGAGGTGACCCGGCTGCCGGGCGGCGTGGTGCTGCTGTCCTGAGCCGGCCGGCGCCGCGGCCCGGCGGGGTTCGTGAATTATTTATGACAGGGTTCTGGTCGGCATTTTTCCATCCGTCTGTCTTGTTCTAGGTGGCGAACACCGCGATTGGAATAAGGAAAGACGATCATGCAGGCACGGTTGGCGCAACGCGGCGGTAAGGCATTCATGGCGCGCAAGACGGGGCGCCGCCGTCCGGACTGGCGCCCGACGCCGCTGCGCCAGGCGCTGGCGGTGCTGCTGATCGCCGGCGGCTGGAGCGGCACGGCGCAGGCCCAGGCGCGGGCCTTCAGCCCCGGCTGGTTCGCCGACAAGAACGCGGTGCAGTCCACCGCGCAGCGCACCGGCCGCATGCCCGACGGCAGCCTGGCCGGCATTGGCAACAGCGCCCGCCAGCAGGCGCAATCGCGCCAGCAGCTGCAGCGCTCGCTGGACAACCTGAACCGCACCGCGGCGGCGGTGGCCGCGCAGCAGGCGGCGCAGGCGGCGGCCCGCGCGGCGGCGGCCG
>NZ_CADIJL010000023.1 GCF_902859695.1 Achromobacter ruhlandii
CGGCCGCCAAGAGCGGCGCGTCGCGCTGGCTCGGTCCCATCGCCGGCATCGCCGACGGCCTGGGCATCGCCGCGCTGCTCTCGAGCATGGGCCTGTCGGGCGCCTTCGCCGAATTCCTGTCGTCCGCGCTGCTGATCGCCGTGGTCGTGTTCGCCGTGATGTTCATCATCCGCCGCCTGCGCGGCGCGGCGCCGCGTCCGGCCACGCAGGGCGCCTTCGGCGGCGCCAACAACGCGCCTGGCCAACCGCAGCAGCAGCCCATGTGGCGTGAGGCGCTGAAGCCGGCCGCCCCGGCGGCGGCGCCGGTCGCAGCCGCCGCTGCCGCCCCGGCCGCCGTGCTGCCCAAGGCGGGTGACGACAACAACTGGTTCGTGCCCGGCGACTTCGATACGCCCAACTTCCTGAAGCAGGCCAAGGAACAGTTCGTGCGCATCCAGGCCGTGTGGGACAGCGGCAGCACCGACCGCCTGCGCGACTACCTGACCGATGACCTGATCACCGAGCTCAAGCCGCAGCTGGCAGAGCGTGGCGCCGCGCCCAACAAGACCGAAGTGGTGCTGTTGAACGCCGAGCTGCTGGGCATCGAAACCGTGTCCGACGGTCACCTGGCCAGCGTGCGCTTCTCGGGCATGCTGCGCGAAACCCCGGGCGCCGAAGCCTTCCGCTTCGAGGAAGTCTGGAACCTGTTCAAGCCCGCCAACGGCGGCTGGCTGCTGGCCGGCATCCAGCAGATTCCGGTGGAATACGCCAGCTGATCCGGCTGGCGCCATCTCCCTGATCTCGCGGCGGCCTCGCGGCCGTCCGTCCCAACCGGCCCTTCAGGGCCGGTTTTTCCATGCGCGGGCGCAAACCGCGCCCAGACTGCCCGGAACACACCCCCATCCAACCCGGTACACTCCCGATTTACCCATCAACTTCGTCAGCCCCGTTGCGCGGGGTCGCGGACTGTCATGTTGCCTTTTTCGTTTCTGCCCACTCCTGCACGGCTGGCCGTCGGCGCGCTCAACGCCCTGTTGAAGCGTGAGGACTGGGCGCGCGAACGCCTGGCCCGCCACGCCGGCAAGACCGTGCGCTTCGCGCTGGGCGGCTTCACCCTGGGCCTGACCATCGACAGCGAGGGGCTGGCGGCCCAGGCCGATGCCGCCGTGGTGCCCGACGTGACCCTGACGGTGGCGCCCGAGAAGCTGCCGCTGCCGCGCCTGGGCGCGGGCGGCGCGGCGCCCGATTTCGCCGAAGCCACGCACATTTCCGGCGACGCCGCGCTGGCGCAGGTGGTGGCGGACCTGTCCAGGCAGTTGCGCTGGGACCCGGAAGACAGCCTGGCCAGGATGGTGGGCGACATCCCCGCGCTGCGCATCGCCGGTGGGCTGCGCGCGGCTGCCGGCGGCGCGCGCCAGGCCGGCCAGCGCATGGCCGAGAACGTATCCGAGTATCTGGCCGAGGAAAGCGGCATGCTGCTGGGCCGCCCGGCGCTGGAGCAATGGCGCCTGGACCTGGCCGAGCTGAACGCCCGCGCCGATGCGCTGGCGCGTTCGGCCGCCACCCTGTCCACCCGGCTGGCCTCGGCCGCCGCCAAGCGGGGCGCCTGACCTATGTTTCCGTTGCTGCGCCTGTTCCGCATCATTCTGGTTTCGCTGCGCTATGGCCTGGACGAGCTGGTGCTGTCCAGCCTGAACCATCCGTTGGCCACCTGCCTGCTGCGCGTCATCCGCCTGGGCACCCGGCCGCGCAAGCCGCGCGGCCTGCGGCTGCGCCTGGCGCTGGAATCGCTGGGCCCGATCTTCGTGAAGTTCGGCCAGGTGCTGTCCACCCGCCGCGACCTGATTCCGGCCGACATCGCCAACGAGCTGGCGCTGCTGCAGGATCGCGTGCCGCCGTTCCCGTCGGCCCAGGCCGCTGCCTGCATCGAGGCCGCGCTGGGCGCGCCGCCCGAAAAGCTGTTCGCGCAGTTCCAGGTGGACCCGGTGGCGTCGGCCTCCATCGCCCAGGTGCACTTCGCGGTGCTGCACGACGGCCGCGAGGTGGCGGTCAAGGTGCTGCGCCCGGGCATGCTCAGCATCATCGAGAAGGACCTGTCGCTGCTCAAGATCGTGGCCCGCATCATCGAGCGCCTGGGCGCCGATGGCCGCCGGCTCAAGCCGCGCGAGGTGGTGGCCGAGTTCGACAAATACCTGCACGACGAACTCGACCTGGTGCGCGAGGCTTCCAACTGCAGCCAGCTGCGCCGCAACTTCGGTCCGGAATCGGGCCGCGGCGACATGCTGATGGTGCCCGAGGTGATCTGGGAGTACACCGCGTCCACCGTGTTCACCATGCAGCGCATGTATGGCGTGCCGGTGGGCCAGGTCGAGCGCATGCGCGCCGCCGGCATCGACATCCCGACCCTGGCGCGCACCGGCGTCGAGATCTTCTTCACCCAGGTGTTCACCGACGGCTTCTTCCACGCCGACATGCACCCGGGCAACATCTACGTGTCCGACCGGCCCGAGACGCTGGGCAGCTACATCGCCCTGGACTTCGGCATCGTCGGCTCGCTGTCGGAATTCGACAAGAACTACCTGGCGCAGAACTTCCTGGCCTTCTTCCATCGCGACTACCGCCGCGTGGCGCAATTGCATATCGAGTCCGGCTGGGTGCCGCCCGACACGCGCGAGGAAGAACTGGAGGGCGCGGTGCGCGCCGTCTGCGAACCCTATTTTGACCGGCCGTTGTCCGAGATTTCCCTGGGCCAGGTGCTGTTGCGCCTGTTCCAGACCTCGCGCCGGTTCAATGTGGAGATCCAGCCGCAGCTGGTGCTGCTGCAGAAGACGTTGCTGAACGTCGAAGGCCTGGGGCGGCAGCTCGACCCCAACCTGGATCTCTGGAAGACCGCCAAGCCCTATCTGGAACGCTGGATGCGCCAGCGTGTCGGAATCAAGGGCCTGCGGCAGAGCCTGGAAAAAGAAGCCGCGCAGTGGTCGCAGATGCTGCCGGCGCTTCCCAGGCTGGTCCACGACCACCTGAACCGCCCGAACCTCTCGCCGGCGCTGCTGGCCGAGATGGCGCAGCTGCGGCGGGCCCAGGAACAGAACAACCGGCTCGTCGCGGCGCTGGTTGGCGTGCTGGCCCTGGCCATCGGGGTGGCGTTGTGGGCATTGACCCGATAGGCGGCGCGATGGTGTAAGTGCGATCCCCTGTCATGTTTCATTCATGAAACGGTCATCATAGCTTCGCGGGAGACGGCGAAAAATAGCGCTGGGCAGACCTCTGTGCAGCGTCGCGCCGGCAAGCGCGTGCGCCATTCATCAATTTCTATAGCCCCACTAGCGGGACGAAAACAAGGGCAGAACATGCTTTATCCTGAACTCTTCAAGACCATGGAAGCGGTGCGCTGGAACATGGCGCACGATATTCCCTGGGGCGACTTCGATCGCAGCAAGCTCTCGGACGAGCAGGCGCATACGATCAAGATGAACGCCATCACCGAATGGGCCGCGCTGCCGGCCACCGAGATGTTCCTGCGCGACAATCGCGGCGACAGCGATTTCTGCGCGTTCATGTCGGTGTGGTTCTTCGAAGAACAGAAGCATTCCCTGGTGCTGATCGAATACCTGCGCCGCTTCCGTCCCGACCTGGTGCCTACCGAGGAAGAGCTGCACAACGTGCGCTTCGAATTCGACGTCGCGCCCGAGCTGGAAACGCTGATGCTGCATTTCTGCGGCGAAGTGCGCCTGAACCACTGGTATCGCCGCGCCGCCGAATGGCATACCGAGCCGGTCATCAAGGCCATCTACAAAACCGTGGCGCAGGACGAGGCCCGCCATGCCGGCGCCTACCTGCAGTACATGCGCCGCGCCCTGCACAACCGTGGCGAGGACACCAGCGTGCAGGCGCGCCTGGCGTTCTCCAAGATCGGCGTGCTGATGGCCTCGGCTGGCCGCACCCAGCAGGCGCTGCACCCGACCAACCTGCACGTCAACAAGGACCTGTTCCCCAACGACACGGTGCAGTCGCGCCTGCCCGAGCCGGGCTGGCTGGAGCATTGGCTGGACACCCAGATCCGCTTTGACGGCGTGTGGGAACAGAAGGTCGCCACCCGCATCCTGCACATCCTGTCCAAGCTGATGGACCGCAGCTTCGAGACGGTCAAGGACCTGAACCGCTACCGCAAGGAAATGACGGCGCTGATCGTGCCCAGGGAAAAGGAAATCGTGCTGGCCGGCGCCTGACGGGGCGCCACGGCGGCGCGCGCCGGCCCTGTCCGGGGGCGTCAGATGACCGATGACGGCGGCCACGGCCGCCGTCGTACAATCGCGGCATGCCAGCCGCCCGTTTCGAATCCAAAGTCCTGTCCCGCGACGACTGCGTCGCCGCCGTTGCCGCCGGCCGCCTGCCGCGGCCGCTGGTGTTCACCAATGGCGTCTTCGACATCCTGCATCGGGGCCACGCCACCTACCTGGACCAGGCCGCCCAACTGGGCGCCACGCTGATCGTGGCGGTCAACACCGATGAATCGGTGCGCCGCCTGGGCAAGGGCGCCGAGCGCCCGTTGAACCGCATGGAAGACCGCGCCGCGCTGCTGGCGGCGCTGGGCTTTGTCACCGTGGTCACCTCGTTCCACGAGGACACGCCCGAGGCGCTGATCGGCCAGCTCAAGCCGGACCTGATCGTCAAGGGCGGCGACTACGACATGGAAAAGCTGCCCGAGACCGCCCTGGTCAAGACCTGGGGCGGCCGCGCGGTGGCCATTCCGTTCGAGTTCGAGCGTTCCACCACGGCGCTGGTCAAGAAGATCCAGGGCGCCTGAGGCGCTGCCGCGCGCTTAGCGCGGTTCGCGCAGCAAGCGGTTGATGGCTTCCAGGTCGGACTCGGCCAGGATGCCGCTGGTGGCCTTCAGGCGCAGCCCCGACAGCACCGTGCTGTAGCGCGCCAGCGCCAGGTCGCGCTGGGTGGCGTAGAGCTGCTGCTGGGCGTTGAGCACGTCCAGGTTGATGCGCACGCCCACTTCATAGCCGGTGCGGTTGGCCTCGACCGCGGCGCGGCTGGACTTCTCGCCGGCTTCCAGCGCCTGGATGCGCGCCAGGCCGCTGGTGACGCCGGTGTAGTACTGGCGCGCGGCCTGCACCGCCTGGCGCCGCGCGGCCTCGAAATCGTGGCGGGCCTTTTGCTCCAGCTGCACCTTTTCCGTGACCTGCGAGGACACCCCGCCGCCCGAATACAAGGGAATCGACAGCACCACGCCGATGGTGCTGTCGATCGGCTTGCCGGGGGTGGCATTGCGCATCACCGCGTCGCTGGCGCTGCCGCTGGTGGCGCGCAGGTTCAGGGTGGGGTAGTGGCCGCTCTTGGCGATCTGGATCTCGCGGCCGGCGATGCGCGTCAGCAGCTGGGCGCGCAGCACCTCCAGACTGGAGGATTCGGCCTGGTTGCTCCAGTCGGCCACGCGGGCCGGCTGCGGCGCGGGCAACTGCACACCCGGCGGCAGTTCGGCCAGCGCGCCGGGGGCGGTGCCGATGATCCTGGCCAGTTCATCGCGGCGCACGTCCAGGTCGTTCTGCAGGCGCAGTTCCTGCGCCACCACCAGGTCGTAGCGCGCCTGCGCCTCGTAGGTGTCGGTGATGGTGGCGTTGCCCAGCTCGAAGTTGCGCTTGGCCGACTCCAGCTGGCCGGCCACGGCGGCCTTTTCGGCCTCGGTGGCGGTCAGGGCGTCCTGGGCATACAGCACGTTGAAATAGGCGTCGGCCACGCGCAGCAGCAGGTCCTGGTAGGCCTGCTGCAATTGCACCTCGACATCGGCGACGATGAGCTTGGACTGTTCGTGGTTCTGCCAGCGGCCCCAGTCGAACAGCGGCTGGGTCAGCGCCAGGTCCCAGACGCCCCGGCCGCCGCTGTAGGCCATGCTCAGGCCGCGGGTGCTGCGGGTTTCCTGGTAGGCGCCGCCAACCCCGGCCGAGACCTCGGGCAGCAGCAGGGCGCGCGCCTGCGGTTCCTTTTCCAGCCCGGCGCGGTAATTGGCGCGGGCCGCCGCATAGATGGGGTCATTGCCCAGGGCGGATTGCCACACCTGCAGCAGATTCTGCGCGCACGCGACAGACGGGCCGACACTTGCGGCGGAGGTAAAAACCAGTAAAGCCGTAAGCAGTCGGACGCGCATGATCTGTCAGGGGGAGGGGTGCTGCTCCAGGGAATCCAGGGCGGGAGCCCGTGTGGCCGGGCGGGCCGGCGTGGCGGGGCCGCACGGCCCCGCCTGGGAACTCAGAACTTGAACTGCGACACCGTGGCGCCGCGCAGGGGCTTGATGACCGTTTCGAACAGATTGACGGTCTCGAAGCTGGCGGCGGTGGTGCGGGTGATGCGACAGGCCGTCATGACGGGGGCCTGGCCGACGACGACGACCAGGCGGCCGCCCACGCGCAGCTGGTACTTGAGCGCGTCGGGCACGACCGGCACCGAACCCGTCACCAGGATCGCGTCGTATTCGGTGGAACCCCAGCCGTTGCGGCCGTCGCCGGTTTCGACCTTGACGTTGGTGACGTTGTTCATCTGCAGGTTCTGCTGCGCGAACGTGACCAGGCGGCTGTCGATCTCGACCGAGGTGACCTGCTGCGCCAGGTAGCCCAGCAGCGCGGCCTGATAGCCGGAGCCGGTGCCGATTTCCAGCACGCAGTCGGACTTGCTCAGTTGCAGTTCCTGGGCCAGGCGGGCTTCGACCTTGGGGGCGAGCATGGTCTGGCGGGTATTGACCGCGTTGATTTCCAGCGGCAGTTCCAGGTCGGAAAACGCCAGGGCGCGCAGGGCCGGCGGAACGAACTGTTCGCGGCGCACATCGAACAGTGCTTGCAGCACGTTGGCGTCCAGGACGTCCCACGGGCGGATCTGCTGTTCCACCATGTTGAAGCGGGCTTGTTCTACGTCGGGCAGGGTCGAAGCGTTCATGACGGTCAGGAAAAAAGCGGAGGAATCAGCCGACCATTGTACCGATTCGTAGCGTCCTGTGACGCCGGGGAGCGGCCCGCCTGGTTACACGCCCGGAAACGGGCCGGCGGTCGCGGCGCTTTCGGACGCAATCACGGCCAGCCGGGCGGACGGGAGGAGAGTGCGGGGAGTCGGGTTACATCGGCCCTGGCGGCCGGCCGGGGCGGGGGACCGGGTGCGAAGTCCGATACCGCCCCGCCGGTCTCACCACCAGGCGTGGAAGTGGTGCACCGGGCCATGGCCGGAGCCGACCGACAGGCGCTCGGCGTGGCGGATGGCTTCGGTCAGGTAGGCCTTGGCGCGGCGCGCCGCCTCGGGCACGTCCTCGACCTGGGGCAGCAGGGCGGCCAGGGCGGCCGACAGGGTGCAGCCGGTGCCGTGGGTGTTGGCGGTCTCGATGCGGTGACCCGGCAGCTCGATCATGCGGTCGCCGTCGTGCAGCAGGTCGATGGTGTCGTTGCCGGGCAGGTGGCCGCCCTTGACCATGACCCAGCGCTGGCCGGAATGCGCCAGCTTGTTGCGCAGGCGTTCGGCCACGCGCCGCATTTCCTTGACCGTCTCCACCGGGCGCTCTTCCAGCAGCACGCCGGCCTCGGGCAGGTTCGGGGTCAGCAGCGTGGCCTGCGGCAGCAGCGCTTCGCGCATGGCGCCGACGGCGTCGCGTTCCAGCAGCAGGTCGCCGCTCTTGGCGACCATGACCGGGTCCAGCACCACGTGCGCCGGGGTCCACTTGGCCAGCTTTTCGGCCACCACCTGGATCACCGGCTGCTGGCCCAGCATGCCGATCTTGACCGCGTCGATGCGCACGTCGGCGAACAGGGTGTCGATCTGCTGGCCGACGAAGGCCGGCGGCACCGGCGAGATGCCGCTGACGCCCTGGGTGTTCTGCGCGGTGAGCGCGGCGATGACGGCGCAGCCATAGGCGCCCAGGGCGCTCATGGCCTTGACGTCGGCCAGGATGCCGGCGCCGCCGGACGGGTCGACGCCGGCGATGGTCAGCGCGTTGGGGATCGGGCGGCCGTTGGCGGCCGGCTGGCGGCTGCTCATTTGGCGGCGCCGGGCGCGGCGGTGATCAGGCCCTCGGTGGGCGAGCTGGGCGCGCCGCTGTAGAGCTTTTTCGGCATGCGGCCGGCCAGGAAGGCCTCGCGGCCGGACTCGACGCCCTTTTTCATGGCGCTGGCCATCAGCACCGGGTCGCGCGCGGCGGCGATGGCGGTGTTCATCAGCACGGCGTCGCAGCCCAGTTCCATGGCGATGGCGGCGTCCGAGGCGGTGCCCACGCCGGCGTCCACCACCACCGGCACGCGCGCCTGGTCGATGATCAGGCGCAGGTTCCAGGGGTTCAGGATGCCCATGCCGGAGCCGATCAGCGAGGCCAGCGGCATCACGGCCACGGCGCCCATGTCTTCGAGCATGCGGCACTGGATGGGATCGTCGGTGCAATAGACCATGACCTGGAAGCCCTCATCCACCAGCGTCTTGGTGGCCTTGAGGGTTTCGGGCATGTTGGGGAACAGCGTGTGCGGATCGCCCAGCACTTCCAGCTTGACCAGGGCGTGGCCGTCCAGCAGCTCGCGCGCCAGGCGCAGCGTGCGCACGGCGTCGTCGGCCGAATAGCAGCCGGCGGTGTTGGGCAGCAGCGTGAACTTGGACATCGGCACGTAGTCGAGCAGATTGGGCTCGCCCGGGTTCTGGCCGATGTTGGTGCGGCGGATGGCGACCGTGACGATCTCGGTGCCGCTGGCATCCAGCGCCGCGCGGGTCTGTTCGAAATCCTTGTACTTGCCGGTGCCGACGAGCAGGCGCGACGAGTAGGCGCGGCCGGCGATGGTGAGAGTGTCTTGAGTGGTCATGGCGATGCTTCAAAGGGCGGGCGCGCGCAGCGGGACCCGCGGGGGCTGGCTGATCATCGGGCGGATCAATGGGTTGATCCCGGTTAGGCGAATCATAAAGCACGGCGCGGCGCGCCTGCGCGAAAGGCCACGTTGGCGCGTTCCAGAAATCGCGCTTGCCGCGCAGCGGTGGCCGGTGCGAATGACCGGGACGCGGGCAGGGGTATCGGGGGAGCGCGCCGCGCCGCATGGGGATGGCGATAGCGCGGCCGCGCGTGCGGCGATGTCCAGGGCCTGCGCGAGACGCTCCTGGATGCCCCTACGCCTCAGGGTTGGCGCAACCGGTCCAGGTCGGCGCACAACTGTTCGGCCGCATCGATCAGGCGCGGACCGGGGCGGTACAGCGCGTCGGCGTCGATGCCGTAGACGTGGCCCGCCAACGCCGCCGGCAGGCCCATGGCGCGCCAGGCGGCCAGGTTGCGGGTGGTGTCGGCGGGCGCGGAGACGCCGGCCAGCACCGCATCGGGCCGCGCCGCCAGCACGCTTTCCAGGCCGACCTGCGGCGCCACCACCGGCGCCTGGGCGAAGACGTTGACGCCGCCGCACAGGCGCAGCGCGTCGCTGACGATGCTGGCGTGGTTCAGCGTGTAGATGGGGTCCAGGCCCGCCTGCACGAAGACCCGCACCGGCGCGCGGCCGGCGTAGCGCGCGGCCAGCGCGTCCAGGCGCGCGCGCAGGGCCTGGGCGGCGGGGCCGGCCTGCGCCTCGGTGCCGAACAGCACACCCAGGCGTTCGACCGCGTCGGGAATGGCCGCGAGCGTCTGCGGGTCGCTGTAGTAGACCGCCACGCCGAGCTTGTCCATCACGCGCGCCAGCGGCGCGGCGGCGGAAGGCTGCCAGGCGATCACCAGGTCCGGACGGGTGGCGGCCACGCGCTCGGGATCGGGCTGGGTGCCGTCGCCGATGACCGGCAGGGCGCGGGCCGCGGGCGGATAGTCGCTGCCGCGGATCGTGGCGACCAGGTAGGCGCCGGCGCCGGCCGCGTAGACCAGCTCGGTGGCGTGCGGCGCCAGGGTCACCGCGCGCCGCGCCGGGGCGGCCAGGGTGACGTCGCGGCCGCGGTCGTCGCGCGCGTGGACCGCCGCCGGGGCTTCGACCGAGGTCGCGGCTGCAGTCTTGGGCGAGGTGTCGGCCGCCGCCGGCCCCGGGACGCACAGCAGCCCCAGGACGGCGAACGGAAGGGCGCGGACGAACGTCATGCGAGGGATCGATACGGTGGGCGTGGAGGAACGCCGACTATATCGGATCGCCGCTTAGTAGCGCACCGTGAGGGAGGCGTAGAAGTTGCGGCCGGGCGCGGGGTACAGGTTGTAGTTGGCAACCGGGCCCAGCATCTGGAACGAGGCATCGCCGCCACGGATGCCGTAGGTGGCGTACTTGCGGTCCAGCAGGTTGTTGATGCCGAACGCGCCTTCGATGTTGCGGGTGAACTTGTAGGCCACCTTGGTATTGAAGAGCACGTAGGCGTCCAGCTGCGTGTCGAACTGGTTGGCCTGGTCGTTGTCCATGCGCGACTTGCCCACGTACTGCGCCGTCACGTTCCACAGGAACGCGTCGGTGGGGCGCCAGGTCACGCCGGCGTTGGCCAGCCACTTGGGCGCCAGCGGCACGGTCTTGCCCGCCAGGTCGACGCCGCCGTAGGTGCCCGAGCGGAATTGCGCTTCCATCCAGGTCAGGTTGGCGTCCAGCGTCAGGCTGCTGGTCAGCTTGTGGTGGCCTTCCAGTTCGATGCCCTGGCGACGGGTCGGATCCAGGTTGGTGTTGGCGCCGGTGCCCGGACCCCACATGCCGTCGGCCAGCGGGTTGTACTGGATCTCGTTGGTCAGGTCATAGCGGAACCACGACAGGCGCGCGCTGGTGCTGTCCGAGGCCCAGGTCACGCCCAGTTCCTTGTCGGTGGACGTCTGCGGCGCCAGCGGCGATTGCACCGACAGGGCTTCGTCGGCATTGGGCAGGCGGAAGCTGCGGCCGACCTTGCCGTACAGGCCGAAGCCGGCGGGCAGGTCCTGGCGCACGCCGAGCTGCCAGGCGGTCAGGTGGTGGCCCTTGTCGGACTCCTCGCCCGAGCCGGAAATCACTTCCAGCTTGTCGGAGGCGTACTGGCGGCGCGCGCCCAGGGTGACGTAGGTGCTGTCGGTGGCGCGGATCTGGCCTTCGGCGAACAGGCCGTACTGATGCTGGCGCGACTGCCACTTGGAGGGGGCGAAGTCGTAGTAGGCGTTCTGGTCGGCGGAGGTCTTGGCTTCCTGCGCGTCGGCGCCGAACACCACGCTGTGGCCGCCGTTGATCGGCAGGCGGTAGCGCAGGCTGGCCAGGTTCTCTTCCAGCTTCTGCTGGCGCAGCGTGTCGCCGAAACCGTCGTACGACAGGCCGTTGAGCTTCTTCTCGCGGGTCGAGGCGTCGGCGTACAGCGTGCCCACGCCGAGCTGCTGCTCGACCTGCAGGCCGAAGGTGGTGGTGGTGGTCTTGACGAAGTCGACCTTGTTCTTGGCGCCGCGCGGGTCGCTTTCGAACTGGTTCTCGCCCGTGGTCGGGTTGATCAGGCGCGGGCCCGGCAGGTCCAGCTTCTGTGTGGTGGTGTTGCCATACAGGCGGATCGAGCCGTTGTCGTGGCGGAAAGTGATGCCGCCACCGCCGCCCTCGCGGCTCTCGCCGCTGTGCTCGCGGTAGCCGTCGCTGTGCAGCGACTGCATGTAGGCGTCCACGCCCACCTTCTGGTTGTTCAGCGCCACGGCGGCGTCGTACTGGCGCAGGCCGTAGCTGCCGAAAGTGGCGGTGGCGCGGGCCGTGACCGGCTCCTTGGCGAAGTCCTTGCGGGTGATGATGTTGATCACGCCGCCGGTGGTGCCGCCGCCGTATTGCACCGAGCCGCTGCCGCGCACGATTTCGACGCGTTCGACCTGGTCCAGCGGCACCACGCCCAGGCTGGGGGCGGACAGATCGTTGGTGTTCTGCTTGACGCCGTCGATCATGATCAGCGTGTTGCTGGCGCCGGTGATGCCGAAGCCGCGCAGGTCGACGATGGCGTTGTCGCTGGCGCTGGTGGTGTTGACCAGGTGGATGCCGGCCTGCGTCGACAGCAGGTCCTGCATGGTGCGGGCGCTGCTGGCGGCGATGTCTTCGGCGGTGATGACGGAGATCGACACTGGCAGGGTGCGGCCATCGCTGGGCACGCGCTGGGCGGTGACGGTGACGGTGTCGAGTTCGGGAGTGGCGGCTTGCTGGGCGGCCGAGAGGGCCGGGGCGGAACAGAGCAGGGCGCCAGCGTAGCGCCGGATGGAGCGGGATTTCATCTACAAGACCTCGATGCGACCCGCGACCCCGCAGGTCAATCACGATGGGGAGGAAACCCGGGGCCACGCCGCGATCCCTGGGGAGCGGGCGCCGGACGGGCGTCCTGGCGATCGAACAGGCCGGTATCGGGCTGCCATGGGCGCATCGCGCGCATGGGGACCGTTGCGGGGGCAGCACAGGCTGGATATCCGGGCCAGCCGGCCTTGTGGGCGGCGGGGCGGGCGTCTTCCTGTTTCCCGTTTACCTTTCGCGCGCGGACCGGCAAGTGTTGCGTTCTTGCCTGTCCCAGTGCGCCGAAAGCACCGGTTCGGGGCCGAAACTGTATCACCGGAGGGCGAAACAGGGCCTGTTTTGTTACGATCAGGGGTTGATTTTTCGGCCTTTATCGCTTTTTAGCGACATTTGCGCGGCCGCTTTCGTTGCCCAACCCTCCTTTCGGACCTGAACGTGTCGTATCCCCGCCTGCCTTACCCGCCCGAGAGCTTCACCCGCGGCGGCGATTTCGCCCGCCTGCTGGGCCAGCGCATCCTGATCCTGGACGGCGCCATGGGCACGATGATCCAGCGCTACAAGCTGGGCGAGGCCGATTTCCGCGGCGAGCGCTTCGCCGGCCATGGCAAGGACCTGAAGGGCGACAACGAACTGCTGTCGCTGGTGCGGCCGGACGTGATCTCGGAGATCCACCGCCAGTACCTGGAAGCCGGCGCCGACGTCATCGAGACCAACACCTTCGGCGCCACCTCGATCGCGCAGGGCGACTACGACCTGCCGGAACTGGCCTACGAGCTGAACCTGGTGTCCGCGCAACTGGCGCGCCAGGCCTGTGACCAGTACAGCACGCCGGACAAGCCGCGCTTCGTGGCCGGCGCGCTCGGCCCGCAGCCCAAGACGGCGTCGATCTCGCCCGACGTGAACGACCCGGGCGCGCGCAACGTCACCTTCGACGAGTTGCGCGTGGCCTACGTTGAACAGCTCAACGGCCTGCTCGATGGCGGCATCGACATCGTCCTGATCGAAACCATCTTCGACACGCTCAACGCCAAGGCCGCGATCTTCGCCACCGAGGAAGTGTTCGAGCAGCGCGGCATCCGCCTGCCGGTGATGATCTCGGGCACCGTCACCGACGCCTCCGGCCGCATCCTGTCGGGCCAGACCGTCGAGGCCTTCTGGAACTCGGTGCGCCATGCGCGGCCGGTCACCATCGGCCTGAACTGCGCGCTGGGCGCGGCGCTGATGCGCCCGTACGTGGCCGAGCTGTCCAAGATCTGCGACACCTACGTCTGTGTCTACCCCAACGCCGGCCTGCCCAACCCGATGGCCGAGACCGGCTTTGACGAGACGCCGGCCGACACTTCCGCGCTGCTGGAGGAATTCGCCCGCGCCGGGCTGGTGAACATGTCCGGCGGCTGCTGCGGCACCACGCCCGACCACATCCGCGCGATTGCCGACAAGGTCGCGGCGCTGACGCCGCGGGTGGTGCCGGAGATCCCGGTCAAGACCCGCCTGTCGGGCCTGGAGCCGCTGAACATCGACGAGGACACGCTGTTCGTGAACGTGGGCGAACGCACCAACGTCACCGGCAGCAAGATGTTCGCGCGCCTGATCCGCGAAGAGAAATACGACGAGGCGCTGGCGGTGGCCCGCCAGCAGGTCGAGAACGGCGCGCAGATCATCGACATCAACATGGACGAGGCCATGCTGGATTCGGTGGCGTGCATGCACCGCTTCCTGAACCTGATTGCCTCCGAACCCGACATCGCGCGCGTGCCGGTGATGATCGACAGCTCCAAGTGGGACGTGATCGAGACCGGCCTGAAGTGCGTGCAGGGCAAGCCGGTGGTCAACTCGATCTCCATGAAGGAAGGCCTGGAGCCGTTCCGCCACCACGCCCGCCTGTGCCGCCGCTACGGCGCGGCGGTGGTGGTGATGGCGTTCGACGAATTGGGCCAGGCCGACACGCTGGAGCGCCGCAAGGAAATCTGCGGCCGCGCCTACAAGATCCTGGTCGAGGAAGAGGGTTTCCCGCCGGAAGACATCATTTTCGATCCCAACGTGTTCGCGGTCGCCACCGGCATCGACGAGCACAACCACTACGCCGTCGACTTCATCGAGGGCACGCGCTGGATCCGCGAAAACCTGCCCCACGCCCGCATCTCGGGCGGGGTCTCGAACGTGAGCTTCTCGTTCCGCGGCAACGAGCCGATGCGCGAGGCCATCCACACCGTGTTCCTGTATTACGCGGTCAAGGAAGGCATGACGATGGGCATCGTCAACGCCGGCCAGTTGGGCGTCTACGCCGATCTGGATCCCCAGCTGCGCGACCTGGTCGAGGACGTGGTGCTGGACCGCGCCGAGCCGGTCGGCAAGACCGACCCGGCCGACGAACGCACGCCGACCGAGCGCCTGGTGCAGTTCGCCGACACGGTGAAGGGCTCGGGCGCGAAGAAGGAAGAAGACCTGGCCTGGCGCAATGCCGAGGTCGAGGCGCGCCTGTCGCACGCGCTGGTGCACGGCATTACCGCGTTCATCGTCGAGGACACCGAAGAGGTGCGCCAGAAAATCGCCGCGCGCGGCGGCCGGCCGATCGAGGTGATCGAAGGCCCGCTGATGGACGGCATGAACGTGGTGGGCGACCTGTTCGGCGCCGGCAAGATGTTCCTGCCGCAGGTGGTGAAGTCGGCGCGCGTGATGAAGCAGGCCGTGGCCCACCTGATCCCCTTCATCGAAGAGGAAAAGCGCCAGATCGCGGCGGCCGGCGGCGACGTGCGCGCCAAGGGCAAGATCGTCATCGCCACCGTCAAGGGCGACGTGCACGACATCGGCAAGAACATCGTCTCGGTGGTCCTGCAGTGCAACAACTTCGAAGTGGTGAACATGGGCGTGATGGTGCCCTGCGCCCAGATTCTGGAGAAGGCCAAGGAAGAGAATGCCGACATCGTCGGCCTGTCCGGCCTGATCACGCCCAGCCTGGAAGAGATGGCCTACGTCGCCTCGGAAATGCAGCGCGACGAGTATTTCCGCAGCCGCAAGGTGCCGCTGATGATCGGCGGCGCCACCACCAGCCGCGTGCACACGGCCGTGAAGATCGCGCCCAACTACGAAGGCCCGGTGATCTACGTGCCGGACGCCAGCCGTTCGGTGGGCGTGGCCACCAGCCTGATGTCCGACCAGGCGGACGCCTACCTGGCGGAGCTGGCCGAGGAATACGAGGACGTGCGCCGCCGCCACGCCAACCGCAAGGCCACGCCGATCCTGCCGCTGGCCGAGGCGCGCGCCTCGCGCCCGCGGATCGACTGGGACAGCTACACGCCGCCGCGCCCCAAGTTCATCGGCCGCCGCACCTTCAAGAGCTATGACCTGGCCGAGATTGCCAAGTACGTGGACTGGGGCCCGTTCTTCCAGACCTGGAGCCTGTTCGGGCCGTTCCCGGCGATCCTGGACGACAAGGTGGTGGGCGAGCAGGCGCGCAAGGTCTACGCCGACGGCCAGGCCATGATGAAACGCATCGTCGAGGGCCGCTGGCTGACCGCCAACGGCGTGGTCGGCTTCTATCCGGCCAACAGCGTCAACGACGAGGACATCGAGGTCTACAAGGACGAGAGCCGCAGCGAGGTGCTGTTCACCTATCGCAACCTGCGCCAGCAGGGCGCCAAGCGCGAGGGCGTCAGCAACAAGTCGCTGTCGGACTTCATCGCGCCCAAATCCAGCGGCAAGCTCGACTACATCGGCATGTTCGCGGTGACGGCCGGCATCGGCATCGAGAAGAAGGAAGCCGAGTTCGAGAAGGCGCTGGACGACTATTCCGGCATCATGCTCAAGTCGCTGGCCGACCGCCTGGCCGAAGCCTTCGCCGAATGCCTGCACGCCCGCGTGCGCCAGGACCTGTGGGGCTACGCGCCGGACGAGGCGCTGTCCAACGACGACATGATCGCCGAGAAGTACGTCGGCATCCGCCCGGCGCCGGGCTATCCGGCCTGCCCGGAGCACGTGGTCAAGACCGACATGTTCCGCGTGCTGGACGGCGCCGACATCGGCATGATGCTGACTGACAGCTACGCCATGTTCCCGGCCTCGAGCGTGTCGGGCTTCTACTTCAGCCATCCGCAGTCGCAGTACTTCAACGTCGGCATCATCGGCGAAGACCAGTTGCAGGACTACGCCGCGCGCAGCGGCCGCAGCATCGAGGATCTGAAGCGCACGCTGGCGCCGAACCTGGGCTGAGGCCGGTTTCGCCGCCGCGCCGGCCCCGTCCGGCATCTCAGTGCCACCCCAGCGCCGCCCCGGCTCGTCCGGCGCGGCGCTTTGTTTTATTCGGACGGTTTACCAAATGGATAGTGGTAAACCATGATGTGCCAAATTGGTAAACCACATAATATTTGGTCCAACCACTTTCAACCGACATGACACTACAACTGATCCCCAAGCCCGAGGAACCCGCCAGCAAGCCGGTGGCCGACCGCGCCTACCTGCGGCTGGCCGCGCAGATCCAGGCGCTGGTCGCGCAGGGCGAGTTCGCGGTGGGCAAGCGCCTGCCGGCCGAGCGCGCGCTGGCCGAGCGCTTCGACGTCAGCCGCACCTCGCTGCGCGAGGCCATCATCGCGCTGGAACTGCAGGGCGTGGTGGAAGTGCGCGGCGGCTCGGGCATCTACGTCTGTGAGCCCAAGCCGGGCGTGGCGCGCCTGCCGGCCGCGCAGGAGCCGGGCGCCGGTCCGTTCGAACTGCTGCGCGCGCGCTGCCTGGTGGAATCCGAGATCGCGGCGCTGGCGGCCACGACGCGCAACGATGCCGACCTGGACCGCATCTTCGAAGCGCTGACCACCATGCGCGAACAGATGATGCACAAGGAAGAGAACCAGGAGGCCGACCGCCGTTTCCACCTGTACATCGCGCAGTCCACCGGCAACAGCGTGCTGCTGGGCACGGTGACGGCGATGTGGGACCAGGCGCAAGGCCCCATCTGGGAAAAGATCGAACAGCATTTCCACACGCAGGAATTGCGCCAGGCCTCGCAGGAAGACCATCAGCGCATCTTCAGCGCGCTGGTGGCGCGCGATGCGGATGGCGCGCGGCAGGCAATGCGCAATCACCTCGAACGCGTGATCGGCGAGTTCGCGCAGGGGTGGCGTTGACGTAATACCGGCAGGCGGCCCCCGGCTGAGCGCGGAAGATACCGCGCCCCGGAACCGGGCGACACACATCAGGAGACAACAGGATGCAGCAAAGGAACAAGGGGAGCCGCGCCTGGCACAGGGCGGCGGCGATGTTGTCGGCGTGCGCGCTGACGGCCTATGCGCTGGCGGCGCCGGCGATGGCGCAGGAAGCGCCCGCGGCGGGCCAGAGCGCGCGCATCGATGCGATCCGCAAGGCGGGCGAGCTGCGCGTCGGCGTGCTGCAGAATGCGCCCTGGCTGCTGCAGGACGTGTCCGGCAAGGGCGGCGAGGGCTGGAGCGGCCCGGCCTGGCTGCTGGCCAAGGAATACGCCCGCCTGTTGGGCGTGAAGCTGACGCCGGTGCAGGTCTCGCACGAGACCAAGGTGCCGGTGCTGGCGGCCAACCAGGTCGACATGACCATCAGCCCGCTGGCCGAGACGCCGGAGCGCCTGAAAGTGGTCGACTTCGTGCTGTATTCGTCCACCAGCGTCTGCCTGTTCGGCCTGGCGTCCAATCCCAAAATGGCCGCGGCCAGGTCGGTCGATGACCTGAACCGGCCCGGCGTCACCATCGCCTACTTCACCGGCGGCGCCGAGGAAGCCTGGGTCAAGCAGCGCTTTCCCAACGCCACGCTGCGCGCCGTGGCCAACTCGGGCGCCACCGCGCCGATCGAGGAAATCATGGCCAAGCGCGCCGACGCGGCGCCGATCAACCGCGTGCCCTGGGTCGGCCTGAGCCGCAAGGTGCGCGGCCTGACCGCGCTGCCCGCCGAGGCCAACTGCCAGCAGAGCACCGAAAAGGCCTCGCCGGTGGGCCTGGCGATCGACAAGAACCAGCCCGAATACCTGGCCTGGCTGCGGCAGGTGGCCGCCGGCATGAAGACGCGCCTGGACGCCGACGAAATGCGCATCATCGAACAGACCCCGTAGGCCGCTCCGGCCTTTCCCCACCCCACTGGATTCACCGACCCCGCGCAAGGCGCGCGGCCCGGGCGACTGCCCGCGGCCTCGCGCGCCCGCATCCGGCGTCCGCCGCCGGGCTTGCCTCCAAGGAGACCGCAATGCAACCGTCCTTCCTCACCCGTTTCGCCGCCACCGCCCTGCTGCTGGCCGGCGCCGCCACCGCCCAGGCGCAGACGCCGCCCGCGCCCGGCGAGAGCCCGCGCATCGACGCCATCCGCAAGGCCGGCGTGCTGCGCGTGGGCGTGGTCAACAACCCGCCGTGGCTGGTGCAGAACACCACCGGCTCGGGCGAGCCCTGGATGGGCTCGTCGTGGCTGCTGGGCAAGGAATTCGCGCGCCTGCTGGACGTGAAGATCGTGCCGGTGCAGGTCAGCCACGAAACCAAGGTGCCGGCGCTGATCGCCAACCAGATGGACATCATGATCGGGCCGCTGAACCAGAACGCCGAGCGCGCCAAGATCATCGACTTCGTCACCTTCTCGAACACCAGCGTCTGCATGTTCGGCCTGGCGTCCAATCCCAAGTTCACCAGCGCCACCAAGGTCGAGGACTTCAACCAGCCCGGCATCACCATGGCCTACTTCTCGGGCGCCGGCGAAGAGCCGCTGGTGCTGGAGAACTTCCCCAAGGCCAAGCTGCGCGGCGTCACCAACTCGGGTTCGGTGGCGCCGATCGAGGAAGTGCTGGCGGGCCGCTCCGACGTGGCGCCGCTGAACCGCATGCTCTGGCCCAACATCAGCAGGAAGGTCAAGGGCCTGGCCGTGTTCCCCAAGGAAAACGACTGCCAGGACAGCAAGATCTTCGCGATCGACGCGGGCATGGGCGTGGCCAAGAACCAGCCGGTGTACCTGGAGTGGCTGCGCAAGGTGGAAGCGCGCATGCATCCCGAACTGGTGGCCGAAGAGCGCCGCATGACACAGAACCTGAAGTAAGGCGGACACACCATGCTCAATTGCGCGATTCATGGGGCCGAGGACTTGCGGCTGGTGGAACAGGCGCCCGAACCGCTGGGCCCGACGCAGGTGCGCGTCGGCGTCAAGGCGGTCGGCATCTGCGGTTCGGACCTGCATTACTACCGCCACGGGCGGGTCGGCGACTTCGTCATCCGCGAACCGCTGACGCCGGGCCACGAGGCCTCGGGCCAGGTGCTGGAGGTCGGTTCGGCGGTCACCGCCGTCAAACCCGGCGACCGCGTGGCGCTGGATCCGGCCCGCACCTGCGGCGTGTGCCGCTATTGCCGCCAGGGCGATGCCAACCACTGCGAGGCGGTGTTCTTCTTCGGCAGCGCCAGCCGCTATCCGCATATGCAGGGCGCGATGCGCGAGCAGGTGGTGGTGCAGGAAAAGCAATGCGTGCCGGTGCCGGACAGCCTTTCGTTCGAGCTGGCCGCCTTCGGCGAGCCGCTGGCGGTGGCGCTGCACGCGGTGCGCAGCGCCGGCACGCTGCTGGGCAAGACGGTGATGGTGGTGGGCGCCGGGCCGATCGGCGCGCTGGTGCTGATGGCGGCGCGCCTGGCCGGCGCCAGCCAAGTCATCGTGGTCGACATCGTCGACCAGACCCTGGCGACCTGCGCCAAGGTCGGCGCCACGCGCACCATCAACGCCGCCACCGAGCCGGCCGCGCTGGACGAGCTGGCGGCGGGCAAGGGCACGGTCGATGTGTGCTTCGAGGCTTCCGGCAACTACGCCGGGCTGGCCAACTGCATCCGCGCCACGCGGCCGCGCGGCACCATCGTCACGGTGGGCACGCTCAATGGCAGCAGCGAGCCGTGCCCGTTCAACCAGATCATGGTCAAGAGCCTGAACGTCATCGGCAGCTTCCGCTTCGTCGATGAATACGCCTGGGCGGTCGACTACCTGGGCCGCGGCCTGGTGGACGTGGCGCCGCTGCTGACGGCGGCGGTGCCGGCGCGCCAGGCGCACGAGGCCTTCGCGCTGGCGGCGGACCGGCGCCAGGCCATGAAAGTGATGGTGACGTTCTGAGCCCGGCCGCGCTCGCGACCGCACGGAGATTCCATGGACTTCGATTTTTCCCCCATCGTCGATAACTGGCGCTTCTTCGCCAGCGGCCTGGGCATCACGGTGGCGCTGAGCGCCGTCACGGCGGTGTCCAGCATCCTGCTGGGCCTGGTGATCGCGCTGCTGCGCCTGTACGGGCCGCGCTGGCTGCGGGTGCTGCTGGTGTTCTACATCGACAGCATGCGCGCCATTCCGGTGCTGGTGGTGCTGGTGTGGATCTACTTCGCCTTCCCGCTGCTGGCCGGGGTGACCTTCGCGCCGTTCTGGGCGGCGCTGGTGGCGTTGACGCTGCACATCGCGGCCTATTCGGCCGAGGTGATCCGCGCCGGCATCGAGTCGGTGCGCCCGGGACAGATGCGCGCCGGCCTGGCGCTCGGCATGTCGCGGGCCCAGGCGCTGCGCAAGATCATCCTGCCGCAGGCCACCATCCGCATGCTGCCGGCCTTCGGCTCGGTGCTGACGGTGGCGATCAAGGACACCGCCATCGCCACGGTGATCGCGGTGCCCGAGCTGATGCACAAGGCCGAGACCATCGCCGGGCAGAGCTACCGGCCGATCGAGGTGTTCACCGCGGTGATCGTGGCGTACTTCGTGATCCTGTTCCCGGTGACGCGCGGCGTGGACCGGCTGTACCAACGTTACGCACACCTGGGGCGCTCATGAATCTGGACTGGGGAATTATCTGGGATTCGCGCCAGGTGCTGCTGCAGGGCGCGGCCATGACCGTGATGCTGACGGTGGTGACGATGGCGCTGGCGGTGCCCGGCGGCATGGTGCTGGCGCTGATGCGGCTGTCGTCGAACCGCGTGGCCAATGGCATCGCGGTGTCGATCGTCGAGTTCTTCCGCAACCTGCCGCTGATCCTGGTGATCTATTGGGCGTTCTACGTGATGCCGATGGCGCTGGACGTGCAGTTCTCGGCGGTGACCACGGCGCTGGTGGCGCTGGTGCTGAACGTGTCGGCCTACAACTCCGAGACTTTCCGCGCCGGCATCAATTCGATCCGCAAGGGCCAGATGGAGGCGGCGCTGGCGATGGGCATGTCGCGCCGCCAGGCCATGTTCAAGGTGCTGGTGCCGCAGGCGGCGCGGCGCATCCTGCCGGTGCTGGCCAGCACCTGGATTTCGCTGTTCAAGGACACCTCGCTGGTGTCGGTGATCGCCGTCAGCGAGCTGGCCTATGCCTCGATGCAGGTGCGCGCGCAGAGCTTCCGCGTGCTGGAAATGCTGACCGCGATGGCGGTGATCTATTGGCTGATGGGCTATCCGCAGGCCAAGCTGGTCGACTGGATCCACCGCAAATACGGAGTCAAGGAGTGAACGAGATGATCCTGGAACAAGTGGCCGGCACGACCGGCGCGGCGGCGGCCGCCGCAACAACGCCTGCCGCAACAACGGCCGCCGCGCGCAAGGGCGCCGACCAGCCGCCGGTGCTGGTGTACGAGCACGTGCGCAAGGTCTTCGGCGATTTCGTGGCGTTGAACGACGTCTCGCTGCAGGTCAACAAGGGCGAGGTGATGTGCCTGATCGGCCCGTCCGGCTCGGGCAAGTCCACGCTCCTGCGCTGCACCAATGCATTGGAGAAGATCGACGGCGGCCGCGTGCTGCTGGATGGCGTGGCGGTGCCGGAGGCCGAATCGGAAGTGCGCAAGGTGCGCCAGCGCATGGGCATGGTGTTCCAGAGCTTCGAGCTGTTCCCGCACAAGTCGGCGCTGGACAACGTCGCCATGGGGCCGATCACCGTGCTCGGCATGGCGCCGGAGCTGGCGCGGGCCCGCGCCATGGCGCTGCTGGAGAAGGTCGGCCTGGCCAGCAAGGCCGGCAACTTTCCCGCCAACCTGTCCGGCGGCCAGCAGCAGCGCGTGGCCATCGCCCGCGCCCTGGCGATGGAGCCGGAAGTGATGTTGTTCGACGAGCCGACCTCGGCGCTCGACCCCGAGACCGTGGGCGAGGTGCTGAACGTCATGAAGAAGCTGGCGCAGGAAGGCATGACCATGATCGTGGTCACGCATGAAATGAGTTTCGCGCGGCGCGTGGCCAACTGGGTGGTGGTGTTCGAGAACGGCGCCATTCTGGAACAGGGCCCGCCCGCGCAGATTTTCGACAACCCGCAGGTCGCCCGTACCCGCGACTTCCTCAGCCACCTGGGCTGGGAAGGCTGAATACCCTCCCGTTTCACGGAATCCATGATGAAAATTACGAACGCACGCGTCATTGTTTGTTCGCCGGGCCGCAATTTCGTGACCCTGAAGATCGAGACCGACCAGGGCCTGACCGGCATCGGCGATGCCACCCTGAACGGACGCGAGCTGGCCGTGGCGGCCTACCTGACCGAACACGTGGTGCCTTGCCTGATCGGCCGCGACGCGCACCAGATCGAGGATATCTGGCAATACCTGTACAAGGGCGCCTACTGGCGCCGGGGCCCGGTCACCATGACCGCCATCGCCGCGGTCGACACCGCGCTGTGGGACCTGAAGGCCAAGGCCGCCGGCCTGCCGCTGTACCAGCTGCTGGGCGGCAAGAGCCGCACCGGGGTGATGGTCTACGGCCACGCCAACGGCAGCGACATCGAGCACACCGTCGACGAGGTGCTGCGCTATGCCGACATGGGCTACCGCGCGATCCGTGCGCAGAGCGGCGTGCCGGGGCTGGATAAGGTCTACGGCGTGGGCCGCGGCAACCTGTTCTACGAACCCGCCGACGCCGACCTGCCCAGCGAGCACGACTGGTCCACGGAGAAGTATCTGCGGCACACGCCCAAGCTGTTCGATCGCATCCGCGAAAAGCTCGGCTTCGAGCACCACCTGCTGCACGACGTGCACCACCGCCTGACGCCGATCGAGGCCGGGCGGCTGGGCAAGTCGCTGGAACCGTACAACCTGTTCTGGATGGAAGACGCCACGCCGGCCGAGAACCAGGAGGCCTTCCGCCTGATCCGCCAGCACACCACCACGCCGCTGGCGGTGGGCGAGATCTTCAATTCGATCTGGGACTGCAAGGACCTGGTGCAGCACCAGCTGATCGACTACATCCGGACCACCGTGGTGCACGCCGGCGGCATCACGCACCTGCGCCGCATCGCCGACCTGGCCTCGCTGTACCAGGTGCGCACCGGCTGCCATGGCGCCACCGACCTGTCGCCGGTGTGCATGGGCGCGGCGCTGCACTTCGACCTGTGGGTGCCGAACTTCGGCATCCAGGAATACATGCGCCACACCGAGGAGACGGACGCGGTGTTCCCCCACGCCTACACCTTCTCGCAGGGCATGCTGTATCCGGGCGACGTGCCGGGTCACGGCGTGGACATCGACGAGAAGCTGGCCGCCAAGTATCCGTACAAGCGCGCTTACCTGCCAGTGAACCGCTTGCAGCAGGACGGCACGTTATGGAACTGGTAGCCCCCGCGGCTGTCAGGCTGCATCCGGCGCGCCTGCCCGCGCTGGCGCCGGGCGTGGCGCGGCCGGCCTACGATAGGGGCGCGTTGCGCGCCGGCATCGTGCACCTGGGGCTGGGCGCGTTCGCGCGCGGCCACCTGGCGGCAGTGAATGAGGCGGCCATCCATGCCAGCGGCGACCCGCGCTGGGGCATCTGCGGCGTGTCGCTGCGCCAGGCCGACACCCGCGACGCGCTGGCGCCGCAGGACGGGCTGTACACGCTGGCGCTGCGCAGCGCCGACGCCGAGGGCCGGCCGCGACAGCAGCTGGCCGTGATCGGCTGCCTGCTGGAGACGCTGGTGGCGCCGGAGGATCCGCAGGCGGTGCTGGCGCGCATCGCCAGTCCGTACACGCGCATCGTCAGCCTGACCGTGACCGAGAAAGGCTATTGCCACGATCCGGCCAGCGGCGCGTTGAACCTGGCGCATCCCGACATCGTGCACGACCTGGGCCAGCCGCTGGCGCCGCGCAGCACCATCGGATTCCTGGTCTGGGGGCTGCAGCGCCGCCGCGCGGCGGGCCTGGGGCCGGTGACGCTGCTGTCGCTGGACAACCTGCCCGGCAACGGCCATCTGTTGCGCGGCCTGGTGCTGGCGTTCGCCGCGCAGGTTGACGCCCGCCTGGCCGAATGGATCGGCCAGGCCTGCACGTTTCCGTGCTCCATGGTGGACCGCATCGTGCCGCGCACCACCGATGAGGATCGCGCCGCCGTGGCGCAGGCGCTGGGCATGACGGATGCCTGGCCGGTGCAGGCCGAGCCGTTCCTGGAATGGGTGGTGGAAGATCGCTTTGCCGCCGGCCGGCCGGACTGGGCCGTGGGCGGCGCGCGCTTTGTCGCCGAGGCGGCGCCGTTCGAGACCCTCAAGCTGCGCATGGTGAACGGCGCGCATTCGGCGCTGGCCTACCTGTCGGTGATGGCGGGGTGGGGCACGGTGGACCAGGCCGTGGCGCAGCCGGCGCTGCGGCGCTATCTGGCGGACCTGATGCGCATGGAAATCGCGCCGACCCTGCCGGTGCTGCCGGGCCTGGACCTGGCGGCTTACCAGGAGCGGCTGTTGCAACGCTACGCCAATCCGGCGCTAAGGCACCAGACGCGGCAGATCGCCATGGACGGGTCGCAGAAGATGCCGCAGCGCCTGCTGGGCACGGTGCGGGCGCGGCTGGCGGCGGACCGGCCGATCGCCGGGCTGGCGCTGGCGCTGGCCGGCTGGCTGCATTTCCTGCGCGGGGTGGATCAGGCAGGACGGCGTTATCCCATCGATGACCCGTTGGCCGAGACGCTGGCGCAGCGGCTGGCGCAGGCCGAGCAGGCGGCGCGCGATGCTTCGCCCGGGCCGGCCGCCGCGCTGGCCTGGGCGCGCGAGATGACGGCCCTGACCGCCGTGTTCGGCGACCTGGGCCGCGACGAGCGTTTCGTGCGCGAGGTGGCGCAGGCGGCGCAGTCGTTGCGCACGCTGGGCGTGGCGGGCGCGCTGGAGGCGACCCTGGCCGCGATGCGCGCGGACGCCGGCTAGGGCGGCGTCCGCGTCAGGCAGCCGGCGGCGCCAGCCGGCCCAGCAATGGTTCGATTGCCATGCCAATGGCGAGGATCTGGCGGTCCTCGCCCGGCAGGCCATCCACCTCCAGTCCGATCGGCAGGCCGCCGTCCGACAGGCCGGCGGGCAGGCTCAGGCCGGGCAGGCCCGCGTTGCTGCCGGGATCGACGTTGCGCGCCAGCCGCAGGAACGACTCCAGGCTGCTGGCCTCGGGCGCGGCGAGCGGCGCCAACACCGGCACCGTGGGGAACAGCAGCCCGTGCAGCCCGTGCCGCGCGAACGCACGGCGGTAGACGTCGATGAGCGCGTTGCGATGTTCCGCGATGGCGCTGTCGTACAGCGGTTGCAGCGGCAGCAGCTCGCCCGATGGCGTGGGCAGCACGCCCGGCACGACCAGGTCGTCGAAGATGGCTTTCACGTCGGGGCTGGAAATCCGAGCCACCAGTTCCTCGAATGACACGCCCGCGTCGTGGCGTTGCAGATAGGCGATCAGATCGTGCTTCTGCTCGTACAGGCACAGCGGCATGCCGGTCGCGGCGTTGCTGGCTTCCAGGCCGGGCAGGTCCAGCGGGACCAGGGTCACGCCGGCCGCGCGCAGACGCTCCAGGGCGGCCTGCGCCGTGGCCTCTACCCGCGGGTCCAGGTCCTGCCAGAAATAGCCGGGCAGGCCCAGGCGCAGGTCGGCGGCGCGCAGCGCCGGCAGTGGCGTGTCATCGCCGGTCAGGACGGCATCCAGCAGCGCGATGTCGGCCATGCCGTTGGCGATGGGTCCGGGCGTATCGCGGGTATGCGAAATCGGCGTAATGCCCGAACCGTCATAGCGACCCACGGAAGGTCGGAAGCCGACGGCGCCATTGAGGGCGGCGGGCAGGCGCACGGAAGCGCCCGTGTCGGTGCCTAGCGCGGCCGGCACCAGGCGCGCGCCCACCGCCGCGCCGCTGCCCGAGGACGAACCGCCGGCGATGCGTTCGGCGTCATAAGCGTTGCGCGTGCCCGCGCCGCGCGGGCCGGGGTAGGCGGTGTTGTAGCCGGACACGCCGAAGGCCAGTTCATGCATGTGCGCCTTGCCGACGATGACGGCGCCCGCCTCGCGCAACCGGCGCACCACCGGCGCGTCTTCCTTGGGGATGAAGCCATGCAGGGCCGGGGTGCCGGCGGTGTTGGGCAGCCCCGCCACATGGATGTTGTCCTTGATCGCCAACGGCACGCCCTCCAGCGGCCGGGGCGCGCGGCCGGCGGCGCGCCCGGCGTCGGCGGCCCTTGCCTGGGCCAGCGCGCCCTCGGCGTCGACGGTGATGAAGGCATTGAGGTCCTGGCGGGACGCGATGCGGTCCAGACAGGCCCGGGTGAGGGCCTCGCTGGTGATCTGGCCGTCGCGGAACAGCGCCGCGGCCTCGGTCACGGTGGGGCAGCTCGAGGACGTCTGGTGGGCGGTCATGGCGGGGTTGTCTCCTTGGTTTTGGGGCGGTTGCGTCGGGTCGATACCGTTCTGTGCAGGGTTGACCGTAGCGCGGCCGGGCGCCGTTCGTCGATATGGCGGTCCGGCCCGTGGTCGCCCGCGGGCGGGGCGCGGTACCGCGGGGGCGGCCAGGCGCTAAGATAGGTGGAGCTTATACACGTACAAGTCCCTCTCTTATCCTGGTATGAACACTTCCCCCCAGGCCGGCGCCGCCGGCCACGAAGGCTCCCGCTTGCGCCGCCAGGCGCTGGGCGAATTCGTGCGCAGCGCCCGATCGCGCATCACGCCGCAGATGGCCGGCCTGCCCGAAGGCATGCGCCGGCGCACGCCGGGGCTGCGGCGCGAAGAGGTGGCGCAGCTGTGCGGCATCAGCGTCACCTGGTACACCTGGATCGAGCAGGGGCGCGAGGTATCGGTGTCGCCCTCGGTCTGGTCGCGCATCGCGGGCGTGCTGCAACTGGCGCGGGCCGAGCGGGCCTATCTGTTCGATCTGGCCGACTGCGCCGATCCGCAGCATGCGCGCGACGATGCGATGGGGGCGCCGGGTTCGCTGCGCGAGTGCGTGGACGCCATCACCGCGCCGGCCTACGTGCTGGACCGGGCCTGGAACGTGCTGGCCTGTAATGAACCGCTGCGGGAACTGTTCGACGACTGGCCGACCCGGGATCCGGAGCCCAACCTGCTGCGCTACATCTTCCTGGACCCGGCGGCGCGCGACCTGGTGGTGGACTGGGAGCAGCGCGCGCGGCGCGTGGTGGCCGAGTTTCGGGCGGATGCGGGGGCGCATCTGGATGAGCCGGCGGTATTGGCGCTGATCGATGCCCTGAACCGGCAGAGCGCGGTGTTCGCGCATTGGTGGAACCGGCACGCGGTGGTCGAGCGCGAGGGCGGCCTGCGTGAATTCGCGCATCCGCGGCGGGGGCGGATGGCGTTCCAGCAGATTACCTTCCGCCTGGCGACTCACCTGGACCTGAAGCTGGTGATGTTGCTGGGGGATGAGTGACGGGTGGGTTCTTGAGGCGCGAGTGACGGGGCAGGCGGGGGATGGCGGGGCTACGATTGCGGTCCGGAGCGTTCGCTCCGGACTGCCCCGTGCTCAACCTCGTTGCCGCCTACGGCGGCTGCCTTCGGTTTCCGCCGGGCGCATCTACACGCCCCGCCATCCCCCGCCTGCCCCGCCACTCGCTCGCGTCGTGACTTAACGGCGGCTGTTGGGGCGGGTCTTGTGCTTGGCATTTTTGCCTGCAATCGTGGGCGGGGCAGGAACCTTGCGGGGTCGCCAAAAGCGGCCGCGCGGGCGGCCTTCTTTGGCGTTTGGGTGTCTGGCGTCGGGGTGGTGACGCTGCGCGCGGGGGGCGGTCGGAGGGCGCTACTTGCTGTTGGCCAGCAGGTCGCCGGGGAGGCCGGCGTCGATCAGGCCCAGCAGGAGTTTCTTGACGGGGGCGGGCAGGGCGGTGTCGGGGAGTTCGGCCTGGGTGACCCAGCGTTCGGGTTGCGTGGGTTGGCGCAGCGAGGCGCTGCGCACGGGCACATACCAGGGGCGGATGTGCAGGCGGTAGTGGGTGAAGGTGTGGGCGAAGGCGGCGAGTTCGAAGCGCTGTTCGGGGTCCAGGCCGAGGGCGCGGGAGGCGGCCAGGGGGTCGCCGGCGGCGTCGAATTCGGGCAGGCTCCAGAGGCCGCCCCAGATACCGGGTTCGGGCCGTTGCTGCAGCAGGAACGCGCCCTGGTGCTGCAGCACCAGCATCGCGGTCTCGCGTTCCGGGATCGCCTTGCGCGCCTTGGGCGTGGGCAGTTCGGCCTGGCGGCCGTCGCGCTTGGCGACGCAGGTGTCGGCGACCGGGCAGCGTTCACAGGCGGGCTTGCCGCGCGTACAGAGGGTGGCGCCCAGGTCCATCAGGCCCTGCGTGTAGGCGGCCATGTCCAGGCCGGGCGCGGCCTCGACCTGGGCGTCGGCCAGGGCCCACAGGCGCTGTTCGACCTCGCGCCTGGCGGGGTCGCCGGCGATGCCGAAGTGACGGGTGAAGACGCGCTTGACGTTGCCATCCAGGATGGGCGAGCGCTCGCCGTAGGCGAAGGCGGCGATGGCGGCGGCGGTCGAGCGGCCGATGCCGGGCAGCGTGGCGATGGCTTCGGCGCTGGGCGGGAAGCGGCCGTTCCAGTCGCGCGCGATTTCCTGGGCGCAGCGGTGCAGGTTGCGGGCGCGGGCGTAGTAGCCCAGGCCGGCCCAGTAGGGCATCACCTCTTCCTGGGCGGCGGCGGCCAGCGCGGCCACGTCGGGGAAGCGCTGCAGGAAGCGTTCGTAGTAGGGGATCACCGTGGCCACCTGCGTCTGCTGCAGCATGATCTCGGAGAGCCAGATGCGGTAGGGATCCCGGGTGTTTTGCCAGGGGAGATCGTGGCGGCCGTGCTGGCGTTGCCAGGCGACGATGCGAGGGGCGAAGTCCATGCCCGCAATTATCGCATCGCCCTATTGCCGGGGGTGGGGCGAGCGGTTACAACCGTGGGACAGAGGCGCATCGAGCGCCCGGAATTCACCTCCCGCCGCTTGCCTGCATGCGCTTCAAGAGGGCGTGGTGCGTTGGCTGCCGCGGGCGTTCCACGACCCTCGGAGTAGACATGAATGCCCCCCTCACGCCCGCGCTGCGCGCGGCGCTCGAATCCGTCCAGCTGGACGACAAATACACCCTGGAAAGCGGCCGCGCCTGGATGAGCGGCATCCATGCCCTGGTGCGCCTGCCGATGATGCAGCGGCTGCGCGACCTGCGCGCGGGGCTGAACACGGCCGGGTTCGTGTCGGGCTACCGGGGCTCGCCGCTGGGCGGGGTCGACCAGAACATGTGGAAGGCGGCCAAGTACCTGAAGGCGCACCACGTCGAGTTCCAGCCGGGCATCAACGAGGACCTGGCGGCCACCGCGGTGTGGGGCACGCAGCAGGTCAACCTGTTCCCGGGCGCCAAGTACGACGGCGTGTTCGGCATGTGGTACGGCAAGGGGCCGGGCGTGGACCGCTGCGGCGACGTGTTCAAGCACGCCAACGCCGCCGGCACGTCGCCGCTCGGCGGCGTGCTGGTGGTGGCCGGCGACGACCATCCGGCCAAGTCGTCGACGCTGCCGCACCAGAGCGACCACATCCTCAAGGCCTGCATGATCCCGGCGCTGTTCCCCTCCAGCGTGCAGGAAGTGCTGGACTACGGCCTGCACGGCTGGGCCATGAGCCGCTATGCCGGCGTCTGGGTCGGCATGAAGTGCATCACCGACATCGTCGAGGTGTCGGCCTCGGTGGACGTGGATCCGTACCGTGTGCAGATCGTGCTGCCCGGGGATTTCCAGCTGCCGCCGGACGGCCTGAACATCCGCATCCCGGACACGCCGCTGCAACAGGAGGCGCGGCTGCTGGACTACAAGCTGTACGCGGCGCTGGCCTACGCCCGCGCCAACAACCTGAACCGCGAACTGTGGCAGGTGCCGGCGCGCGACGCGCGCTTTGGCATCATGACCTCGGGCAAGGCCTACCTGGACACGCGCCAGGCGCTGTCCGACCTGGGGTTGAGCGAGGCGGTATGCCAGCGCATCGGCCTGCGGCTGTTCAAGGTGGGCATGGTGTGGCCGCTGGAGTCCACCGGCATGGCGCGCTTCGCCGATGGCCTGGACGAGATCCTGGTGGTCGAGGAAAAGCGCCAGGTGCTGGAATACCAGTTGAAGGAAGAACTGTTCAGCTGGATCGGCAGCGGCAAGAAGATCCCGCGCGTGGTCGGCAAGTTCGACGACAAGGATGGCGGCGAGTGGGCGGTGCCGCAGGGCAACTGGCTGCTGCCGGCGCACTACGAGTTTTCGCCGGCGATGGTGGCCAAGGCCATCGCCGCGCGCCTGTTGCGCTTCGAATTGCCGGCCGACGTGCGCGCCGGCATCGAGGCGCGGCTGGCCTTTATCGCCGATCGTGAACAGGCGCTGGCGCGCCCGCGCGTGGTGGAAGACCGCAAGCCGTGGTTCTGTTCGGGCTGTCCGCACAATACCTCGACACGGGTGCCGGAAGGCTCGCGCGGCATGGCCGGCATCGGCTGCCATTACATGGTCACCTGGATGGGCCGCAACACGCAGGTGTACACGCAGATGGGCGGCGAGGGCGTGCCGTGGCTGGGGCAGGCGCCGTTCACCGAAGAGAAGCACGTGTTCGCCAACCTTGGGGACGGCACCTACTTCCATTCCGGCCTGCTGGCGATCCGCGCGGCGGTGGCGGCCAAGGCGCCGATCACCTACAAGATCCTGTTCAACGACGCGGTGGCCATGACCGGCGGGCAGCCGGTGGACGGCCCCATCAGTGTGCCGATGATCAGCCGCCAGGTGGCCGCCGAGGGCATCGACAAGATCGTGGTGGTGACCGACGAGCCGGAGAAATACCAGGGCATGGCCGGCATGGCGCCGGGCGTGCCGGTGAAACACCGCGACGAGCTGGACGCGGTGATGCGCGAGTTGCGCGAGCACTCCGGCGTGTCGGTGCTGATCTATGACCAGACCTGTGCCACCGAGAAGCGCCGCCGCCGCAAGCGCGGCGCCTATCCCGATCCGGCGCGGCGCGTGGTCATCAACGAGCGCGTGTGCGAAGGCTGCGGCGACTGTTCGCAGAAATCGCACTGCCTGTCGGTGGAACCGCTGGAGACCGAGTTCGGCCGCAAGCGCGCCATCAACCAGTCCAGCTGCAACAAGGACTTCTCCTGTCTGAAGGGCTTCTGCCCCAGCTTCGTCACGGTGGAAGGCGGCAAGCTGCGCAAGCCGCGCGCGCTGGCGCCGGAAGGCGCGGTCGACGACGACGTGCCGCAACCGGCGCTGCCCGCGCTGGCGCAGGCCTATGGCGTGTTCATCGCCGGCGTCGGCGGCACCGGCGTGGTCACCATCGGGCAACTGCTGGGCATGGCCGCGCACCTGGAAGGCAAGGGATGTTCGGTGCTGGACATGGCCGGCCTGGCGCAGAAGGGCGGCGCGGTGTATTCGCACGTGGTGCTGGCGCAGACGCCGGACCACTTGATGAACACGCGCGTGGCGATGGGCGAGGCCGACCTGATGCTGGCCGGCGACCTGGTGGTGGCCACCAGCGCGGACGCCATGGCGCGGCTGCGTCCAGGCCGCTCGCGCGCGCTGCTCAACAGCGACACCGCGCCCACCGCGGCATTCGTGACCAATCCCGACTGGACGCTGCCGGGCGCCAACCTGACGGCCGACCTGCAGGCCGCCTGCGGCAAGGACAACCTGCACATGGTGGACGCGTCGGCGCTGGCCGTGGGCCTGCTGGGCGACGCCATCTATTCCAACCCGCTGATGATGGGCTACGCCTACCAGAAGGGCTGGCTGCCGCTGTCGCGCGAGTCCTTGCTGCGCGCCATCGAACTGAACGGCCAGCAGGTGCCCAACAACCTGGCGGCGTTCGCCTGGGGCCGCCGCGCGGCGCATGACCTGGCCGGCGTGACGCGCCTGCTGGCAAGCGGCGGCGCGCCCGCGCATCCGGAGGGCATCATCGAGATCCGCCGGCCGCGCGTGGCCCAACCCGTGGCGGAACTGAAGAAGCCGGCCGGCGAGCTGGCGCGCCTGGTCGAAACGCGCCGCGCGTTCCTGACGCAGTACCAGGACGCGGCTTACGCCAAGCAGTACACCGACCTGGTGGACAAGGTGGCGCACGCCGAGCGCGAGGCCACCGCCACCCAGCGCCTGGCGCTGGCAGTGGCGCGCTACTACTTCAAGCTGCTGGCCTACAAGGACGAGTACGAGGTGGCGCGGCTGTACACGGACGGGGAGTTCCTCAAGCGCATTGGCGAGCAGTTCGAGGGCGATTGGAAGCTGCGCTTCCATCTGGCGCCGCCGCTGTTCGCGCGGCGCGGCGCGGACGGCCATCTGGTCAAGAAAGCCTACGGTCCCGGCATGCTGCGGGTGTTCCGCCTGCTGGCGCGCATGAAGCGCCTGCGCGGCACGCGCTTCGATCCGTTCGGCTACACCCGCGAGCGCCGCGCCGAGCGCGAGCTGGCGCGCGAGTATCGCGAGACGCTGAGCGCGATCCTGTCCAAGCTCAATCGCGGCAACCTGGATCGCGCGGTCGCCCTGGCCAGCGTGCCGGAGGAGATCCGCGGCTACGGCCACGTGAAGGAGGCGGCGATGGAGAAGGCCGCCGCGCGGCGCGAGGCGCTGCTCAAGGACTTCAGCGCCAGCGTGGTGTCGATCGGGGGCGCGCGGGCGGCGTGATCCGCCTGCGCGGCGATGGCCGGCGACGGGCATATGCCTGCCGCCGGCCCATGCGCCCTCGCGGCAGCCGCGCGCGACTGCGGCTGGCCAGCCCTACGCCGGATAGTGCGCGTCGTCCAGCAGCATGTCCTCGAAGAACGCGCCGTAGCGGCCCTGCGGGTCGCGCAAGTGGATCTCCAGGATCCAGCGCATCTCCGATGGGCTGATCGCCAGCTCGGCGAGCGAGCCGGTATGAATTGCCGCGTGCGGGAAGTCGGATACGCGGTGGCCGGGCAGGTCGAAGTTCAGCTCCCAACCCATGGCGCGCGCCTGGCGGTCGGCGTACGCGTAGAGCGCCTGTCCGCTCAGCCGCTCGCGCAGCCAGACGCCGCGCACGTCATGGAACAGCGCCTCGGCGTCGCGGGCGCAACGCGCCTGGCCGGGGTCGTCGCCCACCACGTAGCTCTTGCCGCCATCGCCTTCCCAGGCGTCCAGGCGCGGCGCGATGTCGAGAAAGAAGATGTCGTGTTCGCCCAGCACCGCGCCGGGCGTGGACGCCTGCCGCATGGCTTTCAGGGTGTTGGCGCCGAAGCGCACCCGCGTGGGATGCCAGCTCAGCGCCATGCCGGCATCGATCAGCGTCTGCTTGGCCAGGGCGACCGCGTCTTCCTCGATCATGCCGGGGCGGATGCGCGCGGCGATGTCCTCGATGGCCTGGCGTGTCTTGTTGCGGGCCAGCAGCATGCCGTCCAGGGAAAAGGCGGGACCGACGCGTTCGCTGGGGTCGGAAGAGGGCGTTTGCATGAGGGGGTTCCTTGCTTGGCAAGCCCGGAGGGCGATGCAAGCAGTCTGGGCGCGCGCCGGGTCATCGACCAGCGCCGCGCGGCACGGATTCCGGCCAGTCTGGCGCGTCCGGAGGCCATGGCCGTGGACGGCGGCGGGTTGCGGCCGCCGTGGCACGGTTTGCGGCCAGGCTTGACGGCAGGGATCCCTTGCGCCGCAGACCTTGGGCTAAGGTAGCGTCTGGCGGCATCGTTGCCGCCTTGGTGTCCGCGCCGTGTCGCGCGGGGCCCGAGCCTCCCGCCCTCCGATCCCATGAAATCCGTCGCCATTCTCGTGTTTCCCGGCGTGCAGTCGCTGGACGTCAGCGGTCCGCTGGACGTCTTTGCCGAGGCCAACCGCTTTTTGCTGCCTGCCCGGCAGTACCGAATGGAGTTGATCGGCCTGACGCGCGGCGTGGTCCCCTGTTCCAACGGCATGCTGCTGGCGCCGCAACGCTATTACGCCGATGTCGCCGACGCGCCCGACCTGCTGTTGGCCGCCGGCGGGCCCGGCCTGCCGGCGGCGCAGGAGTCGGACGAGGCACGGGCCTGGCTGCGCGCGGCCTGCGCGCGGGCCGAACGCTACGGCTCGATCTGCAACGGTGTCTTCCTGCTGGCGCGCGCCGGCCTGCCGGCGGGCGCCACCGTCACCACCCACTGGAACGACGCGCCGGCGCTGGCGGCGCGCTATCCGGACCTGCGCGTCGAGACCGATCGGCTGTACGCGCGGGATGGCCGGCTGCATACGTCTGCGGGGGTGACCGCCGGCATCGACCTGGCCCTGTACCTGGTGGCGCAGGACCATGGGCCGAAGGTGGCGCTGAACGTGGCCAAACGGCTGGTGGTGTTCATGCATCGCGCTGGTGGACAATCGCAGTTCAGTCCGTTCCTCACGCCCTTCGTCGAGGAGACCTCGGCGGTGGCGCAGGTACAGCAGTACGTGCTGGGGCATCTGGCCGAGGATCTTGGCGTGGACGCGCTGGCGGCGGTGGCCAACATGAGCCGCCGCAACTTCTCGCGGGTGTTCCTGCGCGATGCGGGCGTCACCCCGGCGGATTTCGTGGAAAGCGCCCGGGTGGATGCGGCCCGCGCGCGGCTGGAGCGCGCCTCGGCGCCGCTCAAGACCGTGGCCTTCGATTGCGGCTTCCGGGATGCGCGGCACCTGCGCGAGGTATTCCAGCGGCGGCTGGGCGTGTCGCCCAGCCAGTATCGCGCCAGTTTCGGCTGCTGACGCGCCGGGCGGATTCAACCGCCCGCGGTTTCCGGCTTGCGGCGGCGGGTGACGCCGGTGTCGAAGCGTTCCACGCCGGGGCGCGTGGCGGGGCGGTCGAAACGCTCGACGCCGGGGCGATCGAAACGCTCCACGCCCGGCCGGGCGGCGGGGCGGTCGAAGCGTTCCACGCCGGGCCGTGTGAAACGTTCGACGCGCGGCGGGCTCTGGGTCTTGGCCTGCACGCTTTCGGCGGCGGCCTGTTCGCGCTTGGCGATGATTTCTTCGGCGCGCTGGTGGTGCGGCGCCATCTTGCGCACCATCACGCGGCCGTCGCGCGGGAAATAGTTGATGCGGCGGGCGTGTACGTCGCCCAGGTCCTGGGCCTTGACCGGGATGCCTTCGGTGCGCAGGTAGTTCAGCACGAACTGGCCGTTGCGTTCGCCGATGTTCATCTGCTGCATGGCCGACAGCACCGCGCCGCCGCCGAACACCTTGGCCTCGAGGCGGTCGCGCACCGCGCCGGCCTTGAGCAGTTCGTTGATCAACACTTCCATGGCGAAGGCGCCATAGCGCATGGTGGCCGAGGCGGGCGACTGCATGTCGCCCTCGGGCAGCATGAAATGGTTCATGCCGCCGACCCCGTTGACCGGGTCGTGGATGCAGGCGGCCACGCACGAACCGAGCACGGTCGAGATCATGATGTCTTCGTCGGTGACGTAGTACTCGTTGGGGAGTACTTTCACCGCCTGGGACTGGAACGCGCTATCGAAATAGTGGCGCGTCGCGCGGGCTTCAAGACGGGCGACCATGGGGCGGAATCAAGGGCAAGGACAACGGTTGGAACACGAAGGCGGCGCTCGGTAGGACGGGAAACGTTTCAAAATATGTAAAAACATGTCGCTTTATTCTTACACATTTGTCCTGAAATGGGGTGAAAACCTGTGTAACCGCAACTTTGTTATGTCCCTGAAAAATATGGTGGTTTGCACGCGGCGCGAGCCTTTCCGCGCCTGTCCTGACGCGTCCCAGGGGCCCCGAAGCGGAGCGCCTCATGCGGGTGCCACGATCCCGGCGCCGGGCCGGATGGGGCCACGACGGGGCAGGTGCAGCCATCGTACCCAGGGCGGGACGCGGCCGTTCCCCGGATCACGGGGACGAACGGGGGCTATACGTGGCTTTAGGCGGATCGGTCTTCAGGGAAATCGGACGAAGACCGATGCCTTTCAGAAGCGCGTGCTGCGCGTAACGGACCAGCGCGCCGACAGCGCGCCCAGGGCGGCCGAGGCGACGATGGCAGCCAGCAGCACGGGGGCGCCGGGCAAATGCAAGGCGAATTCAGCCCCATAACTGCGGGCCAGGCCGAGCAGGGCGTTGTTCAGCGGCGACAGTGCCACCGCCGCCACGCCGATGGCCAGCAGCGAGGCCAGGGCGCCGGACAGCGCGCCCAGGTACAGGAAGGGCCGCCGCACGAACGACTCGGTGGCGCCCACCAGCCGCGCCACGGCGATCTCTTCGCGCTGTGACAACGCCTGCATGCGCACCGTGTTGAACACCGTGGCCAGCACCACCACCGCCACGCAGGCGGCCAGGAAGCCCAGGCCGATGCGGGCGAAGCGCAGGATGGCCTCGAGGCGCTGGACCCAGGCGCTGTCCAGCTGCACCAGATCCACCTGGTCCCATTGCTTCCAGGCGCGCGCCAGCTTGTCGGCGCGGCCGGCCAGATCTTCGCCGTCGGCCAGCGTCACCACCACCGCGTCGGGCAGGGGATTGCCGGGCAGCACGGCCAGCGCCTGCTGCCAGGCGGGATTGGCGCGCAGGTCGGCCAGGGCGTCGTCGCGGCCGACCACGCGCACCGCGCGCACGTCGCTGGCGTACTCGCCCTGGATGCGCTTGGCGATGTCGGCGGCGGCGCCGGCCGGCGCGTCGACCCGCAGGAAGACGGTGACCTCGGGGGTGACGGACATCTGCCGCGCCACCGGCTGCACCGACACCAGGATGGCGCTGCCCAGCAGCGGCAGGGCCAGCGCCAGCGCCATCACCAGCAGGTTGGCGAGCGAGGAGAACGGCTGCTTGAGCAGCCGGCGCAGGGTGACCATGAGGGCATAGCGATGCTGCCGCAGCCAGGCGTTCATGCCGGTTCTCCGGCGATGCCGTGGCCGGCATCGGCCGGCGGCGTGGCCGGGCCGTGCGAATCGGCGAACTTGCCCGGGTCGATGCGCAGGGTGCGGGTGGCGTAGCGCGCCATGAGTTCCTGGTCGTGCGAGGCGATCAGCGTGGTGACGCCGACGCGGTTGAAGTCGCGGAACACATTCATGATGCGTTGGGCGTTGTCGTGGTCGAGGTTGGCGGTGGGTTCGTCGGCGATCAGGATGGCGGGCCGGTTGACGATGGCGCGCGCGATCGCCAGGCGCTGCTGCTCGCCGCCCGACAGTTCGATGGGGTTGAGGTCTTCCTTGCCCGACAGGCCGACCTTGTCCAGCGCGGCGCGGGCGCGCGCGGCGGCCGAGTCGCGCGGGTGGCCGGTGACCGCCAGCGGCAGCATCACGTTTTCAAAGGCGCTGCGATCGAACAGCAGGTGGGTGTCCTGCAGGATCACGCCGACAGCGCGGCGCAGGTAAGGCCGGGCGCGGGCGGGCAGCTTGTCGAGCCGCTGGCCGTTGACCTGGATCGAGCCGCGGCTGGCGGGCTCGAGCCCGCCGATCAGCTTGAGCAGGGTGGACTTGCCGGCGCCGGACGGGCCGGACACGAAAACGAACTCTCCCGCGCTGACGCGGAAGTTGATGTCGGCCAGGATATTGCGGCCGCGGCCATACGATTTGAAGACGTGCTGGAATTCGATCATGGCGGCTGTCGGATGAAGCCGCAATAGTAACTCGGGGACAGTAAGCTGGCCTAAAACGGCGTGGCGCGCACGCGGGAAAAAGTGTCCCGATGTGACGGCATCGGGCCGGAAAAGGTGACCAGTTGGACACGTTCTTCGCGGACTTAAGATCGTCCCCGTTTTTGGTGCCAAACCCCGTTTGATTTCATCCAGTGTCCCTATATTTCAAGGGAATTCCCGGATGCGGAGGCCGCTTTGCGGACGCTACCATCCGCCCCATGCGTAAAGCCCAACCCGGCCTTGCGTTCGGCTTCGCAACACCCCTACGGAGATCAAGATGAAAGTACTGAAACTCGCTGCCATTGGCACCGCCCTGTTCGCTGCGTCCGCGGCTGCCAATGCGGGTGCGACCTTCGATAACGTCAAGAAAAAAGGGTTTGTCCAATGCGGCGTTTCGACCGGCATTCCGGGATTCTCGATCGCGGACAGCAAGGGTGAATACAAGGGCCTGGACGTTGATCTGTGCCGCGCCGTCGCCGCCACCATGTTCGGCGACGCCAGCAAGTTCAAGGTCACGCCGCTGAACACGCAGCAGCGTTTCACCGCCCTGCAATCGGGCGAAGTGGACGTGCTGACCCGCAACACCACCGTCACGCTGACGCGCGACACCACCCTGGGCCTGATCGGCGTGGGCGTGAACTACTACGACAGCCAGGGCGTCATGGTCTCGAAGGACCTGAACGTCAAGAGCGCCAAGGAACTGAACGGCGCCACCATCTGCGTGCAGCCGGGCACCACCACCGAGCTGAATCTGGCCGACTGGTTCCGTGGCCAGAAGATCGAATTCAAGCCCGTCGTGATCGACAAGTACGACGAAATCATCCGCGCCTTCTCGGCCGGCCGTTGCGATGCCTTCACGACCGACAAGTCGCAGCTGGCCTCGACCCGCACCACGCTGGAGAATCCGGACAAGTACATCATCCTGCCGGAAGACTTCTCCAAGGAGCCGCTGGGCCCCATGGTGCGCCAGGGCGACGAGCAATGGTTCAACGTGATCCGCTGGTCGCTGAACGCGATGCTGGAAGCCGAGGAATACGGCATCACGTCCAAGAACGTCGATGAAATGACCAAGAGCACCAATCCCAACATCCAGCGCATCCTGGGCGTGACCCCGGGCATGGGCAAGAACCTGGGCGTGGACGACAAGTGGGCGTATAACATCATCAAGCAGGTCGGCAACTACGGCGAAAGCTTCGAAGCCACGCTCGGCAAGAGCAGCGCGATGAAGCTGGAGCGCGGCCTGAACGCCAGCTACAAGCAAGGCGGCTTGATGTACGGCTGGCCGGTGCGCTAACACACGGCTGCCCGGCATGGCGTCCGCGTGGCGCCATGCCTAGCCCGCCTTCGAGCGGGCGGCAGGAGTGGGCGGCGCGGTCTTTCGGGCCAGCCGCCCGGTGTCCGACTTCTGTAGATTCATTCATGACGACTCCCAACAAAAACGCCCCGATTTCGGCACCCCCCCGGCGTCTGAACTGGAACGATCCCGGCGTGCGCGCCGTGGTCTATCAAGTGATCGCACTGGCCGCCGTCGCCCTGGCGGTGTGGTTCCTGGTTTCAAACACGCTTCACAACCTGTCCGTGCGCAACATCGCCACGGGCTTCGGTTTCCTGCAACGCGAGGCCGGCTTCGCCATCGGCGAAACGCCCATCGCCTATACCCCCGCCGACACGTATGGCCGCGCCATCTGGGTGGGCCTGCTCAACACGCTGCGCGTGGCCGTGCTCGGCATCGTGCTGGCGACCATCCTCGGCACGCTGATCGGCGTCGGCCGGCTGTCCAAGAACTGGCTCGTGGCCAAGATCACCTCGGTCTACGTCGAAGTGATGCGCAACGTGCCGCTGCTGCTGCAGCTGTTCTTCTGGTATGCGCTGATCACCGAGAACATGCCGGGTCCGCGCCAGGCGCATAACCCGCTGCCGGGCGTGTTCATCTCCAACCGGGGCCTGAAGGTGCCGGCACTGGAGGGCAACTCGCTCGACTGGATGCTGGCCGGCCTGGGCCTGGCCATCGTCGCCATCCTGTTCCTGGGCCACTGGGGCAAGAAGCGCCAGGAAGCCACCGGCCACGTGTTCCCGCTGGGCCGCGCCGCCATCGGCCTGCTGATCGGCTTGCCGATCGTCGGCTGGCTGGTCAGCGGCGCTTCGCTGACGCTGGACATGCCGGAACTGAAGGGCTTCAACTTCAGCGGCGGCCTGACGCTGTCGCCGGAGTTCGCCGCGCTGCTGGCGGGCCTGGTGATCTACACCTCGGCCTTCATCGCCGAAGTGGTGCGCTCGGGCATCCAGGCGGTCAACAACGGCCAATGGGAAGCGGCCGGGGCCTTGGGCCTGCGCCGCAAGCAGGTGCTGCGCCTGGTGGTGCTGCCGCAAGCGCTGCGCGTGATCATCCCGCCGATGACCAGCCAGTTCCTCAACCTCACCAAGAACAGCTCGCTGGCCGTGGCCATCGGCTATCCGGACATCGTGTCGGTGGTCAACACCACGCTGAACCAGACCGGGCAGGCCATCGAGGGCATTCTCATCATCATGGGCGCGTACCTCACGGTCAGCCTGTCGATCTCGATCTTCATGAACTGGTACAACAAGCGCATCGCGCTGGTGGAGCGTTGATATGAGCAGCACTACGCATATCCCCAGTGAAGGGCTGCCGCCGCCCAAGACCCATGTCGGCGCGTGGGCGTGGCTGCGCTCGCGCCTGTTTTCCTCGCCGCTGAACATCCTGATCACGGTGCTGCTGGCGTGGTTCCTGTTGATGTCGGTGCCGGCGCTGGTCGAGTGGGCCTTCATCAAGGCCAACTTCACCGCCGCCAATGCGCAGGAATGCCGCGCCTCGGTGGGCGGGGCCTGCTGGGCCTTCATCATCGAGAAGCACCGGCTGATCCTGTTCGGCACCTATCCGTACGACGAGCAATGGCGGCCGCTGATCGCGACCATCATCCTGGTCGCGGTGATCGTGTGCAGCGGCATCCGTCGTTTCTGGAACTGGAAGCTCGCCATCATCTGGACCGTCGGCCTGACCGCCGTGGCGATCCTGATGTGGGGCGGCGTGCTGGGCCTGACCTACGTCGAGAACGCGCGCTGGGGCGGCCTGCCGCTGACGCTGATCCTGTCGACGTTCGGCATCGCCTTCGCCTTCCCGATCGGCGTGCTGCTGGCCCTGGGCCGGCGCTCGAAGATGCCGGCCATCAAGGCGCTGTGCGTCGTGTACATCGAGCTGATCCGCGGCGTGCCGCTGATCAGCCTGCTGTTCATGTCGTCGGTGATGCTGCCGCTGTTCCTGCCCGAAGGCTTCTCCATCGACAAGCTGCTGCGCGCGCAGATCGCGATCATCATGTTCGCGGCCGCGTACATCGCCGAAACGGTGCGCGGCGGGTTGCAGGCGATCCCCAAGGGCCAGTACGAAGGCGCCGACTCGCTCGGCCTGAACTACTGGCAGCAGATGCGCAAGATCATCCTGCCGCAGGCGCTCAAGATCGTGATCCCGCCGCTGGTCAGCATTTTCATCGCGCTGTTCAAGGACACGTCGCTGGTGGTGATCATCGGCATCTTCGACCTGACGCTGGCGGCCAAGGCGGCCCTGTCCGACGCGGCATGGCGCGGATTCGGGGTGGAGGCGTATCTGTTCATCTCGCTGATCTACTTCGTCTTCTGCTTCTCCATGTCCAAATACAGCCAGGCGCTGGAAAAACGCCTGGCCACCGGTCACGCACGATAGAACCTTGCCGCGGGCCCGCCACGGGCGGGCCCGCAACGCGATATTTACGGGAGTACAGGCATGTCTGATGCCATCATTCGACTGCAGGACGTGAACAAGTGGTACGGCCAGTTCCACGTGCTGCGCAACATCAACCTGGACGTGGCGCCGGGTGAGCGCATCGTGGTGTGCGGGCCGTCCGGCTCGGGCAAGTCCACCATGATCCGCTGCATCAACCGGCTCGAAGAGCACCAGAAAGGCCACATCATCGTGGACGGCACGGAGCTCACCAACGACCTCAAGCACATCGAGACCATCCGCAAGGACGTCGGCATGGTGTTCCAGCACTTCAACCTGTTCCCGCACCTGACGGTGCTGGAGAACCTGACGCTGGGCCCGATGTGGGTCTTGAAGAAGCCGCGCGCCGAAGCCGAGGCCACGGCCATGAAATACCTGGAACGCGTGCGCATCCCGGACCAGGCCAAGAAATTCCCCGGCCAGCTCTCGGGCGGCCAGCAGCAGCGCGTGGCCATCGCCCGTTCGCTGTGCATGAGCCCCAAGATCATGCTGTTCGATGAGCCGACCTCGGCGCTGGACCCGGAAATGGTCAAGGAAGTGCTGGACGTGATGGTCAACCTGGCCCAGGAAAGCGGCATGACGATGCTGTGCGTGACCCACGAAATGGGCTTCGCGCGCAAGGTCGCCAACCGCGTCATCTTCATGGACCGCGGCGAGATCATCGAGCAGAACAGCCCGGACGAGTTCTTCGACCACCCGCAGAACGAGCGCACCAAGCTGTTCCTGAGCCAGATCCTGCATTGAGGCCGGGCGCCGCCGCGCGCCGCGACCCCAACCGGAGCCGCCTTCCCTGGAAGGCGGCTTTTTTTTAGGCGTCGGCCGTTGGCGAGGCGGCGCGAAAGGGAAAGCGCCGAGCACGCCGGGGTGGCCGGCGCACGTTGTTTCCAGTCGGCCGGGGCGCGCCGTTCACGGGAAAAGCGCTCGGTTCTCCCGGTAGCCCTTTGTTACGCCGTTCACCCCGCTGCGGTATGCTACCGACCGCCATCGATGCAATGAGAGGAGCAAACCAGATGAAACAGACCCCCCGCGGCGCGATGCGCCGCGTCCTGCTGGGCGGCGCCGCGGCCCTGGCCGCCACGCTGACCCTGGGCGCGCCCGCGCTGGCGCAGAACACCGATTTTCCCACCAAGCCGCTGCGCTTCGTGGTGCCTTACCCGCCCGGCGGCCCGCTCGACACCATGGCCCGCATGCTGGCCGAGAAGGTGCGCGGCTCGCTCGGCCAACCCGTCGTGGTGGAAAACCGCTCGGGCGCCGGCGGCAACATCGGCGCCGACCTGGTGGCCAAGGCCCCGGCCGACGGCTACACCCTGGTGATGGGCGCCGTCGCGACCCACGCCATCAACCCCTGGCTGTTCGCCAACCTGCCCTATGACCCGGTGAAGGACTTCGCCCCGGTCACCATCGTGGCGTCGGTGCCGAACGTGCTGGTGATGAACGTCGAGTTCGCCGCCAAGAACAAGATCGAGAAGCTGTCTGACCTGATCGAGTACGCCAAGAAGAATCCGGGCAAGCTGAACTACGGTTCCGGCGGCAACGGCAGCGCCGGCCACCTGTCGGGCGAGCTGCTCAAGGCGCGCGCCGGCATCAACGTCGAGCACATTCCCTACCAGGGCGCGGCCCCGGCGCAGCTGGCGCTGCTGTCGGGCCAATCGGACTTCATGTTCGACAACCTGGCGGCCTCGGCTCCGCTGATCAAGGACGGCAAGGTCAAGGCGCTGGCCGTGACCACGGCCAAGCGCTCGTCGCTGCTGGCCGACGTGCCGACGGTGGAAGAGTCGGGCATCAAGGGCTTCGACCTGGGCACCTGGTTCGGCGTGTTCACGACCGGCGGCACGCCGGCGCCGGTGGTGGCCAAGCTGAACAAGGCCTACGCGGAAGCGATGCAGCAGCCCGACGTCAAGCAGCGCCTGCTGACGATGGGTTCGGAAGCGCCGCCCATGACGCCCGAAGCCTTCGCCGAGTTCGTCAAGAACGAGAAGGCCAAGTACCAGGAGATCGTGAAGATCTCCGGCGCCAGCCTGAACTGAGGCCGGCGCGCCTGGCGCGTTCCGTCGGGAACGCGCCTGTCCGCATGACGCCCGCCGCGAGCGGGCGATGCATCCGCCGGGGGCCGCGATCGCGGCCCTCGCGCTTTGTTCCTGTCTTGTGGTTATCCGCGCGGGGCGGCCAGCAGGCCGTCCACCAGCCGCGCCAACAGCTTGCGGTCGGTTTCCAGGTCGGTGCAGCCGTACTGGTCGGCCTCGCGGTTCACCCAGGCGTCATGCGCGCGCCACTGGTCGCCCACGGCGTCCAGCCGCAGGGCGTAGATCCAGATGCCGGTCCAGCTGCGATGAAAACGCAGCACGCCATCATCCAGGTAGATGAACCACTTGTCTTCCATCTCCGCGGGGATGCGCCCCTGGCGCAGCCGCGCGTATTGCTCGGCCGTGTAGACGGCGTCGAACGGCAGCCTGGCGCGCTTCTTCGGCGCGGGCAGGTGTTTCCAGGATGCGGCTTGGGCGTCGGGCATGGCAACCGGTTTGATCTATGCTGGCGGGATGCGCGCACGCTCGGAAGTCCGCGGGCGCGACCCCTCGCATACTAAGGCCAGAATCATGCATTTGTCCCCCGCCATTCCCATCCTGCGCATCTTTTCGGTCGAGAAGGCGCGCGAGTTCTACCTGGATTTCCTCGGCTTCGAGTGGGACTGGGAACATCGCTTCGAACCGGGCCTGCCGCTGTACGCGCAGGTGCATCGCGGCGAGCTGGTGCTGCACCTGAGCGAGCACTACGGCGATGCCACGCCGGGCGCGGCCATCTTCGTGCGTACCACCGGCGTTGACGATTACCAGGCCGAGCTGATCGGCAAGCAATACGGCTACGCCCGCCCGGGCGTCGAGGATGCGCCCTGGGGCCGGCTGCTGAAGGTCACCGACCCGTTCGGCAACCGCCTGACGTTCTGCGAATCGCAAGACTGAGTCCGCGAGCCGCGCTACCCGGGCGCGCGGCTCACATGCCCAGGTAGCGCCGCGCCCGCTCCAGCGTTCCTGGCGGATCCGCGGCGTCAGGTCCTCGGCGGCTACATCTTGCAGTCGGCCGCGTGCACATCGGTGTGGTCGCGGGCGATGACCTTCAGGTTCCTGTAGACCAGCTTGCCGTCCGCGCCGGCCTCGATGTGCAGCAGATACCAGTCCTGCACCGGATGCTGGTTGGGGCCGAACTTGAACTTGCCGCGCACGCTGGGGAAGTCGGCGCGCCGCAGCGCGTCGCGGAACGCGTCGGCCTTGCCGGTGATGTCGCCGTCCACGGCCTTCAGGCCCGAGGCGATCAGGTTGGCGGTGTCGTAGGCCTGCGCCGCATAGGCGGTGGGCGCGCGGTTGTAGGCCTTGGTGAAGGCCTCGACGAAGTGCCTGTTCTGCGGGTTGTCCAGGTCCGCGCTCCACAGCGAACTCAGGTAGAAGCCCTTGCCGGCGGTGCCGGTGGCGGCCAGCATGCGTTCGTCCATCGAGTAGATGGGCGTGATCATCTTGATCTTGTCGGCCAGGCCGGAGTTGGCGTATTGCTTGGTCAGGTTGATGCCGGCGCCGCCCGGGTGGAACTGGAAGATGGCGTCCGGGTTGAGCGAGCGGATGCGCGCCAGCTCGACCGAGAAGTCGGCCTGTTCGAGCTTGGTGTAGATCTCCTCGGCGATCTCGCCCTTGTAGGTGCGCTTGAAGCCGGCGACGGCGTCGCGCCCGGCCTGGTAGTTCGGCGCCATGACGACGACGCGCTTGGCGCCCAGCTCGTTGGCGGCGATGCCGGCGGTGTCGGCGTACGAGTCGTTCTGGAAGGCGACGGCGAAGTAGTTGGGGTTGCAGGCCTTGCCGGCGTAGTTGGAGGGACCGGCGTTCAGGCTGACGTAAAAGCCGCCGGCGTTGAGCACCGTCGGCCCGACCGCCGCCATGACGTTGGAGAAGTTCACGCCGGTGAACAGGCGCACGCCGCCCTGCACCATCTTGTCGGCGATCTGCTTGGCGTTGGCCGGCTTGAGCGCGTCGTCCTCCACGCGCACGTTGACCGGCACGCCGCCGAGCTTGCCGCCGCCTTCCTTGACCGCCAGCATGAAGGCGTCGCGCTCGTCCTCGCCGATGTAGCCGGCCGGCGTGGACAGCGTGCCGATGAAGCCGATGTCCACGGGTTTCTGCTGGGCCTGGATGCCGCCGGCGGCCAGTGCCAGCAGCAGCGCGGCGCCGCCGCGGGTGATGCGTGTCGTCATGGTTGTCTCCTCCTGTGCCTGCTTTTTTTTATGGCTGGATGGGTCCCGCGAGACAGTTCTCCACCTTCCAGCCGTAGAGCCACTGCAACGCGTCGTAGAACTGCGACTGGCCGCGGCCGGTCCACAGCATGTTGCGCACGGTGCGTTCGACACCGCGCGCGTGATAGAGCCTGCCCATCTCGCGGGTCGACCAGACCACGCGCGCGCTGCGCGGAATGCGCACCGATTCGTACAGCCGGAAGGCGGCCTCCAGATCGTGGTCGCAACGCTTGACGGCCTCGCCCAAGGTCACCGCGTCTTCCAGCGCCATGCAGGCGCCCTGGGCCATGTATTGGGTCATGGGGTGGGCGGCGTCGCCCAGGATCGTCATTCGGCCCTGGCCCCACTGTTCGACCGGCTCGCGGTCGGCGGTGGCCCAGCGCTTCCACGACGTGGGGCGGTCCAGCATCTGGTGCGGGCGCGGGTGAATGCCCTGGAAATACGACAGCACTTCCTCCTTGCTGCCTTCGCGTACGCCCCATTGTTCCTGCTCGCGACTGTGGAAGGTCACCACCAGGTTGTACTGCTGGCCGCCGCGCAGCGGGTAGTGCACCAGGTGGCAGTGCGGGCCGGCCCACAGCACCGGCGCGTTGATGCGCAGTTCCTCGGGCATGTTGTCGCGCTCGACCACGGCGCGGTAGACCACGTGGCCGGTCACGCGCGGCGGATCGCCGATCAGGTGTTCGCGGATCACGGACTTGACGCCGTCGGCGCCCACCACCGCGTCGGCCTGGTAGCGGTTGCCTTCGGTATCCGTGACTTCCACGCGCTTGCCGTCCTGCGCGACGCTGGCGATCTGCGTCGAGGTGCGAAAGCGGATCAGCGGGTTCTGCTGCACCGCTTCCAGGATGGAAAGGTGGATGTCGGCGCGGTGGATCACGGCGTAGGGGCCGCCGAAGCGTTCGCGGAAGGCCTCGCCGGTGTCGATGCGCACCACTTCGCGCGCGTCGACCGCGTCCATCATGATGATGTGGTCGGTGAACACCGCGCGCTGGCGCGCCGTGGCGCCCACGCCCAGCGCGTCGAGCGCGGCGAAGGCGTTGGGGCCGAGCTGGATGCCGGCGCCGATCTCGCCGATGTGCGCGGCCTGTTCCAGCAACTGCACGGCGATGCCCTGGCGTGTCAGCGCCAGCGCCGCGGCCAGGCCGCCGATGCCGCCGCCCACGACGATGACGGATTGGGGCGGGTTCTTTGCGGGGGTTGCATTCATTGCCAGGTTCCTTGCGTGTTCATTCTTGGCGGCCGAGGAAGGCGCCTTGCCGTTGCAGCTGCGCCTGCAGCGCCGTCACCGGCACGTCGGCGGGCGCGTGGCCGCCGCGCAGCGCCATGGCGGCCGCGGTGCCGGCGGCCTCGCCCATGACAAAGCAGCTGCCGCTGACGCGGGCGGCCGACTGGCCTTCGTGCGTCATCGAGGCGCAGCGGCCGGCCACCAGCACGTTGCCGGCCACGCCGGGGCCGCGGCGCGGCACCATCATGCGGAACGGCAGCTGGTTGTAGCCGCGCGATTCGGGAATCGGCGGCCACAGCCATTGCACGTCGCCGGCGGTGTGCATTTCCAGCGGCCAGCCGTTCACGCCGATGCTGTCCTCGAAGTCGGCGCAGCCCAGCACGTCCTCCTTGGTCAGCATGGCCTCGCCGACGATGCGGCGGGTTTCGCGGATGCCGAGCTGCGGCGCGATGTCGAGCACATAGGCGTTCTCGAAGCCCGGCACCTTGGCGCGCAGGAACTTCAGGTATTCGGTGATCTGGCGGCGGCCTTCCAGCTCGCCGGCCGAGAGCGAGGCGGCGTCGGTGCCGTCGGCCGCGCTGCCATCGGCGTTGGCCAGCTGGGTCACGTTGACGCGCCACTCGTAGTCATGCTTTTGCGGCCGCACGATGGCGCCGCGTCGCGGGAAGGTGAATTCCCCGCTGGCGGCGGCCTGGTCCATCAACTGCGGGATGGTCTTCCACGCCTCCTGGGCGCGGGCGCCGTCGACGTTGCCGACCTTGAACATCAGCGTGGGGTAGAGCAGGTGGCCGTGCGCGTCGCCCTTTTCGAACGGCAGGCCGCCCCATTGCGCGATGTCGGCGTCGCCGGAGCAGTCGATGAAGACTTTGCCGCGCACCGCGCAGCGGCCGGACTTGGTCTCCAGGAACAGCGCGTCGACATTGCCGGCGGCGTCGCGCGCCAGGCCGGTGGCCAATGCGTGGAACAGGATCTGTGCGCCGCTGTTCTGCACGATGCCGTCGGCCGCGCACTTGAAGGCCGAGATGTCATAGGCCTGGGCGTGGATCTTGCCCAGGATCAGGTGCGGGTCGTTCAGGCCGTCCAGCGCGCGCATGCGGTCCAGCAGCTCGTCCGTCATGCCGTGCACCACCTGGCGGATGGCGCCGCGCACGTTGGCGTGCAGGCCGCAAAAGTTGGAGACGCCCGCCGCCGTGCCCATGCCGCCGAGAAAGCCATAGCGTTCCACCAGCAGCACGCTGGCGCCGTTGCGGGCGGCGCTGGCGGCCGCCAGGATGCCGGCGGGGCCGCCGCCCAGCACGACGACGTCGTATTCGCCGTAGAGCGGCACCTGGCGGGCGGGTTCGGTGAGGGTCATGCTTGTCTCCTTGCTGTCCTGCTTGACTGTCTGGTGTTGCGAAATGCGAAATGCCGGGCGGCGAGGCCGCCCGTTCACAGGCCTGCTTATTGGCCCTTGATGCCGAGCTTGGTGATGAGCGGTTCCCAGCGCTTGAGCTCATCGTCCATGTAGGCGCGGAACTCGGCCGGTGTGCTGCCCACCGGATCCATGAACTGCGCCTGCAGGCGCTTGACCACCTCGGGGTCGCGGATCGCCTGGATCAGCGCGTCCGACAGCTTCTTCTGGATGTCGGCGGGCACCTTGGACGAAATCACGAAACCGATCCAGGCCGAGCCCTCGATGCCGGGCACGCCGACTTCGGCCAGCGTGGGGATCTCGGGCAGCAGGGTGGAACGCTTGGACGAGGTCACGGCCAGCGCCTTCAGGCGGCCGTCCTTGACCATGCTCATGACCGCGATCGGCGGCAGCGCGGCGAACTGCGTGTCGCCCGACAGCAGCGAAGTCAGCGCGGCCGGCGACGACGGATACGGCACGTGCGTGGCGCGCGCGCCGATCCGCTGCAGCAACAGTTCCACCGCCAGGTGCGAGACGGTGCCGGCGCCCGGCGAGGGGAAGTTGTACTTGTCCGGGTTCTTCTTGAGCGCTTCCAGCAATTGGCCGACGTTGTCGATGCCGGAGTTGGCCGGCACCACCAGCACGTTGGGTTGGTGCACCGCCAGCGTCAGCGGCGCCAGGTCGGTGGCGGGCGCGTAGGGCAGCTTGTCGAACAGCAGCGTGTTGTTCACCAGCGGGCCGGTGATCGAGACGCCGAAGGTGTAGCCGTCGGGCTTGGCGTTGGCGATGGCGAAGGTGCCGATGTTGCCGCTGGCGCCCGGTTTGTTCTCCACCACCACGGTCTGGCCGAGGATGGCGCCGGCTTTCTCGCCGACGATGCGCGCCACCTGGTCGGGGCTGGAGCCCGGACCGAACGGCACCAGCGCCTTGAGCGGCTGCGACGGCCAGGCGTCGGCGGCCTGCGCCGCGCCCAGCGGCGCCAGGGCCACCAGTCCCAGCGCCAGCGCGCGCGCCGTCAAAGCGCGCGCCCGCGCCAGGGTTGAGGGCTTATGCATGCTTGTCTCCCGCGATCTTCATATTGTTGAAATAGGTCTGCTCATTGGCGATGAAGGCCGCCACCATGGCGCGGTAGGCTGCGTCCACCACCTGGTCCAGGTTCTCGAAGCCCTGGTTGTGGCGCTCGGCCAGGCGCCGCACTTTTTCGAACACCTCGGCCTGGCGCGCCGGCGCGCTGACCTGGAAGGCGTCGCGCTTGAAGCGCGCGGCGTCCTTGACGTACATGGCGCGCTCGGCCATCAGGCGCACGATTTCGTCGTCCAGGCGGTCGATGTTGGCGCGCACCTCGGCCAGGTTGGCGCACAGCGGGCGGTAGTCCGGGTCGGTGTACTCACGCAGCGGCGCGCCCTGGGTGTCGGGCTCCTGGCCCGGGGAAACTTGCGAGGTCACTTGATGTAGTCCGGTTGGTTGGCGGGCGCGGCCTGCTGGAAGGCGGGTTGCGCGAGGCAATGTTCGTAGACGCCCACAAGGCGCGGGTAGGCCGACAGGTCGCAGCCCATGCGCTGGGCGTTGGCGACCTGCGGCACGACGCAGCAGTCCGCCAGCGTCGGCGCGTCGCCGAAGCAATAGGCGCCGCCGCCATGGCGCGCCAGCAGCGTCTCGACCGCGGTCAGGCCTTCGCGGATCCAGTGGTGATACCAGGCATTCTTCTGCGCGTCGGTGGCGCCCAGCTCTTCCTGCAGGTAGCGCAGGATGCGCATGTTGTTGACCGGATGGATGTCGCAGGCGATGGCGTTGGAAAGCTCCAGCACGCGGGCGCGTTCGCGCGGCGCGGCCGGGATCAGGCGCGGCTCGGGGTGGGTGGCGTCCAGGTAGTCGATGATGGCGAGCGATTGCGACAGCTGGAAATCGCCGTCGGTCAGCAGCGGCACGCCGGCCGACGGATTCCGCGCGACGTAATCGGCGGCGCGCTGTTCCTGCTTGCGCAGGTTCACCGGCACGACGTCGAACGGCAGGCCCTTGAGCGCCAGCGCGATGCGCACGCGGTACGAGGTGGAGCTGTTGAAGAAGCTGTGCAGTTGCATGGGCGGGCTTCCTCAGGCGATCCGCACGCTCAGCGTGCCCAGGCCGTCGACGCCGCCGACCATCGTGTCGCCGCGCACCACCGGGCCCACGCCTTCCGGCGTGCCGGTATAGATCAGGTCGCCCGCTTCGAGGCGGAAGTACCGGGACAGATAGGCGATGGTTTCGGCAACGGACCAGATCAGCTTGCCGATGTCGCTGCGTTGCTTGTCGGCGCCGTTGACCTGCAGCCAGATGCCGGCCCGGTCGATGTCGCGGGCCTGTGCGGCGGGCACCAGTGGACCGATCGGCGCGCTCTGGTCGAAGGCCTTGCCCAGTTCCCAGGGGCGGCCGGCCTCGCGCATCTTCATCTGCAGGTCGCGGCGCGTCATGTCCAGGCCGACGGCGTAGCCCCACACGTGTTCCAGCGCGGATTCGACCGCGATGTTGGCGCCGCCCTTGCCGATGGCCGCGACCAGCTCGATCTCGTAGTGCAGGTTGGCGGTCTCGGGCGGGTAGGGCAGCGACAGCGTGCTGCCCTCGGCCACGGGCACCACGGCGTCGGCCGGCTTGCAGAAGAAGAAGGGCGGTTCGCGGTCGGGATCGAAGCCCATTTCGCGGGCGTGGGCGGCGTAGTTGCGGCCGACGCAATAGACGCGGCGCACCGGGAAGCTGTCCTGGCTGCCGGCGACGGGCACGGCAACGGGGGCGGCGGGATCAAACACAAAAGACATGGGTCACCTTTCTGGAATGCGGCGCCGGGGCCCGCGCGGGCCCTGGCCGGAATGGAAATGATGGGAGGGAGCCGCCTTCAGGCGGTGCGTTCTTCGCGCCACAGGCCCAGCGCGTCCTGCACCGGGCGGTCGGAATAGCTGAACAGGGTGGCGTCTTCCAGCGCCGCCAGCTGCACCGGCTGCCACGACGGCGCCACGAACACGTCGCGCGGGCCGAAATGGAATTCGGCGTCGCCGATGCGAGCAATGCCGCGGCCTTCCACCACGCTGTAGACGGTGGAGTCGGTGCTGCGATAGGGCTTGCCCTGGAAGCCGGCCGGCAGCAGCTGCATGAAGGTGGCCATGGTGGGCATGGGGTAGCCGCCCGTGGCCGGGTTCAGGTAGCGCAGCTTGACGCCGTCCCAGGGGTCGAGTTCGCCGTGGCGGTAGAGCGCGTCCAGCGCCTCGCGGCTGCGCTCGTAGGGATAGTTGAAGATCGGCGAGGTGCCGCTGGTGGCGCGATGCCGCACCGGCGCCATGTTGTGGCCGTAGCGCGCCATGCTGTCGCCTTCCGGGCGCGTGACCGGCTGGGTGGCGGACGGATAGTTCTCGGCGAAGCCGGCGTCCAGGAAGCGCAGCAGCGGGATGTCCAGGCCATCCAGCCAGACCACCGGTTCGCCGCCGTCGACGGTCTCGGCGTTGCCGTGGTCGTGCCAGGTCCAGGACGGCGTGATGATGAAGTCGCCCGGATGCATGGTGGTGCGCTCGCCGTTGACGGCGGTGTAGGCGCCGCGGCCCTCGACGATGAAGCGCAGGGCGGACTGGGTGTGGCGGTGGCTGGGCGCGATCTCGCCCGGCAGGATCAGTTGCAGGCCGGCGTACAGGCTCTGCGTGATGCTGGCCTGGCCGGGCAGGCCCGGGTTCTCCAGGATCAGCACGCGCCGCACGGCTTCCTCGGCGCTGATGAGCGAGCCGGAGGCCAGCACGTCGTCGCGCACCTCGTCGTATTTCCAGATGGCGGGCACGCAGCGCGGCGCGGGTTGGCGCGGCACCAGGTTGTGCAGCGACTCCCACAGGGGGGCCATGTGCTTCTGGGCGATGCGGGCGTAATAGGCGGCGCGATCCGCGCCGGGAGGGTGACCGTCGGGCATGTTTGTCTCCTGGGGCCGGCGTCGGGGCCGGCTTCTGTGGGCCCGTCGCGGCGGGCGCGGCGGGGCCTGATATGGAGACGATTATGCGGAACGAGCTATGTGTTTTGAAATGAAATTATCTTATTATCCATACCAATAACAATATGGATAAGAGACAAAAGAGGGCTCCATGGACTGGACTCACCGGTTGCGCCTGCGCAATCTGAAAATGCTGCTCAGCCTGGCCCAGACCCGCAACATCAGCCACTCGGCCGCCATGCTCAACACGACCCAGCCGGGCTTGTCGAAATGGCTGAAGGATCTGGAAGACGACATCGGCCTGCCGCTGTTCGAGCGCCATGCGCGCGGCCTGCGGCCGACGCCGCACGGCGACGTGCTGATCGCGCACGCGCAGCGGGTCGAGGCGCAGCTGGACCGCGCCAGCGCCGACATGGCCGCCTTGCGCGAAGGGGGCGGCGGGCGGGTGGTGATCGGCGCGTCCGGCGCCTCGGCGTCGGATACCGTGCCGCTGGCGGTGATGAAGCTGCTCGAACGCATGCCGCAGGCCCGCGTGAAACTGGTGGAAGGCACCACCGACCGCCTGCTGGCGCAACTGGCGCAGGGCGACCTGGACATCGTGGTGGGCCGCTCGGCGCCCGAGCATCACGATCCGGCCATCCGCTTCGAGGCCCTGTACCTGGAGCCGATCCACCTGGTGGCGCGGCCGCGCCATCCGCTGTTCGCGCGGGAGCAGCCGGGCTGGCCGGAGTTGCTGTCATACCGCTGGATCCTGTGGCCCAAGGGCACGCCGATCCGCAACGCGGTCGACGCCGCGCTGGCCGCGGCCGGCCAGGCGCCGCCGGCCGACCATATCGAATCCAATTCGGTCACCATCAACCTCACGCTGATCAACAACAGCGACATGATCGGCGTGGCTTCGCACCGCGCCGCGCTGCGCTTCACGCAGATGAAGGCGATGCGCATCATTCCGATGCGGCTGTCGGGCTTCGGCTCGGTGGCCATGTACTGGCGCGAGGATGCGTTCCGGCCGACCGCCGTGCAGGAGGCGATGGCCGCGCTGCGCAACACGGTCGCCGAACACGCCCCGGGCGTGACGAGGCTGTGATGGCGCCGTCCGGCCCCGGCCTGAATGCGCTGATCGCGCAATGCCGCCGCCTGGAGGCGGCGCTGCGCGACGAGTCGGGCGCGCCGGACGCGTCCGCGGCCATGCACCGTTTCGTCGCCGAGATGGATGCGCGCGCCGCGCCGCCGGGGCTGTGGTCGCCGCTGGCGCTGGCGGTGCTGACCATGGTCGGCGGCATCGGTGTCGGCATCGGCCTGCTGAGCCTGTTGCTGCGCCCGGCCGGCCCGGCGCTGGCGGCCTTCGCGCTGGTGCTGGCCTGCGCCGTCACGGCCCTGGCGCTGGCGATCGGCGTGGTGGCCTTCATGGGCGGCTACAGCCTGGGGCTGGTGCTGCTCAAGCGCACCGCGCTGGCGTTGGCCACTGCCGGCGTGCTGGGCCTGATCGCCTGGTCGCAGGGCGACATGCGCGCGGTCGGCCCGGTGGTCGCGCTGCTGGGCGGCGCCGGCGCGTGGCTGCTGATGAACAGCAATGCGTTCTATGTGTTTGCCGGCTATCGCGTGGCGTTGCGAGTGATGCAGGCGCAGGCGCGGCGGCCGTAAGCGGCCGGCTGCGTGCGCGTGATGGGCGGCGGGGGAGCGCCGATGCCTCGCGGCGATCCGCGCGCACGCAGCCGGCGCGTGTCAGCGGCGCGCCGGGCGGCCTCCGTTCACTTCGCGGTGTTGGACCAGCCCTTGGACAGTTCCACCGCCTGGCGCCAGCGCCGCATGCGGGCCTCGCGCACCGAGTCCGGCCAGGACGGTTCGAAGGTGCGTTCGGCCTGCCACTTGGAGGCGAATTCGTCCTGATCCGACCAGAAGCCGACCGCCAGGCCGGCAAGGCCGGCCGCGCCCAGCGCGGTCGATTCGGGCACCCGCGGGCGCACCACTGGCACGCCCAGCAGGTCGGCCTGCATCTGCATCAGCAGGTCGTTGCGGGCGGCGCCGCCGTCCACCCGCAGCTCGGTCAGCGCGATACCGCTGTCGCCGTTCATGCAGGTCAGCAGTTCGGCGCTCTGCAGGGCGATGGATTCGAGCGTGGCGCGGGCGATGTGGGCGCGGGTGGTGCCGCGCGTCAGGCCCACCAGGGTGCCGCGGGCGTAGGGGTCCCAGTGCGGCGCGCCCAGGCCGGCGAAGGCCGGCACCATGAAGACGTCATCGGTGTCGGCCACGCTGGCGGCCAGCGATTCGATTTCCTCGGAACGCTGGATGATGCCCAGGCCGTCGCGCAGCCATTGCACCGCGGCGCCGGCGACGAACACGCCGCCTTCCAGCATGTAGGCCGGACGCCAGCCTGGCTGGCCTTGCGCCGGCAGGCCCCAGCCGACGGTCGACAGCAGGTGGTTGTGCGACTGCACCGGCTTGTCGCCCACGTTCATCAGCATGAAGCAGCCGGTGCCGTAGGTGTTCTTGGCCATGCCCGGCTTGAAGCAGGCCTGGCCGAAGGTGGCGGCCTGCTGGTCGCCGGCCACGCCGGCGATGGGAATCGAGCCGCCCAGCCATTCGGGCAGGGACTCGCCCACCACCGCGCTGCTGGGCGCGATGGAGGGCAGCACGCTGCGCGGAATGTTGAGCAACGCCAGGATCTCGTCGTTCCAGTCCTGCGTGTGCAGGTCGAACAGCATGGTGCGCGAGGCGTTGCTGGGGTCGGTGCTGTGCACCGCGCCGCCGGTCAGCTGCCAGATCAGCCAGGTGTCGACGGTGCCGAAGGCCAGTTCGCCGCGCTCGGCCTTCTGGCGCGCGCCGGGCACGTGATCCAGCAGCCAGGCCAGCTTGGTGCCCGAGAAATAGGCGTCCAGCACCAGCCCGGTGCGCGATTGCAGGAAGTCGGCGTGGCCGTCCTGGCGCAACTGGTCGCACATCGGCGCGGTGCGGCGGTCCTGCCAGACGATGGCGCGGGCCAGGGGGCGGCCGCTGGCGCGGTCCCAGATCAGGGTGGTTTCGCGCTGGTTGGTGATGCCGATGGCGGCCACGTCGGCGGCGCTGGCGGCGGCGTTGCGCAGGGCCTCGCGCGCCACGTCCAGCTGGCTGTGCCAGATCTCGCCGGGGTCATGTTCGACCCAGCCCGGCCGCGGATAGTGCTGGCGGAATTCACGTTGGCCGATGCCGCGCACCACGCCATCGCGATCGAACACGATGGCGCGGGAGCTGGTGGTGCCCTGGTCCAGGGCTAGGACAAATTCATTCGTCGTCACTGTTCTTGGCGCCGTTCAGGTGTGCCCCGGCCAGCGGGTCGAGGCGTCTAAAGGAAAAGACCGAAGCCGCGCACAGCAGGCCGATGACGATGAAGCCGACGATCACGTCGCCCACCACCAGGCTTTCCGCCCCGCGCAGGGTCATGCTGATGTTCAGGGTCACCGCGGCCACGCCCACGCCCAGGCTGATGCCGAGCTGCTGCGCCATGGCGGCGAAACTGCTGGCGCGGCTCATCTTGGCCGGGGGAATGTCGGCATAGGTTAGCGTATTTACGCCGGTGAACTGCAGCGAGCGGAAGAAGCCGCCGACCAGCAGGATGGCGATCATCAGCCAGACCGGGGTGGTGGGGGTGAACGTGGCGCAGACCACGATGAAGGCGCCGGTCAGCACCGCGTTCACGGTCAGCACCCGGCGAAAGCCGAAATGCCTGACGATGGGCGTGGCGACGAATTTCATCAGCAGCGCGCCGGCGGCGCTGGCGAAGGTGATCAGGCCGGCCGAGAACGGCGACAGGCCGAAGCCCACCTGCAGCAGCATGGCCAGCAGGAAGGGCGTGGCGCCGACCGCGAAGCGGCACAGGTTGCCGCCCAGCGTCGAGATGGCGAAGGTCGGGATGCGCATCAGCGCCAGATCGATGATGGGGTGTTCGGTGCGGCGCGCATGCCAGCCGTAGAGCAGGCCGCAGACGATGCCCACCGCGATCAGGCCCAGCAGCATCGGCAGCGGCATGACGTCGCGGCCGATGGCCTCGAAGCCGCTGACCAGCGTGGCCAGGCACACCGCGCTGAGCAGGAAGCCCAGCCAGTCCAGGCGCGGCGCCGATTCTTCCTTGATCTCGGCCACGTAGCGCAGCACCAGCGCGATGCCGAGCACGCCAATGGGGATATTGATCAGGAAGATCCAGTGCCACGACATGTACGTGACCATGAAACCGCCCAGTGGCGGCCCGATCACCGGCCCCAGCAGCGCCGGGATCGACAGGAACGACATGGCTTTCAACAGATCCTGCTTGGGCACCGTGCGCAGCAGGATGATGCGGCCCACCGGCACCATCATGGCCCCGGCCATGCCCTGCACCACCCGGGCGATGACCAGCTGCGGCAGGTCCTGCGACAGGGCGCAGGCCACGGAACTGAGGGTGAACAGGCCGATGGCGGCGATGAACACGCGGCGCGCGCCGTAGCGGTCGGCGGCCCAGCCGCTGACCGGCACGAACACGGCCACCGACAGCAGGTAGGAGGTGATGGCCACGTTCAACCGCACCGGGGTCGATCCCAGTGCCCGCGCCATGGCCGGCAGGGCGGTGGCGACCACCGTGGCGTCCAGCATCTGCATGAACAGCGCACAGCCGACGATGAAGGGAATCATGCGCGCCGCGCGCACCGCGTCCGGGGTCGAGGGAGGAGCGGGATTGGCTGCGGCTGCGGATTCGGCTGACATGGCGGAGGGGGGCGGTGGGACCCGGAAGATTGTAACGCCGGCTCCCGGCCCCGCGTGCAGTAAACTCCGGGTATCCGAAACCCACTGAAATTGGTGCCATGGCAACCAACTACGAATCCGAGATCACCAAGTTCCTCAAAGACTACAAGCAGTCGCACCCTGGCACCGAAGAGCGCCAGCGCGAGGGCCGCGCCCGTCTGTGGGACAAGCCGCAGGACGCGGAACTGCTGGAAGGCTTCCGCGCCGCCCGCGTGCCGCAAAAGCCGTACGTGTATCAGGCCGACTGATACCGTTGCGGCAGCCATGGCCCACACCCCCTCCGTCCCGGGCGACGCCCTGGCCGCGCTAGTGGAACCCCCCGTCGACAGCACGCCCGACACCGTTGACAGCGTCGCGTTCGCGCGCCTGTACGGCGAGCCGCTGTTCCAGATGCCGACGGATCTGTATATCCCGCCGGACGCGCTGGAGGTGTTCCTCGAAGCCTTCGAGGGACCGCTGGACCTGCTGCTGTACCTGATCCGCAAGCAGAACTTCAACGTGCTGGACATCCCCATGGCGGATGTCACGCGGCAGTATCTGTCCTATGTGGAACAGATCCGCATCCACAATCTGGAGCTGGCCGCCGAGTATCTGCTGATGGCGGCCATGCTCATCGAGATCAAGTCGCGCATGCTGCTGCCGGTCAAGAAGACCGACACCGGCGAAGAGCCCGAGGATCCGCGCGCCGAGCTGGTGCGCCGCCTGCTCGAATACGAACAGATGAAGCTGGCCGCGCAGAAGCTCGACGCCATGCCGCAGCTGGGCCGCGACTTCGTCAGCAGCCACGCGGTCGCCGACCTGAGCGTCGAACGCATGCTGCCCGAGGTCAGCGTCGACGACCTGCGCGCCGCGTGGGCCGACATCATGAAGCGGGCCAAGCTCAACCAGCACCATCACATCACCCGCGAACAGCTGTCGGTGCGCGATCACATGACGCACATCCTGCGGCGCCTGAACGACGTGCGCTTCATGGAGTTCGGCGACCTGTTCATGGAACGGGTGCGCGAGGGCGCGCCGGCCGCGGTGGTGGTGGTGCACTTCATCGCCATGCTGGAACTGGCGCGCGAATCGCTGCTGGAAATCACGCAGGCCGAGCCTTACGCGCCCATCTACGTGCGCCTGGCCTACACCAGCGTCGCGGCGGTCGCGGCCTGATCCGATTCCCCCCGGGCTGTGCGCCCAATCCCGGAGATCCCCCTTGAAAGTCGTCCACACCATCCAGGAATTGCGCGACCACCTGCGCGGCCAGAACCGCGTCTCGTTCGTGCCCACCATGGGCAACCTGCACGAGGGCCACCTGGCGCTGATGAAGCTGGCGCGCCAGCACGGCGACCCGGTGGTCGCCAGCATCTTCGTGAACCGCCTGCAGTTCGGGCCGAACGAGGATTTCGACCAATACCCGCGCACCCTGGCCGCCGACATCGAGAAGCTCGAACGCGAGCGCGACGTGTACGTGCTGTTCGCGCCCAACGAGCGCGAGATGTACCCCGAACCGCAGAACTACCGCGTGCAGCCGCCGGACGACCTGGGCGACATCCTCGAAGGCGAGTTCCGACCGGGCTTCTTCGCCGGCGTCAGCACCGTGGTGCTCAAGCTGTTCTCCTGCGTGCAGCCCAAGGTGGCGGTGTTCGGCAAGAAGGACTACCAGCAGCTGATGGTGGTGCGCAACATGTGCCGCCAGTTCCAGCTGCCGGTGGAAGTGCTGGCGCACGAGACCGTGCGCGCCGACGACGGCCTGGCGCTGTCCTCGCGCAACCGCTACCTGAGCGAGGCCGAGCGCGCCGAGGCGCCGGCCCTGTACGCCGCGCTGCGGGGCGTCGGCCAGCGGCTGGCGGCCGGCGAGCGCGATGCCGCCGGGCTGGAGCGCGAGGCCACCCAGCACCTGACCGATCGTGGCTGGAAGGTGGACTACATCGCCCTGCGTCGCCAGCGCGACCTGAAGCGTCCGGAAGCCGCCGACCTGCAGGCCGGCGAGCCCGTGGTGGTGCTGGCCGCCGCCAAGCTGGGCGCGACGCGCCTGATCGACAACCTGGAACTGTCCTACACGGCCTGATGCCAGGCGCCGTCGCCGGCCCGTTTGCCGCGGGCCGCGCCGTCGCCCCTGGCAAAATTGCCAGCTTACGTCGCCGCCGGCGGCGGGGCAGACTCTCTGCAACCTTTCATTGCAGAGCCGTTCCATGCCCGTTCCCCGCCCCGATCTTCCCGCCATCCTGGCCGTCCTGACGCCGCGCGAACGCGAGATCGTCGACTACATCGTCGCCGGACGGCCCAACAAGGTCATCGCCATCGACCTGGGTATCTCGCTGCGCACGGTCGAGGCCCATCGCGCCCGCATCTTCACCAAGCTGGGGGTGCGCAACGCCATGCGGCTGGCCTGCCGGCTATGCGCCTACGGACACCTGGACGGCGGACCGCCGTTGCCGGTCGGGCCCGCTGGCCACGTTCAGGATGCGGCGGCCGGTGACGGCCCGGCCAGGGCGGAGACGGGGTGCCCGGGCTCGGGCGCGTATGCCGTCCATCCCAGGCCGATCGCCACCGTGATCGCGGATTGTTCCGCGATGCTGATCAACAAGGGGTTGTGGGGTAAGTAGGCGCTCACATCGAGCGTGTTCGCCGGCGGCGTTCGCGAGTCCGGCCGGGCGCGGGCGGCGGAAAGCACAAGGGCCTGGCGGACGCGGTGTCCGGCAGGCCCTCGGGGCGGTGGGCGGTCGGTCAGGCCAGAGGCAGTGTCTGGCCTGCCGGCCTTACGGGCACTGGGGCGCGTTGGCCTTGGCCAGTTCGTCGATCGGATCCAGGTCCGGCTGGCGCGTCAGGTTGTAGTTCAGGTTCGGCGTCTGGCCGCCGATGGAGCGCACGCGCAGCACGTTGTTGGCGGCCACCACGAATTCGACCCGCACATTGCCCTTGCCGTCGAGCAGGATGACGCGCGGCGGGCGCTCGTCGGTGGCATCCCAGCAGCCCTGCTCGACCACCGGGGCGGCCTTCTTGGGATCGTTTTCGAGGTAGGCGGTGCGGCCGCGCCAGCGGCCGTTGGGCGCCAGGGTCAGCGTGACGCGCTGCGCCGTGCACTGCATGGCGGGCGAGAAACACGGCAGGGTGCCCATGTAGGTCTGCGGTTGGGGCACCAGGCTGTTGGCGGCCGCGCTTTGCATGGAGGCCGGGGCCGGAGCGGGCGCCGGGGCGGCCGCGGCGCCGCCGCTGTCGGCGCCTTCCGGCACGGCCTGGCCGTCCTCGGTGGTGGCGCCCTGGCTGGCCGCGGCCTGGTTCGGGGTCTTTTTCTGGTCCGGCTTGAGCGCGATCTGCACCTGCGACGGCGCCCGCAGCACGGTGCGGTAGCCGGCGCCGGAGCCCTGGTACTGGGCGTCGGTCACGGTGCTTTCCGCCGGAGGATCGTAATAGCCTTCGGTGCGTTGCTGGGCGCAGCCCGCGGCGCCCAGCGCCGTGCCCGCGAGCAGCAGCCCCAAGATGCCGAGTTTGCGGGGGCGGGTAAGGAGTTCGACGCGCGCGGCCATGGCAGCTGATCCGTAAATTGAGTCTGTCTCCGATTTTACGCACTTATGCGAAGATTCGATACGTTCCCCCACACCCTGAAAGGCGTAGCCGGCACTTTATGCACAAATTACGACACGGCCCCGCACGGCCCGGCCGCCGCCGCGCCCGCCGCGCCGCGCCGCGAGGGCGCGCATGACCACGCTGTGGCATGTCCTTCCCGTGCCGCTGGCACTGTTCGTCGCGCTGGCCGCGCTGGGCGGCCTGGCCGTCGGCGGCTGGCTGACGCGGGTAACTCACCGCCTGCCGCGCATGATGGAACGCGAATGGCAGGCGCAATGCCAGGAGGCGGCGGGCCAGGCCCGGCCGGCCGCCAGCTACGGCCTGTGGGCGCCGGCCGCGCACTGCCCGCGGTGCGAAGCGCCCGTGACCGGCTGGCGCCGCCTGCCGCTGGCGGGCTGGCTGGCGCTGCGCGGCCGCTGCGCCGCCTGCCGGGCGCCGATCGGCTGGCGCTATCCCGCCATCGAGGCCATCACCTGCGTGCTGTTCGCGGCCTGCGCCTGGCGCTTCGGCGCCACGCCCATCGCGCTGTGCGCCATGGGGCTGTCGGCGGCGCTGGTGGCGCTGGCCTGGATCGATCTCGAATCGACCCTCCTGCCCGATGCCATCACTCTGCCACTGGCCTGGGCCGGCCTGCTGGTGAACCTGTTCGATGCCTTTACCCCGTTGTCGATGGCGGTGGTGGGCGCGGTGGCCGGCTATTCGTTCCTGTGGGTTATCTTTCATGCATTCCGCCTGCTGACGGGGCGCGAGGGCATGGGCTACGGCGACTTCAAGCTGCTGGCGGCGCTGGGCGCCTGGTTCGGCGTCGGCGCGTTGCCGATGCTGCTGCTGGCCGCGTCGGTGGCGGGGGTGGTGGTGGGCGGCGCGTTGACGCTCAGCGGCCGCGCCAGTCGCGGCCAGGCGCTGCCGTTCGGGCCCTACCTGGCGCTGGCGGGCGTGGCCGTGCTGCTGCTGGGCGGCGAGCAGGGCCTGGGATGGTTGCTGCATTGAGGGCGCGCGGGGCGCGCCGGTCCGGCCGGATCGCGGCCGCGAGGGAATGAAGAGCATGTTCAAGATCGGTCTGACAGGAGGCATCGGCTCGGGCAAGTCGCGCGTGGCCGACATGCTGGGCGAATGGGGCGCGTCGGTGGTCGACACGGACGAGATCGCGCGCGCGCTGACAGCGGTCGGGGGCGCGGCCATGCCCGCCATCGAACGCGAGTTCGGGCCCGACGCGTTGACACCGGATGGCGCCCTCGACCGCGACTGGATGCGGGAACGCGCCTTCGCCGATCCGCGAGTCCGCCTGCGCCTTGAGGCCATCCTGCACCCGGCCATCGGCCATGAAACCGAACGCCAGGCCGAGGCCGCGCGCGGCGCCTATCTGGTGTTCGTGGTGCCGCTGCTGGTGGAGTCGATCACGCGCTGGCGCGACCGCGTCGATCGCATCTGCGTGGTCGATTGCGATCCCGAAACGCAGGTGGCGCGCGTGCAGTCGCGCAGCGGGCTGACGGACTCTGCCATCCGGCGTATCATGGCGGCACAGGCTGCGCGGGCCAGCCGGCTCGAAGTCGCGGATGACGTCATCGACAATGGCGGCGCGACCTCGCCGGAGCAATTGCGCGCGCAGGCGAAGACCCTGCATGACCGCTGGCTTGCGCTGGCGGCCGCGACGGGCCGGCAAGCCCCGGGCTTGGCCGGCACCCCTGAATAATCTCGGCCCGCGGGTCGACCTCTGATGGGCCTGTTTACAAGCGTGATTGTTTTCGAATATCCCTTCAATGAGCGCATCCGCGCTTACCTGCGGCTCGAATACCTGTTCGACAGGCTGTTCTTCTTTGCCCGCGAGGGGGATTCACGCCTGCACCAGGTCGCGGTCACCTCGTTGTTCGATCTGCTCGACGTCTGCGAGCGCACCGACGTGAAAGGCGCGGTGCTGCAGGATCTCGAACGCCAGCGCGTGGCGCTGGTGGGCCTGCGCGATCACCCCGGGGTGGCGCAGGACGCGCTCGAAGGCATGCTGCGCGAACTCGAAAAGGTCTCCTCGACCCTGGCCGCGCCCGGCAAGACCGGCCAGTCGCTGCGCGAGAACGAATGGCTCACCAGCCTGCGCGGCCGCCTGGCGGTGCCCGGCGGCGCCACCCAGGTGGACATGCCGTCGTACTACGCCTGGCAGCAAAAGCCCGAGGCCGCGCGCTGCGCGGACCTGCAGGCCTGGCTGGCGCCCTTCATCCCCCTGTTCGACGGCCTGACCATGGCGCTGCGCCTGCTGCGCGAGTCCGGCCGCAAGACCGACATCGTGGCCGAACAGGGCGCCTACCAGCAGATGCTGGGCGGCAAGCAGTACCAGTTGCTGCGCGTGTGGGTCGACCAGGCCCAGGGCGTATTCCCCGAGATCAGTGCCAACAAGTACATGATCTGGATCCGCTTTTCGACCCAGGACGGCGAGTTCAAGCCCCAGCAGGTGGCCCGCAGCATCCCGTTCCAGATGACCCTCTGCAATTCCTGATCCGTCCGGGCCTCCGGGCGCGGCAGCCGGCGGCGATCCTGCCCCGATTCCTGTTGCGGCCTATTTCAGCGGCAACGGACAATCACGGAAATGTCGGCCGCCTGGGTCACAATACGGCTTTCTCCGTCAGTGCCGGAACCGTATCCCATGTCCGATAGCCGTCCCGTTTCGTCGCCTTCCCGCTGGACCCGCCGCAGAATCATCGGGTTGGCGGTGCTTTTGCTGGTGGTCGCCGGCATCGCCTGGCTGGCGCTGCGGCCGGCCGCCAAGCCGGGTGGCGCGGGCGGCGGGCGTCCGGGCGCGGGCGGACGGCCCAACATGGCCGCGGCCATGGCCAACCTGGCCGTGCCGGTGCGGGTGGCCAGCGCCGTCACGCAGGACATCGACATCTTCCTCAAGTCCCTGGGCACCGTCACGGCCTACAACACCGTCACCGTGCGCAGCCGTGTCAGCGGCGAGCTGGTCGACGTGCCGTTCAAGGAAGGCCAGCAGGTCAAGGCCGGCGACCTGCTGGCGCAGGTCGACCCGCGCGCCTTCCAGGTGGCCCTGGACCAGGCCCGCGGCACCCAGATGCAGAACCTGGCGCTGCTGGAGAACGCGCGCCGCGACCTGCAGCGCTATCAGGCCCTGTTCAAGCAGGACTCCATCGCCAAGCAGCAGGTCGACACCCAGGCGGCGCTGGTGCGGCAATACGAAGGCACCATCAAGAGCGACCAGGCGAATGTCGACAATGCCCGCCTGCAGCTGGACTACGCCCGCATCACGGCGCCGATCAGCGGCCGCCTCGGCCTGCGCCAGGTCGACCGGGGCAACCTGGTGTCCAGCTCGGACACCAATGGCCTGGTGGTGATCACGCAGACCCAGCCGATCTCGGTGGTGTTCACGCTGCCCGAGACGCAATTGCCGGAAGTGCGCGCCGAACTGGCCCAGGGCCGCACCCTGGCGGTGGAGGCCTATGACCGCGCCGACACCCGCCGCATCGCGTCCGGCACGCTGGAGACGCTGGACAACCAGATCGACGTCACCACCGGCACCCTCAAGCTCAAGGCCAGGTTCGACAACCAGGACGACGCGCTGTTTCCCAACCAGTTCGTCAACGTGCGCCTGCACGTGCTGACGCGCAAGGGCGTGACCGCGATTCCAACGGCGGCGGTGCAGCAGGGCTCGGCCGGCGCCTTCGTGTTCCTGGTGCAGCCGGACAATACCGTGCAGGTCAGGCAGGTCAAGCTGGGCGCCATCAACAATGGCATGGTGGCCGTGAACGAGGGCCTGCAGCCGGGCGACCGCGTCGTCACCGAGGGCACCGACCGCCTGCGCGCCGGCGCCAAGGTCGAGGTGGTGAGCGGCGACGAGGTGATCCCCGCCGCCAAGGACAAGTCGCTGGGCGGGGGCGCGCCGGCGGGCACCACGCCCGCCACGCGCTGATCGGGGGGCCGCGCCGTGAGCCCGTCGCGCCTGTTCATCCTGCGGCCCGTGGCCACCACGCTGTCGATGGTGGCCATCCTGATCGCCGGCTTCATCGCCTACCGCCTGCTGCCGGTCTCGGCGCTGCCCGAAGTCGACTACCCCACCATCCAGGTGACCACGCTGTACCCGGGCGCCAGCCCGGACGTGATGACCTCGCTGGTGACCTCGCCGCTGGAGCGGCAGTTTGGCCAGATGCCGGGCCTGAACCAGATGTCGTCGACCAGCTCGGGCGGCGCCTCGGTCATCACCATGCAGTTCAACCTGACGCTGCCGCTGGACGTGGCCGAGCAGCAGGTGCAGGCCGCCATCAACGCGGCGTCGAACCTGCTGCCCAGCGACCTGCCGGTGCCGCCGACCTACAACAAGGTCAACCCGGCCGACGCGGCGGTGCTGACGCTGGCCATCACCTCGCCCACCATGCCCTTGCCGCAGGTGCGCGACCTGGTCGATACGCGGGTGGCGCAGAAGCTGTCGCAGATTCCGGGCGTGGGCCTGGTGAGCGTGGCGGGCGGGCAGCGCCCGGCCGTGCGGGTGCAGGTCAATCCGCAGGCGCTGGCGGCCAACGGCCTGGGGCTGACCGACCTGCGCACCGCGGTGGTGGGCGCCAACGTCAACCAGCCCAAGGGCAACCTGGACGGGCCGCTGCGCTCGACCACCATCAACGCCAATGACCAGCTCAAGTCGCCCACCGACTACAACGACCTGATCATCGCCTACAAGAACAATGCGCCGCTGCGCCTGTCGGACGTGGCGCGCGCGGTCGAGGGCGCCGAGGATACGCGCCAGGCGGCCTGGGCCGGCGACAAGCCGGCCATCCTGCTGAACATCCAGCGCCAGCCCGGCGCCAACGTCATCGACGTGGTCAACCGCATCCAGGCGCTGCTGCCGCAATTGCGCGCCGCGCTGCCGGCCACGCTGGACGTGGCGGTGGTGTCGGACCGCACCCAGACCATCCGCGATTCGGTGGCCGACGTGCAGTTCGAGATGCTGCTGGCGGTGGCGCTGGTGGTGATGGTGACCTTCGTGTTCCTGCGCAGCCTGACCGCGACGCTGATTCCCAGCGTGGTGGTGCCGCTGTCGCTGGTGGGCACCTTCGGCATCATGTACCTGGCCGGCTTCTCCATCAACAACCTGACGCTGATGGCGCTGACCATCGCCACTGGCTTCGTGGTGGACGACGCCATCGTCATGATCGAGAACATCGCCCGCCACATCGAAGAGGGCGAGACGCCGCTGCAGGCCGCGCTCAAGGGCGCGCAGCAGATCGGTTTCACGCTGATCTCGCTGACCTTTTCGCTGATCGCGGTGCTGATTCCGCTGTTGTTCATGACCGAGGTGGTGGGGCGGCTGTTCCGCGAGTTCGCCATCACGCTGGCGGTGTCGATCCTGATTTCGCTGGTGGTGTCGCTGACGCTGACGCCGATGATGTGCGCGCGACTGCTGCGCGCCGAGTCCGAGCAGAAGCACGGGCGCTTTCACCAGGTCACCGGCGCCTTTATCGACCGCACCATCGCCGCCTACGACCGCATGCTGCAGAAGGTGCTGCGGCACCAGCCGTTGACGCTGCTGGTGGCCCTGGCCACCTTCGCGCTGACGGTGCTGCTGTACATCCTGGTTCCCAAGGGCTTTTTCCCGCAGCAGGACACCGGACTGATCCAGGCCATCACACAGGCGCCGCAGTCCATTTCGTTCACCGCCATGGCCGAGCGCCAGCAGGCGGCGGCGCGGCTGGCGCTGGAGGATCCGGACGTGCAGGCGGTGTCGTCATTCATCGGCGTGGACGGCAGCAACGCCACCCTCAGCGCCGGGCGCATGCAGATCGCGCTCAAGCCGCAGGCCGAGCGCAACGGCGACCTGCGCACGGTCATGGCGCGGCTGCAGGAAGCCTTTGGCAAGCAGGACGGCCTGACCGTCTACATGCAGCCGGTGCAGGACCTGACCATCGAGGACCGCGTCAGCCGCACCCAGTACCAGATGACCCTGTCCAATCCGGACCTGAAGGTGCTGAGCGAATGGACGCCCAAGCTGATCGACCGGCTGCGCCAGGTGCCGGGCCTGAAGGACGTGACCGATGATCTGCAGGACGACGGCCTGCAGACCTGGGTCGAGATCGACCGCGACGCGGCCTCGCGCCTGGGCATCACGGCGGCGGTGGTGGACGAGGCGCTGTACGACGCTTTCGGCCAGCGCCTGATCTCGACCATCTTCACCCAGTCCAACCAGTACCGCGTGGTGCTGGAGGTGCAGCCGCAGTTCCAGATGAACCCGGCCTCGCTCGGCCAGATCCACGTGCCGACCTCGACCGGCGCGCAGGTGCCGCTGTCGTCGATTGCCCGCATCACCGAGGGCAAGACGGTGCTGGCGGTGAACCGGCTGGACCAGTTCCCGATGGTGACGGTGTCGTTCAATCTGGCGCCGGGCGCATCGCTGTCGGCCGCGGTCGAGGCAATCACCGCGGCCGAGGCCGAGATCGGCATGCCGGCCAGCGTCGAGACGCGCTTCCAGGGCGCGGCGCTGGCGTTCCAGAATTCGCTATCGAGCACGCTATGGCTGATCCTGGCGGCCATCGTCACCATGTACATCGTGCTGGGCGTGCTGTACGAAAGCTACATCCACCCGATCACCATTCTGTCGACGCTGCCGTCGGCCGGCGTGGGGGCGCTGCTGGCGCTGCTGATCAGCGGCACCGAGCTCGACATGATCGGCATCATCGGCATCATCCTGCTGATCGGCATCGTCAAGAAGAACGCCATCATGATGATCGACTTCGCGCTCGACGCCGAGCGCAAGCGCGGTCTGTCGCCGCGCGCGGCGATCCATGAGGCGGCGCTGCTGCGTTTCCGGCCGATCCTGATGACCACGCTGGCGGCGTTGTTCGGCGCGCTGCCGCTGATGCTGTCCACGGGCACGGGCGCCGAGCTGCGCCAGCCGCTGGGCCTGGTGATGGTGGGCGGCCTGCTGCTGAGCCAGGTGCTGACGCTGTTCACCACGCCGGTGATCTACCTGATGTTCGACCGCATGTCGCGGCGCTGGCGCGGCATGCGCGAGGCGCGCGCCGGGAGCGCGCCGTGATCCTGTCGGCGCCCTTCATCGTCCGGCCGGTGGCTACCACGCTGCTGTCGCTGGCGGTCGTGCTGGCGGGCATGCTGTCGTTCTTCCTGTTGCCGGTGGCGCCGCTGCCGCAGATGGACATTCCCACCATCTCGGTGTCGGCCAGCCTGCCCGGCGCCAGCCCGGAGACCATGGCGTCCAGTGTCGCCACGCCGCTGGAGCGCTCGCTGGGCAGCATCGCCGGCGTGACCGAGATGACTTCCAGCAGCACGCAGGGCTCGACCCGCGTGACGCTGCAGTTCGACCTGTCGCGCGACATCAACGGCGCCGCGCGCGACGTGCAGGCGGCCATCAACGCCGCCCGCTCGCTGCTGCCGACCAGCCTGCGCAGCAACCCCACGTACCACAAGTCCAATCCCTCGGACGCGCCCATCATGACGCTGGCGATGACGTCCGACACCCTGAGCCAGGGCCAGATGTACGACCTGGCCTCGACCATCGTGGCGCAGAAGCTGTCGCAGGTCGATGGCGTGGGCGAGGTCACGGTGGGCGGCAGTTCGCTGCCGGCGGTGCGCGTGACGGTGCTGCCGGGCGCGCTGGCCAATCGCGGGGTGTCGCTGGACGAAGTGCGCACGGCGCTGGCCAATGCCAACGCCAACCGGCCCAAGGGCGTGCTGGAAAATGACCAGTACCACTGGCAGATCATGGTCAACGATCAGCTCAGCCGCGCCGAACAGTACCGGCCGCTGATCGTGGCCTGGCGCGACGGCGCGCCGGTGCGGGTGTCGGACGTGGCCAGGGTCGAGGATTCGGTCGAGGACCTGTACCAGACCGGCTTCTACAACCAGCGCAACGCGATCCTGATGATCGTGCGGCGCCAGGCCGACGCCAACATCATCGAAACCGTGGATGCGGTGCGCGCGCAACTGCCGACGCTGCTGGCGCTGATGCCGGCCGACGTGCAACTGACCGTGGCGCAGGACCGCACCCCCAGCATCCGCGCCTCGCTGCACGAGGCCGAGCTGACGTTGATCATCGCGGTGGGCCTGGTGGTGCTGGTGGTGCTGCTGTTCCTGCGGCGCTGGCGCGCGGCCATCATTCCCAGCGTCGCGGTGCCGGTGTCGCTGATCGGCACTTTCTGCGTCATGTATCTGTGCGGCTTCACGCTCAACACCATCTCGCTGATGGCGCTGATCGTGGCCACCGGCTTCGTGGTGGACGATGCCATCGTGGTGCTGGAGAACATCATGCGGCACGTCGAGAACGGCATGTCGCCGATGCGGGCGGCGCTGCGCGGCTCGCGCGAGGTGGGCTTCACGGTGCTGTCGATGAGCCTGTCGCTGGTGGCGGTGTTCATCCCGATCCTGCTGATGGGCGGGGTGGCGGGGCGCCTGTTCCGGGAATTCGCGGTGACGCTGTCGGCCTCCATCATGGTGTCGCTGGTGGTGTCGCTGACGCTGACGCCGATGATGTGCGCGCGCCTGCTCAAGGCCGAGCCCAAGGAACCGAAGCCGCCCGGCCGGCTGGCGCGCTGGGCCGAGGGCGGCTTTGCCTGGATGCAGGACGGCTACCGCCGCAGCCTGGCGTGGGCGCTGGCCCATGGCCGGCTGATGATGCTGGTCCTGGCGGCGGCGGTGGGCCTGAACGTGTACCTGTACACCGTCGTGCCCAAGGGCTTCTTCCCGCAGCAGGACACCGGCCAGTTGCTGGGCTTTTTCCGGGTGGACCAGGGCACGTCGTTCCAGGCCACGGTGCCCAAGCTGGAGGCCTTGCGCAAGGTGGTGCTGGCCGATCCGGCGGTGCAGAGCATGACCGGCTACGCCGGCGGGCGCGGCGGCAGCAACAGCAGCTTCATGCAGATCCAGCTCAAGCCGCTGGGCGAGCGCAATGTCTCGGCCGAGCAGGTCATCAACCGCCTGCGGGCGCGGCTGCAGAACATGCCGGGCGCGCGCATGTTCCTGGTGGCGCAGCAGGACATCCGCGTCGGCGGCCGCCAGAGCCAGGGTTCCTATGACTACACGCTGATGTCCGGCGACCTGCAATTGCTGCGTTCGTGGATGCCCAAGGTGCAGCAGGCCATGGCCAAGGTTCCGGAGATCACCGACGTCGATACCGACGTCGAGGACAAGGGCCGCGAAATCAACCTGGTGATCGACCGCGACGCCGCCACCCGGCTGGGCGTGAGCATGGCGACGATCTCTACCGTGCTGAACAACTCCTTCAGCCAGCGCCAGGTGTCGGTGATGTACGGGCCGCTGAACCAGTACCACGTGGTGCTGGGGGTGGACCCGAAGTTCGCGCAGGACATCGAGTCGCTCAAGCAGGTCGAGGTCATCACCGCCAGCGGGGCGCGGGTGCCGATGGCGGCCTTCGCCCGCTTCGAGAACGCCAATGCCCCGCTGAGCGTGCAGCACCAGGGCCTGTTCGTGGCCGATACGGTGTCGTTCAGCCTGGCGCCGGGCGTGTCGCTGGGCCAGGCCACCGCCGCCATCGACGCGGCCGTGGCGCGCATCGGCCTGCCGTCGGACCAGATACAGGCCGGTTTCCAGGGCACGGCGGCGGTGCTGCAGCAGACGCTGGCGCAGCAGCCCTGGCTGATCCTGGCGGCGCTGGTCACCATGTATATCGTGCTGGGCATCCTGTACGAGAGCTTCGTGCATCCGCTGACGATCCTGTCGACGCTGCCGTCGGCCGGGCTGGGCGCGTTGCTGGCGCTGCTGCTGGTGCGCACCGACTTCACGTTGATCGCGCTGATCGGGGTGTTCCTGCTGATCGGCATCGTCAAGAAGAACGCCATCATGATGGTGGACTTCGCGCTCGAGGCCGAGCGCAATCAGGGCATGGCGCCCAAGGAGGCCATCTTCCAGGCCTGCCTGACGCGCTTCCGGCCGATCATGATGACCACCATGGCCGCCATCTTCGGCGCGTTGCCGCTGGTGGTGGCCACGGGCGCCGGCGTCGAGATGCGCCAGCCGCTGGGCATTACCATCGTGGGCGGACTGGTGCTGAGCCAGGTCCTGACGCTGTACACCACGCCGGTGGTCTATCTCTACCTTGACCGTTTCCGCCTCTGGGCCGCGCGCGGGCGCGCCCGGCGTGGCGGGGCCGCTTCGATAGAACAACTATGATCCGCAACGCCAAGCCTTTTCCTTCCGCCTTCCTGCCGCGCGCCGGCATCACCCTGGCGCTGTGCGCGGCGCTGGCCGCCTGCGCCGTCGGTCCCGACTACCAGCGGCCGGCGCTGGACGTGGGCGCGGCCTACAAGGAAGGCCAGGACGAGGTGCCGGGCTGGAAGCGCGCCGAGCCGCGCGACGACGCCGACCGCGGCCAGTGGTGGCGCGTCTATGACGACGCCACGCTCAATGGCCTGGTGGACAACCTCAATGCCTCCAACCAGACCATTGCCCAGGCCGAGGCCAATTACCGCCAGGCGCTGGGCCTGGTGCGCGGCGCCCGCGCCGGCTTCTTCCCCACGGTGGGGGCGGGCGCCGGCCTGACCCGTTCGGGCAGTGGCGGCGGCAGCGGCGGTTCGTCGTCCGCCTCGTCGGGCGGCGGCGGCAACGTGTCCAACCAGTATTCGCTGACCGGCAGCGTCAGTTGGGAGCTGGATGTGTGGGGCCGGGTGCGCCGCAGCGTCGAGTCGTCCGAGGCCAGCGCCGCGGCCAGCCTGGCCGACCTGGCCGCGACCCGCCTGAGCGCGCAGGCCGCGCTGGTGCAGGCCTATCTGCAACTGCGCGTGCTGGACGAACAGAAGCGCCTGCTGGACGCCACCGTGGCGGCCTACGAGAAATCGCTGCAGTTGACGCAGAACCGCTACAACGTGGGCGTGGCGGGGCAGTCGGACGTGGCGGTGGCGCGCACCCAGGTCGAAAGCACGCGCGCGCAGTCGATCGACCTGGACTGGCAGCGCGGCCAGTACGAACACGCGATCGCGGTGCTGATGGGCCAGGCGCCGTCGCGCTTCAGCCTGCCGCCGGCGCCGTTCTCGCTGCAGTTGCCGCGGATTCCGGTGGGCCTGCCGTCCGAGCTGCTGGAGCGCCGTCCCGACGTGGCCGCCGCCGAGCGCCGCGCGGCCGCCGCCAATGCGCAGATCGGCGTGGCGCAGGCGGCCTGGTTCCCCAGCCTGACCCTGTCGGCCGACGGCGGCTTTCGCAACGGCCAGTTCGCCGAACTGCTGACCGCGCCGGCGCGCTTCTGGTCGCTGGGGCCGGCGCTGGCGTTGACGATTTTCGACGGCGGCGCGCGCCAGGCGCAGGTCGAGCAGGCGCGCGCCTCCTACGATGCGCAGGCGGCGGCCTACCGCCAGGCGGCGCTGACCGGGCTGCGCGAGGTCGAGGACTACCTGATCCAGCTGCGCGTGATGGAGAACGAACAGAGCGTGCAGCGCCGCGCGCTGGAATCGGCGCGCGAATCGCTGCGGCTGATCCAGAACCAGTACAAGGCCGGCCTGGTCGATTACCTGAGCGTGGCGGTGGTGGACGCCACCGCGCTCAGCAACGAACGCAGCGCGCTCAGCCTGTATGGCAACCGGCTGGTGGCCAGCGTCAACCTGATCGTCGCGCTGGGCGGCGGCTGGGATGGCCTGGCGCCGGCGCAAGGCGGCGCGGCGGCCAACGGCCAGGCCGGTGGCGGCCAGCCGGGCGCGGGTCAGGCCGTGGCGCCGGCCGGCGCGCAACCGGTCAACCAACCTTAGGGATAACGCCCGATTCCTCCTTCTCCCGATTGACAAGCGGGGGCCCCGGGTTCTTAATGCGGAAAAAGTGACCGTATGGTCACGTCGGGCGCCAGCCCGCGACGCGATGTCCTGCCCATGGCAAGGGCGCCCGTGTCGAACCGCGAAGTACCGATGCACCCGATTCCGTTTGATCAATCGAACACTTCACACGAAGGGGAAAGAGGATGGGCAGGTTGTTTCGTGCAGGGACAGGCGCCGCCGCGGTCTGCGTCGGCGTGGCCGCGATGGCGGGCGCAATGGCCGCGCCGGCGGCCGCGGCCACGTGGCCGGAACGGCCCATCACCCTGATCGTGCCGTTCCCGCCCGGGGGCACCACCGATATCTTCGCGCGCACGATCGCCGAGCACATGCGGCCGGCGCTGGGCCAGTCCATCGTGGTCGAGAACAAGCCCGGCGCCGCCGGCAACCTGGGCGTGGCCGCCGCCACGCGCGCCCAGCCGGACGGCTACACCATCGTGCTGGGTTCGGTCGGCACGCAGAGCGTCAATCAGTTCCTGTACGGCAACATCGGCTTCAATCCCGCCACCGACCTGGTGCCGCTGGGCATGATCGCGTCCACGCCCAATGTGATGGCGGTGGCGGCTGGCTCGCCATGGCGCACCTTGCAGGATGTCATGGCCGCGGTGAAGAAAGACCCGGGCAAGTATTCCTACGCCTCGCCGGGTATCGGCTCGTCGGTGCACCTGACGGGCGCCTACTTCGAATCGATGGCGGGTCTGCAGATGCTGCACGTGCCGTTCAAGGGCTCGTCGGCGGCGATCCCCGCGGTGATCGGCGGCCAGGTCGACATCCTGATGGACAACCTGCCCAGTTCGATGGCCGCGCTCAAGGCCGGTGACCGTCTGCGCGGCATCGCGGTCACGTCGGCCGAGCGCAGCCCCGCCGCGCCCGATCTGCCCACCATGGCCGAGGCCGGCCTGCCGGGCTTCGAAGTCACCGCGTGGTCGGGCCTGTATGCGCCGCGCGGCACGCCGGCGCCGGTGGTCGACAAGCTGATCGCCGCCATGAAGCAGGCGCTGCAATCGCCGGCCCTGAAACAGTCGCTGGCGCAAGGCGGCGCGACCCCGGGCAACCTGTTTGGCGCCGACCTGGCGGCCTTCGAGGTGAAGGAACGCGACAAGTGGGGCAAGCTGATCCAGAGCCGCGGCATCAAGGCGGATTGAGGCGGCGTGGGCGGCCGGGGGCCTGCCCGGCCGCGATCCTCCCGCCGGCGCCGGCCTGAAGCGCCGGCGGCGCGGGACCGGGCCGAGCCGTCAGGCGGCCAGCGCGAATGCCGCCGGGTCGACGGCGGGGCGGCGCCCGCGCATCAGGTCCACCAGCATCCGGGCGCTGCCCGCCGCCAGCGTGAAACCCAGGCCGCCGTGCCCGGCGTTCAACCACAGGTTGCGCCACGGCGTGGCGCCGATCAGCGGCTTGCCATCGGGACGCGCCGGACGCAAACCGGCCCAGGGCTGCGGCGCGCCGGCGGGGTTCAGGCGCGGGAAGAAGCGCGCCACATCCGCCGCCAGGCTGTCCGTGCGCAGCGGGTCGATGGCCGCATCGGCGGCGCCGATATCGACCATGCCCGCGACCCGCAGGCGCTGCCCCAGGCGCGCATAGACGACCTTGCGGCCGATGTCGCTGATGCTCGACACCGGCGCCACGCTGTCCGCTGTCAGGGTGTAGGTGAGGCTGTAGCCCTTGAGCGGATAGATGCGCAGGTCCAGCCCGAGACGGCGCGCCAGGGCCTGGGCGCCGATGCCGCCCGCCAGCACGTACTGGTCGGCTTGCAGTTCGCCTTGCGGCGTGGCCAGCGCCACGATGCGGCCGCCTTCGCCGCGCAGGGCCGTGACCGGGGTGTCGAAGTGAAAATCCACCGCGCCGGGCGCGGCGCGCAACAGGCGTTCGAGTTCGGTGCACAGCCGCAGGCAGTCGCCGGCGTCCTCGGTCGGCGTGTAGATGGCGCCGGCGATACTGGCGCCGATGTCGGCCAGCGCCGGTTCCAGGTCGAGGCAGGCCTGGCGGTCCAGGGCGCGCTGCGCGCAGCCGAGCGTCGCCTGATAATCCATCTGCGCCAGCGCGCGGCCATAGGCGGCGGCGTCCTGGTACACCAGCAGCTTGCCGCGCGAACTGAAATCGAAGTCGGGCCGTTCGCGCCCCACCAGTTCGTGCACGCACTGGCGGCTGTAGAGTCCCAGCGCCAGCAGTTCGCGGGTGGTGGCGCGGCTGCGGCCGCGGGTGCAGGCGCGCAGGAAATCCAGGCACCAGCGCCATTGCGCCGGATCCAGCCGCGGCCGCCAGCGCAGCGGCGTGTCGCGGCCCAGCAGCCAGGCAGGCAGCTTGGGCAGCACGGCGGGGTCGGCCAGCGGCGCGACGAAGCTGTAGCTGAGCTGGGCGCCGTTGGCCCGGCTGGTGGCCAGGCCCGGGCCCGGGCCGGCGTCGACCACGCTGACCCGATGGCCCTCGCGATGCAGGTAGTAGGCGGTGGCCATGCCGACCACGCCGGCGCCGATGACGACTGTGTGCATGATGCTCCGAAGGAGGGGCGTCGTGCGCCGACGACGCCGGATGGCGGGATTCAGGCGGCCCAGGCGGGCGTCTCGAAGCCGGGCGCGGCGCGGTCCGCGCCGCGCAGCAGGCGGCCGGGGCGGGCGCCGGTGGCGGCGCCGCGCTCCTCCACCAGCTGGCCGTTGACCAGCACCGCCTGGATGCCGGCGGACGGTTGCAGTGGCTCGGCGAAGGTGGCCAGGTCGGCCACCACGGCGGGGTCGAACACCACCACGTCGGCGTAGCAACCGGCGCGCAGCACGCCGCGGTCGCGCAGGCCGAACTGGGCCGCCGTCAGGCTGGTCATGCGGCGGATCGCCTCTTCCATGCCCAGCACGCGCATCTCGCGTACGTATCGCCCCAGCACCCGCGAAAACGCGCCCCACAGGCGCGGGTGCGGCCGCTGGTCGTGCGGCAGGCCGTCGGAACCGATCATCACGCTGCCGTGGCCGATGACGCGCTTGACGTCGTCCTCGTCCATCGAGAAATAGATGGCGCCGCCGGGCGACAGTTCCTCGGCCAGCCGCTGCGGATCCTTGCCTTCGCGCGCCGCCAGTTCGCGCAGGTCCACGCCCTGGATCTCGGGCCGCGTCTGCGACCACGTGACGATGATCTTCTCGCCGGCCGGCACGCGACGCGGTTCCAGGATGGTGGACGAGGCGGCGTAGGGATAGACGTCCATGCCCAGCGGCTGGTCGGCGCGGGCGCGGTCGAACAGCGCCAGCGTTTCGGCGGTGCGGCCGTGGTTGTGCTTGCCGGTGACCTTGTGGTGCGACAGGATCGCCGGCACGTCGGCGGCGCGGCCGATCAGGAAGGCTTCTTCCATGGCGTCGCAGACGTGGTCGGCCTCGTCGCGCAGGTGGGTGGTGTACAGGCCCTGCCAGGACGCCAGCGGCTCGGCCACGCCGATCACCTCCTCGGTGCTGGCGTGCATGGCGGTGGGGTAATACAGGCCGGTGGACAGGCCCGCCGCGCCGGCGGCCATGGCCTGGTCCAGCGCTTGCCGCATGGCGGCGATCTCGCGCTTGTCGGCGGGCCGGTCCAGGCGCTCCATGGCCGACACTCGCAGGCTGGAATGCCCCACCAGCGCCAGGCTGTTGACCGCGGCCGGGCTGGCGTCGAGGGCGGCGGCGTAGTCCTGCATGCGGGCGTACAGTTCGCCGGTGTGCTGCGCCAGCAGATTAAGGGGCGGCGGCACGGTGTCGCCGGGCGCGTGCACCGGCGCCAGGCTGATGCCGCAGTTGCCGGTGACCACGGTGGTGACCCCCTGGCTGACCTTGGGCCGCATCAGCGGCGAACCGAGCAGGGCGCGGTCGTCGTGGGTGTGGCAGTCGATGAAGCCCGGCGCCACCACCTGGCCGCTCGCGTCGATGCGGCGCCGCGCCCGCCAGCCCGAGCCGTCGCCGATGGCGGCGATGCGTTCGCCGTTGATCGCCACGTCGGCGCGGCGAGCCGGGCCGCCCAGGCCGTCGGCGATCAGGCCGCCGCTGATGATGAGGTCGTATTCCTGCGGGTCGGGTTGCGCGGGCATGGCGGGCGTCAGGTCTCGGTGTCGGCGGGCGGCCGCGGCTTCTTGCGGCGCGCCTCCAGGTTGGCCAGGGATTCGTGGTTGAGCGCGTCGGGAAAGCCGCGCTTGACCAGGTGTTCGAGCGCGCCGTTGATCCGGTCCCAGCCTTCCTGGGTGCGCAGCGGCACGCCCAGGAAGTGGCTCTCGGTCTTGGCGCGCAGCATCAGGTACAGCACGCCCGCCAGCATCACGCTGACCACGGCGGGCGCGTCCATGTCGTCGGTCAGGCCGTCGACGCGGTCGATGAAGCCGCGCGCGGCGCGTTCGCGGCGCTCGGCCAGCGGCGCGGACACCTCGTTGCGTTCGATCAGCTCCCAGCGGCGCACTTCGCGCAGCGTCTCGTTGCCGGCCAGCGCGTCCAGTTGCGCGCGCAGCATCGACAGCACCAGTTCGCCGGGGCTGCGCTGGCTGGATTCGTCGGCCGCCAGCAGGCCGGGGTTGCGGGTCCAGAAGTCCTGTTCCTGCATCCAGGCCAGCATCAGGCCGGGCATGCCGTCGAAGTAGCGGTAGATCAGTTCCTTGCTAACGCCGGCGCGCTTGGCGATGGCGTTGATGCCCACGCCGCCCATGCCGGTTTCCTTGATCTGGTCTTCCAGGGCCTGCAGTATCTGGCGCTCGGTATTCTCACGTCGGGACATTGGCCGGTTCCTTCATGATGATGAGGGAGCGGGCGGGGTCCGGCAGACCGAACACCCGGCCGTCGGCCATGTCCACAACCAGTTCGCTGACGGTATGGCCGATATGCCTGCCATCTTGCCAGACTTCGCTGCCCAGGTAGATGGCGCTGGCGCGCCGCCGGGTGGTCGGCAGCGACGGATCGGCCTGCTCGATGCCGGTGACGCGCAGGCGGTCGTCCACCCGCACGCGGTCGCGCGGGCCGGCGCTGATGGCCACGGGCGCGCGCAGGCTCAGGGCGCGGTAGGCCCCGACGCCGCCGGTCAGCGCGTGCCAGGCCAGGTCGGCCATGGCCTCCGCCAGAGGCGGGCAGGGGAATATCGAGTTGTGCAGGAGCGCCAGCCGGCAGGCGCCGTTGTCGCGCCAGGCCTGGCCCTGGTCGGGCCGGCGCGCCACGCGGTCGCTGTTGCCCCAGGCCAGTTGGCCCGACGCGGACAGCGCGATCAGGCCGGCGTCGACTTCCGGATGGGCCTGCAGCACCTCGGCCACGGCGTCGGCGGGGGCCTGGCCGGCGGCCAGGCGCCGCAGCACCGCCTGGTTTAGCGGCACGCCATCGACGCCGGGGCGGTTGGGCAGGCGGTGGCCGGTCACCAGGCCGACGCCGTCGGCGCCGGGCAGGAACTGCGCCAGCGGCTCGGGGCGGTCGGGGCCGCTTTCGATCAGGGCGGCATGGCGCGTCCGCAGCCAATCCTGCGGCAGGTCCAGCGCGGTCACGCCGCCGCGCTGGACGGTCGCGTGGCGGGCGCGGCCCTGTTCGTCCAGCACCGCGAACACGGCAAAGCCGCCGATGGCGCCGTGCCCCAGCAGTTCGGCGCCCAGGGCGGCGGCGCGTACCGCCGCGCCGGCGTTGGGTCCGTAAGCCGCGATGCCGATGGTCATGCGTGCTTCTTCCTAGTCCGTGTTGCTCGTCACGGGATCGACGATGTTCAGGTTGGTGATGAAGCGCTGGAACAGCATGGCCAGCGCCAGCGGCGGCAGGGCGGCGAGCATGCTGGCCGCGGCGAACAGCCCCAGGTCGGCGCGAAAGCCGGGCATCAGCGGCGACAGGCCCAGCAGCGCCGCCGACAGCGTCTGCGCCGAGGTGCCGCCGGTCAGCACGATGGCAAACAGCAGGTCGTTCCAGCCCACCAGGAAGGCGATGATGAAAGCCGCAGCGATGCCGGGCAACGCCATCGGCAGGGTCACGTGGCGCAGCATCTGCCAGCGGGTGCAGCCGTCCATGCGCGCGGCGCGCTCGATTTCGACCGGCAGCGAGGCGAAATAGCCCATCAGTACCCACGACAGCAGCGGGATCACCGCCGTCAGGTAGACGATCCACAGGCCGAACAGGCTGCCGGCCAGGCCGATGGCGGCGAAGAACACGTAATACGGGATCAGCAGCGCGATCGGCGGCAGGGTGCGCGAGGCCAGCAGCACGTACAGCAGCGGTCCCTTGAACGGGAACTCGAAGCGCCCCAGCACGTAGCCGGCCAGCGTCGCGATGGCCGTGCCGGCGGCGGCGGCCGGCAGCGCCACCAGCGCGCTGTTGACGAAGCCGGCCATGATGGCGCGGGTCTGGCCGCCGAAGATGGAATCGGAACTGGACAGGCCCAGCACCCGCAGGTAGTTCTCGAAGGTGTAGCCCCCGGCATGGTGCGCCACGCCCATGATGATGGCCGACTCGTCCATGAACGAGGCCTTCAGCGTCCAGTACAGCGGGAACAGGCACCAGAACGCCACCAGGGCCACGCCCGCGCCCACCAGCCAGGGGCGCCAGCCTTCGCCGGCCACGCGGGCCGCGTCATTGCGCATGGTTGACTCCTTGCGGGCGCTTCTTGCGGATCAGCATGAAGTAGGCAGTGGCCAGCAGCAGCGACAGCACCGTCAGCAGGAACGCGGCGGCCGAGGCCAGGCCATACTTCGAGAACTCGAAGTTGTAGCGGAAGATCAGCAGCGGCAGGATCTGCGTGGACGTGCCGGGCCCGCCGCGGGTCAGCGAGAACAGCAGGTCGAACTGGCGCACGGCTTCCACCGTCATCACCACCAGCACGATCAGCGTGGTGTGCTTCAGGTGCGGCAGCGTGATGTGCCGCAAGCGCGCCAGCGGGCCGGCGCCGTCGACCCGCGCGGCCCGGTACAGGTCACGCGGAATGGTCTGCAGCGCCGCCAGGTAGAAGAAGCTGCCCAGCGGCGCGACGTGCCAGACGAAGGCCAGCGCCACCCAGAACAGGGCCCAGTCGCTGCTCAGCCACACCGTGCCCGGCCCTGCCAGCCCGAGCGGCGCCAGCAGTCCCGTGAGCGCGCCGAAGCTGGGATTGAGCAGGAACGAGAACACGGTTGCCGTCACCACCTGCGACATGGCCCATGGCAGCAATGCCAGGCCGCGCACCAGGCCGCGCAGCGGCATCTCCTCGTTCAGCACCAGGGCAATGCCCAGCGCCGCCACGAACGAGCCGGCCACGCACATCGCCACGAAGCCCAGGCTGCGCCAGATGGCATCGGTGACGGCGCTGTCGGACAGCACTTCGCCATACAGGTCGGCGCCCACGAACTCCTGGGTCCGCAGGATCGCGTTGGTGTCGTGCAGGCTGAGCCAGAACGAATAGCCCAGCGGGACGCCGATGATGAGGGTGTTGAGCGCGTAGACCGCGATGATCACCGTCATCGCGAAACCCAGGTCCGACATCTCCTTGCCGCCGCGCGCGGGCAACGGCAGGGACGCGCGTGGCAGGCTGGCGGCGCTCATGCGCGCGGCTCCTCGCCGCCATGGACCCGCAGGCCGGCGGCGTCGAACAGGTACAGGCGGGCGGCCGGCAGCGCCAGCGCGATCGGCGCGCCGACTTCGTAGCGCCGTTCCGGCGACAGCCTGGCGCGCAGGCGCGGGCCGTCCTCGCCGGCGGTGATGACGTCGACGAACTGGTCCGATCCGACCGGTTCCACCGCCCACACCTGGCCTTGCAGCAGCAGGCCGTCGCCGGCCAGCGGCGCCGGCGCCATGGCTTCGGGGCGGATGCCGATCGCCGCCTCGCTGCCCGCCGGCAGCCCGCGCGCGGCGGCCGCCAGCGCGGCGGGCAGCGGATAGGCGCCACCCGCGGTGCGCAGCGCCGGTGCGCCGTCGTGCGTCTCCAGCGTGCCGCGCAGGAAGTTCATGCCGGGGTTGCCGATGAAGTCCGCCACTTCCATGGTCGCGGGGCGACGGTAGATGGTGTCCGGGTCGGCGAATTGCAGCAGGTTGCCGCCCGACATGACGGCGATGCGGTCCGCCAGCGTCATGGCCTCGACCTGGTCGTGGGTGACGTAGATGAAGGTCGCGTTCAGGCTGCGATGCAGGCGCTTGAGCTCGACCCGCATGTCGGTGCGCAGCTTGGCGTCCAGGCTGGACAGCGGCTCGTCGAACAGGAACAGGTCGGGGTCGCGCACCACCGCGCGGCCGATCGCCACGCGCTGGCGCTGGCCGCCGGACAGCTGGTAGGGCTTGCGGTCCAGCATCGATTCGACCCGCAGCAGCGCGGCCGCGCGCTCGACCTTGCCGCGCACTTCGGCGGCGGGCAGCTTCTGCATCCGCAGCGGAAAGCCGATGTTCTCGCGCACCGTCATGTGCGGATACAGCGCGATGCTCTGGAACACCATGGCCACGTTACGCCGGTGCGGCGGCACCTGGTCCACGCGCCGGTCGTCGATGCGGATCTGGCCGCCGGTGGGCGTGTCCAGGCCGGCGATCATGTTCAGCGTGGTGGTCTTGCCGCAGCCCGACGGCCCCAGCAGCACCACGAATTCGCCGTCGCGGATGTCCAGGTCGAGCGAGCGCACCGCCTGGAAGTGGGTGTATGACTTCTCGATGCCTTGCAGGGAGACGCTGGCCATGTCATCAGCTCCGCTTGAGGATCTTGGCGTACTTCTTGTGCAGGCCGTCCCAGCGCGCGCGCAGCTCGGTGGCCACCTGTGCGGGCGTGCGGGTGCCCTTGATCAGCATGTCCTGGGCGATCATCTCGTGCATGCCGGTGTCCCATTCCTGGTACCACGGCGCCTTCAGGATGTTGGCGGCCACGGCCTTCTCGCGCCCCTCGAACAGCCATTGGTAGACCTGTTCCCGATGGGCCGGGTACATCCACTTCATGATGGCGGCGCGGCTGTCGGGATCGCGGTACAGCTCGGGGAAGGGCACTTCCAGGTTGGCCTTGGCGATCCAGTTCTTGTGCGTGGTCAGCTGGCCGGCGCGGTCGCGGTAGCCGAAATACTTGACCAGCTCCCACAGCGCGGCCTGCTCGGCGTCGCTGCGCTTGCGCGTCGACATGCACAGCAGCGCGTGCCCCACCAGCACGGTGTCGTGGGTGGCGCCGGGCACCACCGGGTTATAGCTGGAGTATTCGGCGATCTGGCTCTTGGCGGGATCGTTGTAGTTGAAGCTGTAGTAATCGATGTTCAGGTGGAAGGCGTGCTGGCCTTTCATCCACGAGCTGGAGGTCTCGGTGCCCGACCACGTCAGCACGGCGCGCTGCACCAGTTCATCGTCCCACCAGCGCTTCCAGTCGCTCAGCACCTTGGTCAGCGGCGTGTCGGGTCCGAAGGTGGCGCGCAGCTCGCCGTCGACGAAGCGCTCGCCCTCGGCGAAGCATTGCGCGATCAGGGCCCATGGCAGGCCGGTCCAGGCGTTGTACCAGGGCATCAGCATCGGATGCTGCGTCAACCCCTTCTTCTTGATCTCGCGCGCCTGTTTTTCGACCGTGGCCCAGTCCCGCGGGTAGTCGGCGGCGTTGGCAGTGCCGCCGTAGCCCGCTTCGCCCAGGATTTTCTCGTTGCGGAACAGCGCGTAGGGACCGCCGTTGTAATAGGTCAGGCCGAGGTAGCGGCCGTCGGTGGCCTTGGCGTCCTCGACGATGCCGGGGAACATCTGCTTCTGGATGTCGGCCAGGCCGGACATGTCGTCGATCGGGCGGATCCAGCCGGCCGCGTACCAGCGCGAGGCCTGGCCGCGCTGGGCGTAGAACATGTCCAGCGGCGCCTTGGCGGCCAGTTGCGTTTCCAGCACGGCGGCGTAGTCGCCGGGGATCGGCGACAGGTTCACCGGCACGCCGCTTTCCTGCGTGAAGCGGGCCGCGCCCTGTTGCACGATCTCGCTGCCCCAGGGCCAGAAGGCGAAGGTCAGCGGCGAGGCGGCCTGTGCCAGCGCCCGCAGGGGCCAGCCGCCTGCCGCCAGCCCGGCCGCGGCGGCCAGGCCCGCGGCGCCGCGCAGGATGAAGTCGCGACGCTGGGCGTCGGCCGGGAACGGGCCGGGTCGGCCATCGGGATGCAGGGACAGGGGCATGCTGGACTTCCTTGTTGTGGGAACGACGACAAAGAAACGGTGCAGCAAAAGCGGTGTGGCGGGACGGCGGCGCGATGGCGCCCGCGAGCGGGCGCCGGCGTGTGGAACGCGTTGCGTGGCCGCGTGTCCGTCGCGCCGACAACCAGAAGTGACCATACGGTCACATCAAGAGCGAAGATAGGACCTGGCCACCTTGCGCGGCAAGGGGGGAGTTTCCCTAGGACAAAAAAAACCGGCGCGGCGCGCCGATCGGGAGGGCGGGTGTCGGGCCGGCGATCCTGCCCCGACCCGCTCGCGTCAGATCAGGCCGCGGATGCCGGCGATGCCGTGCGCGCCGTGGCGCAGGGCCTGCGAGACGGTCTGGGTGGATTGCCCGCCGAGCGCGAAGACCGGGATGCCGGCGTCGCGGTTGCCTTCGACGAAGCCGTCCCAGCCCAGCGTCGGCGCGCCGGGGTGGCTGGGCGTGTCCAGCACCGGGCCCAGCACGGCGAAGTCCGCGCCCAGCTCGCGCGCGTGCACCACCTGGGCGTTGTCGTGCGCCGAGACGCCAACCAGCGCGCCGGCCGGCAGGTCGGGCCGGGCGCTCAGACGCGCGGCGTCGGCGCCGCGCAGGTGCACGCCGTCGGCCTCGCGCCACCAGGCGGCCGGATGGGCGCTGTTGACCAGCACTTTCGCGCCAGCGGCGTGGCAGCGCTTGACGATCTGCTGCAGCGCCTCATGCAGCGAGGTCGAGGCCGGGCCGTCGGGCCACTGCGGTTCACGCAGTTGCACCAGCCTGATGCCGCGCGCCAGCGCCGCGTCCAGCCGGCCCAGGAACGCCGACAGGCCGGCGCGCGAGCCGATCGAACTGATGCCATAGGCGGTCGGCAGCTGCAGCCAGCGCAGCGGCGGCAGGGTGGCGGGCAGCAAGTCGCCGACGGACGCGGCGTTGGCCGGGTCGACCCATTCCAGGCGCTGGTTCTCCAGGCTGCGCGGTTCACCTTCCCAGCCGGTGACGTGGCAGAACGCCAGGCGCACCGTGGTGTGGGGGTAGGCGTGCACGTAGGTCACCCACGGCCGCGACTGCGTCACGCGGATGCCGATCTCTTCCTGCAGTTCGCGCGCCAGCGCCTGCAGCACGGTCTCGCCGGGTTCGAGCTTGCCGCCGGGCAGCTCCCACCAGCCCGACCAGGGCTTGCCTTCGGGGCGTTGCCCCAGCAACAGCATGCCGTCCGGACGCAGGATCAGGCCGGCGGCGACATCGATGATTTTGTCAGACATGGCGGGCAGCCCAGTCACGGGCGAATTGGTAGGCGACGCGGCCCGAGCGCGAACCGCGCTCGATGGTCCATTGCAGCGCCTCGGTGCGGGACGGTTCGATCTGGTCTTCCGGGCAGCCCAGCTCGCGCAGCCAGTGGTAGACGATATCGAGGTAGTCGTCCTGCTTGAAGGGATAGAACGACAGCCACAGGCCGAAGCGCTCGGACAGCGAGATCTTTTCCTCGACGGTTTCGCCGGGGTGGATCTCGCCGTCGGGCTGGTGCTTGGCCTGCAGGTTCTCGCTCATGTATTCCGGCATCAGGTGGCGCCGGTTGGAGGTGGCGTAGATCAGCACGTTGTCGCCCGAGGCGGCCACCGAGCCGTCCAGCACGGACTTGAGCGCCTTGTAGCCAGCCTCGCCTTCCTCGAACGACAGGTCGTCGCAGAACACGATGAAGCGCTCGGGACGCGCGGCCACCAGTTCGACGATGTCGGCCAGGTCGCCCAGGTCGGATTTGTCGACTTCGATCAGGCGCAGCCCGCGGTCGCCGTAGGCGGCCAGCATGGCCTTGACCAGCGAGCTCTTGCCGGTGCCGCGGGCGCCGGTCATGAGCACGTTGTTGGCGGGCTTCTTCTCGATGAACTGCACGGTGTTGCGGTCGATGATGCCTTTCTGGCGCTCGATGTGCTGCAGGTCTTCGAGGTCGATGCGGGCCACGTGGCGCACGGCGTCGAGCCAGCCGCGCGAGCCGCGTTTGCGCCAGCGGAACGCGTGGGCGTTCCAGTCGATATCGGGGGGCGCGGGGGGCAACCAGGCTTCGAGCTGGGCCAGGACGCGCTCGGCGCGCTGGATGAGGGTGGTGAATTCGTTCGCGGTCACGGTGTGATCCTGGAAGAGCGAACGGGCGGGCCCGGCACCGGGCCCACGTCGCGTTCGCGGGCATCGTCGGAAGAAGAGGGCGCGTGTCCCGCCGCAAAGGCGTCGTGGGGACGCGCGCCGCTCAACGGCTGTCACCTGCCGGGGACCGCGGTGATGCCACGGATTCCCCGGGGGGCAGTGACCGGCGATGGGTAAGGCGCAGCCACTGGATTTCATTGCTGCCGCCATCCCGCGAGGCCCGGCGCGCAACTGAACGCCGTCGCTTCGCGCCCGGGGTCAGCCGGGCGGATGGCGGGTCTTGATCAGGAACGATAATCGGCGTTGATCGACACGTACTCGTGCGAGAAATCGCAGGTGTAGACGGTGTCGCTGACCTGGCCGCGGCCCAGCGCGATGCGCACGGCGATCTCGGCCTGCTTCATCACGCGCTGGCCATCGGCTTCCTGGTAGGCGGGGTTGCGGCCGCCGTCCTTGGCCACCAGCACGTCGTCGAGCCACAGGCGGATCTTCGACACGTCCAGGTCATCGATGCCGGCATAGCCGACGGCGGCCAGGATGCGGCCCAGGTTGGGGTCCGAGGCGAAGAAGGCGGTCTTGACCAGCGGCGAGTGGGCCACGGCGTAGGCCACCTTGAGGGCTTCCTCGGTGGTGCCGGCTTCCTCGACGCGGATGGTCATGAACTTGGTGGCGCCTTCGGCGTCGCGCACGATCTTCTGCGCCAGCTCCAGCGCGGCGGCGGTCAGGGCCTCGCGCACGGCGGCGTAGGCGGCGTCCGATTCGGCGTTGACCTCGACGCCCGACTTGCCGGTGGCGACGATGATGAACGAGTCATTGGTGGAGGTGTCGCCGTCCACGGTGATGCGGTTGAACGAGGCGTCGGCGATCTCGACCGCCAGCTTGCGCAAGAGCGGCTGGGCGATGCCGGCGTCGGTGGCCAGGAAGCTCAGCATGGTCGCCATGTTGGGGCGGATCATGCCGGCGCCCTTGCTGATGCCGGTGAAGGTGACGGTCTTGCCGCCGATCTGGACGCGGCGCGACGAGATCTTGGGCAGCGTGTCGGTGGTCATGATGCCGTGCGCGGCGCTGGACCAATGGTCGGCGCCCAGGTTGGCGATGGCGCCCGGCAGGCCGGCGAACAGACGGTCCAGCGGCAGCGGCTCCAGGATCACGCCGGTCGAGAACGGCAGCACCTGGGCGGCGGGCACGCCGAGCAGGCGGCCGAGTTCGGCGCAGGTGTCCTGGGCCTTCTTCAGGCCTTCGGCGCCGGTGCCGGCGTTGGCGTTGCCGGTGTTGATGACCAGCGCACGGATCGGGCCGCCGTCGGCCAGATGGGCCTGGCACACCTGCACGGGCGCGGCGCAGAAGCGGTTGCGGGTGAACACGCCGGCCACGCTGCTGCCTTCGGCCAGGCGGAATACCGTCAGGTCGCGTCGGTTGGCTTTGCGGATGCCGGCCTCGGTGACGCCGATTTCAACGCCGGCAACAGGGAAAATTTCGGACTCGGAGGGGATCTGCAGGTTAACGGCCATGACTTCGTCTCATGAATGAGCAGGACGGAAATCGCCGCCAGGGCAAGGCGGCGCGCGGGGGAAAGCTTCGTATTATCCCACTGCTTTGCGACAGCCGGCGGCGGCCGCCTGAAAGCCGGCTGTCAGGGGGCGGTGCGCATGGCGGCCACGTCCAGCACGCCGGCTTCGCGGTTGGACAGGATGGCGCGCACATTGCCGTCCGGGGCCTGCAACACCGACATGCCGGCCGCGATTTCCTTGCCGTCGGCCTGGCGCGCCGAGCGGCCGCGCGAGGGCGAGAACAGCAGGTCGCCGGGTTGCACGCCGGGCACCCGCGGGCCGGCGGTCAGCAGGCGGGTGCCGGTGGGATAGGTGATGCCGCCCAGCGTGCTTTCACGGCCCAGCAGGCCCTCGAACGCCAGCAGGCGGCGCTGGGCGTCCAGCGTCATGTCCACCTTCAGCAGCGGCATGCCGGCCACGGTCAGGGGCTCGCTGCCTTCGGCGCGCAGCAGCCAGCGGGGCGCCGGGCTGGCCGGGTCGGGCGCGCTGGCGCGGGCCGCGTCGTCGACCTTGAGCCAGGCGCCAGGGGGGATGGGCTGCTGGTTCAGGGTGTTGCCGATGGCCAGGTGGCAGCTGGCAAAGCGCGGCTGGCCGCCCAGCAGGACGAATTCGACCCGGTGGCCGTGGGCGCAGAGCCAGCCGTCCTGGGCCTGGTCGCGGGCGATCTCGGCCGACAGTGTTTCGGGCTGCCGGCTGGTGGCCGGGTAGTGGAACAGGCGCGTGGCGCTGATGCCCTGCACGGAGGCCGGATGGCCGTCCGGGAAGGTGGCGCGGTCGAACGAGGCCGGGTCGCCGGCGGTGGCCAGGCGCAGCACCGTGCCGGCCGGCATGTCGACCCCGGCCAGCCGGGTGGGCTGGTCCAGCACCCGGTCAAGGCTGGCGCCCAGGCGCGCGTCGCGCTGGGCTTCCAGCCATTGGCTCAGTTGCTGGTAGGGAAAGATGCCGCCGACCAGGGCCAGCAGCGCCATCAGGATCGTGCCGCGGCGGCGATGGTCGACCAGCCACAGCCGGGCGCCGCGGCTGGTGGCCAGGACGGCCAGCCAGGTCAGCAGCGTGGAGAGGCAGGCCAGCGACACTGCCATCAACACATAGTAATTACCGCCAGGAAGGGATACCGGAATCATGGCGGCAATTATGCGCCAAACCGCCGTCGTTTTTGGTGGCGCCCGATCGGCTTCGGACGGGTGCCGGCACGCCCGGGCGCGCCATGGGCGCAAGCGGCGGGCCGGCGCCGCGGCCGCCTCAGTCCTTGGCGCCGGCCGAGCGGGTGGCCACCACCTGCAGCTTCAGTTCGCCCAGGGCCTGGAACAGCGCGTTGCGGCTGCCTTCGGGCAGTTCGCCGAACATCGACTTGACCCACGACTCGTGCGCCCGCGCCATCCTGGCGAAGCTCTTCCTGCCCTGCGGGGTCAGCTTGATGAGCGAACTGCGGCGGTCGGACTCGACCTTGGTGCGCACCACCAGGCCTTCTTTTTCGAGTTGGTCGGTGATACCGGTAATATTGCCGTTGGTCACCATCATGTGGCGCGACAATTCACCCATCTTCATGCCCTTGGGGGCGCGCTGCAATTGCGCCATCAGGTCGAAACGGGGCAGGGTGGTGTCGAATTCGTTGCGCAGCCGGCTGCGGATCTCGCCTTCGATGAGATTGGCGCAGGTCAGCATGCGCAGCCACAGGCGCAGCGCATGGTGATCATCGGGGGCGGCGCGGGATTCCAGGTCGGGGGCGTCTGTCATGGTCGGCAGGTTACCGGGAATGCGTGGATCGGTCTGTATTCATGAGTCACTGGTAAAAACCCTAGACTTGTTTTGCCGGATACTTTAAACCTAAACTATGAACCACGCCAGTTCTCCCCTTGCCGCACCACGGGATCGGCTGCTGCGGGCGCCGGTCTGACGCGCCGCCTGAACGGGTCGGCAGGCCGGGCATAGAAGTCCTTCGAATCGCAATCCCAGAAAAACACCCTCTGCGCGGCTCGCGCACGGAGCACACCACCATGCGTTTCATCACTTCCCTCGTTGCCGCCGCCGCGTTGGTTCCGGCACTGGCGCACGCCGATCCGGTCAAGGTCGGCATCGCGAATGACATTTCCGGCCCGTTCTCGGCCCTGGGCGCCGAAGCCCGCGACGGCTTCAACCTGGCCATCAAGCAACTGGGCAGCAAGCTGGGCGGCCAGCCCGCCGAGTTCCTGCAGACCGACATGGGCGGCAACCCCGATCAGGCGCGCCAGCTGGTGACGCGCTACATCCAGCGCGACAAGGTCGATTTCTTCACCGGCCCGATCGGCTCGAACGTGGCGCTGGCCGTCGGCCCCGCGCTGTTCGCCGCCAAGGTGCCGTACCTGTCGAACAACCCGGGCCCCAGCCAGTTCGCCGGCGCCCAATGCAATAACTACTGGTTCGGTTCGTCCTACCAGAACGACGCCTTCCACGAAGCCGCCGGCAAGGTCGCGGCCGACCGCGGCTTCAAGAAGATGTTCATCATGGCCCCGGACTACCCGGCCGGCAAGGATGCGCTGGCCGGCTTCAAGCGCGGCTACAAGACCGCCCCGGGCGACGAGGTCTACACCAAGCTCGGCCAGATCGACTACGCCGCCGAGATCGCCCAGATCCGCGCCGCCAAGCCGGACGCGGTCTACATCTTCCTGCCGGGCGGCATGGGCATCAACTTCGTCAAGCAGTTCGTGTCGGCCGGCCTGTCGCAGAGCGTCAAGCTGATCGGCCCGGGCTTCTCGGCCGACGAGGACGTGATCCAGGCCGTGGGCGAGCCGATGCTGGGCATGTACAACACGGCGCAGTGGGCGCATGACCTGGACGTGCCGCAGAACAAGGCCTTCGTCGAGGCCTTCCGCAAGGAATACAACGGCCGCTACCCGTCGGTGTATGCCGCCCAGGCCTACGACGTCATCATGGCCATGGACGCCGCCGTCAAGCAGGCCGGCGGCAAGGCCTCCGACCGCGACGCCATCGTCCAGGCGCTGGCCAAGGCCGACTACCCCTCGGTGCGCGGCAGCTACACCTACGGCAAGAACCACTACCCGATCCAGGCCTACTACCTGCGCGTGGTCGACAAGGACGCCAGCGGCCGCATCACCAACAAGCTGGTGGGCAAGGTGTTCGACAAGTACCAGGACGTCTACGTCGGCGACTGCAAACTATAAAAGGCGGCGGGACGCGTAAAGCGTCGCGGCTACACAATGTAGCCTGGCCCCGCGGGGTCGCGCGGATCCGGCTTCGCCGGTCCGTCGCGACGCCCCCTTGAGGGGGAAGCGCGCAGCGCTCCGGGGGTGGGCCCACCAGGGGATTTATTCATGACGTTCACGCTCATCGTCGAGCAATTGCTGAACGGTCTGCAGTTTGGGTTGATGTTGTTTCTGATCGCGGCCGGGCTGACCCTGGTGTTCGGCATCATGGACATCATGAATCTGGCGCACGGCTCGCTCTATATGGCAGGCGCCTATGTCGCCGCCGAAACCATGCAGCGCACGGGTTCCTTCACCGCCGCCGTGCTGGTGGCCGCCGTCGCCACCGGCCTGGTCGGGGTGGCGCTGGAACTGACGCTGATCCGCCGCCTGGCGCTGCGCGACCATCTGGCACAGGTGCTGGGCACCTACGCCGTCATCCTCATCGCCAATGACCTGGTCAAGATGATCTGGGGGCCGGCCCCGGTCATGCTGAACATGCCGGCGCTGCTGTCCGGGCCGGTGCGCCTGCTGCCCGACCTGCTGTATCCGGCCTACCGCCTGATGATCATCGTCTTCGGCGTGGCCTCGGCCGTCGGGCTGTACTGGTTCGTGACGCGCACCCGCGCCGGCGTGCTGGTGCGGGCCGGCGCCTCGAACCGGCAGATGGCCACCCTGATGGGCGTGCGCGTGCCGCTGCTGTTCCTGGGCGTGTTCGTGCTGGGCGCGATGCTGGCTGCCGTGGCCGGCGCGCTGCTGGGGCCGATCACCTCGGTGCAAGTCGGCATGGGCGAGGAAATCCTGATCCTGGTGCTGGTGTGCATCGTCATCGGCGGCATCGGCTCGATCCGCGGCGCCTTCGTCGGCGCGCTGCTGGTGGGCATGGTCGATACGGCCGGGCGGGCCTTCCTGCCGATGCTGCTGCGCCAGGTGTTCTCGCCCGCGGTCGCCTCCAGCGTCGGCCCGACGCTGGCGGCCATCGCCATCTACGTGCTGATGGCGGCGGTCCTGGTGTTCCGGCCTTCCGGCCTGTTTCCGGCGCGAGGCTGATGATGCGGACCTCTTCGATGCTCTGGACCCTGGCCCTTTTGGCCGCGCTGGCGGCGTTCCCGCTGGTGGCGCCCGCGCTGGGCCTGGATTTCTATATCTCCTTCGTGCGGCGCGTGCTGATCTACGCGCTGGCCGCCACCAGCCTGAACCTGATCCTGGGCTACGGCGGCATGGTGGCGCTGGGCCACGCGGCTTTCTTCGGCGCCGGCGCTTACGCGGTCGGCATCCTGGCGATGTCGGGCGTGAGTTCGGCGCTGGTGTCGTGGCCGGTGGCGATGCTGCTGGCGGCGCTGCTGGCCTTCATCACCGGCGCGATCTCGCTGCGCACGCGCGGCGTGTACTTCATCATGATCACGCTGGCGTTCGCGCAGATGCTGTTCTACATCTTCATCTCGCTGCGCCAGTACGGCGGCGAGGACGGCCTGAACCTGCCGGGCTACTCCACGTTGCCGGGCATTGACCTGGCCAACGACGTGGCGTTCTATTACCTGGTGCTGGCGATCTTCGCCGTGATGATGTGGCTGTTCGGGCGGGTGACGCTGTCGCGCTTCGGCACCGCGCTGCAGGGCATCCGCGAAAACGAGTCGCGCATGGAATCCATGGGCTACGCGGTCTACCGCATCAAGCTCACCGCCTTCACGCTGAGCGGCGCCGTGGCCGGACTGGCCGGCGCGCTGCTGGCCAACCATAACCTGTTCATCTCGCCCAGCCTGATGCATTGGACCCAGTCGGCCAACCTGCTGATCATGGTGCTGGTGGGCGGCATCGGCCTGCGCTATGGCGGCGTGGCCGGCGCGGTGGTGATGCTGGTGCTGGAAGAAGTGCTGCGCCAGTGGACCGAATACTGGCACCTGCCCCTGGGCGTGCTGCTGCTGGGCGTGGTGTTCGGCGCGCCGCGCGGCCTGGTGGGCCTGTTCGGCCCGCTGTTTGGCGGCCGTGCCGCGCAAACCGGCAAGGCGGGATCATGAACCAGACCCATACCCCCACGCAGGCCCCCGCGCTGCAGGCCAGCAACCTGGTGCGCCGCTTTGGCGCGCTGGTGGCCACCGACAATGTCTCGATCTCGCTGAACCCGGGCGAGATCCACGCCTTGATCGGCCCCAACGGCGCCGGCAAATCCACCCTGATCCACCTGCTGTCCGGCACGCTGGCGGCCGATTCCGGTTCGCTGGCCGTGGATGGCCGCGACGTCACCGCCATGAACGCGCACCAGCGCGTGGCGGCGGGCCTGTCGCGTTCGTACCAGATCACCAACATCTTCAAGCAGTCCAGCGTGCTGGACAACCTGGTGCTGGCGGTGCAGGCCCACGCCGGCAGCAGCTTCCGCTTCTGGCGGCCGCGCGCCGCCGAGTCGGCCCTGTACGAGCAGGCCCGCGAGCTGGCGCGCGAATGCGCCATCGACGCCAGCCTGCTGGACCGCGCCGCGGGCACCTTGCCGCACGGCGAACAGCGCAAGGTGGAGTTCGCGCTGGCCCTGGCCGCGCGGCCGCGCGTGCTGCTGCTGGACGAACCCATGGCCGGCATGGGGCCCGACGAGACCCTGCGCCTGACCGACCTGATCGAATCCCTGCGCGGCCGCGCCGCCATGCTGCTGGTCGAGCACGACATGCAGGCGGTGTTCCGGCTGGCCGACCGCATCTCGGTGCTGGTCTACGGCCGCGTGATCGCCACCGGCACGCCGGACGAGATCCGCGCCAACCCGGATGTGCGCCAGGCCTACCTCGGCGATGACGAAACGGCGCCCGCGCGCCAGGAGCTTGCCTGATGCTCAGCATTGAATCGGCCCAGAGCGGCTACGGCGCCAGCCAGGTGCTGTTCGGCGTGGACCTGCAGATCGGCGCGGGCCAGGTGGTGACACTGCTGGGCCGCAACGGCATGGGCAAGACCACGCTGCTGCGCACCCTGTTCGGCCAGCTGCCGCTGCGCGGCGGCAGGATCCATTTCGCCGACCAGGACATCAGCGGCTGGAGTCCGGACCGCATCGCCCGCACCGGCATGGCCATCGTGCCCGAGGGGCGCCAGTGCTTTCCCAACCTGACGGTGCGCGAGCACCTGACGGCCTTCGTGGCCGCGCGCAACCCCGCCATCGGCGAGCCGTGGACGCCCGAGCGCGTGTTCGAGCTGTTCCCGCGCCTGGGCGAACGCGCCCGCAACATGGGCAACCAGCTGTCGGGCGGCGAGCAGCAGATGCTGGCCATCGGCCGCGCGCTGGTGACCAATCCGCGCCTCTTGATTCTGGATGAGGCCACCGAGGGCCTGGCGCCCAAGATCCGCGAGGAGATCTGGAACTGCCTGGCGCGCCTGCGCCAGGCCGGCCAGACCATCCTGGTGATCGACAAGTACGTCGAGCGCCTGCTGAGCCTGGCCGACCGCCACGTCATCCTGGAGCGCGGCAAGGTGGTCTGGACGGGCGACTCCGCCGCGCTCGATGCCGATCGCGGATTGTGGGAACGCTACCTGGGCGTGTAGCGCGAAAGCCGCAGTCCCGGCGCGGGCGGTGGCTTTTCTTTCGATATAAAACGCAATAAAGACGAGGTTTGCCGCGGTCGGCCCGAAATAGGCTGACCTTTGGCAAATCCGCGCGTTTACGCCTGTTTTCATTCATCCCGTGGTTCTCTACACTTAGCGCGCCGTGCGTACCGCGTGGATGCGTCACGTCTTAACAAGCTGTCAGGGAAGACTTCGCATGGCGAAATGGGGTTTGCGCAAAAAATCATTGATGGCGCTGTTGCTGGCATGCCTGGTCGCGCTGGCGCCGGCCGCGCTGATCGGCTGGCAGGTGCTGGACGGCGTGCGCGATCACTTCGGCCGCGCCTTCGCCGATAACTTCACGCAACTGAACCGGCAGCGCATCCTGGCGCCGGTGTCGCGCGAGCTGGCGCTGTCGCAGCGGCTGGCCGACAGCGAGGTCACGCGCCGCTGGCTGCGCAACGAAAGCGATCCGGCCGCGCGCGAACTGTTCTTCCGCGAGGCCGACGGCTACCGGCGCGACCTGCTGGGCCGCGCCTATTTCATCGCCAGCGCCGCCACCGGCCACTATTACTTCAATGACGACCAGCCGCTGTCGGAGGCGCCGCGCTATACGCTCAGCCGCGACGCGGCCGACGATGGCTGGTTCTACAACTCGCTCAAGGCGAGCGCGCGCTACAACATCAACGTCAATCCGGACCTCAAGCTCAAGACCACCCGGGTCTGGATCAACGTGCAGGTGCGCGACGGCGACAAGGTCATCGGCCTGACCGGCGCCGGCCTGGACGTGGGCGGTTTCCTGCGCGACTTCGTCAACAGCGGCCAGCCCGGCGTGACGCCCATCATCGTTGACGAGGAGGGCGCGATCCAGGCGCACATGGATCCCACGCTGATCGCCTACAACTCAGGGGCCGGCGGCGCGGAAGGCGCCAGTGGCCGCGGCAGGGTGTTCAACCTGCTCGACGCAGGCAACGGCCGCGACGAGCTGCGCTCGGCGATGCACGCGGCCCAGGCCGATCCGCAATCGGTGCAGTCGGCCTGGGTCACCATCGACGGCGTGCGCCAGCTGGTGTCGGTGGCCTACATGCCCGAATTGCACTGGCACGTGCTGACGGTGGTCGACCTGGGCGCGGCCCGCGTGCTGGACACCGACTGGCTGTGGCCGGCCGCCATCGGCCTGGTGCTGCTGTTCGCGGCCCTGCTGCTGTGCTTCGGCTACGCCATCGAGCGCCTGATGCTGCGGCCGCTGCGCCGCCTGCAGCAATCGGCCCGCGCCATCGCCAACGGCAGCTACGACGTGCGCCTGCCGCCGGGCGGCCAGGACGAAATCGGCGACCTGAGCCGCGCCTTCGGTGTCATGGCCGACAAGGTTCGCCAGCACACCGCTGAACTGGAAAGCAAGGTGCGCGAGCGCACCTCCGAGCTGGAGGACGCCAACCGCGCCATGGCGGCCGCGCACAAGAAGATCGGCGATTCCATCGACTACGCCAGCCTGATCCAGCGCGCCATCCTGCCCGATCGCCAGCTGACCCAGTCGCTCGGCGCCCACCATTTCGTGTTGTGGAAGCCGCGCGACGTGGTCGGCGGCGATTTCTACGTATTCCGCTCGGACGGCGCCAACTGCCTGCTGGGCATCATGGACTGCGCCGGCCACGGCGTGCCGGGCGCGCTGATGACCATGTTGGCGCGCGCGGCCATCGACCTGGCCATCACCGAGGCCGGCCCGGCCGACCCGGCCGGCATCCTGGCGCGCACCGACAGCGCCATCCGCGCCATGCTCGCGGACGCGCAATTGCCACGGGCCCTGGCCACCAATACCGACGCGGGGCTGGTATATATTGACCGCCAATCCGGCAGCTTGCGGTATGCCGGCGCCAAGATCAGCCTGTACGCCAGCGACGGCGAGACCCTGCGCGAAGTGCCGGGGGGCAAGCGCGCGCTGGGCGACAAGCGGACCGGGACCTACCAGAACATCGAGTTGCGCATGGAGCCGGGCTGGACGTACTACCTGGCGACCGACGGCTTCCTGGACCAGGCCGGCGGCGAGCATGGCTTCGGCTTCGGCAACACGCGTTTCGCCGAAATGCTCAAGAGACACGCGCGGCAGCCGTTAACCGACCAGGCGGCGGCCTTTACCGAGGCCCTGGCCCGGTACCAGGGCGGAAGGCCGCAGCGCGACGACATTACCTTGCTGTCTTTCCGTTTCGAATAATCGTTATCAGGGCGGTAACTCCCATGAATGCCTCCGATCTCTACGCATTGGGCGAGCGGTTCGACCAGAACCGCACGCTGTTGTGCTTCAACGGGCCCATCTCCCGCAGCCTGATCGAGGAAATCGGCAATGCGCTGAAGAATTACCTGAACGCCGAGCACGCGCGGCCCGCCGAAGCCATGGACGTGTTTTCGGTCTACATCGAGATGATCCAGAACATCCGCCAGTATGCCGCGCAGAACGGCGACACGGACGCCGCCGCCACCGTGGTCATCGGGCGCCGCGACGAGAGCCGCTACGTGGTGTCGGCCGGCAACCTGGTCAAGGCCGAGGATGGCCGCAGCCTGGTGGCCCGCATCCAGCAGTTGGCCGCGCTGGACAAGGCCGCCCTCAAGGCGGAATACAAGGCCCAGTTGCACAAGCCGCGCACGCCCGGCGTGGCCTCGGGCGCGGGGCTGGGCCTGATCGATATCGCCCGCCGGGCCGGGGCGCCGCTGGAAGCCAGCCTGACGCCCGCGGCGGGCGAGGGCCGGGCATTCTTCAGCCTGAGCGTCGTGATCTGACCGCGCCCCTGAGCCATAGACCTTTTCGGAGTTACTGATGAAAGACCTGAATATTCCGGGGACCCAGTCCACGCCCGCCATCACCGCCGACGCCGCCGCCGGCGTGCTGGCGATGCGCGGCGACTCCTACCCCGAGAATTCCTTCGAGCTGTTCGGCCCGGTGATCGAATGGGTGGAGGCCTATCTGCTCAGTGGCGACGCGCCGCTCAACCTGGAACTGGAACTGCTGTACCTGAACACCAGCAGCATCAAGTCCGTGATGGACATCTTCGATCTGCTGGAAGCCGCCCACGCCAAGGGCCGCGGCGTCAGCGTGACCTGGTTCTACGACATGCGCAACGAGCGCGTCGGCGAGCTGGCCGAGGAATTCAAGGAAGACTGTACCTTCCCGTTCTCGGTCGTCGGCCGCCAATGAAGCCCGGCAACGCCGAGCTGGACGAACGCATCGCCGCCCTGCTGGCGGATCCGGCCTATGCCGGCCATCCGCTGCGCGAGGCCCTGCAGGACCTGTGGCGGCACACCGCCGAGCAGATGGCGCGGATCGAGCGGGTCACCCACCTGTCGGATGCCTACCAGTCGATGGCGCACCAGCGCGAGATGGGGCTGTGCGAACAGTTCGACCGGCAACTGCGGCGGCTGGCGCGCATCGCGCGCATCTCCGACCACTACCAGAGCATGATGCGCGACCTGAACGCGACGCTGGAAGAGACCTCGCGCCGCGATCCGCTGACCGGGCTGCTGAACCGCCGCGCCCTGACGGAGATGATCAAGCAGGAAGTGCAGCGCGCCGCGCGCGGCGGCCAGGCCTTCGTGGTCGCCATGCTCGACGTCGACCATTTCAAGGCCGTCAATGACCGCCACGGCCACGAGGTCGGCGACCGCGCCCTGGTCGAGCTGGCCGGCGCCATGCGCGCCAGCGTGCGCGAATACGACCTGTGCGGCCGCTGGGGCGGCGAGGAATTCCTGGTATTGCTGCCCGCCACGCCGCCCGGGACGGCGCAAGGCGTGATGGACCGGCTGGTTGGCGCGGTGCGCGCCCTGGCCATCGACGTCGGCGCCGAGGTGCTGCGCCTGACCGTGAGTATCGGCATGGCCTACCACCAGCTCGGTGAAACCTTTTCAGAAACGCTCAGCCGGGCGGACCAGGCCTTGTACCTGGCCAAGCAGGATGGACGCGACCGCGTCGCGCTTGGCTTTCCCCGGCCCTGAATGAACCCGGAATCGCTGTCTTCCGGTATGGAGCCCCTTATGCTTGATTCTCATCCAGGCGGTTCGAGCGTGGCCCCGCAGGGCGCCGCGTGGCAGGTGAGCAACTATCTGGCGACGATGGACCGGGCGCTGCTGCTGTTCGACTTCGACGCCGCCGGTTCGCTGCTGAGCGCGAACGACAACTTCCTGGCCGCGCTGGACTATGCCCGCGCCGATATCGCCGGCCTGCGCCACGACCTGCTGTGCGACAGCATGGACGAAGGCAAGGGCATCGCCAGCGCCGAACAGATCTGGGCCCGCCTGCGTCGCGGCGAATTCTTCTCCGGCACCTGCCGCTACCGCACCCGCGGCGGCGCGTCGCTGTGGATCGAGGCCACCTATCTGCCGATGCGCGACGAGAGCGGCGAAGTGCGCCGCATTGCGATCATCTCGCGCAAGTCCATCGCCGATGCGGAACGCCAGGAAGAGATCCGCCTGCTGCTGCTGGGGATCAACGAAACCGGCAATGCCGTGGCCGTGTCCGGGCGCGACGGCCGAATCGTCTACGTCAACGATGGCTTCCAGCGCATGCTGGGCTTTTCGCGCGCCGATGCGCTCGGGCAGGAAATGGGCGAGCTGCTGGCCGGCGGCCGCCCCGACGGTGGCACCCGCGAGGAACTGGACCGCCGCATCGCCTGCCGCGAGGGCTATCACAAGGACGTGCTGGTCTATGACCGCGGCGGCAAGCCCCTGTGGGTATCGATGATGGCCAACTCGGTGTTCGACGAGCGCGGCTCGCTGGTCAACATCGTCGATGTGCTGACCGACATCACGCCCACCAAGGTGCACGAGGTGCTGCAACGCCGCGTGCTGCAGGCGATGGTCAATGAGGCCTCGGTGGTCGAGGTGATGAACATGGTCTGCCGCGAGGTCGAGCGGCTGGCGCCCGAAGTCGCGGCCACCGTGCTGCGGGTGGACGAGGCCGGCAAGCTGCGGCCCCTGGCCGCGCCAAGCATGCCTTCGGCCTACTCCGACGCGCTGGAGGGCGAGGCCATCGGCCCCCGGTCCGGCGCCTGCGGCACCGCGGCCTTCCTGGGGCGGCCGGTGATCGTGCCCGATATCGCCACCGACCCGCTGTGGGACGACTATCGCCACCTGCCGCTGCCGGAAGACATCAAGGCCTGCTGGTCCTCGCCCATCAAGTCGAGCGACGGCCGCGTGATCGGCACCTTCGGGTTCTATTTCCGTGAACGCCGCCTGCCGGACGACTTCCATCATCGCCTGGTGGACGTGTGCGTGTACCTGTGCGCCCTGGCGCTGGAGCGCGAAGAGGCCCGCGCCCGCATCCGCCAACTGGCGTTCTACGACGAACTGACCGGCCTGCCGAACCGCAACCTGCTGCTGGCCCAGGCCGAGCAGGCCATCGCCCGCGCCGAGCCCGAGCGCAAGCGGGTGGCGGTGCTGTTCCTGGACCTGGACCGCTTCAAGCAGGTCAACGACACGCTCGGCCACCCCATCGGCGACGCCCTGCTGCGCGACATCGCCCAACGCCTGCGCCGCCTGGCGCGCGCCACGGATATCGTCGGCCGCCTGTCGGGCGACGAGTTCGTGATGCTGATGCCCGATTTCGAGCATGGCCGCCTGACGGCGGCGGCCGAGCACATCCTGGTGTCGCTGTCGCACCCGTTCGTGGTGGGCGGCATTACGCTCAATCCGTCGGTGAGCATCGGCATCAGCGTGTTCCCGGAAAATGGCCGCGACATGGATACGCTGCTGCGTCATGCCGACATGGCGATGTACCAGGCCAAGACGGCGGGACGCAACCGTATTTCGTTCTTCAGCGCGGAGATGAACCGCCAGGCCCAGGAGCGCCTGGCGCTGGAAGCGGCGCTGCGCGATGCGCTGGAGGGCCGCGCGCTGCGGCTGCACTACCAACCCCAGGTGGGCCTGAAGAACGGCAGCCTGTACGGGGTGGAGGCGCTGGCCCGCTGGCGCCATCCGACGCTGGGCGAGATCTCGCCGGCCCGCTTCGTGCCCTTGGCCGAGGAGTGCGGGTTGATCGGCGATCTGGGCGACTGGGCGGTGCGCGAGGCATGCTCGCAATTGTCGATCTGGCGCCACAACGGGCTGCGGGTGCCGTCGGTGTCGGTGAATCTTTCGGCCACCAATTTCCACAACCTGAACCTGCCGCGCATGATCGCCGCGACGCTGGCGGAGTTCGGGCTGGCGGCGTCGGATCTGATGCTGGAGATCACCGAGGGGGTGGTGCTGGACGCGACGGCGGGCACGCTGCGAACGATCGCGGAGCTGCACCGCCTGGGCGTGCGGCTGTCGATGGACGATTTCGGCACGGGCTATTCCAGCCTGGGGCATTTGCGGCGCTTGATCGTGGACGAACTGAAGCTGGACCGCAGTTTCGTCCAGGGGCTGGAGAGCGATGACGCGGCCCGGGCGCTGACGAGCGCCGTGATCCGCATCGGGGAGAGCCTCAGCCTGCCGGTGGTGGCTGAAGGGATCGAGAATGAAGAGCAGCGGCGATTTCTGATCGAGCAGGGGTGCGCGGCGGGGCAGGGGTTTCTGTTCTCGCCGCCGTTGCCGGCGGGGGATCTCGAGGAGTGGTTGCGGGCTAGGGGGTGAGCGGTTTGCTCTTTTCGCGGGGGTAGGTTCTTAAGGCGCGCGTGTCGGGGTCGGTGGGGGATGGCGGGGCTACGATTGCGGTCCGGAGCGTTCGCTCCGGACTGCCCCGGGCTCAACCTCGTTGCCGCCTG
>NZ_CADIJL010000024.1 GCF_902859695.1 Achromobacter ruhlandii
CTTGCCAATCCGGTATTTGGACTAGATATGTGCGCGCATCGGGCGACACGATGACCGGACGTCTTCAGATACAGCAGAACGATTGGTCTCTTGTTGCCCTGAATGCCAGCGGAGCCGGCAACGCAGTTGGCCAATCAAGCGCCGGCAGCATCAACATCAACGACGCCTATATCCGATCCGTAGGACTCTGGCTTTCGCAGATTAACTTCAATGGGTACCAGGGACCGCAAGGACCACAGGGGCCGCAAGGACCGCAAGGACCGCAAGGACCAGGCTACCCAAACGTGGGCCCCCACGGGCCCGTGGTATCTGTTCAGCGCGTCCGTTGCGGCACTATTCAACTGGTCTACGCGGACGGCACTACAGAATACATTGACATCGCCGCATGTTCCGATTGAAGAATGAGGCTGCTGTCAGTCAAAACAAGTAGCTTGGCATGAGACCCCCGTCCCTGCTGAAACAGATGGGTCGCCCTGAGCCCTGAGGAAATAGGTGAGGCCCGACTGAAACACATAGCAGCCCCCCGCCTGTTCTTTCCACGCGTACCAGGAATAGTTCAGGGCACAATATTTGCGATTGCCCATGCTTACAGTAGTCCCGGTTCCCGACGAATCGGCGGAATACCAAGTTTTGACGGGCGTGGGGGCTTGTGGGCGCCAAATACCGGATTGGCAAGGTGGTGCCGCGCCTGCTGCAGCTATCGAATGACGCTCACGGAATAGCTTGCGGTCCATCCGCTGACCGCACGGGCGGCAGCACAAATCCGTAATTGATGGCTTCCAGCCGAGAGAGTGTCGGAGGCGGAGGACGATACGCTAAAGCCCCCATTGTCCGACTGAGCAATGTCGTAGTTTGACGCCAGCACGCGTCCGTCGATTGCAACTAACGCGGCGAGTTGAGACACACGAGATTGCTCTGAAATTCCAGCGGTTTGAATGTTGAACATCACTATGCCCGTCGCTTCAAGCACCTCCTGATAGTCTTTGCAGAAATAGCGTAACCCGTCACCAGGATTTGGCCCAAAGTCGAGCAATACGGAGGAGACTGGGCCAGCCTGCGAATCCTTACCAGTCACCGCAAGGCTGACTTTTCTCCAGACACCGGATTGGCAAGGCGATGAGACGCTCCACGCCGTCAGGCAGGTCCTTTCAGGGTCGTTCGCAAACGAATGTCACGTATGAGGATGGATCCGGTTGTCGATCCCACCCATACCCATTGAACCTTGCGTGATAGCCCTCCGGGCAGCTACACGCACCTGTGCTTGGATTAGGCGTGCAGTGCTGCGCGGAAGGATCTGACTGAGCCGCGACGAGGACGTACCCCCCTCCATATGCCACCACGCTGTTGGCACGCCAACGACTGGATTGGCAAGGCGCGGTTCTATCGCTGCCAGCATCAATCGGAACTGCCCTACGTCAGAAGGCATACAGTGAAGCGATTGTCATACTCCGGCTTCGAATTTGAGCGGACGGACCAGTGCGAACCAACCGGCACGACGATAGAGGCAGAGTCGATTGTGCCTCCGGGGCTGTCGTTACCGGAATTCGCCGAACGGCTAATCAGGCTCCCGTCCACGTAGAGGTAGAGGCCTGAGTTGGAGTAGCCGTTTCGATTGGCAGTGAGAAACAAGGGGCCGAGGCCATGATTGCTGCCGTCAGCGCTCCCCGTGGCTACTTCCTGGCAGAAGTAGCGTCCTTTGAACGGCAGGCTGCTTAGCCAGACACCGGATTGGCAAGCAGCACACAGGGGCGACCACCGCCAACTTGATTTGCTTCGTTTGGTTCTACCGCGCAGCAGTATGCATGCCAAGTAGCATCGCTAATGCTATCAGTGTCGGAGTCATTGAAGTCACGCACCAGGAGGTCGTGCACCTCGCGTGCCTCTTGAATCGAAGCGAATCGGCCAGCTTCGCTGGCATGCGTCTGGCGCTGGCGGCCAAGTCGACGCGCACCAGAACGAGGCCGGCGCCGGCGCGGCCGCGGGCACACGCGGCGCGCGGCCTGGCCCGGTGGCCACCGCGGACCTCAGCCGCAGGATCTTGGCCAGCGACGCTGACCGCCGCCTGGCGCTGTCGGCCAGGTCTCGGGCCAGCGTAGTCGACCAGGCGGCGCGCGGGCGGCATCACCGAACTATTTAAGGCTGATAGCAAAGGCGATGAAGCACCAGTAGCCACAAATGGCACCCGCCGGCGTGCGCGCGGCTGCCGGCCCAGCCTTCGTGCGAGCGATCATGGCCCAACCATTGCCCTTAGCTTGCAGATCCTCGTGAAACTGGCACGCCAGTGGGCGCCAATTTGGCGGCCGATGCCAAGGCCGCCTGCTCGGCATTCCAGGCGTCAATCACTTCCTGAAGCAGCCTGCGTCTGCGTTGTTGGGACATGTTGCGCGGAGGGATCAATGCCGGCCCACGATGGTTACACTTTTCGCAAAGGATGAAAGCGATGCCCGGATGCAAATCGCTCACTAGCTTACCGCGCCCAATCTCGTGTTCACCGCATTTATGGCACGGTGCAATGGTCGTGTCACTCATTTAATTTCCGAAAGTCGTGGGTTGAGCCGATGATAGTCGTTCCCCCCGGATCTCGCAGCAAGCCAACTGCGGAACGGGAACAGCTTACGCCTGACACTGCCGGGCCTGAACCACCCGGTCTCGCAGACGTGCGCGGGATGCGCCTGGCCTGATGGCCAGAATCCAAATCAGCTGCAAGGCTGAGGCCGCGGCGAGGTCAGGCTGGCCGGTGCGAACAGCGCTTCTGCGCAAGCCGACATGCGTTCGTTCGAGGCCGACGCTGGGGCGCCTGCCAGCATGCGCCGCGCTCGGCGCGGTGTCGTAACGCCACGGACATCAGATCCAGGATCTCCCGCAGCGGCGCTGGACAGCGCTTGGCGCCTCCCGCCAGGTCGACGTGCGACGGCTCGCGGCTGGCGCCGGCGCGGTTGCCGCGCATACCCCGCGCTCGGCCTTGCGGGTGCCGCTTACCCAACATTCCACCTGATCGACGCATGTTCCGCGCTTGCGCTGCGATCTACGCTAAAAAAAGTATCAGTGGACTTCGCTCACGAGCGCAGTGTCCTCCATCAGCGGCGTCAGGGGATCAATCATTACCAGCGAACTCCTGTCGACGTGCTGCAAATACTGATCCGGCTCTGGAACGCGCACCCCATCACGCATTAGCGTGCATAGCGTTCGAAGCAGTGCACTCTGCGCCAGCTGCAGCGCGTGAAGCCGGCTTTGGCCGGAGACCGCTAGTGGCGGGCAGAAATCGGGGAATGAAACCGAGACTTCGGACTTCCCTCGGAACTCCAAGAGAGCGGGGTATGGGAGCAGCAAATTTAGGACGGCCTGCTTGGAGCGATTGCGCTGGCCATCGAGCTTCCGTACCAAGCGGGTAGCGCGCAGATGGGTATAACGCTTCAACATGCTCAATGACTTGTGGCCAGAAATTGCGGCGATTTCCAGCATGTCGAGCGTGCCGCGCTCAAACAACCTGGATATTGCCTCATGTCGTAGATCGTGGAAATGCAGATCCTCAATCCCCAACCGGCGTAGCATGTAGCGCCACGTCGACTTTATACCCGCGGGCGTATAGTGAAACACACGCCCCGACTGCTTTACGCCAAGACGGGCAAACGCCTCTACCGCATCAGTCGTCAGAGGCACATCGCGAGGGCTACCGTTCTTGGTTTCCGGCAAGTGCACGATCCGGCTGCGTAGGTTGACATGTTGCCACTCAAGATTGAGGATCTCCCCCTGACGCATGCTGGTCTCAAGCGCGAGCACGATGATCGAGAACAGCTCCGCGTTTGCACTGGAATAGGCATATCGCTGAATCTGTCGGTCCTCTCGAGGCGTGAGCCGTCGCACGCGGCCTGGCGGGACCTTTGGCTTGCGCACATCGCGGCAAGGATTCGTCCCCGAGCAAAACCCCCATTCGATCCGGGCCACCTCGAAGATGTTCGACAGAAGCGAAAGCTCTAAACGAACGGTGGCTGGCGAAATCAGCGTTAGCGTCTTGGGGTTGAGCTGTGCCAGGCGAGCATCCCGGTAGGTGGCGATGTCCACGCTCGTAACCTCGTTCAGCACCAAGGCACCGAGATCCGAACGCTGCAGTTGTTGGAGACGAAAGGCCTCCTGAGCAAACCCCTTTTTTAGGATGCTTACACGTACTCGGTAGACGTCGATCACGCGCGCCAGAGTAGGGCGAGAGTTGGGGCGGGGAAGTGCCGGCGGTCCGACGAAGTCGGCCTTGAATTCAGTTTGTGCTTCAAGCACGCGAAATCCTTTCTCGCGCGGTCACGCTATTCCGACTGGTTCAACTCATCCTCAATCAGGTGGGCAAGTTCCACAATGCCCACATTCATGGTCCGCAAGAGCGCAGCGATAGTGTTAAAAGTCGGCGAACGACGGCCGACCTCGATCAGCGAAATGCCGTTACGGTCTAGCCCGGCCTGGTAGGCAAGGGTTTCGATCGTAAGGTTTCGCTCCTCTCTAAGTCGGCGTAATGCCTTTCCGAGTGCCGCGTTGTGGTTGGTCAATGGGCTGATGCCGTGAAAAAGCTCCCATTTTGTGTGTCTTGCGCACGCACTTCATCCGCTAATTAGCAGCACAGAGCGTTAAGCCAAGACCTATAAACTATGAATAATGTGATTTGTCACTTAAAGGCGCTGCAAGCGCGCAGAGAGGCGCGTGTCCACGCTGCCGGCCTCGCGAGCATTTGCACTGCTGGACGGAGGGGACAAAAAGAAGGGCCCGCGATGTGCGGGCCCACTGCAAACTGCTCAAGACGTCATGCTGAGACTACTGCGCAATAGTGACCACGATGCTGCGGCTACCATTCGGCTCTCGGATCGTGATGCCGGCCGGTGCGACAGTCGTCAAGCGCGGCACCACCATTTTTTTCTGCTCCGCATCTGCGGGATACTCTAAGCTCGGGATTGGATCTCCGACGGCGATGAAGATCCCATTTATCACTGCGCCGACACCTGGTGCCAGGCCGTCAAGCCGCACGTTTTTGGCCTTCGACTGGTTCAGCGCTGCAAAATAGTCGACCGGCTCTTGCGCCTTGGGCTTCCCGTCGGCTTTGGCGGCGCGCGCAGCTCGGCCAAACAGCTGGTCCAGTGTTTGCGGAACCGGCGGGGTGTCTCCTGTGCCATCAGCTTGCGCCTGCTCCTGGATCTGGGGTGTTGCAAGAAGGGGGTACAGCTGCTGCAAGCTGTCGAGCTGGGCAGGGCGCGCGGCGGGAGTTCCCCCTGACACGGTCATGCTCGTAGCGGCAGCCGTACGCAGAAGTTGATCCGCCTGATAGGCGCCAAGGCAACACAACACGCCAAGCATCGCAGCTGCGTTTCGTGGGGATATAGCAGTTCGCTTCATGGTGACGCCTTCAATTGGGCTTGAGTAGAAGACAAGTGTTGGCCAACGTCATACTGGGCACGGCGCCGTTCTGAATGTTGACCTGCGTAAAGCTCAAGTCCTTGCGGACCGCCAGCGATTCAAGCGCCATGAAAAGCGTTGGGTAATCGATCGCAGTGGCAGTCAGCCCTGAGTTTCCTCCCCCGTTCTGCACACACAAGCTATAAATGCCCAGCTTCTGACCCTCATACTCGACTGGATTGATGGTGCCGGTGGTCGAGAACAATTGCGCCGGCACATCCAAGCCCAACCCCTCCGTTCCCAGAAGCTGCAGCACCGCGTGCAGGTCCTTGGGCGTCTGCATCGGATATGCGATTTCCCAAGCCGCCTCTACGGGCTGCAGAGCCTTGTACTGGTCTGTCCATGCTTGCAACGCATCAGTCGCCGCGCGCTGCGCACTCGCCCGCGACTGAACCAGCGCCAACGTCTCGGCGCCGCCAGAATAAGTAATGAGACAAAAGACGCCGGTGCAGAGCCATCGCCAAGTCTTGCTTTGCATCATCGGATGCCCCCTATTGGTTAATGTGCCGCGCCGGGCGGTCAGCTGACGTTTCGATAGTGATCAACAACACCTTTCCGCCACCGGACGCTTGTTCTACCAGGCCGACCGGCGATGCTGCGACGCGCAGCGGCAGACCGGTCGCGTTCGCCAACTCTCGCAACGGACCTTGTGCCTGGTCGAGCGGATTGCGAACATCCTCCCGCGGGACGCTGATGGTGACCTGCAGATCCGGCGGCTGCTGCCCAGCGGCCGCCGAGTAGACAGCGGTGCTACCCGACGCTTTACCTTTGGTTGGCGCGTTGATCTGGAGGCGTTGAATCTGCCATGTGGGGTGAGAGGCAATAGTGCTGAAAAGGCCCGCAAGTGGCGCAATCCTTGCCTGCATGGGTGCCTCGGAGGCCAGCCAATCCTGACGGGCCCGCAAGACCTCCAGAGACTCCGCGGACCGTGGCCCTGCACTGGCCAACTCGTCGAATCGAGTGCGCGCGTGCAAGTACTGGGCCCATTCGATACCCATCGGGACTAGGTATGCCGTCAAAGCCAATGCGGCCACAAGCCACGGGCCGAAGCGATGCCAAACGGGTTCCCGTCGAGCGAGCGGCACTCTTGCTATGCGTTGGAAGGGCGCCGAGCCGATATGGATCAGCCTCTCAGACCGCGGCGCGGGCAGGGGATCCGTCCAGTAGAGCTTCGTGTCACCTTCCACCGCGATGTTGCTGAGGAGCGCATTGATTTCAGTCTGATACCTAGATTCGTCAACCCGCAGCACCCGTTCTTGAATATCAACCAGCTCACCATTCGTGAAGCGGTACCAGTGCAAATAAGTGCAATTTGTCCCCCGATATCCATTGAACACGATGGCGCGGCCTTTCGTCCGCTTCCCATAGCGAAGAACGCCGTCGACCGCGAAAGCGACCCGGGCATCACGCCCCTTCACCACGAGTTCGTTATGCACCCACAGGTGCATCAACCGGGGGTTACGCAGCTTGAACCAAGGTGTCACCACGCGCGGCACCAGCGCTGTAAATCCTGGCCCTGGCGAGGACTTCTGAAGTGAAGAAAACACCAGTTCGCCCGTTATCACCGCGCGCTCAGGTTTGATGGCGCCAGGCTGTTGGAGCCCCGTAAGATCTCCTATGAAATCTGGAGCGCGCACGGTACGTTGCGGTGCGGCGTTTCGAGGCGCCGGGCGCAGATCACGGCCGCCGCCGGTTGTCGGCACATCTGCCGCCGCGGCACCGCGCCGAGGTGACACATCACGCTTGGACCGCCACGAAACCAGAGAAACTCTGCGGACCAGAGGCAAAGCGCGGAGGAGGGCTTCTTTCATATCAACGAATCGCATTGGAAATGAGGTCGGACATTTGCGTGAAGTAGAGGGCCATCGGGGACACTGCGATCACAGCGGCGGCGATGCTGGCAACGTTGTTGCCATAGCTAAGGAAACGCTTAATCTGATCCATACCTAACTTGATGAGCGGTTTGGCAGCGTGCTCGAAGTGACGGCTCCCATTACCCGTGCTTTCTGTGAGCCGAAAGGCGTTGCATACCAGTATCGGCAACCGTTGCCGCGGATCCGCTTCGTCGATTCGGTCCAGATCCAATGCATGCCTGTAGCCCATCCGCGAGTTCTCGCGCACGGAAGCAATCGAGGGAACCATATACGGCAACAGCAACGGTTCAGACAGATGTAATGCATCCTGCAGCGGAATGCCGCAGTCTTGCATCAGGCTGATGTACCTGGACCAAAGACCGAAGTAGAGTGACCTAACAGCGACAGCCAGGGTGGGAATGTCATCAAGTTTGGACAACATCGACGACGTCACGTCAGGCCGCCTCGCGAAGCGGAAGGCTGCAACACCGGCCAAGCAAAGGCCCACAAGTAGGACCAGCGAGTTGCCGGTGAGGAAGTCATGCACGGACTTCGAGAGCTGCATCATCGAGCTCGGCTTGCGAAACCCGTCGCCGAGGGTGAGGGCGGGAATTACGGCCAACAACATGAAGAGGTTGACACCCAGCCCCGCGACTATCATCGCGATCGGATACAACAGCTTGCGCATCAGATTGCGAATCTCAAGTTGCAACTCGGCGGTTTGGGCCAGTCCCTCGAGTACCTGAGGTAGCTTCCCCGCGTGTTCTGCGATAGCCACTGGAGCGGCGTACATGGCCGGCCAGTAAGTAGAGAGAAAGCTAGAGAGCTTCTTGCCCTCCCTCACATGTGTGCTTGCCGTCAGCCAGAAGGTCGCACGGCTGCGCTGGAGCCTCGCTAGCTCCGATAGGGCCTGATCCAGGCTCAGGGTATCCGCGAGAGCCGCGAGTGACATGGCCGCCAGGTTAATTTCCAGCAAGCTGAACGGCTTGTCGAGTTGTTCGTCCGTCTTAGTCATTAACGATGCGATGCTCGGTGAAATGGATTGCGAATTGACGCAGCTATCGACGCCACGCCTTAAATGAACAGATCCGATATCTGCGACTCGCCGAGCAAAATTCGCTCCAGTGCGGCGTCGAAAAGACTGCGATCACGGAACCTAACCAGCTCGCTGTACCTGAACGTCCGACGCTCGAACATCTCATGCAGAAGATCCTTAACTTCGCGGGTCATCGAAAGGACCTCATTGATCGGCACCACGCCCACATAGCCGGTGTGATCACACTCCTTGCATCCCTCCGGATCGGCAAGGAAGCTGTTGCCCTGGAGCGCGGCATACTGTGCGTCGGTTGGTTGTGCAAGCCCATGCTTGCGGCAATAGTCTTCGATCTGCGCGTGTTGCGTGCGGAAGGCCTTCCGGTCTAGCGGCTTCCGGCAAGCGGGGCAGATGTGAGAGATCAATCGTTGAGCAGCGACAAGGTTGAGGGCCTCGATCATGTCGTGTTCGTTCACAACTGCTGCTTCAGCGTTATCGATCACCGGATTGTTGATGTAGGCCCGCAGGGTTGGGACCGCCATAATTGAATCACCGGCGTGTATCGTCGAGAGCATGAGTGAGCCTGTGCCACTGCCCCGGACCGCAGCAGCAGCCGAAGACCGACTTCGAATTTCACCGACATACACCGTGTCAGGATCCTGCCGCAGAATGGCCGCTGTCATCAGGTCATAGCCATTGCGCGCGGTCACGGCATGCTGGAGCACATCAGGAATGTTCCGCTCCTTCGGGTGTTCGATGGATAGACGATTGCGGCTCTTCCCGAACAGGTCATATTCAAGCGTCAGCGCGCCGGCGATCGTCGTGCTCTTGCCGGAGTTGGTCGGTCCCGCCAACAGGATGAGTCCTTTGGTCTCACGAAGCGCGCTCTCGATTGCCTTGATGACGCTGGTCTTGATCTTCATCTGGTCCAGCTGCACACGCGTTGTCTTTCGAGGGATAAGTCGGATTGAGATCGACTCGGGCGCAATGTCCAGGCCAGCCGAATCCATCGGAGTGAAGGCCAGTCTCAGGAAGACCTCGGCCTCTTGGGAGCGATAGATCAAGTTGCCATCGGCTGGCGCCAGCAGGCGCCCCTCAGCCGTCGCCTGGTCGTCCGTGTACTTGGCTTGGCTTATACGGTGCAGAAACTGGGCAAGCTCGTTGCCTTGGTCAGGCGAGAACGGCCGAACGACCGGGATATCGAACATGTGGGCAGCCCGCCGATAGCGCGCAATCACAATACCGTCCGCCTGAGGCTGCAAGGCAATATTGCTGGACTGCTTTTCATGTGCGAAATCCAGCATGCGCACGAACATGCGCTGCAGGTCGGTCGTCGCTTTCTCTGGAGTGAAGACATTGGTCTGGCTGTTGAGGTCGTTTGCAACGATCTCGCCGCCGTCCAGATTCGCCAGTCGATATATCTCTGCACGCTGACCTAGAGCCAGAATCGGGCCCGCGTGGTGGAGCCCATATAAAGCGTTGTTGGCTCGCATATCGCGGGCCATCTGCTCGAATTCCTTCAGGCGCCCGTTGTCGGTGAAGACCAAGCACGGGCGCCCGCTCGGCGTGTCAATGAGAACCGACTCGTGCCCGCACGCATCACGGACTGCAGGATCGGCCATCATGGCACTAGGCGATTCGGGCAGTGTCGTGTAGTAGGGACGTTGTTCCGTCAGTGCAACTATCCGTTGGATACTGGGACGTAGATTGCTGATTTTGTCTGACAGGTACTCGAGAGTAAGCACATTCGCGGGCTTGCTATCCATCAGCACGTCCACCTGTCTCTGGGTCGCGAATTCCAGCTGAACGACGTAGTCGCCAGCGCGCAGCCCGGGGTTGGCAACGATCTGCGACGCTACGTCTGCGAGGTCTCGCGGCGCTGTCGCAGCGTCCGGGTAGCCCCATCCATCAAGAAGCGCCGCTAACGGTGAATGGACATCTTGGATGCGCGAGGCAGCGTCTTGCTGAGTCATGATTCGAATCCTATTGAGCAAAAAGACGCGCTCGCGCGTCGAGCTGGCTTGCCACGGGCACCTCTTTGCCTGTGGCATCCTTTATGGTCGAGGTCGTCAATATTGCGACGTAGTCCTCAGTCAAATAGTTGTAGACACGTGGCGTTCCCCAAACCGAAAACAGGTCAGTGCAGTCCAACGGCACACCGGCCCAGATGTAGGAGCCAGAGCAGGTGCCAGCAGTGCCACCGAAACCGGCAAGTGCGGCCAACGTGGCAGACGAGCCCGCCGGCTTGGGGAATACCTGCCGGTTGTCTATTACTTGTGAATAGGCGCGTGCGAACTTCTGCAGGATTCGCCGCTGCGCAAGCTTTTCGAGAGAGATCTCGTTCGCGTAATCGTTGCGGCTGTCGTAGAGCCACCAGTGGCTGCGCTTTCTGCCACACCAAGGGCCGGGGGAAGAGAAAGGCAAGGTGCCACATTCGTTATCTGCGAGGTACGCCGCGGAGTCGGTGGCATCACGGGGCAACTGCGAAAACACCACCGCGCGGCGGAACTGCCAGACACCATCCGTCATGATCGGGCTGACCTCATACCCCTGCCAAGCCCTGCCAGCTTCCACGCGCAGCTCTTGATAGCCGGCGCGACCTGCGGCCTCCTCCAACGAGGCTGGCGGCACCCCGAAATCCATGATCTGGTTCTGGATTGCGCCAGCCACGAATCGCGTGGCCATGGCACGGGCTTGGCCGTCGATCGCTTGGGCTTGCCCGGCCGACGTGGCGAATCCCGTAAGCATAAAAGTCAGGAAGGCGAATCCCACGCCAAGGAGGAGCAGCGGCATGATCGGTCAATAGAAGATGGTCATGGTGCGATTACCGCTTCCACCTGCCGAGAACTGGATCTTCGGGTCCGTGGTATCCGCACCCGCAGGCAGAGCTGTCGCGTTCATCGCACCAGGCGTGCTCGACAAGCGCTGATAGTTCGCCAACACCACCGCGTCCGTGACGGGCGCGAATTGGACGGCGATGACGTTTCGATTGTTGATAAAAGCATCGCTCAAAGACACGGTCGAGCCGCCCAGGCGATAGTTGCCGGGCGAGCCCTGAATGGACTCGTGCATGGGTAGCGCGTTCGTGTTCGCGTAGCAGGCTGCATACAGCGGGTTCACGTTGCTGCCGTCGACCAGCAATTGCAGCGCGCCGTTGGCCCCCGGCGTCGTCGGTACTGCTGACGTGGCCACCATGTTGGCGGTCCCGCACGATTGATTGATGATTCGGAAATTATTGGCAAGCCCCTGCGCGATATCTTGGTACGCGAGGCTTTTGACGTTGTCCGTGGAACCCAACAACTTCGGGGCGAAGATCCAGGCGAGGATCCCAAGGATTCCAACAACAACCAGGATCTCGAGCAGAGTGAAGCCGGCCTGTTTGCGTCGGTACGCTCGCGCGCCCACAGCGCTGGGCAGGTAGCGGGGAAAGGGGGAGAGAGTACGATTACTGCGGTGAAGTTGTTTCATAGTTATCTCGGTGCTTTTAGAAGGTCAAGACGACGTTGTTGGTGGGGTTTGAAGAATCCGGTGCGACCCCAGCTGACACGTTGGCGTTGAGGCGGATAGCACCGTAGTGAGGAACTTTGTTGGGCCCGACGGCGGTTGGCTTGTAGTCGCGGCAATACTGCAGGGGCCCGCCCCACTGGGTCTTCCCGTACCGGGCCTGATCCATACCGATTTGGGCTAGCACGTTGACCGAAGAACTGGAGAGGTCATACCAGCCGTCGTAGCAACCTTGGTTTGTGGCGGGATTCTGGCCAGCAAGACTTGTGGTGGCTGCGGGATACCAATTCGTCGTGTCCGTGGCGGACGCCAGACGCTGGCTTTCGCGGTAGTAGTTCTGGAAGTTGTCGCGCATGAGGTCGACGTTTGTCACGGTCGTCTGCATCATGGAGCGTTGGAGTTGCAGCGTGCTGAAGATCTGCACGCCGTAGTCAGGTTGCGTAGGCGCCCAAGTTGCCACATTCGCGACGGTGAGGGCGGCACTCGCGCCCGGAATCCCCGCCACGCCAGCGCATGCACCTGACGAGATCGGGCACCGGGTGCTGTACACCGCGCCAATTTGATAAGCGAGGGTCACGAGCGGCCCACTGCGGAAGTACAAGGGAACCTGCATCGAGATGTCCGGCGTCCGCTGATAGACGCGCGCGTTCTGCGCTGCAGTGCCGTCGCTATTGATATCACGCGGCAGCAGCCCAGATTGTGAGAACAGGCTCACCAGGTCAGAATCCAAGGGATCCAGAACAGCGTTGCGCAAGCCCCCGCCGCTGTACGGCTCGGGCAACTTTCCAAGCACCGACCGGGTCCGCGCCGCGTCAAGAAGCACCGCGGCAACGTTCTGGTTGCTCAGCGCTTGACGTCCATCGGCGGCGCGTACTAGAGCGCTGTATCCGTCTCGAACCATGGGCGCCAGTAGGTACAGCAGCCCTCCCAGCAACGCGACGCACGACAGGATTTCGATCAGCGTAAAGCCGTCCTGGCGTGAGGCCTGTCGTTCGCTCGCGCGATATTGTTGACGTCGATTCATGTCGCGACCTAATTGCGTTTTGTAATGCCTACGCGCAAGACCAGGTACATCGAGGTCTTGGATCCGCTGTTGTTTTCGTTGCCAAACACAGCGCTCAGCACCGGCACATCTTTAAGGCCGGGAATGCCACTGCCAAGGTCGTTGGTGTTCTCCTGGCTCAAGCCACCCAGCAAGATCAAATCGCCATCGCGCAAGACCACTTCGGCATTGTTCGTTTGCTTGTTGATGATTGGGATGCGCTGGGGGATCTGTACGACCTTCTCGCCGGCGGTGATGACCTGGTTGGAGGAGTCCCATCCCACGACCTTTTTCAGCAACATGGAAACCTGGGCGCGCACGATTCCAGATGTGGAGTCGTAGCGCGGGTTAATGCGCAACCGCATACCGGTGCTGTAGGGCACGAGAATGTTCTGCGTTGCGGTGGCGGCCGCTCCCGTGTTCGTGCCGTAGGCGGCTTGCTGACTGTTGATCGTGTAGTGACCGGTGGTCCGGTAGTCGAACTCAGCGGGCGAGCCGCTCGTCGTGGAAACCGTCGGCTTCTGAATGGTGCGAGTATTTTCTTGCGTGTCCATGTAAGCGTTGAAGATCTGCAGCCCATCTGCGGCAGACGAGACGCCCAGCAGCGTTGTGGGCGTCGCCGCCAGCGACGTCGACGGAACATTGACGCTGGGAATTTGGCTTCCCCCGCCCGGGAAGCTGATCGTGGCGCCACCAAGGATGTTGTTGGTGACGACGGCGCCATAGCGGCCTTTCGCGAAGCGCGCGAAGCTCGCAATATCAAGACCGCGAGTTGACCTCTTGCTAGTCGTGACCTCAACGACCTCCACGTCGAAGGTGATCTGGGTGTTGTACTTGGCCTGAATGCTGTCCATGTAGGGGCTGATCTGCTTCATCAGCCAGCCGGGGGCCTGGATAGTGATTGCGCCCGTCTCCGGGTTCATCGAAGGCAAGCCAATGCGCGTTGCGGTGTAGAGCGAGTTGCCTCCAGCGCTCTGGCCACCACAAGTGGCGGCCCCCCCGCCGCCCGCGTCGGCGCCAACGCGCCCGCCGATTGCCATTCCGGGATTGATTCCCGGGACAATTGGCGAGCCGCCTTGGATCTGCGGCGCGGCATTCAAACTGACACCGTTATTGTTGGCCGCCGTCGGGATAAGGGTGGCGAGCCGGCTGCACAACTCGTTGGAGAGGCTTTTCCAGAAATTGTCCGTACTGGTGACGGTGTTCATGTTTTTGTTGCCACCGTCGCCGTCGGAACTATTGCGCCGGTTCGCCGCGCCCGTATTTCCGACTCCGCCCATGCCTGCGCCTGTAGGCGATCCATCCTCGTCATCGATGTCCGTAGTTGCCGAGCTGTAGCTGCTTGTGCGGTTCCCGATGTTGATCGTCCACGTTTGCGAGCGCATGGGAATGATCTCTACGACCTTGGCCTGGTTGTCCAGCTGGTAGTCGAGGCCCATAGGAAGTAGGAGTGTCTTGAGGGCGGTCTCGCCATCCAGCTGGGTCACACCCAGCCCGCTGTAGAGATAGTTATCCAACGGCAGTGAGGTGGCGATGTTGATGCCGTGGGCGCGCAGCACCTTGAGGATCTCCATGGCGCTGACCGCATTTTTGGGCACGTAAGTGACTTTCTTGGCGCGCAGCCAAGCGTGTTGCTTGGCCTCTTGCTCGGCCTCAGACAACCGCTTGAATTCCAAAGGGACTTCTCCCGCGCGGACAATCTCCTCTTGTTTGCGCTGCTGTTCCTTCACGTCGTCCAGGCCTTTAGTGGCTCCTTCATGGAACTCCCGCGCCTCCTTGTCGTAGTTTGTGGCGCACGCGACAAGCAAAGAGGAGGCCGCGGCGGCGATGAAAATGCGGTGAATGATCATTGGGTTGGTCCGTTGTTTAGATGGCGTAGAGCGTTCTATTGCGTGGCGTCGGAAACGCGGATCTCCGGAGGATTTGCGTCTGGATAGACCTCGATATGCACGAGCGAAGCGACAGCCTGACCAACCGACTTCACGACGCTAAGAAATTCGGTGGAGTAGGTTCGCGGCGTGACGACTTGGATGTAGTTGGAAGCGTCCCACTTCAACCTGTAGCCTGCTGTGGTCGCCCATTCTTCAAGGTTGTCGCGAAGCGTCTTTTGCGCATCCAGATGCCACGTTGGCAGTGCGGGGGTGGCCGCCTGCTCAGCAACGTCGCTGATGGCGGCGCTGGTACCGTCAGGATCAACACCTACATGCGCGCCGTCCGCGTCTGGCGCAGCGGGGCTGGGGGACGCAGTGCGTTTGGCCGCGCCCGAGGCGATCGCTTCCGCCGCGCCGCTGGGATAGTCCGCCAATGCCACCTCGCCTGCCAGACGCACGCTAGCGTGCACTGTCAGTGTGGGCATTCTTGCGCCGGCTGGGGTTTCATCGCCGGCGCGTGGCGGGGAATCCCTCGACACCTGTGGACCGGTTTTCTCGTTGGTCGCCAATGGGACGTTGGGTATCGCCATGGATGCAACGGCGATCGGCAGAGCGGTTGCAGGTGCCGGTGCCGGTGCAATTCCCTCCGGGGCCGTGGCTAATCCCCTTCCGCTCGATTGATCGACGCTGGCCGGGAACGAGAACGCCGGCCCCACCGCGACGTATCGCGCTGCGCTGAATCCCTCGTGGCGTTTGGGTGCAGTGGTAACTCCAAAAAACTTCTCTATCGACTCGAAAGATGTTGCGGACGCGCTAGCAGCCGCAATCGCTTGGGCGGGTGGCGCCGGCGGCGTCTCCACTCGCGGTGCCACAGAGGGCGCTGTGGCCCGCGCAAATGCCGCGGTGACATCGGTTTCGCTGGTCGGAGCAAGTCTGAATGCCGATGCCATCGTGGGTTGTGGCCGAGCCACCTCGGGCCTCGCGATCGGTGTGCGGGGAGAAGATGCGACCGCGCTATCAGATTCCCTCACAATAGGTAGTGCAGCCGGCAATGATTGGCCGCCCTGGCTTATGCGCTGAGATTGCGATTGCGCCTGCTGCTGTTGTGCCCGCGCAATCGGCGCTGCGGCAGGGAAACCATCGGCATTCCGCCAATGCGGAGCTACTTCCGCTGGCCGCGAGCCTACGGTCGCCGACTGAGCACGATCGGAACGGGCTTCGCCTGCTTGTTCGGGGCGTTGGCCTTGAGGTCCCAAAAAGTTCTGCATCAACATCAGAGCCGTTTGTGGCTCCAGCTTTCCAGACTGGCTGATGGCGATTAGTCGGCTGGCAATTTCGACCTGAACATCGGCACTGGACAGGGCGGATGCAGCCGACGTGTTGGCCCCCGTGCGCGTCGAGGTAGACAGTTGGACGGCTTGAGCAGGCGCAAGGAACACGCGGACGTAGGGCGCGGGGAGGTCATCCTCGTAATCAGCAGTCACACCTAAGGAAAACCTGCTCGGGTCGACCCCGGCATCAATGAGTGCCTGCCTAGTCGCCGCAACTCGGGCGGACACAACCGACGCTCCCATGGAACGATCGCCCTTCACCACAATCACGTAGCTGGCATTCGTTGCACCATGCCTGACAAACTCAAACAGGCCCGTCTGTGAGTCACCAGTCAATCGGTTGCTCCGCGCATGAAATGACAAGACCACATTCGGGATGGGAGAGTACCGAGGCTCCATCGTGCTAGCACGAGAAGGCCCCTGGGTCTTTCCACTACCGTCCTCAAGCGCGCGAAAGCCGGCAGTTGCCATCGATGGGCAACAAGCAATAATTATTGACAGCGCTATTGGACTCAGGCGAGTTGGAGGAAACAGCATTGAACACCGGCAGAAAGGGTGATTTTGCGTAGATTATGCAAGCTATATTGCACATTTGCAAGGATGCATAGATAATTGTAAAAATAGTTCGCCGGGTCCTTTTTCACTGGTGAAAATCTTGCAAGGCGCGAATCTTCCTCTTCCGACACAGATATGACCATTTCCGTTGAACAATTCATTGAGCAAACGCCCGCGAAACGCGGGCGACGCCGTTCGTCGAAGGTGTGGATGCACATGGAGGAGGTCACGGAACTAAAGCAGCGCGGCTACTCCTATTACCAAATCAAAGACTTCCTCGCCAAGAATGGCGTCGAGGTGAAAAGGTCGACATTAATTTCCTTCGTCCGCCGGGCCGAACAGCGCGCGCAGCGAGAGGCGGAAGAAAAGGCAAGGTCGGGGACAGCGGTGGGAATTGCCACGGAAAGCGCTATCCCGGAGGCCAAGCCCGTTTCCAAGGCCTTGCCCCAGCAGGGCAAACGTGGCCCCACGCGGCGACAATCATGAATGCCCCACTTAATGCAAGCGTCGCCGATGCGCTAGCTCTTGATGAAGGCTTGTCGCCAGAAGAACGCGCGAAGCGCGAGCGATTGCTCGAATCGGTCAAGCGCAATCTCGGCAGTGAGGTACTTGCCGCTCTGCGCGACCCCATGGTGTTCGAAGTCATGCTCACGGTGAACGGCACTGTCCTTACAGATTCCGTGAATCACGGCTTGAAGATGCTCTGCCATGGTGGAGTTCCCGTGCGTATCCACGCAACGGCCGCCCGCAACATGATGTGGACTGTGGCGCAGCTCCTCGACACAACAGTCAGCGCCGAGAAGCCAATCTTGGAAGGCGAATTTCCGCTGGGAGGAGAGCGGTTCGAGGGGCTGCTACCGCCAGTCGTTGAGCGCCCAATTTTCGCCATGCGCAAGCTCGCGGAGAAGATTTTTACCCTAGAGCACTATGTGCGCCAAGGAATCATCACCGTGGCGCAAATGGAAGTAATTCTTGATGCGGTTCGCCAGCGCAAGAACATACTGGTGGTGGGGGGCACCGCATCGGGCAAGACCACATTGGTCAATGCCATTCTGCAAGCCATGGCCGCACACACTCCCGAACATCGCATCATCATCATCGAGGACACTCGCGAGCTGCAGTGCAAGGCGCCATTTGTCGAGTTCCTCAGAACGTCGCGCCACACCTCGATTCAGGATCTGTTGCGAGCCACCATGCGGCTTCGGCCGGACCGAATCATGGTCGGCGAAGTGCGAGGCGCCGAGGCGTTGTACCTTTTGAAGGCATGGAACACAGGACACCCAGGCGGGATGGGGACTATCCACGCAGATGGCGCGCTGGACGGCCTATACCGCCTGGATGAGCTAATCCAGGAAGCAGGTGTTCCGTCGAAGCTCTCGCTGATCGGGCGCGCGGTCGACATTGTGCTGTACCTGGAGAAAGACCCGACTACGCCGGGCCGGCGCGTATTGAAGGAGGTACTAGCTGTCGATGGATATGACAGCCGCAACAACCAATTCATCGTAAAACCGCTCTGATATGGAGTGCCCATGCAAGATTTGATTTGTCATGCCAATGACTTTACCAACCTTCACCAGGCGCTTGCTGGTGGGGCATTGATCGCGGTGATCGTCACCGTGTGCTTTCTGAAAAACCTGGCCCGCATGCGAGCCCGCATCCACCGCTGGCGATCAGCCCCCGCCGCGGTCCGCGTCTAAATGGCGCAAACGTTTCCCCTTATTTTCAATATTTATTGAAGGATTTACGACCATGCATAGCGATATCGTACTTGCGAAGAAGCAGGGAGGGTCCCGATTCCTGACGCTCCTCATCATGTGCGTGTACGCGGGCGCCGCGCAAGCGCAGTCTCTTCCCTGGGAAGGACCACTCTGCACGTTCGCCAACGCTCTTACGGGCAAAACTGCATTCGCCCTCGCAGTCATCGTCTTCTTCGCGACCTCCGTCGCGCTCCTGTGGGGTGAAGAAATCAAGGGCGTCATGAAAGCCCTGGTCGTCGTCTTCATGCTCATCTCCGTCCTCATCGGCGGGTCTGCGATCATCCGCTGGCTCTGGCCTTCGGTAATTCCCTGCTGATGGCTAGCGAAAGCGAAGACCTGCTGCCGCTTAGGCCGATTTACACCAGCCTCGCGCGACGCATCATGGTCAAAGGAGGAGAACGAGAACTGGTCTACATCGTGATTCTGCTGGGCATCATGGTGGGCTTCGTGGACTCGGTTGGCTTTGGTCCGTTTGTGGGTGTGCCATTGGGGGCCGCCGTCGGTCTCGGTGGGTTGTGGGTCGCCCGTAGGATGGGCAAGGCTGATCCTTTCATGACCCTGGTGGCACGTCGCGCACTTACTTATCGCCGCAGCTATTCCGCGCGCGGCAGAGCCTCGGCGAAAGTGCCCAAAGCAAAGAGTTATCGCTGATCAGAGGCCAGGCCGCGTGCCTGGCCAACGCGCTTGGATTGACGACATGATATTTGAACGAGAATTTCGCGACGAGCTCGAGGGCTACGCCGATCTACTTCAGTACGTCGCGGTTATCGACCGCCGGCGCGGGATTGTCATCGGAAAGGCTGGGCAGCTGATGGCGTCATTCGCGGTTATGGGGCGCGACGCAGATTCGAGTTCGGGCCGCGACCTGGAGGCAATCTCGCAGCGCGTCAATGCTGGTTTGAAGCGGCTCGGCCACGGCTGGATGTTGCACTTCAACGCGTTTCGCTTCGAGAGCCGGGGATATCCAAAGGCCGGCTACTTTCCGGACGCTGCTACGCGCGTTGTGGACGAAGAACGCCGCCAAATGTATGAAGGGGAGGGCCGCCACTTTGAGAGTCAACGCGTGCTGACCTTAACCTGGCTACCGCCGCCTCCCTTGGAGAACAAGGTAAAGAGCCTCGTTCGCGAGGCCAGTGAGGACATGGTGCCCGAAAGCGTGCCCGCCGAGCAGAAGAAGCACTTCATCCAAACCATCGACGACATCGCCAGCGAATTGCGTCTAGAGTTCGTTACCGTCGAGCCGTTGGTTCCTCAGACCATTGAGTACCCGCATCTGGCTCAACGCACGGTAATCGACCCGCAGCTCGGCGTCTTCCATTGGTGCGCCACCGGCCTCCGGCAGCAGATTGCACTCCCGCCTCCCGACACGGCACCTTTTGCGATCGACTACCTGATTGGCAATCAGGATTTCGTTGGTGGCGATCAGCCGCGGGTGGGAAAAAAGCACATCAAGGTCATCGCGGTCGATTCATTGCCTTCCGAAGGCACACATGCCGCTATCCTTGAAATTCTGAATCGCCTAGGAGTTGCATACAGATGGTCAACGCGGTTCATCTTCGTGGACGATGAGCACGCAGAAGCAGTGATGGATCGCCACTATGCGAAGTGGAACCAGCAGGTTCGTAAATTCCTCGACCAAGCTCTCAACAGGGTGGGCGGCAGGATAAACGAGGAAGCATTGCGGATGAGCAATGACGCTCAAGCCGCGAAGAACGAATTACGAAGCAAAGAAGTGAAGTTTGGGTACTACACCGGGGTAATCGTTCTGTATTGCGAAGACCTCGGCGAGCTGGAAGCCGATGCACAGCAGGTCATTGACGCTCTACGCCAGAAGCACTTCGTGGCAAGAGAAGAAAACGTCAACGCCGTGGAGGCCTTCCTTGGAAGCCTGCCTGGCCATGGTTGGGAGAATGTTCGGCGGCCAATGATTCACACGCTGAACCTGGCCGACCTCATCCCTACCACTGCGCCGTGGCAGGGCCTCGAACAGAATCCGTGCGACAAAATTAAAAGCCAGTATCCCGACCAGCACGCGCTCCATGTTCCGCCGCACTTCTACGCGGTCAGTTCGGGGAGTACGCCGTTTCGGTGCTCGCTGCACGTGGGTGATGTCGGCCACACGTTGATGGTTGGCAGGACCGGCGGCGGCAAGAGCACCATGTTGGGATTCTTGATGGCTCAGTGGTTTCGCTACCCGAACGCCAAGGTGTTTGCCTTCGACAAGGGTTGGTCCGCATACGCATTGAACCAGGCGTGCGGAGGCACGCATTACAACATCATGGGCGAGGGCACTGACGTCGGCTTTTTCCCCTTGGGAGAAGTCCATAAGATCGGGGAACGCGCCTGGGCGGAGTCTTGGATAGAAGCCATGCTCGTGCTGAACAAGGTCGAAGTGACATCGTCGCGGCGCACCATGATTCGAACGACGCTAGCGGCCCTCGGGCGCGAAGATCGCGACCTCCGCACGCTTACTCATTTCGCAGGCATGCTGCAAGACACTGAAATGGCGCAAGCGCTGCGCTACTACACTACCGGCGTAGGGGCGGGAGGGATCTTGGACGGTACAGGAGACACCGTTGACCTGACGCGCTTCACAGTCTTTGAAATGGAAGCCCTGATGGAGCTAGACGACAAGCACGTCGCTCCCGTGCTGATGTACCTGTTCCGCGTCATCGAACGGCAGCTCGATGGATCGCCAGTCATGATCGTTTTGGACGAGGCGTGGCTGATGTTGAAGCACGCACTTTTTCAGGAAATCTTGCAGAAATGGCTCAAGGTTCTGCGCAAAGCGAATGCATTCGTTGTGTTTGCCACGCAGGAACTTGCGGACCTGGACCAGTCCCCGATCCGCGACACGATTTACTCGGCGTGCATGACGCGGATCTTCCTGCCTGACCGTGACGCAGATACCGATGTTTCCGTACCTTATTACCAACGCCTCGGTTTGACGGCGCGGCAGATCAAGCTCGTGACGAAGGGTGTCCAGAAGCGCGACTACTACTACACATCCCCCTATGGCTCGCGGATGTTTCAGTTGGGGTTGGGGCGTGGTGCTCTGTCCCTTGTGGGGGTGGCAGGTATCGAGAATACAAGGCGCATCCAGGACCTGCAGCGCGAGTTCGGTGATACCTGGATTTCACACTGGATGCGTGAATACGACGTAGCGGAAGAAGTTGTCCAACAGTTGGAGCGCTACCAGAGAGACGCCGGCACCTTTCGTCACGACCAGGTCAGGAGCATGGCGTGAGGCGGATAGTCCTTGTATAGCGCTTGACTATCCATCGTCAGAATTTTCACTAGTGAAAATTCCATAAAGATTGCATAATGCCATAACGTCAAAACTCAATTCTTGGAGCTGAGATGTCCTTGTTCTACATGTTCCTGGTGGGTTGCTTCATCGCACCCAAATTGACCATCGGTCTTCTTCAAACCGCAGTCAATCTGACCGTTGCGGTGGTGCATTCGCTGAGAATCTCCGTATTGCTCGTCGTACTCGCCTATCGACGCTGGGGCGCACGGCGCACCCTCGGAGCGGGAGTGGCGCTTATCGCCACAACCGCTATGGGGGTCTTGTTCATGCAACCAGCCCACGCCGCGGAAATCAAGTGCATTGGTGAAGCGCCATACTTGGTGGAAAACTATCGTCTTCCTACTCAAGGGCAGCCTGGAGCGGTATTCGTCGGTGCGCACGATCCCGGCGAGCGAATTGCCTACTTCTTGACCGGCAGTGGTTGGGAGCGCTACGACGGCGGTCTGTTCCCGATTTATCGTCGCTTTGACGGGGGCTTGCCTGCCGAGGTGCCCGTGCAGACGCTGCTCCCGTTAGCCAGCGACAATACCGCTCCTGTCGAAAACTGGTCGATCTACATCGGCTATGGCATTCTCACGCCGGCCGCTATGGACATGATCAAAACGCGACGAGAGGCCCTGAACGAACTACGGCCCCAACGAGTAGCCGAGGGAACTTGGAACCCGAGTTACGATAGCGATGACCAGTTCAAATGGGCGCTGGTTCACAAGAACTTGGTGGACAACAGCCAGTACCTGAAGGCCATCCCCCAGATACCGCTGATGTTTTGCCGACAAGACAATGGCAATAATTAGGAGTCGATGTAATGGGCATTTTCACGAAGGAAGAAGCCGACAGCATGGGGGCATTTGAGGAGACGGCGCTCGACACCGTCGACGCGCGTGCCGCAGAAGTAGCGTTGCCTGAGCACGGCGGCGCCACTGCCGTACCAACTGCGCCTGGTGGCCCTGGAGACGGTCAATGAGATTCATCGGTAGCCTGATGCTTATCACGGCGGTCTTCCTGTCGGGATGTCAACAGGACGAGCCCCCCGCCCCGAAGCCACAGCCAAAAGACGACGTGCAACAGTTCATTCCGAAACAGGAAATGCAGTTCAAGCGATAACCCAATAAGTTAAGAGGGGCACGCTCTCGACTACGTTCCTCGAGAGCGGCATTCCAAATGTCGACAACGTAGGTCGACGATCGAACTGCAGACTTTTCGTACACGGCTACCCGCCAGAGAACGGCCGCGATTTTGTCCTGCCGATCCCAGGCGCCCGAGCGCCACGAACCAACCGCTGAGCGGTGGAATTCAAACCTAACGCCGTGCTTCATGAGCGTGTAGTACCACTTAAGTAGCGGACACCAGGTACGCATTTCCAACACGTCGTCGATCGAGTAGCCGGTACTATGATTTATCAGGCAATAAATTATGCATGGTGAGCCAATGAAAAAGAATTTGCGCCGTTGTTTGTGCATTTCGGCCGCGCTAATAGGGCTGGGGGTATCGCACACAGCGTCAGCGGTGGACGATGTATTCCCAGCGATGGCAGCGCAAATGCAACAGTCCGCGAGCAACGTCGCGAACCAGTTGGTGCCATATGCGCTCCGCCTTCTCGGAGTGCTGTTTCTCATTCAGTTCGCGTTGCGGAATTACAAGACAGCGTTCTCGGTGGACGATCCCAAGCAACTGCTAGCCAAGCTCGTATTTCCGATGCTGTGGCTAGGGTTCTTGATGTACCTGATCGGCAACAGCTACAGCCTATTGAACGCGATCTTCAGTTCCTTCCTAGCCCTCGGGCGGATAGCGTCCGGGGGTGTCGACCTGCAGCCTGGCAACATCATGTGGAACGGCATAGCACTGCAGAACAATATGGTGATCGCCTACAACGAGGCTACAGGCGCAAGCGATGGCTTGCTGAACGCCTTCAAGTATTTCTTCCCATCGATGATGTTGTCGGTCGCATGCTTGGCTATCCTCCTGTCGTTCTTCATGATTGCCCTCGCGGTCGCAATCGCAACGTTGGAGTTCTTTCTGATCCTCGCCGCGGCCCCTATAGCTTTCGCTATGGGCGGCCTGGAAGCGTTAAAGCAGAGCAGCATCGCGCCGCTGCAAACGATGTTGTCCATCGGCTACCGTCTCATCATCCTTGGTGTGATCGTCGGCGTGATGAACGACCAGCTGGTGCCCTGGAGCAACAACTTCAAGACGGTCACAGCGTCCAACCTCGCACCTATCTGGATCGTCGTCTTTGGCTGCCTGCTCGGTGCAGTTGCCTCCTTCTCCGCCGGCAAGATTGCCGGGGCGTTGGCCAGTGGTCAGAGCAACATCAGTGGCAACGAAGCAATGTTTGCCGGCCTCCAAATGATGCAAACGATCGCCACGACGATGACTGCAGCCGCCTCTGCCGGCCAACTCGCGGGCGGTGTTGCCGACGCGGCGTCCAAGGGTGCCGGCGGGGCTGGAGCTGCGGCGGGCCGCGGCTTCGCCAATCTATCTGATGCATTGGGTGGCGGCTCAGGTTCCATTTCGAGCGCTGGAAATGGCGCCAACAACAGCAGTGGGGCAGGGGGACAGGGTAGGGCAGCCGGCATGAACTCAGCCGATGCTGCGCAGTCTGTACTTGGCCCTATGGGCGGCGATCCCGTGGGTGCCTCCGACCAGGCCGGCGATGCATCCGATGCAGGCGTAAGTGGGGGCAGCGCTTCAAGCGAGGCCGGTGGTGGCGCCACACCTGGGAGTGCTGGCCAGGCCAGCACCTCTGGAGACTCACCGCCGGCCACTCCTCAAACCAGCGAGGATCGCATGTCACAGGCCCTGGACAATATGGCCGAAGCGATGCGCGGACAACGGCCTGGTACCGGCACGCAGCTGGGCAGGGCGGCGATGGGCAGCGTTCAAGGCATGCAACATGATAGCGGTCACGTGCAGGTGCACGTCGACACCCACAGTAGAGACTAGGAGAGAGAGTAATGAAGAAGACGATTTTCGCTGCGTTGCTGTCGGCGGCAGCCCCCGCATTGGCCGGCAGCGTTGCAGGCACCGGTGGGTCGACAGAAGTTACGCAGATCATGAACAACACAGAACTGCTATCGCAGACTGCCCAGCAGGCAAAGCTCGTTCAGATTGAGTTGCAGAACGCGCTGCGCGATCCGAACACGCCCTGGGCACAGACGATGAACGCACTGCAGGACCTGAGGAACGTTTACAACACCGCCCAGTCTATGGGCTATTCGCTGGCTAGTGTCCAAAGCCGGTTCAATAACACCTTCAAGGGATACGCGCAGGGCGGCAATATGCTGGACAAGTTGATCGCCTGGGGCAACCAAACGAAGGGGTCGCTCGAAAGCCTGCTATCCACTTCCGGTTGGACAATGGACCAGGTCCAGAGCGAGGCGAGCCTAATCGAGAGCCTGCGGACCAAGGGACAAACCGCTCAGGGTCAAATGCAGGCGATCCAGGCCGGCAACGCAATCTCAGTGCAGTTGGTCCAACAGGTGCAGCAATTGCGCCAATTGCAAGCCTCTCAGGCACAGGCCATGGGGTCATACCTTGCTCAACAGAATCAAAAGGCAGGAGACGATGAAGTCAACGCGCGCGCCCTGGTTCCCACGACCGAAATGACTTTCAAACGGTGAAGACATCCATAGCCTGCAAAGTGCAATTTAATTTGCAATATTAGTTGCACTTTGCCTAAAATGAATACGTTCGGCATTTTTGCATTAATTATTGCTTTCACTGGTGAAAATCCATGGGACTGAAATCCTTGTTGACCGGACGATTCGGTAGGCCGCGCGCCACTGACGAATCTCGTGTCACGGCGGCGAGCGACGCAGCCGGCCCAGCGGCGCGTCAACACGGAGACAGTGGCGACTGGCTCGACGGCCAACGGGCCTATGACGATCGCATGATGCGGCAAACCATTCGTGCGAGGAACTGGCAGCGAGCGTGGTTCTACCAGTTCCTGTTCAGCGTGGCATGTTTGGGGGTGGTGGTATACGCACTCAAGATCCCGAAATACATTCAAGTGCCGATCGCTACCAGCAGTTTGGGCAGGTCGGTGCTTGTGAGAGACACCGCCCCGGATGCCGCGCTGCTGGCACAGCAGGAATACACCGAGGTCGGAGACTTCATTGAAAACTGCCGCACAGTCCTCGGGGACAAGATGGGCCTGCGCAAGCTGCAGGCAAGGTGTTATTCCAGGCTGCCGGACGAGTCAGCAGCGCGACGCTGGTTCGTCGACCAGATGCGGGGTGAAAACGACCCCTTTGTCGTTGGCGAGACGCATTCTGCGGAAGTGACCGTGATATCTCGCCTGAAGCTCTCGGCACAGACATGGGAAGTGGAGTGGCTTGAACAGTTCATCGACCTAAACGGTGGACGCGTCGGCCAACCGATCAAATATCGAGGCCATCTAGAAATCGAGTTCATCCGCGGCTCCAATTCCATGACACAGCTCGAGACCAACCCCAACGGCTTCTACGTCCAGAAGCTGACTTGGGCCAAGAAGATGTAAGGCGGATCAAAGCATGCGACGAACCACACTTCGACTTCACGCAATCGGCGTGCTGCTGCTTGCCACGGCTTGCCTGGCGCAAGCTAGGCCAGGCGCCAACTACAAGACGCTCGACGAAGCCGTTATGGCCCAGGTGCAGCAATGGCAGCAAACCAACACCATCAAACCGATCGTGTCGGATGAGGGGCGCGTACTGTACCCCTTCGGTCAATACATGCCTACGTTGACCTGCGGCATCATGCGCGCATGCTCCGTCGACCTGCAGCCCGGTGAGATCCTCATGGATTCGACGCGAGGAGACACGATGCTGTGGAAGATGGACCGGGCAAAGTCCAAAGATCCCAAAACTGGTGCGCTCTGGACGCACGTAGTCTTCAAACCGACACTGCCGGATATCGAAACGAACGTCATCCTTTTTACCGATCGACGCGTGTATCACATCAAGCTTGTCTCAACCAAGTCTGACAAGGAGTACATGAACCAAATTGGCTTCTACTATCCCGATGAGATCGTCCAGTCCTGGGAGAACGAAGCGCAAGCAGATCAGGCGGCGCAAGACGAGGCTTCGCGCAAGGCCGACCTCCCCACGGTATCGCTCGACCAAATGGACTGGGGCTACACCGTCCGCGGCGGAGATAAGGATCAGCGTCCGGTTCGGGTCGGCAACGACGGCCGACGGGTTTGGATCCAAATGTCTCCCATGATGGACAGAACCGAGGTCCCCACGCTCGTTCTTCTCGACGACGACGGCAAGCCGCAAGATGTGAACAGCCGGCGCATCGGCCGTGACGGCGAGTTCTTTCTTGTGGACAGACTGTTCAAGAGGGCACAACTCCTGTACGGCGGGAGCGATGGGTCGGTTTCCAAAATCACAATTATCTGGGACAAGCACAAGCGGTGGAGTTGGTAAGCATGGCTGACAACGAAGCCAACGAGGCACAACCCAGTTTCAGCGCGGCGCCGCAGTCGATACCGACGCGCGGGAAGATATCCGGCAATCTCAAAGGGAAGACAAAAGGCTACTTGGGTTTGAGCAAGCGAGCGAAGCTCTTTGCCTCGCTCGCCGCCGGCGTCATCGTCGCGTGCATTGTCCTTGGCATAACGGCACTACCAGATCCAGCGGAGACTGCAGCGCTGCAGAAGGAGAAGGAAGAGGCGGCCAGATTGGCCGATAAGGCCAAACGTGACGGTCCCAAAAGCACTGTGCCCAACAGTGTCGCAAATGCTGGGGACGGTGTTTCCAAATCGGCGGATGTGGAAGCGGCCCTGGCGTCTACGCGCCCCACCCAGGGCACCGAGGGCCCAGTTGTCCCGGGGGTACGATCTAGCTCGGACCCGCTCGCAGCCGCCGCCAGCACAAACGCAGGTCACCAACCGGGAGCAAACGGTACGCTTTCACCGGAAGAGCAGGAGGCCCAGCAAGAGCGTAGAAACCGCCAGCAAATGCTGCGTGAGGCACGCAATGCCGACCTGCGTGACGGCTCGTCTCAGCAGGGGCAGCAAGCTGACGGCGCTCCGGCCGGAGGCCGCAGCGTTGTTCCCGCTATTGGAGGAGGGCAGCAGGGAGCAGGTCAGCCCAATCCTCAGGGCATGCCCAACGGCATGCAGGACGATCAGAACAAGCAAGCACGCAAGGAGGCGTTCTTAGGCGGGTTGGCGGGCAACGCTGGGGCCGTCCCCGCTACCTACTTGCCCGCGAGCGTTCAGAAACCCCGGTCACCATATCAAATTGAAGCGGGGTGGCTAATCCCGGCCATGATGGATTCCCAGATGAACTCTGACCTGCCTGGCACCATCCGCGCGCATGTAAGCCAGAACGTCATGGATTCTGCGACTGGTCGTTTCGTCCTAATACCCAGCGGGGCCCGATTGGTTGGCCACTATGACTCGCAAATCGCCTTCGGGCAGCAGCGCGTGCTGGTGGTGTGGGACCTGTTGAAGTTCCCGGACGGTTCTGAATTGGCCCTATTGGGGATGCCGGCAGTCGACCAGGTCGGCGCCGCAGGCCTCACTGGGGAGGTCGACAATCACATGTGGACAGTGATTAAAGCGGCCACGTTCATGTCAGTGATCACTGCGGGGGCCCAACTCTCGCAGCCCCAATCCCGCAGGTCGAACGGCGATAACGAAGGCCCCTCAGTCAACCAGACGCTCTCGGCGCAGCTGGGCACACAGTTGGGCCAGGTCTCGGGAAACATGATCAACCGGTACTTGAACATTCAGCCGACCATCACCACGTCTCAAGGGACGCGCTTCAACATCCTGGTCAAACAGAACGTGGTGTTTGAACGCCCCTGGTCGTGGAAGTAGCCGCCGCCTTCTAGTGCACGGCGCGCCACACCTGGTGGCGCAAGCCGCTCAATGACATTTCTACTAAGGAAACGACGCTCATGGACAAGACAATCACGCGCCTCCGTTCGCAGATCAAGAAGCTGCAATCGCAGCTCGACCGTGCACTGGTGAAACACCGCGCGATCGAAGTTCAACGGATTGTGCAGGTCATGCGCGGGCATTCGTTGACACCCGACGATATCCGGCAGGCCCTGGAGTCGGCTCCGAAGGCGAGACGCGCGCAAAAGATGCCGCGCGCCGACGATGCACGCAGGCGCGCGCCGGTTGCGCCGAAGTATCGCGATCAGGCCACCGGCGACACCTGGACGGGAAGGGGTAAGCCACCGCGCTGGTTGAGTGCAGCCGAGCGTGCCGGCACATCACGCGAGGCATTCCTCATCGCTCCTTGAGGTAATTGAACAAGCGCGTCACGTTCAAGCCGAACACGAACGGATTGTTGCGCAATCCGTTCGCTATGCATCTCGCTGCAGCCGCTTTCCGCTGCATACCTAGACCGGCCCAATCTGCTAGCCGGCACCGTCTCCCCAATAGGTCCAACTCAAGATAGCGTAGCTGCGCAGGGCGTTGGAATCCGAGTACCCACAGACCAGTCCCGGGCTCCTCATCGCTGCGGCGCGGCCGCGGAAATGCGGGGCGCACACCGATCGCAGCAGTGTGCAGAAAATTTTCTGCACAAGACATTTTTCTTGTCACAATGCGGGCTTTTAGCGGTGGACAAAAGATGTTGTAGTGTTCTAATGTTGTCTGCAAACGACTATGGACCTTTTATAATGAAGTGGCGGCGTCCTACAAGTCCATTGTCCCGCCCGCAGCGCCGCCTTTCACCTCCACGTTAAAGCATATGCAACAATCGCTCGGCGAGAGTCCCCTGGTCATCATCCAAACACGTTGTCCAGTGGAGATCATTCGCTATCTGAAGGGGCTTGCCATGCTCAAGTATGGCAAGCTGATGGTGATGAACGAAGAAATGCTGAGGCAGTTCATCATGTACCAACCGTGGGCGGCGAGCAGTCCACTTACCTGGCGGCGCCCCAAGCCGCGAACGGTGCTTGGTTGGAACACCTTTAACCTCCAAGTGTCGAATGCGCTCAAGGACCAGGTTGAACGCCTATGCACAGAGTTGGATGTCTCCATGTCGGTGTTCTGTTACACCGCAATCTTTTGGTGGGTCAAATACATGTACCCGCCGACCAATGCCTAATCGCCGTTCCGACACAAGCCTCGCACATGCGAGGCTTTTTTTTCACCGGTGAAAATCGATGTTGCATTATTTTATGCAATGCTCTAACATCACAGCATCACAACACTGTACGGTGATTTTATGGCTAGGAGCAAGACCCCGGGTGAAACAGAAGCACTCACCCTCCGCTTGAACGGTGACCTAATCGTGGCATATCGCTCGCTCGCCGCGCAAACCACACTCCAGCAGGGCAGTGGTAGTACGGTAACGGCTCAGGATCTAATGCGCGACTGGTTGGGACGCAACCCGGCGCTGAAGTTGCTGGCGGGTAAGGCGGAAACAAAATAGATCCAGACCAACGTCGGCCATACATTAATGGGTGACGGGTGAACACTACGCGACAAGAAGGATGCCAACGGATGTTTATTTACACGTTCATCAATCGCAAGGGCGGGGTCGGGAAGACTGCTACTGCCTTCAACCTGGCGCGCTACACACAGGAACAAGGCCTGCGCACAGGCGTGATTGATCTTGATACGCAGGGCAGTCTCAGCCGCGCGCTGACCAACGAGTTCGACATACAACACGACTATGTGGGCGGGGCCATGGAACTGCTGAAATCTGGCGGCACGGCGAAGCCCTCGCGGACAACCGCCAATGGAATCGAAGTGTGGCATGGCCACGAGCAGTTGGAGGCCATCGACAGCGATTCGAAGGTCGAAGATCTTGCCTACTCCTCCAAGATGAAAGAGAAGCTGCGCGAACTACCGTACGACGTGCTGATCATCGACACGCCGCCGGCGATCGGCTTGCGGCATGTCGCACCGTTATATTGGTCGGATCGGGTAGTCATCCCTGTTGAACCCGATACCGAAGCAGTGATCGGCCTCCAGAACGTCTACAAGACCTTGGAGTCGGTCAGGTTCGAGAATCCCGGGCTCGTTACGATGATCGCCATCAATAAGTTCAAGGCATCGTCAAAGTCGCATAAGACCATTTGCGCGGTCGTACAGCAAAGCTATGGCGACGAAGTGATCGCGGTGCTCAACGATCGCGTTGCGGTCGCCGACTGCCGCCAGGAGGACGTGCCCGTGCCTGTCTGGCGGTATCGGCGCGCGAACAAAGCTACCAAGGACCAATGGCTCGGCTTTGTCCGCGCCGTTGTTCAGTAAGTCAAAGCACAGAAAACACAGGTACAAGAGAGGTAATCGCATGACGTCGTTGTCCACATTGCAAAAAATCGCAGCGAATGCGGAAAAGTCGAAGGCGTCGCAAGCCGTTTCCGGCGCCGGCGTGAGGGTCGTCCCGCTGCATCTCATCGACTTCGACTCGAGCCAGCCGCGGCAGGACTTTTACACGCCCGATGGCGTGATCGCGCCCGAGGTGCAGGAAAAGCTGCAGGAGCTTGCCTCGAGCATGAAGATCCACGGTCAGCAAGCCGAAGTGACACTGATCGAGCTCGACAATGGCAGGTTCAAGATCGCGGTCGGAGAACGCCGTGTCCGAGCCGCCCATCTGCTCGAATGGAAAGAGATCCGGGCGAACATCCGCAACGACTTGAAGGGCGTAAGCCTGCGGCTGTATCGCCTGGCCGAAAACGTCGACCGTGCAGATCTGTCCGAACTGGACACGGCGCGCTACATCGCCGACATTGTGGCCGCGGGCGAAATGAAAAAGCATGAACTCGCTGCGCATTTCGGCAAGAAGCCTGCATGGGTCACTCGCTATCTGGCCTTCGCGGACGACGTTAACTACCAGAAGTGGGTGAAACCCGGCTACATCCAGAAGGCCTGGATCCTCTACGCGGTCACCCAGCTGCCCGACGAGGTACAAGACCAGATCTACGCCATGTGCGCTGCGCGCGACTCCGGCGAGCTTACTTCGCAAGAACTGCGACGTTTCGAAGCCATGGTGAAGCGCGGGCTGCCCGTCACGCCGCCGGGCGACGGCGGTAGCACTGCTCCCGGCGCTACGTCGCAATCGAACGTGCTTGACCCGGCCGCCGCCGCGCAGCGAATGATGATGAACGCCGACACTGCGGAGACCCCGGACGGCTACCGCCCTCCTGACGGCCTTTCGGCTGAAGGCTTGGAGCCGCACGACGGCAAGCTCAGGACGATGGATAACACTCCGGGTAACGGCATCAGCACCGCTCACCGTGAGGAACACGACTCGGCGCCGGCAGGGCAGACGTCAGGTGCGACGCATGCTCCTGGCAGCATCGTCACTTCGCAGCTCTCCGTCGGGCAGCTATCGGCCATTCTGGTGCAGCTCCAGAAAAAGAAGGCAAAGGCCAGCGGCACGCTTCAATCTTTGTCGGTCAGTTTCCGCTTGCCTGAGCTGGTAGTGCGTGAGGTTCTGAGCGCACTCGGTGAAGGCGAAGAAGTCGAAAGCTTGCCGCCGATGATGCTCGGGCTAAAACTGGCCGAGGCTGGACACAAGTTGGCCAGCAAATAGGCCAGCGGCTCGCCAGCTCGAGAATGCCCAGGCTCCTAGGACCTGGGCATTCTCATTTTTCGGCGAAGGCGAAAGGGGATATATGCCGATATATGGCATATTGTTCGCAATATGGCAATATTTGTGTTATCTTGAAATACTTGCACAAGCATTGCAAATGTTCGGGTTGCCTTCCCTCTCTAGAGGCGGCCTTTACGGGGAAGTAGATGCGGTTTCCGGTTGGTGTGATTCAGGACAAGTGGGAGCGCGAAAAAGAGCAAATCAGCGTCTTCTGGGACGAGGCGCGGGTCGTTAACTCTCACATCATGTTCGCGGGCAAGTCCGGTGCAGGCAAGTCAGCTCAACTGCGCCGAGCGATACGACATGCTTCGGCCAGCGCCGAAGGGCGTGTGCGCTTCTATGTCTTCGATAGGCACAACGATCTAGACACGCCAGGAGAGAGCGTCGTCAAGTTCAGCGAATCAACCCCCTACGGATGTATCAATCCGCTTGCGATCAATCCCCATCCTCATTTTGGTGGAGTTCGCAAGCAAATCGCCAAATTCATCACTGGCATTACGCGTCGACACGCACTAGGGGCGAGGCAACAGGCGGCGCTGCGTCGCCTGCTTCAGGATCTCTACAAGAGCAGAGGATTCTCAGCCAAGGATCCCCGCAGCTGGTGCCCTCTTGATCCCGCGGAGGTCGCAGCGCGCATGAAGGGGCGCGAGAATCGCGTGTACCTGGACGTGCCGTTTGCACAGAAGGATCTCGCCAAGGCGGCTGGCGCTGCGTTCGATGTGGACATGAAGGGTTGGTGGGTTCCGCGCGAGCGCTATGAAGGTGAGTTGCTGCTATGGGCACCGAAAAGTCTCGCAAAGGCTAATCCCACGCTTGACGATGCTGTTGTGTTTGCACGACGACGACTCGAGGCGGCTTACCTTGGGACAAATACCGCCGCTGTGCACCACTTGCAAGACGTGAATAAATACGCCACGCGCTACCACAAGTTGTGCCTGGCACAACAGAAGAATGAAGCGCTTGGCGAGGAATTGGAGCGACTACTTAAAAGTCGCAATGACGCGCAGGACAAGGCAATCGAAGCGTTCCAGGCGTATCTGCAACAGGTGCAAACCGGCCGTGAGCTTGATGAAGTTTTGGAACTCAAAAGCGCTGAAGTGATGCACAGCGTTTACGACCGCTTGACCAACTTGAACGACGTCGGAATTTTCAGACCCGAGCCCCCGCCATTCGATCCGGAGGCGTCCGTGTGGCGGTACGACATCAGCGCGTTGCAACCCGCCGAAGCCGAAATGTTTGTCCATTTCGTCTTGGCCGATCGCTTTGACCAGGCGGTAGAAAGAGGCCAGCAGCAACAGGTGCAAGAGATCGTCTGTCTAGACGAGAGCGACATCTTTTTCTCCGATGACGAAGACAACATGCCCAACAAGATCGCCAAAGAGGCGCGAAAATTTGGCCTTTGCTTGTGGGCGGTAAGCCAGTCCCCCAGCAACTTCACCGAAGCATTCCTAGTCAACATCGGCGCCAAGTTCATCTTCCGTCTTGATGACACCTACTGGGAGAAGGCAGCGCGGTCGCTGAAGATTTCGAAGAATGAACTTGAGCGTCTGAGGCCCAAGTACAACGGCCTGGTCCAGATCGACAATGCCAGCGATGAACGCACGCAATATCAGCGAGTCATCTTTACCGAAAGTTAGTCTGCAATATTTAATGTGATTTTATCTGTTAATTAACTGTTAAATTACTGTTGACTTAGTGTTAAGCATCAACGACACTTTGTCGACGGCTGCACGCGAAGGAATGCGCATGTTTGTGCCGGAGATTGCTGTTGGCGTCGCCAAAGGGCGGCTAGGAGTCAAGATGAGTGCCGTAATGAATGGTCGAGCCGTCGAGAACAAGGCGCAGGTACACTACACGCGCGATGACCTTGAAAAGGCTGAACTGGAGCCCGCAGATGTGTCGCTCGCGATGCAACAGGCGTCATTTACGTCGGACGACGTTGAGAACTGGTTCGAGGGTGTTAGGTTGAAGGCGCAGCAAGCGCTTTCAGACATGTAGAGTCCGGTTAGATTTTCACCAGTGAAAAGCCGGCTTGGCTGCTAAAGGAAATAAGGCATGGGGATTGCTCCGGAGTTGTTCGAACGCTTGGCCCAGGAAAGGCCCCGACTTTCGGATAAGTCTCTCGCGGCCGCCCGCCTTGTAATGGTCGATGGGGTGCGGCCGGGCGATGCGGCCACCAGGGTCGGTGTCTTGCCCGCACAGGTCTCGCGGACCACTCGCGCACTATATGAAGCAGAAGCCGAGTTGCGTGAGACTGGCCAACTCGCCTCGATCAGCACTGACCTGGTAGAGCGAAATCTGGACGCGAGCTACACATTGGCAGTTTCGCAATTGCGCAACCAGATGGGCGACGAAGTCCTCGTCAGTACTGCTGAGGCCAACCGTACATATTCTGGCTCCGTAAAGGTCCGCACCGATCTGCACTTGGTGCAGGACGTTGGACGTGGCAAAGTCGTCGTCCACGAGTTGGCCAAGCTCGATCGCGTGCCGCAGCTGGGGCAATCGCTCGATATCGCCTATTCGAATGACTTGCGCCGCCCGGCCCATGTCTCGATACAAGGGTTAACCCAAAAGCGCGGGGGAATTTCCCGCTAAATCCCGCGGCCGGATCCTGATGGCCGCACACGGTAGATCCGTGGAAGTGTTTCACCAATATTTATTGGAGATTGAAAAAATGGCGACCAAGAAGCTGGGCAAAACGGATGTGGAGTTCGACCCGTCGGGTATTGGGTTCACCATCAAGGGCGCGGATCTGCAGGGGCATTTTCAAATCCTCGAGGACTTTCGCATCGCCGCGGGGACCGCCGGCCTCGACGGCAAGAAGCAGGACGCGATCGTGGCAGCCGTACTGCAGCATTTCGAGGCGCAAGACGTCGCAAACCCTCTCGATTCCGATAGCCTGCCGCCGGTGTTTGTGAGCTTGAAGGACCGCGTGTCTGTCCAGTTCAACCGCGGCGCTATGACCTACGAAGTGGGCCTCCCATTTCATCCAGACATCGTTCGCTCGATGCGCGGCCTGCCTGGCGCGCAGTTCCTCACCGAAGCGAAGGTTTGGTCGGTTCCGCTGGAAGCGCGAAACGCGCTTCTGCCGGCGCTGGAGTCCGCCGGACAGACACTGGCGGACCAGGAGCAAGCCCGCGAAGCGGTAATCGCTCAGCTGAGCCCCGCAGCGGGAAGATTCCCAGCCGGCGAAATAGTCAAAGTCTCGGACTTCCACCGCAAGGACTGGATCTACTCTGGGGAAATCGTCGCGGCCAATCGCCACTACGCGGCACAACAAACTGGCCGCTCCGACGGCGAAACCTCAATTGTCATACACCAGCAATCGGCACTGGACCGCCAAGTGTTCGTTGGTGACAACATGGGTATCAAGTACAACGACAAAGGCCGCGCGTCCGTACTTACCCAGCAGCAGACCCATGCCGAATTCGCCGGCATGAGCTACGACAAACTGATCGCAACGATGGGCGAGAAGATCGACGGCGTCACGGTGACGCGGCGCGAAAACGGCGACATGCTGGTCGCGTTTGACCACCACAATAGCCGGCCCGCGCAGGCGTTGCATCGAATGGACAAGTTCCTCAACGGGGCAGGCAAAGTCTCCTTCGATGCCGCCCTGAAGTCCTTCGTGGTGCCCAACGGCGCCCTTGAACAACCTGGCGCGCCGGAAGTCTTCGGCCGCGCAGTGGCCGACGGCCGCCGCGAGATTCGTGAAGACACCTTCGCGCGCAAGGAAGTGCTGGCCGCCGCTCAGGACCGCCTGGCCGGCGCCAAGGTGAGCTTTCCGGTACCGAAGGCCCCCGAGTGGCAAGAGGGCACTATTCTCTACGCCAACGATCGCTACGCCCTGCAGGCAAGCGGACGTGAATTCATGAAAGCACATGAGTTGCGCAATCTGGCGGAGATTCCGAAGGTGGGGCAGATGGTCAAGATCTCATACCAACCGAGCGGCAAGGCTCTGGTGGAAGAACGACATCAGACGATCAACCAGAGCCAGCGCGTGGCCGGCCGGCGCCACGCTTAGCGAACGAATGGTCTGCTGGGGGAAAGATTGATCCAGCAGACAATCTTTATTTAGAAATTGGAGCGACAAATAATGCCCCGTGTGGATCAATCTACAAAGCTGTTCGACGCCGTGAAGGCGGGGGACCAGGGACGAGTCGAGGAAATGCTTCGCGACAAAGCGACGCTCTCCATTCTGGACGAACGCGACGCCGAGGGCTTCACGGTGCTCCATCACGCCGGAATCCAGAACGGGCGGATTGCCGAGCTGCTGCTCGCGGCAGGCGCCGATGCAAGGGCTAAGACGCCGGCCGGCATGGCGCTCCAGGACTTGCGGGCTCTGGGTGGGTTAAGCAGCACGGACCTATTGGGCCCCCAGGCTCTTGAGCTGCTTCGGTTGCAGAAGCACCATGAAGATTTCGTGAGATGGTGGCGACCAGCTACGCAGGTCGAAGCCGAAGTCGCTGAAGAATCATTTATCCGCCAGGGCAAGCCTGCGGCGGCGCAGCCGCGCGTTGGCCAGGCAACCGACATGCCTCCACCTGGCTTAGGCGCCCAAGCAAAGGAGATGGGCGCTGAGCGTATGTCGACTGGCGGCAAGGCGACCGAAGAAGAGGGCGAAGGGCTGATTCGCGCAGGCACCAGCCAGTCCAAAGCGCCAGTCAAGACGCCGCCCGACGTCCTTCTTGGCGGACTCTACATCCGTGATGGAACGGGCGCATACACGCGCGTTGGCCAAACCAAGCCAGCCCTAATCGACGGTGGCGCACAAATCACGTTGAAAAACCGCGACATCGACACCTTTCGAGCGGGTATCGAGCTTGCAAAGAGCAAGGGGTGGACGTCGATCGAGGTGGGCGGCACGCCCCGCTATCGACAGGCTTCCTGGCTCGAAGGCCGTCTCCAAGGGCTGGAGGTGCAAGGGTACGAACCTACCGAGAAAGACCAAGCGATGCTGGACAGCCGGCTCGCAGAACGGGCCGCTCAGCAAAGCGTGGCAGAGGGCCGCCCGGATGTAGTGGCGAAATCCCTTTCTGACGCCAAAGAGCAGATCCTCAAGTTCAAGAAGGATATGGTCGCGCCCAATCTTCAAAGCGGGACCTATCACGGTCGAGTTTTGGCGGGCACGTCGCACCACATCATCGTAACCGTGGACGGCCGCGCCAATACCGCTACGGCGATCGAAAAGGCTGCAATCGACGGCGTCGACTACAAGATAGGCGAACTGCTCAACGTGCAGTTTTCAAATGGAAAGCTCGTTCCCGGGCGCGACCACGGCCTCGGGGTACGACCCAAAAGATAGGAGTGTCAGATGCATGCCGCGGTAATTTCTTATGCACTTCCTGACGTTGGCCGAGTCATTCAACGACTAGACCAAGCATCAACCATGCTCGGCCAACTCAACCCCGAGTTGCGCCAAGCGGTGATTTACGCAGGATTCCTCACTGACGTTCAAGCCGGCAGGCTTGATGTTCGCGAGACCCCGGTCGCGAAAATGGTCCACCTCGTTGACCAGTTCTGCAATTTGGTGGAAAGCCAGTTTGCTGAACCTTCTTACCCATCCTACCAATAACGTCGGGGCACACCATGGATGATTTTTCGAAGCGTGCAAGCGATCTCTACGACCAATTCACACAAACGCTTAGCGGCGTCAATCTCTCTACGGCTGTCTCCCTGCCGCACGCCATGACCAGCCTCCTGGCCATGACCAGCACAGTGGCTCATCACAATCAGCAGGGCTTGTTGCCTCCCTCAACCCAGAATCAGGTCGCGCAAAGCCAAAGCACGAATCAAGCCAGCACTGTTGATCAGTTGACTTCTGCACTGTCGCGCGGCTTCGCCAACATGAAGGCGCTGCTAGCTTCAAAGGGGCAAGCGTTGCTGTCAGCGACGTCGCTCGTTGAAAGTCAAAACATGTCCACGCCAGCAGCGAAAGTTGGGCTTGCTCAAGGATCGGCTATCACGCCCAGCCGCGCGCCGGCACCAGGCTTTGGATTGCACAACGCAATGGATGCGTTGTTCGCATTGCAACGGAACTACGTGGCGCCGGATCTGCAGAACGGCCGCTACAGCGGTCTGGTCTTGGGTGAAACGGAAAGCCATGTGCTGTTGTCTGTGAACGGTCGCGCTCAGACCGCGACGGCGATCGACAAGTCAGTCTTGGGCGGAGTGACCTTTGCCGTCAACAAGGTACTGGATCTGCAGTTCAAGAACGGGCAAGTAGTGGACAAGGGCAAATCTCAATCACAAACCGAACAGCAGGCTATTCGGCAATCCCATCGACGCTGATCGGCTCTGACGGATTTTTCACCAGTGAAAAAGGAAGATGCAGCAATGATCTCGATTGAGGTATTTGTGTCCGCAGCCGGGGCCTTCATTGCTACCCGACACGACTGTCCATTCTTCGACGCGCCGTCGCTGCACCTCTCCAGGAAGTCTCGAACTCTTGGGGCGCCGGACGGTACATCAAGGACCGCGAAGCTGTCTCCGATCGCTCTGGACGCTCTGAGCGGAGTATCCCATGTGCCAATCGCCGCATTTGCGCTTGGCGGAGTAACGCGCGCCGCCGTGAAAAGCCTGGCCGTGGTCGACTAAAGGCCGTCACCTGTGAGTAGCTACCCCGATTCCGAGAGGCTGTTCCGGCGTGACCTTGTCACCGAAATGGTGAGCCTCATGCGAAAGCAGCGTGCCCCCTGGCAACGGTCGGACCGTGCAGACTTGCCTGCACCCGCGATGCCATACAACGGCATCGCCGGAGCGGAACGCATTTTCAAGAGTTCTAATGCTCTGGTGTTGCTATCGGCGATGCAAGTTCACGGCTGGAACGACCCCCGCTTCATAACCGCGCGACAGGCCGAGAATGCAGGCTGGCGCGTCCGTCCAGGCGGTGGAACAAACTTGATCTTCTGGCAAAGGGAGCCGGCGGGATCTGTGGGCAATGAGCGCGAGCAGTATCGCTCGTCCGTTATCAAGCTCTACAACGCTGCCGAGGTGATCGGCATGCCGGATCTTACGCCCGGCGCACGGCCGGCACCGATAGATATCAACGCCTTCGCAAACGCATTGGGAGGGCGCATCGAGCGTGCACACTTGCTTAGCTCGAGCGCGCTCGCCAGACGCGCAGCCGGTCAATTGCTAGATTCTCCGCACAAGGGGGCAGAATGGCAACACAGTCTGCGCGTCCAGCTGGCAAGCTATCTGTTTGTTCGCGAGGCCGGTGACTGGTATCGACCAAGCATCGAATCGGCCTCGTTGCTACCACTCACCAGCAAACTCCTGGAAGACCCGGACGAGTTCTTTCGTGCCGCCCGAGATGCACAGGCGATCGCAGTAAATATTGCAAAACTTGCGAGAACTGCCAGTGTTCAAGTGGGAGCAAAGCCTGTCCGGGAAGCATCCCAATCGACCGCTGTTCCAGCGCCGCGCCGGACCTTGGATGGCTCGCCTGCCGCACCGAACGCTGGCCGACAAGGGCATATTTTCTTGGCGGTTCCGCCCAGCGAGATCTCGGCCGCGAAGGCAGCCGGTGTGAGGTGGCACCCCGAATTTCGGGGCTGGTATGTGCCACAAGGGACCGACCTTGGCAAAGTCGATAAATGGATGCCCCGTGGTGTAGCGGTTTCGCGAAACGACGTGCTTGACTCGTTTGCCGAGGCGATGCGTGCGCATGGCCTGGTTGAGCCTCTGGGAGGACCGGTGGATGACAACAAGTGGCACTATGTGCCCACATCCGATGCCAAGGGAAACAGCAAGAAGGGGTCCTATATCCTTTGTGTAGACGCCGTGGTGCCCTACGGATTCATCAAGAACTTTAAAGGAACATCCGGTCCGTGGAGATATGACGGGAGATCCATCAGTCCCGAGGCCCGCGCGGCTCATGAAGCCCAAGCACGTGAGCAGTCGGCGCTGCGAGATCGGGAGCTTGCGCACCAACAAGGTGAAATTGCGAAACAGACAAGATCGATCCTGCAGGAGCTCAAGGCAGTCCACGGGCAGGATCATCCATATCTGAAGCGGAAGGGCGTTGACGCGCATGGGCTGTTCCATTGTGGCGATGAGCGTCAATTGCGCGAGCTACTGAACCTGCCGGAGTTCAAGAGCTGGAATGATCAGTTCCTGGTCGTCCCTGGCCAAGACGTCGACGACAGGATAAGGACCGCCCAAGTTATATCCAGTCGGGAGAAGGGCGGTAAGGTCTTTGTCGCCGGTGCAGGTAAGAAGGCGGCCTTTCACCTTATCGGTGTGAACAGCGTGGCAGAATTGGCTGCTGCTCCAGCAGCAATCTTCTTAGAAGGCTATGCCACCGCGGCAAGTGTTTATGAGGATCTGGGCCGCGGTCTTCCTGTGGTCGTCACCTTTGACGCTGGCAACCTGGTTGAGGTGGCCAAGGCTCTGTCCAAGCGACTTCCTTCCACGCAACCTAAGATCGTCTGCTGTGACAACGACCAATTCATAATCGAGCGGGCGTTAGACCAGGTGCGTGAGGTAATGCCCGACCTGCCGCATGTGAACACCACCGGTCGGGAGGTGCAAGTACAGGCTGGTGATGGTGCAGGCCTGCGCAGTGTGTTTCTCGGATCCGCAATCGCGGATGACCGTTGGCATGAAACCGACCATGGGAAGTACCGACTATTCATCGAGACGCGGGATGGCGCCGGCGTTCAAAAAGTCCGTGTCGATATGGCCCGCAAGGGATCAGACCGGCATGTTCAACTGGTCCTGGAGAATAAAGGCCGCACGTGCGGCGAAGAGGCCGCGAAGATATTGGGTGGCATCGCTGTTGTGCCTGTCTTTGCATCCCTTGACGGTCGCCCGACGGATTTCAATGATCTGAAGTTGAGGGAAGGCGCTGCCCACACTCTCCAACAACTCGCTCCCAGGCTCAGAGCGCTAGGCCTAACCGCGCAGCAGATATCGCTAGCTGCGAACGAAGCGATTTCAGCGAAACACGGCCAAGGGCCGGTAAAGCGATAAGAGCATGCACCTATGAATAAATTGATCGACTCCATCGCTTTGAGCGCTGTCCAACAAGTGCTCACTGCGGATACCGTATGGGTTTATACGACCGGAAGAACACCGCTGGCCGATCGGGCCAGCCTACAATTCGTCGCTGACCAGGCAATGGCCCACCAACGGCCGGGATTTGAGGTGGATCAGCCCGAAAAATTCCAGTTGCCAGGTGGCGTTGCGCAGGGCGAGCTTGATGATTTGTTCAACGCTACAGCTGGAACTAGGGCTGATTTTGCGTTACGGCAGAGCGTCTTAGCGTGGGCGCGAGACGGCAAGACGCCTTCAGGTGATTCGCTCCCACCAGTCATGTCAAACGAGATGGCGAAACCGTTGAGCGTGGCCGGTCTACAGCGAGTTTGCGAAGCCCTCGACGCAGGCATGGCGCGCACCTTCGGTGAAACGGCGCCTCGACCGACGGCGACACCACATATTCCCCGCCGCGGTTGAACAAGCGCAGCCCCGGCGGGCCGGGCGGCCTCCCAGCCGCTCTTGAGCGGAATTGGCATTCTTAGGCTTAACAAAGTACAACCGTATGCTATAAATATTGCACTATTCAATTTACGGAGTGCAAAATGGCTAAAAACGGTTCTGCTTCTGTGGACGGCGGCGCGACAGCATCGGAGGCACCGGCTGCGTCCGCCAAGCCCTTCCAACAACGCGTGTTTCTCTTCCATGGCGATAAGGGTGGCGTAGGCAAGTCGTTCGCCTTCCACGTGTTCGTTGACCGCGCGCTGCAGCGCGGGCACAAAATGGCCGTAATCGAAGCAGACACTCGAAACCCTGACGTCATCCGGATCTTCTCCGGACAAACCGTCTGCCAGATGATCAACCTGCGCCGCGACGACGGCTGGATGGACGTAATTGACTTCGTTCGCGCGCACCCGGATCACCACATCGCTATCTCGTTGCCGGCCGGCATAGGCGAAGCCATGCAGAAGGACTTCGAAGACTTCTGCGGTTACCTCAAATCGAAGGTACAGGGAAAGCCCGAAGTCGTGATGTTCTGGCTGATCAACCTGTTCGCAGACTCAGTGAATCTGCTGCACACGACATACGAAAACGTGGGCTCCTTGATCGACAAGATCATCATCGTGCGCAATCTGGTTTTCGGGGCGCCTGACCAGTTCTTCATCTGGGACGAGTCACCGTTCCGCGTCGAACTTGAGCGGAAGGGAAAGGCAATTACCGTATCCCTGCCTGGCCTGCATATGCGGGTCACGACGAAACTCGCAGCCGATCCGGACGGCATGATGCCGTTCTCGCAGGCAGTCCAAAACGCCGCGGCATTCAAGTTGCTGGAAAGCGAGCAGTGGAAACTGGAGAACTATCTCAGTAAGGACCTCGCTGTTCCGATGGAGCAAGTCTGGTCCTACGTGGATCTTTAGGCCGTAGCCGTGCCTACAGTGTGGATGGTATCTGGCAACAAGGGTGGTGCGGGCAAATCGGCAGTTGCGATTGGCCTTGCACAAGCCCTGATGCAGGAATTTGGCACGCACGAGGTATCCGTGATCGACGGAGACGGGCGCACTCCTGACGTGCACAGGATCTATGACCGTAAGCTTCCTGCACGGCAACTCGACTTTCGGCGCCTGCGGCCCGACTCACATTCGAGCATGACGGAAGATGAATACTTCCGCATCGTGATGAGCTACGTCAAGGTATCGGAGCACGTCGTCATCAATACGCCCGACGGAGCGGACGACCAGCTGATGGGGTGGTTCGACTCGACCCTCCAATGCACCGAGAGCATGTCGGAGGAGGTCGACGTCCTATTCAAATTTCTTTTCGTGATGAGCCCAGCGGAGGACGGCTTGCGCTACCTCGAAACGCTCTCCATGCGCTTCCAGCGGCTCTATCCGATTCGCAACCTCCATTTCGGGGATGCACTGCGCTTCCGCACATTCAACGAAACATACGCTCCAGGTTTCGAGCATGTCATCGATTTCCCGCGGCTCATGGCCGGCGAACTTGATCGAGTCAAGCGCCTGCGCCTGCCGCCCTGGGAATATGCAGAACTACGGTGCGACCGCGAGTCGCCTGAGGTGGTTACGCCGCGAGCACTCTCCCGCAAGCGTGTGCGGGACTGGATGTGTGACGTTACGGAAGCTCTGGCCCCGGCCATAGCGAATGACGCATCGAACCTCAAGCAAGGAATCATCTGACAATGGCCAATCAACAGGCTTCCGCCGGCCAGGGCACCGCGCTGCATACCAGCAAGAGCGGCCTGGTCACCAGCGTCGAGCGCATCCTCCAACGCCCGCTCACCGCCGAAGACGCGCAGCATTGGAATGCCATTCAAGATCAATACGGCATAGCCGATGACGATCCGATCGTCATTATTCTCGTCATATTGGGTCTTCACCAGCACCTGGTCAACGAACTGCCCGAAAAAATCAAAGAGGCAACCGCGAGCGCAATCGCCACGCACCGCACAACACTCGAAGACCAGGCAACCATCGTGTCAAAGGGCCTTATCGCCAAGCTGGCCCCGATGTTCCTCGATGCCTCGGCCAAGCCCCCCTCCGGGATGAAGGTGCCTGCATGGCTAGTGGTGGGCTTCGGCCTGTGCTGCGGGCTGGCTGGCGCGCTCTTGTCGCATTTTATCGGCCGCTAACAGGCCTCAGTTTATGTGGAGAAAGAAATGACCCACCAGTTTGTGGAAAGCTATAACGAATACGCTGCGGTCCTACTGCGTACTGACAATCAACTGGCGAAGGAAGATCGTTGGATCTCGAGATGCTTCCTGACATGCGGCTTCGCCGATGTTGAGAGCACTGACGAGCTGGTGTTCGCCCACGCGGAAAGCGGCGTGCAGATCACTTGCGACTCTGACGCCTTGGCGATCAACGCTGGGGCTTCATCGCAGGCCCTCCGTCAGTGCTACAGCGACCTTTTCACGGTGCTGAAGAACATGGGGTGGGTGAAGGTGGAAGTGCACACTGACGCCGATGTCGAAGAGGTCATCGCGGACATGGCTGCATACATCCCGGCCTCCTACGATCTCACGATGGAGGCCGGGGCCGGGGCAGACCGCAAAGCCTTGGTCGACGACCTCCGCGCCGAGATCGTGACCCGCCAGGTCGCGCAAGACCACGACCTGGCACGATCGAGCGAAGCAGCTATACCCATCGCCGCCTTGCACGGCACGCGCGCGGTGGAGGAGCGCCCCTCGTCGCCGGCGGGCAAGCAAACATCCCCCCAAACCGCTGCGGTACCAGGCGATCGACTCCTGACGTTGCAGGGGCCGGGCAATGCCGCGGCGGGAAGTCTGGAAGAAGCAGTGCGGCTGTTGGCTCATGGCCAGCAGCAAGTTCAACAGCAGTTCGCGGGATTGATGGCACTACTCGCAAGTAGTCAGTTGGGCGGGAACCGTTTGGCACAGTCCGAAGGGATCATGGAGGCCGCTTCGAACGCTCAGGCCGCCACACACCGCCCTGTGGAGGCCTCCGCAGAGGAACAGGGTCTGTTGGACGCCGAGCAGGCTCAAGAGAGCGTGCAGGCCCGTGGCGCTGGCCAGGTGACCGTGGCGCCGACTTCCACCCCAACGAGCGACGTCGGGCTTATTCCCGCATCTCCCGACGTGGAGAGCGATGCTCGCACGTCGGCGGATGCGATCGGCAGAGTCCCTCCGCATCCGGACGATGTCCCCGTTGCAGCAGTTGCGCCTGCAATCGCGGCTCCGAAGGAGGAGGGCCTGCAGGCCGGGGAGGCACGCGCGCTGCAGCAGCCGAACGGCTCGGAGACCACCAACGCCAAGTCCATGTCGGCCGGCGCCGCGCAACTCGACTGGGGAAGCACAAATGCGCTGCACCAGCCGCTCACCGATCAGCAGCAGCAGTTGATCTCGGCGGTGACCATGGTCGTACAAACGGCACTGTCCGAAGTCTTCATGTTGCGCAACGCTGTAGACAGGCTGGGCGGAGCACATACGTCCACTGGCGCTTGACGCAGTTAGACACGCCAAAGGAGCGCCTCATGTCCGAAGACCAACAGGTTGTGAGAATCGCGGCGCTTGAAGCGGCGATTAACCGGTGCAACGCTTCTCAAGGACGCGGCTCAATCCGTAAACAAGGAAGCTCGGCAGAAGGCGATCGCAATCGGGTCGTCCTCTGCCGCGATTCAAGCCTCATGGCGGAAGTCTACGGCGTGATGATTTACACGCGTAGCGAAACTTGGCCGCTCGACCAATTCACGTCGAACCAGCGCGCAGCCTATTTGCGGTGGCATACCACTTCATAGGGCTGCTCTTTGCATATGCCGCCGACCGTCAATAAGCGAGCAGACGAAGAACTCGACCAGCTGCTCGTGCAGGTGACCGAGGCGGAATTCCAGCTTGGGCAGCGGGAGCTTTCAGCGTCGAAGAAGACCGAAGTGGAGTTGGTCTTGTTAAACCTCGCTGCCTGCAAAGCGGATCTGATGGAGCTACTGGACCAGCCAGAGCGAGGCAGCCTATTACCCGAAGATACAGAAATGCTTGTGAATCATCTCCGAAGCGAGATACAGATGTTGAGCGCCCGCGTGCAGGTTCTTACCACATCACGACGTGCGGCGCAGCACCGTCGCCTATTGGAGCCGCGGCAATGAATCGGCGTTCTACATACCTCGCCTTCTCGCTAGCCCTAACAGCGGGCCTCGTTGGATACAGCGGCATCTGGTGGGCACTGCCGGTAGCCATGCTCGCGGTGGCAGGATGGGGCATGGCTGGAAGCCGTCGCGCCGCGTTTGCGGTCATGCTCGTCTACTACTTGGCGGCCAGTCGTGGCCTTCTACACGGAGGGGCCGTTTTTTTCGCGAACGGATCTTCTCCAGACTCCCTCTCTTGGCAGTGGGGCTTGGTTGTCTGGACTGTACCCGCTCTCGTACTCGCCGGCGCCTGGAGCCTTTGTTGGGGCCTCCGTTGGATCATGGTGCGAGCGCTCTTTGCGATCCTGGTTGTGAGCGCGCCACCAGTAGGCTTTATCGGTTGGACCAACCCTGCAAGTGGCATCGGGGTATGGCTGCCTGGCCTGGGGTGGTGGGGTGGGGCGATCGGCCTAGCTGTCGCTGCCTCGGCATCACGCCTGGGCCAGTTGTTGGCGCAACGCATGCAAGGCCGACAGAAAATTTTGACCAGCTTGGAAACCAGATTTCTCGCCGCGTGCGGACTGCTGGCCGCTGGCGCGATGATCCTTGCGGCGTTCCGCCCAGCGCCTTCAGCGCCAGAAGGGTGGGTAGGGTTGAATACTAGGTTGGGGCAGGCCGATGACTACCAGGTCATCCGAGGCCTTCAAGAAGCAACTGAAGCGGCAGCTAGGGCCGGAGCGGCGCTTATTGTGCTGCCGGAAGCAGTAGGCGGTAACTGGGAGATAAACAAGCTGTATTGGACTGACGTTAGCCGCGCGCTGCGCGCGCGCGATGTAGCGTTGCTGGTGGGAGCGGAAAGCCCCTCTGGCGGTGGCGGTGTCGAGCGAATCAATGGCCTGTTCGGACTGGGGCAAGTCGACGGCACGCAAATTGCTCAGCGTATCCCCGTCCCTTTGGGGATGTGGGCCCCATGGTCTTCCATTCGACACGTCGTCGCGGACTGGACCGCCTCAGGCGTTGTAGATGTCGCAGGACATCGCGCGATGATCCTTATTTGCTATGAACAACTGCTTGTCTGGCCGGTCCTGCAAAGCGCAGCTACATCGAATCGTCCGGATGTGGTGATCGCCACCGCAAACGTCTGGTGGGCAAGCCAAACGTCCATCCCAGCTATCCAGAAGGCCACGGTCCGCTCTTGGGCTAGGCTCTTCGGTCTCGGCGTCGTGCAAGCGACGAACTCAGATCGATGAGCCTTCACCGCGTGATTGTGGCGCCAATTGCCTGAGTGAAATCACCCCCCTTTATCAAAATTGCCCGCCGGCCAGTTCTTTCACTAGTGAAAAAAACGCCTAATATCACAATAAAATATGCTTTATGTATTTCACATGGCTACACTTGTGGTTTGCACTTGATTCTTGAATTTCACCGCGACTATGGCAGATAAAAAACCCCGTTTGCAGACGTTTAAGGCAGCTCGCACGCCGCTGCAAAATGTCATGTTGGGCATTCTCGCGATGATGTTCATTGTCATGGTCGCCTCAGTGTTTGCCACGCAGTTCTTCGCGGCCAAGATGAACTACTCGCGCCATTTAGGAGCGCCCCTTTTTTCATTGGGCGCATGGGCCGTCTATCTTCCGTTCGACTGGATAAGTTGGGGTTGGCGATTTGCTGACCTAGTCGCCGTAAAGCCCACTGTGTACCAAATGGCCGTCATCGCACTATCTGGCTCCGCAATGGGTTTGGTCACGGGGCTGCTAGTGACGTTCTTTGCGTTTAAGCGCACCGAGGGCATGGAGTCGCTACACGGCGATGCCCACTGGGCAACTGCGGAGGAGGTTGATAGGACTGGTTTGCTCGGCCATCCCGGCGCTGAACTGAAGGGCATCTGTGTCGGGTCGATCATGTTGGACAAAGAAGGGGAGACGGTAACTCCCGCGCACGCCGACTACAGATCGAGGCACGTGACCCGCAAGAATGGTGGTGTCGTAATGCGGGATAGCGAGGGCCGTCCGCTCTATGACGTGAATCCCAGCGTAGTGCTGGCTTTGCAGTACCTGCGAGACAACGCACCTACCCATGTTCTAGTTTTTGCGCCGACGCGTTCTGGTAAAGGTCGAGGGTTGATCATTCCCACGTTGTTCGCATGGAACGCATCAGTTGTGGTTGCGGACCAAAAAGGCGAGAACTACGCCCTTACGGCAGGAATGCGCAAACGAGCGGGGCAGCGTGTTGGAAAGTTCGCTCCCACCAGCAACGATGGCTCCACGTGGAAGTGGAATCCCCTGGATGAGATCCGTAAAGGCACCGACCGGGAGGTTGGGGATGCCATGAACATATGTCAGATGATCGTGGATCCCGAGAATAAGGGGATGGAAGACCACTTTATATCGACGGCGTGGATGCTGCTTACCGCCGTGGCGCTACACCACGTGTATGCCGAGTCCGACGCCTCTATCGGTGGAATGGTGATGTATCTGTCGGATCCGCGGTTCGAGACCGACACGCAGATGTGGCAGAGAATGCTAACTGCAGAGCATGACCCGACCTTGAAGATGGGATGGGTCGACACTGCCGGCGCACCCACGAAGACTCACCCCTTGGTGGCAGCACAAGCGGCATCGATGATGAAAATCGCGGAGGAAGAACGGGGCTCCATCTTGTCGACCGCCCGCCGCGTGCTTGGCCTCTGGTACGACCCGCTAGTTGCCGCCAATACCCGGACAAGCGACTTCCTGTGTAGAGACCTGATGACGGCAGATGACCCCGTCAGCCTCTACTACATCCCTACTGAAGAAGACAAAGACCGGCTGTTGCCACTCTCAAGGCTCTTTTTCTCCATGATCATTCGGCGCAATACCGTCCCAATGGCGGCTGAGAACGGCCGCCTTGTTGGAGGGTACAAACACCGCTTGTTGATGTTGATCGACGAGTTTCCCGCGCTTGGACAGCTCGAGATTATTGAAGATGCGCTGTCTTACGTCGCAGGGTATGGGATCAAGCTGATGCTGATCTGCCAAGATCTGAGACAGCTTCAAGATAAGTATGGCGACAACGAGACCATTGTGGCGGGATGCCATATTCGCATTGCCTATGGCCCCTCGGACGAGCGGACAGCGCAACGACTGGAAGACATGGTGGGCGAGACTACGGTTGCGGAAGAAGAAGAAAACGTATCAGCGAATCGAATGGGTATTTCGGGTGGCAACGTGTCCGTCTCCCGTAAAAAAACAGGACGGCCGCTGATGACTGTAGGCGAATGGATGACGCTGTCGAATGAAGATCTGGTGGTGCTGGTGGCAAACAATCCGCCAATTTATGGACGAAAGATCAAATACGACGAAGTCCCCGATTTTGCTGCCTGGTCAAAACTGCCAGCACCGCATTCGAATACACCTCTTCGGGAACGCTTAGCTCGGACAGCGCCAGCGGCAACTCCAGCTACTGTCGCCATGTCAGAGGCAATGGCCGGCGGTCCTGCGCTTACCGCTGCTGACCAACGAATTGTCGACCAGTTATTGGCGAATCACATTGCTGTCCAAGAGATCCAACAAGTGAGGGCGTTCTGATGATTTTTACCAGTGAAAATTTTTTCGCAAGGCTTACATTATTTATTGCCATTGCGGCGATTAGCGCCCGGGCGATAGCAGCATCCGAAATGCCTATGGCGGAACTACTAGCCAAATGTGCGCCTACCGTCGCCGTGAGCACGATGGCGTCCATTGTGAAAGTCGAGTCGTCCGGTCACGTGTACGCGGTGGCAGACGCAGGGCCTGTGCACCTTCCTTGGAGCGTTCGCAAAGACATGGTGCGCTCTCATTTTCCGACATCGAAAGATGAGGCTGTTGAACTGGTCAAGTCGTTGCTGAAGAAAGGGCACACCGTCAGCATCGGCCTGTCGCAAGTGAACGATCGCAATCTCAAAGGCTTGGGATTAAGCGTGGAAGAGGTCTTTGATCCCTGCACGAACGTGTCTGCCGGCGGCAAGATCCTCACCAACTTCTATCAACGGGCGGCCAAAGAATTTGGCCCCGGCGAGAAGGCGCTGCAAGCGGCCATCTCGGCATATCAATCCGGCAACTGGGAACGCGGCGTAGCCAACGGCTACGTCGGCCTCGTCTACAAGGCCGCCGGGGTTGTGCCGGACCTAAAAGTGGGAACGGGAAACCGCGCGATGAAGGTGGCTAGCGCTGATAGGCCGACTAAGTCGGCCGAGCAATGGTGGGAGTCCCGCGCGGAACTACTGCGCCAAGCGCGAGAGTCGGACCTCAAGGCCTCAAAGGAATAACCCTCCAGTAGGGAACAAAAAGGACATGTCATGAAGCGGAAAATCTCAGTACTTGTGGTCGATTCGAATCAGGCTGAACTGGGCACCTTGACGGCTGCGCTAGGTAGCTGGGGCTTCGAAGTGCAGGCCTGCAGCTGCCTTGACGCGGGTGTAGACGCATTCGTTGCGCACAAGCACGACATTGTGCTGTTGAGCTATGGTCTATCGGCGCTCTCGACCGAAAGTGTGTTGGCGTGCTTGCGCTCGTCCGTGGCGCCGCGGTGGACGCCCATCGTCTTCATCATGGACGACATCGAGCTGGATGAAGCCCATGATCTTGCTGAGTACGACGGCGCCGACCTCGTCGTTCGACCAATTGCTTTGCCGCTGCTCAAAGCCAAGATGAAGTCGCTGTCTCGTCTGATGGATGAAAACCGTTCAGACCCTGCAGAACAGTTCCGTGCAGTGCTGGAAGGCTCTACGGACGCAGTCGCAGTGGTCAACCAGGCGGGCCACCTCGTTGAGTTCAATTCGCCCGCAGCGCAACTGTTCGGCTGGGAACGAAACGAGGTGCTCGGCTGGCATATCCGCGATTTCATGCCAGCGCAAATCGTGGAGGTTCATGGCGACGTCTTCAAGGATGACAAGGTCGCGGCGCTTTGGAACTCGAGGCGGCTAAAGGTGAGAGGGAAAGACAGCCGGGAAATGGTGATGGAGATCCGCTTTGGCTTCATCAACCTGCCGACGCGTCGTCTTTGTTCGATCACCATGCGTGACGTCTCGGACCGGGAACGCGAAGAAGATGAAATGCTGAGGGCCTCTCTATATGACGGCCTGACCGGCTTGCCAAACCGGAACCAGTTCCAGGAGCGCCTTTCCCAGCTGATTGCGATATCCAATCGCTACAGCAAGCTTTTGGGCGTGCTGTTCATCGACCTGGACAAGTTCAAGGAAATCAACGACACACACGGCCATGATGTTGGCGATCGGGTTCTGATGGAGATTGCCCGCCGCTTGCAGGGCAGCATTCGTGACTCCGACACGATCGCTCGCCTTGGCGGCGACGAATTCGTCGCACTCCTTTACGATCTGCGAAGCTCGGAAGACGCCAGGCTCGTCGCCGAGCGCTTTATCTCAGCGTGCGAAAGGCCCGTGATCGTCAACGATCGCAGCCTGGAGTTGTCCGCCAGCATCGGTATTGCTATCTATCCGGACGGCGCCAAGGACAAAGAAGTCCTCCTGCGGCAGGCAGACGATGCGATGTACCACGCCAAGCGCGCCGGAGGCTGCCGCTACTCATTCTTCAGTCACGAGATCAACAAAGCGGTACAACAGCGACAAGAGTTGGAGCAAGGCCTGGAGTTGGCCTTGCGCCGCAATCATTTCTTTCTCGTGTACCAGCCGCAAGTCGACCTGCGTACTAGCCAGATCGAGGGCGCTGAAGCACTGATCCGTTGGGAGAAAGACGGCAGCGTAGTTCCACCGAACCTGTTCGTCCCGATCGCAGAAGAATCTGGTCTTATCGTTGAAATCGGTCAATGGGTATTGCGTGAGGCGTGCCGGGAAGCAAAAAGTTGGTACGACACGGGCTTGCGAGGTCCCAATGGTCACGGACTGGCAATCGGCGTGAATCTATCAGTACGCCAGTTCAACTTGCGGCTGCCAGGCGTAGTCTTCGACATACTGCATGAGACGGGTCTACCCCCGCATCTGCTAAATCTTGAGATCACCGAGAGCTTCCTGGTCCAGGACGTCGACCAGGCACGCGTCATCCTAGACAAGCTGGTCTCCGCCGGCGTCCAGCTCTCCGTCGATGACTTCGGTACGGGGTATTCCTGCCTGGCCTACCTCAAGGAATTGCCTGTGACAACCATCAAGGTCGACAAGAAGTTCGTGGACCGAATCCACACCGGCGGCAAGGATCTGAAGATGGCTTCCGGCATTGTGACTCTGGCCAAATCGCTGGAAATGAAGACGCTCGCCGAAGGGGTGGAAAAGGCGGAGCAGGTCCAAGCACTCATTGACCTCGAATGCGACTCGTGTCAGGGATACTACTTCTCCAGACCCATCCGAGCAGCAGAATTCCGAAAGATGCTCGTCGAATCTTCGCTCCCGGTGATCGCCTGACGGTGGGACTCATGTCTAACAATGAAAAGCTCCAGGCACTACTTGCGTGGCATCCCAAAATGAACCTGGTGGCGCTGCTCGACCAGCTCTACTTCAACGACGTTCATGGAGTTCCGGTACTCAGCAGGGACTCCTGCTTGGCGCAACTCCTGCTCGTGGCCGTCACCGAGCGATTGTTTGACGAACAAGCTTTCCACGCCGCGGCGCTACGGGGCGCTCTGCTGAATCTCGACGACAAGACCTTCCTTGCGGCGTTCGCCAGTCCGCGACTCGCGTCGAATGTCGTCCAGCAGGTCACACCGGAAGAACGCATGGGGGCCAGGCTACAGGCCGCGCGCAAACTGTTCGGTGAGCATATCTATCATGCTTAGGCGGCGGTCGACCGGCCGCGGAAGGCTAGCCCGCCCGTGGCGCCTCTGGTTTTGGTCGGGCCTTGCGCTGTTTGCAGCGCTGCGGGCCGCAGCGTGGTGGTTGGCCATACATAGCACCGCACCATACCCTGTAGTCGAGATTGTCGCCGGCGCCGCGTGGATTGCGCTGACCGCTACAGCAATCAAATCCCTTGCCGCGGGGCGCGCGTCGCATCGACGTGCGGCTTGGGTCAAATCGCAAAGCAACCTCGAAGCGCTACGTAAACTGTCTTGGGATCAGTTTGAGCGCTTAATTGCGGAGTTTTACTCAAGCCTGGGCTATACCGTCGACCTGGTCGGCCAGGGAGGCGCTGATGGGGGAGTGGACATCCGGCTCCGTGGTGCCGGCGGCGAACTAGTCCTCGTTCAATGCAAACACTGGAAGTCCACCCGCGTAGGGGTCGCAGTTGTTCGTGAGATGCTCGGCCTGGCCATGCATCACGGTGCCTCCGGGATTGTGATCGTGGCATCAGCGGGCTTCACAAAAGACGCGACACAGTTCGCGCGAGGCAAGTCAGTCAATTTGGTCGACGGCCCGCTATTAGTGGAAATGATGCGCGCCCATCGCGCCTAGCGAGGACTGGGGAGGGTTCATGGCGAAAATACCAACTACAAAGCGGTCGGGAATCGCGGCACCAACCCATCGCGAACTGTGCTCAGCCGCCGTGGAATGGTTGATGCGCCCCAACAGTAAGAATGGGGCAGGCTGCACAGTCGCCTTTTCAGAGGTGCAATCCCCTTGCGGGCGAGAGGTTATGGATGCCTTTGGCGTACGCTCCGTCGGTTGGGAGACATATTCAATCCTGATCGAGGTGAAGACGTCCCGGGCAGATTTCCGAGCCGATTTGGCGAAGCCCCATCGACAAGATCCCGCTCAGAGTGGCGGCACCTACCGGTACTATCTTGCGCCGGCAGGCCTCGTCTCGGTCGACGAACTTCCACCTCGATGGGGACTGATTGAGTACGGCCGCCCGCGATTTCGCGTGTTGGCCGGGCACCTAACTGTGCGACCGGGCCCAGGCCTGCCCCATGACCTGGTCACCGATCGGAGGTTGGCCAACTGGGCCCACGTCGTCAACCACGGTCGAGAGCTTGGCACAATCGCCAGACTGCTCGGGCGCCTGGGGGACGTGGAAACGCTGCAAACCGAACTCAAGCGAGTTCGAGGGAAGCATTCGCGTCAGCAGTACCTTCTACAGCAGCTCCATGAACGTGAACGCCATGCCAGAGTAGAGGTGCAGACCCTGCGCTGGGTATTGGGGGAGAAGGGTATCGATTACGAGAAGGTGGTGGCCGAGCTGCAGGAGTGCGAATCCGCGAGAGTCCGTCAGATCTTGCGCCAGCGGAGTGCACAGCGTGACTAGGATGTTTAAAGCTGATCGCCAAGGACATCATTCACAGCAAGGCGTCAACGCGAAAGGGGGGTGATTTCACGCACCCCCGTTACCTTCGAATGTACCGCGGCGGCCCTACGCCCGAAGACGCCGGGGCGCGATCGGCGGGGGTGATGCATCGAACTGCAGGCCGCCGCGGATCTTCTTAATCTTCGCCGCGGGGTAGGCCTGCATCACGTCCTTGAGCGCCAAGAGGAAAGTCTTCTTGAAATTCTTGTCAGCATCCGGTCCTTGGTATTCGTGACCGAACTGCTCGCGCAACTTCGACCATCGCATGAACAGGCCATCGGTGGTGTCAATACGATGCAGCCGGTGCGCCATCCAGGTGTAGATGTCGAGCTTCAAGCTACTTCCCTTGAGCAGCAACATGGCCCGGTTATCAAGTGGGACCGCGCTTTCGATCAAAGACTTGTAATAGGTCTCAGAGAGGCGCAATACTCCAGGCCACAAAGGCCGCTGGTTGGAATCCCGGTTGTTGATCCAAGCGTCGAATTGCTCGACAGGCTGGCCGTTGTAGGTACGACCGTTTACCCCTAGCTGGATTCGGCATGCGGCCAACGCATGCATTTGCGTGCGCAGTGTCCGGTAGCGCCTGCCCTCACGCTCCATCCCCATGTTGGCCAAAAATTCCGCCGCACTCGAACCGATAGGGACCTCGCGATCTCGGTTCATCACGGCATAAGACGAAATCCAGACAAGAGCCAAGCGGGGAATAGGGCCATACGGAATCGGCTGGGGGACGGGACCTGACCCTTCGTCGATCATCCCGGCCTGAACGTTAATCCAGTTGGGCCCGGATTTGCGCATGAACTCTTTGCCATCGAAACGTGAGTGCGGCAGCGCGACCTGGCAGAAGATGGCGTGGGTGAACGCAAAATCCTCGCTAGAGGGAAGGTTCTCACGGATCTGATGGCCGATATCGAGCACGCGCGAAGTCTGTTTTGTCTGCAATAACGGGTAGTCGACCTGGCCGGTCGACTGGATGTATTCGACTGGCGTATCCTTTCGCTCCTTCGACTTCGGCGCGGCTCTAGCCGGCAGCTGTGTTGCACTTGCCAGAACTGAGGGATCACCGAACGCGTACCAGCGCGAGATCGTTTTGCCCACCTTTTGAGGTGTGGCCAAGCACGCATGAAATGCCTGCGCCTGGTGGTGAGCTACGTCTTCTGCGATGCCTGCTTTGACCAGGTTGACTTCAAACTCTTCAGCGCTTTTCGATTGCGAAAACGCCATGTCAACAACCCGGGCTTGAACAGCTGCGCGCTTCGCGGGAAAACCCAAGAGCTGCAGTTGTTCATTGTAGGCTTCAACATCAAAGCGAATCTTGTGGCTCTGGTCTACCAATTCGAGGGGGGCCTGCCGGTTCATGTGTGCTCCTCGGTTACGCAGCGCGCTTGTGGGCTGCTGCGGCCTCGTGCGTAGCGCGCAGTGCGGCAGCACGGCCAGGATTGCCGCGCTCGTGCTTGCGCTCAGTGGGGTGCCAATCGCTGATATCGACGTCGACAGCCGTGATGCCAATCCGCCGCAATGCGGTCAAGGCGGCATCAGTGCTCGAAAAGCGTCGCGGCTTGTCATTGCTCCGGAGAGTAACGAGAAAGCCTCGAGCTTTCTCTTGCTGCAATTGGATATTGACGACGAAGGCGCCGCCTTGCCCCGCAAGTTGCACTGTGCGAACGCCGCCGTTCGTGTGGAGAAGCTTCAATTGGTCGAGCGTTAACGGTTGCATCGAGGGCTCTCGAGGTATTGAACGTTGACCAGTATGCAGATGACCGGGCTTTTGCGCAAGCAAATGATAAGACATGCGGCAACGAATGCGTGGAGTTGCTTGGGCGAAGACTAGAAGCGAATGAAACGGCCGCTGAGCGATTTGAACTAGCAGCAGTACCTACCCCCGCAGGACACTGACGTTATGCGCTCTGAGGCCCTGTGCGAGCTCTTGGAGCGCCATGCGTTTGGTGGAAGGCCTTACTGTTGGTTACTTGGGTTGGGACATTGTGTTTTGGGATCGGGTTGAAGCAAAGGTGCTTGCCTGGGCGTCCGGGGGACGCCCAGGTCTGCCGGTAGGAGCCGGCCCGGAGGGCTTGGCGCCGCTTAAGCGGTGCCAACTCCGTATCCCGGCAGACAGTTTGCTGATGAAAGGTGGTGGTGTGAAGGGGGTTGGGGGCCCGTTCACCCCCCTTAGGGGGGCTCGATTTTCTTGTGGGGGGCTTCGATTCGGCCCCCCCTCTGGGGGGCTCTAGTTATGGGTGTCGGCGCGAAGCGCCGGGATAAGTTGGCAAGTTGTCCCCAGGTACTGGGGGCTCATACAGGGAGTAGTAGAGGAAAAACTAAAGGAAAAATACAGGATATATATGAGAGGGGGTGATTTCACGCAAAAAAGGGGGCAGATATCACGCGCTAAAAGTGGGCGATTTCACTCATCAAGGGGGGGTGATTTCACGTGGATAACTTTTGGAAAATGCAGACTTATCCACTTATCCACAACCGGTTGAGGCTCTCTGCCCAATAGGGGGTGATTTCACGCACGCAACTCCAAAAATAGGCCGTCAACTAGGGGGGGTGATTTCACGCACGGAGCTAGCTGCAACCCACGCCCCTGAAGGGGGGAGATTTCACGCATAGATTGCGCGCGCAAATGCGGGATCAAATAGCTGTCGAGAGATCATAAGGTATCAATTTTAAAGGCTTTTTATTGATAGTGGGCACTAACTAGCCATCATGACAAGAGGACGAAAGGGGGGTGATTTCACTCGGAAACCGGGCAAGATCCGTGGACAGAAAAAGGGGGGGTGATTTCACTCCAACCATGTCGATCATGCTGAATCTCATTGCGGGAGACAGGCCTGCTGGTGATCGGCGCCATCGCATCGAGAGACTCTTTGTCCAAAGGGGGGTGATTTCACTCACATGGCTCAACCGATGCTCGCCAGAAGAGGGGGGTGATTTCACTCAGCGACCTTTACCTTCAAGCAATATCTCTTGTAAAATTTTCACTAGTGAAAATCCACCGTATTCCTTTTCGGGATGCGAACCAGGAGTGCTTCGGTGCAAGACAATCGGGCCGACTCGGCAGACCTTCCATCCCTCGAGGTGGTGCTTCAGACGCTTTTACAAGCGCAGCAAGACCTCACGAGCGCGCAGGAGCTGCTTGATGGACTGGTAGACCGGCTGTATTTTCACGGCGAACTCAAATGGCGCGACGCCGCTGGGGAACTAGCAGGTCAGATAGCTGGCCGCGCGGAGCGCAGGTTGGAAGCTGTTGCCGTCTTGCTCGAGCTCCAACGTAAAGGCGCATTTGAGAAGGGCATTGACTGACTCCTAACGCCGGACGATGGGCCGGCGAGCGCCGCGGCCCCCCTCCAGAAACTCGCTTTCCATCTCGTCATGGGCACCCGGCCTGCGCACTGCGTCCTCCTTCGGATTCAACGTCCGCTCAGAAGCGCAAAGTAGCAGTTCACTATGCCACCGACGTTGCCACATGACCGCAGGCTCTCGGTCCAACATGTCGGACAGTTCCTGAATGGCGGGCCCGGCTTCGTCGAGTTGCACACTACACATCGATCGAACCAACTGATCGCAGCGACAAGCAAATCGTTGTAGCCGCCATATCTCCCACAACAATTTGCGCACCAAGCCATCGCCCCGCCAGGTGTCACGTGTTTGCCTCAGCTGCTCAAGAGAGAGAGCGCATGGAAAGGCCTTCTGTGCCTCTCCCTGCCACGGCCTCCGGACGGCCGGCTCCGCCGCGAGCGATTCCCGAACAGTGCCGAGGATGACATCGATGCCGTTCCCAAGCGATCGGCGTATCCCTTCCTGTGCTTCGTTAGCAACCAATGCCAATGCTTGCAGGCGGCTGATTTCGCAAAGCAAAGAACGGACGGTTGGATGCCGCGAATACTCCTCGGCAATTTGCGCCAGTTCTTCGAGGGGGAGGGGAGGAGGGCAAGGCCTCTCCGAAATGCTGTTCATTTGTCCAGTATATAAGCACAGCACCAGCTTTGCGCCTGCTTCTAACTCACACCGCGTTACCGATGTCGCAGCGGTATTCAGGCCAAGCACGTCCTCTAAGGACCTGCAGGCCCATAAATGATAGTGGCCAACTTGTCAAATGATGCATGATTGGTGCATACTTAGTGCATCACCAACCGGATGACAAGGAGCCACCATGACGGTTCTATCTTTCTCGGAACAATTCCGTGACGGCAACACAAGCTTCGTGTCCCCAAAGAAGCTGGGTAGCCTGTTCGGGTTCCAACTCCAGGATCTTGCTGATCGCGCCCACATCCACCGTAATACGGTCACGCGCAACCCAAGATCTCCTGAGCTTCAGAGCTATCTGAGCCAGATGCTGCGCGTTCTATATGTCGCCACGTCGCTGACTGGTAGCGTGGAGCGAGCTGCGTATTTGGTTCGCAATGAGCCCCTTCCCGCATTTGAAGGAAAGACTGCAGACCAGCTGATCCAAGAGGGTAGGGCGCAGTCAGTCATCGACTATCTCATCTCGTTCGAGGGCGGAGCAGCCGGATGATTGTCAATCAGCTATCTGGCAACCTGGCCTATTTCCGGCTCCTCTCGCCGGCATACGCCCATATGCCTCTTTCCGGAATGGGGGCTGCGGCCAAAGGTGGGCGCTTCAATCGCCCGGGCCAAGAAGCGCTATATCTCGCGAGCGACGTTCAAACGGCCGCAGCAGAGTACCAGCAAGACAACCCCTGGCTCTCGCCAGGGGTCCTATGTTCGTATGCCGTCGACGGCTTACGTGTGGCGGACCTTAGCGCAGGCTATAACTCTCAACATTGGACACCACTCTGGGCGCAACACGCGGTCGACTGGAGAGCGATCGTCTTCAATCTCGGCAAGACCCCACCCACTTGGCTAATGGCTGACCTGGTCGTGACGGCCGGATTGGATGGCCTTCTGTTCCCGTCGAAGGCTCATCCCGGCGGCATCAACCTGGTCATCTACGGCAGCTCGTCCCGGTCGCCAACGCAGCTTACTGTTCACGATCCAAAGAACATTCTGCCCAAGGTTAGGGTGCAACCGTGAAACAGATCAGCCTTGTCGCCATAGATCCGCACAGCTGAATATCCGTGCACCGAGACCGCGCGCTTAATCCGGCGCCACGGCCCATGCGCCGGCGGAGTTACTTATAGAACCCACCTTTTTCTTTCCAGACAAGGGGGTAGACTTGTACATAGTTCGCCCCGGTATTGACGGTCTTCGTGGGCCCGCGGTCGCTACGCCCGCAGACCATTTCGTTCAATCGGAAGCCTTCGGAATAGGCGCGATTCTCGATGTAGCAGAACGAATAGATGTCCATCGGCTGCTGGGCCGCAGCCTGTTCTCGCTGTTGTTGCTGTTGCTGCGCCGGTTGAGGTTGGGCAACGGCGCCGGCGCTGGCCAAGCTAAGGATTGCCAAGAAGAGTCTCTTCATGCTTCTTTTCCTTGCGATACAGGGTGGTTGACGCACGCGAAACAAAGTTCGCGGCAATGGCTACATTGACACAGTTTGTAATTAAATTGCAAGCAGCCACTTCATAACCGCCCAGCAGCGGCGATAAGCCCCGGACTGCGTTTTGTCATGCTGGGCATTGTTATGTCTCCTTGATGGGACGCAGCTGCGGATCAATGCCCGCGGCATTCTCGAATGCCGCGCGCTCTTGGCGGATCGCCTCCAGGCATAGGCGCCCTGGCTCTGAGGCCAGATACTCGATAGCGACGGTCAGGCCGTCCATGGACCTAACCAGTTCGTCCTCGTCGGCGGCCACCAACAGGGTGTGGACCAGGTCGCTGTTTTCCCAGGGCGCCGACACGCCTTCGGGCATGACTGCACAGCGCGCGCCAGCCAGCTCTAGCGCGGCCTGGCAGGCGTCAAGAGTCTTGGCTACGGTATTGCGCAGCTGCGCCTGCTTCAGCTCGCCGGCCGGCCGGCCCGCCTGGCTCCAATAGAAATGCAATTCTCTAGGGAGCCCGGCCGGTGTAGCCAACGGCCAGCGGCCGCAAGCAATGCCGCGCTCGTCGCCGCGCTGACGCGCCGCTCATGCAAAGCAGGCCCCAGGTCGTTGCGATCAATGGCCAACGAGGTCAGCACCAGGCCATCGTCGGCCATGGCCAGGATGTGCAGGAAATGTCTCCTGGCCAGCGCATCGACCACGCTATCGTCCGTCTCGCCATAGACTACTACGAGGTCGACCCCATCCAGCTCCGGCGCCATCTGCAGCGCCGCGGCCATGGGCCGGGTGAGGGGCGTGCCAGCGGCTCGCAGCCAGCGACACCCGGGGTGTGATAAGTGCACAAACAATTTCCTGCCATGCCAAGCTGGGGTATTCTCGCTTTCTCCTTGTCGAAACGATCAGAAACACCATGCCTTATTCAGCTACGCAATTGAATCGCATTCTTCATGAGGTCGAAACTCGCAGGCCCGGCGACAGCACCCATGTGGCGGAAAAGCTATCTGAAGATGAGCACGGGATTGTCTTGCGCATCGCCGTTGGTGAAAAACAGAGTGTTCTCTTTCGCCGCCACCAGAGCGGCGTCTGGGAGATCGTGCAAAACACCCCCCCTAATCCCCTCGATTACTTTGCTGCGGAAGGCACGAGAGAGGCGTTGATAAAATTTCTTCGCGACACGAACGCAGCAATTCAACTCGAATACCCGACTGACGATATCAACAGAATCGCACATCTCGTATTTCGAGCATATGAGGATCTCAAAACTGGCTCAGCACAAGTCACCGAGGTAGCGGTGGTGCAACGCTATCGTGTACTGCGCACCCAGCGCGCCTGAGGAAGGCTTGCCCGAAAAATGAGCCGTAGCAACAGCAACGGGGACGAGTAGATGAGTGCCAACACTACCTCATGGACCGATCTCAATTTTATCGAACGGCAGATGATTCCGATCATGGACGTTGGCACTGTGCAGGGGGGCCAATTCCAGCCAAAGTGGCTCGAGTACCAGGACGGTGGCATAGAGCACAAGTGGGCCCAAGAAGCCAACACGATCACGATGGATTTCGGCGGTGTATTTCACAGCATATTTCTTCGATGGGCCGTTTCCGTAAACGGCCTACAAATCGCGTCCGAAAAATATAGCTCCCCGGAATGGCTCGAAAGTGGCAAAGCCTTCGCTATCATCGGAATTAGAAATCGGCCTGACGGATCCGGCCCAGCTCAGACCTATGTTAGAACGTGGGAAGGCGCTTTCGCGTCCAAGGTCCATGAAAGCTCAATGCCGATGCTTGCGGCTTGGGGCTTCTGCAATCTATACGCGTGCCTCGAGGAATTTATTTTCAAGCTCTTCAGAACGTATCTCGAACACAACCCACTCAATATATGCAAAGGGGACGAATTTAGCGATTTGAGAAAAGCCTACAAGGCGCGCGATCAAAGCGAACAACATCTCGAAAATTGGAACGTGCTCTGGAAAGAGAGGTTGGACGCCTGGCATCGGAAAAAACTCTACGATGGCATCGAGCGAGTGTTCAACAACTTCATTCAGCAATCGGGCCTGTCAATACCCGTCGCCTATGAAGGTGACCACGACTATTGCACATACGCGAAGACTCTTGGCGGGATCGCGATGATACGCAATTGCTTTATACACGGGGCAACTGGCGTCTCTCAGGAGCTTGCTGATTTTTGTAGCTCCAACGCCCGCATGTTCTTCCACTACGAGAAGGGACAGAACTTCGCGATCACCCTGCATGAACTCGCCACCTTTGAGTACTTCACCGACGTGTTCACCCAAACGCTAAACCTCAGCTTTTACGAATTGATGGTGCCTGGCGGCCGAGAAGCCCATAGGAGAATGCTCAAGGACTCTGAGCGGACTTAGTCGATCGCCACAATGTTCCGCACGAAAACACGGCGGGCCTCGTCATCGGCAAAGGGGAAAATGCGTAGCCGCTCGACCAGGTCGCTTTCGGACGGGCCGCCGGCGGCGGACCGCATGAAGCGCACGCCGTTCTTACGGCCAGTTCGGGCCAGGCCCACCAGGACGCCGCACCAGTCGTTGGTCAGATCCAGATCCAGGATCTGACGCAGCACCGGCTCGCCTTGAACCTGCACGCCGGCCCGCTGCAACTCTGCCAGTAGGTCATCGAGATTCAAGGCGCGGGGATGAATGATCCGCGTCCCGGACGGCATGGTCGGGTCGATGGTGATGGCCACGCCGCCGCCGGCACGAAAGTTCGGATCGAAGCGCAGGGCGATCTCACGGGTGCCTGCCACGAATTCGACGCCGCGGTGCTCAAAATAGCTTTGCACCTTGGCGCACTTCTGCAGGTCGACAGGATTGCCCTTGTCCATCTTGGACAAGGTGCTGTGGTGGATGTTGGTGTCGGCCGCCACCTGGACCAAGGTGACGGGCACCAGCGCGCGCGCGGCCAACATGAGTTTGCCGAAGATCTCAGCGTTGAAGGTCTTGCCATCGGCCGAATGCACGCCGGCCGGCAAACGGGTCAGGGCTCGGCCGGGCGCGTCGGGATCGAATTCATTGGACATCGGGGACACCTTTGCGGATCGTTTGCAGCATTGGACACCAGCGGCTGGCGCCGGCGCCAGTAGGCCCACGCGCGGCGCGCGGGCCCCGCTTCGGATTAGAAATCAAGTTCTTCGAAGATCACGCGGCTGGGCTGGCCATCCATCCGCGGGCGATGCGGATACACCTTGACGTCGTGCAGGTTGGCGGACCACGCAACGTTGCGCTCGCGCCAGCTGTAGCCGTTGGCCAGGACCAGCCAGATCTCGTCGGACTTCTTCTTGTAGAGCACCTTCTCCAGGGGCGCGTCGGGCGACGCGCGGCCAGCGGTGGCGCTGGAGACGGCCAGGCGGTTGTCCTGGACGGCCAGGACGACCAGGTCGGGATGGTCGGCTTCGTATTCCTCGATGCGGCGTTTCAGGGCCGCGTATTCGCTTGCTTTGGACATGCTGGATACCTCATGGTGGTTTCTAGGAGCTGGGCGGGCAGGGGCTCAACTGCGCCCCGGCCGATGGGGCTGCTGGTGGCTGCGCGAACTGCCTAGCTGCGGGGATTACGTCGGCTGGCCCGGCGCTGTCCCCGCACTTCATCCGCTGTGGACCACGGCGCCGGCCACAGGGCCAGCGTTTGCAGGCGGTTCAGACGTCTGCGTGCAGGATCCGAACCCAGTCCAAGTATACCCACATTTGATAGCACTATGTGCTACCCGCGTAGCACTACGCGGCCACCGATCGAGCAAACGACCCTCGCCAAACTCTTTGACATATGCCCGGATATGTCTAAGAGATTTTGTTGACCCGGGTTAAATAACCCTGGTAGAGTGGCCTCCATGCGCTAAAAAAAGCGCCGCGCCACCCGTAATATCCTCTGATAACGCGCGCCTGCAGGGCGCCAGCCCCCGCAGGGCCCCCACAATGGCGCTCAGGCGCTTGAAGATGAAGGAGTAGGGCGATGGAACACACGCACAAGAACGCAGCGCCACAGGCCCTTCCGGGCCTCTGGCGGGAAGAGGGCGGCCTGGCCGGCCTGGTGCGCCTGGATGTGCCGGCGACCACGCCCGGCATGGTGGTGGTGGCCAAGCAGGGCGAGCCCTGGCGCGAGCAGCCCGAGCTGCGCTGGCAGGTCTGGCCGGATCTGCTGGTGCCGTGCACCGCGTCGGAGCCGCAGCAATGACCGTGCAACTGCCCCCGCCTGCCCTCCCCGCCGCGAGCCCCCCCGGGGCAGGGCGCCAAGGCAAGCCGAATTCTGACTCGGCCGGCCGGTGGCTCGACGGGGCAGGGTATGCCGTGTTTCTTGCCCTGCTTTACCCGGCCTATCTGCTTGTCGATGCGGATCCGCAGCGCGCCCTGAAGGTGTCTGTCGTCGTGGCCGTGCTCACGCTTGTCGCCGGCATGCTCGCCACCCGCGACAAGACTGCCATGTCTGAGGTCGTCAGGGGCGTGAGCGCCTCAGCCTGCTTGTGGTTCATCTACGTCTGGTTTCACTGGTTTCCGCTAGGCCTGGAATATTGGGCGCCAGTGCGACCCGGCGCGGATAGCTGGGCGGTCAATGCCGCTGCGGCTATCACGACCTTCTTGGCCGCTGCCGCCACGGCAGCGCCTGTCACCAGCGCTTGCATGGCTATTCTCGCAATGCTGCTCCAGCTTGCGCGCACGATCCGTTCGAGCGTGCAGATGAAGGAGTAGGGCGATGGAACACACGCACACCGACACGCCGCCACAGGCCCTGCCAGGCCTCTGGCGCGAAGAGGGCGGCTCGGCCGGCCTCGTACACCACACCTCGCAACAACACATTGGAGCCTTGCTATGAGTGGAATGACCGTTGAAGACCTTCGTCTGGCACTCAAGGATCTGCCCGGTGAACTGGAAGTTGTCATTGCGTATCCCGACCTGCAGAATCCGCGCTTGCAGTACGAAACCCGCGACGTTCGGGTGGTGCAGGTGCCCGCTACGGAAAACTTGCAGCCGTGCCTGACGCTGGAGGCCTGGGGCGGAAGCTAATTGGCCCCCGCTTGAACGCTGCTCGCCGCCCAGTCCTGGACGCCCGCGCCGGCACGCCGATGGCCGTGTCCGAAGCGCACCCCGCACGCCCACATGGAAAAGCCATGACCGCATCCGACCCGCACACCTATCTTGAGACCCTGCCGCATGGGTGGCGTAATCTCTGGCGCGCCCAGGTCGATTCGTTGCCCGAGGACACTGGCAGCGATCCCTTCACGATATTCGTGCGCGCGGCCGGCCGGGATGCTGCCCACCTCGCGATCAGGCGCGCCCTGCAGGCGATGTTCCCGGCCGCCTTCCAGGAACTGGACCAGGCCTACTGCAACCTCACCTCGGCGCTGGAACTGGTGGCCGACGGGTCTTCTGAGCGGCAGGTCGACCGCCTCTTTGAAAGCGCCTGGATGGGCGACAAGGTCGAAGGCTGGGTCCGAGCCCCCGTGTTCCTGGTGCCCGAGGCGGCAGCGCTGTACGCGGCCTGGATGACCGCCCAGCTCGATCACTCGTCGCAATACGCCTCGCTCGCGCTTGTGCCCGCCGCCGGCATCGCCGCGGGCGAGTCCGCGCCGGCGACGCAGCGCGCTGCCAAGCCGCAGGCTGAGGCCGCAGCCGCGCCCACCGTAACGCCCATTCGGCACCACAAGGGCTTTCTGATCGTGGGCGATCGCCTGGTCATCAACGTGCATCCATCCGGCGGACGTGACCAAATTGATATCCACGTATCGGCTACGACGCAGGCCATCGCCCAGGCCACCGGTAAGGACCGCGACCGGGGCGCAAGCCTGGGCCTGGACGCGGAGGAGCGACTCAGCTTTGACCTGGACGAAATCCGCATCGAGGGCGACGTGCTCAACTGCGCCGCGCAATCGCCGTTTATGGCCAGGTACGCCCCAGGAGTGACGGACTACCGCGAAGGCTTCACGGTGACGCTGGAGCCTGGCCAGGCTGGCGCCGTGCGCCATGCCGTGGCGCAGCTAGGTCGCGTTCTGGCCGGCCAACGCGCCGTGGTCGACCATCTGCAGCCGTGGCTTTCTAGCGTCAAGCCTTCCGCGTGGTACGTCGAAGCGCCGGTGTTAGACCTGGTCGTGGCCCGAGTTCTGGATGGCGCCGACCAGGCCGCCGCGCTGGCGGCTTTCGACAGGGCGGCCCATACGCTGCCGGCCGAGGCCAGGCAGCGCGTTGCAGATCCGGCGCTGTGGGCGGCACTCGATCACGCCGCCGGGCCCGCTCCAGTCTGAACTCGGGCCGGGTCGTCTGGCTACCAACCTCACCGACACAGGAACGCGAATGTTGATGATTGCAGAGGATCGAAAGAATGTTCGACAACCTGAATAAATATCTGGCCGCCTCGTCCGATCATCTCGGCGTAGAGAAAGAGCGCTACGGCGGCGATTTCCGCGCAATAGTAGCGCCACGCTCAGCGACCGAGTACCTTTTCAGCATGTTGGAAGGAAACGATTTCGAGGGCACCGAGGTGCAAGATTTTCTTTGGAGCAATCCGCTGTTCCCTGCCACGCGAGGGGATACACCCACCGAGGCACTGGCGCGGCTCGATGCGAAGTTAGGTCTACTGTATCGGTTCAGGCCTGAGCCGGGGGGGACGGGCTGGATAGCGATGCGACAGTACACCCTCCTTGCTCAGTACGACAGCGAGCCTGGCGAAGCGCCTGAAAGTTATGACGTGCGCTGGGGGGACATCATCGAGGATCTACAGAATTCGCGCTCGACATATTTCTACCAGGATAGCGTTAAGTCCTGCAGCGCGACGCGGCAGCGTGATCTGCATGCGCTGATTCATTTCGACTACACAGGAGCCTTCGCTTCACTGCGAAAGGGCAATTGGTAGAGCCGGCGCGTTGCAGATCCGGCGCTGTGGGCCGCACTCGATCGCGCCGCCGCGCCCGGTCCAGTCTGAACTCGGGCCGGGCCATCTAGCTACCAACCTCACCGACACAGGCACGACAATGCTCAAGACTTGGAACTATCAGCAACTGACGGCCGCGGCCGAGCGCGAACTGCAGGATATCGCCGGCGGCGCGCCAGCGACCGACCCCGCCATCCAAGTGCGCCGTGCCGGCGTGGCGCACGGCGTCTACATGTTCTGGCACAACGTGACCACGCACGGCGGCCAGCAGCACCTGGACAGTATGCGCCTGAAGGCGCTGGCCAAGGCCATGCCCGGCCATGCCGAGGCGTTCAACCGTCCGGCCGACCAGGATCCGGTCACGGCGCTCCTGCAGCGCCTGGCCGGCCTGAATCGCGATGCCGGCGAGATTGGCGCCGGCATGCTGGCCCAGCTGGTCGACGAAGCGCGGCTACTGCTCGTCATGCGGGAGAGCACCGCACCCGCTGCAAAGTGAGAAGTAATTCTATGGAATTTGCAAAGTTCTTTCTCATCGTCTGCCTCGTGGCGAGCGTTCTGGTAGCGCTCGGTGCGGCTATGAAGGGGCGCGCAGCGATCTTTATCTCCGCGACCGTATTCGCTGCGGCATGCGCGTGGGGTGCGGTCGAGGCGCAAGCGTCGCTCGATGTCTGCAGCAAGGCAACCTTCCAAAGCCGTAGCGGGTGCCAGTAGGAGCTTACGCTCCGGCCCAGCCGCGCCCATTACAGCCATAACGCCTAGCTCGGAATCTCATGATCTTTCTCATTGCCTTACTATTCCTGGCGATCCTGCACCTATATACCACCGTGCACTCGTTGGCACGCGGACAGTGGGGCTGGGCGCTGGCGCACATGCTTGCCGGGTCGGCATTAGCCTACGGATCCCTTTGGGGCATGCTCACCCGCATGAACCTGATCTCAGTGCAGTTGGACAGCACGAACTGGTCGGTCTGGGGCTTCCTGGCAGGGGGAATACTGACCTTGCTGCTGGCCGCGGTGCGCCTGGTTCATCTTCCGGCCAAGGTGCCAGGCCAGCTAACCGCCGCGCGACCTGCATGGACTGCGGCCCTGATCGCTGGCGTCTATATGTGCTTTGTAGTCGGCGATCATCTCTGGTTCTTCCGCAGCCCCGAAAAATCTGCGGTGAGCTATGTCTCCGCTCTGCAGCTCACCGGCAAGATTGACATTTCATGCCCCTATGATCTGGTGCTCGCGGACTTGGCTAGCGAGCCAGCGCGATATCGCTGCCCATCGCTAGTTCTCTTTGGGGTGCCCATGGGTAAACCTCTGGCTCCGTGGCCCACGTATTCCTCAGGCGATAGCGAGCAATTGCGCACTGCGTTGGCGCGCTTGGGCATGGCGGTGAACTAGAATGGGACGCCGCTCCATTCTTCCACTCCCCGACCACCAGGCACGCCGCATCCGCACGGCGGCGCAAGAGATCGACGCCAAGCTGGGCCCAAACTGCACAGGCCGGGAGTTCGTCCGAGAGATCCTGCCCGTGCTTCACTCCATCACGGGTGAAATGTTGGGTGCGACCACGATTCGCCAGCTGCTTCGACAACTGGCCGACCGAACGCCGTCGACCACGGCTGTAGGAGAGGAAGTCGCACGCTACAGGCACAGTTTGCCGACGGCCTTGGCGAACCGCAGCGTCGCCCCGCATCACGAGGGGGATGCACAGCCATTTGGACCTAAACAATCGGTGCCTACAGCAGTATCCATGACAGCAGAGCTAGCCCGCTTCCATGCCGCGCAGCTCGACTATTTCCGTGAGCAGCTGCAGCTACGTGAAGCGCAGGCCGCAGCCGCTGAACGTGTGAAGGAAGAAGCCCTTCTAGAAGCAGCCGCTGCCACGGCGAAACTTGCAGGGCTGGCCGAAAGCGTGACGCATCTGCAAACACAATGCACAAGGTTGACCGAGGCGCTGGCCCAGGAGCAAGACCGCGCTAGGGCGGAGAACCGGCAGAACATGCTGCGCGTCGATTCCATTCGCGCCGAAACACGCGACGTGGAAGAGAAATTGCGTCTTGCGCGGCAGCTAGTGGCCCAACGGGACCAAGAGTTGATTGCTGTAAGAACTGAACGAGACGCGCTTGCTCAGCGCAGCGCGGCGCTACAACAACGTGTCTCCGCTGCCAAGCAGTCTTCTTGAGCGCGCTCCCATGACCTCGACTAATCAGCTGCCAACCAGTGCTTCTTCTTCAATAGACCAGCCCGTTCACGTGCAGGCCACTCAGATTAGTGGCCCCGCTCACTCCCATATCCTGGGGCCAGTGTGCAATGACTGGGATGCAGCAGAGGTATGGCTGACTACGCTTGCGGCCAGGCCCGTCTCGCCGGCCACCGTCAGTACATATCGCCGCGAAGTACGCCGCCTGCGTTGGTATTGCGAACTAGTTGGCGCCGCGCAGCCCACACATTGGAATCTCCAAGATGCCAACGGCTACATTGCTTTCCTGAACAAACAACCTGCGCGATTTCCTTGCCCGCCGCATGCCGAATACGGTGCGCCCGACTGGACTCCCTTTAGGTCAGGTAAGTTCGGGCCGACTGCCATCGCAGCAGCATCGCGGATTCTTGGCACGATGTTCACCTTCTGGCAGCAGGCGGGCTACGTGCGCGCGAATCCATTCGCGACAATTAAGCTGAAAAGCCCCCAGCGGGGTGGCCCCGGTGCGCGTCACGCCATTCCAGCGCAAGCGTTGGCCATCGTGCGCAAATGTATGGACGACCGCACGAAGCACACAGCGCGTGACCATCTAGTTTATTGGCGCAATGCCTTCCTGCTGGTGCTTATCGAGCGCACTGGATTGCGCGCCGACGAGGTCGCCGGTGCGGACATGGCCGACATCTTCAGCTTTTCCGATCCGCAGAACGCTCGACTGTACTGGGGCATGACGGTCCGCAAACAGAAGGGAGGGCGCGAGGGCAGGGTGGTGTTAGACGCTACCGTCGTCAAAGCTTTGATGAACTATCGTCGGGCGTTTGGCTTGGCCGACATGCCTCAGCCGGGCGAGGAGCAGGCGCTGATCCTTTCACCTCAAACCGCGGCGGCCGAAGATAACATGAAGTACCAGTCAGCGCGCGGGCGGCGAGGCCGAGGGATGTGGTTGGCGGTCAGATCGCGGCAAAACATCTGGGCCATTGTTCGTAAGGAGTTCGACGCCGCAGCCAAAGCTCAGACTGCTGGCAGCCCGGTGGCCGTGCTCTTGAAGAGGGCATCGACCCACTGGCTACGACATACCTATGGCACGGCACTGGCGCTGCAGGGTGCGCATCCGCGCGTGATTGCCGAGGCTTTACGCCACGCAGACATGGCGACCTCAATGGTATATACCAACCTGGACCTCCTTGAGGTGGCGCGGGCTCTTGAGGACCGTCCTAGGTAACACCCCGCTTTGGTCGCGATGGCTGTTTAACCCTGACGATGCAGGGGATCCGCTTGCTACATCTGATGGACAAGTACGAACGGTCCAGGCGGCGCAGCTGAGCCTTTTTTTGCACGACTACAACGGTGCAAATCACACTCAGCCAGGTCAAAGAGATCTGCCGTGCCGCCATTGACCCGACGGTCCATGATGATGAGGGGAAAATTGGTGGTCGGCGTGTACCACGCGAGGTTGCCACTGTAATTGGATCCGACTCCGTGGCCACCGCGGCCGAAGTCATTGCCTGGTGGCATCACGGTTGGAGCGTCGTGTGCGACAGCCTACGCGACGCGGCGGGGCGCAGCCGTCTGAACGCCAATTGACCAGACCACCCGCTCTGGTGAAAAATCGGGCGACCGCTCTGATGGATGCATGTCGAGCCTCCGTCCGCGCCGGCAAGCTTTTGGCAGAGCGGCGTTCCTATGCGTACCCCGCCAACACGGCCAGAGGTTTCAATGGACAATTTGCCCCGGTTGCTCTACCTGCAGGAGATTCAAGCGCAGTGCCGCATGGCTAGAATCGCACTCGGCTCGCTGACGCAGTGGCCATCGCCGTATCCAACGGCTCGAACTGTTGCAGAAGGCGAGGTGCAAACGGCAGCATTCTTCCGTGACATGCACAGTTTGCTGACCCACGCCGGCGTCATATCCCGGCTTCTATGGCCAGCAGGCAAGAAGCGAGATGCCAGGCATCGGCGTGCCGAAGTGCTTCGCGAACTGCTGGACCTTCCTGCTTCAAACCATCTATTGTGTGATCGCTCTTTGCGTGATGGACTAGAACACTTCGACGAGCGGTTAGACCAATGGGCCGCTCAACAGGAGGCCTCGGGTGACTACTGGCAGGACTGCATCGGGCCATGGGAAGTACCGGAAATGCACGGCGCCAAGGACCATAACGTGATGCGCCATTACGATCCGTACGATAAGATCTTTCGCTTCCAAGGTAAGCCGGTGCACGTTCCTGCCATCGGTGACGCGTTGGCAGAGCTACAGCGCCGCGTTGATCAACTGGTGGCTCAGCTTCTCGCTCTGTTGTATCCGACACCTGACCACATCCCGGCGCCACAATATCCGAGAGTGATGCCGTTCTGACCCGCCTAGAGTGGCTGGCATCTGACGCCGCTTACAAGGTGTGGCGGTGTTCGGTCCAATCATAGAAAGGAAGAGCGGCGCCACAACTCACTGTTCACAGAATTGCAATTCGCGTCGGATCGGTGCCACAAGGCCTGATGAGGAACCAGATTTGCAGCCGGTGATCCGGCTCACCATAAGAGGCAAGGTCGATACCAAATGGCATGACGACCGCAAACAGGCCCGGTCCGATGCTGTAGTATTGGTCGGCCGAAGGGTGTGGACCGATGGCTTCGCGCAGGCGGTTCAACAGGCGCACACGATCCCAGCTCAACGGCATCGGGGTCCTGTGAGGCCGTGACCTCAGATGGTTGAGTGCCGCTTCGATGTCTGTCTCACTTACCACCACATCTCGTCTGCTGCTAGCGAACATAGTGTCGCGTGCCTTGAAGTTGAACTGTGATCTGTTTGAGCGGATATGCGTGTTCGATCCAATTCTGTTCGACCATTTATTTTTCCTCGCTAAGGTTGCTATCACTCGTCGCACCAGCAGATCCACTGCGTCAGACCTTTGCATAGGCCAACTGCGCAACGACGGCTTCCCTATTATCATCAATAAATCGGTGTATATCGTCACCGACTTCGGTGTCGTCAAAGCCCCAGGATAATCCCGTCCCGACGATCGTCGCCGGCAGCATCATGAAGACTGCTTTCAACTGGGCCAGCGAAGGCGGAGCATTCATCACGGTCGAAACCAACGCGTGATCTAGCTACCAGTAGCCCCTTCCACCCGTAGTACGAACACACCTGCGTCATTGGCGAGTGGTATGGAAACGGCCTTGCCTGATAACGGCACAGCGTAGGTGCCCCTGAGCTGAGTCGAAGAGACAACGGGCGATTCACGGTAGCAATTACCCGCCGGCAGGAGGTGTAGCGCCTCCAGCTCCGACAAGTCGAGATCGACTTTCAAGAACACCTCGGAATCAGACTGACCATCGTAGCCAACTTGAAGGCGAAACCCCGTCATGGACTGGGCCCGACTGCGCTCTGTTGACTGCGCCGTATCGGCGCACCATGCGGGACTGTACGGCGTAGTCCTTTGGTCTGCATAGGTCACGGTGGCTGCGTCCGCCTTGTGCTCCAGCTGGAGGGTCGTGGGGCCGGCGGTGCGAGGTGCGGGAACAGCTGCGCTAGACACCTTTGATGCTTCGAAGGCGAATGTCACGGCTAGCGACTCGGCGGCGCGGGCGCTGCCAATGGGGTCAATCAGAAGCAGGGCTGCGACTATCGGCAGGCAGGTCTTCGTTCGGCGAAGCATGGATGCGACTCTCCGGGTTACCACGCACATTCCATGCGCGGGAGGTATGTGTACGAGAATAATGAAGCGCACGATAATACATCTGCAAGACAAGATCGCCGCGGAAACCAACGGTTGGCCTTCGCCGGGACCGACGTCGCGATACTCAAGAAAAGAGATCTTTCTGGCCGCCCACGTCGATAATGCGATAGTAGAGTGGCTCGTAGTCGTGCGAAGTTGCGTCCTTCCAGACACCTGGCGCGACGCGCTCCATGTTTGTGAGGTAGTGCAGCGCCTTATGTCCACGGGGGCCATCATCCTGGTACGGCTGACGTTCGGCGCTGAGTCCCCAACGCCTTACGGTCCAGTGACCTGGCCCTTCTTCGTCTTCAGGCAGTGCGCGCACCACCTCGTAGCAAAAGAGGAAATCGTGAAGGCGCGCCACCGGCCGCAGAAAGGTGCCAGGCACGGGGTGGATTTGCGTTGCCAATGGCCTACTCCTTAGCCGCGCCGGCTTCCCCCACCGATCCCCCGTATGGTGTTTCGTCCATACTCCTTTGCAAAGGGAATCCTTCCGGGAATGCGACACGGTTGAATAATGGTCTCACATCGTCAGCTGTCAACGAGCCTTGATCGACCAGTTGCGCGACGAGTGAATTCACGACATCGGAGTTGAGACGAAGGAAGTCCCTTAAGGTTTTGAGCTGCTGTGCCTGAAGTGATGCCAGGCGCGCCTCGTTGTGCTGATGGTCGAACATGTCGCGAGGCCGGCCATAGTAGATTCCCGCCTGGTGATTGGCCAGGTAATCCCGGGCCAGTTCGGTCCATCGTGTGTAGTCGCCAGCGCTGCCAAGCGCTGTATTACCCATTACATGCGCCTCTGCAGCCTTGCCGGCGAGCAGCATCAACATGTACCACTCGGCAAAGTCCGCTTGAACAAATAGGTCTTCGCTGAAGGTCGCAACAACTTGCCCAGCGGTGCCTTCGTTGTTGGGCTCCCGGAAGATCCTCACGTTGAAAGCGGCCGGCAGTTTGGGGAGCGCAGCATGGAGGATGGCGTGGCCCACTTCGTGAGCCGCGGCGAACTGCCGGTCACGGCCGCTCAGGTTCCGTGCGGAGAACCGCCCTAGCAGCCCGGCCGCAGCGTAGGTAGGCCCTTGCGCTTGCGAGTAGACACGGTCACCGCGCATGGCCCTTAAGATCAACAGCACGGAGCAGGTTACAACAACCAGCATGCCGAGTTCGCTTGGATTCGAAACAGCCCACTGGTAAAGCTCGTCCCCAAAGCGGCGAATCGCTGCAACAAGCAGCACATAGACCGCCATGCCACGCGCGACGCGAATGAAATAGGCTCCGAGTGAAGCAATGCCGTCCCACCAGAGATGGAAAAGGGGCATCACGACCACCGCAATAGCGCCCAAGTTGCTCACCCACTGAAGTAGCTCAACAACAGCAGCGTTCATTGGAGCAGCGCTCGAGGGCGAACTAATCGCTGCGTAGCAGCCGAGCGCTATAGCCAATTCCGGACCATAGCGGCGTAGCGCCAGCAGCACTCCGCTGGGGATGCGATCAAAGCGCAAAGCCCGCGCCCGGCTGACCAACGCACTCAGAGCTTTGTGCATCATTTATATACCTTTACGAGTTGATGCCGAATTATGCAATATTTATTGCAAACACTGCAATTGCGACAAGTGCAGGGGTGCGGCACCTGCCCCGGTTGGGCAAGCCCTGGAGGCAGGTTGGCGGGCGCGCGCGCAGCCGCAGGTCTTCACACGGCTACGGCCGCAGCGCGCGCCGGTAGTCATCGCGCCTGTCGCCGCGGTGATGGGGCGTTTGAGCGCGTCAAGTTCTCCAGACCGTCCGGCATGGCAGGCGCAGGATTCGCTGTTGGCTGCGCCACGACTGGCACGCTGTCACCCTGTCCCCCGTGTTGGACTACCTGGATCACACGCTTCGCCTCGGTCAGCGAGCTTCGCGGTACCCAATCTGACACGTAGGCCGGATTCGCCTGGCTCCTCTTAAGTTCAGTCATAACATCAGCGACATCCTTTCGAAGTACCTCCAACTGCTCCTGCTGCGCGAACGGCTTGGCCAACTCCGCTTTCGCATTGGACAACTCCGCGAGTTCTGTCTCTCGCCGCCGATCTGCGTCTTCGATTCGCGTCTCGAGGCGACCTAGGTAATTGTCGATTCGGCTGAAAAACCCACTCAGCTTGAATTCATCTTGCTTGTCATATCTGAGGTTGTCCGGCGCATGCAACCCGGCACCTTTCAGCTGGAACCTGAGCACGTCGCGTTCGCAATAAGCTGACACTTGAAAGCCACGATAGTCACCAATGCGGATCGGATTGATCTGGTCTGCAAGATTGCTAGTCTTGCACTCGATCGCTTCCTTCATTCCGGATAAGACGTGATGGAGAAGTTGATCCTGCTGGTCTTTCCCAAATGTGCGAGCTCCTACGGTGAACTTGAAATCCTCTGTGGTGTGCTTGTCCCGCATTGCAATCTCGAGTTGAGCGTCAGAGATCACTTCATTGGCGCGGCGGTCCGCGTTTCCTAACCACGCGATCCGGCTCTCCAACGAGTGGCGGCCACGCTTGTAGCTTGAAAAAACAGCTTCCAACTTCTTCAAGTCCGCCGACAGCTTCACCTGCTGGAAAATAAGCGGATTGCCTGTCGCCGCCGCCTTCATTTCCGCTGCATTTGCAGATTCGCCCGCGATATCTTCGATTACGCGTTGCAATGAATCGCCGCGGCGGAACTGTTCGATGCCCGAAGCCTTTGTCTCGATCGTTTGCCACATTCGCGCATCGTAAGTCTGCTTCGTCGCATACCGGTAAATTTCTATTTCGAAGTTGTCGGGATCCGCTTCATAGAACGCATTTCCCTGGCGCTCAATACGGCCGTCGCGTTGTTCAAGATCGCTAGGGCGCCAAGGTGCATCGAGATTGTGCGATGCGACCAGCAGCCGTTGCACGTTGGTACCGGCACCCATCTTGGCCGTAGACCCCAAGAGAACACGCACGTCACCGTTGTTCATCGCAGCGAACAATTTGTCCTTCTTGATGTCTGTGTTTGCCTCGTGGATAAACCGGATCTGCTCTGCAGGAATTCCACGGTTGATGAGCTTGTCGCGCACATCGTTGTAGACGCTAAAGCCGGCACTTTGTGCCAGCAAGTCATCCATCGAAACGGCGGGTAGTTCTTCAGCCTGGTCCTCGGCCTGGTCAACGTCTACGCCGTCCGGCGCTGGCACATGCTTGGGCCCCTCAGCCCCAATGTTCTTGGGCGTGCTTAGATCGCAGAAGACCAACTGCGTACCCTTGCGAGCGTCCCATCTGCGATAGACGTCGACGATTCTGTCGACGGCGGCATTGACCTTACTTCCCGCGAAGTCTGGCGCGTCCGCGTCAATAAGACGGTAGTCCAGGCCTGCCTTTCGGGCATCATTGGTGATCTTCAACGGGTTGTCGATTCGCGGATCATCGGGGAGATTCTCCATCCGGTGGATGATGCTGCCTTCGTTCCAGTTGAGGATTGGTGTGCCGTCAGCCCGGAACATGGGAGCACCATGGCCATCCAGTTGGGGCCGCTGGATACCCATAAACCTTGCTTGGGCATCCGACCGTTCGACGATGATGTTGGCCGGACGTCCATCGCGCAGCTTCGGCACGGGAAACCGCCGGCCCTGAGCCGCGGCCTGAGCCTCCAGGTCGGCCTTGGTAATCACGTCGGCGAAGCTCCTGTAGAGGTTCACCAACTCGGGCACGTTCTGAAACTTCGCAAATCTCGAGTTGAGCCGATAGTTGACACCAGTCGCATCAAGTTCCCAGCCTGTAACCACCTGCCCAAAGGTGGACGCCCATGCGTCGAAATGCACAACACCACGCGCCTTCATCTCGTCGTATTGCATGTATCGCTGCACCGTGTAGAGTTCTGCGATGGTGTTGGAAATGGGCGTCCCAGTGGCAAAGAACACGCCGCGCCCGTCATTGGTACGCTGTACGTGGCGGGCCTTGACGAAGAGATCGAATGCCTTATCGCTGCCGGATAGATTTCCCAGGCCCGACACACGCGTCATCGTGGTGGTGATGAACAGGTTCTTAAACTCGTGGCTTTCATCGACAAGCAAGGCATCAACGCCCAAATCGGCGAACGACACTGCGCGATCCTTGCTGCCCGTCTCGGCGGCGCGCTGAAGACGTGCCTGCATGCGGTCGCGTGCCTTCTCCATCTCCTTGATGGTGATTCGGTCCCCGCTTTCATTCTTCATCTGAACAATAGACGTCGATAGGTCGGTGATTTGCTCGTTCAAGATGAGGTCGAGTGTGTCAGCCGGCATGCCGATTTTTTTGAACGATGAATGCGCGACGATCACGGCGTCCCACGCACCCGTGGCGATACTAGCGAACAGCTTCTCTCTGTTCTCCTTCGTGAAGTCCGTCTTCTCAGCGACTAGGATATTTGCGTTGGGATACAACTCATAGAACGCATCCTTCCACTGCAGAAGCAGATGATTGGGCACGACAACCATAGGCTTCTTCATGAGGCCCATGCGTCGAGATTCCATAATTGTCCCAACGCAGACTATCGTCTTGCCAGCTCCAACGCGGTGATCAAATAGGGCACCACCATCTTGAATGCCGCGCCAGATGGCGTTTTTTTGGTGTGGTCGAAGCGTAATCGCTAGCGACGAGCCAGGAAGCGTCAGGTGGGAGCCATCGTATTGTGGCGGGACATTTGTGTTGAAGCGCTCGTTGTACAGGTAAGTCAACTTCTCACGCCGCGCCTTGTCGTCCCATATCCAATCAACAAAAGCTTGCCGAATTTCATCGGCTTTCTGGTTGGCTACCGCCGTCTGAGTCTCGTTGATCTGGTAGATGATGCTGCCGTTATCGTTGCGCCCAACTTCTTCTTTCACCTGAATCGGGCGACCCGTCAGAATGCTGGAGATGAGTTCGTTGGCCGGAATATCTGGCGTGCCCCACTGCGATCGCGCCATCGTGACGTTCGCCGGTTCACGGATCTGCGCAATCCACTTGCCCATGGCAGGTTGATATGAGACGTTGCGCCGAACGTCCCCGAGCAAGTGGGCGATGAACTGGTCGACGACTTCCGCCGGCACCCAGGTCGTGCCCAGACTGACACTAATGTCGACGGCGTCGATGTCCGGCGGCTGCACCTTGTTCAGGGCATGCACGTTAGCCAAAAAGGCAGGATCCTGTTGGGCTGCCGCCTTGGCCAGCGCCAGCTTCTCCTTGACGTTGCCTGAAAGGTACTGGTCGCGCGTCTGCCACTCGCCGGTCGTCGGCACCTGGTAGACCAGGTCCTGCAGATCCGATAGCAACTCGTGCTGCATCTTGCCAGAGATGCGGGTCATAAAGCCCACGTCCACACGGCCGAGTTCATTCATTGACACGACCATTGCGTCCTTTGCTGTTTGAGCCTGACGAATCTCCCGATGTGGGCTCATTACCCTCTTCGTGAAAATGGCCGCCTTATCAGCACTGGCTGGACGCGGATCCGCCCCGGTGCTCCTCGCAACTTCCCGTGACACGCCCTTGTCGTAGTTGCGCTCGAGCGCATGCAAGAGGGGATATTCAGGATCGTCGTGGAATGCCTGCTTATTCGCCGCGCTGCTGATGAAGCCATGGCGCTTCACGAAGCGATCGTAGGTGCGGTTCAAGTCAAGTCGTAGACGCGTAAGTTCATCATCCTTTGTGTGCTCCGACTGCTCGCCTGTCATTAGATTTCTTAGGCTGGCGCGCACCTCGACCAGGCCGCGGATCCGCTCGCCAGCACGATCGTTTCTCGGAACTACGACTTGGGCCCTAGGGACGTCGATATGGTCGTCAACGCGCCGAGCGATGCGACGGTCAGGAAGCAGGAAATACGCACCAATCTTGGTATGCGCAGGAACCTCGACGTTCAGCGACGTGCCAAGGCCGTCATCATGCGCGACACCATGTTCCTGATACGGCAGATAGATACCGGCCGGGAGCGCCGCCAGCGCCCCGGCAATGCCCTCAGCGAGGTCCATGTCCGGCCGGCCGATGAGGGCAGGGACGTTCGCCCGATACATGCTCCCTTGCAGCCCCATCTGTCCCAACATCTGCTCCGGGTGTTCCACCAGATATCGATTCAGCGAATACTCCTCGCCGGTTGCGGGGTCGTTTTGCTTGACGGTCTCTGTCCACGCGAGATCCGCTGACTGTCCTGGATAGCGCTTCTGGAAGAACAGTATGTCCGTCGTCACTTCTGTGAGCGCGTTCTGCTTGAATGCGGTGTTGGGCAACCGAACGGCCGCCAGCAGATTCGCTTGACTCGCGATTAATTCGCGCGCCTTGGAATCGGCAGCATCCAAGAAGTAATTGCTGACGACGAATGCTCCCACGCCGCCATCACGAAGCTTGTCGATCGACTTGGCGATGAAGTAGTTGTGAATTGACAGCTGGCTCAGGTCGGGGTGGCGGGCGTCGTAGACGCGTTGGCTTCCAAAAGGGGGGTTACCTATCACCACGTCGAAATGGTTCGACGGGATAGTCACCTCCTGGAACCCACGGTTGATAACCGTAGCGTTTGGATAGAGGTGTTTGGCAATGCGGGCGGTGACCGGGTCTAGTTCGACGGAGGTGAACTGGCTCGACCCTCGCACCTCGTCGGGGGCCATCCCGATGAAATGGCCGGTGCCGGCAGCGGGCTCCAGAATTCGCCCACCAGTAAATCCTAGGCGGCGCAGCCCTTGGTACATGCCACGCACCACGGACTCGCCGGTGTAGTGCGCGTCTTGAGTGGAACGTCGAGCCGCTTCGTACTGCTCACGAGGCAGCAATTCGACGACCTGCCGGTACTGGTCGGCCCACTCGACGTTGTTGGGGTCGAACGCTTGAGGCAATCCACCCCAGCCGACGTACCGCACGAGCTTGGCTTGCTCCTGGGCGGTTGGGGCTCGCCCCGCAGCCTCCAAGTCACGAAGAGTGCGAATAGCGGCAACGTTGTCCCGAAACTTGGTGCGGGCGCCGCCGGCGCCCAGCTGGTCACGTTCGGTGATGATGTAGTCGGTAGCAAGTTGGGTTACCGGCTTGGCGTCCGGCGGGGGGGTATCGTAGGCTGCGGGGGCCCGGCCCAAGCTGCGTCGCAGCACATTCTCGACACCCGCGAGTGCGGAGCGAGATTCGTCGATATCATCACGTTTCAGCCATTCGCCAAGTAACTCAATCGCCTCTGCTCGCACTGAACTGAGCGGCACGTCTCCCGCGAGCGCCAAATCTATCCGTTCAGCGAAGTCCTGCGCTTCCCGTGCAAGCTCACCCGGGAAGTCGGCCCCGTTCATTACATCGGTAGCGTCATCCAGGATCTGGCTCAACGCCATCAGTGCGGCATGTTCTGGCTCTTCACCGGCCATGTCGGCCTGAAGCCGATCGAATTCATCTTCATCGTCAACAAGTTCGACCATGGCGCTGGCAGCTTGCTGCGGCGCTACGCTCGACTGGTCGACTTGCGGAGGGACAGAAGTTGCGCGATCGATGCCGGCACGCAGCGCGTCTTCAACACCGGCCAACATGGAGCGGGCTTCGTCGATATCATCTCGCCGGAGCCATTCCTCCAGCAGCTGCAACGCCTCGTCGCGGACGTCGCGCAGCGATAGGTCTCCCGCGAGTGCTAAGTCGATCCGCTCCGCGAAATCTAGCGCTTCGCGTGCAACGTCGCCTGGGAAATCGACCCCGTTCATTACGTCGGTGGCGTCATCCAGAATGCGGCTCAGCGCCAGCAGGGCCGCGCGGTCCCCATTTGCCTCCGCCAGGCGCCTGGTCAGTCTACGTTCTGAAACCGTCCGATCGACCGAGTTCGCGGCGACGCCTTCGGCGGGGACATTCTGGTGCAAGCCATCGGCGGTGCTTACAGCTCCGTCTTGATCTCCAAGGCCTGCAAGATCTCGTGCGCCATGGAGCCTTGACTGAGAGAATCGATCGCCGCGGCCGTTGTCAGGGCCTGCTGTTCGGTGTCCTGCTGCTCGAGCAGCCTGCCGAGCAAGACCACCTCGCCCAGGTTCTCCAGCGCCTTGAGCTGATTCGGGCTGTTGTATGCCCAGCGGTCGAGAATCGTCCAACCAAAGCGGTTGTACGGCTGGCGTCTCACCGCTTCGATAGTCGTAGGCAACAACACCTGCTTGGCGTGCTGCAGAGGTTGCGTTTTGGCTGTCAGCATTATTCGTTCCTTGGTCGGAATTATCTGGAATTGAGAGTTGCGCGTTCAGACGCTCAGCCGCGTCTAGGCGCTGGGTAAAGTCGAAGTCGAAGCCGAGTTGATTCTCGTCGAAAACGGGTGCTTTCTTTCTAGCCATGGAGACCGCTCTTTAACCGGGGAGTTGACTTCCTCACCGACGGCGAACCGTCGATGAGGCCTCGGTAGGAGATCGGCCTCCATGTTGACCATCAAACTCGTGGGGTGTGGAACCGTGCTCTTACCGCACCCGTAGTTAAATATTTATTGCACAATGCCGCATCCGCTAAAAAGCAGCATTCTCTGGTGTCTTGATGGCCCGTATGGCGCTCACCATGCCGACGGTGAGGAATTTCACAGGGTTGTTCAGCGAGCGCGCTTGCTCGTCGGTCAGAACCGAAATGTCGCCGTAGCCATACGATGCCTCCGTGATTTGAGGCGACGCTTTGGTGCCTTCCAAGGTGGCCACAATATAGAGTGGCAGCTTTCCCTTTCTGGTCTGTACGCGGACTACCAAGCCCGGTTGCTTAGTCGCCAGGATGACTACGTGTTGGCCCACAGCAATCGCGACCTCCAGGGCGCCCAGTTCGCGCACCACAAAGGGCAGGGCGGCATAGTCCGCATAGACCTTCTCCGGGTAGACCGGCTTTTTGTGCTTGGCCAGGCTTTCTGCGAAAAGGGCCTCAGCCACGTCCCTCACGCTCTGGCCGCGGTGGTCTTTTGCGGGGGTCCCCGAGAGAAACGCGGACTGAAAACCAGTGGGCGAGATAAACGGCGCATTTCGCACTGCATGGAAGGTAATACCGTGAAGCCACGAAGTTGGGCGGTATTCAACGTAAGCCGGCGTGCCCTTCACTACGATGAGAAATTCGCCGTGCTGGCCCCACAGGGGGGTCTCGCCGGCCGCTGCCTTCAACTCCTTCTGCAAGAGTAGGCCAGGGCTACGTTCGTCAGCATAGGTGCCCAACGCGGAATCGCCGTTCAGGCTGTGCACCAACGCATCGTAAGCAAGATGTGCGTCAAGCGCTGTAGGCGCGTCGCCTTCCAGTATGGCAGCGTCAAGTGCGACCAACAGCGACCGCGCCTTGGAGATATCGGTAGAGCTGATTTCAGTTGTAGACATGGCTAGCCTTTGTGCAATATTTAATGCAATATAGCACCGTCCTTAGTTTTTTCACCAGTGAAAATTGTCACTGACGATTCGAGCGCAACATGACCCAACGAAATCTGGATCTCTTCGATCACGTCGCAGCGGTTTACGCCGACGCACCCGACGGCTGTCTCGACAACACTACGCTGTACAAACGCGTAGCGGAACGGGCTGGTGTAGAGCACGAGCAGCTGGCCGAAACAGTGACAATCAAGGGCCAGTTGCATAACGTCTTTCAGCGCGCAGTGCGGTGGCATCAGCAAACGTTGAAGCATTTGGGCGTCCTCACGCGGGACCAAACAAGCCGCGGAGTTTGGCGCTTTACGGAAGGCCTCAAGAATGACCTGCATCGGATGCAAGGCGGGGTCAAGATGGTCGCATTCAGCACAACGCTGGGTGTAGCGATCTGGGGCGCGTGCGAAGACGTGTTCCCGGACCTGGATACCCCAATTGCTCTTTGCATGACGTCGGTCCCGTACTTCTTGCGCAAACCGCGGGCATATGGGAATCCGTCGGACGAATCGGAATATCGCGACTTCGTGTGCCGCGCACTGGAACCGGTGGTTCAGAAATTGCTTCCCGGGGGATCGATTGTATTGAGCATCACCAATGACGCGTTCATTCCTGGGTTGCCTTCGCGCTCTCTCTACCGGGAAAGGTTGCTGCTGGATCTGCATGATCGGCTGGGCTTGCACAAAATGGATGAGTTCATATGGCATAACCCTAGCAAGCCCCCAGGGCCGGTGCAATGGGCAAGCATTCAACGTGTCCACTTAAACACCGCCTACGAGCCGATCTACTGGCTCACGAACGACCCGTCTCGAGTTCGCGCCGACAATCGGGGAGTTCTCTTGCCCCATACGCAACGACATCAGCAATTCCTAGACCGAGTAGCCCTGCAGGGCTACTGCGACCGCGACAAGACATATGGCGACGGCGCGTATCGACTTCGCAAGACCTCATATAACAACAAGACCGAGGGCCGAATTCCGCGCAACGTTCTGACCTTCGGGCACAAGTGCGCCGACACGCAGCAGTATCGGCGGGATGCACTGAGACTTGGACTTCCGGTGCACGGTGCAATGATGCCTCTGGCCGTGGTGGAGTTTTTCATCCGCTACCTGTCGCGAGAGGACGACCTGGTGGTCGACATCTGCGGTGGCACCGTGAAATTGGGTATGGCTGCGGAAAACCTGCGCCGGCGCTGGGTGGTCGTCGAGTGGATCTATGAGTATCTCCGCGCTAGCGCGGAGCGGTTTCAGTCACGTCCGGGCTACACGATAGACCCGGCGTTCGCAGAGCTGGCAGGGCGGTTCAAATGAGAATAGGTGCAATGCTAGCCCTGCGCGCCCTGCGCGTCACAGTCCAGTATCGGACTAGCACTGTCGCTGCACTGACCCGAGGAGGTTGCATTGTGACGTGCAACCATATCTCGCTTTTGGACGGCATTGTCGTAGCCCTAGCATCTCCAGTGCCACTCGTCTTCGCAGTCGACACAAACTTCGCCCGCCGGTCCAAGCGGGCGCGATTTGGCCTGGCCGCATTGACATGGCTAGGGCTTGGAGAAGTAGTGCCGATGGACAGTTCAGCGCCATTCGGGCTACGCACTCTCGCCCGCAATCTCGGTGCCGGCAAAAACGTAGTCATCTTCCCAGAGGGGGTGATTTCACTCACCGGCGCGCGGGGTCCCGACCGTCCCGGGTACCGTTGGCTTTCGAGCCAGGCAAGCGCCGCCGTATTGGAATTGCAAATATTCGGTGCGGACCAGAGTCGTCTCTTCGCCAAAGCTGGTAGACGCCTCTGGCCAAAGATTTCCTTGGAGTTCTAAGCTTCATCGCAGGGTAGTGGATCTAACGTCGTCCAGGGCGACCAGTCGGCTTCCTATCCCGATTTGCAGATTGTGAGGCCGCGGCGTGCTGTCGCCACAGTCCCCGATGCTCAGGGTTTTTCACGTAGATGCCCAGCTGGGCCGCAGCTTTCACCATTCGTTCCGTGAATACCTTATCGCTACCCGAAAGAACGACCGTGGCGCCAAACTTCTCGCGGGCATGCATTAGGGTCAGGCGCAACTCGTCATCGCTCACATGGCGACGATCAAAGGTGACGCGGTTGCCACGGTCTGTAAAGAGCGGGTCGCCCTGATCCTTCGAATAGCGAATGCTGCCATTGCTCGTAACGCGCCATTGCATTCCATCGATCATACGTAGCAATACTTGGGCTTCTGACTGGGGCAACAGGGTAGGGGGGTGAATGGCGTCCTCGCGTTGGCGCCTTGCGATTATCTGCCGAATTTCACCATCGATGTCCTGCTGGGTTTTACCGTCGCTCTCTCCTTGAAGCCCCTGCGCAGCCTTGTTCGCATCTCGCCGGTCCTGATAGACCAGCCCGCGCAACGCGGAGATTGCCGCCTCGTCCCCTGCGGCGGCCAGGCTCTCCACCCACGGCCGCCACTGAGGAACGGGCGGAAGGCTTAAGGTAAGCGCATCGCGTCGCTCCTTCGCCGTGGCATCTATTCGGAGTTTCTGCTGGATCCGCTCCATTGCAAGCAAACTGTACTGCTGCCGCTTAACAGAATCGTTGAGGTGAGGATTGGTTTGAATCTCAGCGCGGCGCGGGGCGAACTCGGCGCGGACTGCTGCGTGCTGCATGGTGCGCCAAGCAGTGATCTGCTTACCCTCATCCCGCAGCCTGGCCCGGTCCGTCAGCGCCATAGCCTTCTCAGCGCGATATCGCTCAATCAAGGCGGTCCGGGCCTCCGCGCGTTCGAGCCGCCTCAAGAGCCGCTTCTCCGGATCGCGTTTGGGGGGACCTCGATCATCAGCTGCTTCGGCGCGCCGGCCAGGCACGGCTGGAAGCTCGAAAGGAGGTGGGCGCAAAGGACCTTCGGCCGGGATGAACGTGCCCAGCCGATCGCTCAAGGTGCTTAGGTGCAGCTTGCGCAACGCTTTGCTAGCGGGAAGCCGAATGATTTCTCCGTCTGCAGCTTTCATCGCTTGGAGCTGCCATGCACCCGCGCCGCTCTGGCGTAGTTGCATACCATGGGCGGCAAGAACGTGGTGAACTGCGTCCCAAGTTGGGTCCACCTCTAGAGCCGCCATCACCTCGTCTACCACCACCTCGCGGCAAACGCTGATAAGGCTGGGCTCGTCGCTCCAGACATCCATGTGCTGCCGGCCGCCGCCGCCATCAGGCGCGTCGATCCGATAGCGCACTACGTCCTGATCGTCAGCGCCCGGAGCACTATCGGGCCCGGCGCCATTCTCTCGCGTCGGCGCTCTCCCATGGACAATGTCAGGCGTTTCGACGTGGGCAGTGTTCGGCACAACGAACTTTTTGCCGTCAGCCGAACGCTGCACCACAAACAAGCCGGTGTCGTGAAACCAGTCCTTAGCAATTTCGATACGGCGAGCTTCGCGGTGTAGCGTCTTGTGCAGCCAGGGTAAATGCTGCGCCCGGAATGTCACCGGGTGGACCCGATTTACTTCGATGTGCACATGGACATTGTCCGTATCACCGTGGATTGCCATGATCGACTGGTGTTCATGCAGGTTAAGAGCCTTGAGCAGTTGTCGTCCAGCCCAGAAGATCTCCTCGTTGGACGGCCTTTCAAATTCAGGCCAGCTGGCCACCAGGTGCAGCACCGGATCCGTCACCCGGGTGTTCTTGGCCGCGACGGCGTACAGCTCAACCGCGGCATCTTCGAGATTGCCCAATCCGTGAAGCGCCACCGCTACACACTTTTGTTCGCCGTAGACATTCTCGTCGGCAGCCATATATTCCGTCAGTTGGCCGAAACCCGCTTCTTGCCGGACCTGCTCGCCCATCCCCTGCGTGATGTATTGGGCGAGCTGCTTCATATCAGTTTTGCCGTCCCGTCGACCGGGAACCACTTTGACGATCATGATTAGACCCGGCGGATGGCGGCCATTACTTCTTCAAAGGCGAATTTCGCTTCAGCCGGCGTGACCTGGCTCTGCGGGAGCTTCAGCAGCTCCGAAATGCGATCGCGCGCTGAGGTGATGGCCAGGATGGCATCCACGTCATATCGCATATCTACCCGCTTGCTCAATGCACAGCGACGCACATAGTCGCTCACGGTAAGACAGGCCCGTTCGGCGCGTTCCTTGATCTCCGCTTTCTCCTGAGGATTCACGCGAACGTCCAAGCGGACGTTCGCCGTGATTTCTTTTTTGTAGAAGCCCATGGCACCACGCCTACGGTTAGTCCTGACAGGTTTTCGCGCAGCGGGGTCTCGGGGCGGAGCCCTGAGTTTCCCCCAGTAGGGGGGCAATGCGACGGGCGCGAAGCGACCTAGCATTGCCCCCCGGTGGCCGGACAAACTTCAGTTTGTCCGGACAACTGGCATCCTGTCCAAGAAGTTGATTGAAAGATGTAGGTGAAATTGGAGCTAAATATACAATGAATATTTACCATTTCCACTATGCATGTGCCGTTTACTCGGCGCAAACATGCCGACGTCAATGTTGGAACAACCCAGTGATGGCACCACTAAAGTGAAATGAAAGTGACGATGGACGGAGCACCAGGACGCCGGCGTATTGGGCTTATTGACCGGCAGGCGATTGAAGCGAGTTTGGACATCGCCGCCCGCGCGCTGCTACCCGAGGAGTACAGCCAGCGCGACGTATTTCGCGTACTCATGCCAAAGCTGTTCTGCATGCGCAAACGCGGCTTCGGATTCAAGCAAATCACGAAGCTCCTTAACGATGCGGGCCTCAAGCTCGCCATCGGCACGGTGCGCACCTACTATCACGAGTTCCTCATGGATATGCTCGAGCAATGCGAGAGCTACTACCAGTCGGCGCAGCGTGCGGAGAAGGGCGACAGTGCGGCACGTGAGCGCCCGCATGCAGCACGGGCGGACACACGCGAAGCGGAGGTGAGTCGAGCACAGGCGCAAGTACGCAGCCAAGTAGAAGGCCAGGCTGCCGCGCGGACCGAGGCCTTGCTGGGGCGACTAGTGGGCGGAGAAGGGGCGCCGACTCATCGCGGCGCGGCCGGGGCCTGGTTGGCCCCGGCACCGGCGGCAGCGCCTTCGGCACCGCCGCCGGAAAGCCCCGCAAGGCGGGGCACCACCCAAGCGCCCGTTCCGGGAAACAACCCTGACCATAAAAACAACCCGCCACTTCGGCAGGCAAGCCCGCCGAAGACCACAAACCCGCGTCAGCCGCTAGTTGCGGCTGACGCGGGTCAGGCATCGTTGACTTGCGTCACCGATGCCGAACCAACCAAGGTCAAAGAAGAGCCAAATCTGCCAACTGACGTTTACACGGATAAAGAGCTGGAGCACCCAGGGATCCCCGGCCTCATGTTGAGCAAGTCGCAGCGCTTCTACACGATGCGCTTGCAGTACCGAACAGCCGATGGCGAGGTGAGGACGGAGAAGGGCTCGGAAATGGTGGCGCGCCGCAATTGGAAGCCGATGCAGGAAACCCGGACTGGCCGAACAAGTGGAGACTTCGTCGAGATGCAGCCGAAAATCTTGGGAAAGCCCAGAAACTGACCATGGAGTGGGAAATGCTCACACTGAACAGCAACGAAATTCACGAAGCGCTACGCTCGATCGCCGCGATGGCATTCGAAGCCAACAGCGTGATGCTTCGCAGTTTCACTGTCGAGATTGTCCCTAAGGAGATGCGATCAAGACACGGGGACTATCACCTTGTCACGCGAAAGATCCGCGTGTTCAACCTAAGCCGCCCCGCAGCCCACGTTGTCAAGACAGCGGTGCACGAGCTCGCTCACCACGTCGATTGCTGCCTCTATGGCCGAACGGGCCATGACAAGCAGTTCTACACAACCTACAAGCTGCTATTGGAGACGGGCCACCGCATGGGTGTGATCGACCTGGCTGTCGTCACCGACGCGATCGGCCTGCGAGACATTGCTCAACTAGAGAAAAGTGTCGGGCGCCTTGACTTCAAGCCAGCTGTGCGCAAGGAAGGGTGGGTGATCAAGGTCGACAATGCTTTTCGATTCAAAGACAGCTTGAAGGAACGTGGCTACTCGTACTCAAGCACTGAGCGGGCTTGGGTTATCGAGTGTGACGATTCAATCCTCGCGGACGAAACCGGTTGGCTTCACGACCACCTCGAAAGCAAAAACGTGCGCGTGCTTGCTGCCGCGGCCAACGAGATCGATTCGATCTACTTCTGCGTACTTGGGAAAGTCGGTCTGTTCCAACACAAGGACGTGCTCAAGGCGGACGGCTTCAGCTTTCACGCCCAGCATGGCTGGTACAAACGTGTACTGGCCCGTGAGCAGGCCAACATGACTACGCTGCTCCACGGAAAGTATGGGGTAACGCCGAAGTTTCGGGGCGGGCTCTAATTTTTCACCAGTAAAAATGTGAGCTATTGAGCATTAAAAAAGGAACAATGCAAAATCATGTACTTCACCGAACTTCTTAACGAAGCTGCAGCCGCCCGTGCGTCGGACCTGCATGTCAGCTCGGGACAGCACGTCGCGTTCCGTCGAGCGAATGGAGATCTCGTATTTGAGGAAGGCTTTGCCCGGCCCAAGGACGAGCACCTGGCAGATTTGTTCTCGACACTGCTGCCCCAACAGGCCAAAGCGCGCTTTGAGCGCGCCGGTAGGTATGATGCGGCAATTGATCTGCCTACGGGGCCCAGGATCCGCCTGCGGCTGTTTAAGCACGCAGAGGGGTGGGCAGCAGCCTGCAGGCTGCTACCGACGGCAATCCGCAGCCTCGGCAGCATACAGGCGCCCGCCGTCATCGAAAATTCGCTGGCCGACCAAAGCGGCCTGATCATCGTGTCCGGACCTACCGGATCGGGGAAGTCGTCAACGCTCGCTGGCGCGGTCGACTACATCAATCGAACGTTCCGGCGCCGAATCGTGACGGCAGAAGACCCGATTGAGTATCCCCATAAGTCAATCCTCTCCCTGGTGACGCAGAAGGAGGTTCCCCGAGACGTTTTGACGTTCGAAGATGCTCTCATGGATGCCCTACGCGAGGACGCCAACGTGCTCATGATTGGGGAATTGCGCGACGCACGGTCCCTGCGAGCTGCGATGACGGCGGCCGACACCGGATTATTGGTCTTGGCGACCCTCCACGCACGCAATACGCCAAGCGCGGTGCAACGGCTGATCGACGCCTTTCCGCCTGGCGAGAAGGATCTAGCGAGGTCCATGCTCGCTGACAGCTTGCGCCTATTCATCGCCCAAGCACTGGTCAAGACCGCCGACGGCCGCGAACGCGTTGCCGCCTTCGAGACGCTAACCAGCACACCGGCAGTTCGCAATCTAATACGCACGGGCGACCTGGCTCAATTGCCATCCGCAATCCAAACCGGAGGGTCAGCGGGCATGATGACGCTGAAGCAGTCGATTGAAGATCTCTTGCGGGTTGGGGCTGTGGATCGTCAGGATGCAGATCGCATCCTACGAGGAAGGCATGGATAGCCACGAGAAGAGCGGCGCGTCGTGCCTTACTGCGGGCCGACCTTATAGCTTGGACCGACCACTGTCGTGCATCGGAGGTGCGCACCGATCCAGGCCAGCGCTTGGTCGTCCGCCTCCTGCCGAGTAGGGAACAGCGCATTTAGCACTGTCCTATAACCATTCTGGCCGAGGATGATGGCCTTAGCGCGATATGAGAGAGGCATGCTTGAATCCTCAAAGCTGTCGACCGAAGACCGTGGACCGGCCCTGGATCAAAATGTGCAGACAAGTTTTGGGCATCTGCTTCATGCCAGGCGCACGCCATCCGGCTCGACAATTTGCCGGGCTATGTTCCTGTAATCGTCAAGGATGAGGCGCTCACCGCCGGTGGGATAGGCCAGTCGTCGGGCCAGCTCAAACAACTGATCCGGTTCCTGGTCCACGCCATAGGCGGTGGCGAAAGCGGCACGATCCTCGTGATATTCGTTTAGGCCGCCGGCGACGGTGACACCGACCCCTTCATAGTTCCAAAAAACAGTAGTGCGGCAGCGGTGGGGCGTAGCCGGCAGCACCAGACTGCCTGCGCTGACGCCAACTTTGCCCAGGGCCTCTATTGCGCTGCAGACGGCCTTGGCCTGAGCGGTGCTGAGAAGAGAATCGGCCTGCGGCAACGTTGCGGCCATCTGCTGTTTAGCTTGCATGGTGATCTCCTGGTCTCGACGACGGTCATTCGTTAGTTGGATGCGACAGAGGCGATATGGCCGGCAAACACCACTGGATCGGTCAGACCATCAGCCAGTGCCTGCTCGAGCGCTGAGTCAGCGTCCGTGGCATACCAGTGATCCACGGTGATTGCGCCCGAGGTGATGTGACATACGGTGAAGGGCTGTTGTGCGGCCGGTGACTTAGCTACGCGGAGCAACCCATCGCAAGCCTGGCCTGCTCCTCGTGTAGCGACGAATTCAGGGCTGGCGAGCGCGCCCCATGTCTCGGTCGGCGTCTGGCCGTCCATACTGCCGCTGGAGTCGCTCCAAGCGCTTTCATCGAAGTCAGAATGGTCCTCGATGCGATCATCCAGATCGAACCACACCGGGTTGCCCTGAATCAGCGTGGCCCCCAACCCACTCCCAATCTTGAGCACGGCGCCAGGCGTGGCCACCCCCAGTAGCGCGCGCAGCTTGGCCATGTACGCGTTAAAAGTCATTTCCATAGGGTCTACCTTTGCCTCCGATGAGAGGCTGTTGAATGGCCAGGTAACAGTGCCTGCCCATGCCCCGCACGCGAGGCATGCACCGGCACTGTTAGGCGGGCGAGACGCTGAACTCATCGTCCTCGAAGATCGCCCACGTTCCGTTCCCCCGGCGATCACCCACTTCGCCATATCTGGACAGCGCCGCAGCCCGAGCCAGCTCCTCATTCGATTCCGTGACTTTGCCGATGTAGCCAACGCCTTTAACGTGGACGGCCCATTGCTTTTGCTTCATGGTCATTCCTGTACTCGATCCAAGATTTCGGGGCGTAGCCCTAAGCAAGAAGGTCGCCGAAGGCCTCGGCCAGTGCGTTTGCGGTGGCCAGGTCGACGTCGAGAACGGTGCTGTAATCGGCAATCACGTCCCATCCGTCATTGCCATAGACCAGGGCCATCTCACCGGCGTAGGCGGGCTTGAAGCCTTCGCGCAAGCGGCGAACTACCAAAGCATCGACGTCGGTCGACATGATCGCGGCCATGATGGTGGCCGGGTCCCGAGAGTCCGCCACAACCGTTTCTTCCCCGTCGAAAACGCTGATTGCATATGCTGGGCCGTCTTCGCACCGCATCGCGAGGAGATCCAGAACGGCGCGGCGGATTACCGCGCGCTCTACGAGCTGGCGTAGACAAATGCCGTCGCTGATGTCAGCCAAATACCGCTGCCCAAAGTAGGCGGCATCGTCGGCAAGCGCGAACGCACGCGATTTCGCCTGCAGCTGGAGACTGGCCAGCGCCTCGGCAGGCTTGAGGTACACGGTGACGGCTGCGGTCGCCGGCGCCGCAGAATCGCGCCACAAAGCGTTGAGAGCCATCTCGTTGGCGCGAACCACGGCTTGCGCTGCCGGCCGCTCGACGCCGAACTGCTCGATAAGCTGAGTAACTTCCTCTTCCCATTCTTTAGGGTCGCTGGTCTGGGTCATTGTCCATCTCCGTAAGGGTTGATTTGCCTCAGTTCTTGAGGCCTTCTGCGGTTGATTCAACAGCGCATGATCGTTACTTTAATCGTTATTTTTATAACGGTCAAATAATTGTTGTTTTATGGCTCACGCCTAGCGCCTGGCTACACGCAAATACATCCAGACCTCTGGCAGGATGCGCGGAGCATGCTGTCGGGCAGGCAGGCCAAGAGCGAAGCCGGCTGTTGGCAGGGCCGCGCTCCCCGAGGGGTTGGGGGAGGGTAGGTTGCCGCGATGTGCGTATTGATGTCGGGCAACGTTTGGCGGTTGTTAGTTATTTAAATAACGATTAAAATAACTACAACAAGCGCCCCAATCCTGGCGCGCATGGCGGGAGAGCCCTGTATGGCGAACATCAAATATTTCAGCGACATCGACGGCCAGACCGTCGAACTGCGGGGCAGAGGAGCACACGGTCTACCCAACACCGAATTTGCTGCGAGATTCCCGGGCGTGAAAGGCCTGCGCTACGACGGGTTCATGATGCTTGTCGCATATCCCATCTCTGGTACGGGCGAGCCGCTTCCGGTCACTCGCAAGATCGAGTACAAGGCGTTCCCATCTCGCCATGAATGCAACGCCAAGTGCACCAACGGGAAGCACAACGGTACGTGCGAATGCAAGTGTGGCGGTCGCAACCACGGCGCCGGCCTGTTCACTTCGCTCTCCAAGGGGGTATGACATGAAGGGCAAAGCTGCAGCTACGGTGTCGACCGCAACCCGTTCCCCGGATAGCGTCACCAGCCCGCCACCGGCCGTCATTGCGATTGACGATTGGATGGTCTGGGCGCGGGACGCCCAGGGCCGGATCGTGGAGACCTGCGCCGAAATGTGGCCGGAATGGCTGGACGAAGCCCGCGACCCGTCCGACATGGAATCGGACGAATACCGCGCCGCCGTGCTGCGCATCCTGCGCACGAAGCGCCCGCAGTGGCGCGATACTGTGGCGGCCGCGACCGACCCCACCGACCCGGACGCCGTGCAACTGGTTCTTTCCGACGTGGCCGACCTGGAACGCGAGCAAGCCGCGTTTATCGCCGCCGACGAAGCGCAGGCCATGAACATCCAGGCCATTGTCGATGAAGCGATCAGCGCCAACTTCAACCTGAGCGCCGACGAGCTTCTGCGTGATCTCGATGATGGTCAGATCGCCGATGGCATCATCGAGGATTGGCCCGGCACTGAGCCTGCGCGGGTTGACGTAATCGCCGCTGCCGGCGTCTTCCGCGCCCGGCGCCAGGCCGAAGTCCGGGCCAAGCGAATCCTCACGGAGGCTCAGGCCCAGGCCGTGCACCGCGCTTTGCTCGCACTGGATGCCCTTGGGCCCGACCACGGCGGGGAGTTCGTACTGGGTGACTGGGTGCATGTTCGCCGCCGGCATCTGTGCAGCGACGTTCGCATCGAAGATCATGCTGACGGTAGCAATGAGAATCACAACAGCCTGAATGATTTCGCCACCGCATACGGCTTGATCGCGGTCGCTGGCGAGGCCGCGATCGCCGCGGTTACTGACTCATAGCCAACCTGGCATCCGGCTGCAGGTGCCACTCCGGCGCTCTAAAACAAACTGGTGTTAACGTCACCACCTTGCAAGTTCATGAGGCAATCGACATGAAAGAACAATTGTGGACTGTAGTCCGATTCCCGGATGGTAGCTGGAGCGTTGGCGGCAAACCTGAAGATCCGGCTTACGAACTGTGTGAGAAATGGTGCCTGCGTTCCTTTTCTAGCCAACACGCGGTTAAGCTCGCGCAAGGCCGGCGCCGGCGCAAGCTTCCAGCGAGGCTCGTCGAAATCTACGAAACTCTGTGCCCCGACGATCCACTAAACCAGGACGACCCTCGTCGAGGGCCGATCGTCGCCGAAATGCAGATGGTGGTGGAGGCAGCAACGGACGAGGAGGCTACTCGCGTTATCGAGTGGTGGCGCACCTGGCCTAACCCATATCATGAGACCCCCCTCGAGTTCGTGCAGGCGGCGCGCGCCTTGTTCAGGCAAGTTCAAACTCCAGCAAATTGAGCGCTGCGACTCTTGTTGCCCAGCTCCGGCGTCGCGATGCCGCTGAACGAGCCGGGCCTGGCAATGGGCCAGTCACACTTGCAAATCACAGACTTCATCCAGGCCGAGCATGGCAAGACCTTCAATACTTCCCCTTCCTCAAGACCTTGAACAACGGATCACGGCCGGCCTGGCGCAAATTGATGCACCGACTCCAGGGAATAACCGTGAATACCTGCAGCAGTTCATTAAACTCGTTCACCAGGTCACCGGCTCGGTGTATGGCGCAAGCACATACCTTCAGCTACTCAGGCAGTTTGCACCGCAACGGCGCCCCTCTGCGACCACGGTTCATGAGGAGGTCCGCGCCTACAAAGCAAAATCCCCGTCAGCGGGTGGAGAGGGTGTCCAACAAGACGTCGCCGCCCAAGTCGCAGCGCTGCAGCACGAGATGGCCGATCTCAAGCGGAGGCAAGACCAGATGGATGCAGATCGCAAGCTGCTCCAAGGCACTGTGAGCAAGCTAGAGCGGATTGTGGCCACCTTAAACAACACGAGATCCAGCTAGCGCGATGACGTGTATTCACACGGTGGCAGAGAAGTGAAGCCGCTGCACGCCCAAAAGGAGCCGTGGGGCCCATTGGCCAGATCCATGCGACGGCCGCATTTCGGGCAAGGGCGCTGTTCTTGTGTTTCTCCCAACGGCGTGGCGCTGCCGGTCTCAAACCCTTCAAGCTCTCTATGAAGGGTGGAGCGAAAATCCTCGATGACATCGACAAGTTGCCGGCGCCCTTGCGCGATGCCTTGCAGGGCCGCCTCGATCTTCCGCAAGTAGGGGATAGTTGCAAACGAGAATGGGCCACGCAACTGGCCGTAGATTGCGCGGCCCTGGTCGGTCGGCATGACCGTGCCTCGAACATCCTCAATGTAGCCGCGTGCGCTCATCAACTGCATGACGTTGTATGCGGCGTCCGCACGACCAACCTCAAGTTCTTCCAGCTCAGCGGCCAAATCGGCCGCCGTATACAGCCCTGGTGGAAGGCCACTATCCGACGCAACGTAACTAACTCCGGTCGGGGTAAGGTACGCCCCTTTTGGATGGACAGGAAGAGTTGGGCTTTCCCCGAAATGCGCCGGGGAGTCGTCGACCTCACCCACACCCAGTATGTCGGCTGACGCTAGAAACCCTGGACTCACTAATTGATGTGCCGTGGCCAAGTACCGGCGCCCGCTGGCGTCAACCAAGCTCAGCTCTTGCATCGAATAGGCGGCCGGGGCCAATTGGGACAGGACCGCGCGCGCCCAGATCAAGGAATACAGTCGTTGCTCCACCTCGGTCTTGCCAGCGCCCTCCATGTCGATACTTGTCGGACGTAATCCTTCAATACCGGCCTCCACGACCTGAGGCGCAGGGAAACTGTGACCCGAGTCCGGTAGGGGCAAGTCGAGCCGGCTCGCCACCGCTTTGATCGACGCAAGCGCGTCTTCGTCAAAAGAACAGATGTAGGTTGATGGCTGAGTGATCTCGCCGGCGAGAAACAACGCATCCAGGCCTGCTAAGACCTCCTCGGGTCTGTAGCCCCAAAATCGGCACGCGAGCACCAACACTGATGAGATCGTGAGTGGAGGAGGAGGCATTCGCGCAATCAAGCGCGAGGAGCTTCGCACCACTTCAAGAGAGCCGCTTCTCAACCTTTCGATCTCGCGCGGTGGATCCTCGATTCGATCAACAATTCGGCAGCTGGCGACAAAACCTGGAAACTGCAATTCGACAGTAGCCTGGCCAGAATGTCGACCGGTGCGAGCCCGCTCTCGTGCGAGTAGCAGCGCGAGTATCGCCGCCTGCAGGCGTCCGGTGGATATACCCTTCCGTCCGAGCTTGGCCGCGAGAGGCCGACTCACAGTGAACCCGATAAGCCGGTCTATCGCTCGACGCGCTTGGTAGGATTGGGCCAGGCAATAATTCAACGGCATGCTGACGCCCAGAATCGCTCGCAATGTGGTTGGCTCGAGGCTGACCAAATGGATCCGTCGGAAGTGCTTCAGGCGCAGGCGGGAAACAAGATGCATTGCAAGGCATTCACCAGCGCTAGATGATTCTGTAGCAAGGTACACAGTCTTGCTTTCCGGAATCAGCGGCCGAATTCGCCTCAGGGCACTGCGACCGCTCTCGGTAAGACGAAAGCGAGGGGTTGCAGTATCTGAATCAATTCCCATCTCGTCAGCAGGCAGGTCACATATCTGACCACCAGTCGCGCACACTTCGAAATCGGCGCCCAGGACTTGACGCACTCGGTCGGCAATTGCAACCGAGTCGACGATGATGAGAGGGGATTGTGCTTGCGGCATGGTGTCAATTTTCACCGGTGAAAATCCGATGAGGCGGGACGACGAACAAGTTATTCCAGGCAGCTACGAATGGCACCTTGGCTCGGTATTGCGTAGACCCCGCATGCACTCAATGCCTTGTAGCTGTTCTTCACAATGAGAGCTAGAACGCCCTCCGTTGGGCCGTCCCCGCATGTCTCTCCCCTCTCACCAGGCGTGTACGCCGCAAGGAACGCATTTGCCAGGGCCAAGTGACCAAGCAACGGACGCGCTTGCTTGTCCGCTCCTCCGGCAAAGTGCCGACAAATAAACCCCGCCGTTTGCGAGTACGCGTTCAACTCGTCGACCACATTTCGGAGTGTCGTCTCCGGGTTTCTCAAAAGGTAGTTCTCATAGATCAGCCCCAGCTGCGCCTTCTCAACATCAGATAGGGGCAAGTCGCGGCCCGCCAATGGCGGCCAACTGGTCGGTTGATACCCCTCATAGCCTTGCCCGTCGATCCAGAAGGCGCCCCTTCTCGCTGATTCGATGTGGATCAATTCATGGACAAGCACACCCAGCTGCTCATGCGCCTCGTTGAATCCTTGCTGTAGCACGTACTGTTGCAGCGCAGGCAGCACGTCACGGCTTCGATCGTAGAGGGCGACCAGGGCAGGGGAGTAGACCTGCATCTGCTCGCGTGCAGCGGCAAGCTCCACACCCGACGCAGCGACACTAGCGCGCCACGAAAGCGCCACCAGGCACAACCCCAAGCTTTTGACCAATCTATACATTTTATGCACTATGATTTGGAACACATATAATGAATATTGCAATATTTCATGCTAGGTATGCAAATGAAAAACCTCGCTTTTGCTCTGATGGTCGCCTTGGCTGGCCTCAACACGCCAGCTAGCGCCGCCGAAGTCTGGTGGCATCAGGTGCCTGCAAATGCCGCGCAGGACAACGGCAACGTGACACTCCTCGACGCAAACGGCAACCCAGTGAACATGGTGGTGAATCCCACTGCGGCAGCCGTTAAGGCAAACCGCGCGGCAGCCACGCAACCGCCAACGGTGGTGGTCCAAGCGACAACCGGCTATTGGAAGGATCCTGTGGCGGCGGTCGCCAATCTTCCACCGGCCGGCAATGCAACTGGCGATGTACGAATGGTCATGTCCACCGCCAAACCTTACATGTGGGATGGGTCCAAGTGGATCGAGCAGTCTAGCGACTATTCCGGCACGATTTCCGCGGGAAATGTGCTGATCAAGAACGTTGCGACGGAAGGCACATCGTGCACCCCGAATGGCCTAGTCGCAGTGACAACGACGGGACTGCTACTTTCTTGCCAATCCGGTATTTGGACTAGATATGTGCGCGCATCGGGCGACACGATGACCGGACGTCTTCAGATACAGCAGAACGATTGGTCTCTTGTTGCCCTGAATGCCAGCG
>NZ_CADIJL010000025.1 GCF_902859695.1 Achromobacter ruhlandii
CAGCGCCACCGACGCCCGTGGCCGCAGCGCCCACGGCAACGGCGGTGCCGGCCGCGCCCAGCGCGGCGCCGGCCATCGCGCCCGCGCCGAGTTGCGGGCCGCCCGATACCAGCCCGGTCGCAATGCCTGGCCCGAAGATGCCCAGCGCCAGCAGGGTCAGCGAGGCCAGCATGACGACGACCGAATGGTCGATGGATGGCTCGGCCGGTTGCACCTGAAACTCCGCGAACAAGCCCGAGCCGATGCCCACGATGACGGCCAGCACCAGCACCTTGATGCCCGACGACACCACGTTGCCCAGTACCTTTTCTGCAAGGAACGCGGTCTTGCTCCAGAGGGCGAACGGCACCAGCACGAAGCCCGCGAGCGTCGTCAATTTGAACTCGATCAGCGTGATGAAAAGCTGGATCGCCAACACGAAAAAGCACAGCAGGACGATCAACCACGCGAGGAACATCACGACGATGGGCGTGATGTTCACGAACACCTCGGGAAAGCCCGCCATGTCGCCGATTTGGTCGAGGATCGGCGCCCCGGCGTCGATGCCGATCTTGGCCAGCCTTCCCGGATGCAGGAAGTTCTCCATGCTCAAGGTCGAGCCGCTGGCCGTCAGGCCCAGGCCCGCGAACGAGCGGAACACGATGCCGGCCAGCCAGTTGAAGTTGCCGATGATGTAGGCGAAGGCACCGACGTAGAGCACCTTGCGGATTAACTTGGCGATCACGTCTTCGCCCTGGCCGGTGGCATGGCTCATCGCCCAGAACAGCCCGGCGATCGTCATGTCGATGACGATCAGCGTGGCGGTCAGAAACGCCACCTCGCCATGCAGCAGGCCAAAGCCCGAGTCGATGTAGCGCGAGAACGTATCGAGGAAGCGGTCGATGATGGTCACGTCGTTCATGGCGAGTTCTCCTTCCCAGGCCCGTTGTCATCGGCGGGTTCATCGAAGCTGGGTGGAATCGGCGGCAGGTCGGTGAGCGTCTGGTACTCGCCGGGGCCGGCCTTGCCGGAGAGAAAGCGGCGCAGGTCGGCTCGGGCCACCTGTGCGCAGAACGCGCCGCCGTGCTCGCCCGCGCGGCATTGCGCGCGCAGCGCGTGCAGCCGGGACGGGTCGGCGGCCAGCGCAGCCGCCGAAGGCGGCTGGTCGCAGCCGGACAGCAGGAGCGCAGCGAAGGCGAGCATGACGGTCGCGTTTTTCACGGCCGCCTCCGTCAGTGGTTGTAGAAATCGACGGACTGCGGCGTGTACGGCGTGCCGCTGCCCAGGAAGCGCCGCGTTACTTCGCGCCCGCGCTCTGTGGCTGCGGCCTGCCGCGCCAGCTCCAATGCGGTGGCTCGGTCTTGCGTGATCTGGAGCCGCTGCGACTGGATCGACTGCTTGGCCTGCAAGGCGAGCAACTGGTTCATGGCCTGCATCGCCTGCAACGCGCCTTCGGCCGATTGGCTCTTGCCCACGAGGTCGGCCAGCACGCCTTCGTCAACGCCCAGGTTCTGCGACACCTGCGCCTGCATCTGCATGGTGGTCTGCAAGCCGTTGAGCGTGTTCTTCCAACGCTCCTGCGTGTCACGGTACATCTGGTCGCCGCTGACGGTGGCGGCGTACTGCTCGGGGTACAGGCGTGCAAACTCCTGATCCAGATTCGTCACGTCGTAGGCCAAGCCCTTCGCCTGGGCGATCAGCCGCTCGGTCGTCGCTAGGTTGGTGCGCAACTGGCCGACCACGCTGGACGGCAGGCTGGCGAGGTTGCGCGCCTGGTTCATCAGCATCTGCGCTTCGTTCTGGAGCTGCTGGATCTGGTTGTTGATCTGCTCCAGCGTGCGGATCGCGGTCAGCGTGTTTTGCACAAGGTTCGTGGGATCAATCACGACCCATTGCGCGTGTACGGTGGAAACGGTGCAAAGCATGGCCGCGACGGCAGCGGCGATGAGTCGCTTTTTCATGGCTGGTTCTCCTGTGGGTGGTCAGCGGTACGGAGGGAACCCGGCGTGAGGCCGGGGAACGAGGGCAGTAGGTCAGCCGCCCAATCGAGGCCGCGATGGCGTAGCCAAGCGCCGGCGAAGCCGGGCACCCCGGCATCCAGCCGCACGCGGTCTATGTCGCGCTGGTCTTGCGGCGTGGAAGCGCCTACGAACGCGAGCGCAGCCGCCCCCAGGTCGAGGTCGAACAGGCGGTTGCCGAGGCGGGATTGGTAGTAGTAGTCGCGCTTGGGCTGCGCGGTGGCGACGATTTCGATCTGGCGGTTGTTGAGGCCGAAGCCCTGATAGATCGTCTTGATCTGCGGCTCGGTCGCCTGCGGGTTCGGCAGGAAGATGCGGCTCGCGCAGCTTTCGACGATCGCGGGCGCGATGCTCGAATCCTTGATGTCCGCGAGCGACTGCGTGGCGAAGATGACGCTGACGTTCTTCTTGCGCAGCGTCTTGAGCCACTGGCGGATGCGCGCGGCAAACACCGGGTCATCCAAGAACAGCCACGCTTCATCGAGGATCAGCAGCGTGGGCGCACCGTCGAAGCGTTCATCGAAGCGTGCAAAGAGGTAATGCAGCACGGCCATGACGGCGGCCTTGCTGTGCATCAGCTCCTCCATCTCGAAGCCCTGCACGTCGGCGCTGCCCAGCCGGTCGTGGTCGGCGTCCAGCAGCTTGCCGTGCGCGCCGCCGAGCACATACGGCGCAAGCGCCTGGCGCAGCGCGTTCGATTGCAGCAGCACCGACAAGCCCGTCATCGTGCGCTGCTCCACCGGCGCACCGGCGAGGCTGCCGAGTGCCGACCAGATGGCGGCCTTCTCGTCGGGGCCGACCGCCACGCCTTCGTGCAGCAAGCGGCCTTCGATCCATTCGGCCGCCCAGGTGCGGTAGCCTTCGCGGTCGATACGGGCAAGCGGCTGGAAGGCGATTTCGCCATCCGTGCCCAGGTCGTAGTGCTCGCCGCCCAGCCCGAGGATCGTGGCGCGCATGGAGCGGCCCATGTCGAACGCGAAGATGCGCGAGCCGCGATAGCGGCGAAACTGCATCGCCAGCGTGGCGAGTAAGACCGATTTGCCCATGCCGGTCGGGCCGGCGACCAGCGTGTGGCCCACGTCGCCGATGTGCGTGACCAGCCGGAACGGCGTCGCGCCATCAGTGCGGGTGACGATCAGCGGCGGGCCGTCGAGGTGGGCGTTCTTCTCCGGCCCGGCCCATACCGCCGACAGCGGCATCATGTGCGCCAGGTTCAGCGTCGAGACGATGGGCTGGCGCACGTTGGCATAGGCGTTACCGGGGATGGACGACAGCCACGCATCGACCGCGTTCAAGGTCTCGGGGATGGTCACGAAGCCCCGTCCTTGAATCACACGCTCCACCATGCGCAGCTTTTCGTCGGCCACGGCCGGGTCGTCATCGAGCACCGTCACCGTGGCGGTCAGGTAGCCGAAGGCGACCTGATCGCTGCCCAGCTCCTGCATGGCGGCGTCCGCGTCGGCCGACTTGTTGCTGGCGTCGGTATCGACCAGCGGACTTTCCTGCTGGAAGATGGTTTCGCGCAGCAGCGCGATGACGTTTTTCCGTTTCGCAAACCACTGTCGGCGCAGGCGGCCCAGCTCCTTTTCCGCCTCGGCTTTGTCGAGGCAGAGGAACCGGGTTGACCAGTGATAGGCAAAGCCCAGGCGGTTGAGGTCGTCCAGAATCCCCGGCCAGGTCGAGGTCGGGAAGCCCCGCACCGACACCACGCGCAGGTGCTGATCGCCCAGCATGGGCGCCAGGCCGCCGACCAGCGGCGAGTCGGTCAGCAGCGCGTCGATGTGGAACGGCACCTCGGGCACCGCCAGCCGGTAGCGCCGCGTCGATACGGTGGCGTGCAGGTAGGTCAACGTCTGCGCGTCGTCCAGCCATGCGATTTCCGGCATCACGCCATCGAGCAAATCGAAGATGCGATCCGTCTCCGCCACGAAGGCGGCTAGGCGCTCGCGCCAGTCCACGCCTTCGGTGGGCCGGTTCTCGTACAGCATCCCCGCCGCACGCGCGCGCGATTCCTCGGGCGGCAGGTACACCAGCGTCAGGTGATAGCCGCTCTCGAAATGGTTGCCCGATTCCTCGAACGCTGCGCGGCGTTCTTCGTCCACCAGCCACGAAAGCGGTTCGGGGAACTCCGAGTGCGGATAGTCGGCGGCAGCGCGGCGCTCGGCCTCGATGAACAGCGCCCAGCCCGAACCCAGCCGGCGCAGCGCGTTGTTCAAGCGCGCCGAGGTGGCGATCAGTTCGCCTTGCGTGGCGCTGTCGAGGTCAGGCCCGCGAAACCGCGCCGTGCGCTGGAAACTGCCGTCCTTGTTCAAGACGACACCCGGCGCGACCAGGCCGGCCCAGGGCAGCCAGTCGGCAAGCAAGGCCGGGCGCTGGCGGTATTCGGCGAGGTTCAGCATGGCGGCGTCCCCTCACACGTCCAGCAGCGGGCGGTGCTTGATGTGTCGGGCAAAGACCTGCATGAACTGCGGATCGACGCGCGCACCCCAAACCGCCAGCGCGTGGCCGACGATCCAGAGCACGGCACCGGGAATCCAGAGTTGCAGGCCCAGCCCGACAGCGGCGGCCAGCGTGCCGTTGGCGATCGCCACGGTGCGCGGTGCGCCACCCAGCAAGATCGGCTCGGTGAGCGAGCGGTGCAAAGGCACCTCGAACCCTGCCGCGAAGCTATCCGGGGCGCTCATACGACAGCCCCGCCGGAGAAGCTGAAGAACGACAGGAAGAACGAGGACGCGGCGAAAGCGATGCTCAAGCCGAACACGATCTGGATCAGCTTGCGGAAGCCGCCCGACGTGTCGCCGAACGCGAGCGCGAGGCCCGTGGCGATGATGATGATGACCGCGACGATGCGCGCCACCGGCCCTTGGATCGACTCCAAGATCGACTGCAAGGGGCCTTCCCACGGCATCGAGGAACCGGCGGCCTGCGCGGTGCCGGCCAGGAACAGCAGTAGCGCGGACAGCAGCAGCCCTTGCGCGGCAGGACGAGCCAGGCTGTGCAGCCGGGCCAGCCTCGGCAGCCGCGAGGGCGGATTTATGGAAACATGGAAAGCAGGAATGTGCATCTGCGTCATGGCAGTTCTCCAGAGTGGTTGAGGGACGGGGAAGAAAGGTCGGACTGCGATGGCAGCTCGGGAAACGGCGTGTCCAGCGCGTCCGCCAGTTGGTAGCCCACGCCGTCGAAGCCGACGACGCGAGCGATGCTCTCGATGCGGCGCTTGTGCCCGCGCCCGGCAATGTGGATCACCACGTCCACGGCCTCGGCGATCAGCGCACGGGGCGGGTTCACCGCCACTTCGAGAATCAGTTGCTCCATGCGCAGCAGCGCGCCCAGCGCGGAACCCGCGTGGATCGTGGCGATACCGCCGGGGTGGCCCGTGCCCCACACCTTGATGAGATCCAGCGCCTCGGGGCCGCGCACCTCGCCGACGACGACGCGATCCGGTCGCAGGCGCATGGACGAGCGCACCAGCTCGGTCATAGACACTACGCCCGCGCGCGTGCGCAGCGGAACGTGGTCGCGGGCCGCGCATTGCAGCTCCACCGTGTCTTCGAGCACCAGCACGCGGTCGCCGGTGGCGGCGATTTCAGCGAGCAAGGCATTGGCGAGCGTGGTCTTGCCGCTGCTGGTGGCTCCGGCGATCAGGATGTTCTTGCGCTCGCGCACCGCGCGAACGAGAAAACCTGCTTGGGCGGCAGTCATCATCCGGTCGATGACGTACCGCTCCAGCGGGATCACGCCGATGGCGCGCTTGCGCAGCGCGAAGGCCGGCCCCGGCGCGGCGGGCGGCAAGATGCCCTCGAAGCGTTCGCCGGTTTCGGGCAGCTCGGCCGATAGCAGCGGCTGGCCGCGATGCACCTCCGCGCCGACGTGGGCCGCGACCAGGCGGATGATTCGCTCGCCATCGGCTTCGGGCAGCTCCACGCCCATCGGTGCGCGGCCCGACGACAAGCGATCCACCCAAAGGGTGCGGTCGGGGTTGAGCATGATTTCCACCACGTCGGGGTCTTCGAGCGCGGTGGCGATCAGCGGCCCCATTGCCGTGCGCAGCATCTGGATGCGCCGGTCGAGCGATGTGGCGCTCATGGATTGCGGAACGGCGCTCATGACGCACGCTCCTGCGCTTCGGCTGCTGCCGCTGCATCCTCCATCCGCATCGGGTCGGGGTGCAGTTCCTCCACCACGTCGCGCACCAGGCTGCGCCCGCGCAGCAGGTGGCGGCCAAGCTGCTCCACGAACTGCTCGAAGCGCGCCTTGCCCTGCGCGCGGGCCGCCTCTTGGTGCGCTTCGGGAACCGGCGTGCTGACGGTCAGGTAGTAGCGGATGAACAGCGCCAGCGTTTCGATGGCAATGCTCTGGTCGCGCTCCATGCGCTCGGCCTGGCGCGACAGGCGATCAAGGCGCTTGGCGATAGCCGCCTCGCGCTGGTCGGCTGCGTCCGGCGACAGCCAGGACGCCAAGGCGGCAGCGACGATGCTGGACTTGGACACGCCTTTCTTGGCGGCCAGTTCATCGAGCCGCTGGGCGTGCTCGGGCTGGATAAAGAGGTTCAGGCGGTAGTGGCTCATAGCTCGATTCCGTCGCTGGGGTCGAGGGAAGCCAGCCGGGCCGTGCGCTGCATGGCCGGGTCGAGCTGGCGAGGAAGGGGAAGCGGCAGGTCGTCGTCGTCATCGAGCAGCCCGAGGTCGGCAGCAGGCACGGCCAACTCGGGGTCATAGGCGACGGCTTCGGAAAGTTCGGGCTGACGGCGTGGGCCGCCGTCGTCGGCAGCAGCCAGGTTCCCCAGGCCATTGGCGGATGCCGTAGCCGGTGCGGCGGGCATCGGCGGAATCGCCAGCCCGCTCCAGTCGTCCGGGCGCGATGGCGGTGCATCCGCATAGCTGCCAGCGACAAGCGCCGGCGGCGGCAGCACGCGCCGCTTGAAATTGGCGTCGGCGTAGTAGCGCAGCTTCTTCGCCCGGATCGGGGCGACGCTGGACACCATCACCACAGCATCGTCCGGTGGAAGCTGCATGACTTCGCCCGGCGTCAGCAGCGGACGCGCCGTTTCCTGGCGCGACACCATCAGGTGGCCCAGCCACGGCGCGAGCCGATGGCCCGCGTAGTTGCGTTGCGCGCGCAGCTCGGTCGCGGTGCCCAGCGTCTCGGAGATGCGCTTGGCGGTGCGTTCGTCGTTGGTGGCGAACGTCACCCTGACATGGCAGTTGTCGAGGATGGAATGGTTCTGCCCATACGCCTTGTCGATCTGGTTGAGCGACTGCGCGATGAGGAAGCTGCGGATGCCGTAGCCCGCCATGAAGGCCAGCGCCGTCTCGAAGAAGTCGAGCCGGCCCAGGGCCGGAAACTCATCGAGCATCAGCAGCAGCTTGTGGCGGCGCTCGATGCCGTCGGAGCCGTCGAGCGATTCGGTCAAGCGTCGCCCGATCTGGTTGAGGATCAGGCGGATGAGCGGCTTGGTGCGCGATATGTCCGAAGGCGGAACCACCAGGTACAGCGACACCGGATGCTCGGCCGCGATCAAATCGGCGATGCGCCAATCACAACGCGACGTGACTTCGGCCACCGTGGGATCGCGGTACAGGCCGAGGAACGACATGGCGGTGCTCAACACGCCGGAGCGCTCGTTGTCCGACTTGTTGAGCACTTCGCGCGCGGCGGATGCGACTACCGGATGCGGGCCATTGCCGAGGTGCGGCGTGGTCATCATCCGGTGCAAGGTCAGCTCGAAGGGGCTGGCCGGGTCGCTGAGGAAGTTGGCGACGCCTCGCAGCGTCTTGTCCTCGCCGGCGTACAGCACATGCAGGATGGCCCCGACCAGCAGCGCATGCGAAGTCTTCTCCCAATGGTTGCGGCGTTCAAGCGCGCCTTCGGGATCGACCAGAATGTCCGCGATGTTCTGCACGTCGCGCACTTCATGTGCGCCGCGCCGCACCTCCAGCAGCGGGTTGTAGGCCGCTGACTTCGCATCCGTGGGGTTGAACAGCAGGCAGTGCGAGAAGCGTGATCGCCAGCCTGCGGTGATCTGCCAGTTCTCGCCCTTGATGTCGTGGACGACGGCAGACGAGGGCCAGGAAAGCAGCGTCGGCACCACCAGGCCGACGCCCTTGCCGCTGCGCGTCGGCGCGAAGGTCAGGACGTGTTCCGGGCCTTCGTGGCGCAGGTATTGGCGATCATGCTGGCCGAGGAACACGCCGGCTGGCTGCGTGAGGCCCGCTTTGCGAATGTCCTCCGCGTTCGCCCAGCGGGCCGAGCCATAGGTCGTGACGAGGCGCGATTGCCGCGAGCGCCATATCGACATGCCGATGGCAACGAGCACGGCCACCAAGCCGCTGCCGCCCGCGATGGCTCCCCCAATGTCGAAGATGCGCGGTGCGTAGCCATCGAAGAAGAACCACCACTCGAACAACCGCCACGGGTGATAGACCGGCGTGCCGAAGAAATCGAACCAGGGCAAGCCAAGGCGTAGCTGATAACCCAGGGCGGCGGCTGTCCACTGTGTGGCGCTCCACACACCGGCGACCACGATGCCGAATACCACGGCGATCTGGCCGAACAGCACGTTCGTCCCTTGCATTGCCTGCCTCCGATCACGGCACGAGGGAGTGCCGCAACGACGAGGATCAAGGCGTCTGCGCAGGCCGGTCAAAGGCCGTTATGGCGGCAATTCAGGCCGAAAAGACAAGATTTCTTACTGGAGCGGAGAAAATAAAAACGCCGCTAACGCGAGAGCGTTGCGGCGTATAGAGGTAACAGTCAGGACTTCGTCGTAGTGGCGCGACTGCAAGGGATTTATTGGGTCTTTTGCTCCGGACGGTTGCCGAAGAAGCGCCGTTTAGCGGCCTCGGCCGCGCGCACGCATAGTTCGTCGCCGACGTTGGCGCGATCCTCCTTGCATTGCCGCTGGATTTCCTTAATGCGATCAGGATGAGCTACGAGGAAGTCCACGCTTTCTGAGGGCTGGGACGGGCCGCACGCAGTCAACGTAGCGGTTAGCAGCAGCAGTAGTTTGTTCATAGCTCCAATCCTTTCATGGACGGTTATGAATCGTCGGTCGCATCCGCTTCATCAATGCAGCCTACTCGTTCCACGAACCGAGTCAGCATCTCCGAAGGCTCCTTGTCGCGCCGTAACAGATAGGTCGTAAGCAAGGGCTGCTTACCCGCCAGCGGTCGCGCGATGACACCCGGGTCTCTGCTGGCTGTGATGTGGGCAGCGCCTGCCAGGCCCAATGCGATTCCAGCAGAAACGAAGGTCATCATAAGGTCGTAAGACGTGACATGCTGAACGATCATCGGCTCCAGCTTTTGCTTGCGAAGTATGCGATCTATTTGACGTGCGTGCCCTTCACACGCCGCCGGATCGCCCAGCACTAGCGGATAGCGCAATACTTCCTCCAGCGGAACTCGCCTGTAGGCGAGCACGGGATGACGCGCTGGGACTGCCACCATTACTTCGTCTTCCCAAGCGGGAGCGACCAAGATGCCGTCCCCCACGTCATCTGCCATCGAAAAGCCCGCGTCGTACAAATCGCTGTGCAGACCTTTGATCTGTTGGGACAAGGGCACCTCAAATAGCCGTATCTCTACTTCGGGGTCTTCTTCTCGGCACCGTGCCAACAAGGCAGGTAAGCGCGAAGGCGTGACTCCATCTGACAAGGCAATTCGCAACTGCCCATGAAAGCCGTTGGCAGCAGACTTTACGCTGTCGCGCGCTTGATCCAACGCAGCGAAGATGCGTGGCACATGCTCCAAGAACAGCCGACCAGCGCGAGTTAGTTGCGTGCTGCGGGTAGTGCGGATGAAGAGGTGAGCGCCAAGTTCCTCCTCCAATTCCTTGATGGTGCGGGACAGCGGAGACTGGTCAATGTGCAATCGTTCGGCAGCGCGGGCGAAGTGAAGTTCTTCCGCGACGGCCAGGAAGCAACGCAGGTGTCGAATCTCCATTTCTGTTGCCTCCCGTTACCGGCGCGTCGGACGCTTCATCCGTTCACCATCATTAGGTGGTGGCTTTCGTTAATACGGTGAATAGTGAAGGTTTGGCCTTCAACAGAGAGTTCGTTTAAGCAGCATGGCTCCTGTTTGATGCGCCAGTAGCGCAACAACGGCAATCCGAGGCTGTGCAGAAGAATCACCCGGTTGATGCTGTCGTGGCCGACAAGAACAACAGTCTGATTTTGATGGTGATGAAGTACGTGTTGCAGTACCTCGACGCCACGAGCCAAGACAGCAGCCAATGTTTCGCCGCCTGGGATGGCCGCCATGTCGGGAGAGTCAAACCATACCTGTAGCTCTTCGGGCCAGCGTGCTCGTACCTCGTCGTGCGTTAGGCCCTGCCATTGCCCGTAGTGGGTATCGGCCAAATTGGAAAGTTGCTCGGCATGGGCACCAGTGGCGCGGGCAATGGCGTCTCCGGTGCGCACACAGCGCGATAGCGGACTGGTGTAGATCGCGTGGGGCTTCCAGCCCTGGGCGACGCGCTGGCCTAGCGCCTCGGCTTGGCGTTCTCCAAGAGCTGACAGCGGAATCTCAGCGCGGCCACGAAAGCGTTCAGGTGCGATCCAATCTACATGGCCGTGCCGTGTCAGGACGATGGTTGTTGTCATCAGATGTACTCCAGGTGGTTGAAAATTGGTCAGCGGACGAACGCTCCGCTCCCTGCATAGACGGCCGCAGCTCCTAGCTCTTCCTCGATGCGCATGAGCTGGTTGTACTTTTCAACGCGCTCGCCACGACAAGGCGCGCCGGTTTTCAGATGCCCGGTTCCCAGCGCGACAGTGAGATCGGCGATGAAGCTGTCCACGGTTTCACCGCTGCGGTGCGACACCATTGCGCCCCAGCCGGCCAGATAAGCCGCATCGACAGCGGCGCGGGTTTCGGTGAGCGTGCCGACCTGGTTGGGCTTGATGAGGACTGCGTTCGCCACGTCGTCACGAATGCCGCGCTCGATACGTGCGACGTTGGTCACGAACAGGTCATCACCAACCAGCTCGATCTTGCTTCCGAGAGCTTGGTTCAGCAGCTTCCATCCATCCCAATCGTCCTCCGCAAGACCGTCTTCCAGCACAGCAATGGGATACCTTGCGATCCAGTCCGCATACAGCTCCACCATTTGAGCGGCGGTGATGCTGCGTCCCTCGCTGCGAAGGTGGTAAAGGCCGTTCTCATAGAAGCCACTCGACGCGGGATCGAGCGCGATCACCACATCCTCACCAGGCGCGTAACCCGCGCTTTGAATCGCCACAAGAATCAGTTCCACCGCGTCGCTGTTGCGCTTCAAGGCCGGCGCAAAACCGCCTTCATCGCCGACCGCCGTGGAATGGCCGCGCTCTTTCAGGGTCGTGCGCAGGCAGTGATAGATTTCCGCGCCCCAGCGCAGGCCCTCGGTGAAGCTGGATGCTCCAATGGGAGCGATCATGAACTCTTGGAAATCCGTGCCCTGCCAGTTCGCATGCACGCCGCCGTTGAGGACGTTGAACATCGGAACCGGCATGCGGCAAGCCTGCGGTCCGCCAAGGTATCGAAACAGCGGCAATCCGCCAGCTTGGGCGGCCGCCCGCGCCACGGCCAGACTCACACCCAGGATGGCATTGGCCCCGAGCCTGCCTTTGTTCGGCGTGCCGTCGAACTCGATCAATGCACGGTCGATGCCTGCTTGATCTTGAGCGTCCAGGCCATGCAAAACGGCCGCAATGGCCTTATTGACGTGGCCGACAGCCCTGCATACACCTTTGCCAGCAAAACGCTGCGGGTCACCGTCGCGCAACTCGACGGCCTCATGGATTCCCGTCGAAGCACCCGATGGCACGGCCGCGCGGCCGGTCGCCCCGCCGATCAGCCGCACATCGACCTCGATGGTGGGATTGCCGCGTGAGTCCAGGATTTCGCGGGCATGTACTGTCTGGATGGCCGACGCCATATACCACTCCGATAGGAAAGAAGGCAGAAGAAATGCGACGCCACACCCCATCGGGTTCCCGCCGTCGCGCTGAACACCTGGCTCAGTTGCTGGACTGTCTTGCCCCCAGCTCTGCACCCGTGAGGCACGCAGTGGAACCGTCCACGACACGGGCCTGGCAGGACGCCTCGTCAGGCGTGCGGTCGTAGATAAAACCACCCTCAACGAAGCTGACGCTGTACCACGCGGATTCGACCAAGCGCGGCCCTTGGCCCGCGAGCCACAACAGCGCCACCGCCCACACCGCCAATGCGGCGAATAAGCGTGCGTTCTCCCGGCACCAGTCATGCACGGTGGGTTCAGGACGAAGGTTGCGAACGGTCAACATGGTGAGTCTCCTTGTGGTTGGGGGGATACTTCCGGAAGGGCGTGCCGGTTCACTTCACAGCCTTGCCCACGCGCCCGTACTCGATAGGCACCTTCACGTAGGTCAGGTTGATTTCTTCCTGCGCCAGCGCGTCCATCAGCCGCTGGCACGCTGCGTCATCGACCGAGACAGTGATCGCCAGCGGCTGGTCGGCCAGCTCGAAAAAATGCGCGGAATGGAAGCGGCCGAGATGATCGAATCCATCCCCCCCGCCTACCAGCGTGCCGCCGGCAGCGCCGTTGTCCTTGGCAAGTTTCAGCAGCCACTCGCCGATGGGCGTGTGGCCGTGCCGCCGGTCTTGCTCCGTAAAAAACGTGAGTTGATAGCCTTTCATTGCAGCTCCTTAGATCAGTGGTGGCGAACAAGAGAGATCGTGACCATGCCGAGCGCCGTCATGGCGAGCGAGCCGCACACATGCAAAGCCAGCATGCCGGCCGACCAGCCCAGGCGGCCATCGCGCAGCAGCGTCAGCAGCTCGGCCGAGAACGTGGAGAAGGTGGACAGCCCGCCGGCCAGGCCCGTGATGACGAACAGCCGCCATGCCGGCGACAGGTTCGGCATCGCGGCGAAGAAGGCGATAGCAGCGCCCACGATGTAGGCCGCGATGAGGTTGGAGGCCAGGGTGCCCATCGGAATGGCCGGCACGAGCGCATTCATGCTCAGACTCAAGCCGTAGCGCGTCAAAGCACCGATAACCGATCCGATGCTGATGGCGATGATTCCGTAGAGGCCGGCCATCGTTAACCGGCCTTGCCTGCGTGTGAGGCGTGTGTGGGATGCGCAAGCCGGTTATGACTCAGCGGCAACTCGCACAAGAACAGAACCGCATGCACCTTGCGCAGCTCTTCGGCGTGCTCGTGCATGAAGTCGCGCAAGCGCTGCTCGGTGTCCAGCAGTTCCAGGCATTGCGGGTGCCGCATGCCGGTCAGCTCGGGATGGTGATGCGACAGCCGTTCGCCGGGCAGGTAGCCGGAACTGACCTGGTGCAGCATGGCTTGCACGATGTTGGCCTTCTTGGCGACCGTCAACAGGTGGTGCGCGAGCGCCGGCGCGCTGAGGTGGTGCCAGAAGCGCGTCGCCTTGGCCTTGGTGGAAATTGGAAAGTAGAGCCGCAAGGCGGCGATGTGCTGCTGGCTGGCTTTCGAGGTCATCAGACGTTTTCCTTATGGATGACGGGTGTTTCGGCCTTGCTCTTTGGCGTCGATTCATCCTTGGCAGGCTCGGTCTTTTGCTTGCGAAAGTGCGCCAGGTCAGCGATGCGCAGTTCCTCGGGCACGGCGTTGCGGTGTTTGCTGTGCTTGCTGTGGCCCACGCGCTGGGCGTGGTAGATGCCGGTGTGCCCCGAGAACAGGTAGGCCGTAATGCACCCAATCGCAGCCAGCGGGCCGATATCTGCCCCGAACAACTCCATCGCCATCAGCGTCGTGGCGATCGGCGTGTTGGCCGCACCTGCGAACACGGCCACGAAGCCGATGCCCGCCAACATGGGGAATGGCAAGTGCAGCAGCGGTGCCAGGGCATTGCCCAGCGTGGCCCCGATGTAGAACAGCGGCGTGACTTCGCCGCCCTTGAAGCCAGTCCCGAGCGACAGAACGGTGAACACCAGCTTGCCGAGGAAATCCCACGGCCGCATCGGCTCCTGGAACGAGCGCACGATGTCGGGAATGCCCAGGCCGATGTAGTTGTAGGCATCGAGCGCCCACACGGCGGTGGCGATCACCACGCCGCCTACGAAGGGGCGCAGGGGTGCGTAGGCGATTCGCCGCTTCACCAGCGCACCGAGCTTGTGGGCGGCCGTGGCGAACACTGCGCCTACCAGTCCGAACAGGATGCCGGCCAACACAACCGCCAGCACGCTCCATGCGCCGATGGGCACGATTTCGGGGATGGAGTAGTGCGTATGGTGAACGCCAAAGGCAAGGCACACCTGATCTGCCACGATGGCGGCGACCACGCACGGAAACAGCGCGTCATACCGCATGCGACCAATCGCCAGCACTTCCAGGCCGAACACGGCCCCGGCCAACGGCGTACCGAACACGGCGGCAAAGCCGGCGCTCACGCCCGTCATCAGCACGATGCGCCGATCCTCGTGCTTCAAGCGGAAAACATGGGTGAGCTGATCGGCGAGCGCGCCGCTCATCTGCACGGCCGTCCCTTCGCGGCCGACGGATGCGCCGAACAGGTGAGAAATGACCGTGCCGCCCAGGACAAGCGGTGCCATGCGCAGCGGCACGACCTTCTTGGGATCGTGAATCTCGTCAATGATGAGGTTGTTGCCGCCGTCCACCTCCTTGCCCAGCAGGTGATAGATCAGCCCGACGCCGAGGCCGGCCAAGGGCAGCAGCCAAATGATCCAGCGGTGGGCTTCACGCCACTCGGTGGCTCGATCCAGCGACAGGAGAAAGAAGGCCGAGGCACTGCCCGCCAGGGCGGCAACAACGCTGGCAATGACGAGCCATTTGCCCAGATAAGGCAACAGCTCGATTTGTTCTGGACGGCGGAGGTATCTGCGCATTGGTCATTCGCTCGAATTTCATCGGGCTGACCAAGGGCAAAAGGGGTGTGAACGCGAGCGCCTACAGCCCCGACCGAGGTCAGGTGTCTGTAGGCGTCATCAGCAGCTTAGAACGGCTGCGGTTGGGGTAGGAGGAACGCCATCTCCCTGCGCGCATTATGCACAAATTTCACATCGCGGTCTAGCCGTATCACAGCAAATACGCTAGTTGCACATCTGACAAGACTTTATGGAACGATTGAAATGTTACGGTCGTTGCAGTACACTTGTTCGCATGAAGACACAGAACTGGCTCTTACTCACCTACAAGGTGCCTCCTGAACCTGCGAAGAAGCGCATTGGCTTGTGGCGCAAGCTCAAGGGCATGGGGGCCATCTACTTGCAAAACGGCGTCTGCCTGCTGCCCAAGACCGACGACCACACCCGCCGGCTCAAGATCATCGAAAACGAGATCAACGAGATGGCCGGCGACTCGGTGCTGCTGGAAACCGTCGCCTTGGACAAGGCCCAGGAAGACAAGGTGGTGGCCCGATTCAAAGCCGACCGCGACGAGGAATACGCCGAGTTCATCGACAAGTGCGACGACTTCGACGCCGAGATCGCCAAGGAGACGGCCGCCAACCACTTCACCTATGCCGAACTGGAAGAAAACGACGTTGACCTCAAGAAGCTCCAGACCTGGCTGGAGAAGATCCGCAAGCTCGACTTCTACGGCGCAACCCGTGCGGCCGAGGCGCAGCAGCGTTTGCAGAACTGCGAGGCGTTGCTCGACGCCTATGCACAGCGCGTCTTCGAGGCCCACGACGAAAACCGCTGACCCAAGGAGTCCCCATGCAACTGACTGTCCTGACCTACAACACCCTGTTCGCCGGCCGCGATGGCGCGAACGACACCCGCGCCCAGGCGCAAATTGAACTCATCGACCAGGTACGGCCCGATGTGTTCTTGATGCAGGAGGCCAAGGGCTTCGATGCCAATGGCGCGGCTTGGCTGTACGCCACGGAAGACCGGATCGGCATGCGCGGCTTCCTGGCCGTCGCACCGCGCACCGGCCAGAACGTCGCCATCTTCATCCGCGAGCCGCTGCGGCCGCTGGCTTTCGAGGCGGACGGCGCGCACTTCCACCACGCGCTGGCGACCCTCAGGGTGACGGTGCCCGGCCGTAGCGATCCGATCACCTTCATCAGCGCACACCTGTGCCCGAATGGCCCCGTCGTGCGCAGGCGCGAGGCGGCCTACCTGGCCGTGCAGGCGGCCCCGGACAAGCTCACGCTCGTGACCGGAGATTTCAATTCCGCCTCGCCGCACGACCCCGAGCCGGAAGACTGGCCGGCGCTCGCGCCGCATCACCGCGCCCGCTACCTGGCCGACGACCTGCGCGGGTTGGATCGCAGCGTCTTGGCGCACCTGGAAGCGGCGGGGTGGGTCGATCTTGGCCATCGCCTGGATGCCGCCGTCACGCCAACCGTGCCCACGGCGGCCTACCGCGACGTGGAGTTCGCCACGATGCGCTGCGACTACCTGCTGGCCTCGCAGGCGCTGGCCGCCAGGGCGCGCAGCTACCAGGTCATCCGCAACGCGCTCACCGATGCCGCGTCCGATCACTACCCGGTACTCGCCACGTTCGATCTGACGCCGTGAACCGATGGTGCTGCCATGTACCTCCCCACATTGGCCGAACGGCTGCACCTCAAGCCACGGCCGGAAAGGAATAACGAAATGAGCGAACCTACCGAGGCCGCCCTGTCGGCCCCTACGGAAGAGCCGGCGAAAGGCTGGCTCAATCGAACTGTCGCCGGCGCGGGCATCACGAGCGCCCTGGGTGACTTCTGCTACGAAACCACGACCGTCATCCTGCCGGGCTTCCTGGCCGTGCTGGGCATCCCGGCGGCGGCGCTGGGCATCATCGAAGGGATCGCCGATGCAGTCGCGGCCTTCACCAAGATGGTTTCGGGCTACATCGCCGACAAGCTCGGCCACCGCAAGCTGCTGGTTCTGGCCGGCTATGGCTTGACGCCCGTGGGCCAGGCGCTAATTGCCCTGGCGGCCGGCTGGCCCTTGCTCCTGCTTGGCCGCATCGTGTCATGGTTCGGCAAAGGGCTGCGCGGGCCGCTGCGCGATGCCATCGTGATCCAGGCGGTATTGCCGCAGGCACGCGGGCGCGCTTTTGGCTTCCATCGGGCCGCCGACACAGTGGGCGCCGTGGTCGGCCCGCTGCTGGGCGTGGCGTTGCTGGGTTGGGCGCAAGGGTTGCATTGGGACAGCACGGCAGGGCCGTTCCGCCTTGTGCTGTGGTTGTCCGTGATCCCTGGCGCGCTGGCTGTGCTGGCCTTCTTGACGCTGGTGCAAGACCCGCAACACTCACCCAATCCGGCGTTGAAGTTTTTCAGCACATTGCGCGGTCTGCCCGCGCGGTTCAAGCGGTATCTCGGCGCGGTGGGCATCTTCGGCGTCGGCGACTTCTCGCACAGCCTGCTGATTCTGGCCGCCACCACGCTGCTGACCCCGAAGCTGGGCGTGGTCAAGGCCGCGCAGGTTGCCGGCCTGCTCTATGTCTGGCGCAATGTCGTCCAGGTCATCGTGTCCTACCCGATCGGCCACCTGGCCGACCGCATCGGCCATGCGCACGTGTTGATGGCAGGCTATGTACTCGGCACCCTGACGGCCGCGCTGACAGCACTCGCGTTCTGGTTCGGGACGGACAACGTGACACTGCTCGCAGGTCTATTTTTCATTGCAGGGTTGTATGTCGCGGTTCAGGAAGCACTCGAATCCACCGTCACCGCTGAGATGGTGGAGCCTGACAAGCTGGCGTTGAGCTATGGCGCGCTGGGGACGGTCAACGGCGGCGCGAAGTTCCTATCCAGTGCCACGGTCGGCTTGCTCTGGACGGCGGTGTCGCCTGTGCTGGGCTTTGCCCTCGCTGCTGCCTTGATGGCGGTTGGCACGATTGCTTTGCGGCGACTGACCCGGTAGCAGTTTTGGATGGGCAAACGGCCAGCAGACCAGCATCAAATTGATGGCCCGCGTTGTCGTCCTACCTCCCAGGACACGCCGCCGCTGCGCACCGTGGCGGCAAGCTGCTGGCCCAGCCGCCGCTCGATCACCGGCCGCCACGGCACCAGCGAGAAGCCCATGCCGTCATCGAGCATCGCGTAGCGCCCGCTGGCGAGCATGACGCTGCGGCGATAGATGCCGGCAACACGCTGGCCGTCGGCCACCGGGCGATGTTCCAGGCCGGTATCGGCAGCAATGTCCTTCGCGGCCTGCGCCAGTTCCCGGTTGCGCAGCGTGCCCAGCAGGTTGCGCGCCAGGATCACGCGCTGTCCGCGCCGCTCGGCCAGCCCCTGTTCGGTGAGGAAGTCGGCGCGCTGCTGCATCGCCTGCTTGGCCTCTGCGCCAAAGCCCAGGTCGCCCAGGCCCGAGCCGCCGCCGATCAACTGCTGGTCGAGCCAGGTGGCCCCGATGACGCGGGCTTGCCGCTCGATGGGCAGGTGCGACTTCAGCTCCACGGCCACGCCGCCTAGGCGTTGCGCGTCGTACTGGCGGCCCTGCTCGGGCAGGTCGCCCGGCACCTTCCATAGCCCTTCAGCCACGCGCTCCACGATGCCGGCCCGGCGCAGGGCTTCCAGCCTGCGGACGTGGGCGGCCACGACCTCCTGCGGGTCGCGGCCCGGTACGGCCTGCCCCTGCGCCACCGCCAGGTGGTGGTCGGTGCGGTACAGGCCATCGCTCGCCAGCGCGGCGATGTTCCTGTCGGCCGCGCGCACGTCGGCCGATCCCTTCACCTCCACCACAGCCCCGGCCGGGTAGTTCGCCAGCTCGTCGCGGGCGTTGAGCGCGACGTAATGGGCCTTGCCGTCCACGCCGTCGATGACCAGATAGCCTCGGTCGCGCAGCTCGTCGGCCGGTCCTTTCGCGGCCACGCGCCCAAGGATGGTTCGGCCGTCGTCCCCCGGCTCGAACACCGCCAGCTCGCGCGGCTCGCCGCGCATGGCCCGCTGCATGGTGCGGATGATGTCGCCACGCTCGCCCAGGGCGCGCAGGGTCTTTTCCGCATCCGCATGGACGGCCCAGGTGCCCTGCTGCGTCTCGTCGGCCAGGCCCAGGCGCTGCAAGCGTTGCAGGCGGCCGATCAGCAGCAGGCGTTGGCGCTGCAAGCGAGGTTCGTTGAGCCGTTCGACATGCACCAGGCCATCGTCGCCGGCCTCGCGCTTCAACGTGCGATCCAGGCTCGTCCACCGCTCTTGCTCCACCTCGCGCTGCAAGGTCTGCTGAATCTCCAGTTCGGTGCGTGGCCCCAGCCACTCGGTCGCCAGTTCGGCGGCCCGATGACGGAAGCCGTGGACGATGTAGTCGCCCGCGATGATGAGGTCTTTGCCGGTGTCGTCGCGCCCGCGCACGATCAGGTGGGTGTGCGGGTTGTCAGTGTTCCAGTGATCCACGGCCACCCAATCCAGCCGCGTACCCAGGTCGGCTTCCATGCGGTTCACCAGATGCCGGGTATAGGTGCGCAGGTCGTCCAGTTCCGCGCCGTCTTCGGGCGAAACGATGAAGCGGAAATGGTGGCGGTCGTCGGCGCAGCGTTCCTTGAAGGCGTCCAAGTCGGCTTCGTCGGCTTGTGGCCCGTAGGCCCGGCCCGGTTCGCCATCGCGGCCCGCGCCGTCGCGCTCGATGTAGCGCAGGTGCTTGGCGAGCGACTGCGGGCTGGCCCGTTGGTGATTGACCAGCAAGGTTTTGATGGTCACGCGCCGGGACATGGGCGTCAGCTTCGCGCCCGCGAAGCGCGCCGCCGTATGGCCGCGGCCCAGGCGCGAGCCGGGGCGTTGGGCGGTGCCACGCGCCGACGCCGGACGGCGCACCGTGGACTTGCCGCTACTGGCCTTGCCCGCCTGCTTGAGCACCTTGGAAACGAAGCTCTGCCCTTGGCCCTTGCCCCGATTCTGCGGGGCGCTGGGGCGCACGCGGAAATCGTCGTCGCGGCGGTCGCTCATGGCTGCACTCTTTGCAAGCTCTGGCGTGTCCTGTCGTGCGAAGCACGCGGACATGCCTGCATTGGCGCGGGCCTCGCGCCATACGCGGCACGGCGGCGAAGCTGCACCGTGCCGCGCCAACCCCACGTGCAGACTGGCTTTCGACGCGGCCCGGTGCCGCGTCCTTTTGTCTTGCCTTCCGCCGTTGCCTTCCGCTGACGCTCCAGGCACCGGCGGCCCGGCGGCGCTGCTGCGTGAGCAGCCAGCGCGCCGGCGAACGCGGCGATGGCCGTAGGCCGGGCGCGTTCGAGGCAAGACGCCTGCACGTTGGACGGCTGCGCCGGATGCAGCGCGACGTGCGATGCGAATGCACCGGCACGGCAGGCGCGGCGACACGGCAGCAGCCAGCGGATCGACATGCCCGATGGCACGCCGAAGCGCAGCGAATCGGCGGCCATCATGGGCGTTTCTCCAGCCAGACCGGATGCGCGACACCGATCACGGTGGATGCGCTGACTGGGCCGAAATACCGACTGTCGAAGGACGCCGGATTGGTCACACTGAGCAGGAACAGTTCGCCAGGGCGAAGCTGCCGGCATTGCGGCCAGGATGGCAGCGCCCGGCCCATCCGGTCGGCGGGCAGCGCGGCGGCCGAAGGCACGCCGTCGATGCGTACCTGACCGGCGACGATGCAGACGTGTTGCGGCGCGACCGCGCCCACACGTTTGAGCAGCGGCACGCGCGTCGGCAGGTAGCCGCGCTGCGCAGCGAGTGTGGCAGCCGTGGCCGGCAGCGGCACCAGCACGATGCTATCCACGGACAAGGGACGTGGCAGCGAGGCGGTGCGCGGGTCGAGCGGGTCGATGCGATACCAGCCGACCGCCACGCTGTCGGACGGGTTGTAGGTCAGGCGCGGCAGCGGCGACACGAGAGACGCCCAGGCCAGCGCAGCGAAGCCGATGGCGGCCAGTGTCGCCACGACGATGCGAGCGCGCAAACGTGAACGCGGGTGCGAGCGAGGACGTGGCGCACCGGCGGGTGTGCTGGCCGTGGTGGTCGGGGCAGTCATAGCAGCACCTTCCCGGCCATCCAAGCAGCGTGCCGCTCGGCGGCGTATTCGGGCAGCGGCGAACGCGCTGCAAGACGGTTGCCCAGCGTGCGCCAGTACGCGGGCGACACGTCGATGGCGGCGATGCCCAGCGTCTCGATGGCGTCGATGCGCTCCAGCACGACGCGCACGTTGGCATCGCCTTCGGCGTGCAGCAGCAGGCGCGCGCCCGGCTGCACGCCGGGGATGCGCTGCGCCGCGTCCAGCGGTGTGCAAGCCTGCATCACCATGAGCTGCCAGCGAATCGTGCCGTAGTCATTCGCCTGCCAGCGGATGCGGCAGAGCATCGCGCCCGGTAGGAACACCGCGCAGCGCCGCCAGCGGTCGAGCTGGAGCGTGCGCGCGGGTTCGCCGAAGCGCAGGTAGAGCTTGAAGCGGGCCTCGATGTAGGCCAGCGAAACGCGCGTCAGCGGGACGTTGCCGGCCTGGCCGGCGAGTGCCGCGGGATGCAGCGACGGTGCAGCCGTGGCCGCGCCAGCAGCGGGCGAAGCGGATGCGGTCATGGTGTGTTCTCCCTGCGGTGTTCTGGAAACTCTCGCTCCAGCAGACCGCGCAGCAGGTCGGCCACGGTCACGCCCTGCGTGAAGGCCGACACCTTGATGCGCGCCCGCATGGCGGGTGTGATGTCGAGGGTCAGGCGCGCGGTGTAGAGGTCGCCTTTGCCCAGCGCATCGGCGTCGCCCTGGCGAATCCACGCCTCGGCGTGCGGATTCGCGGGCGGACGTGCGCCGATGCCGACGCGCTTACCGCGTGGTGGCTGCTTTGCTGTCATGTCGGCCACCGCAGCAGTTCGTCCACCAGGGCGGTGATTTCGCGTGCGGCGGCGCTGTCGGGCGCTGTCTCGCGTGCGAGCCGGCCAGCGGCCACGCTGTCGGCGAACACGATGCGCTGATGCACTTCCGAGCGCAGCGCGGGCAGCGGCTGTTCAGCCAGCGATTGCCGCGCTTCGCGGCCGATGATGGTGGTGCTGACGCGCCGGTTGATGACGAAGGCCGCGCGCAGCGCAGGCCGGAATACCTGTGCCTCGCGGATCAGCGAAACCATTTCCGAGCTGGCCCAAAGGTCGTAGGGGCTGGGCTGCACCGGGATCAGTACGCGCTCGGCCGCCAGCAGCGCGGAGCGCGCCAAGGCGGCGATGCGCGGCGGGCCGTCAATGATGACGTGATCGGCCCGCCTAGCGAGTTCTGGCGCTTCCTGATGCAGCGTTTCGCGGGCCAGGCCCACGGCGCTGAACAGCCGTGGCAAGCCTTGCTGGCTGCGGCGCTGCGTCCAGTCCAGCGAGGAACCCTGCGGGTCGGCATCGAGCAGGACGACATGCTGGCCGCGCAGCGCCAGTTCGCCCGCGATGTGGGTGGCGAGCGTCGTCTTGCCGACACCGCCTTTCTGGTTGAGCAGAGCGAGGATCATGGCGCGGCCCTCCCTGCTGGAAAGCCGGGCTTTGCCTGTCGTGCAAAACGCTGTTCGCCGTGCCGTTGGGTGGTTGTCCACCGAAACGGCGCGCTTCTACTAAAAGTTATGTATTTCTTGTTAGGGAAGTTAGAGGGGGCGCAAACCCGCGCCGTTATTGGCTTTCCGGCGTTTTCGTACTCCTGATAGCACGATAGGCGTACTCCCGATAGCACGATACCCGGTACTCCTGATAGCACGAGGCCGTCCACACCTTTTCCCGCAGTTATCCCCGTGCCGTATGCAGCACGGGCCGGAAGGTCAGCAGTTCTTGCCCGTCGTCCGGCATTCGCTCGATGCCCAGGACGTAGCCGGGCAGCGACTGCCGCGCCACGAGGGCGCGCAGGTCGTAGGCGAAGTCCGAGAAGCGCGCCGCGCTGCCCGACTTGCGGTGCAGGTGCTTGAAGTCGAATTGCCAGCCGTGTTCCTGCCGCCCGCCGTGCTTGCGCACCAGGCGGTACAGCCACCGTTCGATGCCGCCCTTCAAGCGGAAATAGGCCGGGTCGATGGTCAGCACCAGCGCGGCATCGAGCACGCCGGCATAGAACCAGTCCGGCAGGATCAGTTCGATGCCCAGCGGCGTGCCGCTGGCGTCGGCCAGCTCGCGCCATTCGTTGATCCACGAGAAACGGTGCAGCCGCCGGCCGGTCGTCTCGCGGATGGACGTGGCAATGCTGGTCGATTGCAGCCGGTCGAGCGCCGCTTTCAGGCGCTGGTAGTCGTTGAGCGACGTGCTGCGCCCGATGAAGCGCAGGATCTCGTAGGGCGTGGCGCGTATCCAGCGCGAGGGGCGGATGCCCGCGTCGCGCGCCTCCACGATCTGCGAGGCGGCCCATATCAACACGTCGGCATCCCATATCGTGGCGATGCCATGCTCGGCCGTGCCTTCCACGCGGATGGTGATGCCGCCGGCGCGGAAGTCGATCGGCGCCGTGCGCCGCGACTTCGCCAGCGAGAAGAATGGAAAGGCCATTAAGTCCTGGCTGTCGCGGGGTGCCATGTCGCCCGGCAGCGCGCGGAACAGGTCGAGCTGTTCGCGCTGCGGCAAGGCTTGCCCTGGCGGGCTGGACATGGCGACGGCCACCCACGCGCCAACGATCAGCGGCCATCACGGTAGTCGCCCGCATGGCGTCCGGCATATTCCGGGTCGGACGTTGCCTCGTAGCTGCGCTGGTCGGCCCAGGCATCGAGGTCGCTCACGGCGTACATAACGCGCCGGCCGAACTTGCGGAACTTCGGGCCGCCGCCGACCACGCGCTGTTTCTCCAGCGTGCGGGGACTGAGGCGCAGGTACTCGGCGGCTTCGTCGTTGGTCAGGTAGCGTTGGGGCTGCGCAGGCGCAGCGACAGCAGCGGCGGCAGGCCGCAAGGAAGCAGGTCGCATGGGATGAACCTCCATCAAGCCCGGCCACACCACGCGGCCGGATAGAGGCACTTTCAAGAAAGCGCGGCACCCCGCGAAGGGACGATCTGCGGGGGACGCGAAACGTCCCCCCCTACTGCAACCGCAGCGGCGGAAGCTGTGCCAGGCGGCGATAGCCGCCGCGCATCAGCGCCTCGCCACGGCGCACCAGCCTGCGCACGCGGGCGCGCAAGGCGCTGTCGGTGTGCCAGTCGGCGGCGACGGCATCGGCACCGAAGAGACCTTCGGCCATTTCGCGCAGGGACGCGCCCGCCAGGGTCGCGTCGAGCGCCTGGAGCGTATGCAGTTCCAGCAGCGCGGCCGGCGTGGGCCGGGAACGGGCCGCCGCCGCAGGCGCGACGACCGTGGCCACGGCCAGGGCGTCCAGCCCGGCCGCGAGCGTGCGATAGCGCGCGCACGGCGTGGCGCAGGCCCGAGTGGCGTAGAGGTAGGCCATGCCGTCCTCCAGGCCCGGCCCGAGTGCGAGCCGCAGGCAGCAGCCGGGCCAGTGCGACACCAGCACCAGGCGCTTGCCGTCGTGGATCAGTTGCTTGCGGCCAGGAACGCGCCAGAACTCGAAGGCATGGGCTTCGGGTGGCGGGTCGTCATCCGGGTAGAGCTGCACCACGGCATCGTGATCGGGGAACCAGGCTGGATGCGCGTCGCGCGCATCCAGCGCCGGGTCTTCCAGCAGGCGCAGGCCCCACGCCTGCGCCGCGTCCGGCCAGCGGCGACGGTGCAGCCAGTCGCGGCGGTAGCCGGGATTCCGGCGCAGGTATTCCCAGGCCAGCGCGGGGCCGTCGAGGTGCAGGACGTAGAGATAGGCCGCTGTCGGATACCAGGGTTCGGCGCTGCGATCAGTCATGGCAAAACCTCCCTGTGCTCGGGCGTCGCCACGGATTCCGCCGTGCGGGAGCTATCGAATCGCCACCAGGTCGTCATCAAGATCGGGTTAAGCTGTAACTGTCGGTGTCAAGACCGTTTGGCTCCGGCGTGTTGCGGAAATCGTCTGAATGCGACGGCCGCACAACCCGGAAATGGTGCGCGGCATCGGATACCGTGCCGCAGTCCTTGCCAAAGATCATGACTGTTTGCATCAGGCTGGCACCGCTTCGGTGCATCAATGCCGATCCAGACCTGTCCGGTCTTGAGTAAGACTGAAATAGTCTCAATGCGCCCGGCTGGCCGGACTGCGCTGGCGTTCATCAGTCCGTGATCGAACCGTTCTCCTGGGCCAGCCGGACATACTCCGACAGCGGGCGCACCGCCTGGAAATACCGATCCCGCCGCACCGGCAGTTTGCGCGGCCCGACGATGCCGGCCAGGTCGGAGAGCTTGACCGTTCCCAGCGCAGGCATCCCGATGCCGAGGTCGATCAGGCCGTAGGCCGTGTCGCCATCGGCGGGATCGAGCGACACCAGCAGCCAGGTCGCGTGCGCGTCCGGCGTGAACAGTCGCACCACGGGCATCGGGTCGATGCCTTGGCCGGCAGCGCGTGCCGCGCCGTGGGCCAGCAGCCGGGCGCGTTCGTCGGCGGTGAGAAGCGGCAGGGTCATGGCCGGAACCTCCACGAAACCGAGGATGCGCGGATGCGCTTCTGCGTCGAAGCACGGAACCGCCAAACCGTTTCCGTGCTTTCGTGCGCAAGCACGGATGTGCAAACCATCGCATCCGTAGAAGAACGCATGCGCGTAAGCGGGATTGTAGGAAGCCGGAAAGACACGGATGCGATTCCCCGGTTCTGTCGGAATCCGCCGATGCGGATTTCCGTAAAGGCACGAATACGGAAATCAACATCGCCAAATGAACACTTTAGATTGTAGCCCTATTGGGTTCAATGGGCTGTCATCTTGGTTTTTACGGGGAAACCAAGTTGGTGACAGCGAAACACTCATTGGCGACGGCAATACGGACGGTCAGGAAGGCGCGCGGCTTGAGCCAGGAAGCCTTTTCGGACGTGTCCAGCCGCACCTACATGAGTTCGCTGGAGCGCGATCTGAAAAGCCCGACCATGCACAAGCTGACCGAGCTGTGTGAGGTCATGGAAGTGCACCCGCTGACGTTGCTGACGCTGGCCTACGCCGGCGACAACCCGCGCAAGGCCGAGCAGCTTCTGGCGCTGGTGCGCCAAGAGCTTGAGGCCATCTCGAAGGAAAGCGACGCGCCGTAGGCGCGTGCGTGACGTGCTGCGCCAGCAGCACGGCGCCCCGCCGCAATGGGCGGGGCGCGGTGGGCGACCGTCAGGCCGCCTTGGGCTTGCTGCGCGACCAGATCAGGTCGTGCGTGCCGTCCTCGTTCTCGATCAGGCGGGCATAGACCGTTGCCGGGAACGAAGGATCGTCGAGGGTCACGGACACGTAAGACCGTCCGGCCTCGCTGGTCTTCTTCCACGCCGCGCCGATGTCGTGGCCTGCCGCCTGCACGCGGAAGTCGGGGGCGTTCTCGCTGTCGCCCTTGTCGTTGGGAACCAGCTTGACCTTGACGTTGAGCGTCAGGGTGCGGAGCGTGCCGGTGAAGCCGTCTTTCTCTGCGGTGAAGGTGCCGATGTTAGCCATGATGTTTCTCCTTTCGGGTTGAACAAGGTCGCGCCCATCGCGTCCTTGTTGTGAACCGGCCGGCGGGGGATGGGCTGGCGGCACCGCGCAGCGGGCGCAACACCGTGGAGCACCTGGAAGCGAAAAGAATTTGTCCCGCGAGGAATGCGCGCAGCGCAGGGGAAATTGTTTTCGCTGGAAGGTTGCCGCCATGAAGCCCAAGGCGCAGCCGTGCCCTCGCCAGGATTCACGACAAGCCAAGGACGCAGGGGCCGCCTGCTCCCCAAAGGAGACATGGCCGACCTCGGCATCCCCGCATGACGGCTGCACCGGCTTGCGCCCTGACGCGGGCAAGGCCAACCCCAATGACAAGGCGAGAATGCCCCTTGCCGCCGCTGGCGGCAACGTGCTTGAGGGGTGGCGTGGAAGCTCCATAAGGCAAGGCCGGGCGGCGTGTCGGTGAACCGTCCTTCGTGACGTACAGGCGAACCGCCAGCGTCGAGGACGGCACGCTTTCGCACAACCTGCCGCAGCAAGCCGGGGCGTAGCCCCACAAGCCCCGCCCATTGCGGCGGGGCGCCATCAAGATCCTGCCCGCGCCAGCGGGCGCCGATTGCCGTGCCGCGTGCAAGACACTTGCACGCCCGCCCGTCGCCGCCTGGTCAAAGGCGGCGACGGGGCGGTCTTGCTGTGGACATTGAAACCGGGCGCGGCCACCGCCGCGCCCGGATTTTGAGAACGGCCCCGGCGCATCGCGCCGGGGCCGCTGCGGTTATTCCTTGGTTTCGATGATCCACCACACCGAACGCGACAAGGCGCTGCCGGTGATGGGGTGAATGTCGGTCAGATCGGCGCAGGCCGTCCAGCCCTGCGGCGGACGGTAGCCGCGCACGTCGCCATCGCCATGCCAGCGGCGGGCTCGCACTATGCCGGGGGCATAGACCGCTGCCATGCGCGGGCGGGCGGTCGGGTTCTGGCGATTCATGGGAAAGGCTCCGGGCTTGCCGAAGCGCCCCGGCCGAAAACCGGGGCGCTCGGTAGTGGTGAGGGTCATGCGGCCAGCGCCTGCACCTCGTCGTCGGCTTCGAGGGCTTCCGGCGCGTCATCGGCCACGGCCTGCGGCTCGTCCTGCGCCGTGGTGTCGTCCGCGCCCTCGGCCTTGAACACCGCAGGCATCCAGCCGGTGCCGTCCGCCAGCCGTTCGGCTTCGCTGGCAATGTCGCCCTTCTTGAGTTTCGCCAACCGGGTGACGTGCGCCGGGGCGTACTCGGTCACGGCTTCCAGAATCACGGCTTTGGAAACGTGCTTGAAGTAGCCTTCGGCGGTCGGCTTCCACCATGCGGCCATGTCCAGCCCCACGGCCTGCGCCAGTTCCACGCCGGGCTGGTGCTGCGAAGCGCGGGGCGTCACCACGTCCACCGTTGCGGCCACGCATACCGCAAGCAGCCGCACCAGTTCGTCCTGCGACTTTTCCAGCAGCGCCGCGAACAGTTCGGCGCTGTCCTCCGGCAACGCTTCGCCCGCGACTTCCTGCAAGGTGCGCAGCGCCACGGCGACGGGCGATTCCGGCATGTCCGGGGCCATGCCTTCCAGCCGGTCCTGCACTTTCAGGGTCACGCCGAGCGGCAGGTCGTGGCCGTAGTGGCTGCCCTGCAAGACGGCCTGCACCATGCCATGCACCAGCGCGGCCAGCGCGACGTGTGGGTGCCGCGCCACTTCGGTTTGCAGCGCCGCCGTGCGGTGGGCGCTCAACCGCTGCGCCAGCCGGTCGGACAGGCTCGCGGTCTTGGACGCTTCGTCGGTGTCGTCGCCTTCCTCGTCGTTCGCACTGTCGCCCGCGCTGAAACCCTGCCGCAGCTTTTCCAGCGTGCGCAGCGCCTTGGCCTCGGCCTCGCGCAGCAGGCCGCGATGAATCACGGCCTCGCCTTCGCGGTCGAGGGTGACGACGGCACCGGCCACGGCGCGCACGTCCGGGGCGTAGCCCTGCAAGGCATCCTCCACGGCCTGCAATTCCCCGGCCACCTGTTCGCGGCGCGGTTCCAGCGCCTCGGTCTTGTCCTCGTCCTCGGCGTCGTAGGCGTCTTCCAGTTCGGCGTCGATCTTGTTGAGGCGGGTTTGCAGCGAAGCGATGCGGCGGGCTTCGCGGGCGCTCGGTTCGCGGCGCTGGCGCGGGGCACTCTGGAACGCCTGCCGGTCGGCGTGGCTCATGTGTGGTACGGCTTCCACCCATGCCCATCCCTCGGCGCGCACGTCCTCGGCCTGCGCGTCCAGCTTGCCGCGCACCAGCGTTTCCAGCAGCGCGGCATCGGTCAGGTAGGTTCCGGCATCGCCTTCGGCGAACAGGTCGCGGCGGATGCCACCGCCTGCCGCCGTGTAGGCGTCCAGCCCGACGAAGCGCACCAGCGGATGCGTGGCGGTGATTTCACGCTCGGTCAGGCGGTCGCGCAGTGCGGATGCCCCGCGCTGCCATTCCGGCGCAGCGTAGAACGCGGCTTCCTGCGCGGCGTGGTCGTCGGTGATGGTCAAGGCCATCAACTGTTCCAGCGTCACACCACTGGCGCGGTAATCCGTCATCAGGCGCGGCGACACGTTCGCCAACTTCAAGCGGCGCTGCACTACCAGCGGGGACACGCCGAAGTCGGCGGCAATGTCTTCGATGGGTCGGCCTTCCTTGACCAGCGCGGCGAAGGCCGCGAACTGGTCGGCGGGGTGCATGGCTTCGCGCTGCACGTTCTCGGCGAGGCTCACGGTACGGGCGGACGCATCGGCCACCAGCAGGCACGGCACTTCGTAATCGGCGGCGATGCGCTTCTTCTTCGCCAGCAGCTTCAACGCGGTCAGTCGGCGGTCGCCCGCCACCACTTCGTATTGCTCGCCATCGGCGGACAGAATGACGATGAGGTTTTGGAGCAGGCCGACACGGGCGATGCTCGCGGCCAGTTCGGGGATGGACTGGCGCGGGGTCGTGCGGACGTTGCGCTTGGAACGGCGCGGCAACAACTGCAACAGCGGAACCAAAATCAGGTTCTTGGTCGGGTCGGCCACTTCCAGCGGCGCGGCGGTTTCGAGGGCGTGGATTTCGGTTTTGGTAACGGCGTTCATGGTGATAACTCCTAGCGGTAGGGATGCAGCAGCGAGAGAAGCGGCAAGGGCTGCTGCCTGCCCCTGCCGCGTGGGGAATCAGGCTTTCAACTGGCGCAGGCCATCGGCCAGCATCCAGAGAGCGCGATTGAGGCGCACATCGGAATCAATGCCCTGCACCGGGCGGGTCTGCTGGCGGCGTCCGTTGGCGCTGCGGCCATGCAATCCGCCTTTGGTCAGGTTTTCTTGGGTGCGGTTGAACACGCTCCACAAGTCCGGGCGGCGGTCATCGAACCGGCGCGGCATCAGGATTTGCGATTCGGTGATGGGCGCGGGCTTGTTGTCGGTGGGGTCGTACTTCAAGGCCAGCGCGGAACGGGCGAACACTTCGGCTTCGCCTTCGTCCAGCGTGATAGCGCGCATGGCATCGCGGGAATCCTTCACCCGGTCGAAGCCGCGCAAGACTTCGTAAGCACCTTCGATGACATGCCCGGAAACGTCGCCTTTGTGGGGCACGCGCACATCGGCCACGGTGTCGCCGCACACAAGGCCATTGCTGCAAACGAACCGGAACATGCCGGCCAGCATCTGATAGCTGCTGGTGCCATCGTGCGAGTTCAGCAGCACGATTTCATTGGCTTCCGCGCCGTTGATCTGGCTGGCGTGGCGCAGGCGCAGCATGTGTTTGGTGTGTTCGCGTTTGCCTTCGTCGCGCACGCGGGTTTGCGTCACCATGAAGGGCTGGAAGCCTTCTTTGCGAAGCTCGGCCAGCACGGCGGCAGTGGGGATATAGGCGTACCGCTGCGAACGGCTTTCATGCGGCGCGTCCGCGAAGATGGACGGCGCTACGCGATGAATCTGGTCACCGGTCAGCGGGTAATCGCTGCGCAGCGAGGGGGAACGGGAAGCGAAACGGGATGCGAGTTGCATGGTCTTTCTCCTGACGAAAAGGGTTTGCTGTTCAAGCCGCACACCGGATTCCAAGATTCGGAAGCCCAGCCTTTCGGCTGTTCTGTGCGGTTGGCACGAGGAACCCGGTTGGCCCTGTTGCCACCGTCTTTCCTGAGTTCATCGCCCGGCGGCCAAGGAGCGCGCGGACGGGAGCCGTCAAGGAGACAAGCGCAGGGTTGGTGCGGCCCGCAGGCGCAGCCGAGGACACGGCCCTGCGCGCCTTGACGGCACACGGCCGGGTGCTACGGTCGCGGGTAAGGTGATGAAGTCAGGGGAGACGGCTGGACAAGGCAACGGCCGTCCCTGTGTGCCGAACCGCACGCAAGCGAAGCGCGCAGGCCCGGATCTAGGAATCCGGGCCGAAGGCGTCAGCCGAGCGGAGCGAGGGAACGATGGAAGCCCGTCAGGGGCGAGACTCGCGTAGCGAGGCTCGATGCGCAGCACCACAGCGCGACCGGCCATGTTTCTTGGCCGGGGACGCCCATGCAATCAACGATGGACAGCATGGGCTGGATGCCCAGGATGAAATGCCGCTGGTGCGCAGGGGTTGCCGCGCCGGCGCAGCCGGGGCGGCGGTATCGAGGGGCGCCAAGCGCAGCGCGGCGGGGATTGCCGTATGGCCTTCCCCTGGAGTGCAAGCGAAGCGCGCAGCGCCCCGGAAGGGGCGCGAAGGCGTCAAGCCGCGCCGTCAGGGCGCAGGCTGGATTCCGCAACCGGCATCCACGGGGAGGTCGAGTCCAGCAGGTAGCGTTTGCCGAGTGCGTACAGCCCGCAAGGCCCGGCAGGCCGATAGAACCCGGTGACGCGGCGATGGAACTGCGCGCCGAAGTCGTTGGTGTAGATCACCGCGTCGCCGATCTTGAAGCGCAGCGGCTGACCGTTCTCCGGCGCGAACGGCTTGCGCTCGTCGTGCTTCGCGGTGATTTCGATGATGTAGTCGTGATGGCTGCTCATGGCATGGATCTCCTGTGATGGTCGAGAAAGCACATGGAGCGCCTTGCGGCGCTCCAAGGGGCCGGGTCAGACAACGACACGCCCGGCCAGCCGCGCTTCGCGTGCATAGGCGCTCAACCTCTTCTCGGCGCGGAAAGACAGGTCGCGTTCGATCGGCAGGCCCAGCCCGCCGCGCACGGTCGCCAATTCGTTCAAGCTGACCCAGCCGATTTCCGGCATTCCCAGGCCCAGGTCGCAAAGACCAAAGGCGTGGTCGTGGTCATCGGGATCAATCTCGGTCAGCAGCCAGGTCGCGCCGGCATCCGGCGTGAACAGCTTGACCACGGGGGCCGGATCGAAATGCTGGTTCTCCAGCGATGCGCGGCCGTTGGCCAGCAGCACGATGCGCTGCTCGTCGGTGATGAGTGCGTGGTTCATGGTGAACTCCTGAAAGGATGCCGGGCGGAATTGCCCGACCCTTCCGGGGCACGGCGCAGCGCAAGCAGTCAGGGGTCGCAGACGGCCGCCAGGACGCAAGCGCTATCGGCGCGCAGCCCTTGACAGCGAGAACGCCGTGGCACGATGAAGGGAACAGCAAGACCGCCTCATACCTCCATGCAGGCCATGAATTTCCGAAACGCTGTCTCGGATTTTCGAGGCAGCGTTTTCGCTCGGCCCGCGCCGGGCGCAGCAAAAAGGGGCCGAAGCCCCTTCGTCAGATCAGGCCGCGTTCGGCAAACGAGGTGGTGTCGGTGCCCGCGACGATGACGTGATCCAGCACGCGCACGTCCACCAGCCCCAGCGCCTCCTTGAGCCGCTGGGTCAGTGCTCGGTCGGCCCCGCTCGGCTCGGGATTGCCGCTCGGGTGGTTGTGCGACACGATGACCACCGCCGCATTGAGCCGCAGCGCCTCCTTGACCAGCTCGCGCGGATACACCGATGCGCCGTCGATGGTGCCTCGGAACATCTCGGCGTATTCGATCAGCCGATGCTGCGTGTCCATGAACAGCACCGCGAACACCTCATGCTCGAAGCCGGCCAGCTTGGCACGCAGATACTCCTTGACCGCCGCCGGCGACGTGAACGACGTACCGCGTTGCATCTTGCGCTCGATGGCCTGGCGCGCGGCCTCCAGAATCTGCTCGGCAGTCGCCAGCAGGTAGCGGCCCTGTGCGTCACGCACCATCAGCGAGGAATCGAACGAGGAAAAGGACAGTTGCGACATGATCGTGCTCCGGTTGCTCGGGCGGAATTGCCCGGAACCGTGGAGAGCACGGCGCAGCGCAAGCAGTCAGGGGTCGAGGACGGCTGCCAGGCCGCAAGCGTGCAAGCACGCGCAGCCCTTGACGGCGAAAACGCCGTGATACGGTGAAGGGAACAGCAAGACCGCCCACACCCGCCCAATGCACACACTCGCCTTTGTGCAAGCGGAGCGCGCAGGCCCGCCAGGGCCGAAGGCGTCAGGGGTCAAAGCCGGATGGCCGCGATTCGGCACGAAGCGCGGGGCGCAGCCCGCGAACCCGACGGCGGCACGCCGGGACGCACGAATGCTGCTTGGCCTACTCGGTGTCCTGCTTGCGCTGCTCGATCTGCAACCGCGCCCGCTCGGTCGCCTGCTGCAACTTCTCGCCCAGCACCGCACGGGGCGGCAAGCTGGTCAGGTACTCGGCAACGTGGATGCCCGATTTATCCAGCTCCAGCAATTCGATCTGTTCGCGCTTCTTGCCGGTGCAAAGAATGATTCCCAACGGTGGGGCTTCCTCCGGCTCCCTCTCGTGCTTGTCCAGCCAGCGCAAGTAAAGCTCCATCTGCCCTTTGTACGCCGCCTTGAACTCGCCGATCTTCAATTCGACGGCCACTAGCCGCCGCAGCTTGCGGTTGTAAAACAGCAGGTCAAGGTGAAAATCCTCGTCGTCAATCTGGATGCGCTTCTGCCTGGCGACGAAGCAGAAGCCCGCGCCCAGCTCCAGCAGAAAGGCTTCCATTTCGCGGATGATGGCCGCCTCAAGGTCGCTTTCCTGCCAGCTATCCCGCAGGCCCAGGAAGTCGAGGATGTACGGGTCGCGCATCACCAGCGCCGGGGTCATGCGCTGCGCATCGCGCAGGGTCGCCAGCTCCTGCGCGATGGTTTCTTCCGGCTTTTGGGACAGCGCCGTGCGCTCGTAGAGCATCGAGTCGATGCGCTCGCGCAGCGTCCGCACGCTCCAGCGTTCGGCCCTGGCCATCTGCACGTAGTAGTCTCGCTGGAGCGGGTCTTTCAGCGGCAGCAGCGCCAGGAAATGCGACCAGCTCAATTGTCGTGACAGCGTCACGACAATTGGCTCGTCCGGGTAGGTCGCCGCGAACTGCACCATCCGGCGCAGGTTCTTGTCGGCGAAGCTGCGCCCGTAGTCGCGGACAAGCTGCTCGGCCAGGGTCGGCAGAATTTCCTCGCCGTACCCGGCCCGCTGCCCGGCCAGCACCTCCGTATGGATGCGCTGGCCGATGTGCCAAAACAGCAAGGTCAGTTCCGCATTGACCGCCGAGGCGGCGCGCTGGCGCGACGCCTCGATCAGTGCCCGAATGTCGCCCAGCAGCGCCTTTGGCGCTGCGGGTGACGCAATGGATGCCTTGCGCCTGGTCATGCCGCTGCCTCCGCAGGGAGCCGCTTGGCGCCGGTGATCGTCTTGCGCCGGTTCGCCACCAGTTCGGCCGCCTTGCGCACCGGGTCATCCTCGGTGTGGACGTAGCGCATGAACATGGCCACGGTCTTGTGCGCGGTCAGCGCCATGCCGACCTTGACCGGGATGCCCGAGTTGGCAATGTCGGTCGCCGAGCGGTGGCGAATGCCGTGCGTGCCTACATGCGCCGCGCCTGCTGCCTTGAGCGCACGGCTCCAGCCGTTGTAATACTCGCCCGTGGTCAGGTGCTGGCCGGGATGGTTCGGGGATGGCAGCACATACGGGCAATCGTCCCGGCGCGGTGCTGTCGAAAGCAGCCGGTAGGCTTCCTCGCTCATGGGCTTGGACATGCCGCCGGTCTTGCTGTCGGGCCAGACGACGCGCCGGTTCTCGAAGTCCACCCAATCCCATTGGAGCGTGACGATTTCGCCGCGACGGCCGGCGAACTCGAATTGCAGCCGGATCGCCAGCGGGATGACGTAGCTCTCCAGTCCCTCGGCCTCCAGATGCTCAAGATGACGGAACAGCTTGCCCATGTCCTCGTCGCTGATGAGGTGGGTGGCCTTGCCGTTGGGGAACATCGGGACATGCCGGCACGGATTGGTGCCGTCGGGCCGGTAGCCCCACACTTCGGCCAGATTGAACATGCGGCGCATGACGCTGAACGTGCGGTTCGCGTCGGCCGGCTTGTGCGTCATCTTCTTCATCATCCCGGCCACGTCCGGGCGCTTCACGTCCTGAACCTTCATCCGACCGATCATCGGGACGATGTTGCGGTCGATGACGCTCTGGTAGCCGTCCTGCGTGCTGGGCTTGTTGCGCAGCTTGGAGTAGTCCTCCATGAACTTCGTGCAAAGCTCCTTGACCGTGGGAGCTTTGCGGGCGGCGGCCTTGTCTGCGGCCGGGTCACCGCCCCGGCGCACTTGGGCGAGCCATTCCTGCGCCAGCGAACGAGCCTGTTCAACGGTCAATTCCCCGTACTGGCCCAAGGCGGGCTTGCGGCGCTCGCCGGCGTTCGTCCGGTACTGAAGCATGAACACCTTGCGGCCCGATGGGGTAATCTTGCACAAGAAGCCCGGCACCAGGGTATCCCTGAGTTCGACGGCCTGCGCCTGGGGTTGTGCCGCGTCGATAGCGGACTTGGTAAGCTTGATCTTAGCCATGATGACTCCTCGGAAAGACCCGATTCCCAAGAGCCTCATAGGGGCCACTAGCCGGGAAGTTGGGTCAGGTTTCGGAAAGCACCGGCATATGTTGAACTCGCCTAAGTCCTTGATAAACCTGCTGTATCGAGCTTTGGCGTAGTCCAGCGAAGTTTGGTGCTGGAGTCATGGTGAAATGAAAAAACCGCCGCCTTCCGGACCGGAAGCGCGGCGGTTTTGCATGCATGCCTTGCCGGCGTTATTCGGGGAAGAACGCGTAGCGGATCACGAACAGGATCGCCACCAGCCAGGTGGCCGGATGCACGTCGCGCACGCGGCCGGTCGCGGTCTTGAGCACCACGTAGCTGATGAAGCCGAAGGCGATGCCGTTGGCGATGGAATAGGTGAACGGCATCACCAGCGCGGTCAGCGCGGCCGGGGTGGCTTCGCAGACGTCGTTCCAGTCGATGTCGATCAGCTCGCGCATCATCAGGCCGGCCACGTAGAGCAGGGCGGGCGCGGTGGCGTAGGCGGGCACGGCGCCGGCCAGCGGCGAGATGAACAGCGCGGCCAGGAACAGCAGGGCCACCACCAGCGCGGTCAGACCGGTGCGGCCGCCGGCCTGCACGCCCGAGGCGCTTTCGACGTAGGCGGTGGTGCTGCTGGTGCCCAGCATCGAGCCGGCGACGATGGCGGTGCTGTCGGCGAACAGCGCGCGGCCCAGGCGGTTGGGACGGCCCTCCGGCATCAGGCCGGCGCGCTTGGCCACGCCCACCAGCGTGCCGGTGGCGTCGAACACTTCGACCAGCACGAACACCAGGATGACGTGCACGAAGCCGGTGTGCAGCGCGCCCAGGATGTCCATCTTGAACAGCGTCGGCGCCAGGCTCGGCGGCGCCGCGAACACGCCCTTGAATTCGTTGTAGCCCAGCGCCATCGACAGCACCGTGACCACCAGGATGCCGATCAGGATGGCGCCGCGCACGCGCAGCGCGTCCAGCGAGGCGATGATGAAAAAGCCCAGGATGGCGAACAGCGGCCCCGGCGTGGTCAGGTCGCCCAGCGTCACCTTGGTGGCCGGATGCGCCACCACGATGCCGGCGCTCGACAGCGCGATAATGGCCAGGAACAGGCCGATACCGGCGGCGATGGCGCTGCGCAGCGAGTGCGGGATGCCCTTGACCAGCCAGACGCGGATACCCGAGATGGTCAGAATCAGGAAGATCACGCCCGAGATGAACACGGCGCCCAGCGCCTGCTCCCAGGTGTAGCCCATGGTCTTGACCACGGTGAAGGCGAAGAAGGCGTTCAGCCCCATGCCCGGCGCCATGCCGATCGGCCAGTTGGCGATCAGCGCCATCACCAGCGAGCCCAGCGCGGCCGCCAGGCAGGTGGCGACGAACACGGCGCTGCGGTCCATGCCGGTGGACGACAGGATGTCCGGGTTCACGAAGATGATGTACGACATCGTCAGGAATGTCGTCAGGCCGGCCACGATCTCGGTTCTCGCGGTCGTGCCGTGTTCACGCAGGTTGAATAGCTTCTCCAGCATTCTTGTCCCCAGGGTGCTTGCAGGCTTGGTTGGTGAGAAGGGGCTTGGGCGCCCCCGGTCATTTTGTAAACGGGCGTATTTTCGCATCAGTTGTAAACTCTGCCGCCATGATTATTCTCGGCTTTGAAAGCTCCTGCGACGAAACGGGCGTCGCAGCCGTCTGTACGGAACGCGGCCTGCTCGCGCACGCGCTGCACACCCAGATCGCCATGCACCAGGAATACGGGGGCGTGGTGCCCGAACTCGCCTCGCGCGACCATATCCGGCGCGTGGTGCCGCTGACCCGCCAGGTGCTGCAAGAGGCGGGCCTGGAAATGTCGGACATTGGCGCGGTGGCGTATACGGCCGGGCCCGGGCTGGCGGGCGCGCTGCTGGTGGGCGCCAGCGTGGCGCAATCGTTCGCCTGGTCGCGCCGCCTGCCCGCCATCGCCATTCATCACCTGGAAGGCCACCTGCTGTCGCCGATGCTGGCCGACCCGCGGCCTGATTTCCCGTTCGTGGCCCTGCTGGTGTCCGGCGGCCATACGCAATTGATGCGGGTGGACGGGGTGGGGCGCTACGAATTGCTGGGCGAAACCCTGGACGACGCCGCCGGCGAAGCCTTCGACAAGTCCGCCAAGCTGATGGGGCTGGGCTACCCGGGCGGCCCCGCGCTGGCGCGGCTGGCGGAGCAGGGCGATGCCGCGCGTTTCGACCTGCCGCGTCCCATGCTGCACAGCGGCGACCTGGATTTCAGCTTCAGCGGCCTGAAGACCGCCGTGCTGACCCGGGTCAAGGCCGCCGAGCAGGACGGCGGGCTGGACGAACAGACCCGCGCCGACCTGGCCGCGGCGACCCAGGCCGCGATCGTCGAGGTGCTGGCCGCCAAGTCGATCCGCGCCTTGAAACAGACCGGCCTGCGCCGCCTGGTAGTGGCGGGCGGGGTGGGGGCCAACCAGCTGCTGCGCGCCAGGCTGGCCGCCGCGCTCAAGCCCTTGAAGGCGCAGGCGTATTTCCCGCCGCTGTCGTTGTGCACGGACAACGGCGCCATGATCGCCTTCGCGGCGGCCGAGCGGGTCAAGGCGGGGCTGGTGACGCTGGACCCGGACGCCCACGGCTTCACGGTGCGGCCGCGCTGGGACCTGGCCGATATCGCCTGAGACGGACAATGAAAAAGGGGGCCTCGGCCCCCTTTTGTTATTCCGGGCGCGCCGCCCGCGCCGGCGCGCGGATCACTTCTTCTTGCCGCCGCCGATGCGGCTTTCGGTGCCTTGCACCAGGCGCGTGATGTTGGCGCGGTGGCGGTAGAACAGCAGCACGCCAATGATGGCCAGGGCGATGCCCATGGCCGGCTGGGCGTACCACGCCAGGCCGGAGCCGAATACGTAGTAGACCGGCGCGAAGAACGCAGCCACCAGCGAGGCCAGCGAGGAATAGCGGAAGAACACCGCGATGATCAGCCAGGTAGCCGCGGTGGCGACCGCCAGCCACGGCTGGATGGCGACCAGCACGCCCAGCGCGGTGGCCACGCCCTTGCCGCCCTTGAACCCCAGGAAAATCGGGTACAGATGACCCAGGAAGGCCGCCACGGCCACCGCGGCCAGCGGGCCAGGGGCGATGCCGGGCGCCAGGCGCTGCGCCAGCCAGACCGCGAACCAGCCCTTGGCGGCGTCGCCCAGCAGGGTCAGCGCGGCGGCGGTCTTGTTGCCAGTGCGCAGCACATTGGTGGCGCCGGGGTTCTTGGAGCCGTAGCTGCGGGGGTCCTGCAGCCCCATGAGCTTGCTGACCACCACGGCGAAAGGCACGGAGCCGATCAGGTAGGCCAGCAGGATGAGCGCCGCGGAGAACGCCAGGGAGGGTTCGGTGATCGCCATGGGTAAGGATATCCGTTGTTATGAGTGCAATTGTCTCGGTGGCTGCGGATTCTACCCCGGTCGCCCGGGCCGGGGGGCGGCCCCTGGCGCAGCGGCGGGACGGCCGGACATGCCGGCGCCTTCCGCGGACGGTACAATCCAGCCGGTCCACCCGTGTTTTATTTTCTTTCGGATGCACAATGCGAATTCTGGTTTCGAACGATGATGGTTACTCGGCCCCCGGGCTCGAAGCGCTGGTCAAGGCGCTGCAAGGCCTGGGCGACCTGACCGTCGTCGCGCCCGAGACCAACCACAGCGGCGCCTCCAATTCCCTGACGCTGAACCGTCCGCTGTCGGTGCGCACCGCCTCCAACGGCTTCATCGCTGTCAACGGCACGCCGTCCGACTGCGTCCACGTCGCCCTGACCGGGCTGATGGACACGCGCCCGGACCTGGTGGTGTCGGGCATCAACAACGGCGCCAACATGGGCGACGACACGCTCTATTCAGGCACCGTGGCGGCCGCCAGCGAAGGCTACCTGTTCGGCATCCCGGCCATCGCCTTCTCGCTGGCCGAGAAGGGCTGGGAACACATCGAGTCCGCCGCCCGCGCCGCGCGCCTGGTGGTCGAGCGCCACCTGGCGCAGCCGCTGGCCGCGCCGGTGCTGCTGAACGTCAACATCCCCAGCCGCCGCTTCGACGACATGCACGGCTTCCAGGTCACGCGCCTGGGCAAGCGCCATCCGTCGCAGCCGGTGGTGCGCACCACCACCCCCTATGGCGATCCGGTCTACTGGATCGGCCCGGTGGGGCAGGCGGCCGACGCCGCGCCCGGCACCGACTTCCACGCGGTGGCGCAAGGCATGGTGTCGGTCACGCCGCTGCGGCTGGACCTGACCCAGCACAGCCAGCTCGACGAAATCCGGACCTGGGCGGAGCCGCTATGCGCCGACGCATAAGCCAGCCGGACGTCTCCCAGGCGGTGCCCGGGCGGCCCAGCCCGGTGCGGTACGACTCCGGCCGGCTCAGCCCCGGCGTCACCCCGGCCAACAGCAACACCCGCGTCTCGGCCGCCACGCTGCAAAGCCAGGCCAAGGCGCCCACGCCGTCGGCGGGCGGCAACCTCGGGCTCAACTCCGATCGGCTGCGCCAGGCGATGGTGCAGCGCCTGCGTGTCCAGGGCGTGACCGACGAGCGCGTGCTCAACGCCATGGCCGCGGTGCCGCGCCATCTGTTCGTCGACGAGGCGCTGGCCAGCCGTGCCTACGAAGATGCGGCCCTGCCCATCGGCCATTCGCAGACCATTTCGCAGCCGTGGGTGGTGGCGCGCATGATCGCCACCATCTGCGAAGACCGCACGCCCACCCGCGTGCTCGAAGTGGGGGCCGGCTGCGGCTACCAGGCCGCCGTGCTGGCCCAGTTCGTGCGCGAGGTGCATTCCATCGAACGCATCCGCGGCCTGTACGAGCTGGCGCGCGAACATCTGCGCGCCTTGCGGCTCACCACCCGCATCCGCTTGATCTATGGCGATGGCATGCTGGGCCTGCCCGGCGTGGCGCCGTTCGATGCTATCGTTGTGGCTGCCGCCGGCCTGACCATCCCGCAGGCGCTGCTGCAGCAGCTTGCGCCGGGCGGCCGCCTGATCGCTCCCGAAGGGGGCGCCAACCAGCGCCTGGTGCTCATCGAACGCACCGGCGCGGCCAGCTGGAAACGAACTGAATTAGAGGCCGTGCGCTTTGTGCCGCTGCGTGCCGGAATACAATCTTGAGCAAACAGGAGAAACGTATGCTCAACGGGCAGTTGCAACTGACCGATATGAACCTCGGCGTGTCCATGACGCGCCTGCGCCGCCCGATTTTTGTGGCCGGCGTCCTCAGCCTGGCCATCCTGGCCGGCTGCGCATCCAAGGGCACGCGCGCGCCGGTCGTCGACCTGGCCGGCGGCCAGCCGTCCGCCGCCGCCCAGCCGGGCGGCAGTTATGTCGTCAAGCCGGGCGACACGCTCTACAAGATCGCGCGCGCCAACAACGTCGATGTCGAGAACATCAAGCGCTGGAACAACCTCAGCGATCCCAACCAGATTTCGGTGGGGCAGGTGCTGAAGATGTCCGGTTCGTCGGGCGGCGTCGCGCAACCGGCGCCCATCGCCAGCAACAAGGCGCAGCCGCGCCCGCTGGACCAGCCGGCCGATACCTCGGGCACCGCCACGGCTTCGCTGCCGCCGCCGGCCCCCGCGCCCACGCCGGCTGAAACCAAGCCCGCCACGCGCGCGGCCGATGCCGGCGTGATCAACTGGGCCTGGCCGGCCGGTGGCCAGATCATGCAGGGCTTCAACAACAACAGCAAGGGCATCGATATCGCCGGCGCGCTGGGCGACCCGGTCACCGCCGCCGCGGATGGCAAGGTCATGTACAGCGGCAACGGCGTGCGCGGCCTGGGCAACCTGATCATCGTCAATCACCAGAACGGCTTCATCACGGCGTATGCGCACAACCGCACGCTGCTGGTCAAGACCGGCCAGGACGTCAAGCGCGGCGCCAAGATCGCCGAGATCGGCCAGAGCGACACCACCTCGCCGCGCCTGCACTTCGAGATCCGCCGCCAGGGCACTCCCGTGGATCCGATGCAGTACCTGCCCGCCAAATGACGCCCACGCTGGTATTCGACCTCGAGACCATTCCCGACGCGGAAGGCCTGCGCAAGCTCAACGGCTGGAGCGCCGACGTCCCCGATGCCGAAGTGGTCGAGCGCGCGCTCACCGCGCGCCGCGAGGCCGTGGGCCACGATTTCCTGCCGCTGCACCTGCACAAGGTGGCGGTGGTGGGCTGCGTGTTCCGCGACGACCAGGGCTTTCGCGTCAAGACGCTGGGCCAGCCCGACGATCCCGAAGCCGCGCTGCTGGCCGGCTTCTTCAAGACCATCGAGCGCTACACGCCCAAGCTGGTCAGCTGGAACGGTTCGGGCTTTGACCTGCCGGTGCTGCACTACCGCAGCCTGATCCAGGGCGTGCCCGCGCCGCGCTACTGGGACATGGGCGAGGAAGACCGCGATTTCAAGTTCAACAACTACATTTCGCGTTATCACTCGCGCCACACCGACCTGATGGACCTGCTGGCCAAGTACAACGGCCGCGCCAACGCGCCGCTGGACGAACTGGCCAAGCTGTGCGGCTTTCCCGGCAAGCTCGGCATGGACGGCAGCAAGGTGTGGGAGGCCTGGAGCCAGGGCCGCGCCGACGAGGTCCGCGCTTATTGCGAAACGGACGTGGTCAACACCTGGCTGGTGTATTGCCGCTTCCGCTTCCTGCGCGGCGAAATCGACCGCACGGCCTACGAGGCCGAGATCGCGCTGGTGCGCGACACGCTGACGGCCAGCGACGCGCCGCACTGGAAGGAATACCTGGCGGCCTGGGACGCCAACTGAGCGGCGCGCGCGGATGGCGCGGCATGCTCGACAGACGGGGCCCGCCGGGCCCCGTTTTCACGCCTGGCGCAGGCGCAATCGACTGAAACATAGCTTGCGGGGACGAAACCTGGATGAAACCGGGCGGATCGCACAATGGCCTCGCTTTCTTCACTTTCAGGAGACCTACATGTCCCGATTCGCACTCCGCTCCAACCTGGCTGCCCTGGCCATGGTCGCCGCCACCGGCGGCTTGCTGGCCGGTCCCGTCATGGCGGCGGCGCCCGCCGACGGTGGTCCCGCCGCAATGCACGAAGGCCACCGTGGTGGCGGTTTCCACAAGGGCATGCGCGACGGCCTGTGGATCCCGGGCCTGGGCCCCGTGTCCAAGGCGCAGCTCGACCAGCTCAAGCTGGATGACAAGCAGCAGGCCCTGGTCAAGACCGCGCAGGACGGCCAGCGCAGCCTGCACGAAGCCATGCGCGCTTCCGGCGGCCAGCGCCACGATCTGCTCAAGGCGCAACTGGATAGCGGCAAGCTCGATCCGCGCGCACTGCTGGAGCAATCCGACAAGTCGCGTGACCAGTTCGGCACGCAGGCCAAGCAGGTCCGCGATCAATGGCTGGCCGTGTGGGACAGCCTGAACGACGCCCAGCGCGCCCAGGTGACCCAGATGCTCAAGGAGCGTCAGGCCAAGATGCAGGAACGCCACGCCCGCATGGAAGGGCGCCACGGCAAGGGTCCGGGCAACGCGCCGGGCGCCGTGCCCCCGCCGCCGCCCGCGCCCGCCGCCAACTGACCGCCCGATCGGACGGCCGCGCCGTCCGCGGCCGGACCACGCCGCCCCGGCAAGGGCAGCGGTGTCAGTCCAACCCCGCCCCGCTTCGCGCGGGCGGGGTTTTTTTGTTGCGCGCCGCATGCCCTGACCGCGCGCAAGCCCCATTTTGAGGCGTCGCCGCCTGCCCGCGTGGCGGCGCGCACCGTACTGGTGCGCCACGGCGCGCCTGTTCAGCGCATCGCCAGTGGGCTGACACGCAAATGAAACCTGGCACGGACATTGCTTGAGGGAAGGTGAGCCGGTTACCTGCCGTTGCAAGACCGGTCCGACGGATGTGCCTAAGGCCCTTCCTCCTCCTCGTTAAATCCGATCAGGACACCGCACCATGAAGAAGACGTTGCTAGCCTTGCCCGTTGCGCTCGCCGCTTGTTTCGTTGCAACGGCACAGGCCGAACCCACCGACCTGGGCGGCGGTTTTTCGCTCAGCGGCAATGCCACGATCGCCAGCGACTACCGTTTCCGCGGCTATTCGCAGACCGACTTCCGGCCGGCCGCCCAGCTGGGCTTCGATCTGAACCACAGCTCCGGCTTCTACCTGGGCAACTGGAACTCCAACGTGTCCAGCTTCGTCTTCACCGACGGCAATCTGGAAATGGACTTCTACGGCGGCTGGAAGGGCGACGTGGGCGGCGGCTTCACGCTCGACGCCGGCGTGCTGCACTACTACTATCCCGGCTCCAGCTCGCCCAAGGGCGGCAACTACAACAACACCGACCTGTACCTGGCCGCGACCTACGCCAACTACACCCTCAAGTATTCGTACACGCCCAGCGACTTCTTCAGCACGCCCGACAGCAAGGGCACCTGGTACCTGGACGGCACCGCCAACTTCGACCTGGGCGACGGCTGGGGACTGGTGGGCCATCTGGGTTACCAGAAGCTCAAGAACCAGGTCAACATGGACGGCGACTCCATCGGCCATTACGTCGACTACAAGCTCGGCGTCACCAAGGACCTGAAGGGCTGGGTGCTGGGCCTGGCCGCCGTCGGCGCCACCAAGGACAACTGGCTGCCGACCAAGTACGGCCATCCGTCGGGCCGCCTGGGCGCGGTGTTCTCGGTGTCGCGTTCGTTCTGATTCCCATCCGTGGCGGCGCCCTCACCGGCGCCGGCTTTGGGGGGCTTGATGGAGACTGCCCGGCGGGCCGTCTCCGGCAAGTCCCCCTTTTTTTCGGACGCGGGCGGGGCGCTGCCGAATCCTCTTACAATGCCGGGTTGCGTGAATTTTCTGGACTGCGTGAGATGTCTGACGTTTTGAGTATCGAATCCCTGGACCTGGAAGCCCGGGGCATCGCCCGCCGCGATGGCAAGGTCGTGTTCGTGGAAGGCGCCTTGCCCGGCGAGCGGGTCACGGCGACCACCGTGCGCCGCAAGCCGTCCTACGAAATCGCGCGGGTCGACCAGGTGATGCGCCCCTCGTCGCAGCGCGTGACGCCGCGCTGCCCGCATTTCGGCGTCTGTGGCGGCTGTGCCATGCAACATCTCGAACCGTCCACGCAGGTGGCGATCAAGCAGCGGTCGCTCGAAGACACCTTCTGGCATGTCGGCAAGCTGCGTCCGGCCCGCATCCTGGCGCCGCTGCATGGCCCGACCTGGGGCTACCGCTACCGCGCCCGCCTGTCGGTGCGCGTGGTGCCCAAGAAGGGCGGGGTGCTGGTGGGCTTTCACGAGCGCAAGAGCAGCTACGTGGCCGACATGCGCGAATGCCATGTGCTGCCGCGCCACGTCAGCGACCTGCTGATGCCGCTGCGCGCCATGATCGCGTCGATGTCCGCGCCCGACCGCCTGCCGCAGGTGGAAGTGTCGCTGGGCGACGGCGTGACCGCGCTGGTGCTGCGCCACCTGCTGCCGCTGACCGACAACGACATCGCCGTGCTGCGCGCCTTCGCCGACAAGCACAACGTGCAATGGTGGCTGCAGCCCAAGGGCCCGGACACGGTGCATCCGCTGGTGCCCGAGCACCGCGATGCGCTGACCTACACCATGCCCGAATTCGGCCTGCGCATGCCGTACCGGCCGACCGACTTCACCCAGGTCAATCACGCCATCAACCGTTCCATGGTGTCGCGCGCGCTCACGCTGCTGGAAGTGCAGCCGACCGACCGCGTCGCCGACCTGTTCTGTGGCCTGGGCAACTTCACGCTGCCGCTGGCCACCCAGGGCCGCGAGGCCGTGGGCGTGGAGGGCAGCAAGGCGCTGACCGACCGCGCCCACGAGGCCGCCGCGCGCCACGGGCTGGGCGAGCGCACCAGTTTCGCTACCCTCAACCTGTTCGAGGTGGACGTCGAATGGCTGCGCGGCCTGGGCTTCTTCGACCGCATGCTGATCGATCCGCCGCGCGAAGGCGCGCAGGCCGTGGCGCAGGCGCTGTCGCAACTGAAGGCCGAGGAGCGCCCGCGCCGTATCGTCTACGTGTCCTGTAATCCCGCCACGCTGGCGCGCGACGCCGCCATCATGGTGCACGAGGGCGGCTACCTGCTCAAGAGCGCCGGGGTCATCAACATGTTCCCGCACACCGGGCACGTGGAGTCGATCGCGGTGTTCGAATCGCTGGATGCCGAGGGCGTGCGCGAAGTGCAGGAGCGCGCCCGCCAGCGCGCCTTGCAGCAGGCGGCCGATGCGGCGGCCGCGGAAGCGGAAAAGGCCGCCGCGGCCGCCGAGAAGGCCGCGTCCAAGCAGGCGGCCACCGAGGCCTACCACGCCCGCGTCGCGGCCGAGGGCGAGACGCCGGCGCAAAGCCAGGCGTGACCCGCCCCGGCGTCGGCCGGGCCGCCTGCAAGAAGGGCAAGCCGGTTGGCTTGCCCTTTTTCTTACTGGGAGCGCCCCAGGTTTTCCAGGATGGGGCAGTCGGGTCGATCATCCCCGTGGCAGTTGTGCGCCAGGTGCTTGAGCGTGGCGGCCATGTCGCGCAGCGCGCAGGCCTTGCGTTCCAGTTCGGCCACATGTTCGAGCGCGATGCGCTTGACGTCGGCGCTGGCGCGGCTACGGTCGCGCCACAGCGCCAGCAGCTCGTTCATCTGTTCGACCGAGAAACCCAGGTCGCGCGCGCGCCGCACGAAGCGTAGCGTGTGCAGGTCGTGCTCGCTGTAGACCCGGTAGCCCGAGTCCTTGCGCAGCGCCGGGCCGATCAGGCCGATGCTCTCGTAGTAACGGATCATCTTGGCCGAAATGCCGGATTCCTGGGCGGCTTGTCCGATATTCATATGCGGTCTCCTGGAAGAACGGCGCGTCAGTGCGCGGCGCGCGGGGGGCGGAAGGTCTTCAGGCGCAGCGCGTTGCCCAGCACGAACACGCTGGACAGCGCCATGGCGCCGGCCGCGAAGATCGGCGACAGCGACAGGCCATAGGCTGGATACAGGGCGCCCGCCGCCAGCGGGATCAGCGCGGCGTTGTAGGCGAAGGCCCAGAACAGGTTCTGGCGGATGTTGGCCAGCGTGGCGCGGCTCAGCGCGATGGCGTTGGGCACGCCGTGCAGATCGTCGGCCATCAGCACCACGGACGCGGCCTCGATGGCGACGTCGGTGCCGGTGCCGATGGCAATGCCGGTGTCGGCCGCGGCCAGCGCCGGCGCGTCGTTGATGCCGTCGCCGACGAAGGCCAGCTTGCGGCCGCCAGCGCGCAGCGCGGCGATGGCCTCGACCTTGCCGTCGGGCAGCACCTCGGCGCGCACTTCGTCGATGCCCAATTGGCGCGCCACGGCCTGCGCCGTGTGGCGGTTGTCGCCGGTGATCATGGCGGTCTTCAGGCCCTGTGCATGCAGCGCGGCAATGGCGTCCACGGCCGACGGCTTGACCGGGTCGGTCACGGCCATCATGGCGGCCGCCTGGCCGTCGATGGCGACGTAGATCGGCGTCTTGCCCTCGTTGCCCCATTGTTCGGCGCGCTGGCCGAAGGCGCTGACGTCGATGCCGCGCTCGGCCATCAGGCGGTCGGCGCCGGCCAGCACGCGCTTGCCGGCCACGCTGGCTTCGACCCCGGCGCCGGTGATGGCGGCGAAGCCTTCCGCCGGCAACAGGTCGATCTGGCGTCCGGCGGCGGCCGCCACGATGGCCAGCGCGATCGGATGCTCGGAGCGCGCCTGCACCGAGGCGACCCATTGCAGCACCTCGCGTTCATCGACGCCGGCGGCAGGCTCCAGTTCGGTCAGGGTCGGCTTGCCCAGCGTCAGGGTGCCGGTCTTGTCGAAGGCCACCACCTGCACGTCGCGCAGCGTCTGCAGCGCGTCACCCTGGCGGAACAGCACGCCCATCTCGGCGGCGCGGCCGGTGCCGACCATGATTGAGGTCGGCGTGGCCAGGCCCATGGCGCAGGGGCAGGCGATGATCAGCACCGCCACCGCGTTGACCAGCGCGTGCGACAGCGCCGGCGTGGGGCCGAGGAAAAACCAGGCCAGGAAGGTCAGCAACGCCATGCCCATGACGGCCGGCACGAACCAGGCGGTGACCTGATCCACCAGCGCCTGGATCGGCAGGCGCGCGCCCTGGGCGGCCTCGACCATGCGGATGATGCGGGCCAGCATGGTGTCGGCGCCGGTGTGGGTGACGCGCAGCGTGAAGCTGCCGGATGTATTGAGCGTGCCGCCGGTGGCCTGCATGCCCGGCTGCTTTTCCACGGGCACCGGTTCACCGGTCAGCATCGATTCATCGACGTACGAGCCGCCCTCGATGATCTCGCCGTCCAGCGGGATCTTTTCGCCGGGGCGCACCATCACGATGTCGCCCTTGCGCACTTGCTCAATTGCGATGTCCTGTGGCTGGCCGTCGCGCATGACGCGGGCAGTGCGGGGCTGCAGGCCGATGAGGCGCTTGATGGCCGCGCCGGTCTTGCCCTTGGCGCGCGCTTCCAGCGTGCGCCCCAGCAGGATCAGCGTGACGATCACCGCGGCCGCTTCATAATAGACGTTGCGGGCCGCCTCCGGCAGCCACTCGGGCGCGAAGGTCGCCACCACCGAGTAGCCCCAGGCCGCGCCGGCGCCCAACGCGACGAGCGAGTTCATCTCGGGCGCGCGCCGCCACAAGGCCGCCAGCCCCTTGCTGAAGAAATGGCGGCCAGGCCAGGCCAGCACCGCCGTGGTCAGCACGAACTGCAACAGCCAGCTGTTCTGCTGGCCGATGGTCGCCATGACCCAGTGGTGCATGGCGGGTATCAGGTGCGAGCCCATTTCCAGCGCGAACACCGGCAGCGTCAGCACCAGGGCGGCGATGAAGGCGCGCTGCAGGCGCCGCGCTTCGGCGTCGCGCGCTTCGGACTGGCGTTCGGCGTGGTCGTCCTGGGCGGCGATCGGACGGGCCTCGTAGCCCATCTTGACCACGGCCTCGACCAGGGCATCGGGCTGGGCCGCGGCCGGGTCATAGGCCACCAGGGCGCGTTCGGTGGCCAGGTTGACCTGGGCCTGGGCCACGCCCGGCACGCGGGTCAGGGCCTTTTCCACGCGCTTCACGCAGGACGCGCAGGTCATGCCTTCGATGGCAAGTTCGAGCTCGACGGAAGGGTTGGCAACGCTCATGGCAGTCTCGGTTGAGGTGGGAAGGCCTCAGTTTCATCCTTCCCATGATGGGAAGGTCAAGGACTATTCTACGCTTGACCTTCCTATAATGGGAAGGTCTAAGCTGGGGGTGAGCTGGCACCGGAAGCGGTGCGGCAATCCCCCTGATCCCCACGGAGAACACCATGAGCATCGAATTCCAAGTCCCCGACATGACCTGCGGCCACTGCGTCAAGACCATCACCGGCGCGGTGACGGCGGCGGCGCCGGGCGCCAGCGTAGCGGTGGACCTGCCCACGCATCGCGTCACCATCAGCGGCACCGACCAGGCCGACAAGGTCGAGGCCGCGATCCGTGACGCCGGCTACGAGCCGCAGCGCGTGTGAGGGCGCGCCGCCGCCAGGCGTATGATAGAAAAAGCCTGGCGGTGGTTATTAGATTATTGATTTAAGCTATCAATCAATTAAGTTAATTAAATTTGAATAATTGATAGCTGCCGTTTATCATTCTTTCCATGGTGGTTAAACAACCCCGCTACCCCAAGGAGAGATTGCATGCTGCAAAACCGTGAAGGCCAACGTGTTCCCAACGTAACGTTCCCCGTCCGCGAGGGCAACACCTGGAAAAAGGTCACGACCGACGACCTGTTCAAGAATAAGACGGTCGTGGTCTTTTCGCTTCCCGGCGCTTTCACGCCGACCTGCTCGTCGACCCACCTGCCGCGCTACAACGAACTGGCTCCGGCCTTCGCCGCCGCCGGCGTCGACAGCATCGTCTGCGTGTCGGTCAACGACACTTTCGTCATGAACGAATGGGCCAAGGACCAGGAATCGTCCAACATCACGCTGCTGCCCGACGGCAACGGTGAATTCACCGAAGGCATGGGCATGCTGGTCGACAAGAGCGACCTGGGCTTCGGCAAGCGCAGCTGGCGCTACTCCATGCTCGTCAAGGACGGCGTGGTGCAGAAGATGTTCATCGAGCCCGAGAAGGAAGGCGACCCGTTTGAAGTGTCGGACGCCGACACCATGCTGGCCCACGTCGCCCCGACGGCCAAGAAGCCCGACCAGGTGGTGGTGTTCTCCAAGCCCGGCTGCCCGTTCTGCGTGGAAGCCAAGGCGCTGCTCGAAGACAAGGGCTATGCCCCGATCGAGATCCCGCTGGAGAACAAGGTGCGCGGCCGCGTGATCGGCGCCGTGTCGGGCAAGGGCACCGCTCCGCAGGTGTTCATCAACGGTTCGCTGATCGGCGGCCTGGACGACCTGAAGGCGCACTTCGCCTGATGCTGGCGGGAAGGGGACAGGTTCCCTTTTCCTTGCCGCGGCCGCTCCCGCAAGGAGCGGTCCGGCGCGCCGGTTTCCCTTTTTCCGCATCTTCGCGCGGCCCCGACGGGCGCCGCGGGACGGGCTTCGTCCGGAGGATGCGCAACAAGGCGGAATCCGCCTTTGACAATGTTTGCTCCACGCTACACCGGGGGATCCCACTCATGAAGACTCTGCACACCGATATCGCCGTCCTGGGCGCCGGCACCGCCGGCCTGGCCGCTTATCGCGCCGCCAAGGCCGCGGGCAAGCGCGCGCTGCTGATTGAAGGCGGTCCTTATGGCACCACCTGCGCCCGCGTCGGCTGCATGCCGTCCAAGCTGCTGATCGCGGCCGCCGAAGCCGCCCATCAGGCGGCGCATACCGCGCCGTTCGGCGTGCACGTCGAGGGCGAGGTCACGGTCAACGGCGAAGAGGTGATGGACCGCGTCAAGCGCGAGCGCGACCGTTTCGTCGGCTTCGTGCTGGAGGGCGTGGAGAACATCCCGGCGGAAGACAAGATCCGCGGCTATGCCCGCTTTGAATCGGACACGGTGCTGCGGGTCGATGACCACACCGAGATCCATGCGTCCCGCGTGGTGATCGCGACCGGCTCGCGGCCGTCGGTGCCGCCGCCGTTCCGGGGGCTGGGCGACCGCCTGGTGCTCAACGACGATGTGTTCGCCTGGGATGACCTGCCGCGCCGGGTGGCGGTGTTCGGCCCCGGCGTGATCGGGCTGGAACTGGGTCAGGCGCTGGCGCGGCTGGGCGTCGAGGTGCGCGTGTTCGGCGTCAGCGGCAGCCTGGGCGGCATCAGCGACCCGCAGGTGCGCCACAGCGCCCGCAAGATCTTCCAGCAGGAGTTCTACCTGGACCCGGATGCGCGCGTGCTGGAAACCCAGCGAGTGGGCGACGAGGTCGAGGTGCGCTACGTGGCGCTGGACAACACCGAACGCACCGAGCGTTTCGACTACGCGCTGGTGGCCACCGGCCGCCGCCCCAACGTGGACGGCCTGGGCCTGGAGAACACCTCCCTGCAACTGAACGCGCAGGGCGTACCACTGTTCGACCGCGACACCATGCAGGCGGGCGATTCGGCGATCTTCATCGCCGGCGACGCCAACGCCGACGCGCCCTTGCTGCACGAGGCGGCCGACGAAGGCCGCATCGCCGGCGAGAACGCGGCGCGCTACCCCGAGGTGCGCCAGGGCCTGCGCCGCGCGCCGCTGGCGGTGGTGTTCTCGGATCCGCAGATCGCGCTGGCCGGGCAGGGCCACGCCCGCCTGACGCCGGGCACCTTCGTGACGGGCGAGGTCGACTTCGGCGACCAGGGCCGTTCGCGGGTGATGCTGAAGAATCGCGGCCTGCTGCACGTGTACGCCGATATCGCCAGCGGCCGCTTCCTGGGCGCGGAGATGGTCGGCCCCAGCGCCGAGCACATCGGTCATCTGCTGGCCTGGGCCGTGCAGCAGGAGCTGACCGTGGCGCGCATGCTGGAAATGCCGTTCTACCATCCGGTCATCGAGGAAGGCCTGCGCACGGCGCTGCGCGACGCGGCAGCCAAGCTGGCGCGGGCGCAGGAGGCGCTGCGCCAGGTGGAGGCGGAAGACGCCGCGGCCTGAACGCGGTTGCCAAGCAAAAAGGGCTGCCCCGAGGGGCAGCCCTTTTTTTCGTTCCAGCCTGGAATCAGTCGTCGGACTGCTTCTTGGGCGCGGGAAACGGATTCTCGCGGAATTGCAGCGTGAAGCCGGCGCGTTCGTCCTGGCCCAGCTCACGCGCCAGGTAGGGCATGGTCTGCTTGAGGGCCTCGTGCAGCGTCCACGGCGGGTTGATCAGGAACATGCCGCTGCCGTGCAGGCCGTAGCCGTCGATGGTGGCCTTCTTGACCGTCAACGTGGCGTGCAGCCAGCTCTTGACCTTGAGGTTCTCGAAGTGGCGCGCCATTTCGCTGGCCTCGCGCCGCTGCACCAGCGGGTACCAGACGGCGATGGTGCCGGTGGCGAAGCGCTTGACGCATTCCTTGACGGTGATCAGCGTGCGGCGGTAGTCGTTCTTGTCCTCGTAGGACGGGTCGATCAGCACCATGCCGCGGCGCGTCGGCGGCGGCAGCAGGGCCTTGACGCCCTCGAAGCCGTCGTCGCCGTAGATGGTGGTCTGGCGCTGCGCGGTGCGGTCCATGTGTTCGAGGTTGCCGACCAGGGTGTCGATTTCAGTCGGGTGCATTTCGAACAGGCGCAGGCGGTCGGACGGGCGCAGCGCGTCCAGCGTCAGCCAGGGCGAGCCGGGGTAGCGCTTGAGGCGGCCGTTGGTGTTGAAGGCGCGGATGCGGGCGACGTAGTCGGCCAGCAGGGGCGGCAGGTCGTCGCGTTCCCACAGGCGGCCGATGCCGTCGGCGAATTCCGAGGTCTTGGCGGCCCAGTCGCTGTCCAGGCTGTAGAGGCCGGCGCCGGCGTGGGTGTCGATGACCCAGTAGGGCGCGTCCTTGCGGTTGAAGTAGTCCAGGGTGTGGACCAGGATGGCGTGCTTGAGCACGTCGGCATGGTTGCCGGCGTGGAAGGCGTGGCGATAGCTGAACACGGGGCGGGGGCCTCAGGCGGCCGGCCGGATGGCGGCCAGTTCGTCGGTGAAGATGCCGTCGATGCCCCAGTCCAGCAGCAGGCGGGCGCGCTCGGGGTCGTTGACGGTCCAGGCGGCAATGCGGTAGCCGGCGGCGTGCACGGCGTCGATCAGTTCGCGCGTGGCGTCCTTCTGGTTGATGTTCAGGGCGACGCAGTCGTATTTGACCAGGCGGTCGAGCCAGTCGGTGGGCACCTTTTCGACCAGCAGGGCGCGCGGCAGTTCGGGCGCGGCGTCCTTGGCGGCCTGCAGGGCTTCCTCGGCGAAGGAGGACAGCAGCGGGGCCACGGCGGCGCCTTTCCAGAGTTCACGGGCGGCCAGGGCGACGGCGGCGCCGGTCTCGGCCTCGCGGCCGGGGCAGGGCTTGATCTCGACGTTGCTGGCGATGCCGTTGGCGACGGTGTAGCGGGCCACGGCGGCGAAGGTGGGCAGGGGTTCGCCGGCGTAGGCGGCGGAGTGCCAGCTGCCGAAGTCCAGTTGCGCCAGTTCGCTGAAGGTCTTGGCGGCGGCGGGACCGTGGCCGTTGGAGGTGCGGTCGACGTCGTCGTCATGCATCAGGACGAGGACGTTGTCGCGGCTGAGCTTGACGTCGTATTCGAACATGGTGAAGCCGTGTTCGGCGCCGACGCGCATGGCGGCGAGGGTGTTCTCCGGGGCCAGGCGGCCGCCGCCGCGGTGGGCGATGTGGCGGGAATAGGGCCAGGTGGGGAGGGATGCGGTCATTTCTTTGATGCTTTTGGGGTTCTTTGGGACAGGGTGGAAGGATACTCTGTTCTGGGGGTTCCTTTCCTGTCGTGCGGGGGGCTTGCTTCGTGCCTGTGTCGCGGGTTCGGTTCTTTTGGCGCGGTGGGGAAAGTTCGGGGCGTCGCTGGGGCGGGCGGTGTGCTTGGGCTTTGTGGGAAGGGTTGGGGGGCTGAAAGATTTGCTGGCGCCCGTCCGGCCAGGCCGCCCTGCGCGGCCTTGCCGGACATACGTGGTGGTTGCTTGCGGTGGGCGCATCCTCCTGGGGGAGGTGGGGAGTTGATGGCGGAGGGACTGCTTGCTGGGGCCGTCTGTCCGGCGCCCGCGGGTTGGGAGGGCGGGGGCCGCCGCAGGCGCCCGGCGCTTATTTCATCGGGGCCTTGTCCTGGGAGACGTCCATGATCATGCGGGCGGCCAGGTAGAGGCGGGGGACGATGGAGGGGATCTGGATGTACTCGGCGTCGTTGGAGTGGGCGCCGAAGCCGCTCAGGCCCATGCCTTCGATGACGGGGCCGCGGGCCTTGAGGGCGGCGAAGGCGGCGTCGGTGCCGCCGCCGCTGGCGCGGTCGATGACTTTCATGGGCAGGCCGAGTTCCTGGTAGATGGCGACGCCGTGGTTGGCGAGGGCGCGCGAGGCGGGGGTGGCTTCCAGCGGTGGGCGGCGCACTTCGAATTTGACGCTGACCTTGGCCTCGGGCAGCAGTTTCTTCTGGATGCGTTCCTGCAGGGTGCGTTCAAGGGCGTCGAAGTCGGACACCTTGAGGGCGCGGGCGTCGGCCTGGGCGGTGGCCTGGCCGGGAATGACGTTGCGGTTGGTGCCGGCCTGGGCCACGGTCCAGTTCAGTTTCAGGCCTTCCTCGGGTTTGGACAGGTCTTTCAGTTGCAGGATCTGGTGGGACAGCTCGGTCAGGGCGTTGACGCCGCCCTCGGGACGGGCGCCGGCGTGCGAGGTCTTGCCCTGCACGGTCAGGTAGGCGGCGCCGATGCCGCTGGTGGCCAGGGTCAGGCGGCCCTCGGCGCCGCCGCCTTCAAAGGAGAAGACGGCGTCCTGGTCGGCGCCCAGGCGGGTGATGGTGGCGCGGGCGCCCGGCGAGCTGATTTCCTCGTCGCCGTTGATCAGCACGGTCAGGGTGCCGTAATCCTTGAAGTCCAGTTTTTGCAGCAGGGCCACGGTGTGCAGGATGATGGCGACGCCGTGCTTGTCATCGGCGATGCCCAGGCCATAGGCGCGGTCGCCGTCGATGCGGAAAGGCTGGTCCTTGAGCATGCCGTTGCGGTAGACGGTGTCCATGTGCGCGATCAGCATGATCTTTTTCTGCCCGCTGCCCTTGAATTCGGCGTGCACCATGGGACCGACGCGCTCGGGGGTGTCGTCCAGGCGGGAGATGTCGGTGGGCTGCAGGATTTCGACCTTGCCGCCCAGGGCCTTGAGACGCTCGCCGATGAGGGCGGCAATGCGTTCCACGCCTTCCACGTCCCGGCTGCCCGATTCGATATTGACCAGGTCGCGCATGGTGTCGAGCATGGCCTGCTTCTGTTGCTCGGCGGCGTCGTGCACGGCGGCGACCGGGGCGGCCAGCGCGGCGCAGGAGGCGCCGCCCAGGAAGGCCAGGGCGAGCGCGGCACGCAGGACAAGCGGACGTGGGAGCGGGAACGGCATCGAAAGTCACCTCTGCATGGAAGGGGGGGAAGGAGGGAGCCGGCGGCGCGGCGTCGGATCCGGTTTTGACGATACGAGCGGGGACGGAAGGCGGGAACCGGGGTTTCCCCGGTTGACCGGGGCCCGCTTCCATGCGGGGAAAAGCCCTCGCCGCAGGCGACGGGCGGGCCGATGTAAGCAGACGCTGCGGGACGAATGAGAAATGCTAAAATCCGCCCGCTGACCCGGTTTGACCGGTATGGGAATAGGGCGAATGAGATTCGCCTTTTTTTATGCGTTTTCGTGCGCCCCGGGCGGAAGTTTCCTCCCGAGTGCGGCAACAGGGATTCCATGTTCGAATTTATTCGCAGCCACCGGCGCTGGATGCAGTTCATCCTGCTGCTTCTGATTGTGCCGTCCTTCTTCCTCGTCGGGATCCAGGGCTATGAGAGCTTCATGCGCAAGGAGCCGGAACTGGCGACGGTCGCCGGCCAGCCGATTTCCCGCGCGGAGTTCGACCAGGCGCACCGCAACCAGCTGGAGCAATACCGCCAGCGCCTGGGCGCGCAGTTCGACCCGGCCGTGATCGACACGCCGCAGTTGCGCGAAGCGCTGCTGAACCAGCTGATCAACCAGCGCCTGCTGGCGAACGTGGCCGTGGACAACCGTTTCTCGGTGTCCGACGAAACGCTGCGCAACACCATCGCCGCGATTCCGGAAGTGCAGGACAACGGCCGCTTCTCGCCCGAGCGCTATCGCCAGGTGCTGGCGGCGCAGGGCATGTCGCCCACCTCGTTCGAGGCCGGCCTGCGCCGTGACCTGGCCGTGGCCCGCGTGCTGGAACCCGTCGGGCAGTCGGCCCGCGCGCCCGCCGAAGTGGTGGCGTCGCTGGAAACCGCCCTGACGCAGCAGCGCACGGTGCAACTGCGCCGCTTCGCCGCCGCCGATTTCCGCTCGCAAGTCACCGTCACCCCGGCCGACATCCAGGCCTGGTACGACGCCAACAAGCAGCAGTTGCAGATTCCCGAGCAGGTCCAGGTGCAGTACCTGGTGCTGAACGAAGCCGCCGCCACCGAGGGCGTGCAGGTCAAGGACGAGGACCTGGCTTCGTATTACGAACAGAACAAGAACCGCTTCGGCCAGCCCGAGCGCCGCCGCGCCAGCCACATCATGATCGAAGTGCCCGCCGGCGCCTCGGAAGATGCGCGCAAGGCCGCCCGCGCCAAGGCCGAGGCCCTGGCCACGCAGGCCGCCGCCAACCCGGCGCAATTCGCCGAGCTGGCCCGCAAGAATTCGCAGGACGCCGGTTCGGCCGCCAATGGCGGCGACCTGGGCTGGCTGGCGCCGGGCATGCTGTCCGGCCCGCTGGAAAAGGCGATCTTCAGCCAGTCCAAGGACCAGGTGTCGGGCGTGGTCGAAAGCCCGTCGGGTTTCCACGTGGTCAAGGTCACCGAGATCCAGCCCGCCGCGATCAAGCCGCTGGCCGAGGTGAAGGACCAGATCACCGCCGAAGTGCGCAAGCAACTGGCCGCCGTGCGTTTTTCGGAGATGGCCAGCCAGCTGAACAAGCAGGTCTACGACCAGCGCGACAGCCTGCAGCCGGCCGCCGACGCGGTGGGCCTGAAGCTGCGCACCGCCTCGGGCGTGACGCGCGAAGGCCTGTTGCCGGCCGACCAGGCGGGCCCCGGGTCCGCCGTGGACAGCCCGGACGCGGCGTTGCTGGACAACCCGCGCGTGCGCCAGGTGCTGTTCTCGCCCGACGTGCTGCGTGAAAAGCAGAACTCCGGCGTGATCGAGCTGTCGCCCGACACCATGCTGGCGGTGCGCGTGGCCGCCGTGGAACCGGCCCATGTGCCGGCGCTGGAGAAGGTCAGCGATTCGATCCGCGCCAAGCTGCTGGACGAGCGTTCGGCCGAAGCCGCCAAGAAAGCCGGCGAAGCCGCGCTGGCGGCCGATCAGGCCAACCCGGCCGCGGCGCCGGAAGGCTTCGGTGGTCCGCTGGTGGTGTCGCGCCAGGATCCCAAGAACCTGCCGCGCTCGGTGCTGGACGCCGTGATGCGCCTGCCGGCCGCCAAGCTGCCGGCCTACACCGGCGTGCAGTCGGGCGCCGATTACACGCTGGTGCGCCTGGAAAAGGTCGAGGCCGGCACGGTCGAGGCCGCCGACAAGGAACGCCTGGCGCAGCAATTGGCGGGCGCCTGGGGCCAGGCCGAGAACGAAGCGCTGGTGCGCATGCTGCGCGAGGAATACAAGGTGCAGGTGCTGCCGGCGGCCGCCGACGCCATCCGCGGCGGCGACGCCTCGCAGCAGGCGGCGGGCTGATCTTCCGCGAGGCGGATCGCGGGCCGCCCAGGCCCGCGTCAAGTCACTGCAGCAAGGGTCGCAGCGCCGGCCAGACATTGTCCAGCAGTTGGGCCTGGGCATCCTCGTTGGGATGGATGCCGTCGGCCTGGAACATCGCCCGGTTCGTTGCGATACCTTCCATCAGGAAGGGCACGAGCCGGGCGTTTTCGTCTTTGGCGACGGTGGGAAACACCTGGGCGAAGCGTTGGGTGTAGTCGCGGCCGTAGTTGGGCGGGATCTGCATGCCGACGATGACCACCTCGGCCTCGGCCTTGCGCGCCGCCTGCGCCATGGTGCGCAGGTTCTGCTCCGTCATGTTCAGCGGCAGCCCGCGCAGGGCGTCGTTCGAGCCCAGCTCCAGCACCACCACCGCCGGTTCATGCTGGCGCAGCAGCGCCGGCAGGCGCGCGACGCCGCCGCTGGTGGTGTCGCCGCTGATGCTGGCGTTGACGACCTTGTACTTCGGGTATTGTTCGGAAAGCCGCGCGGACAGCAGCGGCACCCAGCCGGTGCCGCGCTTGATGCCGTATTCGGCGGCCAGGCTGTCGCCCACCACCAGCACGGTGCGTTGCGCGGAACCCTGGGCCGCCGGGGCGGTCTGAGCGTGGGCGGGCGCCATCAGGGTGGCCGTGGCCAGCGTGGATATCAGTAGTGAACGGCGAATCAGGGGAATCAGGCGCATGGATAGCAAGAATTCGATCGAGGTGAAAGGGCTGGGCAAGCGGGTGGCTGATGCCGGCGGGACGCTGTCTATCCTGGAAGACATCGATTTTACGGTGGCGGCGGGCAGCGCCGTGGCCATCACCGGCAGCTCCGGGTCGGGCAAGTCCACCCTGTTGGGACTGCTGGCCGGGCTGGATGTTCCCAGCGCGGGCAGCGTGCGCCTGGCCGGGCAGGACCTGTTCGCCCTGGACGAGGACGGCCGCGCGCGCCTGCGGGCCAATCACGTGGGGTTTGTGTTCCAGTCATTCCAGTTGCTGCCGAACCTGACCGCGCTGGAAAACGTGATGCTGCCGCTGGAACTGGCGGGCCAGCCGGCGCGCGAGGCGGCCCAGGCCATGCTCGAGCGCGTCGGGCTGGGGGCGCGCCTGCATCACTATCCGCGCACCCTGTCCGGCGGCGAGCAGCAGCGCGTGTCGCTGGCGCGCGCCTTCGTGGTGCAGCCGGACCTGCTGTTCGCCGACGAACCCACCGGCAGCCTGGATGCCGCCACCGGCGTCACGGTCATCGACCTGATGTTCGACCTGCACCGCGAGCACGGCACCACCCTGGTGCTGGTGACGCACGACCCGCAGCTGGCGGCGCGTTGCAGCCGCCAGGTGGTGCTGGCGGCCGGGCGCATGGCCGCGTAGTCGGGATGCGACCGGCCGCTGCGGCCCGCGCCAGCGGCGCAAGCCTGAAACGAAAACGCCACCCGAAGGTGGCGTTTTCGCTTGGCGCAAACCTCTGGCGCGGACCTTACTTGGCCTTGGCCACGGCCTGGTTCCACGCGGCGACGACGGCTTCGTACTCCTTGGCGGCCGCGTCCTGGCTCACCGGGAAGATCTTGATGCTGTTGAAGTCGGGCAGGGTGGTCAGGCTGGCCACCGCGATGTCGCTGCGGGTCGGACGGCGGAAGTTCTTCACCAGTTGCGCTTCCTGGGCCTCCTTGCTGAGCAGGCCGTCGTACAGCGCCTTGGCGGCCTCCAGGTTCTTGGCGCCCTTGATGATGAACATGCCTTCCGGCGCCAGGTAGCTGCCCTCGGTCGGGTAGACCAGCTTGATTTCCTTCTGGCCGCCGGCCACGTATTCCTGGGCGGCGTATTCCAGCGTCATGCCGACCGCGTATTCGCCGGCCGCCACGCCCTTGTAGGTGGTGCCGGACGAGGCCGTGACCACGGCGTTGGCGGCGATCTTGTCCAGGCCTTCCTGGCCGAACTGCTTGTACAGGCCGTAGACCAGCATGTAGGCGGTGCCGCTCTTGGACGGATCGGTGATGGCGAACTTGCCCTTCCACTGCGGTTGCATCAGGTCGGACCAGGTGGCCGGCGCGGCCAGGCCCTTCAACTGCCGTTCGTTGACCATCAGCACCATGATGTGGACGTTGGTGCCGACCCACAGATCGTCCGGTCCGCGGAACTCGGCCGGGATCTTGTCGATATCGGCCGGGCGGTAGGGCTGCAGGTGCTGGCGGTAGGCGCCCAGCGTGCCGAAGCCGCCGCTCCAGAACAGGTCGCCGCGCGGGTTCTGGGCCTCGGCCTCGATACGCTTCATCATGGTGCCGGTGCCGCCGGTGACCGGCTGCACGTTCAGCTTGGGCGACTGCTTCTTGACGGCGTCCAGCGCGGTCTCGATGGTCTCGGTGTTGTTGGACGAGTACAGGACCACGTTCTGTGCCTGCGCGGCGCCCGCGGCCAGGGTGGCGGCCAGCAGGCCGGTTTGCAGGAAGTGTTTGAGGTGCATGGTGAGCCTTTGTGGATGCGGGTTATTTGCCGGAGAACAGCTTGATGCGGAATGCCTTGACCGACACGATGATGGGCAGCACGATCACCGTGACCAGCGCCGCGCCATAGGCCGAGGCCATGCCCAGGCGGCCGCCGTCGACCTGGCGGAAGATGGCGATCGGCATGGTTTCGAGGCCGCCGCTGTAGGCCACGATCGAGGCCGACAGCTCGGAAATCGTGGTCAGCCACATCAGGATGGCGGCCGAGATGATCGAGGCCTTCATGGCCGGCAGAATCACCTTGAAGAAGGTCATCAGCGGCGATACGCCCAGGCTGATCGAGGCTTCCTCGATCGAGTCGGGAATGTTGAACAGCACCGACGAGGCGTTGCGCACCGCGAAGGGCAGGCGCCGCACCGCGTAGCACAGCACCATGATGCCGGAGGTGCCGGCCAGCACCAGCCAGCCGGTGTTGAAGGTCTGCACCAGCGCGATGCCCAGCACCGTGCCGGAGATGGTCAGCGGCAGTACCACGATGTAGTCCAGCACCTGGGTGAAGGCGCTGCGCTTCTTGATGGTCAGGTAACTCACCAGCACCGCGAAGGCCACGCCCGTCACCGTGGCCAGCGAGGCGAACTTGAGCGAATTCAGGATCGGCTCGGGCGCGCCGTGCAGGGCGCGCTGCATGCTGGCCAGCGACCAGGAGCCCCAGTGCATCACCGGCCCGCTGGTCTTGGTGAAGGCGGCGATGAACACCACGATCAGCGGCAGCAGCGACAGCAGGATCACCAGGCCGACGCCGCCGGTGTACAGGATGGCCTGCCATGAACGCACCCGGCGCGCCGCCGGCGCGCGGCCCTGGGTCATGGTGTAGACCTTGCGCTCGACCACGCGCTTCTGCACGAACAGCACGATGGCGACGATGGCGATCGACACCACCGACATGGCGCTCTGCAGCGTCGGGCTGCCGCCCATTTCGCTGACGAAGGTGTTGTAGGTCATCACCGACAGCAGCGGCACGCGGCTGCCCAGCAGCATCGCCAGCGCGAAGTTGCCGACCACCAGCGTGAACACCACCAGCGCGTTCACCAGCACCGCCGGCAGCAGCACCGGCACCAGCACCCGCAGTTGGGTCAGCAGCGGCGGCGTGCCCAGGCTCAGGCCGGCTTCCTCCAGCTGGCCGTCGAAGCCGCGCAACGCGGCCAGCACGCCCAGGTAGATGTAGGTGTAGTAGACCAGCGTCATCGAGAACACCATGCCGGTCCAGCCGTAGAACGACGGCAGCGAGATGCCCGCGTCGCCCAGCAGGTTGGTCAGGATGCCGTTGTTGCCCAGCACCAGCAGCCACGACTGGCCGACGATGATCTCGGGAATGACGATGGTCAGCACCGGCAGGATCGCCACCAGGTTCTTGAGCGGGAAGTCGTAGCGCGCCACCATGTAGGCGAACGGTACGCCCACCAGGATGGTGCAGGCGGTCACCACCAGCCCCAGCACCAGCGTGTTGCCGAAGGCCTCCAGGTATTGCGAGTCGGCCAGCAGGGCGCGGAACCCCTCCAGCGAGAAACCGCCGTCCTGGCCGGTGACGCTGTTGCTGAACAGCACCGCCAGCGGATACAGCACGAAGAACAGCAGCAGCGCCAGGCTGATCGCCGTCAGGATGCCCCAGGGCCACCGTTTGATTTTCATGGCGTGGCGGTCCTCAGGCGTTGACGACGCGGCTGTCGGCGGGAATCAGCACCTGCACGGCCTCGCCGGGCTGGAACTGCGCCACCATGTTGCCCGCGTGCAGCTCCACGCGGATCTCCGAGCCGTCCTGCAGCGCGATGCGATAGGCGGTCTTGAAGCCCAGGTATTGGCGCCGCAGCACCTTGCCGGGCAGCGTGTTGGGCACGTAGGGCGCCGGCGCCATCAGGGCCAGTTCCTCGGGGCGCGCGATCAGCACCGCGCGCTCGGCCAGCGTGGCGCTGCCGAGCGTGCCGTCAAAACCCAGGCCGCACAGCTCGTAGCGCACGTGGCCGGCCGGCGCGCCGGGCAGCCCGCCGCGCGCCGGCACCGGGATCACGTTGGCCGAACCGATGAAGTCGGCCACATAGGCGTTGACCGGCGTGCCGTACAGTTCCTCGGGCGTGCCCAGTTGGGCGATGCGGCCGTGGTCCATGATGGCGATGCGGTCGGACATGGCCAGGGCTTCCTCCTGGTCATGGGTGACGAATACGGTGGTGATGCCGGCCTCGCGCACCAGGTCGAGGATGACGTCGCGCATCTGCAGGCGCATCTTGGCGTCCAGGTTAGACAGCGGCTCGTCCATCAGCAACACGCGCGGCCGGATCACCAGGGCGCGCGCCAGCGCCACGCGCTGGCGCTGGCCGCCGCTCATCTGCGCCGGGTAGCGGTCGGCCAGCGCCGCCAGGCCGACCTTGTCCAGCGCCTCGTCGACGCGGCGCTTGATTTCGGCGCGGGCCACGCCCCGGGCGCGCAGGCCGTAGGCGACGTTGTCGAAGGCGGTCTTGTCGGGAAACAGCGCGTAGTCCTGGAACACCATGCCGATGTCGCGGCGGTGCGCCGACACGTGCGTCACGTCGTCCTGGTCGAACAGCAGGCGGCCGCCGTCGGGCGCGTAGAAGCCGGCGATGCAGCGCAGCAGGGTGGTCTTGCCGCAGCCGCTGGGGCCCAGCAGCGTGTAGAACGCGCCGTCGGGAATGTGCAGCGACAGGTCGCGCAGCACCTGCTGGCCGCCGAATGTCTTGATGATGCCGTCTACGGTGATCGATGCCATGAAAGGTTCCTGCCTGGGATTGGACGCATCATAGGAACCCGGCCGCGCCGCCACCAGCGGTGTTTTTTAAGGGCTGGCGTTAGTTTTTCTAAGAGGTCGGCGGCGCCGCAATCCCCTAGAATGCGGCTCATAGCAACGGCGCGGTTCAAGCCCCGTGCCGGCAAGAACAGATGACAAGGGAAATCGTGGGAACACGCAGCAAAGCCTTGCGCCAGGGGCGCGCGCGGGCGGACGGCGCCTGAGATGGCGGGCCCGAGCCTGCCGCCGCTGAAAGCCTTGCGGGTATTCGAGGCCGCGGCGCGCCTGCGCAGTTTCACGGCGGCGGCCGACGAACTGAGCATCACGCACAGCGCGGTCAGCCAGCAGATCCGCATCCTGGAAGACTATGTCGGCCAGCCGCTGTTCGCGCGCGAGGCCCGCGGCGTCACGCTGCTGCCGTGCGCGCAGGCGTATTTTCCCGAGGTCCAGGCCAGCCTGGAGCGCATCGCGGCGGCCACCGCCAAGCTGCGCTCGCCTGGCCATGGCGGCGTGCTGCGCGTCAGCGCCACGCCGTCGCTGACCATGAAATGGCTGATTCCCCGGCTGTCGGCGTTCCAGGCGTTGCATCCGGGCATCGACGTGCAACTGACCACGCAGGGGCGCTCGTTCCTGGATCGCGGCGACGAGGCCGGCGGCGACGTGCTGATCCGCCATGGCTTCGTGGCGCACGCCGAAATGAGCTGCGTGCACTGCCTGGACGACTTCCACGTGCCGGTGGCGTCGCCGCGCTTCATCGAGCGCAACCGCCTGGCCACGCCGGCCGACTGTCTGGGGCACCCCTTGCTGAAGGTCGCGGGCGGCATGGACCACTGGCCGCGCTGGTTCGCGCTGGCCAGGGTGGACGTGCCGGCGCAACTGCCCGGGCCGGTGTTCGACCATCAATTCCTGTGCATGCAGGCCGCCATGAACGACCTGGGCATCGCCCTGGCGCCGTGGTGCCTGCTGCAGGACGACCTGCGCGCCGACCGGCTGCGGCCGCTGTTCCTGCAGCCGCGCCTGCCCAACGCCGGCGTGCATGCGCTGTTCCGCCCGGACGCGCCGGCCGCGGCCGCGGCGCGCCATTTCATCGACTGGCTGGGCCGCGAGGCCGGCCATCCGCCACCCGAGCAATAGAAGGATTGCCCATGCAAGAGTTCCAGAGCGACGCCGGCCTGCATTGGCGCGGTATCGCGCCGCCGCTGACACTGTCGGACTACAAGGTCATCGCCTTCGACATGGATTCGACGCTGATCGCCATCGAGACGCTGGACGAGATGGCCGACCTGATGGGGAAAAAGGCCGAGGTGGCCGCGCTGACCGAGGCGGCGATGCAGGGAGAGATCGTCGACTACAAGCAGAGCCTGCGGCAGCGCGTGGCGCTGCTGGCCGGCATGCCGGCGGTGGCGCTGGACGAGGTGTATGAACACCGCCTGGCGCTCAACCCGGGTGTGGAAACGCTGATCGCGGCTTGCAAGGCCGCCGGCCTGTTCTGCCTGCTGGTGACGGGCGGCTTCACCTGCTTCACCGACCGGCTGCGCGCGCGCCTGGGGCTGGACGACGTGCGCGCCAACGTGCTGGAGATCGTCGATGGCCGCCTGACTGGGCGGCTGCTGCCGCAAGCGTGGGGCGACCTGTGCGACGGCGAGGAAAAGCGCCGCAAGTTGCTGGAGGTGTGCGCGGCGCTGGGCGTCGGACCGGAGCGCGCCATCGCGGTGGGCGACGGCGCCAACGACCTGCCGATGCTGCGAACCGCCGGGCTATCGGTGGCGTATCACGCCAAGCCGGCGGTGCGGCGCGAGGCCAAGGTGGCGATCGACCAGGGCGGGCTGGACCAGCTGCTGCGCCTGTTCAGCGCCGGCAAGGCGCAGGCGCGGGGCTGACGGGCCGCCACCGCGGCGCGAACGAGGCGCGAGGGGGCGTGAAAGAGGCGCGAGCGAGGCGCGAACGCGGCCCCCTGCGGACCCGAACTCGCCTCAGGCGCTGATCAGGCCGGGGATCTTCACGTCCGGGTCGACATCGGCGTTGTAATCCACCCCATCGATCTCGAACCCGAACAGGCGCAGGAACTCGCGCTTGTAGCCGGCGAAATCGGTCAGTTCATACAGGTTGGACTCGGTCACCTGGTGCCACAGCGCCTGCACCTGCGCCTGCACGGCGGGGTCCAGTTCCAGGTAATCCGCGCGCAACCGGCCTTCGTCGTCCAGGATCGGCGCCGCGCCGCACAGGCTGTCGCGGTACAGGCCGTACACCTGCTCGATGCAGCCCTCGTGGGTGCCTTTTTCCTTCATGACCTTGAACAGCAGCGACAGGTACAGCGGCATCATCGGGATCGCCGAGCTGGCCTGGGTCACGACCGCCTTCAGCACCGAGACGCGGGCGTCGCCGCCGCGCGCGGCCAGCTTGGCGCGGATGTCCAGCACCTTCTGGTCCAGGTCTTTCTTGGCGGCGCCGATCGACCCGTTCCAGTAGATGTCGTGGGTGATCTTCTCGCCCAGGTAGGTGAAGGCGGTGGTGGTGGCGCCCTCGGCCAGCACGCCGGCCTCCAGCAGGGCGTCGATCCACATCTGCCAGTCCTCGCCGCCCATGACCGCCACCGTGGCGTCGATCTCTTCCTGGGTGGCCGGTTCCAGCACCGATTCCTTGATGACTTCCTTGTCGGTATCCAGGCCGCGCAGCGTGACCGCCTGGCCGACCGGCTTGAGGGTCGAGTTGAACACCGTGCCGCTGACCGGATGGGTGCGGCGGGGCGCGGCCAGGCTGTAGATCACCTGGTCGACCTGGCCCAGGTCCTGCCTGATGGCGGCGATGGTCTGGGCCTTGATGGCATCGGAGAAGGCGTCGCCGTTGATGCTCCTGGCGTACAGGCCCTCGGCGCTGGCGAACTTGTCGAAGGCGGCGCTGTTGTACCAGCCCGGGGTGCCGGCCTTGGCGGCCTCGCCGGGGCGCTCGAAGAACACGCCCAGCGTCTGGGCGCCACAGGCGAAGGCGGCGCTGATGCGGGCCGCCAGGCCGTAGCCGGTGGAGGCGCCGATCACCAGCACGCGCTTGGGGCCACCGCTGATCGGGCCCTGGGCGCGGACGTAGTCGATCTGGTTCTTGACGTTGGCTTCGCAGCCGACGGGATGGGTGGTCACGCAGATGAAGCCGCGCACGCGGGGTTTGATGATCATGGAGCCCTCGTTCTGGAAATGCGGGGAAGACCGCCCGCACAGGCGGGCGGCGCCGGGCATTGTACGGGAGGCGGGGCGGCCGCTGGCCGCCCGGGGCGTGTCAGCGCGCGCCGGCGCCCGCCGGCGCGGCCGCCTGGGCGCGGCTGCGGCGCCACTCCACCAGGCCGATGCCGACGCCGCTGGCGCAGATGATGGCGATGCCGAGCCAGGTCAGGGGATCCGGAAAGTGGTCCCACACCAGCCAGCCGACCGTGGTGGCGCTGATGATCTGCAGGTAGATGAAGGGCGCCAGGGTCGAGGCCGGCGCGCGGCGGTAGGCGGCGATCTGGAACAGGTGGCCCAGGCCGCCGGTGACCCCGGTGGAGATCAGCAGCGTCCAGTCCAGCGGCGTCAGCGCCCGCAGCACTGGTAGGGCGGGCGGCAGGATGAAGGGCAGGGCCAGTGTCAGGCAGCCGGTGCCGACCGCGCCGCTCCAGATCAGCGAGGTGAACGGGTCGTCGCCCGCGACGCGGCGCGTGGCGATGAATTGGGCCGCGAAGCAACAGGCCGTGAGCAGCCCGAAAATGGTGCCGACCGGATGCAGGCCGCCGCCCGGGCGGATGACGATGATGACGCCGACGAAGGCGATGCCGGCGGCGACAAAGCGCGACATGCGCGCCGGCTCCTTCAGGATCCACGGCGCCAGCGACAGCACCAGCAAGGGCGCCAGGAAGTTGATGGCGGTGGCTTCGGCCTGGGGAATGTAGCTGAGCGTGGTGAAGAACATCAGCGTGGCCAGGAACATCGAGCCGCCGCGCAGGAGCTGTTCACGCGGCTTTTTGCTGCGCAGGATGCCTGTGCCGCGCGTGGGCAGCACCAGGGCCAGCACCAGCACCAGGTGCACGGCGTAGCGGAACCACGACAGCACCAGCAGCGGCACCCCCGCGTTCATGACCCATTTGCCGCTGGCGTCCAGGCAGGACAGCGTCCACATCGACAGCACCAGCAACAGGATCCCGACGAGCGGGCCGCTGGGGGCGGGACGCGGGCGACCGGTATCGGCCGGGGACATGGACAGGCTCCTTGTGCGCTAGGGGGCCGTGGAGGGGCCACGGGGCGGCTGACATGATACGCTCATCGCGGCAGGGGGAAAGGTTCATGATCGAACTACGCAACATAGAAACATTCTTTTGGGTCGCCACGCTGGGCAGCTTCCGCGCCGCGTCCGACAAGCTCAACACCACGCAGCCCGCGGTCTCGCAACGCATCGCCTCGCTCGAGGCCGACCTGGGCGTGCGCCTGTTCGAGCGCGACGCCCGCGGCGTCAAGCTGACCGCCAAGGGTCATGAACTGCTGTCGCACGCCGAGCGCATGCTGCAGGTGCGGCGTGACATGTTCGAGGCGGCGCGCGAGCAGAACGTCATGACGGGCACGGTGCGCATCGGCGTGGCCGAGACCATCGTGCAGACCTGGCTGCCGACGCTGATCGAGCTGGTGCACGCCGCGTATCCGGCGCTGGTGCTGGAGATCGAGGTGGACACCACTCATGTCCTGCGCTCGCACCTGATGTCGCGCCAGATCGACCTGGCTTTCCTCATGGGGCCGGTGCTGGAGGCGCGGGTCGAGAACCTGCCGCTGTGCACCTATCCGCTGGCCTGGGTCGCCAGCCCGCTGCTGGAGCTGGGGCCCGAGCCCTTGACGCTGGAACGCATCGGCCGCCTGCCCATCGTCACCTATCCGTCCAACAGCGCGCCATACCGGGTGGTGCGCGACATGCTGACGCGCGCCGGCGTGGTGTCGCCGCGCATGTACGGCAGCGCCTCGATGTCGATGGTGGTGCGGATGACGCAGGACTGCATCGGCACCAGCGTGATCGCGCCGGTGTTCCTGGGCAAGGAACTGGCGCGCGGCGAACTGCGCATCCTGCGGGTCGATGCCGACCCGCTGCCCGAATTGAGTTTCACGGCCACCTGGGTGCAGGGACCCGACAGCCATGCGGCGCGCCTGATCGCGCAGATGGCGCAAAAAGTGGCCGCGCAGGCGGGCGACGGCGTGGCGTCGTCCTAGGGCCTGTCCGCGCGAAAGCAAGCCGCGCACGGACCCCGGGCCGCGCCGGCAACGGCGCGCATCATGATCCGCCGGGGCGCGCGCGCCTAGGTGTTTTCCCCAGCGCCGCGCGCGCGGGCGGTCAGGCGAAGCGCTCGCGGCGCGCCTGCGCCAGACCCCGCGATCCCGCGCCAGGCCGCATGGTTGCTGGCTCTGCGGCCGGCGCCGGGCGGCTTGCCGGCGAGACCCAAAAAATATTTATACCCCCACATCGCAACATACGATTGGACGCTCGGCGCCCCTGACGCTGCAATGGCGGCACATCAAGAAGATCGCCTGGAAACACAGGCGCGGGGGAAAACCTTTGCTCCTCTGACGTTCCGATTCCTACCCGCGCGCTCAAGGTAACGGGGACCCGCGCGCGCCAGACCATCCCGCCAGCCAGGAGTTTTGTCCATGAAGAAGTCGCTCGCTCTCGCCGCCATCGCCGCCAGCCTGTTGGCCGGCGCCGCCCAGGCGCAAGACCTGCCCAAGACCCATTTGAAGGTGGTGGGCGGCCTGTCCAACCTGACCGCCTACAACGATTACGAAAAGCCGTTCTGGACCAAGACCATTCCGGAAGCATCCAAGGGCCAGGTCACCGCGGACATCAAGGGCTTCAACGAAATGGGCCTGAAGGGCCCGGAACTGCTGCGCCTGATGTCGACCGGCGTGGTCGAGTTCGGCACCGCCACACTGTCGTACTTCGCCAGCGACAACCCGATCAACGAGGCCATCGACCTGGCCGGCCTGGCGCCGGACGTGAAGACGGCGCGCGAGGTGACCAACGCCTTCGAGCCGGTCTACGCGCGCCTGTACGGCGAGGGCAGCAACGTCAAGCTGCTGGGCATCTCCACCTATCCGGCGCAGGTGCTGTTCTGCAACGCCGAGATCAAGGGCCTGGCCGACATCAAGGGCAAGAAGGTCCGCACCAGCAGCCGCACCACCGCCGAATTCGTGGAAGCGCTGGGCGGCTCCAGCGTCACCATGGCGTTCGGCGAAGTGGTGCCGGCGCTGCAGAACAAGGTGGTCGATTGCGCCATCACCGGCTCGCTGTCGGGCTACTCGGCCAAGTGGTACGAAGTGTCGACCCACCTGGTGGCGCTGCCGATCAACTGGAACCAGCAGATCCACGCCGTCAACCAGAAGGCCTGGGACAAGCTCGATCCCAACGTGCGCACCTTCCTGCAGGCCAACGTCAAGACGCTGGTCGACAACATCTGGGATGCCGCGGCGCGCCAGACCCAGGAAGGCTATGACTGCAACACCGGCGCGGCGGCTTGCCCGTTCCCGGTCAAGGGCAAGATGGTGCTGGTGCAGCCTTCGGACGCCGACCGGGAACTGCTCAAGAAGGTGACGCAGGAAGCCGTGCTGCCCAAGTGGGCCGCGCGTTGCTCGGCGCAGTGCGTCAAGGACTTTAATGCCACCGTCGGCAAGACGCTGGGCGTGACCGCCAGCAAGTAAGCGAGAACGCGCGCCGTCCGCCGTTGCGGCGGCGGCGCGCCTGCGATTCATCATCCGGGCCGCCGTGCCGGCCCCAGAGGTTCCCTAATGACCCGATCCGAACACTTCCGCCTGCTGGGCGGGCTGCTGCGTCGCGCCGAGACCTTCTCGCGCGTCGCGGTGTGGGCGGGCGGCGCGCTGACCATCGCCAGCGTGCTGCTCATTTCCTTTGACGTGCTGGCCCGCAAGTTCCTGGGCTTTACCACCGGCGGCGCCGACGAACTGTCCAGCTACGCCTTCGCCATCAGCACCTCCTGGGCGCTGGCCTTCGCCACGCTGCAGCGCGCCAACGTGCGGGTGGACGTGCTCTACCAGAAGCTGCCGGTGCGCGTGTCGGCCGTGCTCGATTGGGTTTCCATGGTGGCGCTGGCCGTCTTCATGGTGTTCCTGACCCATTACGCCTATGAAGTGGTGCAGATGTCGTGGGCGCAGAAGTCCGCCGCCAACACGCCGCTGGCCACGCCGTTGTGGATTCCCCAAGGCCTGTGGCTGCTGGGCCTGGGCTGGATGTGCATTACCGTCGCCCTGATGCTGGCGCGCGCCTCGGCCGCCCTGGTGACCGGCGACATCGAACTGGTCAAGGAAATCTGCGGCGTGCGTTCCGCGCAGGAAGAAGCCGACGAGGAAGCCGCCGCCGGCGAGCGCATGGTCAAGGGAGCCGCCGCATGATCGCCACCGCCCTGACTCTGTTGCTGGTCCTGATCGGCCTGTCGATCCCCGTGGGCGCGGCCCTGGGGGTGCTGGGCCTGATCCTGGACCCGATGTTCTCGATGCTGCCGCTGTCGCGCGCGATCGGCGAGATCTCCTGGAGCACCAACAACGAATTCCTGCTGGTCGCCATTCCGCTGTTCATCATGCTGGGCGAGGTGCTGCTGCGGGCCGGCTTCGCCGAACGCATGTACGGCGCCATGAGCCTGTGGCTGTCGTGGCTGCCGGGCGGCCTGATGCACGCCAACATCGGCGCCTCGACGCTGTTCTCGGCCACGTCCGGCTCCAGCGTGGCCACCGCCGCCACCGTTGGCACGGTGGCGATTCCGCAGATCCGCAAGTATGGCTACAACGAGCCGCTGTTCCTGGGCAGCCTGGCCGCGGGCGGCACGCTCGGCATCCTGATCCCGCCGTCGATCAACCTGGTGATCTATGGCGTGCTGACCAATTCGTCCGTGCCGAAGCTGTACCTGGCCGGCATCATCCCGGGCTTCGCCATGGCGGCGCTGTTCATGCTGACGGTGATGATCGCCTGCGTGGTCAAGCCGTCCTGGGGCGGCAAGAAGATCCAGGCCACCTGGGGCCAGCGCTTGGCCAGCCTGGTGCATCTGGCGCCGCCGATGGGCATCTTCCTGCTGGTGGTGGGCTCGATCTACGCCGGCCTGGCCACGCCCACCGAGGCCGCCGCGCTGGGCGTGCTGGGCGCGCTGATCCTGGCCGCCTGGTTCCGCCGCCTGACCTGGACCATGCTGCGCGAGGCGATGGAAGGCACCATGCGCTCGACCGCCATGATCATGCTGATCGTGGTGGCTGCCAGCTTCCTGAACTTCGTCATGTCCGCCACCGGCCTGACCGACGCGCTGACCCAGTCCATTACCGGGCTGGGCCTGTCGCCGGGCTGGATGCTGCTGATCGTGATCGTGTTCTACCTGGTGCTGGGCTGCTTCATGGAGACCTTGTCGATGATGATCACGACCATCCCGATCGTCGCGCCCATCATGATCGCGCTGGGCTACGACCCGATCTGGCTGGGCATCATCATCATCATCCTGGTCGAGGCCGCGCTGATTACGCCGCCGGTGGGGCTGAACCTGTTCGTGGTGCAGAGCCTGCGCAAGAGCGGTTCGATGAGCGCCGTGATCACCGGCAGCCTGCCGTTCGTGGCGGCCATGTTCGTGATGCTGGCGTTGCTGGCGTGGTGGCCCGACCTGGCCCTGTGGCTGCCGCGCGTGTTCGGCTAGCCCCGGTATCCCTTCGGGCACGGCCGCGCGGCCGTGCCCATTCTTCCCCGTTTACCTCCGCAGGACTTTTCATGAAAGCCGTATTTCAGATCGAAGCCGATTCCCCCCGCCAGGTCGAGGTGGATTTCAATACCCTCATCGTGGCCGGCTGGGCCGGGCGCGACATCGCCGCCATCGAGCACCACATCGAGGAACTGGCCGCCATCGGCGTGCCGCGTCCCACCAGCGTGCCGCTGTACTACCGCATCGCCGACAACCAGTTGACCCAGGCCGAACGGGTGCAGGCGGTGGGCGGCGATTCGTCCGGCGAGGTCGAGACCTTCGTGTTCGCGGCCGACGGCGAGATGTACGTCAGCATCGCGTCCGACCACACCGACCGCAAGCTGGAGACGGTCAGCGTGGCCATGTCCAAGCAGGTATGCGTCAAGCCGGTGGCGACCTCGGCCTGGCGCCTGGCCGACGTGGCCGAATACTGGGACGAGCTGGTGATCCGCTCGTACATCGTCGAGAACGGCGCCGAGGTGCTGTACCAGGAAGGCCCGCTGGCCTCGCTGCGCACGCCGCAGGACCTGATCGCCGGCTACACCGGCGGCGCCGCCACGCTGCCCGAAGGCGCCGGCATGACCTGCGGCACCGTCGGCGCCATCGGCGGCATCCGCCCGTCGGCCGAATTCTCCATGGAACTGTTCGATCCGCGCCGCCAACGCAGCCTGCGCCACCGGTATCATGTCGAGATCCTGCCGGTGGTGGCCTGACGCCCGGCAGGCACCCTGACTGCCATGACGCGCCCCGGCGGGGCGCGCCGGTCCAACACTTTTCATGCCGCCCCGCGGCCCCCTGGAACCGTATGCTTTCGACCTTGAATGACCTGACCGCCGCCCTGAACGACGGCCGCACCACTTCCGTTGAACTGACCGAGGCCGCCCTGGCGCGCGCCAACGATCCAGCCGGCGAGGGCGCCCGCGCCTTCACCCGCCTGTACGCCGAGTCGGCGCTGGCCCAGGCCCGCGCCTCGGACACGCTGCGCGCGGCCGGCATCGTGCGCTCGGCCATCGAGGGTCTGCCGATCAGCATCAAGGATCTGTTCGACATCGAAGGCGAGACCACCATGGCCGGCTCGGTGGCGCGCGAGGGTGAACCGGCAGCCGACGCCAACGCCGAAGTGGTGCAGCGCCTGATCGCCGCCGGCGCGGTCATCATCGGCCGCACCAACATGACCGAATTCGCCTATTCGGGCCTGGGCATCAACCCCCATTACGGCACGCCGCTGAACCCCTGGGACCGCGCCACGGGCCGCATTCCCGGCGGCTCCTCGTCGGGCGCGGCGGTGTCGGTGGCCGACGGCATGGCGGTGGCCGCCATCGGTTCGGACACCGGCGGCTCGGTGCGCATTCCCGCCGCCCTGTGCGGCCTGACCGGCTTCAAGCCCAGCGCCTGGCGCGTGTCGATGGAAGGCGTGCTGCCGCTGTCGGCCAACCTGGACTCCATCGGCCCCATTGCCGCCAGCGTGCGCTGCTGCGCCGAACTGGACGCCATCCTGTCGGGCGACGGCGGCCCGGTGCCCGAGGCGCTGCCGCTGCGCGGCCTGCGCCTGGCGGTGCCCAGGACGCTGGCGCTGGACGGCATGGACAAGCACGTGTCCGATACCTTCGCCCGCGCCGTGGCGCGCCTGAAGGAAGCCGGCGCCCTGGTCGACGAGATCGCCATCCCGGAATTCGCCGAGCTGGCCAACATCAATGCCAAGGGCGGCTTCACGGCCGCCGAGGCCTGGGCCTGGCACCGCGACCTGATCGCGCGCGCCGGCAAGCGCTACGACCCGCGCGTGGTGTCGCGCATCCTGCGCGGCAAGGACATGAGCGCCGCCGACTACCTGGACCTGCTGGACGCGCGCGAAGCCTGGGTGGCGGCGGTCGACCGCCGCATTGCCGGCTACGATGCGCTGATCATGCCGACCACGCCCATCGTGGCGCCGGCGGTGGCCGACCTGCAAGCCTCGGACGAAGCCTATTACGCCGCCAATGGCCTGATCCTGCGCAATCCCACCCTGATCAATTTCCTGGACGGCTGCGCGCTGTCGCTGCCGTGCCACGCCGACGGCAGCGCGCCGGTCGGGCTGATGATCGCCGCCAGCAACGGCGCCGATCGCCGAGTGCTGGCGATCGGCCTGGCGGTCGAGGAATTGCTCGCCGGCTGAAGGCGCGCCGGGCCGCGCTCGGGCGGGCCGGCGGTTCGCCGCCAGCGTCGCGGCGCCGGCCGGCGGGTCCGGCAGCGCGCCGCGCGAGCGGGCAGGGCGGTGTTTTCCGCCATATCCGCTTTGTCCCCGCGACGCTAAGATGGCGGCTGGACATGCCGCGCAACGGGGCAGGATACGGGCGCCATGATAGATCTGCGCAATATCGAGACGTTCTTCTGGGTGGCCACGCTGGGCGGTTTTCGCGCCGCGGCCGAGAAGCTCAACGCCACCCAGCCGGCGATTTCCCAGCGCATCGCGTCGCTGGAGTCCGACCTGGGCATCCGCCTGTTCGACCGCGATGTGCGCGGCATCAAGTTGACCGGCAAGGGCCGCGAGCTGCTGTCGCACGCCGAGCGCATGCTGCAGCTGCGGCGCGACATGCAGGAGGCGGCGCGCGCCAAGAGCGTGATGAGCGGCACGCTGCGGCTCGGCGTGTCCGAGACCATCGTCCACACCTGGCTGCCGACGCTCATGGAGTATCTGCACGACGCCTATCCGGCGCTGATGGTCGAGATCCAGGTCGACACCACCACCATGCTCAAGACCCAGCTGGCCTCGCGCCAGATCGACCTGGCGTTCCTGCTGGGGCCGATGGAAGAGCCGCGCATCGAAAACCTGTACCTGTGCAATTACCCGCTCAGCTGGGTCGCCAGCCCCAAGCTCAAGGTGGGACGCCAGCCGATCAGCCTGAAGCGGCTGGGGCAGTGGCCGGTGATCACCTATTCGTCCACGACCGATCCGCACCGCGCGGTGCGGCAGGTGCTGCAGCAGGCCGGCGTCGATGCGCCGCGCATGTACGGCAGTTCCGCCTTGAGCGTGATCGTGCGGATGGCGCTGGACGGCATCGGCACGGCGGTGATTGCGCCCGTCATCCTGCATAAGGAACTGGCGCAAGGCGAATTGCGGCTGCTCGACGTGAAGGCGCCGCCGCTGCCGCCGCTGCACTACACCGCCTGCTGGATGCAGGGGCCCGACAGCCAGGTGCCGCGCACCGTGGCCGAGGCCGCGCAGCAGATCGCGCGCGAAGAGGCGCTGCGCCATCCGGCAAAACCCTGATAAGGAATTCTGATCGGGGTCTATCGCAACATGTGATTAGACGTTGCGGCCGACTTCCTGTGCAATGTCCCCATTCCAACATTGAAGCAAGGGGAATTGACATGGCACTGGATACGGCGGCCCGCAGCAGCGTGGAACTGGCACGCCGCGCGCGGCTCGATGCCCGCAGCGGCAAGCTGACCGGCCCCACGGCGAACCTGGCTCCGGGCCATGTGCAGGCCAACCTGGCGATCCTGCCGCGCGCATTGGCGGCCGATTTCCTGCACTTCTGCCAGCGCAATCCCAAGCCGTGTCCGCTGCTGGCGATGTCGGAGCCGGGCGACCCGGCGCTGCCCGAATTGGGCCATGACATCGACATCCGCACGGACATCCCGCGCTATCGCGTCTGGCAGAACGGCGAACTCGTGGCCGAGCCCACCGACGTGCGCGACCTGTGGCGCGACGACCTGGTGTCGTTCCTCATCGGCTGCTCGTTTTCGTTCGAGGAAGCGATGCTGGACAACGGGCTGCCCGTCCGCCACATCGAGCAGGGCTGCAACGTGCCGATGTACCGCACCAACATCCCGACCCATGCCGCCGGCGTGTTCGGCGGTCCGCTGGTGGTGTCGATGCGGCCGCTGAAGGCCGCCGATGCCATCCGCGCCATCCAGGTGACTTCGCGTTTTCCCTCGGTGCATGGCGCGCCGGTGCACATCGGCGACCCGGCGTTGATCGGGATTGCCGACATCCACCAGCCGGATTATGGTGATCCGGTGGAAATCCGCCCTGGCGAAATGCCCGTGTTCTGGGCCTGCGGCGTGACGCCGCAATCGGTGGTGGCCGCGGTGCGCCCCGATTTCTGCATCACGCACGCGCCCGGACACATGCTGGTCACGGACCTCGTCAACAGCCGGATGGCCATCCTGTAATCCTCGCGTTGCAATCTCAGTCAACCGTCAGCGGAAAAACGCTAGAAATCCCAGTCTCGATGCCGTAGCCGTACCCGTTTTACAAAGCGCCCGCGACGCGGGCGCGTCAGCAGCTTTGGTTTTGCCTCCAGAACGATCCATGAAAGGACAAGGGGAAAAGGCGACAAAAGTTCAAGGTCCACCGCCCGCCGGCCGATTGGCGGGTGGCGGATCGCCGCAGGCCCGGATCCACCGGGCCCGGGGCCGTGCGCCCCGCGTTTTGCATTGCTTTCACAGTGGGATTTTTCCAGGAGTCTGGTAATGAAGATGAAGCTCATTGCGGGTGTCGCCGCGAGTCTGGCATTGTTGACCGCCGCGCCGGCACAGGCGCAGGTCAAGACCGTGAAGATCGGCGCGATCTATCCCTTGTCCGGCGCGCTGGCGTCCACCGGCGCCGAGATCAAGGCCGCGGTGGAACTGGCGGTGGACATCATCAATAATCCGCATCCTGAACTCGAAGGGATCCCGCTGGCCGCGGGCGCCGGCCTGCCGGCGCTGGGCGGGGCCAAGATCGAGGTGGTGTTCGGCGATTCGCAGGGCAAGCCCGAAGTGGGCCTGGCCGACGCGCAGCGCCTGATCGACCAGGAGAAAGTGGTGGCCCTGACCGGCGCCTACCAGTCGGCCGTCACCAAGACCGCCAGCCGCATCGCCGAGCAGCGCGGCATTCCCTACCTGAACGGCGAATCCAGCAGCCCGGACCTGACCGAGCGCGGCTACAAGTGGTTCTTCCGCACCTCGCCCAACGACGACACCTTCGTCGAGAACATGATGCAGTTCCTGGACGGCGTGAAGGGCACGCCAACCGCCAAGATCGCGGTGGTCTACGAGAACACCGACTTCGGCGTCAACACCTACAAGGCGGTCGAGAAGTTCGCCAAGCAGTACAAGCGCGAGGTGGTGGCCAATATCGCCTACAGCGCCGGCTCGGCCTCGGTCACCGCCGAAGTGCAGAAACTGGCCGCGGCCAAGCCCGACGTGGCGATCTTCGCCAGCTATACCTCGGACGCCATGCTGTTCGTGCGCACCATGCGCGAAAGCAAGTACGCGCCGCCGGTGCTGCTGGCCAACGACGCCGGCTTCATCGACTCGCGCTTCGTGCAGGAAGTGGGTCCGCAGGTGCAGGGCGTGCTGACGCGCGACGTCTGGGGCAACGACGTCGCCGCCGCCAAGGCCGGCCTGAAGAAGATCAACGACATGTACAAGGCCAAGACCGGCAAGGACCTGAACGGCAACAACGCCCGGTCGATGCAGGGCGTCCTGGTGCTGGCCGACGCCATCAACCGCGCCGGCTCCACCGATCCGGAAGCGATCCGCAAGGCGCTGGCGGCCACCGATCTGGGCGAGGCGCAAGTGGCCATGCCCTGGGCCGGCGTGAAGTTCGATGACAAGGGCCAGAACACCAAGGGTTCCGGCCTGATCCTGGAACTGAAGGGCTCGTCCTACCAGACGGTATGGCCGGAAAAGTACCGCACCGACAAGTCGCTGCCCACGCTGCCGTTCTCCTGGAAGTAATCATCAGCCGTGGCGGGCCGCGGGGGCCCGCCACAGGAGCACTCCATGTTCGAAGCTCTCTCGGCAGGCCTGTTCAATGGCCTGATCTATGCCGCGGTGGCGGTGGGGCTGGCGCTGATATGGGGCATTACCGACGTCATCAATTTCGCCCATGGCGAATTCCTGATGCTCGGCATGTATGCCGCCTATTGGCTCTATACCCTGGGTCACATCGACCCCACGTTGTCGGCCCCTCTGGTCGCCATCGTGCTGGCCTTCGTCGGTTTCCTCACTTATGCGCTGATCATCAAGCGCCTGCAAAAAGGCCCCGCCATGGCGGTGATCCTGGCCACTTTCGGCCTGGGCCTGGTGCTGCGCCAGCTGGCGTTCATCGCGTTCAGCCCGGACTATCGCAGCCTGCCCGACACCCTGGTGTCCGGCAGCGTCACGGTGGCCGGCATTTCGCTGGGCCGTCCGCAGGTGGTGACCGGCCTGATCGCGCTGGTGGTGGTGGCCGCGCTGTTCGTGCTGGTGTACCGCACGCGCTGGGGCCATGCCTTGCAGGCGGTGGCCGAAGACCGCCAGGTGGCGGCGCTGGTGGGCATTTCGCCCGACCGCGTCAACGCCCAGGTGTGGATGCTGGGCAGCGCCGCGGTCGGCCTGGCCGGCGCGCTGCTGACCACGTTCTTCTATGTGTTCCCCTCGGTGGGCACGGTGTTCGGCCTGCTGGCCTTCGTGGCGGTCTGCATGGGCGGCTTCGGCTCGCTGCCCGGGGCCTTCATCGCCGGCATCCTGATCGGCGTCATCGAGGCCATGACGGGCTATTTCGTGGCGCCGGCGCTGAAGACGGTCAGCGTCTTCATCCTTTTCATCCTGGTTCTCTGGTATCGGCCGCGCGGCCTGTTCGGGCGGTGGTGACATGACGACGACACGAAAAATCGACGGCGCCTCATCGGGCGTGCCGAAATGGCCGGTGGCCGTGGCCCTGGCGGCGGCGGTGCTGCTGGCGCTGGTGCCGCTGGTGGTGACCGACTCGTTCACCCTGCAGGTGCTGCTGCTGGCCATCATGTTCGGCGCGCTGGGCGCATGCTGGAACCTGGTGGGCGGCTTTCTCGGGCGTATCTCTTTCGGCCACGCGGTGTTCGTGGGCGTGGGCGGCTACACCACCTTGCTGCTGCTGCATCATCTGAAACTGACGCCGCTGCTTGGCATTCCGCTGGGCGGGCTGATCAGCGCGGCGCTGGCCTGGCTGGTGGGCGGGCCGACGCTGCGCCTGTCCGGGCACTATTTCGCCATGGCCACCATCGCGCTGCTGCAGATCGGGCTGCTGCTGATGATCAACTGGGACTGGGCCGGCGGCGCGGTCGGGCTGGAGGCGCCGATCGGCGACGCCGCCTGGATGCTGCTGTTCCGCAGCAAGGTGCCGTACTACTGGATCGCGGTGGGGCTGGCGTTCCTGACGTTCTGCGCCACGTACTTCCTGGTGCATTCCAAGACCGGCTTCTACTGGCGCGCCATCAACGGCGACGAAGCGGCCTCGCGCAGCCTGGGGGTGCCGGCGGACCGCTACAAGATGCTGGCGTTCGTGATGTCGGCCGGCATGACCGGTGTCTGGGGCGGCTTTTTCGCCATGTACGTGGGCTTCATCGATCCCGAATCGATGTTCAGCCTGACGATGTCGGTGCAGGTGGTGCTGGTGGCCATCCTGGGCGGCGTCGGCACGCTGATCGGTCCGTGGCTGGGCGCGGCGGTGCTGTTGCCGCTGTCGGAAGGCACGCGGGTGCTGTGGGGCAGTTCGGGCCTGGGCCTGGACTTGCTGATTTTCGGGTTGGCGATCCTGCTCGTCACCCTGTTCCTGCCAGGCGGTCTGGTGACATTGGGGAGGCGCCGTGGCTCTGCTCGACGTTAAGAACCTGACCAAGCGCTTCGGCGGCCTGGTCGCCAACAAGGATATCTCGCTGTCGGTCGACGCGGGCGAGATCGTTGCCATCATCGGCCCCAATGGCGCCGGCAAGAGCACGCTGTTCAACGGCCTGGTGGGTCATCACGAGCCGACCTCGGGCTCGGTGGCGTTCGCCGGCGAGTCCATGATCGGCCGGCGGCCGGAACAGGTCGCGGCCATGGGCCTGGTGCGCACCTACCAGATCCCGCGCAGCTTCGGCCAGATGACGGTGCTGGAGAACGCCATGGTCGGCGCGCTGTTGCGCCATCCGCGCCTGCCCGACGCGCGCCGCGCCTCGGCGCGGGTGCTGGAGCTGGTGGGGCTGGCCGATCGGGCCGATACGCTGGCGGCCGAGCTGAACGTGGCGGGGCAGAAGCGGGTGGAGCTGGCGCGCGCGCTGGCGACCGAGCCGCGCATGCTGTTGCTGGATGAAGTGGCCGGCGGCCTGAACCCCGCCGAAGCCATCGCGCTGGCCGAGATCCTGCGCGGCATCCACGCCGCCGGGGTGACGCTGATCATCGTCGAACACGTGCTGGAGGTGGTGATGCGGCTGGCGCAACGGGTGCTGGTGCTGAACTTCGGCCAGATGATCGCCGAGGGCGCGCCGCAGGACATCGTGCGCAATCCCGCCGTGATCGAAGCCTATCTGGGGAGGAAGCACCGTGCCTGACGTGATGTTGAAGGTAGAGAACCTGAGCGTGGCCTATGGCGGCGTGCAGGCCGTGCGCGACCTGTCGCTGGAGGTGCGCCAGGGGGAAATCGCCGCGCTGCTGGGCGCCAACGGCGCCGGCAAGTCCAGCACGCTGCTGGCCATCATCGGTTCGGTCAAGCCCCGGGAAGGTCGCGTCGTCTTCGAAGGGCGCGACATCACCGGAACGCCGCCGGACCAGCTGGTCAAGCAGGGCATTGCGATGATTCCGGAAGGCGCGCGGGTGTTTGCGCGCCAGCCGGTCGAGCAGAACCTGCGCCTGGGGGCCTACACGGTGCGCGACGAACGCGTCTACCAGGAGCGGCTGGACAAGGTCTACACGCTGTTTCCGCGCCTGAAGGAGCGCCGCGAACAGTTGGCGGGCACCATGTCCGGCGGCGAACGGCAGATGCTGGCCATCGGCCGTGCGCTGATGAGCGGGCCACGGCTGCTGCTGATCGACGAACCCAGCCTGGGCCTGTCGCCGCTGCTGGTCGAGCAGGTGTTCGACGCCCTGGCCGCGCTGAACCGCGATGACGGCCTGTCGGTGTTGCTGGTCGAGCAGAACATGGCGCAGGCGCTGGAAGTGGCGGCGCGCGCCTATGTGATGCAGAGCGCGCGCATTGCGCTGTCGGGTGATGCCGCCGAGCTGGCGGCGTCGGACGAGGTGCGCAAGGCGTATCTCGGGATGTAGCCCGTCGGCCGCTTTCCGCCAGGCGAAAAAAAGCCCGTCGCGCGAGGCGACGGGCTTTTTCTTGATAGGCGGCCGGGGGCGGGCCGACAGTCTCGAAGGACTTAGAAGATGTGGCGGATGCCCACGCCGGCGCCGACCTGGCTGGTGCGGCCGGCGATTTCGCCGGTGGCGGCGTCGCGGACCTTGTTGTAGTCCACGGTGCCGTACACCTGGGTGCGCTTGGACAGCGAGTACTCGGCCACGGCCACCAGGGCGTAGCGCTTGCCCTTGTCGCCGTCCTCGACCACGTTCTTGCTCTGGTCGTAGTAGGCGGCGCCGGTGATGGCCCAGCGCGGGGTGGCCTGCCAGGTCACGCCGGCGAAGTAGCCGTTGTCCTTGCGGTCGAGCTGGGCGGTGGTGGTGCCGCCCATGACGGCGTTGACCCAGCCGGTCTGGTCGCGGCCGTTGAAGTAGCCCGCGAAGATCTTGGCGCTTTCGAACTGGTACGAGGCGCTGAAGTTCCAGACGCGCTGGCGCAGGTCGGAATCGTTGCCTTCGTAGGTGTTCTGGTACGCGGCGCCCAGACCCAGTTGACCGACGGTGTAGCGCAGGCTCACACCCATCTGCTGACCGGCCTTGCGGTCAGACCACTTGTCGCCGTTGGCCCACTGCGCGATCACGTTCAGGTCGCCCAGCGTGTTCGAGTAGCGGAACGAGTTGTTGTTGCGCACGCGGCCCATGGCGGCGGGCAGCCACGAGTTTTCGTTGTAGTTACCGACCGTCAGCGGGTCGAAGTAGTCGGCCATCAGGTCCTGGATCACCGTGTTCTGCAGGCCCAGGGTCAGCGCGCCGATCTTGCCGCCATCCAGGCCGACGTAGGCCAGGCGGTTGAAGGTCTTGCTGGTGTCGGAAGCCTTGCCGTTCTGCACGTTGAAGCCTTGCTCCAGGCGGAAGAAGGCGCGGTTGCCGTCGCCCAGGTCTTCCGAGCCGCGCAGGCCCCAGCGGCTGTTGGAGATGGCGCCGTTGGCCATGGAGATGCGGCTGCCGTCCTGGCCGGTGGCGCCGTCGCTGGTGTTGACGTAGCGGATGCTGACGTCGGCGATACCGTAGAGGGTGACGCTGGTTTCCGCCGAGGCGGCGCCGGCGGCCAGGCCGAGACCGGCTGCGGCGAGCGAGAGGGTGATGCGTTTCACGAAGGCTTCTCCTAATGTTTCTGTTCTTGGCATGAACCGGGCTTTTGGCTCGGCTGGATGCGCCTGGCGGTTCGCCTGGAGCGGGGCCGCTGCACCGACGCCTGGGGTTGGCGCGGGTCCGGAGCGTTGACCCTGGTTGCGTCCTATGCGCCATGTTGGTGCGCACTGGAACGCCACGGGGATTCTAAAAAAGTTACGGCTTGTGTAGTGCGTTTATCTTTTTCGCGTTTTCCCTGGGTTTACAGAATGGCAAAAAAGGCGATTGTTGAAACAATGCCTGGATTGTTCCAAAAAAAACCCCGTTCCAGGAACGGGGTTTCGGATTGGCCTGGGCCGGTCAGAGCGTCATATGCAGCGGCAGCCACGTGGCGATGCCCGGGATCAGGTACAGCAGCAGCACCGCCAGGATCATCAGGAAGAACATCGGCAGCGAGGCGCGCGCGATGTAGGGCAATTCGCGCCCGCTCATGCCTGACAGCACGAACAGGTTGAAGCCCACCGGCGGCGTGATCTGTGCCATTTCCACAACGAAAACGATGAAGATGCCGAACCAGATCAGGTCGATGCCGGCCGCCTGCACGGTCGGCAGCAGCACGCCCATGGTCAGCACCACGATGGAAATGCCGTCCAGGAAGCAGCCCAGCACGATGAAGAACACCATCAGCGCCATGATCAGCCCGAACTGCGACAGACCCAGCCCGCCGATCCATTCGGCCAGCGCCCGCGGCAGGCCGATGTAGCCCATTGCCAGCGTCAGGAACTGCGCGCCGGCCAGGATCAGCGCGATCATGCAGTACAGCCGGGTGGCGCCCAGCAGCGACTGCATGAAGGTGGAACGGTTCAGCGAGCCTTGCAGTCCCGACAGGATCAACGCCCCGACCACGCCCACCGCCGCCGCTTCGGTGGCCGTGGCCAGGCCGGTGTAGATCGAGCCGAGCACCGCGCCGATCAGCAGCATCACCGGAATCAGGTGGCGCGAACGCGACAGCTTTTGCATGAACGTCAGGCCGGGATCGGCGGCCGGCACTTCGTCCGGATTGCGGATCGCCCACCAGGCGATGTAGCCCATGAACAGCAGCGCCAGCAGGATGCCCGGCACGATGCCGGCGATGAACAGCTTGGCGATCGACACGTCCGCCGCCACCCCATAGACGATCATGATGATCGACGGCGGGATCAGCAGCCCCAGCGTGCCGGCGCCCGACAGCGTGCCCAGGATCTTCGATTCGGGGTAGCCGCGGCGCGTCAGCTCGGGGATGGTCATCTTGCCGACCGTGGCGCAGGTGGCCGCCGACGAGCCCGACACCGCCGCGAAGATGGCGCAGCCGATCACGTTGGTGTGCAGCAGCCGGCCAGGCAGCCGGTTGAGCCACGGCGCCAGGCCCTTGAACAGATCCTCCGACAGGCGCGTGCGGAACAGGATTTCACCCATCCACAGGAACAGGGGCAGGGCGGTCAGCGTCCAGCTCGACGAGGCGCCCCAGATGGTGACGGCCATGGCATCGCCGGCGGGGCGGCTGGAGAAGATCTCCATGCCGATCCAGGCGGTGCCCGCCAGCGTCAGGCCGACCCAGACACCGCATCCCAGGAACGCGAAGATCGAGACGACCAGCAGGGTAATGACGAGAAGTTCATTCATGGGTTTGCTGCGAGGTGGCGGCGGCCAGGCCGCGTGAACGGCGAACCAGCTCATCGAGCAGGGCGACCAGGAACAGGACCGTGCCCACGGCCATGCTCAGCTGCGGAATCCACAGCGGCGTGGCGTCGTTGGACGTGGACATGTCGTTGAACTGCCAGGAATCGTAGGCCAGCTTGACGCTGAAGAAGGCGAAAGAGGCAGCCATCAGGCAGCCGATGCCCAGCGCGAAGATATCCAGGCGGCGGCTGGCGGCCGGCGACAGCGCGTTCAGGAGCAGCGTCACGCGAATGTGCTCGCCATGCTTGAAGGTGCTGGCCAGCGCCAGGAAACCCGCGGCGGCCATGAAATACCCGGCGTAGGCGTCGGTGCCGGGAATGTTCAGGCCGAGTTGTCGGGCGATGATGGCGGCCAGCACCGCCACCAGCACGCCGATCGTGCACAGGCCGGCCAGCAGGCCGGCCGCGCCGTAAAGTCCATCCAGAAAGCGGCGCATGGTCGTATCACTGCTTCCGGTAGGCGTCGATCATGGCCTGGCCGTCGGCGCCGGCCTTCTTGAGCCAGTCATCCAGCATGCGCTTGCCGATCACCGACAGGCCTTCCTTGAGCTCGACGGTCGGCTTGATGGTCTCCATGCCGTTCTTGGCCAGTTCTTCCTGGTACCACTTGTTCTTTTCCTGCGACAGCTTCCAGCCGCGTTCCTCGGCCTGCGCGCCGGCCTTTTTCAAGGCTTCCTGCGTGGCCGGATCAAGCGCGTCGAACGCCTTCTTGTTGACGATCACGGCGTTCTTGGGCAGCCAGGCCTGGGTGTCGTAGAACTTCTTGATGTACTCGTAGGTCTTGGTGTCGTAGCCGGTGGAGGCCGACGACATGTACGAGTCTATCACGCCGGTGGCCAGGGCCTGCGACAGTTCGGCCTGCTGCACCGTCACCGGCTGGGCGCCGACCAGCTCGGCGATCTTGGCCGTCACCGGGCTATAGGCGCGCCACTTCAGGCCCTTCATGTCGCTGATCTGCTTGATGTCCTTGTTGGCGAAGATGCCCTGGGGCGGCCAGGCCACCGCGTACAGCAGCGTCATGCCTTGCGAGTTCAGCTTCTTTTCCAGGAACGGCTTCTGCGCCTGGTACAGCTTGAACGAGGCGTCGTAGCCGGTGGCCAGGAAGGGCAGGCCGTCCAGTTCGTAGATCGGATCTTCGTTGGCGAAGTTGGTCAGCAGGATCTCGCCGATCTGGGCCTGGTTGCCTTGCACCGCGCGCTTGATCTCGGGCGCCTTGTACAGCGAGGCGTTGTTGTGCAGCGTGATCTTGAGCTTGCCTTCGGACAGCGTGTCCACGTCCTTGATGAAGGTCGTCAGGTTTTCGACGTGGAAGTTGCTGGCGGGATAGGCGCTGGGCAGGTCCCACTTGGTCTGGGCCTGGGCGCCGGCGCTGAACGCCACGATGAGGCTGCCGGTCAACAGCGAGAGCTTCTTGAACATGATGGTCCTTCTTTGCGAATGAGGAGTGCGGGACGTCTTGGCCCGGTTAGGCATTACGAAAAGAGCGCGCGGCGTGGCATGACGCCAGGCTGAAAAGCCGTGCCATTCTATGTTGCCAATTGGTCACAAAGTGCCTGTAAATGCGCGTTTACGGGTAATTCCTAGGCTGGCGCGCGCGGATTGCTTGAAGATTGAACTAGTGTGCCCACGGGCCGGACGAAGTCTTGCGGCGGGGCTTTTTTCTTCTAAGATCTCGTCATCGCAGTCGTGCCGCAGAGGATCGTGTGAATTTCGTTTTTCGTCGTGACGAGTTGCTGGTCGAGGAAGCCACCAGCGTGTTGCCGGACCTGGACGCCTGTGTGCGCGCCGGGCTTGGGGCCGATGCCTTGCAGCCGGTCTGGGCCGCGCCGGAATCGCCGGCCCGCGCCGCGCATGTCGAGCCGGGCATCGAAGCGCCGCATGGCTACGCGTTCAAGAAGCTGCGGTCCCTGTTCGGGGTGCTGGACGAGGAACGCATGGCGCTCGCGGGGCGCGCCTACCAGATCGCGGAATGGGCCCGCACCCACCGTTTCTGCGGCGCCTGCGGCACGCCCACCACGCGCGTCAGCGGCGAGTTCTGCCAGCGCTGCCCGGCCTGCGGTTTCTCGGCCTATCCGCGCATTTCGCCGGCCATGATGGTGCTGATCCGCAAGGGCGACAGCATCCTGCTGGCGCGCCACACCGCCAACGCCGCCGGGCGCTACACGGCGCTGGCCGGCTTCGTCGAACCGGGCGAGAGCATCGAACAGACGGTGCACCGCGAGGTGCTGGAAGAGGTCGGCCTGAAGGTCGGCAACCTCAAGTACTTCGGCAGCCAGTCCTGGCCGTTCCCGCATTCGCTGATGGTGGCCTACACGGCCGAGTACGTGTCCGGCGACATCCGCGTGCAGGAGGACGAGATCGCCGATGCGCGCTGGTTCGGCCCGGGCGACCCGATGCCCGAGATCGCGCCACGCATCTCCATCGCGGGGTCGCTGATCCGCGCGAATCTGCCGGCGGGCTGGGACGCGCCGTAGTCTTTTGTTGAGGGCAGGCGCCGCGGTGGGCCTCTGCCGCGAACGCCCTGGCGCGGACCGGACGGTCCTGTCGGCGGAGGCCAGGAGCTAGGGTATTCCCTCGAAACGAGGGTTTTTTTGTGTCCCTGATTTATTTTTTATTGATGAAATATAGATAAATTATTAGTATTTCGCGCAGATAAACTTGTTGCGCGGCCGTTATGACCTCCACGTTGATCGCCTCGTCGGCCCACCTGGCCGGGGGCAGCGCGCCCGATCTGTCCGAAGTCGAATTCGGCCTGATGATCGCCAGCCACGCCTTTGACCGCTGGACCGTGCGCTGCATGGCGGCGGCGGGCCTGCCTGACCTGACGCCCACCGACGTCATGGTGTTCCACCACGTGTTCCATCGCCAGCGCCCCAAGAAGCTGGCCGACATCTGCTTCACGCTCAATGTCGAAGACACGCACATCGTCAATTACGCGCTGAAAAAGCTCGACCGCCTGGGCGTGGTCAAGGGCGAGCGCGCCAGCAAGGAAGTGTTCTACAGCGTCACGCCCGAGGGCGCGGCCATCATCAAGCGCTACGGCGAAATCCGCGAACAATGCCTCACCGCCGGCCTCGACGCGCCGGGCGGGGGCGGCCTGGAATTCAGCCGCCAGCTGGCGCACACGCTGCGCGCCCTGTCCGGCCTGTACGACCAGGCCGCGCGCGCCGCGACCTCCCTGTAACCGATACGCGGGATCCTTCCCGTACCACCACCCGCACGCCGCGGCCGGCAGCGCCGTGGCGGCTTCTTGTACCCGAGGATGAATATGAAGTGGCAATTCTGGATTGATCGTGGGGGCACCTTCACCGACATCGTGGCGCGCCGTCCCGACGGCACCACCACCACCGCGAAGATGCTGTCGGAGAACCCCGAGCAGTACCGCGACGCGGCGGTGGCGGGCATCCGCAAGCTGCTGGGCATCGCGCCCGGCCAGCCGGTGCCGGCCGAGCAGGTCGAATGCGTCAAGATGGGCACCACGGTCGCCACCAACGCGCTGCTCGAACGCAAGGGCGAACGCACGCTGCTGGTCACCACCCGCGGCTTCCGCGATGGCCTGCGCATTGCCTACCAGAACCGTCCGCGCCTGTTCGACCGCAACGTGCTGCTGCCGGAAATGCTCTACGAGGCCGTGGTCGAGGCCGACGAGCGCGTCGCCGCCGATGGCGAAGTGATCCGCGACCTGGACGAAGCGGCGCTGCGCCGCGACATGCAGGCGGCGTACGACAGCGGCATCCGCACCGTCGCCATCGTCTTCATGCACGCCTGGCACGCCACCGGCCACGAGCAGCGCGCCGCCCGCATCGCGCGCGAGATCGGTTTCACCCAGGTATCGGCCTCGCACGAGGTCAGCCCGCTGATCAAGTACGTCTCGCGCGGCGATACCACGGTGGTCGATGCCTACCTGTCGCCCATCCTCAAGCGCTACGTCGACCAGGTGGCCAGCGAGCTGCCCGGCATCCGCCTGATGTTCATGCAATCGAGCGGCGGCCTGACCGACGCGCACCGCTTCCGCGGCAAGGACGCCATCCTGTCCGGCCCGGCCGGCGGCATCGTCGGCATGGTGCGCACCAGCGAACAAGCGGGTTTTGACAAGATCATCGGCTTCGACATGGGTGGCACTTCCACCGATGTGTCGCACTACGCCGGCGAATTCGAGCGCGAGTTCGAGACCCTGGTGGCCGGCGTGCGCATGCGCGCACCGATGATGAGCATCCACACGGTCGCGGCCGGCGGCGGCTCGATCCTGCATTTCGACGGCGCGCGCCTGCGCGTCGGCCCGGATTCGGCCGGCGCCAACCCTGGCCCCGCCTGCTACCGTCGCGGCGGCCCGCTGGCCGTGACCGACTGCAACGTGCTGCTCGGCAAGATCCAGCCCGATTTCTTCCCCAAGGTCTTCGGCCCCGACGCCAACGAGCCGCTGGACCGCGACGCCGTCGTGCAGCGCTTCCAGGCCATGGCCGACGAGGTCCGCGCCGCCACCGGCCGCGACATGACGCCGGAACAACTGGCCGAAGGCTTCCTGGAAATCGCCGTCGGCAACATGGCCGAAGCCATCAAGCGCATCTCGGTGCAGCGCGGCCACGACGTCACCGAATACGCGCTGACCGTGTTCGGCGGCGCCGGCGGCCAGCACGCCTGCCTGGTGGCCGACGCGCTTGGCATGACCACCGTGTTCGCGCACCCGCTGGGCGGCGTGCTGTCGGCCTACGGCATGGGCCTGGCCGACCAGACCGACATGCGCCAGAAGACCGTCGAAAAAACGCTTGACGCCGCGCTGATGGCCGAGCTGCAAGGCGAACTGGACGCGCTGGCCGAGCAGGCCGTGGGCGAACTGCGCCGCCAGCATGTGGCCGACAGCGACATCCAGGTGCAGCGCCGCCTGCACCTGAAGTACCGCGGCACCGACACCGCGCTCGAAGTGCCGTATTCGGACCTGGACCAGGCTCGCAAGGACTTCGAGGCGGCCTATCGCCAGCGCTATTCCTTCCTCATGCCCAACCGCGAACTGGTGGTGGAGACCATCTCGGTGGAAGCCACCGGCGGCGGCGAGCGCGTCACCGAGACGCCCGCCTCGCGCAGCCGCGATGGCGCGCTGGCGCCGCGCCGCGCGGTGCGCATGTACAGCGGCGGCGCCTGGCGCGACACGCCGTTGTACGTGCGTGAAGACATGGCCGGCGGCGACGTGGTGGCGGGCCCCGCCATCATCTCCGAGCCGAACCAGACCACCGTGGTCGAGCCCGGCTGGCAGGCCGAGCTGACGCAACAGGACCACTTCGTGATCCGTCGCGTCGAGGCCCGCCCCGAGCGCCGCGCCGTCGGCACCCAGGCCGACCCGGTAATGCTGGAGGTGTTCAACAACCTGTTCATGTCGATCGCCGAACAGATGGGCTACCGCCTGCAGAACACGGCGTACTCGGTCAACATCAAGGAACGCCTGGACTTCTCCTGCGCCATCTTCGACGCCCAGGCCCGCCTGATCGCCAACGCGCCGCACATGCCGGTGCACCTGGGCTCCATGGGCGAATCGGTGCGCACCGTCATGAACGCCAACGCCGGCCGCATGCAGCCGGGCGACGCCTACGTGGTCAACGACCCGTACCACGGCGGCACCCACCTGCCGGACGTCACGGTGATCACGCCGGTGTTCGACCGCAACGGCAGCGAGATCCTGTTCTACGTCGGCTCGCGCGGCCACCACGCCGACATCGGCGGCACCACGCCGGGCTCGATGCCGCCGGATTCGAAGACGGTCGAAGACGAAGGCGTGCTGTTCACCAACTTCCAGCTGGTCAAGGGCGGCGAGTTCCGCGAACAGGCCGCGCGCGACATCCTCGGCTCCGGCCGCTGGCCGGCGCGCAATCCGGACCAGAACATCGCCGACATGCACGCGCAGATCGCCGCCAACGAAAAGGGCGTGCAGGAACTGCTGCGCATGTGCGATCACTTCGGCCTGGACGTGGTGCGGGCCTACATGGGCCACGTGCAGGACAACGCCGAAGAAGCAGTGCGCCGCGTGATCTCGGTGCTCAAGGACGGCAGCTACGAGTATCCGCTGGACAACGGCGCGGTCATCCGCGTCGCGGTGCGGGTGGACAACCAGGCGCGCAGCGCCGTGGTCGACTTCACCGGCACCTCGGACCAGCTGGACAACAACTTCAACGCCCCGGGCGCCATCGCCGTGGCCGCGGTGCTGTACGTGTTCCGCACCCTGGTCAACGACGACATCCCGCTGAACGACGGCTGCCTGGTGCCGCTGTCGATCATCCTGCCGGAAGGCTCGATGCTGCGCCCGAACCCGCCGGCCTCGGTGGTGGCGGGCAACGTCGAAACGTCCATGTGCATCGTCAACGCGCTCTATGGCGCGCTCGGCGTGCTGGCCGCCAGCCAGGGCACCATGAACAACTTCACCTTCGGCAACGCGCGTCACCAGTACTACGAGACCATCTCGGGCGGCACCGGCGCCGGTCCCGTGCGCATCGACGCCGCCGGTCCCCACGACGAAGGCTTCCCCGGCACTTCGGTGGTGCAGGCGCACATGACCAACTCGCGCCTCACCGACCCCGAAGTGCTGGAGTTCCGCTTCCCGGTGCGGCTGGAGTCGTACGAGATCCGCCACGGTTCGGGCGGGGCGGGGCGCTATCCGGGCGGCAACGGCGGCGTGCGCCGCATCCGCTTCCTGGAAGACATGACCGCCGCGATCCTGTCCAACAACCGCCGCTATGCGCCGTTCGGCCTGGCCGGTGGCGAGCCGGGCGCGATGGGCCGCAACTATGTCGAAAGGCTGGACGGCACGGTCGAGGAGCTTGGTCCGCAGGACAGCGCCCAGTTACATCCGGGCGACGTGTTCGTGGTGGAAACGCCGGGAGGCGGGGGCTACGGGGCGGCCTAAGCGCCGCCCGTCATCGGCGCCCGAGCCCGTTCAGGCGGGTTCGGGCGCCGGATCGTCCGGGTCGTTCATCACATCCAGCACAATGTCCGCCTTGGCCTTGCGGTCATAGACCCGCAGCGTCACCTCGCCATCGCCGATTTCGAAGATCGCGGTGGCGAGCGTGTTTTCGCCGTCCGGGTCCTTGGGATCGGTGCGCAGGATCGGCAGTTCGCCCTCGGTGTCATGCAGCGCCGCCAGCAGGTCGGCGCCAATGGTGGCGGGGGACCAGGTGTCGACGATGCCCTCGATGCGGCGCTGGCGCTCGCGCGACGAGTCGGTGATGATCTGCGATTGCCCCCGGCTGGCCTGATGCACCATGTGGTTGGCGTGGCCATACCGGGTGCCGATCTCCTGCGCTGACGCGGCGCCCGGCGTCGCCTCGACGCTGAAGATGCGGGCGTCGGCCGCCGACCCCAGCGTATGGTGAAAGCCCCCCGCGCGTGGTGCGTCGCGCAGCAGCGCCACGGCCTCGTCCAGCGTGGCGCAGTCGAGCACGGCGCGCGCCAGCAGCATGCGCGGCAGGCCGCGCTGGCGCAGGCGCGTGCGCAGGTTGTTGATGGTCTGCACCAGACCGGCGCGATTGGCCCCGAAGGTATGGCCGGGCAGGGATCCCGGGTAATAGAAGCTCAGGTAGCCCGGCGCGTCGTCCAGCGCCACGTCCACCAGATGGCAGCGGCCGTACAGGAACGGATCGCCGTCCTCGTTGTGGCCGATCCAGCGGGTGCCATCGGCCGCCTTCAGCGCCACCGAGGTGCAGCCGTCGCCGCTGCCGCTGCTATGCAGCAAGTCACCCCGGCAATTCCACAGCAACACGTCCGCCAGCGGCATTCCCAGCCCTTCGGCCAGCCCCTCCAGTTCCTCCCAGATCGCCGGCAGCGCGGCGCGCGCCTGCTCGCCCAGTTCGGTCACGTAAGGATGGCCGCGCCAGGGGCGCAGCGCCTTCCAGGTGGCGCTCTGGTCCAGGTAGGTCGCCATCAGCGGGCGGGCCAGCCTGCCCAGCGCCACGCCCACCTGGCGCCGGTTGCCGGCGATGCGTACATACTTGTAGGGCATGGGGATTCTCCGGGGTGTCATGCGGATTGTAATTTTTCTAAGCTCTCTGCGGTGGGGACGGATGCGTTAACATGCGCCGTAAGTTGCTCCGGCGATCCCGGCGTGGCCCGCGCATCATGTTCCAACTGCAACCCCGGGCGCTATCAGCCCCAAGAGGAGAGTTTCATGATTAAACGTAAAGTCGCCGCCGCCTTGGTCGGCCTGTCCATGGCCATGTTCGGCGCCGCCTCCGGCGCCTACGCCCAAGGCAAGGAATTGGTGGTGGCCACCGATACCGCGTTCGTGCCGTTCGAGTTCAAGCAGGGCAACACCTACACCGGCTTCGACGTCGACCTGTGGGCCGCCATCGCCAAGGAGCTGAACGTCAAGTACAAGCTGCAGCCGATGGACTTCAACGGCATCATCCCCGGCCTGCAGACCAAGAACATCGACGTGGCGCTGGCCGGCATCACCATTCGCGATGACCGCAAGAAGGTGATCGACTTCTCCGATCCCTACTACGAAAGCGGCCTGGCCATCCTGGTGGGCGAAAAGAACACCGACATCAAGGACGCCAAGTCGCTGGCCGGCAAGACCGTCGCGGTCAAGACCGGCACGGCCACCGTGGACTTCCTGAAGGCCCAGGTGCCGGACGCCAAGCTCAAGCTGTTCCCCAACATCGACAACGCCTACCTGGAACTGGCCACCGGCCGGGTCGACGCCGCCGTGCACGACACGCCCAACGTCCAGTACTACGCCAACACGGCCGGCAAGGGCCGCGTCAAGGTGGTCGGCTCGGTCAAGAGCGGCGACTTCTACGGCATCGCCTTCCCCAAGGGCAGCGAACTGGTGCCGCAGGTCAACAAGGCCCTGGCCACGCTCAAGTCCAACGGCCAGTACGACGCCATCTACGAAAAGTGGTTCGGCAAGAAGCCCTGAGCCTTCCCGCCGGATTGATGTTGCATTTCGGGGCCGCCCGGCAGTCTGGGGCCCCGGCGCTTCGCTCCGGCGACGCCGGGCCCGGGACGGGGCGGCCCCGAGCCGCTTGCGGCGCCGGGCATTCCCGCCAGGATGCGGCGCGCGAGGCGCGCCATTGAGGGGTAATTCGTGGATTTTGACTGGAATGTAGTGATGGATGCGCTGCCCAACCTGTGGGTGGGCACGCAGATGACCATCAAGATCACCTTTTGGGGCCTGTTCGGCGGGTTCCTGCTGGGCGCGCTCTCCGGGGTGACCCGGGCCTACGGGCATCCGATCCTGTCGGGCATCGCCCAGGTGTACGTCGCGGTGATCCGCGGCACGCCGATCGTGGTGCAGGTGATGTTCATTTATTTCGCCTTGCCGCTGCTGGCCAACATCCGGGTGGACGCCGAGTGGGCCGCCATCGTCACGCTCATCATCAACTCGGGCGCCTATATCTCCGAGATCGTGCGCGGCTCGCTGCTGTCGGTGCACAAGGGCCTGAAGGAAGCCGGGCAGGCGATGGGCCTGCCGTTTCACAAGATCCTGTTCCACATCATCGGGCCGGTGGCGTTCCGCCGCATGATTCCGCCGCTGGGCAACCAGTGCATCATCAGCCTGAAGGATTCGTCGCTGTTCATCGTGATCGGCGTCGCGGAACTGACTCGCCAGGGCCAGGAGATCATGGCCAGCAACTTCCGTGCGGTCGAGATCTGGTCGGCCATCGCCATCGTCTACCTGATCCTGACGGGCACGATGGCGCTGATCCTGCACCTGGTGGAAAAGAGGATGCGCATACTATGAGCATGGTTGAATTTCATGACGTCACCAAGACGTTCGGCGAGTCCACGGTCCTGAACGGTATCTCGCTCAATATCGACGCGGGCGAGGTGGTCGTGGTGGTGGGGCCGTCCGGTTCCGGCAAGTCCACCTTCCTGCGCTGCATCAACGTGCTCGAAACGATCAACGGCGGCGACCTGCTGGTCGACGGCCTGAGCGTGCATGGCGGCGCCGCCCAGGTGCGCGAGATCCGCCGCGAGGCCGGCATGGTGTTCCAGCAGTTCAATCTGTTCCCGCAGATGACCGCGCTGCAGAACGTCATGTTCGGGCCGATCCACACGCGCGGCCAGGGCCGCGACGAGGCGCGCGAACTGGCCGAGCAGCTGCTGCGCAAGGTCGGGCTGGGCGAGCGCATGAACCACTATCCGTCCGAGCTGTCCGGCGGCCAGCAGCAGCGCGTGGCGATCGCCCGCGCGCTGGCCATCAAGCCCAAGCTGATGCTGTTCGACGAGCCGACCTCGGCGCTCGACCCGGAACTGCGCCACGAGGTGCTGAAGGTGATGCGCGATCTGGCCGAGGAGGGCATGACCATGGTGGTGGTCACGCACGAAATGGAGTTCGCGCGCAAGGTCGGCAGCCGCCTGATCTTCATCGACGCCGGCAAGATCGCCCATGACGGGCCGCCGGCTGAGCTGCTGGACAATCCGCCCAGCCAGCGCCTGAAGGACTTCCTGCAACACGTGGCCTGAGCACGGATCGCTCCACGCTTCAAAGGCCGCAATGAGAGCGCCCCCAAGCGGGATGTCACGGATCCGGCTCCGCCGGTCCGTAGACATGCCCCCTTGAGGGGGAAGCGCGCAGCGCTTCGGGGGTGGGGCCTTCCCCTCAGCCCTTCACGCGCACGATCTTCTGCACTTGCGGCACGTGGCGGATGGCGCGGATCACCTGCGCCAGGTGCTTGCGGCTGTCGACCTGGATGGTCAGGTGCAGCGACACCGTCGAGACCGCGTCATCGTGCATCGTCACATGCATGATGTTGGCGTCGGCCGCCGTGACTTCCGCGGCCAGCCGGCCCAGCACGCCGCGCTCGTTGCGGGTGACGATGTCCAGGCGCGTGGCCAGGTGCTTGGCGGTGTGGGCGTCCCACGCGACGTTGATCCAGCGTTCCGGTTCGCGCAGGCGCTGGCGCATGGCCACCGGGCAGTCGGCGGTATGCACCACCAGGCCGTGGCCCATGCGCATGCCGGCGATGATCGGGTCGCCGGGCAGCGGCCCGCAGCACGGCGCCAGTTGCACCGCCTGGCCTTCGTTGCCCTGGATCAGGATCGGGGCGCTGCGGGCCGAGGTCAGCTCGTCCACCGCCGCGGCGGTGGTGGCCACCAGTTGGTGCTCGGGCGCGAAGCGGCGCGCCACCACGGCCGCCAGGCGCTTGCCCAGGCCGATGTCGGCCAGGATTTCCTCGCGCGAGCTGGCGCCGGTGCTGCGCGCCAGCTTCTGCCAGGCCGGATCGTCGGTGGCCGGCAGCGGCATGTGCAGCTCCTGCAGGGCCTGGCCCAGCAGGCGTTCGCCGAAGGCCACCGATTCCTCGTACTTGACGGTGCGCAGGTAGTGGCGGATTTCCGAGCGGGCGCGGCCGGTGCGCACGTAGTTGAGCCATTGCGCGTTCGGGCGCGAAGCGGGGGAGGTGACGATCTCCACCGTGTCGCCGCTGTTCAGCTCCGTGCGCAGCGGCACGAACTCGCCGTTGACCTTGGCGGCCACCGCCTGGTTGCCGATGTCGGTATGGATGGCGTAGGCGAAGTCCACCGGCGTCGCGCCACGCGGCAGCGAGATGATCTTGCCGCGCGGGGTGAAAACGTAGACGGCGTCCGGGAACAGATCGACCTTGACGTGTTCGAGGAATTCGCCCGAATCGCCGGTCTGGCTCTGGATGTCCAGCAGCGATTGCAGCCACTGGTGGGTGCGTTTCTGCAGGTCGTTGAGCGTCAGGTCGGCGCCCTTGTACAGCCAGTGCGAGGCCACGCCTTCCTCGGCCACGTGATGCATGTCGCGGGTGCGGAACTGGAATTCCACCGGCGTGCCGTAGGGACCCACCAGCGTCGTGTGCAGCGACTGGTAGCCGTTGACCTTGGGAATCGCGATGTAGTCCTTGAACTTGCCGGGCACCGGCCGGTACAGCTGGTGCAGCGTGCCCAGCGCCAGGTAGCACTCCGGCAGCGTGTGGACGATGACGCGGAAACCGTAGATGTCCAGCACGTCGGAGAACGACTTCTTCTGGTCGACCATCTTGCGGTAGATGCCGAACAGCGTCTTCTCGCGGCCGGTGACCTCGGCCTCGATGCCGGCGGCCGGCAGGGCGGCGCGCACCGAATCGGCGATCTTGCCGATCACCTCGCGGCGGTTGCCGCGCGCGGCCAGCACGGCCTTGTACAGCACCTGATAGCGGTTCGGGTACATGGCCGCGAAGCACAGGTCCTGCAGTTCGCGGAACAGCAGGTTCAGGCCCAGCCGGTGAGCGATGGGCGCGTAGATGTCCAGCGTTTCGCGGGCGATGCGGCGGCGCTTTTCAGGGTTGACCGCGTCCAGCGTGCGCATGTTGTGCAGGCGGTCGGCCAGCTTGATGAGGATGACGCGCACGTCGCGCGCCATCGCCAGCAGCATCTTGCGGAAACTCTCGGCCTGCTGCTCGGCCTTGGTGGCGAAGTCCAGGCGGTCCAGCTTGGACAGGCCATCGACCAGCTCGGCGACTTCAGGGCCGAATTTCTCGGCCAGCTCGTGCTTGGCGATGCCCTGGTCTTCCATCACGTCGTGCAGCAGGGCGGCGGACAACGCGTTCGCGTCGAGCTTCCAGCCCGCGCAGATTTCCGTGACGGCGATGGGGTGCGAGATGTAGGGCGAACCGCTGGCGCGGAACTGGCCCAGGTGCGCCTGGTCGGCGAAGCGGTAGGCTTCGCGCACGCGCTCCACATCTTTCTTGTCGAGATAGCTGCCGATGATTTCGGTCAGCGGCGCCAGCGAGGCGACCGGCGAGGCGGTCGCGTCCGCCGCCTCTTGGGCGGCGACGGAGGCTGGCGTGGGGGAGTTCTTGTCTTTCTTGCCCGTGCGGCGCCCGAGACGGGAGCCGGCACGTAGCGCGGCAAGCAGACCTGATGAAGCGTACTTCAGCCCGGGAAAAGCCATGCTTGCCGCCCCCCGGAAAATATCAGGTGGGAACTTTACGCAGCATTTCCGCGCCGGTGAGGCCGCCCGCGATTTCGCGCAGGGCCGTGACGGTGGGCTTGTCTTTGCTGTCCAGGCGCGGGGCATGGCCTTGCGCCAGCTCGCGGGCGCGGTAGGTCGCGGCCAGCGTGAGCTTGAAACGGTTGGGGATCTGATTCAGACAGTCTTCGACGGTAATGCGAGCCATTAGGACACCTGGTGCTGATGGTGGAAAGGGAGAATGCGGATTCGTTTCAGTGTGCCGCCGGGATGCCGAGTTGCGCGAACAAGTCAGCGTGCCGGGCGGCCTGAGACGAAAAACGCAGCCGCGCGGCGCTGACGATTTGAGTCAGTTCCGACAAGGCTACGCTAAATTCTTGATTAATAATAACATATTCGCATTCCGGCGCGTGCGCGATTTCGCCGCCGGCGGCCATCAGCCGGCGCGCGATCACCTGCGGCGCATCCTGGCCGCGCGCCTTCAGCCGGCTTTCGAGTTCCTCGATGGACGGCGGCAGCACGAAAATGCCAATCGCGGCGGGGAAGCGCTGGCGCACCTGGCGCGCGCCCTGCCAGTCGATCTCCAGCAGCACGTCGCGGCCTTCGCGGGTGGCTTCGTCGATGCGGTCGCGCGGCGTGCCATAGAAATTGCCGTGCACCTCGGCCCATTCCAGCAGGCGCTGCTCGTCGCGCATCTGCTTGAATTCGTCGGTGCCGATGAATCGGTATTCGCGGCCGTCTTCTTCGCCGGGACGCGGCGCGCGCGTGGTGCACGAGACGGACAGGAGGATGGACGGGTCTTGCTGCAGCAAGGCCTTGACCAGGCTGGATTTGCCGGCCCCGCTGGGGGCGACGACCATGAAGACATTGCCGGAATTGGCGTGCATGGAATATGACGAGCGTGTGATGCCGAGACCCGAAGGATAGCAAATCGCGCGGCGCGGCAGGGGGAAAACCCCGCCGCATTGTCGCGCCGCGCCATGCCGCCACCTGGACGGGGGGGCGATCGAGGCGGGCCGTCCGGCGGCCCGTGCGGCGCTGGCCCGCCGGCGGGCCGACGCCGCG
>NZ_CADIJL010000026.1 GCF_902859695.1 Achromobacter ruhlandii
CCCGCGAGCGCCGCGACCCGCATCCGGCGGGCCGCGCGCCGCCCCATCGGCGGGGGCATCAATCCGGCGGCGGCGCGCACGCCCTTGCCCGGCCTGGCGTCAGAACGCCACGTTGTCGCCGCCCTTCAGGCCCAGCTTGGCGCGCGTATCGGCGGGCGTGGCCACTTCCAGGTTGAGCGCCTCCAGGATGGTGCGGATGCGCTCGACCTGCGAGCGGTTCGACTCGGCCAGTTGGCCCGGCCCGATCCACAGCGAATCCTCCAGCCCCACCCGCACGTTCGAGCCCATGGCCGCGCCGATGGTGGCCAGCGGCATCTGGTTGCGGCCGGCGCCCAGGATCGACCATTCGTATTCGTTGCCGAACAGGCGGTCGGCGGTGCGCTTCATGTGCATCAGGTCTTCGGGGTGCGGGCCGATGCCGCCCAGGATGCCGAACACCGACTGGATGAACGGCGGCGACTTCACCAGGCCGCGGTCGACGAAATGCGCCAGGTTGTACAGGTGGCTGATGTCGTAGCACTCGAACTCGAAGCGGGTGCCGTTGGCGTTGCCCAGCTCCAGGATCGACTCGATGTCCTGGTAGGTGTTGCGGAAGATCAGCGAACGGCTGTTCTCCAGGTGCTCGCGCTCCCACTCATGCTTGAAGTCCTGGAAGCGGCCCAGCATCGGGAACAGGCCGAAGTTCATCGAGCCCATGTTCAGCGACGCCAGCTCCGGCTTGAAGGTGGTGGCCGGCCGCATGCGCTCCTGCACCGTCATGTGCGGGCTGCCGCCGGTGGTGATGTTGATGATGGCGTCGGTCTCGGCCTTGATGCGCTTGAGGAACGGCTCGAACAGCGCCGGGTCCTGCGACGGCTTGCCGGTCTCGGGATCGCGCGCGTGCAGGTGCAGCACGGCGGCGCCGGCGCGGGCCGCGCCGATGGCGGCCTCGGCGATCTCGTCGGCCGTCACCGGCAGGTGCGGCGACATGCTGGGGGTATGGATGGCGCCCGTCACGGCGCAGGTGATCACGACCTTCTGTTTCGGCTTAGCCATTTTCGTCTCCGTTGTCTTGCTGTTGCTTGTGGCGCATCAGGCGCATCAGTTGTTCGTCGCGCCAGTAGCGGCGCGTCGTCAGGTCTTCGGCGGGCAGCAGGCCGCGCCGCTCGGCCGCCAGGGCCTCGACCAGCGCGCCGTCCCAGGGCACGGGTTCGCGCTGGCTGGCGCCGATGGATTGGTACAGCCCGCCGTAGCGCGCGCAGTAGTCGGCAAGGCCGCCGGGCGCGTTCAGGTCGATGGTCTCGAACGGCCCCATGAACGACCAGCGCAGGCCCAGGCCGTCCTTGACCGTGGTGTCGATGTCCTCGGCGCTGGCGATGCCGGCGGCGGCCAGGCGGAAGGCCTCGTGCAGCAGCGCGCCCTGCAGGCGGTTGAGGATGAAGCCCTCGATCTCGCGCCGCATCGTCACCGGCTTCTGGCCGATATCCAGCATGATGTCGCGCGCCGCCTGCATGGCGGCCTCGCTGGTCCAGGGCGCCGGGCACAGCTCCACCACCGGGATCAGGTACGGCGGATTGACCGGATGCGCCACCAGGCAGCGCGCCCGGCCGGGCAGGTCTTCGGTGAATTCGCTGGCGGGAATGCTGGACGTGGAACTGCCGATGATGGCGTCGGGATCGGCCGCCGCGTCCAGTCGCGCGAACAGCTCGCGCTTCAGATCCCGCCGCTCGGGCGAGTTCTCCTGGATGTAGCGGGCGCCGGCCAGCGCCTCGGGCAGGCTGGCGGCCACTTCGATGCGGGCGGCGGCCGCCGCCGCGTCGCGCAGCAGGCCGTGCGCCTGCAATGCATCGAGCTGGCGCCGGATCAGCGCGCCGGCCTCGGCCAGCATGGCGGCGTCGACGTCGTACAGCCGCACCTGCCAGCCCTGGCGCGCGAACACGATGGCCCAGGCCTGGCCGATCAGGCCGGTGCCGATGATGGCGGCATGGCGCCGCCGCGGATCGGCCGCCATCAGTAGAGCTTCTGCGTGAAGCCGTCCACCACGATGGCCTGCCCCGTGACGCTGCGGGCGGCCTCGCTGGCGTTGAACAGCACCATGTTGGCGATGTCGCGCGCGGTGACCATGCGGCCCAGCGCCGCCTGGTTCTCGTAGAGCGCGGCGATTTCCTCGACCGGCTTGTCCAGCGTCCTGGCCTTGGCCTCGATCACGGCGCGGATGCGCGGCCCTTCGACCGCGCCCGGCAGGATGGCGTTGACGCGGATGCCGTGGCCGCCCAGCTCGATCGCCAGCGACTTGGTGAAGCCGATCACCGCCCACTTGGACGCCGAATAGACCGAGCGCCCGGCAAAGCCCAGGTGGCCCGCGGCCGAAGACAGGTTGATCATGACGCCGGCGCGCGACTGCTTGAGCAGCGGGATGGCCTGGCGCGCGCACAGGAACTGGCCGGTGATGTTGACCGCCAGGGTGCGGTCCCAGTCGGCCTTGGACAAGGTCTCGACGAAACCGGTGGGGCCGGCCACGCCGGCGTTGTTGACCAGGATGTCCAGGCCGCCCAACTGCTGGCGCACGGCGTCGAACAGGGCCGCCACGCTATCTTCGTCCGACACGTCGGCATGCACCGCGCGCACGCCGGGCAATTCGGCCGGCAGCGCCGCCAGCCGCTCGCGGTTGACATCGCACACCAGCACCGACGCCCCGGCCCGGTGGAACACCTGGGCCATTTCCAGACCCAGCCCATCGGCGCCGGCGGTGATGAGTACTTTTTTTCCGGCGAAATCCACTTCCTCGAACATGCTCTTTGTCTCCTGGATTCTTATGCTCGAACGCCTTTTGAACATATAGGATATATGATTTAAAGGGGAATTTTCTTGCCATCAGAGCAGCCATGAAAAGGTCCGAGAAACAGCGCCCGGACAGCGGAATTTGACCTGCCACGCAGGCGAAAACCGCCCGCAAACGCTTTATTCATGCGGCTTGAGGGAAATCCCCGATTCAGCCGGCCAAGTCCGGCACTAGAATCCAGGACGAGGTTCTCACACCCCGCCGGCGCATATATCATATATTCAAAAACAGACGGACGACTCAGACAACAGTCCGCATCCAAACCCACAAAGGAGCGTAGACAGTGTTCAAGATCAAACAATTCGCCATCGCGCTGGGCCTGTGCGGCGTCATGGCCAGCGGCACCGCGGCGGCCGACATCAAGGTGGGCGCCCTCTTCCCGTTCAGCGGCGCGCTGGCGTTGCTGGGGCAGGAGAGCTATCGCGGCCTGGAACTGGCCGTCAACGAAATCAATGCCGCCGGCGGGATCAACGGCGAGAAGATCCAGATCATCAAGGCCGACGCGGTCGATCCGACCCAGGCGGTGTCCGAGACCAAGCGATTGATCTCATCGAACGTGGTCGGCGTGTTCGGCAGCTACGCCTCGGGCATCTCGTACGCGGCCTCGCCCGTGACCGAGCTGGCCGGCGTGCCCTACTTCGAGCTGGGCGCCACCGCCCACAAGATCACCACGCGCGGCTACAAGTACCTGTTCCGCAGCAACCCCAACACCGCGCTATACGGCGTGTCGGTGGTCAACGCGCTGCACGACATCATCGGGCCGGGCATGGGCCTGAACCCGAAGGAAGTGCGCATCGGCATCATCCACGAGGACGGCCCCTACGGCACCGACGTGGCCGCCACCGAGAAAAAGCGCGCCCAGGAACTGGGCTACACCGTGGCCGAGGTGCTGCCCTATTCGGCCAAGACGGTCGACCTGTCCTCGCTGATCCTGCGCCTGAAGGGCGCCAAGGTCGACGTGGTGCTGCAGACCGCCTACCAGAACGACGCCATCCTGTACTTCAGCCAGGCGCGCGCCGCCGGCTTCAAGCCCAAGGTGGTGATCGGCGCCGGCGGCGGCTATTCGCTGGCCGACACCGCCAAGGCCGTGGGCGCCGACATGAACGGCGTGTTCGACCTGGACTTCCCGCAGGCGTCCATCAATCCGGCCGGCGCGCCCGGCCTGGACAAGTTCCTGGAAGCCTACAAGACCACCTACAAGAGCGACCCGCAGTCCGGCCACAGCCTGACCAACTATGTCGGCGCCAAGGCCTTCTTCGAAGCCATCGCCAACGCCAAGTCGACCGACAAGGACAAGATCCGCGCGGCCGTGCTGGCGTACAAGAAGCCGGCCGGCCAGACCGCCAACGGCTGGGCCTTCGACTTCGGCGAGGACGGCCAGAACAACGCCTCGACCTTCTACGTGATGCAGTGGCAGGATGGCAAGCTGGTCACCATCGCGCCTGACAACCTCGCGCTGGGCAAGCCCGTCTTCAAGAAATAGAACGCCGGGGCCGCCATCGGGCAGGCCCGGCACGGCAAGCCAGCAAACCGGACGCTCGGGGGCGTCCGGCGTTTCACTGGGGCCCGCGGCCCCGGCCCCGCCGGCGACGGCGCGCGGCCGGGACGCGCCCCGTTCCAAGAGGTTGCACCATGGATATCTTCATTCAACTGGTCATCAACGGCCTGTTGCTGGGCGGCGCCTACACCATCATCAGCCTGGGGCTGACGCTGATCTTCGGCGTGGTCCGCGTCGTCAACTTCGCGCATGGCGAATTCCTGATGATCGGCATGTACGCGGTCTACCTGATCGCGGCGCAGTTCGGCGTGCACCCGTACATCGGCCTGGTGCCGGTGGCGGTCATCCTGTTCGCGCTGGGCGCGCTGACGCAGAAGGGCATCATCCAGCCGCTGCTCAACGCCGACCAGCACATCCAGATCTTCGCCACGGTGGGCGTGTCCACCATCCTGCTGAACCTGGCGCTGGTGATCTTCGGCGCCAACGTGTTCCGCGCCCCGGTGCAGCTGGGCACCAGCACCCTGGACGTCGGCAACTACTCCATGGTCACCGGCCAGCTGGTGACCTTCGTGGTCGGCCTGAGCCTGGCCGTGCTGCTGCACCTGTTCATGCACCGCACCTACCTGGGCCGCGCGCTGCGGGCGGTGGCGCAGCACCGCTACGCCGCCACGCTGATGGGGGTGAACGTCAACAACGTCTACGCCATCGCCTTCGGCCTGGGCACCGCCTTCGTCGGCATCGCCGCGGGCCTCCTGGCGCCGCAGTATCCGGTGTTCCCGACGGTGGGCACGTACTTCGTGCTGACCGCCTTCGTGATCGTGGTGCTGGGCGGCCTGGGCAGCCTGTACGGCGCGGTGGCCGGCTCCATGATCATCGGCATCGTCGATACGCTGGCCGGCTACTACATCGCCCCCGACCTCAAAGAGGTCGTCTATTTCGGGATCTTCCTCTTGATCCTTGTCCTGCGTCCGACCGGCCTGTTCGGCGTCGGCACAGAGTGATCAGAGCCACAAGGAGCGAGACGTGTTTCCCGACTTTCGAAGCCCCAAAGCCTACGTCAGCCTGATTCTGCTGATCGTCATGTTCATCGTGCCCGTCGTCACGGGCACGCCGTTCTGGACCAACCTGTTCGTCCTGCTGTTCGTCTTTTCCGCGCTGTCGGTGGCCTGGAACATCGTCGGCGGCTACGCCGGCCAGTTGTCGCTGGGCCATGCGGTGTTCTACGGCATCGGCGGCTACACCGCCACCCTGCTGACGCAGAACTTCGGCATCTCGCCGTGGTTCGGCATGCTGGCGGGCGCGGCCATCTCGGCGGCCGTGGCCATCATCATCAGCTATCCCACGCTGCGGCTGCGCGGGCCGTTCTTCGCGCTGGCCACCATCGCCATCCTGGAAGTGGTGCGGCTGCTGGTGATCCACGAGGAAAGCTGGACCGGCGGCTCCAGCGGCATCAGCCTGCCGCTGAACATCGGCTGGGCCTGGATCGTGTTCCGCGAGAAGATCAACTACGTGATCATCGCCTTCGGCCTGTTCCTGCTGGTGACCTGGGTGTCCTGGTACATCCGCAAGTCGCGCATCGGCCATTACCTGATCGCCATCCGCGAGCGCGAGGACGCGGCGCTGGCGGTGGGCATCCACACGGTGCGCGTCAAGATCATCGCCGCGGTGGTGTCGGCCATGCTGACCAGCGTGATCGGCACCTTCCACATCACCTACCTGACCTTCGTCGATCCCAGTTCGGCATTCTCGCTGGAACTGTCGATCCAGGTGGCGATGTTCGCGCTGATCGGCGGCCTGGGCACGGTGGCCGGCCCCATCGCCGGCACTTTCCTGGTGCTGCCGATCGCCGAGCTGGCGCGCGGCTGGCTGTCCAGCGTGGGCAACGGCATGCACGGGCTGATCTACGGCCTGATCCTGGTGGCGGTGGTGCTGACCATCCCGCGCGGCCTGGCCGGCGCTTTCGGTCCGGCCATCGAGCGCGCCCTGGCGCGGCTGCCCTACCTGGGCACGCCGCGCGCCCGGCGCCAACTGGTCGAACCGGCCCGTCCGACCGACGCGGCGCGGCGCGAGCAGCCGGTGCTCAAGGCCGAGAACCTGTTCAAGAGCTTCGGCGGCCTGCGCGCCACCAACGACGTGTCGCTGACGCTGAACCAGTACGAGATCCTGGGCATGATCGGCCCCAACGGTGCCGGCAAGACCACGGTGTTCAACCTGCTGTCCGGCTTCCTGTCGCCCGACAAGGGCGCGGTGTCGATGATCGACGCCAAGGGCAACTGGGTCTCGTGCAGCACGCCGGACGAGTTCGCGCACCAGGGCCTGGGCCGCACCTTCCAGATCGCCAAGCCGTTCACCGGCCTGACGGTATTGGAGAACATCATGCTGGGCGCCTTCATCCGCACCGCCGACCGCGAGGAGGCCGAGCAGATCGCGCTCAAGGTGGCCGAGGAAACCGACCTGCTCAAGTACCTGAACACCGAGGCCCGCAGCCTGACGGTGGGCGGCATGAAGCGGCTGGAGATCGCCCGCGCGCTGGCGATCCGGCCGCGCATCCTGCTGCTGGACGAGGTGATGGCGGGGCTGAACCCCACCGACATCGAGAAGTCGATCAAGATGATCCGCCGCATCCGCGATTCGGGCGTGTCGGTGCTGCTGATCGAGCACATGATGCAGGCCACCATGGCGCTGTCTGACCGCATCATCGTGCTGAACGAAGGCGCGGTGCTGGTGAGCGGCGCGCCCAAGGACGTGGTCGAGAACCCCGCCGTCATCGAGGCCTATTTGGGCAAGGAGTACCAGGATGCTTAAGGTTTCGGATCTGTCGTCGGGCTACGGCAAGAGCCAGGTGCTCAACGGCCTGAACTTCGAGGTCAATGCCGGCGAGATCGTGACGCTGATCGGCGCCAACGGCGCCGGCAAGACCACCACCCTGAAGACGCTGTGCGGCGTGGTTCCCGCCACCGCCGGCCGGGTCGAGTTCGAGGGCCGCGACCTGACCAACCGCACGCCCTACGACATCGTCGACGCCGGGATCACCATGATTCCCGAAGGCCGCCAGTTGTTCCCGCACTTCACGGTGCGCGACAACCTGCTGATGGGCTCGTACAAGCGCGCCGCCCGCCCCATCGTGCAGCGCAAGCTGGAGGAAGTGCTGCGGATCTTCCCGCGGGTGCGCGAGCGCCTGGGGCAGTACGCCGGCTCGCTGTCCGGCGGCGAGCAGCAGATGGTGGCGATCGCGCGCGGCATGATGGCCGACCCCAAGCTGCTGGTGTTCGACGAGCCCTCGCTGGGCCTGTCGCCGCTGCTGGTGCAGCAGATGTTCGACATCATCCGCGACGTCACCTCCCACGGCGTCACGGTGCTGCTGGTGGAGCAGAACGTGTTCCGCACCCTGCGCTTGGCCGACCGCGGCTACGTGCTGGAGAACGGCGCCATCGTGCGCACCGGCACCGGCGCCGAGCTGCTGGCCGATCCCCATGTCAAGAAGGCCTATCTGGGCCACTGAAATCCGAAGGACCGCATTCATGTCTCTACGCTGCACATTCATCGACCACGGCACCGGCGGCGCGCCCGATTGCCTGCGCCTGGCCGAACGCGAGATGGCCGCGCCCGCCGGCCGCCAGGTGCTGATCGAGGTGGCCTACGCCGGCGTCAACCGCCCCGACGTGCTGCAACGCTCGGGCTCGTATCCGCCGCCGCCCGGCGCCTCGCCCTACCTGGGACTGGAGGTCGCCGGCACCATCGTCGCCGTCGGTCCCGACGCCACGCGCTGGCAGGTTGGCGACCAGGTCTGCGCGCTGACGCCCGGCGGCGGCTACGCGCAGTACTGCCTGGCCGACGAGCGTCACTGCCTGCCGGTGCCGCGCGGCCTGGACCTGCTGTCCGCCGCCGCCATCCCGGAGAACTACTTCACCGTCTGGACCAACGTGTTCGAACGCGCCCGCCTTGCGGCCGGCGAGAAGTTCCTGGTGCACGGCGGCTCCAGCGGCATCGGCCTGACCGCGATCCAGCTGGCGCGCGCCTTCGGCGCCGAGGTCTGGACCACGGTGGGCAACCAGGAAAAGGCCGAGGCCTGCCTGAAGGCCGGCGCGCAGCACGCGCTGATCTACCGCGACACCGACTTCGAGGCCGACATCCGCCAGGCCACCGGCGGCCAGGGCGTGGACGTGATCCTGGACATGGTCGGCGGCGCCTATATCAACAAGAACCTCCGCCTGCTGGCGGTGAATGGCCGGCTGGTGCAGATCGCCTTCCTGGAAGGCAGCAAGGCCGAAATCGACGCCCTGCCCATCATGACCAAGCGACTGTCGTTCACCGGCTCCACCCTGCGTCCGCGTTCCGACGAAGACAAAGGCGCCATCGCCCAGGCGCTGGCCGACAAGGTGCTGCCGCTGATGGAACAGGGGCGCTGCCTGCCGCTGATCCACCAGGTGTTCCCGCTGGAAGAAGCGGCCCAGGCCCACGCGCTGATGGAAAGCAGCCGGCACATCGGCAAGATCATGTTGAAGGTGCGGGCATGAGCGCGCGCTTCCAGGATCAGGTCATCATCGTCACCGGCGCCGTCGGCGGCATCGGTTCGGCCATCGTCGAGGGCTTCCTGGCCGAAGGCGGCAAGGTCGGGCTGATCGACTTCAATTCGCAGGGCGGCCAGGCCTACGAGAAGGAACTGAAAAAGCGCGACCATGCCGTGACCTTCGTGCACGCCGACGTCTCGCACTTCGACCAGTGCCAGGCTGCGTATGACCGCATCACCCGCGACCTCGGCCCGGCCACCATCCTGGTCAACAACGTCGGCATCTCGCCCAAGACCGACGGCCGCGCGCTGAAGGTGTGGGAGATGACGCCGGGCGAATGGGACAAGGTGGTGGCGGTCAACCTGAACAGCGTGTTCTACATGACCCACCTGGCCACGCCGCACATGGTGCGCCAGCGCCAGGGGCGCGTGATCAACATGTCGTCGGTGGCGGGCAAGGCCTATTGCGACATCGTCGCCGCGCACTACGCCGCCACCAAGGCGGCGCTGCTGGGGCTGACGCGCCACTGGGCCGCGGAACTGGGCGAGCACGATGTCACCGTCAATGGCCTGGCGCCGGGGCGCATCAGCACGCCGTTGTTGAAGAGCGTGCCCAAGGAGATCAACGACGCCGTGGCCGAGGTTACCGCGCTGCGCCGGCTCGGCACGCCCGAGGAAGTGGCCGACGCCTGCCTGTTCTTCGCCTCGGACCAGGCGCGGTTCGTGACCGGGCAGGTGCTGGACGTGGCGGGCGGCTGGTTGATGACCTGACCGTGCACGGCCGGCCCGCGTCCTGGCGGGCGAGCCGCGGCGCGGCGGACTTCGTGCGAACCCGCGCGAACGCCGCGAGGGTAGGCGGACAGGCGCGCATCACATACCCGATCGCGATGCCCGCCCGGCAGCGGGCGGGATGGCGATCAGAAGTCCATGCTGGCGCTCAACGAGAAGGTGCGCGGGCCGCCCAGCACCAGGTAACCGTTGCCCGGGTAGCCGCCCACCGAGGCCCAGTAGTTGCGGTTGGCGATGTTCTCGACGCGGGCGCGCAGCGTCACCACGTGGCCGTCCACGTCCATCATGTAGCGCAGGCCGGCATCGAAGCGGGTCCAGCCGGGCACCTTGAGGGTGTTGGCGTCATCCGCGTAGGAGGCGCCGGTGTAGACCACGCGGCCGTCCACGGCCAGGCCCTGCACGCCGGGGATGTCCCATTCCGCGCCCAGGTTGGCCTGGAAGCGCGGCACGCCGATGACGCGGTTGCCGTCGATGGCGGTATTGCCGGTGGAACGCTGCTTGGCGTCCAGGAAGGTCAGGCCGCCCAACACGCGCACGCGGTCGATCGGCTCGCCAAACACGGTCAGCTCGATGCCCTGGTGGCGGTCCTTGCCGGAGGCGGTGAACCGATTGGACGCGTCGTAGGCCGCGCGCGGCTTGTCGGTGGAGAACAGCGCCAGGCCCGCGCCCAGGCCGCCGCCGTCGTACTTGACGCCGATTTCCTTTTGCTTGGAAACGTAAGGCTGCAGGCTCTCGCCTACGTTTGGCACGGGTTTGCCATTAGCGATTGCAGGTGCCGTATCGCCAGCGACGAGTGCCTCAATATAGTTGGCGTATAGCGATACGCTAGGAGTTACCTTGAACACAATGCCTGCCGCTGGCGAGTTGCGACTAGCACTGTACGCGGACGTCTCACTACCAGTCACATAGTCATAGCCCCGAGAAACCAAGCGTTGATGTCGGATACCTAGCGTCAGTAGCACCTTATCGTCCACAAAGGACAGCGTATCGCCCAATGCATAGCTGCTAGTCTGCACACGTCCGGTCAGCAGAGGGGAATCCAAGTCTCCGCCTTTGGTCTGAAACGCACCAAAGCTCGGTCGATCGTAAGAGATCGGGCTGTAAATGTTGGTCGCAAAGCTCCCAGAGTAATCGTAGGCATTTTTCTTCTTGAGCTGAAAGAATGCAGCGGACGCAACGATTTCATGACCAATTGAGCCAGTGCGCAGCTTCGCCCGCAGCCCCAACTCCCCAGTATCGACCGAATCTTTGCGCGTGTTATCAAAACGATAAAAGCTAGCATCGCCGGTACGACCGTTATTAACAGTCACGTTAGCCAACGAATTCGCTTCATCGCTCCGACGCAGGCCGTAAGCCGCCCAGCCAGTAAGCTTGTCGCTGAAGTCATGCTCAGCGCGAAACGTACTGAACACGTCGCGCTCGTTTGAATAGGACCACGGTTGCGCGTAATTGGAACTGGCATCCGGTGCGTCAGGCACATGCGTTACGCCAGCGGCCAGCGTCACGTTCGGACGCGCGCGCTTGAGCTTGTTCTCCTGCCAGCCGATATCCGCCGACAACCGCGTGTCGGCCGAACGCCAGTCCAGGCCCAGCGACACCAGGCTGGTGCGCGAGTGCTCGTCGTCGATGGCGGTGTCGCCGCTGCGGTTGGCCACGTTCAGGCGGATGCCGGTGCTGTCGCCAGGGCCGAAGCGGCGCGCGATGTCGGTGGAGACCGAGAACTGGCCGCCGCTGGAGATGCCGGTGGTGAAACGCGTGAGCGGATCGTTCGGGGCGCGCTTGGGCACCAGGTTGACCGTGCCGCCAATGCCGTCGCCGCCGGGCGAGGCACCCGTCAGGAAGGTCGACGCGCCGCGCAGCACTTCGACGCGCTCGAACAGTTCCGTGGCGATGTACTGGCGCGGCAGCAGGCTGTACAGGCCGTTGTAGGCCACATCATCCGAGCTGAGGATGAAGCCGCGGATGAAGTACGACTCCTGGAAATTGCCGAAGCCGCGCGCCACGCGCACGCCCGGATCGTTCTGCAGCACGTCGCCGACGCTGCGCGCCTGCTTGTCCTGGATCAGCTCGTTGGTGTAGCTGGTGATGCTGAACGGCGTGCTCATGATGTCCTGCGTACCCAGCACGCCGACGCGGCCGCCGCGGGCCACCTGGCCGCCCGCGTAGGGCTGGGCCAGGCCGCCGGCCGACGCGTCGGCGCTGGCCTCGACCTTGATCGCTTCCATCGAAACGACGGAGCCGTCGGCGGCGGGCGCGGCGGATTGGGCGTGGACCAGCGCGGTGTACGGCAGGGCCGCAACCACGCATGCAAGAGTTCGTATTTTCATATCGGGAATCGGTAGGCGGGCGCTTCGCGGGAAGCGGGGATCGCAACAATCCCGATGGGGGTCACGCGGGATAACGGCTTGCCACTCGAACGGCCGCAGCGCCAGCCATGCCGGTCTTGTGGAGTCCGTTCACAAAGGGAGATTGAGATCGTGCGGGGTTGATTCTATATAAAACGAAATCATTCTCATTGCGTCCCTTAATATAGATGACAGCTTTGTTGCCCGTTTACAACGATTGGTTTCCGATAACCGTCCGCGACGCCCGCTTGCGCCCGGTCCGCGGGGTCTCGTCAACCCGGCAGGTCCGCCGCGTCGCGCAGTCGGCCGAATTCCCCGGCTTCGTAGGCCGCCATGGTCTGTCCGAGGGCCCGCGCGTCCGCCATGACCAACGGCCCGCGCTGGATCACGGGCTCGTCGATGGCCCGCCCCGCCACCAGCAGGAAGTGGCCCGGCGCTCCGGCGGCCAGCAATTGCAGCAGCCCATCGCGATCCGCCGTGGCCGTCAGCGCCGCCCCCGGCGGCAGGATGGCAAAGTCGGGATCGGCGGGGCGCCTGTCCGCCACCGCCCCCCGGCCGCGCGGCCGGAACGGCGCCATCGGGCGCGTCCCGAGATCCGCCGGCGGGCGCGCCGGCGCCGTGATCTGGTGGCGGGCCCGCACCCCCAGTTCGCCGTGGACCGCGTATAGCCAGGCGTTCCAGCCGGCCGGCAGCATCACCAGCCGCGACGCTCCCGGGCGCAGCCAGCCATCCAGGATCAACAACGGCTCGGGGGTGGCCAGCGGCGCCTCCCAGCCATCGTAGCGGCCCGACACCACCCGCACGCGGCCGGCGTCACCCTGCAGGACCGGCATCTCCCAGGCGCGCAGCAGCGAGGCCTCGGGCGGCAGCGACTTGAGCCGCTGCGGCAGGTTGACGTACAACCGCACCCCGTTCAGGCGCGACTCTCCCACGGGCTGCTGGTCGTGAATCACGCCGTGTCCGGCCACGGTCCAATGCAGGTCGCCGGCCCGGATCTCATGGTCGTTGTCCAGGCTGTCGCGGCTGCGCAGGGCGCCGTGGCTGTCTTCCAGCAACAGCGTCACGGCCGACATGCCGGCGTGAGGGTGCGGCGCGAAGCTGGGGCCGGTCATAACGAAATGCTCCGCCAGCACCAGCGGCGACATGCCGCGCGGAAAATCGGGTTGGCGGAATTGCCGGAACGAACAGGCGTCGCCCGCGGGCTCGAACGGTTTGGCCACGGGCGGACTGAGGCGGATGGTCAAGGAGCTGCTGCCTGGATTTTTGGGTGGCGCAGAGCTTATGGGTTCCGCGTCCGACACAGTAGATGCCAATTTCAGGAATAATTGTCCTGCCGCACAGGACAATTCCCCAACCTGGCCCATGCACTCCTATATCCATCATCTCGACGACCTGCTGCTTTTCACCGAAGTGGTGGAAAAAGGCGGTTTCTCCGCCGCCGCCCGCGTGCTCAATATGCAACGCTCCAAACTCAGCCGGCGCGTGGCCGAACTGGAGACGCGGCTGGGCCTGCGGTTGCTGCAACGCAACACCCGCCGCGTCTCGCTCACGCCCATGGGCGAGCAGATCTACGTGCATGCGCTGGCGATGGCGCGCGAGGCCCGCAGCGCTTTCGACCTGGCGGCGGCGATGGGCGACACGCCCAGCGGCCTGCTGCGCATGACGGCGCCCTCCGCCCTGGCCGTGACCCTGCTTGGCGAATTGGTGTCGCGCTTCTGCCTGAAGCACCCGGGCGTGCGGGTATTGCTGGACACCCGCGACCAGATCATCGACCTGGTGGGCGAAGGCTACGACCTGGCCTTCCGCGCCCAGGGCGCCTCGCTCACCGATTCGAGGCTGGTGGCGCGCGAGCTCGCGCCGGTGCCGCTGATCCTGGTGGCGGCCCCGGAGATGGCCCGCGCCGCGCCGCGCCATCCGCGCGAACTGAGCGCGCTGCCGCTGCTGGCCCATGCCACCCAGGACAGCCCGCAAAGCTGGCATTTCACCGGCACCGCGGGTGAAGCCGAGTCGATCGAATTCCGCCCCCGCTGCCTCAGCACCAACCTGGCGGCGCTGCGCGAGATGGCGCGCGCCGGCCTGGGCGTGGCGCTGCTGCCCCACTATCTGTGCGCCGGTTCCCTGGCCAGGGGCCACCTGGCGCAGCTGCTGCCCGCCTGGCGCGCCGCCCCGGCGCGCATCTACGCGGTCATGCCCGCCCGGCGCGGCGCGCCGCTGGCCCTGCGGCGTTTCCTGGATTTCGCGGCGGCGGAAATGCCGGCCTTGCTGGCCTGACGAGCGGCGCCTGGATCACCAGGCCTTGGGCCTGGAAGCGGTCGCGGAAATCCGCCTGGCGCATCACCGCGGCCACGGCCTCGCGCAGCCTGTCCGCCTCGGCCCCGGGCGTGTCGCGCGGCACGGCCCGGCCTCTCGCCGCCATGCGCTTGTAGGACTTCTTTGTTAAAAAAAGGGGACTTGCAGGGACGACGCGGCTGCCGCACAGTAGGGGTTTGCGCGACCGCCGCGCAACCCGCAGGCCGGCGCGGGCGGGAACTTTGACGCGCCCCTCAAGTCTTATATAAGATATAAGACACAGACCGAACCCGCGCCGCTGTCGCCCGGAATGACAAACGCGCCGAAACGCCTGAAAATGCCGGCTTTACGCGGGCAAAACCACGGAGTCCATCATGCCGCACAACACCCTCGACACACTCAAGAATTTCAAGATCGGCAACAAGTCCTGTCAGTACTATTCGCTGCCGGCGCTGGGCAAGGCGCTGGGCGTGGATGTGCAGCGGCTGCCGGTCTCCATCCGCATCGTGCTGGAATCCGTGCTGCGCAATTGCGATGGCAAGAAGGTGACCGAGGAACACGTGCGCCAGCTCGCCAACTGGCAGGCCAACGCCAAGCGCGAGGATGAAATCCCGTTCGTGGTGGCGCGCGTGGTGCTGCAGGACTTCACCGGCGTGCCGTTGCTGGCGGACATCGCCGCCATGCGCTCGGTGGCCGACAAGATGGGCAAGAGCCCCAAGAGCATCGAGCCGCTGGTGCCGGTGGACCTGGTGGTGGACCACTCGGTCATGATCGACTACTTCGGCACCAAGAATGCGCTGGACCTGAACATGAAGCTGGAATTCAAGCGCAACCAGGAGCGCTACCAGTTCATGAAGTGGGGCATGCAGGCCTTTGACACCTTCGGCGTGGTGCCCCCGGGCTTCGGCATCGTCCACCAGGTCAACCTGGAATACCTGGCGCGCGGCGTGCACCAGGACAAGAAGAACAATATCTACTACCCCGATTCGCTGGTGGGCACCGACAGCCACACCACCATGATCAACGGCATCGGCGTGGTCGGCTGGGGCGTGGGCGGCATCGAGGCCGAGGCCGGCATGCTGGGCCAGCCGGTGTACTTCCTGACCCCCGACGTGGTGGGCGTGGAACTCAAGGGCAAGCTGCGCGGCGGCGTCACCGCCACCGACCTGGTGCTGACCATCACCGAAATGCTGCGCCGTGAAAAAGTGGTCGGCAAGTTCGTCGAGTTCTGTGGCGAGGGCACGGCCAGCCTGTCCGTGGCCGAACGCGCCACCATCGGCAACATGGCGCCCGAGTATGGCGCCACCATGGGCTTCTTCCCGGTCGACGGCCGCACCATCGACTACTTCCGCGGCACCGGCCGCACCGAAGACGAAATCGCCGCGTTCGAGGCCTACTTCAAGGCCCAGGACATGTTCGGCGTGCCCGCCGCCCAGGACATCAACTACACCAAGCTGCTGACGCTGGACCTGTCCACCGTCGCGCCGTCGCTGGCCGGCCCCAAGCGCCCCCAGGACCGCATCGAGATCGGCAACGTCAAGAGCACCTTCATCGACCTGTTCTCCAAGCCGGTCGCCGAGAACGGCTTCAACCAGCCGGCCGAAAAGCTGCAGCAGACCTTCACCACCAGCACCGGCACCAAGGTCAAGAACGGCGACATCCTGATCGCCGCCATCACCTCCTGCACCAACACCTCCAACCCCAGCGTGCTGCTGGCGGCGGGCCTGCTGGCCAAGAAGGCCGTCGAAGCCGGCCTGAAGGTGCCCAAGCACATCAAGACCTCGCTGGCCCCTGGATCGCGCGTGGTCACCGAATACCTGACCAAGACGGGCCTGCTGCCCTATCTGGAGAAGCTGGGCTTCGACGTGGCCGCCTACGGCTGCACCACCTGCATCGGCAACGCCGGCGACCTGACGCCCGACCTGAACGAGGTCATCACCAGCAATGACCTGGTGTGCTCGGCGGTGCTGTCCGGCAACCGCAACTTCGAGGCGCGCATCCACCCGAACATCAAGGCCAACTTCCTGGCCTCGCCGCCGCTGGTGGTGGCCTACGCGCTGGCCGGCACCGTGACGCGCGACCTGATGACCGAACCGGTCGGCCGCGGCAAGAACGGCGACATCTGGCTGGGCGACATCTGGCCGACCACCGAGGAAGTCGAGGCGCTGCTCAAGTACGCGCTGGACCCCAAGGCCTTCGAGGCCAACTATGGCCAGGTCAAGAGCAACCCCGGCAAGCTGTGGGAGAACATCAAGGGCGTCACGGGCGAGACCTACAACTGGCCCGATTCCACCTACATCGCCGAGCCGCCGTTCTTCGAGGGCTTCGGCATGACGCCGGGCGCGATGCCGACCGTCAAGAACGCCCGCGCGCTGGGCGTGTTCGGCGACTCGGTCACTACCGACCACATCTCGCCGGCCGGCTCCATCAAGGAAACCTCGCCCGCGGGCAAGTGGCTCAAGGAACACGGCGTGATGAAGGCCGATTTCAACAGCTACGGCTCGCGCCGCGGCAACCATGAAATCATGATGCGCGGCACCTTCGCCAACGTGCGCATCAAGAACCTGATGATCCCGGCGCGCCCGGACGGCAGCCGCTTCGAAGGCGGCGAAACCCTGTTCCAGCCCACCGGCGAACAGATGTCGATCTACGACGCGGCCATGAAGTACGTGGCGGCCGGCACGCCCACCGTGGTGTTCGGCGGCGAAGAGTACGGCACCGGCTCGTCGCGCGACTGGGCCGCCAAGGGCACCCAGCTGCTGGGCGTCAAGGCCGTCATCACGCGCAGCTTCGAGCGCATCCACCGCAGCAACCTGGTGGGCATGGGCGTGCTGCCGCTGCAGTTCAAGGGCAACGACAGCGTGCAGTCGCTGGGCATCACCGGCGAGGAAACCTACGACATCTCGGGCCTGGAAAACGGCATCAAGCCGATGCAGGACGTGACGCTGACGATCACCCGCAAGGATGGTTCGAAGCAGGACGTGACGCTGCTGCTGCGCATCGACACCCCGATCGAGGTCGACTACTACCAGCACGGCGGCATCCTGCCCTTCGTGCTGCGCCAGCTGCTGGCCGCGTAACGCGCGGGCCGCAAAGGCAAAGCCCCTGGAACCGCGAGGTTCCAGGGGCTTTTTTTCAGGGCCGCGCGCCGCCTGCCATCGCGGCGCGTGGCAGGCTCACCGCATCATTGCGCGACCAGTTCGACCCGGCGGTTCTTGGCGCGGCCGGCCTCGGCGTCGTTGGCCGCCACCGGCGCCAGCGACGCCACGCCCCGCGCCGACAGGCGCGCGGCCGGAATCTTGTAGCCCGACTCCAGCGCCTTGACCACGGCGTCGGCGCGCTTTTGCGACAGGTCCAGGTTGCCGGCCAGCGTGCCCTGGTTGTCGGTGTGGCCGACCACGTAGACCTTCAGCTTCGGGTTGGCGTTGAGCAGCTTGCCCATCTCGTCGAGCGCGGCCTTGGACTCGGGCTTGACCTCGGCCTTGTCGGTATCGAAGTAGACGCCGTAGACCGCGACCCGGCCGGATTCGGCCAGCGATTTCTGCATGGCGGCCATGTCCAGCACCTTGACCTGCCCGGTCTGCATGGGCTTGGTCTCGATCACCTGCTGGAACACCGGCGTGATGTTGTTGGAGGTGTCGTCCATCACGTCCAGGAACACGTAGATGTCGCCGGTGGGCGCCTCTTTCTTGGCCAGCACCGCGTAGTACTTGCCGCCGAACGCCGCGTCGCCCTGCCCCGGCTGGCTGACCTTGCCGCTGTTCAGGACGAACGACTGGAAGTCGCCGCCGCACTGCTCGTCGCCCTTGCATTCGAACAGGGTCTTGAAGCCGCCGGCCTGCAGCGCGCCCTGGTAGTTGCGATAGACCTCCAGCGCCGACTTCTTGCCATCGATGCGATAGGCGATGCGCGTCAGCTTGCCTTCCAGCGTCATGCCCTTGGCCTCGCTTTCGCGGGTGATGGGCTGGTTGGGCATCACGGCTTCGTCGTAGTCCTTGAATTCGTAGGCACGGATCTCGGCGCCCTCGAAACGCGTCAGGGCGGGATGGTCGCGGGAACCCTTGACGTCTTCGGCCCAGGCGGACGAAGCCGCCGCCAGCGTGGCGGCGACGATGGCCAGACTCGCGGATTTCACGATATGCGCATTCACGATCTCTACACTCCCGACCGGCGGCGCCGGCATGCGTCCAGAACAAGGAAACGCCCGCGATGCGGGCGGCAGCCATTATGCATAGACGCAGCGGTGGTTGGAACCGCATGGGGTAACCAAACGTTGACGGCGGTAAGCGGCGTCAACAGGCCTCAGTTGAACGCATAGGCGTCCATCGCCAGCGCGCCGTACGAGATCTCGTCCGTCAGGCGGGTGGCCTGGCCACCGCCCGCGCCCAGCGCCACGTAGAGCGGCATCAGGTGGTCGTCGTGCGGATGGGCCTGCGCCGCGCCCGGCGCGCGCGCCTGCCAATCGAGCAGCGCCGGCACGTCGTTGGCGGCCAGGTGTTCGGCATACCACGCCTGGAACGCCGGCACGTAAGGCGCCGGCGGCGCGTCCTGCGGCATGCGCACGTCGCGCAGGTTGTGCGTCAGCGACCCCGAGCCGATGATCAGCACGTCCTCGTCGCGCAGCGGCGCCAGGGCGCGGCCTAGTTCCAGCTGGCCGGCGGCGTCGCGGCCCATGTCCAGCGACAGTTGCACCACCGGCACGTCGACCTCGGGATAGAGATAGCGCAGCGGCACCCAGGCGCCGTGGTCCAGCGGGCGGCGCGGATCGCGGTCGGCGGCAATGCCGGCCTCGGCCAGCAGGGCCTGCGTGCGCGCCGCCAGCTCGGGCGAGCCGGGCGCGGCGTATTGCAGCGTGTAGAGCTCGGGCGGGAAGCCGCCGAAGTCGTGCCAGGCCACCTGCTGGTCGCGGGTGGACAGGGCCAGGCCGTGGCCCATCCAGTGCGGCGACACCACCAAAATGGCGCGCGGTTTGCGGCCCAGGGACTGGCTCCAGGCGGCCAGCGCGGGGCCGGTGGAACCGGGTTCGACGGCCAGCATGGGGGAACCGTGGGAAACGAAAAGCGTAGGCCAGCGCATGGCGATGACTCCAGGAAAGCTTGATGATGGGTCCATTGTCGGTCGAATCCAATCAGCAATAAATCCCCTAAACAGGCACGATCTGTTGCCAGAACGGCACCAATCCCCGGCCAAGGCGGGGGCTCCGCCTGGCCGCCCTGCACGCCCTTGTCCCGCTCGATTCGCGGGCGCCAGAGCGCCACGGCGACCAGCGCCGTGGCGGGCGTTAAACTACGTCGTTACACACTTACTGGACGCCCTCCGAAGTCATGGCCCGAACCCGCAGCCAATCCGCTCCCCGCTTGACCCGCGACGCCACCCGCCTCATCACGCTTGCCCAATCGCTCAACCGCTCGGGCAGCCGCGTCGAAGACGTGTACTGGGAGAATCAGCTTGGCGAAGCGATTCCGAAACTGCTCAAGGCAGGCCAGGATGCCCCGCTGGAAGCCGCGCTGGACCATCTCGCCCAGGGCGACGTGGGCGCCTACGAAATCCTGATCGAGCAGGCCGAGACGCTGTCCGAGTCGATGAAGATCGACAAGAACGGCGTGCGCCACGACGTCCTGCTGATCGTCGCGCCCGTGGTCGCCTGGACCCGCTACGCGATTCCCACCGGCCCGGTCCCGGCCGCCGCCCAGCAGGCGCTGCTGGCGCAGCTGCATGGCCATGTGCTGTCGAGCCAGGCCCGCAGCGCGCTGATGCCCTACCTGGTCAGCGTCGACCAGATGCCGCGCACGTTCTCGGAAACCTGGCAATGGCTGCAACGGCTGGGCACGCAGGCGCTGGGCGCCGAGACCACCAAGCCGGCGCTGAACACCGAGGCCGAAACCGCCAACATGCTGGCCGACACGCGCTATATCGTGGCGGCCGTGGCGGTGCCCGAGTTCGCGCCCGTGTTCCGCTGGCAGGAGCAGATCGGCGAAGCCGAGGCCAGCCGCGACGCCTGCCTGGCGCAATGGGCCGCGCAGGCCCAGCCGACGCTGGCCGGCCTGCTGCCGGGCTGCGGCTTCGAAGCCCTGCTGCCCGACGCCTACTACGTCAGCAACCGCGAGGCCGACCGCCGCGTGCGGCCGCTGTCGCTGCGCGCCGCCATCAGCTGGCTCGAAGGCGCGGTCAGCCTGGAAGCCTCGCAACTGCGCGCCGTGGTGGCCGGCTGCGGCGAAAGCCGCGTCGACGAATACCGCGTCAGCTTCACCGCGCGCAACAGCAACGACGTCTACTACGGCTGCGTCTGGCCGCTGTACGGCCGCGAGGAAGACCTGCCGGCCGACGAGAGCCAGCCCGACGTGGTCGACGAGATCGCGGCGCTGCTCAAGGAATACGGCGTGAGCGACGTGCGCCGCATTCCCGGCGTGCTGCCCCCGGAATACTGCGAGGATTGCGGCGCGCCCTACTTCCCCAACCCGCTGGGCGAACTGGTGCACGCCGAACTGCCCGAGGACGCCGAGGCCGCGCCCGCCAAGTTCCACTGAGCCGCGTCGATGCAAGCGGACCTCTTCTGCCGCGTGGTCGACAACTACGGCGACATCGGCGTCTGCTGGCGTCTGGCGCGGCGGCTGGCGCACGGCCATGGCTGGGACGTGCGCCTGTGGGTCGACGACCTTTCCAGCTTCGCGCGCATCCAGCCCGGCATCGACGCCGGCGCCGCGCGTCAGGTCTGCCAGGAAGTGGATATCGTGCACTGGTCGGCCGCGCCCGATCCGGCGCTGGCCGCGCGCGACGTGGTGATCGAGGCCTTCGCCTGCGATCCGCCCGAGGCCTTCCTGGCCAGCATGCGCCAGCGCCACCCGGTCTGGATCAACCTGGAATACCTGAGCGCCGAGGCCTGGGTGGAAAGCTGCCACGGCCTGCCGTCGCAGCGGCCCGACGGGCTGGTCAAACATTTCTTTTTCCCCGGCTTCACGCCGGCCACCGGCGGCCTGCTGCGCGAAACCGGCCTGTCGGCCGAACGCGACGCCTTCCAGGCGGATCGCGACGCGCAGGAGGCATTCCTGCGCGGCCTGGGCGTGGCGGACAGCCTGCTGTCGCTTCGCCGCAACGGCGCCCGCACGGTGTCCCTGTTTTGCTACCCGAGCGCCCCGGTCGACGCGCTGGCCCGCGCGCTGGCGGCGACCCCTGGCGCCACCCTGCTGCTGGTGCCGGAAGGCGTCGCCCCCCGGCTGGAAGCGGCCTGCGCCGTGCCCGGCGGCCCGGCCGTGGCGCGCCTGCCGTTCGTGGCCCAGCCTGACTTCGACCGCATCCTGTGGTGCGCCGACCTGAACTTCGTGCGCGGCGAGGACTCGTTCGTGCGCGCGGCATGGGCGGCGCGGCCGCTGGCCTGGCAGATCTACCCGCAGGACGAGAACATCCACCTGGAAAAACTCGACGCCTGGCTGGCGCGCTATCCGGCCCCGGAACCGGCCGCGGATCTCATCCGCGCCTGGAATCAGGAGGATGCGGGCGCCGCCGCCGAGGCCGCGCTGGCGGCGGCCCTGCGACCCGGCCCCTGGCAGGCCTGGAACCAGGCGGCCCGCGACTGGGACGCGGCGCAGGCCGCCCGGCCCGACCTGGCGGAGAATCTGGCTGGTTTTTGCGCAGAGTTGGCCAAGAAACGCTAGAATAGAGAGTTTTCTGAGTCGCCCTGGATTGTCGGCGCCTCAACTATGACGCCTCCCGGGGTGTGCATGAAGCCAGATGCGCGGGCTCGTTCTGACGGGTTCCGCGCGAATCTCCAGGCTGATGTCGATGGGCCTTGCGGCCCGTCGCCAGGCGCCTTCGGCGGCTTTCTGCAAGCACGGCGAGTGCACCCTTTCCCCCCGGAGTTTTATCGATGAAAACCGCTCAGGAATTGCGAGTCGGCAACGTGGTCATGGTCGGCAAGGATCCCCTCGTGGTCCAGAAGGCCGAATACAACAAGTCCGGCCGTAACGCCGCCGTCGTCAAGCTGAAGTTCAAGAACCTCTTGACCGCCTCGGCCAGCGAATCGGTCTACAAGGCCGACGAAAAGTTCGAAGTCGTGCAACTGGATCGCAAGGAGTGCACGTACTCCTACTTCGGCGACCCGATGTACGTCTTCATGGACGAAGAGTACAACCAGTACGAAATCGAAGCCGAAAGCATGGGCGACGCGCTGAACTACCTGGAAGAAGCGATGCCCGTGGAAGTGGTCTTCTACGACGGCCGCGCCATCTCGGTGGAACTGCCCACGACCATCGTGCGCGAAATCACCTACACCGAACCGGCCGTCCGCGGCGACACGTCGGGCAAGGTGACCAAGCCCGCCAAGATCAACACCGGCTACGAACTGAACGTGCCGCTGTTCTGCGCCATCGGCGACAAGATCGAAATCGACACGCGCACCAACGAATACCGCAGCCGCGTCAACAACTGATCCGGCGGCAGGTACGAAAAAGCGCCAGCCCTTCGGGGTCTGGCGCTTTTTTTTGCCTGGCGCGGCGGACAAGGCCGGCCGCGGCTATTGCAGGCGCTCGTCGTCCAGGAAGTCGGGCACGGCCATGACGTCGATGCCATCCTCGGCCAGGGCCTCGCGCTCTTCGCGCGTGGCGGTGCCGCGGATGGGGCGGTCGTCGGCGTCGCCCTCGTGGATGCGGCGCGCTTCCTCGGCGAAGCGCGCGCCGACGTTTTCGGTATTGCGCAGCAGCGCGCGCACCTGGCGCATCACCACCGCCTGCAGCGCCGACATCTTCTCGGCGTCGGTGGCGCCGGCCGGCGCCGCCGACGGCACCGCGGGCGCGTGCAGGTGCGCCACGTTCAGGCGCGGCGCCGACAGGCGCTTGGTGATGCTGGCCGAGCCGCAGACCGGGCACGACACCAGTCCACGCGCCTGTTGCGCGTCATAGTCTTCGTGCGAGCCGAACCAGCCTTCGAAGATGTGGCCGTGCTCGCACTGGAGGTCGAAAACTTTGAGAGCCATGATGGGAATATGGGGGCTGGCATCCAGAATACAAGAAAGCGCGCACGCGCCGCCGGATACCGGGCCGCGAACGGGGTTTTCGGCCGATTCCGGGCGGTTTGGCGGCATTCGCGCCACACACCGGCGGCGGCTTCCGCCCCGCGCCCAACGAAAAGCGGGCCCGGGGGCCCGCTAGCTGGCGTGCGAGGCGCTTACTTGCCGCGCCTGGGCGTGGCCGGCGCCTGGCCGATCTGCGCCTGCTGCGCCTGCAAGGCGTCGATCTGGCGTTGCAGGTCGCGCAGTTGCTGGCGCACGTCCTTCTGCTGGTCGGCCAGCGCGGTGGCTTCCTGGCGCGACTGCTCCTGGCGCGCGGCGACCTGCTCTTCCTGCTGCATGCGCAGGGTGCGGTCGGCCTGCAGCGTGCTCAGTTCAGCGCTGCGGCTGGCCAGCAGCTTCTCGGCGTGGGTGTATTCGGCCTGCAGCTTGATGCGCTTGATGTCCACTTCGGCCAGGTCGGCCGACTGGGCCGCAAAGGCGCGGTAGGTGGCCTCGGCCTGCTTGTCCGACTTGGTCTTGAGCACCCGCCAGAAATCCTTCTGCTGGAACAGGGCCACGTAGTAGGTCAGATCGTCCGGCTTGAACAGCAGGCTGGCGCCGTACGTGCCGTTGTAGCTCGTACGCAGCTCGGAAACCTGGCGGTTCTGGATCAATCCCTGCAGCTCGGCCACCGTCGACGACGGGCGCGCGGCGGGCGCCGGCGCGGGCGGAGTCACCGGCGTGGAGGCAGCCTGCTTGTCCTCGACCTGCTGCACCGTGGGGCGCGGGGGCTCGGATTGCGCGCTGGCGCAGGCCGCCAGGCCGGACAGGGCCGTACCCAACAGCGCCATGCGCGCGGCGGCACGGATAAAGTGGACGTTCATGCCTTCCCCAAAAAAATCGTTGCGGAACTATAGCAATTTATTTCGCTCGCGGCTGACGCGCTTACATAGCACAGCGCGATACTGTCGCGCGCTAAGGGCCATTCCCTATTGCGCCACGCCGGGCCCACGGCAGAAGGCCTCATGAGGCCTCCACGATGCCATCGGCGGTTTCGCCCTGGCCGCCGCCCAGGTGCAGCTTGCGCATCTTTTCCCACAGCACCTTGCGGCTGATGCCCAGGGTGTTGGCGGTGTCCTGGCGGCGCCAGCCGTTGACGTCCAGCGCCGCCAGGATACGGGCCCGTTCGGCGCGCTCGGCGTCGGTGAAGACTGGCGGTTCACACTGGCTGCTGGCGCCGGCCGTGGCCAGCGCGCCTGGCGCCCGCAGCGGCTCGGCCAACTGGTCGAAAATGCGCTCGATGCGCGGCTGGTCCCAGGCCTGGAACTGGCGACGCACGATGGCCACGCGTTCGGCCACGTTGGACAATTCGCGCACGTTGCCGGCATAGCGGGTGCGCGCCACCCGCTCGACCAGCCAGCCCGGCGGCTCGCCCTCGGCGCCCAGCCGTTCGAGCAGCGCGCGGAAGATCGCCGCCTTCTCCTCGGGGCCGCGCTGCTCCAGGTTGGGAATGCGCAGCTCGATCACCGCCAGCCGGTAGTACAGGTCGGCGCGGAACTCGTCCTGGCCCACCAGCACCCGCAGATCCTTGTTGGTGGCCGCGACCAGGCGGAAATCGACCGGCACCTCGACGGTCGAGCCCAACCGCGTGACCGCGCTCTGCTCCAGCACCCGCAGCAGCTTGACCTGCTGGTAGAGCGGCAGGTCGCCGATTTCATCCAGGAACAACGTGCCGCCGCTGGCCTGCTCGAAGTAGCCCTTGTGCGCCCCCACCGCTCCTGTGAAGGCGCCCTTGGCATGGCCGAAGAAGTGCGCTTCGAACAGGCCCTCGGGGATGGCGCCGCAATTGACCGCCACGAACGGCCCGTCCGACCAGGCGGCGCGGTCGTGCAGCAGGCGCGCGATGCGTTCCTTGCCCACGCCGGTCTCGCCGTGGATCAGCACGTTGCTGCGGCAGTCGGCGAACATCTCGGCCTCGGCCAGCAGCGCCCGCATCGGTTCGGACACCGCGATCAGCGGCTGTTCGCGGCGCGGCGCGCCGCGGCTGAACTGGTCCAGCGTGCCGAGCAATTCGAACAACAGCTTGCGCAGGTCCGACGTGGTGAAGGCCAGCGGCAGTGTGTAGGAGTATTCGGGCGGGTAATAGCGCGGATCGCGGCCGCGCGCCTCGGCCGCCACCCAGATCACCGGCATGGCCTGCCCCGACAGCCAGTCGTAGCCGCTGAAACGGTTGTCGCCCATGACCGAGACCGAAACCAGCGCCACGGCCGGGCGCGACGGATCGCGCGGCGGGGGAAACGCGGTGCCGGCATCGGCCCGCACCAGCGAGACGTCCATGCCGGCCAGGCAGCGCTCGGCGCGGCTGGCGATGTCGGAGGTGCCCTCCCAGACATAGACGTCGAATTCTTCGCGCGAGAATTTCTGGGTCATGGCGACCACCGCGCCGGCCAGGGTTGGGCAGGAATCAAGGGCTTCATCATCAATACACCAGACGGGGCTTGCCGCAGTCCACCGACAGCAGCGATACATCGGTTTGGCCGACGCTCAGGCCAAGCAGGTCCAGCAACTGCTGCAGCAGGGTCGATAGCATGCCCAGCAGCGGCTGCAGCAGGGTCACCACGATCGACAGCACGCCGCCCACCTGGTTGCCGCCGCTCAGCGCCAGCGTGGACACCGCGTTGACGCGGCATTGGCGGATGGCGTCCGGCGTAATCGCCAGCAGACAGGTCACGTCGCTCAGCGGCGCCAGCAACAGCGAATTGAGGAGGTTGCCGACCAGTTGCAGCGTGCCGCCCAGCACCCCGGTCAGGCCGCCGGTGGACATGCGCTGGCCCAGCTGGTTGAGCGCGGTCGAGGACCACTGCATGTCGTTGACCACCTGCGAAATGGACTTGCCGGGATTGCTGCCCCCGCCGCCGACCAGGGTGGTGGCCAGCGAGGCGCGCTGTTCCGGCGTCAGCGGCGTGCCGGTGCCGATCAGGTCGCCCAGGATGCCGCCGACCACGGCGTCGGCCAGGTTCGAGGCCAGCGCGCCCAGGTTGATCGAGGTGGCGTTGACGGTGGCGGTGGAATTGGGCGACGGCGGTTCGGTCAGCGTGACCGACACGGGCGCGGTCGAATTGAAAATCGGCAGCGTGACCTTGCTGGTGAGCGGCAGGATGCCGAGCACGTTCAGCACCTGGTAGCGCTGGATCGCCGCGAACGAACTCGGCTGGCAACTGTTGGTGATGGACAGGAAATTGGCCTGCACGTTGTCGACGGCCGACGACATGCCGGGAAAGCGTCCCAGGCAGATGTTGGCGACGGACGAAGTCACGTCGATGGTGGCCTGCGACTCGGTCAGCGGCGCCTGGCACAGCTTGGAAACGGTGCCGGTCGATTGCGCCACGTCGATGATGATGGGCAGGTCGATCTTGGTGCCCAGCGTGTTGGCCAGCAGCGGCCCGACCAGCGGGATGTTGCTGGTGTTGGCCCGCAGATAGACGCGGATGCCGGCGCTGGTGGCCTGCGTGCCGACGCCGCCCACGCCGATGGAGGGCGGCTCGACGATGCGCACCTGCGACTGCACGCCCAGCAGCGGCACGTTCAGGCCCAGGTTCACCAGGTTCTGGCCGTTGGCGATGACCAGCGCGGTTTCCAGCACATTGAGCGCGTTGATGTTGGCCTGCAGCGCCGAATTGATGTCGCCGCTGATCACGTTCAGGTCGAGCACGCCGCCGTCGCCGAACAGCTTGACCGGCAGGTTCACCGGCATCACGTTCAACACCACGTTGATGGCGTTGGTCAGCAGCCCGAGGCTGGCGCCGGCGGTGTCGCCGGCCTTGTTCATGACCGTCAGGGTGGCCTGCAGCAGCTGGCCCAGCGTCAGGTTGTTGAGCGCGGCCAGCTGCGCCGGCGTGCCCACGCCGGTGGCTACCGACACCGGCAGGCCCAACGCTTCCAGCAGGCCGGACGGCGTGATGTTGACGCTCGCCAGGCCGGCGGCGTCGAGAATGTCCAGCTGCGCCGGCGTGGCGCCGACGGTGGCCAGCAATTGCGACAGCAGGCCGCCCTTCTGCAAACGCAGCAGGCGCGAGCCGACCGTGAACACGGCCACCGGCTGGGTGTTGGCCGCCACGGAGATGGTCTGCACCGGCGTGCCGCCCACGATGAACGCCGGCAGCAGGCTGCTCAGGGTCTTGTTGAGCGTGATGCGCAGCGCGTTCGGCACCTGCCCGCTGCTCGGATCGAACAGGTACATGCCGCTGGCGTCGGGGCGCGAGGTGTCCCAGAGCTTGCACTCGACCGTCACGTCGCCGGCGGCGAAGGTGTCCAGGATGTTGGGCACGTTGGCCAGCACCGCGGCCTGTCCGGCGGCCTGGGCCCGGGCGCAATCGGCGGGCGCGCCCATCCCCAGCACCTGCACCGCCGACAGCGCGGCCAGGTCCGTGGCCTTCTGCATCTCGCGCTTCATATAGTAGGCATAGCCCAGCTGGGCCACGCCCAGCAGCACCAGGCCGACGATGACCGCGAAAACGATGGCCACCGTCATGCTGCCTCGCTGCCGCGGGCAGATTGCAGAACGGGAATGCGTGGCTGGCATGATCGCGGCTCCGTGACTCGATGAGACAGGTCCTGCCCAATCAATTCGTGTTGTTGGTCTGCACCCGCTTGTCGAACCATTCGGGGATCGGCCGGGTGAAGCTGTCGATGTAGCGGTTCCAGGCGGCGGTGGATGCCGCGCCCAGCACCGGCAGCGCCGCGCCCGCGCGGCGGCCGTCGGCCTGGGCGGCCAGCAGGCCGCGCGTGATGTCGCCGAATTCCTCCCGGGCCTGCTCGGGCTGCGCGGCCGCCTGGGGCGCCGGCTGCGGCATGGGCGTCTGTACCTGCTGAACCACTGGCCGCGCCGGCATCTGCGCGGCCGGCGCGGCCGCTGGCGCGGTGGCGGGCACCGGCGCGGCCTGGGCCACGCCGCCCCCGCTCATGGCGCCGGTCAGGGGCGTATTCGATTGCGCCTGGCTGGCCCAGGGCGCGGCCCCGGCCAGGAACAGCAGCAGGGAAAGCGAAGCGTATGAAGCGGTTCGAGACATGGTCGGGGTTCCTGGTTAGCGCATGATCGGGCCGTTGCCCAGTCTGTCCATCAAGGGGCTCATGACCGGCATCACGATGCCCTCGCCCCGCGACACGCGGGTGCTCGACACGTCGGCCGCGGTGGCCCCGGCGCTCGCCGAGGTGACCGCCGGGGCGGAGGCCTGGCTGCGGATCTCGGTGGCCAGGCGCAGCACCTGGCCGCGCGCCTCGTCGCCGAGCTTGGCGCGGTCCATCACGTTCTGGGCCCGCACCGGTTCGCCTTCGACCAGCAGCAGCAGGGCCAGGTTGGCCAGCACCTTGGCGCTTTCCGGCGCCAGCTCGGCGGCCTGGCCCAGCGGCACGCGCGCGCCGGCCGGATCGCCGGCGCGCAGGCGCGCATAGCCCAGGTCGCCCAGGATGCGCGGGTCCATCGGCGACAGCTTGGCGGCGCGCGCGAAGTAGTCGGCGGCCTGGTCGAACTGGCCGCGCGAGCCGGCGATCAGTCCCAGCCCGTGCCAGCCATCGGCCGCTTGCGCGGTGCCGATCAGGGCGCGGTAGGCCTGCTCGCTGGAGGCGGTCTGGCCCGTCTGGCGCAGCGCCTCGGCGCGCAGTACCGCGATACGCGGATCGTTGCCGAACTTCTGCTGGAATGCCTCGATATAGGCCAGCGAGGCGAAGTAGCGCTCCTGCCGCTGCGACTCGGCAATCATCGACAGCATCATGTCCGGCTCGGTCGGCTTGCGCCGGTTCTCGGCTTCGTCCTCGCGCTGGCGCATCAACGCCTGCTCCTGCTGCTGTTGCTGGATCAGCTGCCAGGCGGTCTCGGCGTTGTTGGTCTGGCACCCGGCCAACGTCCCGGCGCCCGCGGCCACCGCCGCCACCAGGGTCCAACGCCACGCGCACCGCGCATTTCCCATACCGCCCGCCATCACATGCCCCCCATGCGCGACAAACCGCGCAATACCGCCACGAAGCCCGCGCCGCCTGTCACGATCAACAGCGCCGGCAACAAGGTCACGATCATGACCGCCGTCATCTTGACGGTGGTCTTGCCCACTTTTTCCTTCAGTTCCAGGCGGCGCTTCTCGCGCAGGCGTTCGCCAAAGCGGTTCAGCGGCTCCTGCACCGCGCCGCCGTGCTGGTCGACCTGCGCGATCAGCCGGCAGATGGCCGACAGGTCGTCGTTGTCGAAGCCGGCCGCCAGCCGCGCCAGCGATTGCTCGCGGGTCCGGCCCCGCACATAGAGCTCGGACGCCAGCCGCAGCTCGTACGCCAGCACCGGCAGCACCTGGTCGAATTCCTTGGTCAGCACCTGCAGGCTCTGGTCGATCGACAGGCCGACCCCTTGCAGCAGGCGCAGCAGGTCGATCAGCAGCGGCAGTTCGTTGGCGGCCTGCTTGCGGCGCCGCGACAGGCGCCGGCGCACGAACCACTTGGGCAGCATGTAGCCGATGGCGAAACCGAAAAACGCCGCCACGAACAGGCCCAGCGACGAACCGCCGACCTTGCGTCCCAGGTCCAGCGCCACCGCCGCCGCCGGCAGCAGCAGCGCCAGGGTGAAGCGCGCCACGATGAAGCGCAGCCGCGCCGTGGCCGGATTCTGGTAGCCCGCCATGTCGACCAGCTTGCGGTCCTCGCCCGCCAGCAGGGCCTCGGCGAAACGGCCTTCGCTCAGGCGCTTGCCGAACGAATCGGCGGCGCGCGTGGCCGCGGCCAGGCGTCCCTGCATGCCCTCGGCCGGCGGCGCGGCCGCGGCCTGCGCCTTGGCGCGCCCCTCGCGCGTGGCCAGGGCCTGGTCCACCACCTGGCGGCTGCGGTCCTGCCCGCGCAGGCGCCGGGTCATGCTCAGGCCCACCACCAGCATGGCGGCGGCGACCAGCATCAGCGCCACCGCCAGCACCGTCGAGACATTCCAGGATTCGATCGCTTGCATGCGCGGCGCCCTCAAATGGCCTTGGCCATGCGGTACAGGATGTACGAGCCGCCCAGTTGCAGGCAGACCGCCGTCATCAACATCTTGAAGCCCAGCGGATCGACCCACAGTCCCATGAACAGGTCATTGTTGGCCACCATGATGAAGCCGGCGATGCCCAGCGGCAGCAGCGCCAGGATCCAGGCCGACAGCCGGATCTCGGCCGAACTGGCCGACAGCTCGGCGCGCGCCTGGCCGATGTCGCGCATGAATGCGGCCATGCGCTCGAGCACCTGGTCGCTGCGGCCGCCAAAGCGCAGCGCCACGGAAACCACCGCCGCCACCATATAAAGCTCTTTCATGTCGTACTGGCGCGAAACCTGCACCAGCGCCGCGTCCAGTTCCTTGGCCGAACGGCTCAGCGCGGCCGCGGTCTCGACCACTTCGCGCAGCGGCTCGTCGGTGGCGGCGGCCGCGGTCTGGAAGGCGGAAGCCATGCTGTTGCCGATGGTGACCAGGCGCACGATGTTGTCCAGGAACGCCGGCAGTTGCGACACGCGCCGCCGCTGGCGCCGGTCGGCCCGCAGCCACAGCAGGAAATAGGCGAACACGGACAGCAGCACCAGCGCCACCAGGGCCGACAGCCAGCCCAGAAAGGCCCAGGCCAGCAGCGCGCCCGCCACGATGGGCAGGATCAGCCGGGCGTAGAAACCGGGACTCTGGCGCACGCCGCCCTGCAACAGCAGCATGTCCCAGCGCGAAAAGCCGCTGCGCAAGGCGCGCGCGCCCTGCGCGAACGGCAGCTTGCCGCTGACCGGCGCGCCGCGGCTTCGGCGCAACTGGTCTTCGAGGAAAGCGGAACTGGCGGCCCGCCGCTGGCCGCTATTGGCGTGCCGCCACAGCAGCACCGCCGCCAAGGCCAGCACCAGCGCCAGGCCACCGATCACCCCGGCTTGCAGCATCAGCGCCTCCTGCTCCAGAAGCCGCCGCCCTCCGACTCGGGCGGCGTGTTGTCGGCGGGACGTTGTTCGTTGCGCATCTTGGCCAGCTTGGGCGTGTGCGGATGGATGCCGAGCCAGTTCCAGCGGTCCTTTTCCTCGCCCTCGGGGGTGGCGAAGGTCTCATGGCGGTACAGTTCCTGGGTCGAGATCACGCTGTCGCCCATGCCGGTGACCTCGGTCACCGACAGCACCCGGCGCTTGCCGTTGGACAGGCGGCCGATCTGCACGATGAAGTCGAGCGCGCTGGCGATCTGGCGCCGCAGGCTGTCCTCGCTGCCCTGGAAGCCGGCAAACCCCGCCAGCATCTCGATCCGGTACAGGCATTCGCGCGGCGAGTTGGCGTGGATCGTGGCCATGGAGCCTTCGTGGCCGGTGTTCATGGCCTGCAGCATGTCCATCACCTCGGCGCCGCGCACTTCGCCCACCACCACGCGGTCCGGGCGCATCCGCAGGCTGTTGCGGATCAGTTCGCGGATGCTGACCGCGCCGCTGCCGTCAAAGCCGCCCTGGCGCGATTCCAGCCGCACCACGTGCGGATGGTTCAGCGACAACTCGGCCGTGTCCTCCACCGTCACCACGCGCTCGGTCTCCGGAATGAAGAAGGCCAGCGCGTTCAACAGCGAGGTCTTGCCGGAACTGGTGCCGCCGGACACCAGGATGTTGCAGCGGTTCTTCACCGCTTCGTGCAGCAGGCGGTAGATCTCCTCGTCGAAGGTGCCCAGCGTCAGCAGGTCGGCCGGCTTGAGCGGATCCTGGCGGAACTTGCGGATCGACACCATCGGGCCGTCGACCGCCAGCGGCTCGATCACCACGTTCAGGCGGCCGCCATCGGGCAGGCGCGCGTCGACCATGGGGCTGGACTCGTCCAGCCGGCGGCCGATCGGCGCCAGGATGCGGCGCACGATGCGCAGCACGTGCTGGTTGTCGGTGAAGCGCAGCGTCTCGCGCGCCAGCACGCCGCGGCGCGACACGAACACGTTGTCGTAGCCGTTGATCAGGATGTCCTCGACCGCGGGGTCGGCCAGCAGGTCCTCCAGCGGCCCCAGGCCGGCCAGTTCCTTGGTCAGCGCCTCGGCGATCTGGCGCATCTCGCCTTCGTTGATCGGCACGCGCCGCAGGCGCACGAAGCTGGCCACCTCGATGTCGACGAATTCCTGGATCGCCGAGCGCGCCCAGCGGCCGAATTCCGCCCCCAGCTCCTCGATGCGCGAGAGCAGGTGCTCGTAGGCCGCCGTCTTCACTTCCTGGAAGCGGTTGGACGACGCGAAACCCTTGTCGCCATCGCCGCCGAATTCTATGGTCGCTGTCATGATCATGTGGGATCCCGCCGCCTTGCGTTACTCGACCACCATGCGGCGGTGCACGCCGGGCAGCCAGGTGGCCAGCCAGCTTGCCCGCCCGCCGGGCGTGTTTTCTTCCGCGCTCAATTTCTCGGCCAGCGCCTGTACCGCGCGCACATAGACGTCGCGCTCGGCCTCCTCGTGCAGCAGGTGGCCCTGGTTGGTGCAGACCATCAGCGCCAGCGTGCGGTCCGGCAGCGTGCCCACCAGGTCGAGCTGGAAGCGCTCGGCGATCTGCTGGGCCGTCATGCCGTAGCGTTCGTCGTAGCGGTTAACGATCAGGCCCAGACTGCGGCGGTCCACATGCAACTGCTCCAGTTCCTGCAACAGCCCGGCCAGCGACACCAGCGCGCCCACGCTCTGGTCGGTGACGATCCAGTTCTGCTGCGAGGCGCGCGCCAGGCCGGCCACGAATTCGGGATTGGTGAACCCGCCCGAGTCGGCCACCACCACGCCGAAGTGCTGGCGCATGCGTTCGAACACCAGCAGCGAATCGGATTGCGACACGTCGCGCATCTGGCCCAGGTCGCGCGGCAGCGCCAGTACGCTCAGGCCATTCGCGGTATGCGACATGGCCGAACTCAACAAGGTCGAATCGAGACGGCGCAGATTGCGCGCGGCCTCGGCGAAATCGAAATCGCCGCCGATGTTCAGGTACAACTGGCAATCGCCCACCGGCCAGCCTAGATCCATCAGCGCCACCCGGCTGCCCAGGGGCAGGTGGCTGCCGCTGTCCGCGGCCGGCTTGGCGCTCTTGGCGCCCGAGGCCGCGGCGCGCGCGCCATGCTGCTGCTTCAACCGATCCTGCACCATGCCGGCCAGGTGCACCGCCAGCGTGCTGGTGCCCACGCCCGGCCGCGCGCCCAGCAGCAGCACGCTGCGGCGCGAGCCGTCCATGCGGCCGCCGCCGGCCGGCACGTCCAGCAGGCGCTGCACCACGTCCTTGACTTCCTGCGGCGCCACGGTCGGATCGACGAAGTCGCTGACCCCCGCGCGCAGCGCGGCGATGGCGCCTTCCGGCTGGCTCAGCAGGCCCACCGCGACGCGCGGGATCGTCGGCGCGATGCGCGCCAGCAGACGCGCCAGTTCGGCCGACTTGAACAGCTTGCCAGGTTCGTCCTCGCTCAAGGTGAAGTCCAGGAACACCACCTGCGGCTCGATTTCGGACAGGCGCCTGCCCAGTTCCTCGACGCCCGGGACTTCCTGGGTCAACAAGCCCATGTCGCCCAGCGCCTGCCCGAGCTGCGCGGCGACGCCGTCGCCCTTGGAACAAAACAGAAACCGATTGCCGTTCTGCAAGCCAACCCACTCCCTGGCATGTGTCTTCATATCGCTCACCGTGAGAAACCCGGCATTTGCTGCCCGCCTACTGGGCCCATCAGGTAATAACCCCAAGCATTGAACGCGGTGTCGGTCGCTTCCTGTTTGGCCCCCGGCAGCGGCAGGGTCACGCCGCGCGCAATGGGCCGCACCAGGCGCGGCGTCACCACGATCACCAACTCGGTATCCTCCTGGGTGTAATCGACACTACGGAAAAACGAACCGATGATGGGCAGGTCGCCCAGCATGGGGACCTTGTTGACCAGCGCCTTGGTCTGGCGCGACACCAGGCCGCTGACGACGAAGCTCTCGCCGTCGCCCAGTTCCACCGTGGTGTCGGCGCGGCGCGTGCGCAGCGCCGGGATCAGCGTGGTCGAATTGGTGCCATTCGAGATCGCGATGGCGTTGCTGTAGTCGAGCTCGCTGGCCTCCGGCGCCACCTTCAACGCGATGCGCTCGCGCGACAGCACCGTGGGGGTGACCGTCAGGCCGATGCCGAACGGCTTGAACGTCACCGTGGTCGTGCCCAGGCCGCCGGCCTCGGGAATCGGCAGTTCGCCGCCGGCCAGGAAACTGGCGCTCTGTCCGGTCAGGGCCACCAGCGTGGGCTCGGCCAGCACGCGCGCCATGCCATTGTTCTGCAGCAGCCGCAGGCGCGCGCTGAAGTCATTGGAGTCGTAGAACAGCGAGAAGCCCGAGGCCAGGGCCGCGGTCTTGCTGAACCCCAGCGGCGCCGGGAAGCCGTCGGGCGTGATCGAGTTGGTGCCGCCCCACGGCCCGCTGCGGCCGGCGAAGCTGATGCCGGCCTGCTTCATGACCGAGCGCGACACCTCGACCACCTTGACCTCGACCTGCACCACGCCGCCGGTGCCGGCGGTCGACACGTCGACCACGTTCTTGTCGCCCACCACCGCGCCGGCCGCGGCCACCGAGGCCTGGTGCGACAACGGGGAATCGGCCTGGCCCGAGACCACCGCGCGGTCGCCCGCCACGTCGACGTTGGCGCCGCCGCTCATGCCGCGCCCGGCCATCACCTGCTGGACGTTGCCCGCCACCCGCACGTTCCACAGCTGCGGCGCGGCATTGGCGCCGGTCCAGACCTGCAATTGCGTGGTGCCGGGCTTCTTGCCATACAGCAGCAGCGAGGCCTGCCGCTTGCCGGAAGCCGGCAGCACCTTGACGTCGGCCACGTCCGGATCGCCAATGGCGATGCGCGCCGGCGCGCCATCCAGCATGAGCGTCTGCTGGCCTTTGACCGCCACGGCGATGTCGCGGGCGGGCGCGGGCGCGCCCGGCGCGGTCTGCAAGGCGGTCTGCGCCAGGCCGGCCGCGCCGTGGGTCATTGCCGCTGCGGCCGACAGGACGCAGATCAGGGTGGTGCGCTGAAATCTCTTCATTTGCTGGATCTGGTTGACAGGTAAGGTCCAGCCGCGGGCGGCACCAGGCCACGCGCAGCCACGTTTCAATAGCGCACGCGCTCGGATTTGTCTCCTCGCAGTATTTCCACCGTGCGGCCGCCCGCGCCGCCGGCGGCGCGGGCCGGCGCGGGCCTGGCCGCGGGTGTCGGGGCATCCAGCTGCGCCAGGCTGTCGCCGGCGTAGGCGCGGTTCGGACCGCTTTGCAGTTGTTCGCGCTGTTCCGGCGTCAGGTCGGCGCGCGCCGGCAGCACGGCGCTGCGCTGCGCGAACAGCTGGGTATCCGGCTTGCCCTCGTCGCCCACCGGCCGCAGCGCCAGTTGCAGGCGCCCAGAACGGCTGGCCAGCACCAGTTCATTGACCTGCTCGACCGGCACCGCCAGCACCGCGGTGCGGGCCGGCTGCCCGGGCGGGCCGGGCAGCGTGGACTTTTCCTCGGGACCGTCGACCGAGGCCGCGCCATACGCCAGCACGCGCACCTGCGATTGCAGCAGCCGGGCCTGTCCGCCCTGGATCTCGACGCCCTTCTCCAGCAGGAAGAACACATCCACCAGGTCTCCCGGCGCGATGCGGTTGCCGCCGCCCACCACCTCGTCAACAGCGATCGCCAGCGCGCGCTCGCCCGGCTTGAGCTGGCGCGCCAGGCCCTGCGCCAGCATGCTGGGCAGCAGCGGGTCGCCCGCGGCCACGTCGACCCGCGTGTAGGCGCCCTGCAGCGGCGTGGTCGCGCTGTAGCTGCCCGATAGCGCCACCTGCCACTGATCCACCCTGAGCATCTTGTCGCTGTCGATGCGCGTGCCGGCAGGGATCGCCGCGGCCGCCACCACCACCGGATAGCGCTTGACCGGCGTCTCGGCCGGCGGGGTCGCCGTGGCCGCCACCGGACCGGCCGGCGCCGCCGGCGGCGCCGACGGTTCCGACGCCAGGCGCCAGGCCACGAACGCCAGCACAATGCCCGCCGCCAACAACACGCCCGCGATGATCTTGCTCAGACTGCTCATGGTGTCCCTTGGGAGATTTGCACGATGGCTTTGGACGACAGCCGGGTCGGAATCCAGTTCTTGTCGGTCCCCGGCAACATGGCGATGAACGCCTGGAAGGTCGAGAGCACCGGCCAGGCCTGCACGTTGAAAGTCATGGCGACCGTGCTGCACTGAGCTGTCTGTCCGCCCGAGCCGCTCCACGCGCACGGCGCGCTGGTGGCGGCGCAGGCCACCGCCGAGCCGCTGCCGAACACGCTCATGGCCGCCGAGCAGGCCGCGCCGGGCACATCCGCCTTGCCGGAAAAGCGCGCGTAGACCGCGGCCCGCGCCCCTTCCGAGGCGGCCGAGGCCAGTTGCTGCTGCATCCAGAACAGCACGCCGTAGCCCACCACCGCGCAGACGAACATCAGCAGCATCGTCACCATCAACGAGAACTCGAGCGTGGCGATGCCGCGCTGGCCGTCTGCGCGGCGACGGCCGGTGGCGGCATCGAAGGCGGCGCGCTCGTTCATGTCAGGGGCTCCCGTCCAGCGCGTTGCCCAAATGGACCGTGGCGCGCGCGCTCAACACGCTGGTGGGCGGCATCAGCGCCTGCGCCAGGAACGGAAAATTCGGGATCAGCGGGTTGGCGCCGTAGGGATAGCTGACCGTCACCTCGATCTGGTCGGCGCTCAGCGGCAAGCCGCTGCAGGCCCCGCCCGCGGTGCTGCTGAGCGTGCCGGTGGCGCCGCACACCGCCACCGCCACGGCGGCCGATGACATGGTGGTGATCCAGCCGGAGCGGTCCAGCGCGATATCACGGCCGGCATTGGCGCGCACGGTCAGCGAGGCGGCGCCCGGCTGCCATTGCAGGACCTTGCGGGCGCCGTCCTGCGCGGCCAGCGTGACGGAGTGCTGCGCGGTGAACACCAGGGCATACGTCAGGATCGCGTAGAACACCAGGAAAAACACCACGAATACCAGTCCGAATTCAAGGGAATAAACACCACGCTGAGCGCGGCCGCGCCCAGGTAGGCGCCGTAGGGGATCTGGCGAGCCCGAAGCGGCAGCGCCCGGCTTCGGGAAATGAACAGGTAGAGCAGCGCGTGCAGGCCGGCCAGCAGGCTGGCGGCCACCAGCGTCATGACCAGGGGCGCAAAACCCAACAGCAGCCCGAGGATGGCGATCGCCTTGACGTCGCCCGCGCCCATCAGACGCCGCGTCCAGAGGGGAAAGAATGGCAATGCCAGCGCGAAGCCGGCCAGGGCCATGGACCAACCCGCCCAACGCGGCGGATAGCCCCATGCGGGCGCCAGCCAGGCCGCCAGCAGCCACAGCGCCTGTCCCGCGAATCCCGCGACGATGAGCGTGTTGGGTACGCGGCGATAGCGCAGATCGGCGTATATCAACACCAGATTCCAGCATGCGAACAACAGCCACCACAGCGCTTCCCCTGGATACAAGGCAGGACCTTCTGACGGTTTCGGATTCAACCTGGCAAGACATCCCCGCGCGCGATCCGGCGCGCCACGCCGTCAATCCGCAACCGCCCGAAGTCGCTGCGCGGGAAATGTGGTCAATAAGGGCTCCGCGCCCGGCGGAGCGGCAGGCCCGACCGTTCGACCCGCCCTGGCCGAAGCCAGGCGCGCCGAAGCGGCCGGGGCCTTCGGCTTCACTTGGACGCGTTGGCGAGCTTGGCCTGTAGCGACGTGAACAGGCCGCTGAGCGCGCCCGTGAATGTCGCCAACGCCGCTACCAGCGCCACCGCAATGGTGCCCGCGATCAGCCCGTATTCCAGGGCGGTGATACCTTCTTCTTCGTTCCAGAACTGCGCAAGTTTCGCTTTCATATCGAGCTCCTGAGGTCTCGCTTGATAATCGAGCCATGCCATCGAGATGGCGCTGGCCCCCTAAGCCCGGTGCTGCCGGCGCGTTGGCGTGTTCCACACCCCGCGCCCTCCGGGTACCGCAACAGACGCTAACTCGGCCCCAGGGTGGATCCGGGCGCCCTGCCCGGCTCCACCAGGGGAGCCGATTCAATGATCGAGTCGATGCGCTGCGCCAGGCGCGCGCGGAACCGGCGCGACGCGCGCTGCAAATGCCAGCGCATCACCAGCAGCATGACGGCCGACAGCGCGAACGCGATGTACGGCAGCATCACCCCGCCGATCTGCATGCTGGAAAAATCCCTCGGCGTGGTGCAGACCACCGTTCCGGCCGCCGCGCCCGTGTAATGCATGCCGCACACGGCGATCGCCATCAAAATGGCCGCCGCGACGCGCTGTAGCTCATTGCGCGTATTGAAAGCGAGCCACAATGCGGCTGACGCGGCAATTACCGCTATCAATACCGATAAAACAACCATCGGCAGATTCCAGATAAATACGGCCGGCATGCGCATGGCGCTGATGCCGACATAATGCATCGCCGCTACGCCCAGACCCGCGGCCAGGCCACCCACCAGGCAGCGCATAAATGTGAAGCGCTCGCGGCCCACATACCAGAAGGCCCACCCGGAAAAACCCGCCGCCACCAGGAAGCTGATCGCCGTCAATCCAATCTGGTAACCTACGCTGAACGGCAATTCCTGTGCCTGCATGCCGATGAAATGCATGCTCCAGATCCCGACGCCGCCCATCGCCAGGGCGCCGATAAGGATGTAACCGATGCGGATCTCGCCGTCCTGCATTTCGGTACGGATGCCGACCGCCGCCAGCAGCGCGACATAGGAGCCCAAGGCCGCCATCAGGAACGACAGCGCGACCAGGCCGCCATGGAACGAGAGCGGGACGATATCGCCGGGGTTCATTCGCGGCCCCTGTGGGTGGGCCGCCGGCGAGCTTGCGCGGCCGGCGTGCGGGCAACGATTCCGTTGCGGTCATCCTGGTCCATCTGCGGACTCCCGAGAGCCTGTAAACCCGATGTGTTTTGAAACGTTTATATAGTCTTATCTATTAACAATTAATACACATCAGGGTTTATACCAGTATTCGCAACACTGCGACAGCTTACTTGTAACGAATACCCGGAAATTCGCCACCTTCATTTTCCGGAATACCGGTAAACCCTGTACCGCGCATTGCCAGGATTGCGTTTCATTGCCGTCTGTTGTTATATCCACGTTTCCAGGCAGTCACATGAAATAATTTGTCATTACCCAGATGCGCTGGCAACATACCGCCTGAGCGGCGCGCGACCCGTTTTATCCATATAGCGACCCCGTATATTTAAAGCCTTTATTCAGGCCATTTACCGGACACCTGTTTAAAACGGCCTTGGCGGCAAACGAGAGACAACACGGCATGAGACGTACGCTTCCTGCAAGTCCGCTTTCCCTCGCCCTGATCTGCACGCTGGCCGCCCTGGGCACTGCCCATGCCGATGGCCCGTTGCGTGGCAATCCCGTCGACGCCATGCCCCAGATAGAACGGCCGCCCACCGCCACCCAGCCGCCCCCGGTGGTCCAGGCGCAGACCCCGGAACAACTGGCCCTGCAGGCGCGCCTGGCGCAGCGCATCGTGCCGCGCAACTTCGACGTCACCGGCGTGCACGAAATGCCGTTCGAGGAGGTGGCCAACCTGCTTTCGCCGCTGTCCGGCAAGGAGATCAGCCTGGGCGAACTGGTGCAGCAGGTCGACAAGATCACGCAGCTGTACCGCGACCGCGGCTACCCGCTGTCGTTCGCGCTGGTGCAGAACCAGAGCTTCGCCAACGGCCTGGTGGTGGTCACCGTGGTGGAAGGCTATATCGGCACGGTGCGCATCGAAGGCGACATTGGCAACGCCCAGGACAGGCTGGAATCGCTGGCCGAGCCGCTCAAAGAAGAAAAGCCGCTCAAGCAGGCCACGCTGGAACGCGTGCTGAACCTGATGCGCACGGTGCCCGGGGTGAAATTCACGCCGTCGCTGGACCTGCCGCGGCGCGCCGACGGCGCCACCGAACTGGTGCTGGCGGCGTCGCGCCAGCCGGTCAGCCTGACCGGCGGCGTGGCGGACCTGGGCACCGGCATGCAGCCGCTGGTGAACCTGGCCACCAACAGCCTCACGCCGCTGGGAGAACAGGTCAAGCTGACGGCCTCGGTGCCGTTCAACACCGACGACGTCAAATACGTATCGGGCGAAATCCGCGTACCGCTGGGCAACGACGGCCTGGCCGTCAAGATCGACGGCTACCACTACGACGCGCGGCCCAAGGACGACGCCATCGACTACCTGGGCTTCAACCGCCGGGTCAAGAACGACCGCATCGGCATCGGTGTCAGCTATCCGTTCCTGCTCAACAACACCCGCTCGCTGACCGGCACGCTGGGCGTGTACGCCGCCAATTCCAAGGACCGCTACGAGGCCAAGGAATCCGACCGCTGGCTGCAGCAGGACGCGCAGGTACGCGCCGCCAATCTCGAAATGCGCTACATCCAGGTGTCGGAATCGGCGACCTCGGACGTGACGCTGGCGGTCGCCAAGGGCTTCAACACCGCCGGCGCCAAGAAGGAGATCAACACCAACTATGGCTACTCGGCGGTGCCGATCCTGGACCTGGACTTCACCCGCTACAACCTGAATGCCAAGCAGACCTTCGCCCTGCCGGCGCAGTTCGGCCTGACCCTGTCCGGCGCCGCGCAGTATTCGAGCAATATCCTGCCGTCCTCGGAACAGGTGTCGTATGGCAGCTGGCGGTATGCGATGGGTTATCCGCAAGGCGAGCAGAGCGGCGACAAGGGCGTCGGGGTTTCCGCTGAGGTCAATCGCCGTTTCGGCATCGGCTGGCAGTATCTGACCAACGTGCAGCCGTATGCGCTGATCGACTATGCCCGCACCTGGTACAACAATTCCGGCCTGCAGCAATTGAATCAGCGCCACCTGTCATCGGTGGCGCTGGGACTGCGATTTACCGACGACAAGTACTACCTGTTTGATTTCAACGTGGCCAAGCCGATTGGTTCGGCCACCGTCAACGACAACCGCAACGTGCGCTTCAACGCCAATTACTCGTTGTATTACGACGCGTTCTGATCCGCGGCGATATCCCGCGCCATGCCCTCGCGCCTGTTTCGACAGGCGCTTTTTCTTGCCCGTTCCATACACCGCGTTACGTAACGCGGCCCGTAACGTAACGGCTGATACGGGCTCGAACGTAACATTCGCAGGCGGCGCGTCATCGTAAAAATGGGGGATTCCCAATATTGGTACAAACCCTCTGTTTTTCTTTCAAATCATTGATTTACATGGACTTTATTTTATTTGAAGAGAGACTGAACAGGGCCTGACATCGCGTTCGAAAAATATTGGCACGGTTTATGCATGTAGGGATGTATCGGGCAGTTTCCACGCCTGACACTTCCCCCCACAGGAGCTCGCCATGAATGCCAAGATTGAAACGCAGCGCGTACAACGTATTCTGACCTCCACCGTCATGGCGGCCGCGCTGATGAGCGCGCTGGCCGCATGCGGCGGGGGTGGCGGCGGCCACAAGAGTTCGGCCGCCCTGCCCGGCACGGATATTCCGACCAACCCCGGCGGTCCGAACAATCCCGGTAATCCCAATAATCCGAACAACCCCAACAATCCCAACAATCCGGTCACGACGGGCTTGCTGCAAACCACGTTGGGTAATACCGGCAACGCCGTCGACAACACGCTGCCCCTGAACCTGGGCACCACACTGGGCGGTGTCGGCAAGGCGCTGGATCCCACCGTCAAGCCGGTGGTCGATACGGTGGTCGGCCTGACCCAGCAAGTGGGCGCCACCACCGGCCTGGGCCAACCCGTGGACGGCACGGTCAAGCAAGTGGGCGGCCTGGTCGAAGGCCTGGGCACCACGGTCAAGGGCACCGGCCTGCCCGGGGGCCTGAGCAGCGGCGTCGGCGGCCTGGTGGAAGGCCTGGGCAAGACGGTGGCCAGCACCGGCGGCCTGTTGAACGCCGATCCCAAGAACCCGCAGCCGCTGACCACGATCCTGGGCAACGCCACCAACGCGGTGGGCGCCTTGACCGGCGGCCTGTCCGGCCAGGGCGGCCTGCTGAACCCCGTCACCCAGCTGGTCGGCGGCGTGACTGGCGGCGTGCTGGGCGGACCGTCCAAGCCTTTGCTCGAACCGGCCCTGGGCAACGTCGGCAAGACCGTCGACAACGTATTGCCGCTGGGCCTGCAGCCGACCCTCGGCGGCATCGGCGCGGCGCTCGATCCGACGGCCAGCCCGCTGGCCGGCACGGTGGTCGGCCTGACGCAGCAGGTGGGCGCCACCACCAAGCTGGGCGCGCCGGTCGCCGGCCTGCTCAACACGCTGGGCGGCACCGTCAGCAACCTGGGCGGCCAACTGCCTGGCGGCAACGTGGCCGGCCTGAACGGCGTGCTGCAGGGCCTGGGCGGCGCGGTCAGCAGCGCCGGCGGCCTGTTGAATGCCACGCCGGGCAACACCAACCCGCTCGGCAACACCCTGGCCAATGCCACCGGCGCGGTGGCGTCCCTGACCAGCGGCCTGGGCCTGGGCGGCGCGGTGGGCGGCAACAACGGCGGGCTGCTCAGCCCCATCACCGGCATCCTGGGCGGCGTGACCGGCGGCGCCACGGGCGGCAACGGCGGCCTGCTGGCCCCGGTGACCGGCCTGCTTGGCGGCGTGACTGGTAACCTCGGCGGCGCCACGGGCGGCGCGGCCAACGGCGGTCTGCTGGGTGGCCTGCTCGGCGGCGTGACCGGCGCCACCGGTGGCGGCACGGCCGGCGGCACCACGGGTAACAACGGGGGTCTGCTGGGCGGCCTGCTCGGCGGCCTGACGGGCGGCGTCACGGCCAGCGCCGGTGCCAGCACCGGAGCGGGCGCGGGAGCCAGCGCGGGCGCCAGCGCCGGCACGTCGGGCACGGCCAGCAACGGCGGCCTGCTCGGTGGCCTGCTGGGCGGCGTGACGGCCGGCGTCAGCGGCGGCACCAGCGCCAACGGCTCGACCAACGGCGGCCTGCTCGGCGGCCTGCTGGGCGGCCTGTCGGCCAAGAAGTAATCAACCGGATCCGTGAGGGAGCGACGCCATGCTGCAACAAGAAACCATCGTCCACCACGAGCATGTGACCGTGATGCCTGAATCTCGCAATAATGATCTGCGGCCCGGAATGCTTGACGACATCGCCCTGATGCTGGGCCGGCAGTTCGCCGTGTACAACGCGGCGTGCCAGTCGGCCCTGGCGGAGAAACTGGGTATCCCCCTGGCGGATCTGAAAGCGCTGGAACTGGTGATGGAGTTCGATGCCCTCCCCACCGGCCAGCTGGCCCAGCTGATGGGCATCAGCTCCGGCGGCGCCACCGCCCTGATCAACCGGCTGGAAGCGGCCGGATATGTGCAACGGGGCCGCCACCCGCTGGACCGCCGCATGATCGTGATCCGGCCGGTCGAGGAGCAATGCCAGCAACTGGCCCAGGAACGCCAGTGGGTGGCCGAGGCGGTGGTGTTGATGGCCCGGCGCTACGACGCCGGCGAGCTGGAGGTGGTGCATGCCTTCCTGGCGCAATGCGTGCGCGCCCTGAGGCACGACACGCTGGTCTGGCTGGAAACCCGCAACGCCCACGACTGAGCGCCCGCGCGACAGGCTCGCCGCGCCCCGATCCGCGAGGATCCGGGCGCGGTTTTCATTGGGGCGCGCCGAATTGAAGCCGCGGCACCGCTTCCAGCAACCGGCGCGTCATGTCCTGGCGCGGCGCGTGCAACACCGCATCGGCCTCGCCCAACTCGACGATGCGGCCGCCGTCCATCACCGCGATGCGGTCGGCCAGGTACTCGACCACGCCGAAGTTGTGCGTGATGAACAGGTAGGCGATGCCGAGCTCGTCCTGCAGCTCGCGCAGCAGATCCAGGATCTGCGCCTGCACCGATACGTCCAGCGCCGAGGTCGGCTCGTCGCAGATCAGCACCTTGGGCTCGACCGCCAACGCGCGCGCAATGGCGATGCGCTGGCGCTGGCCGCCCGAAAACTCGTGCGGATAGCGCGCCAGCGTGTTGGCCGGCAGGCCGACGCGCTCGACCAGCCGCGCGGCGCGGTCGCGGCGCTCCTGCGCGCCCATGCCGCGGCGCAGCGATTCCAGGCCCTCGTCGAGAATGTCGCCGACCCGCATGCGCGGATCGAGCGAGGCGTAGGGATCCTGGAACACGATCTGGATGTCCTGCCGCAAGCGCTGCAGCCGGGCCCGATCGGCGGTCAGCAGATCCTGCCCCTGCAGCATCGCGCGCCCCGAAATGCGGGCGCCGTCGATCAGGCGTAGCAGCGCCTTGCCGGTGGTGGTCTTGCCGCAACCGGACTCGCCCAACAGCGCCAGGGTTTCGCCGGCGCGCAGCGTGAAGGTCACGCCGTCGACCGCCTTGACCCACGCGGCCACCCGCCGCAACGGGCCCTTGCGCACCGGGTAGTGCACCTTCAGGTCCTGCACGTCCAGCACCACGCCGGGCTCGCGCGGCCGGCGCCTGGCGCCTTCCGCTCCCTGGGCGGCGCGGCCGCCCTCGCTGAGCGGCGCGCCGCGCTTCTCGAAGGTGGGAATGGCGTCGAACAACTGGCGCGCGTAAGGGTGCTTGGGCGCGCGGAAGAATTCCTCGGCGCTGGCGCTTTCGACGATCTCGCCGCCGCGCATCAGGGCCACGTGGTGGGCGACGTTGCGCACCACCGCCAGGTCATGGGTGATGAGCAGCACCGCCATGCCGATCTCGCGCTGGATGTCGGCCAGCAGGTCCAGCACCTGTGCCTGCACGGTGACGTCGAGCGCGGTGGTGGGCTCGTCGGCGATCAGCAGCAAGGGCTCCGCCGCCAGCGCAATGGCGATCATGACACGCTGCTTCTGCCCGCCGGAGAACTGGAACGGGTAATCGTCCACGCGCCGCTCGGGCTCGGGGATGCCGACCCGCCGCAGCCAGTCGATGGCGCGCGCCCGCGCCGCGGCGCCGCGCAGCGGCGTGTGCGCCACCAGCGTCTCGATGATCTGGTCGCCGACCCGCATGACCGGGTTCAGGCTGGTGGACGGTTCCTGGAAGATGATGCCGATGCGGCCGCCGCGCACGCCGCGCATGGCGCTTTCGGGCAGGCGGTTGAGGTCTTCGCCATCCAGGTCGATCTGGCCGCCGACGATGCGCCCGGCATCCGGCAGCAGGCGCAGCAGCGCCAGCGCGGTCATGCTCTTGCCGCAGCCGGACTCGCCCACCAGGGCGAAGGTCTCGCGCTGCGAAATCGCCAGTTGCAGGCGCTTGACCGCGTGCGTGATGCCGCTGTCGCCGGCAATGTCCACGTCCAGGCCCTGCACGGCCAGCAAGGGCGAGTCCTGGCGGAGGTCCTGGCTCATGGCGTGTCTCCCGGCTTGGCCGCGCGGGCATCGGCCGCCAGCGCGGCGCCCGGACGGCGGCCGAACCAGCCCGTGCCGGGCACGCGGCCCGGCTTGTAGCGGCGGGTGCGCGGGTCGAAGGCGTCGCGCACCGCATCGGCGAACAGGTTGGCGGCCAGCACCAGCGCCAGCATGAAGAGAAACGCGGTCATCAGGTTCCACCAGATCATGGGATCGCGCGACATTTCGAGGCGGGCGCCATCGATCATCGAGCCGAACGAATTCATGCTGGGATCGACGCCGATGCCCAGGTACGACAGCACCGCCTCGTACAGCACCAGCCCGGAGAATTCCAGCACCACGGTGATCAGCACCAGATGGGCAACGTTGGGCAGCAGGTGGCGCGTCATGATGCGCCAGTGCGATACGCCGAAGGCGCGCGCGGCCTGCACGTATTCCAGCTCGCGCAGCTTGAGGGTCTCGGCGCGCAGCAGGCGGCACAGGCCGGCCCAGCCGGTGAAGCCGAGGATCATGCACAACAGGAACAGGCGCAGGTCGGCGCGCGCCGCCGAGGTGTCGAACAGGTCGGCGTGGTTGTCGATATAGACCTGCATCATCAGGGCGCAGGCGGCCACCAGCAGCACGCCCGGGATCGAGGTGATGGTGGTGTAGAGATACTGGATGGCGTCGTCCACCCTGCCCTTGAAATAGCCGGCCGCGATGCCGAAGATGATGGCCGGCGGCAGCATGGCGAGCGTGGTCAGGCTGCCGATGACGAGCGCGGTGCGGATGCTCTTGAGCGCCTGCCACAGCACGTCGTTGCCGATGCGGTCGGTGCCCAGGGCGTGGTAGCCGCTGGACAGCCCGGCCAGCGCCCCCGCCACCAGGCACAGCAGGGTGAAGGTGATGGCCATGGCGCGCCACGGCACCTCGGCGCGCCCGCCCAGAAGAGCCTCTGCCGCGGCCGATGCGCCGCCGCGCCGCGCCAGGCAGGCGAACAGCAGGCCGGCGCCGACCAACGACACGGCCAGCCCCGCCGCGAGCCCCAGGCCGAGGCGGTAAGAGACGTCGCCCAGGTGGTCACGATCAGGATCGGCCAGGTGCGTGCCGGCCGCCCGCAGCCGCGGGAAGTCGCGCACCGGCTTGTCGTCGACCAGCAGGGTCTCCTTGGTGAACTGGCGCACCGCCAGCGGGCTGGAATAGGTCTTCTCGGGCTGGGTCAGCACGCTGCCGCCCAGCAGGCCGTCCAGCGCCGACTTGACCGCCGGCGCGTAGACCGGGGCGGCGTCGGCCGCCGCGCCCGGCGCGGGCGGCAACTGCGGCCGGTAGTGGACGGAATCGAGCAGGCCGACCAGCGCGAACGCCGCCAGCACCACGGCCGAGCACATCGCCGGCGTGTCGCGCGCCACCCGCGCCCAGGTCGCGCGCAGGTTCGGGCTGCGCCGCACGTGCCAGGCATAGGCCAGCGCGCCCAGCACCATGAGCCACAGCGCGATGTCGGTCCAGAGGAATACGAACTTGGGCATGGCGGCTACTCGAAACGGACGCGGGGGTCAGCCAGCGTGTAGGAAATGTCGGCCAGGATCAGCCCCACGATGTACAGCGACGCGCCCAGGAACACCATGGCGCGCACGATGGAGAAATCCTGCGCGTTGATGGCGTCGATGGTGTAGCTGCCCAGGCCCGGGATGCCGAAGAACGACTCGGCGATCAGGCTGCCCATGAACAGCAGCGGCAAGGCCGCGACGGTGCTGGTCAGGATCGGCAGCATGGCATTGCGCAGCACGTGGCGCAGCAGCACCACGCGCTCGGCCAGCCCCTTGGCGCGGGCGGTGCGCACGTAGTCCTTGCCGATTTCCTCCAGGAACAGGGTGCGGTAGAAGCGCGCCTCGGGGCCCAGCCGCGAGACGATCGCCACCAGCACCGGCAGGGCCAGGAACTTGACCATGTCCAGCCCGCCCTCGAAGCCGGAGAACGGCACCAGCCGCAGCAGCTTGGCGAACATCCACTGGCCGGCGATGATGTAGAACAGGCTGGAGATCGACAGCAATATCACGCACAGCACCACGCCCCAGAAATCCAGCCGGGTGGCGCGGAAATACACCAGCGTCAATGAAAACACGATGCTGGCGAACAACCCCAGGAAGAAGGTCGGCACCGCCAGCGCCAGGCTCGGGCCCATGCGGGTCTGGATCTCGCGGCCGATGTCGCGGCCGCCGTCGGACGCGCCGAAGTCCATCGCCAGGAGCGGCACCGAGCGCTGGTAGAACACGGTGTCGGTCAGTTGCGCCGTGCCCTTGGCCTGGCCGTTGTAGAACAGCGGTTTGTCGTAGCCGTGCTCGACCTTCCATTTCTCGACCGCGTCCTGGCTGATGCGCTGCCCGCCGATGGCCAGGCGCGCCATGTCGTCGGGCGTGTTGACGGCGAAAAACAGGATGAAGGTGAAGAGGTTCACGCCGATCAGAATCAGCACGCCGTACAGCAGCCGGCGGATGACGTAGCCGATCATGATTGATGCTCCTTGCGGGAAGCCTGGGCGAAGGCGGTCTGCCGCTCGCGCCGCTTGAGCGCCACGTACGACGGCCAGATCGCCAGCGCGATCAGCAGCGCGAACAGGCCCACCGGCCACCAGATGGGGGAATTCCACTCGTCGATCTTGCGTTCGCGCAGGACCGGGTCGATCTTCATGTACTGCAGCGTGTTGCGCACCATCTGGGTCGGCTTGGCGTTGCCGACCCACTGCTGATAGGCGCCGCCGGACATCGGGAAGTAGCCGAACATCCACGGCGCGTCGCGCTGCACGATGGCGACCATGCGCTGGATCAGGGCTTCCTTTTCGGGGCCGTCGTCCAGGAATTTCATCTGCTCGAACAGCTTGTCGTATTCGGGGCTGTCGTAGTTGGCGGCGTTCTCGCCGCCGCCCTTGGCCTTGGCGTTGGGGCCGTACAGCAGGAACAGGAAGTTCTCGGCGTCGGGGTAGTCGGCGTTCCAGCCCCACAGGAAGATCTGCGCCGACCCGCGCCGCATCTTGTCCTGGAAGCGGTTGTAGTCGGTCGAGCGCACGTCCATCTGCACGCCGAGCTTGGCCATCTGCCGCCGCATCCAGTCGAACTGCGGGTTGGAACCGCCGCCCGTCATGGAGTCGTAGTACAGCACCAGCGGCGCGCCGGTCACGGCGTTGCGGCCGTCGGGGTAGCCGGCCTCGGCCAGCAGCTTGCGCGCCACCTCGATCGGCTTGCGCACCGGCTTGCCATCGATCAGGTCGTAGACCACCGGGTTCACGCCCTCGGGCGGTTCGCGGTAGCCCAGCACGCCGGGCGGCACCGGGCCGTAGGCCACCGAGGCCTGGCTGTTCTCGAACACCGCCACGTATTCTTCCCAGTCGAAGGCGATGCTGATGGCCTGGCGCAGCTTGCGGTTCTTCTCGGCCTGCTCGGGCGTGTCGCCCTTGCCCACCACCGGATCGAGCCAGTTGAAGCCCATGTACCAGTTGGCGGTCTCGACCGTGGTGGGCAGGCGAATGCCGTGCTCGGCGTACTTGCGCGCCTTGTCCTGGCTGTCGCCGGCGGCCACCAGCATGGCCACGCCGTACTCGCCGCGCTCGATCTGCGGCATGTCGTAATAGCCCTGCATGAACTTGCCGGTCAGCGGAATGGCTTCCTTCTCGACGCTGAAGACGGCGCGGTCGATGAACGGCGTGGGCTTGCCGCAATCGTCCAGCAGGCCGGCGGCGCGGTCGCCCGGCTCGCCTTCGCAGGGATAGGGCTCGCCGTGGAAGTTGGGATTGCGCGCCAGCACGTGGCGACGGTTCTGCAGCGACTCGGCCAGCATGTAGGGGCCGGTGCCGACCGGCCAGGTGTTGAGCGACAGGTCGTGCTCGGCCATGCCGGGCTGGTTGTAGAAGCGGTCGGCCTCCCAGGGCACGGGCGCGGTGAAGGTCATGGCCAGCCAGTACTTGAACTGCGGGTACTTGCCGTTGACGCGGATGCGCAGCGTGTGCGGGTCGAGCGCCTGCACGCCGGTGAAGCCGTCGGCCTCGCGCAGGTCCAGCCACGAGGCGCCCGCCCCGCCCGGCAGGTCGCGGCGCAGCGCCTTGTCGCGCTCGCGCAGGCGGTCGCCATATTCCTTGAGGCCGCTGACGTATTCGGCCATCAGCGAATAGATGGGCGACACCACGCGCGGGCTGGCCAGGCGGCGGAAGGCGTAGACGTAATCGTCGGCGGTGAGTTCGCGGGTGCCGGTGCGCGGGAAATCGGGGATGGCGTACTTGTCGGCCAGGTCCTCCGGCGCGATCGGGAAGTAGTCGTAGCTGCCATCGGTCTTGCGGGCGAAGGCCGGGTGCGGCGCGAAACGCATGCCGGGCTTGATCTTGATGTCGTAGACGCTTTCGGCGATCTGCTCGCCCGGCGCGTCGGCCGGCAGCACCTTGCCCTGCGCATCCAGGTAGACCGGCGGGTCGATCGAGGCCGCGGCGCGCGGGATCAGTTCGTAGGGCCGCTTGAGGTAGTGGTAGCCATACAGCGTCTCATAGATGTTGTAGGTATAAGGCGTTTCATCGCCGGAATAAGAACTGGCCGGATCCAGGTACTTGGGGGAACGCTTGACGAAGGCGGAATACAGCGTGTTCTGGCTTTCGGCGCCCGCCGGATAGGGGCTGTTGATGGGACTGCCCTCCCGGGAGCAGCCCGCCAACGCCAGCAACAGCATCATGGCCGCCGCCCAGAGCCGCATCAAAGCACGCATGGAAACCTTTCCTTCTATTCAGTGCGACAGAGAATAGCAAAGGTGCATCCGCCCCAGTACCCTGGCATCCCCCTAGGGAACTTGCCGGGGCGGATCCCCGCGCACAGCAGGACGGATTACCCCCGCCGGCCCGCGGCGATCAGCCGCACTGGCGCTGGCGCCAGCAGTCGTAGCGCCACTTCCAGGGCTGCATCGGGTCCTTGCCGGCCCACAGGCCGCGGCCGGCGGCCTTGGCCTGGCGCTGCAGGTCGGGCATGGCCTTGTCGTGCAGGTAATCGCCCTGGCGCGCGGTGTAGGCCCAGGCGTAGCCAGCCTCGACCTGCAGCCGGTTGGCCGAGCGGCCGTCTTCCAGGATCAGCGCGCAGACGTCGCGGCCATACTGGTCCTTTTCGTAGCACTGGGCGGTCAGGGTCTTGCCGGCCACCAGGCTGGCCAGGTGCTGGCGCGCGGCCTCGGCGTAGGGCTGCCCGGGCTGGTCGGCGCCATGGCCTTCTTCGGGCGCGTCGATGCTGTCCATGCGGATGCGGCGCTGGCCGTCGGGCGCGCGCAGCGTCACGGTGTCGCCGTCCGCCACGTTGACGATCATGCCGGTCAGGGTATAGCTGCCGGCGGGGACGCCGCCGGCCAGGGCCGCGCCGGCCTTGCCGGGCGACGCCGGCGCGCCCGCGCCGGGACGTTCGGCGAGGCGTTCGCCCCCCTGCCGGGAAGGCTGCAGCCAGTTGACGATGGCGCCCGCCGCCGCCAGGATCAGGGCGACGATGAGGGCGGTCAGCTTGCTGCCGCCGCGAAAGGGGGAATTGCCGCGCACGGGCCGGGCTCCTGAGGGGAAAACGCAGGCAGTTTGCCACAGCCGCGCCGGCGCCGCGCGGCAAAGTGCGTCGCCGTCGTCACACTGCCGGCGGGCGTTGCGCTACAGCCAGCCCGACTTGCGGAAACGCCAGTACAGGAACGAACAGACCGACGCGATCACGCCCAGCGTGACCGGATAGCCGAACGGCGATTCCAGCTCGGGCATGAACTTGAAGTTCATGCCATAGATGCCGGCAATGGCCGTGGGCACCGCCAGGATGGCGGCCCAGGAGGCCAGCTTGCGGGTGGTGTCGTTCTGCGCCGCCTGGCCGATCATCAGGCTGGCTTCGAACGCGAAGGCCAGCGACTCGCGCAGCGCATTGAACAGTTCGTCGACCCGCAGCACGCGGTCGGCCACCTCGCCGAAATACGGCCGGGCGTGTTCATCGACCGCCGACATCTCGACCCGCGCCAGGCGGCGGCAGATCTCGGCCAGCGGCGACACCACGGTGTGGATGCGCAGGAGGTCGCGGCGCTGGCGGTACAGCCTGCGGATGTCGGCGTCCTTGGCGCCGCGGATCAGCAGCTTCTGCTCGGCGCCCTCGACCACCGATTCGATCTTGCCGGCCGCCACCACGTAGCGGTCCACCAGCCAGTCCAGCAGTTCGGAGGCGACGTAGTCGCTGCCGCGCTTGAGCAGGTCGGGCGAGGACTCCAGCCGTTCGCGCAAGGGGCTGTGGCCGGCGGTGGCGCCGCGCCGCACCGTGACCAGAAAGCCCTCGCCGATCAGGAACTGGGTCTCGCCGAAGATGGGCCGCTCGGCCTCGACCTCGACGGTGATGACGACGATCAGCACCATGTTGCCGTAGTCGATGATCTTGGGCCGGCGGTGCGACTCCAGCATCTCTTCCTGGTTCTTGTCGCAGGCGCCCAGCTGGTTGACGACGTCGGCCAGCCGTTCGGGGCTGGGATTGCGCAGGCCGATCCACACCATGCCGTGCTTGGGATCGACGTGCTTGCCCACCTCCTCGATGGGCACCTCGTGGTCGCGCCGGCCGTTCACATAGGCGATGGAGGCCACGACTTCGCCCTGGGGCGGCGCGGCGACGGCGGCGGTTGCTTCGGTAGACATAGACATCCTTTGGCGATGCGAGCCCTGCGGGTGCAGCGTATATCCAGCGTATCGGCCGATGATAGCCCACCGGCGCCGCCGCGCGGCGGCGTGCGCGCGGGGTCCGAGCCCCGGCGAACGCGCCCTACGCGAACAGGTTGCGCACGCGCTTGGCCACGTCCACGCTCGGCGCCTGCGGCGCCTTGGCCTCGCGCGCCGGCAGGTCCGGCAGCTTGGGCAGGTGGTCGAACAGCGGCAGCATGGCGTTGGTGATGTAGCGGGTGCGCGAGCCGTAGACGTGGCGGTCGCCCATGCCGGTCTGCTGGTGCACGTAGAAGCGCTGCGGCACGATCAGTTGCAGGCGTTCCTTGGCGCGCGTCATGGCCACGTACAGCAGACGCCTTTCTTCCTCGATCTCTTCGGCGGTGCCAGTGCTCATGTCGGACGGGATACAGCCGTCGACCACGTTCAGCACATAGACCGCCTTCCATTCCTGGCCCTTGGCCGAGTGGATGGTGGACAGGATCATGTAGTCCTCGTCGCGCGAGGGCGCGCCGGATTCGTCGCTGGTGGCGTCGGGCGGGTCCAGCGTCAGTTCGGTCAGGAAGCGCTCGCGCGACGGGTAGCCGGCGGCAATGCGCACCAGTTGGTCCAGGTCGGTCTTGCGCACGCGCGCATCGTCGTACAGCCGTTCGAGCTGGCCGGCGTACCAGCGCAGCGCCAGGTCGACGTCGGCCGGCCAGCGCAGCTTGGGGTCGGCCAGGGCCGCGTAGGTGTCGGCGAACGCGCCCCACTCCGCCTGCGCCGCCGCGCCCGGCTTGAACTCGCGCAGCGCGCGCAGCGGCTCGGCCGATTGCGCCATGGCGTCCATCAGCTTGCCGGCGGTGGCCGGGCCGATGCCGGGCAGCAGTTGCGCCACGCGGAACCCCGCCATGCGCCCGCGCGGGTTCTCGGCCCAGCGCAGCAGCGACAACAGGTCCTTGACGTGCGCCGCCTCCAAAAAGCGCAGGCCGCCGAACTTGACGAAAGGAATGTTGCGCCGGGTCAGCTCCAATTCCAGCGCGGCGCTGTGGCTGGAGGTGCGGAACAGCGCCGCCTGCGACTTGAGCGTGGCGCCGCCCTCGCGCTGCGCCAGCACCTGGTCGGCCACCCAGCGGGCCTGGCCGGCCTCGTCGCTGACGGTGACCAGCTCGGGCAGCTGCGACGATGGCCGGTCGCTCCAGAGATCCTTGGCATAGCGCTCGGCCGCCAGGCCGATGACGGCGTTGGAGGCGTTCAGGATGGGCTGGGTCGAGCGGTAGTTGCGGTCCAGCGTGATGACCCGCGCCGGCCGCGGGAACTGCGCCGGAAAGTCGAGGATGTTGCGCACCGTGGCGGCGCGGAACGAATAGATCGACTGGGCGTCGTCGCCCACCACGGTCAGGCCGCGGCCGTCGGGCTTCATGGCCAGCAGGATGGCGGCCTGCAGCCGGTTGGTGTCCTGGTATTCGTCCACCAGCACATGGTCGAAGCGCGCGCCGACGTCGGCGGCGATGGCCGCGTCGCCCATCATCTCGGCCCAGTACAGCAGCAGGTCGTCGTAGTCGAGCACCTGCTGGTCCTGCTTGGCGGCGACGTAGGCGCGGAACAGGTTCTTGAGTTCGTCCTCCCATTGCGCGCACCACGGGAAGGTGGCGTGCAGCACGTCGGCCACCGGCGTCTGGCTGTTGACCACGCGCGAGTAGATCGCCAGGCAGGTGCCCTTGAGCGGAAAGCGCGACTTGGTGGACGACAGGCCCAGTTCGTGCCGCACCATGCCCATCAGGTCCTCGGCGTCGCCGCGGTCGTGAATGGTGAAGGCTTCGGACAGGCCGATGCGCTGGGCGCAGTCGCGCAGCAGGCGCGCGCCGATGGCGTGAAAGGTGCCGGCCCACGGCAGCGACGGCGCCTGCTGGGTGCCGCGCAGGTTCATGACCCGCTGCAGCACGCTGCCGACGCGGCGCTCCATTTCCTGGGCGGCGCGGCGCGAGAAGGTCAGCAGCAGCATGCGCTGCGGATCGGCGCCGTTCAGGATCAGGTGGGCAACGCGGTGCGCCAGGGTGTTGGTCTTGCCCGAGCCGGCGCCGGCGATCACCAGCAGCGGGCCGTCGTCGCCCGCGCCGCCGACGCCGAATTCGGCGGCCTCGCGCTGGGCGGGGTTGAGGTCGGCCAGGGGATCGGGACGGCTGGACGGGTGGGCGGAATTCTGGTCGGACATGGGGCGTGGAATGGTCGGCGGCGGGCGCGGTCGGCACGGCCCGATACCTGGGGATATATCCAGGTATCATAACCGCATCGCCCCCCGCTCCCGATACGCCTGTTTTCGCCATGCGCCTGCTTGCCGGCACCGCTTCCTGGACCGATCCCACGCTGCTGGCGTGCGGCCGCTTCTACCCGCGCGAGGCGCACGACGCCCAATCCCGGCTGCGCTTCTACGCCACCCGCTTCAGGCTGGCCGAGGTCGATTCCAGCTACTACGCCCTGCCCAGCGCCGACAACGCCTACCTGTGGGCGCAGCGCACGCCCGACGATTTCGTCTTCAATATCAAGGCCTACCGCCTCTTCACCGGCCACCAGACGCCGCTGGCCTCGCTGCCCGCCGACATCCGCCGCGAGCTGGCCGACTGGCCCGAGCCCGTCATCTACCACCACGCCATGCCCGACGACCTGCGCGACGAGCTCTGGCGCCGCTACACGCTGGCGCTGGAACCCCTGCGCATGGCCGGCAAGCTGGGCGCGGTGCACTTCCAGTTCCCGCCCTGGATACGGCGCGACGCGCGCGGCCACGCCCTGGTGGCCGAATGCGCGCGGCGCCTGCCGGAACACCTGCTGTCGGTCGAGTTCCGCCATCGCGGCTGGTTCGAATCAGCCGCCGCCACGGACGCCACGCTGGCGTTCGAACGGGAACTGGGCGTGGTCCACACGGTGGTGGACGCGCCCCAGGGCTTCGACAACAGCGTGCCGCCGGTGTGGGCCTGCACCCACCCCGACCTGACACTGCTTCGCCTGCACGGGCGCAACGCGGCCACCTGGAACGCCAACGGCGCCGCCTCGTCCGGGCGTTTCCAGTATGAATACTCCGAGGCCGAGCTGGCCGAACTGGCGCGCCGCTTCCAGGAGCTGGCCCGCCAGAGCGGGCAGGCGCACGCGGTGTTCAACACCAACTTCGAGGACCAGGGCATGCGCAACGCCGCGGCCTTCGCGGCGGCGCTGGGCGGTGGACAGGACCGCCCGGGTTGAGGCGTTCGGGCCGGGGGATCGCGGCGCTCGGACGGGGGGATCGCGGCGCTCGGACCGGGGGATCGCGGCGCTCAGGCGGCAGGCGCCGGCATCCCGCCAACGGCGGTCAAGGCCCGTGCCGCGCGGCCAGCCTTGACCGCCCGCGTCAGGCCGGCTGCGCGGCGACCGCCGGCGCGGCCGGCGTCGTGCGCGCCACCTCGGCCAGGCTTTCCAGCAGCACCTCGAACTTGCGCGCGATGTCGTGCTCAGGCACACAGGCATAACCCAGCAGCAGGCCGGGCCGGCGGCCTTCGGCGCCGACGTAGTAGCGCGACAGCGGGCGCGTCAGCACGCCCTTGCGGCGGGCCACTTCGACCACCCGCAGGTCGTCCATATGCGGCGGCAAAGTCAGCACCAGGTGCAGGCCGGCCAGGCTGGCGTCGCGATGCAGCCACTCGGGCCCCAGGCGGCGTTCGATCAGGTTGACCAGCATGGCGCGGCGCCGGCCATACAGCATGCGCATGCGGCGGATGTGGGCGGCGTAGTGGCCCTCGGCGATAAAGGTGGCCAGCGCCGCGTGCGTCATCAGGTGGCCTTCGCGGTAGAGCTCGGCGTGGGCCGCCTGGAACGCCGCGGTCAGCGGCTTGGGCAGCACCAGGTAGCCGACCCGCAGGCCCGGATACAGCGTCTTGCTGAAGGTGCCCATGTAGATCACGGGCGCGTCCGGCTCCAGGCCCAGCAGCGAGGCAATGGGCCGGCCCGAGAAACGGAACTCGCTGTCGTAGTCGTCCTCGATGATCCAGCTGCCATGCTGGCGCGCCACCGCCAGCAGCTGGCGGCGCCGCGCCAGCGACATCACCGGCCCCAGCGGATACTGGTGCGACGGCGTCACGAAGATGAAGCGCGGCGGCGCCACGGCGGGCGCGGCATCCGGATCCGGCAGCCGCATGCCTTCCTCGTCGACCGGCAGGTGCACCGTGCGCAATCCATTGGCCTGCAGCACCGTGCGCGCGCCCCAGTAGCCCGGGTCCTCGACCCAGGCGGTCTCGCCCGCTTCGCCCAGGATGCGGGTGGCCAGGTCAATGGCCTGGTGCGAGCCTTCGGTGATGAGGATCTGGTCGGGGTCGCAGTCGATCGAGCGCGTCAGCGCCAGGTGCTGGGCCAGCGCCTCGCGCAGCGCCGGCAGGCCGCCGCCGTAGGCATAGGTCAGCAGATCGGGGGTGGGGTTGCGCCAGAGCGCGGAAAAGATGCGGCCGAACTTCTTGTGCGGGAATTCGGTCAGGTCGGGCACTCCCGGCATGAAGGCACCCCATTGGTAGGGCGAGGCCGACACGCCGTCGACAATGGCCGCGCCCCGGGCCGACAGCGCCGGACGCTGCTGCGGCGGCGGCGCGCGGCGCGACTGGCGGCCGCTGGCCAGGTAGGAGTCGGGCTGCGAGGCATTGACGAAGGTGCCATTGCCCTGCAGGCTGCGGGTATAGCCTTCGGCCAGCAACTGGCCGTAGACGTGCACCACGGTGTTGCGCGCGATGCCGAGTTCGGCCGCCAGGTCGCGCGAGGCCGGCAGGCGCGAGTCGGCGGCAATCGAACCATCCAGGATGGCCTCGCGGATACCATGGTACAGCCGCTTGTTCATCGGCCCGCCCGCGGCATCGGCCAGGCGCAGCTGCAGCAAGTCTCCAACGATGGACCGCAATTGGTTCTACCTGATTTATAAAAGTGGTTCCCACAAATGGGGCCATAGTAGCATTAAAGTAAGGGTTTACCGCCCACTTGCCATCCGAGGCTGAGATGAAGAATCAGGATCTGAATACCCGCCGTTCCCTGGCCACGCCGCGCGGCGTCGGCGTCATGTGCGACTTCTATGCCGTGCGCGCCGAGAACGCCACGCTGTGGGACGCCAACGGCAAGGAATACATCGATTTCGCGGGCGGCATCGCGGTGCTGAACACCGGCCACCTGCACCCCAAGGTCAAGGCCGCCGTCAGCGCCCAGCTCGACAACTTCACCCACACGGCCTACCAGATCGTGCCGTACGAAGGCTACGTCTCGCTGGCCGAGCGCATCAACCGCCTGGCCCCGATCGACGGACTGAAGAAGTCCGCCTTCTTCACCACCGGCGTCGAAGCCGTTGAAAACGCCATCAAGATCGCACGCTCGGCCACCGGCCGTTCGGGCGTCATCGCCTTCTCGGGCTCGTTCCACGGCCGCACCATGCTGGGCATGGCGCTGACCGGCAAGGTCGCCCCCTACAAGCTGTCGTTCGGCCCGATGCCGGGCGACATCTACCACGTGCCGTTCCCCAACGGCACGCAGTCCATCACCGTGGCCGACTCGCTCAAGGCGCTGGACCTGCTGTTCAAGGTCGATATCGATCCCAAGCGCGTCGCCGCGATCATCATCGAACCGGTGCAGGGCGAAGGCGGCTTCAACATCACCCCGCCCGAACTGATGGTGGCCCTGCGCAAGCTCTGCGACGAGCACGGCATCCTGCTGATCGCCGACGAAGTGCAGACCGGCTTCGGCCGCACCGGCAAGCTGTTCGCCATGGAGCACCACTCGGTGCAGGCCGACCTGATCACCATGGCCAAGAGCCTGGGCGGCGGCTTCCCGATCTCGGGCGTGGTCGGCCGCGCCGACGTCATGGACGGCCCGGCCGCGGGCGGCCTGGGCGGCACTTATGCCGGCAACCCGCTGGCGGTGGCCGCGGCCCACGCCGTGCTGGACGTGATCGCCGAGGAAAAGCTGTGCGAACGCGCGGTGCAACTGGGCGACAAGCTGCGCGCCCACCTCGAGGGCCTGCGCGCCAAGGTGCCGGGCATCGCCGATGTGCGCGGCCTGGGTTCGATGGTGGCGCTGGAACTGAACGACGCCAACGGCAAGCCCGACGCCGAGGCGGTCAAGAAGGTGCAGGCCCGCGCCATCGAGCAAGGCCTGATCTTGCTAAGCTGCGGTGTGTACGGCAACGTCCTGCGCTTCCTGTACCCCTTGACCATCCCCGACGCCCAGTTCGATCGCGCGCTGGCCATCCTGTCCGAGTCGCTGGCCGCTTAAGCGCCAATCCGATCATCCGGTTTTCCGGCCGTCGGGCACGGCGATTGCGGGCGTAGCGGATTTCCGCTGCGCCCGCGTCAGTTCCGCCCCGGCGGCCGCGTTCCTATATAGGAGACTATTGCAAATGACGTCATTGACCCATCCCCTGTCGCGCCCCGAACTGCTGCGCGACGCCTGCTACATCGACGGCAAGTGGGTATCCGCCGGCAACGGCCCGTCGATCCCCGTGGACAACCCCTCCACCGGCAAGACCATCGTGTCGGTGCCCAAGCTGGGCCGCAAGGAGACCGAGCAGGCCATCGCCAGCGCCCAGGCCGCCCTGCCCGCCTGGAGCGCCAAGACCGGCAAGGAACGCGCCGTGATCCTGCTGAAATGGGCCCAGCTGATGATGCAGAACCAGCAGGACCTGGCCGCCATCATGACCTCGGAACAGGGCAAGCCCGTGACCGAGGCCGCCGGTGAAATCGCCTACGCCGCCTCGTTCCTGGAGTGGTTCGCCGAGGAAGCCAAGCGCATCGACGGCGACGTGCTGCAAAGCCCCAAGGCCGGCCAGCGCCTGCTGGCGCTCAAGCAGCCGATCGGCGTCACCGCCGCCATCACGCCGTGGAACTTCCCCGCCGCCATGATCACCCGCAAGGTCGGCCCGGCCCTGGCCGCCGGCTGCACCATGGTGGTCAAGCCGGCCCAGCAGACGCCGCTGACCGCGCTGGCGCTGGCGGTGCTGGCCGAGGAAGCCGGCGTGCCGGCCGGCGTGTTCCACGTCATCACCGGCAGCTCGCGCGACATCGGCGCGGCGCTGTGCGAAAGCGAGGTGGTGCGCAAGCTGAGCTTCACCGGCTCGACCGAAGTCGGCCGCACGCTGATGGAGCAATGCGCCCCCACCATCAAGAAGCTGTCGCTGGAACTGGGCGGCAACGCGCCCTTCATCGTGTTCGACGACGCCGACCTGGACCGCGCGGTCGACGGCATCCTGGCCTCGAAGTACCGCAACGCCGGCCAGACCTGCGTCTGCGCCAACCGCATCTACGTGCAGGCCGGCGTGTACGAGGAAGTCGCCAAGCGCCTGGTGGCCAAGGTCAACGCCATGAAGGTCGGCGACGGCTTCGAGGACGGCGTGACGCAAGGCCCGCTGATCGACGCCAACGCCATCGAGAAGGTGCAGGAGCACATCGCCGACGCCACCGCGCACGGCGCCAAGGTCATCGCCGGCGGCAAGCCGCACGCGCTGGGCGGCACCTTCTTCGAGCCGACCGTGGTGCGCGACGTGACCCAGTCGATGCGCTTCGCGACCGAGGAAACCTTCGGCCCGGTGGCGCCGCTGTTCCGCTTCGAGTCCGAGGAAGAAGTCATCGGCATGGCCAACGACACCATCTTCGGCCTGGCCGCCTACTTCTTCACCCGCGACTACGCCCGCATCTGGCGCGTGTCGGAGGCGCTGGAATACGGCATCGTCGGCATCAACACCGGCCTGATCTCCAACGAAGTCGGCCCGTTCGGCGGCGTCAAGCAATCCGGCCTGGGCCGCGAAGGCTCGAAGTACGGCATCGAGGAATACCTCGAGATCAAGTACCTCTGCGTCGACCTGGGCGCCTGAGCGCGTCCCGCCTCCCCCGGGCGCCCGCCCGGGGGAAGATAAACGGGGCTCCGGTCCCGTTTATCCCCAGGAATTGTGGACAACCTGGCAGATAACTCCTGCACAGGTGCAAAATCCCCTTTAAGTTCATGCGGTTATAAATCGCGATCAAATGCCGCCCAGGCGTGATAGATTTGCGCGTTCCCTGGACGAGCGACCATGAGCAGAACCTTTACCCGTGACGACACCCGCAAGCTGGCCGGCATCCTGGCCGAAGCCGCGCAGGCGGAGGTCATGCCGCGCTTTCGCAACCTGCCCGAAGGCAGCGTGCGCGACAAGAGCTCGCCGCGTGACCTGGTCACCGACGCCGACGAGGCCGCCGAACGCCTGATCGCCGCGCGCCTGGCCAAGCTGCATCCGGGCGCGGTGCTGATCGGCGAGGAAGCCTCGACCCGCAACCCCGCCCTGCTGAACATGCTGGTGGACGCCGAGCTGGCATTCCTGATCGACCCGATCGACGGCACCCGCAACTACGTCGCCGGCCTGCCGCTGTTCGGCATGATGATCGCGGCCTGCCATCGCGGCGACGTGATCGCTGGCGTGATCTACGACCCGGTCAACCGCGACAGCGCGCTGGCGGTGCGCGGCGAAGGCGCCTGGATGGAGTACGAGAACGGCAAGCAGGCGCCGCTGGCCGTGGCCAGCCCCGCGCCGCCCGAGGACATGGACGGCCTGATTTCCACCGGCGCCCTGCCCGAGCCGCTGCGCACCACGGTCAACGGCAACCTGTCGCGCCTGGGCAGCACCGCCAGCCTGCGCTGCGCCGCTCACGAATACCGCATGCTGGCGGCCGGCCACAGCCACGTCGCGCTGTACAACCAGTTGACCGCCTGGGACCACGCGGCCGGCTGGCTGCTGCACCGCGAAGCCGGCGGCTACGCGGCGCGCTTCGATGGCTCGCCCTACAAGCCCACCCACCGCAGCGGCGGCCTGCTGTACGCCCCCGATGCCGGCAGCTGGCACGCGGCGCGCAAGGCCCTGCTGGGCGACGCCATTGCCGACGCCGAAGGTTGAAATACCGGGGCCAGATGACCACACAGGGGTCGAAAATAGCCCCAACTTGCTCGCAAAATCGGGGTAATCCCTAGGAATTATCCACAGTATCTGTGGACAACCCTTTGGAAAGGTCTGTAACGGCGCAAAAAAATCCTTACAGGGCGGGCACTTGGTTAAACCGGTCAAAAACCGGCCGCTGTCCGTCCCGCTTTTATGCCGCCGTCAGCGCCTCCAGCGCCATGGCGCTGGGCAGCTCGATCTTGAGCGTCAACAGGTTGTCGGCCCGGGTGCGGCCCAGGTTGATGGCCGCTATCGGCATGCCGTTGCGGGAGGCCGCCGTGACAAAGCGGTAGCCCGAATAGACCATCAGCGACGAGCCCACCACCAGCACCGCGTCGGCCGCCATCAGGCCGGCATTGGCGCGGTCGACCCGCTCGCGCGGCACGGTCTCGCCGAAGAACACCACATCGGGCTTGACGATGCCGCCGCAGACCGGACAGGGCGGCACCTGGAACGACGCGAAGTCCACGCCCTCCAGGTCGGCGTCGCCGTCGGGCGCGTCATCGGCCTCGAAGGCGATCCAGCCGGGGTTGTATTGGTGCAGCGTGTCCTGCCAGGCATCGCGGCGGCCGCGCCAGTCGCAGTTCATGCAGCGCACCTGGTCGAGCCGGCCATGCAGGTCGACCACGTCGCGGCTGCCGGCGGCTTCGTGCAGGCCATCGACGTTCTGCGTCACCAGGACCGACACCCGGCCGCGCTGCTGCAATTGCGCCAGCGCGCGATGCGAGGCGTTGGGTTGCACCTGGCCGAAACGGCGCCAGCCCACCATGCTGCGGGCCCAGTAGCGGGCGCGCGCGTATTCGCCGCCCATGAAAGTCTGCAGCGTCATCGGCGGCGAGCGTTTCCATTCGCCGTCGGTGTCGCGGTAGTCGGGGATGCCGGAATCGGTGCTGACGCCCGCCCCGGTCAGCACGAACAGCCGCGGGTGGCGGTCGACGAAGCCGCGCAGCGCGGCCAGATCCGAAACACGTGTGTCCATCCAGGCTCCCGTATCGAGGCGCGGGCGAGCAGGCCGCCCGGGCCGGACGCGGGCGGCATCGAAGCCGCCCACCGCACCGCGGACCTCAGCCGCCCAGGCCGCAATCCGGCGTGTCGCTGACCAGGCTGGCCTGGGTCACGTTGCTGCCCGGCGGCACGCTGCGCGTGAGCCAGACGTTGCCGCCGATGGTCGAGCCCTTGCCGATGGTGACGCGACCCAGGATGGTGGCGCCCGCGTAGATGACCACATCATCTTCGATCAGCGGATGGCGCGCCAGGCCTTTCTTGAGTTCGCCGTTCTCGCCCGGCGGGAAGCGCTTGGCGCCCAGCGTGACCATCTGGTAGAGCCGCACGCGGTCGCCGATGATGGCGGTTTCGCCGATCACCACGCCGGTGCCGTGGTCGATGAAGAAGCTGCGGCCGATGGTGGCGCCGGGATGGATGTCGATGCCGGTGTCGGCGTGGGCGATCTCGGCCACGATGCGCGCCAGCATCGGCACGCCCAGGCGGTACAGCACGTTGGCCAGGCGATGGTGGATCATGGCGGCCACGCCGGGATAGCACAGCAGCACTTCGTCGACGCTGTGCGCGGCCGGGTCGCCCTGGTAGGCGGCGGTCACGTCCAGGTCGAGCGCGGCGCGCACGCGCGGCAGCTCGGCGCCGAACTGGCGCACGATCTCGATGGCGCGCGGCTGCGAATCGGCCAGCAGCGCAGGATCGTCGCGGCTGACGTATTGCAGCTCCAGGTTGACCTGGTGCAGCAGCGCGTCCAGCGCCGCGCCGATGGTGTGGCCGACGTAGAAGTCCTCGACCTCTTCGCGCAGGTCGATGGGGCCCAGCCGCATCGGGAACAAGGCGCCACAGAGGTCCTTGATGATCTGGCGCAGCGCCTCCTGCGACGGGAACTCGCGCAGGCCGGCGTCTTCGCGCAGGCGGCCGCGCGGGCCGCGCCAGGCCACGCGCGCCTGGCGCAGGCCCGAGACGATGCTGTCCAGGTTCCAGTGGGCGGTGGGAAGGTAGGCCGGGCCGCTCATCGGGACAGCCCCTGCGGGATGCCGGCCGGGCCGGCGAACGGATGAGAATCGAGCATGACAGTGCCTCGGTGACGGTGCATCGCGCGTGACGGCGGGGCCGCGCGGCGATGCTGCTTCGCAATATTTCCGTCAACTGTAACCGCTCGGCCCGCTTCGCGGAACCCATCCGACACGCCGTTGGGGTTATGGCGCCGCGGACTCCGGGTCATAGCCATGCGGATTGCCCTGTTGCCAGCGCCAGCCATCGGCGCACATGGCATCCACGCCGCGCGTGCTGCGCCAGCCCAACAGCGAGGCGGCCAGGGCCGGATCGGCCCACATCCGCTCGATATCGCCGGGACGCCGCGGCCGGGTGCGCAGCGGGATGCGGCACTGGTTGACCCGCTCGAAGGCGCGCACCAGCTCCAGCACGCTGGTGCCCTGCCCGGTGCCCAGGTTGACCGCCACGAAGCCCGGGTGGCCGGCCGCATAGGCCAGGGCCTGCACATGGCCCTGCGCCAGGTCCATGACGTGCAGATAATCGCGCACGCCGGTGCCGTCCGCGGTGGCGTAGTCATCGCCGAACACGTTCAGGAACGGCTGCCGCCCCACCGCCACCTGCGTGATATAGGGAAACAGGTTGTTGGGCACGTCGCGGGGGCTTTCGCCGATCTGGCCGCTGGGATGCGCGCCGATCGGATTGAAGTAGCGCAGCGTCACCGCGCCGAACGCCGGCTCGGCCGCGCACAGGTCGCGCAGCATCTGCTCGACCATCAGCTTGCTGCGGCCGTACGGATTGGCCGGCGCCAGCGGATGCGCCTCGGTGAACGGCAGCGAGCGCGGCTCGCCATAGACGGTGGCCGACGAGCTGAACACCAGCCGCGTCACGCCCTCGTCGCGCATGGCGCGCAGCAACGCCACCGATCCGGCCACATTGTTGTCGTAGTACTTGAGCGGATCGGCCACCGATTCGCCGACCGCCTTGCAGCCGGCCAGGTGCAGCACCGCCTGCACCGGGTCGCCGCGCCGCGCCTCGCGCGCCAGCAGCGCCTGCACCAGCCCGGTCTGGCGGATGTCGCCCTCGACCAGCGGGATCGGCGCGCCGCACAGGCGCTCGACCCGCCGCACCGCCTCGGCGCTGCCGTTGCTGAAGTTGTCCAGCACCAGCGGCCGCTGGCCCGCCGCCAGCATCGCCACCAGAGTGTGGGCGCCGATGTAGCCGGCGCCCCCGGTGACCAGCACGCGCATGTCCGTCATGCCCGCTCTCCGTCAAAGGTGCGCCGCCACGCCCGGCACCCAGGCATGGCGCGGCCGCGGCGCCTGGGCATGGCCGCGATAGCGGTCGATCCAGTACGAGGTGGAAGCGTCGTGGCCCCAATCGACCACGCCGGCCGACACCGGCACCGCCAGCTCGCGCTCGATGCCGCTCGCCAGCCGCTTGCCCAGTTCCACGCCCCATTGGTCGAAGGGATTGACGCCCCACACCACGCTCTGCACGAACACCTTGTGCTCGTACAGCGCCAGCAGCGCGCCGAGGGCGCGCGGATCGAGCTGGCGCAGCACGATCAGCGTGGACGGCCGGCCGCCGGGATGCACCATGTGGTGCGCCAGGCTCAGCGCCTTGTCGGGGTCGTCGATGTGGGCCACGTCCAGCAGCGCCTGCTCCAGGCTCTTGCCGCGCATCAGCGCCTGGCGCTGCGCCAGGCAGTTGGCCAGCAGCATGCGGTGGGCGTCGGGACTGTCAGGGTGGCCCTGCAGGCTGGCGATGAAATCGACGGGCGCGCCCTGGGCGCTCTGGTGCAGCCACTGGAAGAAAGTGTGCTGCCCGTCGGTGCCCGGCATGCCCCAGATGATCGGCGCGGTGGGCACGTCGACCTCGGCGCCATCGCCGCCGACGCGCTTGCCCAGCGATTCCATTTCCAGCTGCTGCAGATAGGTCACCAGGTGCAGCAGCCGCGCGCTGTAGGCCGCGATGTTGAGCGAACCGTGGCCAAGCACGCTGCAATTGACCAGCCCGGCCAGCGCCAGCTGCACCGGCGCATTGGCCGCCAGCGGCGCCTGCTGGAAGTGCTGGTCCATGGCCTCGGCGCCGGCGCGCATGCCGATCAGCACGTCGGCGCCGACGGTCAGCGCGATAGACAGCCCGGCCACCGACCAGACCGAATAGCGCCCGCCGACCCAGTCGCACATGCGGAACACCTGGCTCGACGGCACGCCCAGCGCGCGCGCCGCCGGCACGTTGGCGGTGACCGCCGCCAGGTGTTCGGACGGATCGGCCACGCCGCCCTGCTTGAGCCAGGCGATGGCGGCGCGGGCGTTGTGCAGGGTCTCGGCGGTGGTGAAGGATTTGGACGACACCACCACCAGGCAGCGGCGCGGGTCCAGCCCGGCCACCGCATCATGGAAGGCGTGGCCGTCGATGTTGGAGACAAAGCGGATCTGGCGGCGCTGCCCGGCGCCGCCGAAGGCCTGGATCGCCAGGCGCGGCCCCCAGTCGCTGCCGCCGATGCCGATGTGCAGCACCGCGGAAAAATCGGCGCTCTGATCGATGCGCCGCACGAAGTCGGTCATGCGCGCGTACTCGCAGACCGAGTCCTCGTCCTGCCCGTCCGGCTGTTCGCGGGTGCGGCCGGCGCGCAGCGCCGTGTGCCAGGCGGGCTTGCCTTCGGTCCAGTTGACCGGTCCGCCGCCGAACAGCGCCTGGCGCGCGGCGTCCAGCCCGCGCGCGCGCAGCAAGGCCTGCGCCGCGGCGTCCAGCGCGCCGGACTGCCGCTGCATCGTCAGGTCCACGCACAAGCCGGCCGCCTCGATCACCTTCAGCGTGCTCCCGTCCAGCGCGGCGCCGCGCGCCGCCTGCGCGAATGCCTGCCATTCGGCGCTGGCGGCCAGGCTGTCCGCTTCTGCCCCGGCCCGGGCCTCTCTCGCAAAATTCGCCTTTCCCATCGCGTGATGCTCCTTAGAACGGTAAACGGATATGAGGGGCAACGCGCCGGAACGCATTGCGGAAGTCCTCCTCGATGCGGGCCAATGCGGCCACGGTGTCTCCTTCGAAACGCAGCACCACCGTCGGCGTGGTGTTGGACGGCCGCGCCAGGCCGAAGCCATCGGCGTAGTCGACCCGCACCCCGTCCAGGTCGTTGATGGACAGGGCGCCGGGGAACTGCCCGTGCTCGCGCAGCGCCGCGACCAACGCGAACTGTTCGCCCTCGGTGGTTTCCAGCTTGATTTCGGGGGTGGCGCAGGACTGCGGCAGGCTTTCCAGCAGCGCCGACGGATCGGGCGCCGCCGACAGGATCTCCAGCAGCCGCGCGGCCGCGTAGATGCCGTCGTCAAAGCCATACCAGCGCTCCTTGAAGAACACATGGCCGCTCATCTCGCCGGCCAGCAGCGCGCCGGTCTCGCGCATCTTGGCCTTGATCAGCGAGTGTCCCGTCTTCCACATGGTCGGCTTGCCGCCGGCCTCGGCGATGGCGCGCGCCACGTGGCGGCTGCACTTGACGTCGTAAAGGACCTCGGCGCCAGGGTTGCGCGCCAGCACGTCGCGCGCGAACAGGATCAATTGACGGTCGGGCCAGATGATCTGGCCGGACTTGGTGACCACGCCCAGCCGGTCGCCGTCGCCGTCGAACGCCAGCCCCACCTCGCAATCGGAATAGCGCAGGCAATAGATCAGGTCCTGCAGGTTCTGCGGATCGGCGGGGTCGGGATGATGGCCCGGGAACGAGCCGTCCACCTCGCAGAACAGTTCCGTGACCTCGCAGCCGAGCGCCCGGAACAACGCCGGCGCCACCGCGCCGGCCACGCCGCTGCCGCAGTCGATGGCGATCTTCATCGGTCGCGCCATGCGGATGTCGCCCACCAGCCGCGCGGCGTAGCAGGGCTGGATCTGCATCTGGGTGCGGCCGCCGGCCACGCTGGCCGACTCGATCGGCTGGCGCATCGCGTCGCGCAGCGCGGTGATGCCTTCGCCGTACAGCGAGGCGCCGTCCATCACGATCTTGAAGCCGTTGTGGGTCGGCGGGTTGTGGCTGCCGGTCACGGCGATGCCGGCGCCGGTGTCCATCAGCCAGGTGGCGAAGTACACCATCGGCGTGGTGGCCATGCCGATGTCGATGACGTGCAACCCGGCCGAGCGCAGGCCGGCCTGCAGCGCCGCCGCCAGTTCCACGCTGCTCAGGCGCCCGTCGCGCCCCACCACCATGGCGCGCGCGCCCAGTTCCAGCGCCCGCGCGCCCGCCGCCATGCCCAGGCTGTGGGCGAAGCGCGCGTCGATTTCCTCGGGCACCGTGCCGCGTATGTCGTACGCCTTGAAGACCGCATCCAGGATCTGCGGGGTTTCCCAGCCAAACGTTCCATGCATGCCAGTTCTCCGCGGGGTTTACTTGGGGCCGTTCTGCTTGAAGTCACCGTAATAGGCCGCCCGCGAATAGCGGTATCCGCCATATTTGGAACGGAACCCGAAGCGCTCGGGCATCAGCTTGAGACCGTTGAACAGCACCCCATCCACCGGCGCGCCCGCCTGGATCAGGCGCTTGGCGGTCTCGCGGATCTCGCCCACCGTGTTCATGCCCGACCGCACCACCACCATCACCGCCGCGGCATGCGTGCCGACCACCGCCGCGTCGGGCGAGGACAGCACCGGCGCCGTATCCAGGATGACCATGTCGTACTGGCTGGCCAGCTCGCGCAGGGTCTGGCCGAAGATCGGCGAGGCCAGCAGCTCCGATGGATCGAAGCTCACCGCGCCGGTGGCGATGAAGTCCACGCCCTCGGAGACGCTGTGCTTGCGCACCCGCTCCAGCGGCAGCGTGCCCGACAGCACCTCGAACAGGCCGTCTTCCTTGGGCACGCCGAAATAGCGATTGAGCTGGCCCTTGCGGAAATCGGCGTCGATCAGCAGCACGCGCTTGCCGACCCCGCCCTGGATGAAGGCGAAGTTGGCCGACAGGAACGACTTGCCGACGCCGGCCACCGGCCCGGTGAACATGACCATGTTGTTGGCCGACTGGCGCAGCGAGGCCTGCAACACGTTGCGGAACGACCGCAGGCTTTCGATCGGTGGCGCGTTGCTCTGGCTCTGCGCCAGCAATGCCGGCACGGTGGCGTTCTTGCGCCGGCTGCGGCGCCACAGCTTGTCCTGCAGATCGCTGTGGGGAATCGCCGCCAGCACCGGCAGGCCGGTGTAGCGCTCGACATCGTCCGGCTCGGACAGGCCGCCGAACAGCGCGTTGCGCACGAAGGCGCACAGCACGCCGATGATCAGGCCGATGGCCGTGACCACGGCGATGATGATGGCGGCCTTGGGACGCACCGGCTTGTCCGGCTGCACCGCGGCGTCCAGGATGCGCACGTTGCCGACCTTGCCGGCACGGATCAGGCGCAGTTGCTGGGCGTTGTTCAACAGGCCCGTGTAAAGCTCGGTGTTGACGCGCACGTCGCGCACCAGCCGCACCACGTCCTGTTCCAGGTCCGGCAGCTGCTTGATGTTGTTGCCGATGCGGTTGACGTCGCCGGTCAGCGAGGCGATCTGGCGGTCGATGGCGACAATGCTCGGATGGGTCGGCGCGAACCGGGTGATCAGTTCCTGGCGCTTGGCGCGCAGCTCCATCACCTTGGTCTGGGCGTCCACCGACTGCGCCAGGATCAGCTTGGCTTCCTCGCTCAGATCGATGGTGCCGCGCTTGTTGCGCAGCGAGTTGTACTTGGTCTCGGCCGCGTCCAGTTCGCGCTTGAGTTGCGGCAGCTGCTCGTCCAGGAACGCCAGCGATTTCTCCGCCTGGGCCGACTTGCGATTGACGTTCTGCTGCACGTATTCCTGGCCGATCTGGTTCAGCACCGCGGTGGTCAGCGCCGGATCATTACCCTCCAGCGTCACGCCGATCACGCCCGAAGTGCGCCCGCGTTCGAAGATCCCCAGGCGCGATTGCACGTCCTCGATCGCCGCCAGGCGCGAGGTGCGCGACACCGTGAATTCGGTGCCAGGCCGGCCGCTGAGCGCGTCGATGTGCACGTCCAGCGCGCCGCCGCCCGGCAGCACGAAATGCTCGGGCTTGCCGACCGTGCCCTTGAACGTGGCGCCGGTGATCTTGTCGTTCAGGGTGTAGGCGCCTTCGCCCAGGGTGGTGATGCGAAAGGGCTTGCCCAGCCATTCATTGGGCACGTCCAGCTGCGAGATCGAGATCGACTCGCCGCCCCAGGCGTAACCGCCGCGCGGCAGCCCGGACGGGTACGGCAGGCTTTCGTAGTGCCGCGCCAGCCATTCGCCGACCACCGGGAAATAGCGCGGCTTGGCATGGATGTACAGCATGAATTTGTCGACGGCCGGTCCCACCACCATGCGCGAGCGCAGCACTTCCATCTCGCCGGAGGTCTCGGCCTTGGTGTCGAAGATGGCCGAGACGTCGCCCAGCAGGCTGCGGCTCTGGCCCTGCGGCAGCTCCTCCTCCACCTGGACGATGATGTCGGCCGAATAGACCGAAGGGGTGACCATGACATAGACCACCGCGCCCAAGAGCGCGATCAGCGTGATGGCGATGATCAGCCAACGGTTGGAGAAAATGGCGTCCACGTGCGAGGACAGCGGGGTTTCCTGCTGGCGAGCCGGGACGGAGGGCTCGAACGATTCGATGGGCAACGACATGCAGCTCTCCAAGATTAGGCGCCGCCGCGGTCGCGGCGCCCCCAAAGGCGTGGGCCGGATCCCGGCCCCGCGCCCAGCGGCGCGGGGCGGGCCCCGAGGGTCGATTACTTGATTGAATGCACGGTCTGTACCGTTTGCGCGCTCGGGAACAGGTTGCTGATGAAGCGGTTCCACCGCACCAGCGCCGCCGTATCCACGAAGACGACGTCCTTGGGTTGCAACTCGAACTTCTCCGCCACCGCATAAGCCTGCGGCGAAGCGGCGTTCAGATGGAACACCAGCGGCGTCGCCTGCTCGGTACTGCGCACCACAAACACCTGCGACGAGTCCGCGGTCAGCTGGTTGGGGCCTCCCGCCACGCCCAGCGCTTCGTTCAACGTCAACCTGCCGTCCCGCATCACGATCGAGGCCGGCGTGGTCACCTCCCCGGTCACGAACACCTTGCTTTCGTCGCGCGGCGTCACCCTGACGATGTCGCCCGACTTCAGCATCACCTGGTTCAGATCCTGACCCCGGTCGATCAGCGCGGGCAGATTCACGCGCGTCTTCCTGCCTTCGCGGATGACATAGACGCTGCTGCGGTCACCGGTGGGCAGCACCCCGCCCGCGCGGTTGATCGCTTCCAGCAGCGTCATGGGAATGTCGTTGATCGCGACGGTACCCGGCGTCTTCACCTCGCCTTCGACGTAGACCCGCTTGCTGCGGTAGCCCAGCACGCGCACCGTGATCTGCGGATTCTGGATGTATTTACCCGAACTGTTGACTATGAGATTGCGCGCCTGAAGTTCCGTCAACCCCGCCACTTTCAGCAGTCCCGTATAGGGAAATTGGATATATCCGGAGGATGAGACCGTATACCCCGGAATGCCCGAGGCGGTATCCCCGAAGGCTAGTTCGGTCACCCCCGTGCCGATGGCGTAGGTTTGCGTCGGAAGCACGAGCTCGGGGTGATCCCAGACCACGATAGAAAGAATGTCCCCGGGACCGATGCGATACGGCTCGGCCTTGTCGACCAGGCGCGATACCCCGTCGTTGTCCAGCAGCGCCTGGCGCGCGCGGTTGTCCTCCAGCACCAGGCTGGGCGTGATTTCCTTGATCTGCGCCACCGAATTCGGATCGAGCGGATCGACCAGGTGCTTGGCATCAAAGGTCATGCCGGGAGAAAGGGCGCAAGCGCCCAGCGAGGACACGAGCGCGATGGCAGCGATGGCTCGGCTCAACGTTCCGAAAAATGTCGTCATGGCAAATCCACTGTGAATGACTTCGTTGCTTGGAAAGGAGCCCGATGCGTAACGGGTTGCGACATTCCACTCCCTTTTCAAGCCCCCGCACATTCGACGGATGCCTTAAGCCTTCTCCTACATCGTTTGGAGGTTTCGGGTGCGCCGGGCACTCAATAAGATTTGGACGGTAGCCACATGCCTTGCGGCGGTGCAGCGTTTTTTTTCGCGGCCCCCAGGGCGCCTCCCCGAAGAACGAAGGAGTGCGCGATGGACCCGTCCCTCACGGACACGTCAAGCAGGTCGAACCGATCCAGCTATCTGTACCGGCTGCTGGACGCGGCGATCGTCGTTATCTGCGGCCTGGCCGTCACCGAGCTGAAGTTCGCGGATGAGGCGATGGCCGATCCGCCGCAGATCCATCTGTTCCTGATCTATCTGTGCGGCCTGGGCGTCATCGCGCTGTTTCCGGCGTTCAGCCTGTATGTGTCATGGCGCGGCCGCCGGCTGGCGGACCTGATCGTGCGCAGCCTGGCGGCATGGTCGCTGGTCTTCGCGCTGGGGATCCTGGTCAGCTTTCTCATGCACCAGAGCGCGTCGGTATCGCGCCTGTGGGCGGCGACCTGGTATGGCTGCGCGGCCCTGGCGCTGGCCGGCGTCAGGCTGGCCGTGTACGCGGTGCTGGGCGCGGCGCGGGATCGCGGCCTGAACCGCAAGCGCGTGCTGCTGGTCGGCTTCGGCGCGCTCGGCCATGACCTGTGGCGGCGCGTCGAACGCTACCGCGAAGCGGGTTATGAGGTCGCCGGCATCTACGCCGAGCCGCACGAGAACCTGCCGCCGCAAGTGCGGCGCCTGCACGACCTGGACAAGCTGCACGCCTTTGTGCGCGAGCACACCGTGCGCGAAGTCTGGATCGTGTTGCCGATGGAGGCCGGCCAGGAATTGCGCGAGGTCCTCTACCACCTGCGCAACGACCTGGTGGACATCCGCTGGATTCCCGACGTGATGTCGATCCAGCTGCTGGGCCACCGCATCGGCGAATTCCTCGGACTGCCCGCGATCCAGCTGAACAGCCTGCCCGCGGCGGGCGTGCGCGGCTGGGCCAAGGAAGCCTTCGACCGCAGCTTCGCGCTGTGCGCCCTCATCGGCCTGTCGCCGCTGATGCTGACCGTGGCCTGCCTGGTCAAGCTGACCTCGCGCGGGCCGGTGCTGTTCACCCAGCCGCGCCTGGGCGTGGACGGCAAGGTGTTCCACGTCTACAAGTTCCGCACCATGACCGTGCACCAGGAGCACGGCGTGGTCACGCAGGCCACCCGCAACGATGCGCGCGTCACCCGCATCGGCGGCTTCCTGCGCCGCACCAGCCTGGACGAGCTGCCGCAATTCCTGAACGTCCTGCGCGGCGACATGTCGGTGGTCGGCCCGCGCCCGCATGCGCTGGAGCACAACGAACTGTACAAGGACCTGGTGCAGCGCTACATGATGCGGCACCGCGTCAAGCCGGGCATCACCGGCTGGGCCCAGGTCAACGGCTTGCGCGGCCAGACCGACACGCTGCGCAAGATGAGCGACCGCGTCGAGCATGACATCTACTACATCCAGCACTGGACGTTCCGGATGGACCTGATGATCATCGCCCGCACGGCGATCTCCGGATGGACGGGGCGAAATGTCTATTGAACCGCTGGGCTGGCCCATGATCGTCCCGTCGCGCGCGCGCCCGGCGCCCGCCCCCGCCGCGCCGCCGCCCGGCCTGCTGGCCGAGGATGACTTCCGCCGCGCGGTGGAGATGCTGCCGCTGGTGTCCATCGACCTGCTGTTGCGCGATGCCGACGGCCGCTACCTGACCGGCCTGCGCAGCAACCCGCCGGCCCAGGGGAGCTGGTTCGTGCCGGGCGGCCGCATCCGCAAGAACGAGCCCCTGTCGCGCGCGCTGCAGCGCATCGCCCGCGAGGAACTGGGCCTGACGCTGCCGCCGCAGGCCTGGCGCCCGCGCGGCGTGTACGAACACTTCTATGGCACCAATTTCGCCGGCGAGACCGGCCGCTCGACCCATTACATCGTCCTCGCCTACGAGGCCGAGTTCACGCTGGACACCGCCAGCCTGCCGCTGGGCCAGCACCGCCGCTACCGCTGGCAGCCCGCGGCGGCCATCGCCGCCGACCCCGGCGCCCATCCGTACACCCAGGCCTACTTCAAGGAGTCAGCGCCATGACCAACCCCCATCCTCCGTACCGGGCCGTGATCCTTTGCGGCGGCTCCGGCTCGCGCCTGTGGCCGCTGTCGCGCGAGCTGCTGCCCAAGCAGTTCATCCGTTTGACCGATGACCGCAGCCTGCTGCAGAACACCCTGCTGCGGCTGGACTCGGCCGGCGCCCAGGCCCGCCCCATGCTGGTGTGCAACGACGCGCACCGCTACATCGCCGCCGAACAGGCGCAGGAGCTGGGCATCCAGGACGCCGAGATCGTGCTGGAACCGTTCGCCCGCAACACCGCCCCGGCCATCGCCGCCGCCACGCTGCGCGCCATGCGCGACGGCGAGGACCCGGTGATGCTGATCATGCCGTCCGACCACGTGCTGGAAGACGGCCCGGTGCTGGCCGCCGCGTTCGCCCAGGCCTACCAGGCCGCGCGCCAGGGCGCCCTGGTGACCTTCGGCATCACCCCCACGGCGCCGCTCAGCGGCTACGGCTACATCCAGGCGGCCGAACCCGGCGCCATGGCGCCCGCCCGCAAGGTGCGGCGTTTCGTCGAAAAGCCCTCGCCCGAAGTGGCGCAGCGCTTCATCGAGGACGGCAGCTACTACTGGAACAGCGGCATGTTCGCCTTCCAGGCCTCGGTCTTCCTGGCCGAATTGGAACGGCTGGCGCCGCGCATCCTGGAACAGGTGCGCGCGGCGGTGGCCGCCGGCCATGGCGAGCCGGCGCTGTTCCAGCTGGACGGCCCGGCCTTCGAGGCCTGCCCCAGCGACTCGATGGACTACGCCATCATGGAGCGCACCGACAGCGCCGTGGTGATCCCCCTGGCCGCGCCGTGGAGCGACGTCGGCGCGTGGGACGCGGTCTGGGGCATCGCCCGCAAATCGGCCGAAGGCAACTCCACCAGCGGCGACGTAATGGTCGAGGACTCGCGCAACTGCCTGATCCATTCGACCAGCCGGCTGGTGGCCTCGGTCGGGCTGGACGACATCGTGGTGATCGAGACCGCCGACGCCGTGCTGGTAGCGCACAAGACCCGCTCGCAGGACGTCAAGCGGCTGGTGGAGGCGTTCAAGGTGCAGCATCGCAGCGAACTGAATCACCACCGCGAGGTGCAGCGTCCCTGGGGCTCGTACGACTCGGTCGGCCAGGGCCCGCGCTACCAGGTCAAGCGCATCACCGTGAAGCCGGGCGCGCGCCTGTCGTCGCAGATGCACCACCACCGGGCCGAGCACTGGGTGGTGGTATCGGGCACGGCGCGCATCTACAACGGCGACAAGCAATACCTGCTGACCGAGAACCAATCGACCTACATCCCCCTGGGGGAAGTCCACAGCCTGGAGAACCCCGGCAAGATCCCGCTGGAAATCATCGAGGTGCAGTCCGGCGCCTATCTGGGCGAGGATGACATCGTCCGCTTCCAGGACATGTACGGCCGTGTCTGACCCCCGGCGCGCGGCCTCATCCTTTTGGCGGCCGGGCCTGGCCCGGATCTGCCTGCCGCTGGCGGCGCTGTTCTTCGTCACCCTGGTGACGGTGGGCAACCTGCCGGGGCTGGCCGCCGAGATGTCCGACGCGTTCGGCGACAAGCGCCTGCACCTGGCGGCCTACGCCTTCCTGACCGTGCTGGTCTACCTCTCGGTGCAGCGGCGGCCAGGGTTGACGGCGCTGCTGGCCGTCTCCGCCCTGGGTGCGCTGGACGAAGGCATCCAGTCCTTTTTTGCCTATCGACAGGCCGAACTCTTAGACCTTTTGGCCGATATCTCCGCGGCGGGTGCGACAGTAATCTCGTTGAACATCGGTTCCGCAGCCTTCGGCTCTTTTCGTGCAGTGACTAAGTCTTAAGGATAAAACCATGCCAAAACGGGCACTGATTACCGGCGTCACCGGCCAGGACGGCGCATACCTGGCCGAATTCCTGCTGGCCAAGGGCTATGAAGTCCATGGCATCAAGCGGCGCGCGTCGCTCTTCAATACCGCGCGCATCGACCACCTGTACCAGGATCCGCATGACCAGCCGCGCAACTTCGTGCTGCACCACGGCGACATGACCGATTCCTGCAGCCTGATCCGCATCGTGCAATCAGTGCAGCCCGACGAGATCTACAACCTGGCGGCGCAAAGCCACGTCGGGGTGTCGTTCGAGGAGCCGGAATACACCGCCAACGCCGACGGCCTGGGCACCCTGCGCCTGCTGGAAGCCATCCGCATCCTCAAGCTGGAGGACAAGGCCCGCTTCTACCAGGCCTCGACCTCGGAGCTGTACGGTCTGGTGCAGGAGACCCCACAGAAGGAAACCACGCCGTTCTATCCGCGCAGCCCCTACGCCGCGGCCAAGCTGTACGCCTACTGGATCAGCGTGAACTACCGCGAGGCCTACGGCATGTACGCCTGCAACGGCATCCTGTTCAACCACGAATCGCCCAAGCGCGGCGAGACCTTCGTGACGCGCAAGATCACCCGCGGCCTGGCGCGCATCGTGCTGGGACTGCAGGAATGCCTGTACCTGGGCAACCTGTCGGCGCTGCGCGACTGGGGCCACGCGCGCGACTACGTCGAAATGCAGTGGCTCATGCTGCAGCAGGACACGCCGGAGGACTACGTCATCGCCACCGGCATGCAATACAGCGTGCGCGAGTTCATCAATACCGCCGCGCGCGAACTGGGCATCCTGCTTGCCTGGGAGGGCGAAGGTCTGGAAGAGACCGCCACCGTGCTGTTCAGCCCGGTGCACGACATCAAGCCCGGCCAGGTCATCGTGCGGGTCGACCCGCGCTACTTCCGCCCCACCGAGGTCGAAACCCTGCTGGGCGACCCGACCAAGGCGCGCGAAAAGCTCGGCTGGTCGCCGCGCACCAGCTTCGCCCAGCTGGTCAAGGAAATGGTGGAGAGCGACCTGAAGGACGCCCGGCGCGATGCGCTGGTGGAACAGAACGGCTACGAAATCTACGCCTACAAGGAGTAGTCCGCCATGAGCAATCCGGACCAACGCGTGTTCGTGGCGGGCCATCGCGGCATGGTGGGCGCCGCGCTGGTGCGCGAGCTGCAGGAGCGCGGCTACCGCGACATCATCACGCGCAGCCATAGCGAACTGGACCTGGAAAACCAGAACCAGGTGCACCGCTTCTTCTCGACCACGCCGGTCGACGTGGTGTACCTGGCCGCCGCCAAGGTCGGCGGCATCCTGGCCAACCAGAACCATCCGGTGGACTTCCTCTACCGCAACCTGATGATCCAGTGCAACGTGATCCGCGCCGCCTACGCGGCCGGCGTGCGCAAGCTGCTGTTCCTGGGGTCGTCCTGCATCTATCCGCGCGAGGCGCCGCAGCCGATCCGCGAGGACGCGCTGCTGACCGGGCCGCTGGAGGCCACCAACGAACCCTACGCCATCGCCAAGATCGCCGGTCTGAAGCTGTGCGAGGCCTACCAGCGGCAATATGGCGCGCGCTTCATCTGCGCCATGCCGACCAACCTGTACGGTCCGCACGACAACTACGACCTGCACAGCAGCCACGTGCTGCCGGCGCTGATCCGCAAGTTCCACGAGGGCCGCGAGGCGGGCCAGGACAGCGTCACGCTGTGGGGCACCGGCAAGCCGCTGCGCGAGTTCCTGTACGTGGACGACCTGGCGCGGGCCTGCGTAATGCTGATGGAGACGCCGTCGGCCGACGGCATCTACAACATCGGCGCCGGCGAGGACCTGTCGATCGCCGAGCTGGCGCGGGTGGTGGCGCAGGTGGTGGGCTACCAGGGCAACATCGTCTACGACGCCAGCAAGCCCGACGGCACGCCGCGCAAGCTGATGGATTCGGCGCGGGTGCGCGCGCTGGGCTGGAAGCCGGAGATTTCCCTGATTCATGGCGTGACGCTGGCCTATGGCCATTTCCTGCGCGAGCAGGCGCGCCAACCGCTGCCCGTGGCCTGAGGCTCCTTTCAGTGTGAACAGGCCCTAACCACGCCTATCGAAAACAGGCATTCCGATGTACCGACTCATCAGAAAGCACGTCGCCGGCAATGCCTCGTTCTGGGGGCTGGTGGAATATGGCATCGGTCCCGTCGCGGCGCTGGTGGCGCTGCCCATCCTGTTCCGCCAGCTGGGCACGGTGGGCTTCGGCCAGTACTCGATGATCATCGCGCTGGCCGGCTTCGGCAACGCCGCCAACCTGGGGGCCGCCGTCACCGCCACCAAGCTGGTGTCCGAGCGCATGCACGAGCCCGGCGGCGCCTATCGCGCGGCCGGCGTGGCCATGTCGCTGATCGGCTGCGCGCTGGGCGTGGTGACGCTGGTGGCGGCGCTGCTGTGGCTGGGCGTGTGGTGGGGCTGGCCCGCCGCCACCTTCGGCGGCGTGGCCGTCACCCTGCTGGCCATGCCGGCGCTGGCCGTCTACCTGACTCAGCAATACGACCAATTGATGTCCGGCTGCCTCAAGGGCCGCGAGGATTTCCGCGCCACCGCGCTGTGCGAACTGGTCAGCCGCAGCGGCACCATGGCCCTGGCCTGCGCCACCGCCTGGCTGACGGCCTCGCCCACCTGGACCGGCCTGGCCCAGGCGCTCGGCCTGCTGCTGGCCGGCTCGGTCAAGATGCGCGTATTCGCGCGCCGCTACGGCCATGTGCTGGTGCGCCCGGTGCGCGACCGCGGCGCCATGCTGGACGCGTTCCGGTTCTCGCGCTGGTCCTGGCTCAACAGCCTGAGCGCGCTGGCGTTCGGCTCGGTCGACCGGGTGCTGGTGGGCAGCCTGATGGGGCCGGCGGCGCTGGCCATCTATACCGTCGGCGTGCAGGTGGGCCAGATGATCCACACCGCCTCGGTGGCGATCTTCCAGAAGGCCATGCCGCGCGTCAGCCGGCTGAGCGCCGCGCCGCCGCATCCGGGCGCGGCCGAGGAAGAGATCCGCCGCCTGATGCTGTGGAACCTGCTGCTGTCGGCGGGCGCCACGCTGGCGGTGCTGGCGGTCAGCCAGCCGCTGCTGGACCTGCTGCTGGGGCATGCCGTGGCCGAGGGCCACCTGGGCACCTTCCGCCTGCTGATCATTGCCTCCGGCCTGCTGTCCTTGAACGCGGCCGCGCATTTCTCGCTGCTCGGACTGGGCAATTCCCGGGCAGTGGCGATCCTGAACGGCCTGGGCGGCCTGGCCATGCTGTGCGTCATGGCCGCCCTGGTGCACGCGGCGGGCGAACACGCCGCGGCCTGGGGCCGCATGGCCTACGCGGCGATCACGCTGGCCGGCGTGGCGCTCGCGATCCGTCAATCCCGGCCCGACTACCCGGGCGCCCTGCCTGCGGCCACCCGGTAGCCATCATGCTGAGGTCTTATATGCGCAAGCGCCACAATGAGTACTCGCGTCAGCTCATCGATTTCGTCAGCGAGCTGCGTCCCCCCGCGCCCATCGCCGGCGGCCTGCTGCCCAAGCTGACCATCGTGACGCCCTCGTACAACCAGGCGCGGTTCCTGGAGCGCACCATTGTGTCGGTGCTGAACCAGGGCTACCCGCGGCTCGAGTACATCATCATCGACGGCGGCTCGACCGACGGCAGCGTCGATATCATCCGCAAGTACGAACGCTACCTGACCTACTGGGAAAGCACGCCGGACCGCGGCCAGTCGCACGCCATCAACAAAGGCTTCGAGCGCGCCACCGGCGACTACGTCGGCTGGCAGAATTCCGACGACCTGTACTACCCGGGCGCCCTGCGCAAGCTGGGCGCGGCCGCGGCCCGGGGCCGGGCGCCCATCGTCAGCGGCAACCTGTTCGTGGCCGACGCCGACAACCACATCTTCCGCAAGATCCACTACACCCCGGTCAACCGCGGCACGCTCACGGTGGTCAAGGCCTCTATCCCGAACCAGTCTGCCATCTTCCGCCGCGACCTGCTGCGCAAACACGGACTGCTGCAGGAAAGCATGCGCTACTGCATGGACCTGGAACTGTGGAGCCGGCTACTGCGCGAGGGCAGGAACCTGATCGTGCCGGACGCCATGGGCGTGTACACCGCCCATGACGAAACCAAGACCGCCCTGATGCAGGACGTGCTGCTGGAGGAACGCGAACAGATCGTCGACCGCATCCGCCGCACCGAACCCGGCATGGGCAAACTGTTCGGCCTGTCGTGCCGGGCCTCGCAGGTGGCCGCGCATGCGCGCCAGGGCGACCTGTCGTATCTGGTCGAAAAGCTCGCCATCAAGCTGTTCGGGCGCGACGACTGGGCCGCGCACTGACCCCCCAATCCCCAGCCATGGAGCCGCCATGCATCCGCACCGCCGCCTTTCCACGCTGCACCTGCTGGGGCTGTTCGCGTTCACCGCGCTGGCCCTGAACGACGACCGTTTCATCCTGGGGGTCGGCAGCTTCAAGCTGTCGCCCTTCGATGTGCTGTTCGTGGCCATCCTGGTGGTCAAGGCGCTGCGGCTGGCCGATCCGGCCGCGTACGCGCTGCCGCGCGGCGCGCTCGGCATGCTGCTGGGCCTGCAGGTGCTGTCGGTGATCTATCTGCTGCTGGTGTCGCTGCATCATCCCGGCATCGAAACCGGCGACGTGGCGCGCGACCTGCGCATCGTCTTCTACTTCCTGAGCGTGCCGTTCCTTTGCTACAAGGACATCGACAGTCCGGCCGCCTACGCGGTGCTGCAGAAGTACATCGTGGCGGCCTGCCTGGCCGTGGCCACGCTGATGCTGCTGGAGCAACTGCAGGGCTTCAGCATTTCCAATCCGCTGCGCAATGTGCGCCTCGGGGTGTGGGCGATTCCGTTCGGCGTGGTGTCGCTTCTGTACTTCCGCAGGACGCTCAACGTGTCCGGGCCCAAGGCCTACGCGCTGACGGTCTACATGCTGCTGGCGCTGGTGTTCTCGCTGAACCGCAGCCAGTACCTGCAGTTGATGGTGGCGGTGCTGCTGGCGATGATGCTGGGCGCGGGTCCCGACATCCGCCGCCGGGTGGTGCTGATCTTCGCGCCCGCGGCCGTGGCCGGGGTGCTGGTGTTCGCCAGCATCGGCTACCTGGACGTGCTGACCAACCGCATTTTCAGCGTCGAGCGGCTCGACGAGGACTCCAGCTACGGCGCCCGCATCCAGGAGATGCAGGGGCAGATGGACTCGTTCGCCGAGAGCCCGGTTTTTGGCAAGGGCGCGGGCTTTCGCAGCTGGGTGATGGGCGAGAACGGCTTCGAGCTGAGCACCTTCGCGCACAACTCCTGGGCCTTCTACCTGATGAAGTTCGGCATCGTCGGCACCGTCATGATCATGTTGCCGCCGCTGCTGATCCTGCTGCTGTCGCTGGGCCGACGCTACGCCCATCCCGGGCTGGAACTGCACCGGCGCTACCTGATCGCCACCGCGCCGATCTACATCTTCGTCGACTCGCTTTCGGGCGGCCTGGCCTACGCGCCCAAGACCGCCTTCACCGGATTCCTGCTGTGCTATTGCCTGTCGCTGCTCCGCAATGCCCGGGCCATGCCCACGCCCCAGCCCGCGCCCGCGGCTCCCAGCTCCCGTCCGGACGCCATGCGCCGGGCGCCACCGCGAGTACTGCCCCATGCCTGATGTCCTGTTCGTCGCCCCCGACCTGCATGGCGGCGTCGGAAGATGTGTCGCCTTCATCGCCGACGCCCTGCCCCGGCGGGGCGTGGACGCCGGGCTGTTCCTGCTGCGTTCACGCAACCGCGAATACCCGATCGCCAACCCGCGCGTGACGCGGGCGCTGCCGGTGTTGGAATCGCCGGCGGCGCTGCGCCTGATGCTGCCGCTGGCGTTCGCGCGCCTGGTGGCGCAGATCCGCCGCGACCGCCCGGCCATCGTCTGCTCGCACGGGCTGTTGTGCAACATGCTGGTGGTGCTGGCCAAGAAGGCGCTGCGCGGCGACTTCGCCATTGTGGCGTTCGAGCACAGCAGCCCCGCCATCCACTACGGCGCCTCGCGCATGCGCGGCCTGAAATGCTGGCTGGTGAGCCATACCTACCGCCGCCACGACGCCGTCGTCGGCGTCTCGCGCGGCGTCAAGGAGGACCTGGTCAGCATGTTCCCGCCGCTGCGCGGCAAGGTGCGCACCATCTACAACGGCGTGCCGCTGGACGACGTGCGCGAGCAGAGCGCCGCGGCTTCGCGGCCCGCGCCGGCCGACGCCGGCGCGCCCTATCACGTGGTCGCGGTGGGCCGCCTGGAGGCCGTCAAGGACTACGCCACGCTGATCGACGCCGCCGCGCTGCTGGACGATCCGGGCATCCACTTCACCATCCTGGGCGAAGGTTCGGAGCACGGCGCGCTGCAAAGGCGCATCGACGCGCGGCCCTCGCGCAGCCCGGTCACCCTGGCCGGCCACATCGACAACCCGTTTCCGGTGATCGCCAGCGCCGGCGCCTTCGCCCTGACTTCGGTGCGCGAGAGCTTCGGCAACGTGCTGGTCGAGGCCCTGTGCCTGGGGGTGCCGGTCATTTCCACCGATTGTCCGCACGGCCCGGCCGAAATCCTCGACGCGGGCCGCTACGGACTGCTGGTGCCGGTGGGCGATGCGGCGGCGCTGGCCGCCGCGGTGCGCCGGCTGGCCTACGACGGCGACATGCGCGAACGGCTCGCGGCCGACGGCCCCGGGCGCGCCGACGCCTTTTCACTGGAGCGGCACTGCCGCGACGTCATCGATTTGTTCCAGCCGCTGATGCGGCGCGGCGCATCCTGAACAGGAAAGCATCATGTCCAAGATACCGGTATCCGTCGTCGTCATGACGAAGAACGAGGAACGCAATATCGCCAAATGCCTGAAGGCGCTGGCCGAGTTCGACGAGGTCTTCGTGGTCGACTCCAACAGCACCGACGCCACTTGCGCCATGGCCGCGGCGCTCGGCGCCAAGGTCAGCAATTTCAACTGGAACGGCAAATATCCAAAGAAAAAGCAGTGGTGCCTGGAACAGTTGCCGTTCACGCATCCGGTGGTGCTGTATGTCGACGCCGACGAGGAAATGACGCCGGAACTGGCCGCCGAGATCCGCGCGGCGCTGCCGCGCTTTGCCGCCGGCGCCGGCGGCGCCTTCGTGCCGTTCGACTATGTGTTCTGCGGCCGCAAGCTGCGCCACGGCCACCGCGTCTACAAGCTGGCGCTGCTGGCGCGCGATCAGTCGCGCTTCCTGGACTACGACGATCTGGACGTGGCCCACATGTGGGAGGTCGAGGGCCACTACCAGCCGCAGGTCAAAGGCGAAACCTTCGCGCTGCGGGCGCGCATGGTGCACAACGACCACGATTCGCTCTACCACTACTTCGACAAGCACAACCGCTATTCCGACTGGGAAGCCAACCTGCGCATCAAGGGCCTGATGAACGATCCGCGCGAGGCCAACGTCGGCGCGCGGGCGCTGCTCAAGCGGCTGTTCCAGGCGCTGCCGTTCAAGGCGCCGATCTCGTTCCTGCATTCCTACCTGCTGCGCCTGGGTTTTCTCGATGGCCGCGCCGGCTTCGATTACGCGGTGGCCCGCGCCATGTACTACTGGCAGATCCGCATCAAGACCGAGGAAATCCGCCAGGCCCGCCTGGCCGTCGATCCGGCGCAAGGCGATGCGCTCAGCGGAGCGGCCAAATGAGCGCGCTGCAGCGGTTGGACCAGTTCACCCTGGCGCCGGGCCAGCGCGGCCGTTCGGCGCTGACGGTACAGTTGTGGTGGCTGGTGCAGGGCTCCCTGTTCCGCTGGTCGCCGCAAGTGGCCTACGGCCTGCGGCGCTGGCTGCTGCGCTGCTTCGGCGCGCAGGTCGGACGCAAGGTGCTGATCCGCCCCAGCGCCACCATCACCTATCCCTGGAAGGTGACGATCGGCGACTACGCCTGGATCGGCGACGACGCCGTGGTCTACAGCCTGGGGCCCATCCATATCGGCGCGCATGCCGTGGTGTCGCAGCGCAGCTACCTCTGCGCGGCCGACCACGACGCCGCGCAGCCGGACTTCCCGCTGCGCGAGCGCGCCGTGCGCATCGAGGACGGCGCCTGGGTCGCCACCGATGTCTTCATCGGCCCCGGCGTCACCGTCGGCCGCGAGGCCGTGGTCGGCGCGCGCAGCTCCGTGTTCCGCAGCCTGCCGCCCGCCATGGTGTGCCACGGCAATCCCTGCCGCCCCATCCGCCCGCGCGTGGCGCCGCCGGCATGAAGATCCTCCTGTACGGCATCAACTACGCGCCGGAGCTGACCGGCATCGGCAAATACAGCGCGGAACTGGCCGAATGGCTGGCCGCGCGCGGCCACCAGGTCAGCGTCGTCACCGCGCCGCCCTATTATCCGCAATGGCGCGTGCACGATGGCTACCGCGCCGGCCGCTACCAGCGCGAAACGCGCGCCGGCGTCGACGTGCGGCGCGCGCCGCTGTGGGTGCCGGCCCGGCCCGGCGGCGCCAAGCGCCTGCTGCACCTGGCCAGCTTCGCGCTTTCCAGCCTGCCGTCGCTGCTGCGCGCGGCGGCCGGCCGGCCCGACGTGATCGTGGTGGTCGAGCCCGCCCTGTTCTGCGCGCCGGCCGCCTGGCTGGCCGCGCGGCTGTGCGGCGCGCGCGCCTGGCTGCACATCCAGGACTACGAAGTGGATGCGGCGTTCGACCTGGGCCTGCTCAAGGGCGCCTGGCTGCGCGCGGCCGTGCGGCGCGCCGAGCGCTGGCTGATGCGGCGTTTCGACCGCGTCTCGACGATCTCCGGCCGCATGCTGGACCTGGCCTTGTACAAGGGCGTGGATCCGGCGCGCGCGGTGCTGCTGCCCAACTGGATCGATGTCGAGGCCATCGCGCCCGGCCGCGACGGCGACCTGCGCGCCGAACTCGGCATTCCCGCCGGCGCGGTGGTGGCGCTGTATTCGGGCAACATGGGCGGCAAGCAGGGCCTGCAGACGCTGGCCGAGGTGGCCCGCCTGCTGGAACAGGAGGAATCGCTGTGGTTCGTGTTCTGCGGCCAGGGCCCCGAACGCGCGCCGCTGCAGGCGCAGTGCCAGGGGCTGGCGCGGGTGCGCTTTCTGGACCTGCAGCCCGCCGCGCGGCTGGGCGCGCTGTTGAACACCGCCGACATCCACCTGCTGCCGCAGCGCGCCGGCGCCGCCGACCTGGTCATGCCGTCCAAGCTGACCGGCATGCTGGCCAGCGGCCGCCCGGTGGTGTGCGGCGCCGCGCGCGGCACCGAACTGGCCGGCGTGGTGGCGCGCTGCGGCCTGGTGACGCCGCCCGAGGACGCCGCCGCCATGGCCGAGGCGGTGCGCAAGCTGGCCCACCATGGCGAGATCCGGGAAACATTGGGCGCCGCGGCGCGTCGCCATGCGCTCGACCACCTGCACGTGGACGCGGTGCTGGCCGCCGCCGAGCGCGAATTCGCCGCCGTCGCGGGCGCGCCCGCGCCGCGCGCAACGCGGACCACCGAAGCCGCCAGCCGCGACGCCGGCCATTAGGCTCGATCGCCCGGATTCTGCCCCGGCGCCCTCGGCGCCACGCGCTGGCCACGGGGCGGCGGGTCGCGCCCGCTACACGCTGTCGTCGCCCTTGCCAGCGGCGGCGGCCGGCGTGGCGCCGCGCACCAGCCCCATCTGCACCGCGATATAGGCCGCCTCGGCCTGATTGCGCGCGTTCAGCTTCCAATACAGGGTGCGCGCGTGGCTCTTCACCGTGGCCACCGATATCCCCACCTGCTGGCCGATCTCGCGCATGGTCTTGCCCTGCACCAGCAACTGCAGGATCTCCTCCTGCCGCTGCGTCAGCTCGCGCAGCTCCGGCAACGACGCCTGTGACGTCGACAGGGGCCTGGGCTGCGGTTGCGGATAGCACTCACCGCCCGCCAGCACCAGGCTGACGGCGGCGGCCAGGGCGTCCGGGCTGGATGCCTTGGGCAGGTAGCCGGCCACGCCGGCGCGCGCGCAGGCCGCCATCACGTTCTGGTCCAGCACCGAGTACAGCGCCAGCACCAGGCGCGGCATGAACAGCGCCATCGCCTGCGACAGCAGGCCGATGTCGGCCTCGGCGGCGCCGCTGCACCCCACCACCAGCAACTCAACGGGGCGATTGAGGGAACCCGGCATGTTCACGAGATGTGCGGGCGAGATCGCCAGAATGTCCTCTGCGTTCCGTACCCGCTCCAGCACATGCTGGATGGCGACACGAAGCAGGGCGTAGTCTTCGATTAGAACGGTTGTCATCCCGGAGGGAACCTTGTGACGCAGGGTCCAGACACGGTTCCCATGGCACGGCTGCGCACGGCGGCAATGGCGGTTCCAGCGCCTCGCCAGGCTCACGGGAATCTCGTCCACTACGTGGCATCGCTCTGGCGCGCTTGGTGATTCGCCATCTCAACCCATGCTTGTGGACACGACCCATGCTATCAGCGGCTACCTTCGCTGAATCTCGTTCAGGAGGATGATTGGAGGAGGAATGCTGCGGCACGGCGACCGTCGATGCTGCAGTGTGTATGACCTAGGAGGGATGGCGGGGTGCGCCAGCCCCGCCCTTAACCCAGCTTGCGGCCGTACAGTTGTCCGGCGTCGGCGTCGCGGCCGTTCGGCTCGTGCCATTCCAGCGTGGCGCCCCGTTGCAGCGCCGCGTAAACGGCCTCGCCCTTGTTCTTGACGTGCAGGCGCTGGTAGAGCGTGCAGGCATGCGTCTTGGCCGTTGCGACCGAGATGTTCAGCATCCGGCTGACCGTCTTGATGGGATAGCCGCGCGCCAGCAGCACCAGCACTTCGTATTGCCGCGGTGTGATCTGCAGCAACTGGGCGCCGGCGCTGACCGGCATGGCGCCCTTGCCCGCGCCATCGTCCAGGTCGCGCGCCGGCAAGGCGCAGCTTGCCTGCGCCGGCGCCTGCAAGGCCTGTTCGCTGGGAAAGCACTGCCCGCCCGCCATGACCAGGCGGATCGCCGCTTCCAGGATTTCGACCGACGCCGTCTTCATCAGGCAGCCGTAGACGCTGGCGCCGGGCAGGCCCTGCACCGGCATGGGCAACGGCATGACATCCGTCAGCAGCAGGATGCGCTTCGGACTCAGCTCGCGCTGGATCTCGTGCAACGTGCTCCAGGCTTCCTCGCTATCCACGGGCAAGCCGTAGATGAGCAGATCGGCGCCCGCATGCCCGCCACTGGCCTTGGAGACATCGGCCAGCCCCATCCCCTCGATTTCCCACACATCGTCCAACTTGCTCAGAATCTGCCACAACCCCAGCCGCAGGAGCGGATGGGCTTCAATCAGGACCATCTTGGCCATGGTGTCCTCCCGGTTTTTCAACAGGCCTAGAAGGGATCTTCGCTGTGCTGAAGACTATTTTTTTCCAGCCCTCGCGGGGGTGGTCCGCAATATCCCGGAATATCTAATGACGCTGCACCGGGCCATTTGGGCTGGGAGACTTTCGTAGCCAACATAACGGATGGCATGAACCCATCTTATGGTTCGGAATTGGCAAAATCAAGACGTTGCGTGGCGATATAATCCGACAAAAACAGAAATCATTCGTTAGCCTTAATCACCATCGTAAATCCGGATGAGAGCGGGCCATCATCCATTCATCCGCTAGGGTTTTTACCAAGATCTCCCCGCTCCGATCGTACCCCCACCGCACGGCGCAAGAGCGTGGCACCGGCCGCAAGGGCCGTGTTCAGACTGCTGAAAGGTTAGGTCGCGCCTGGCCGCGGGGGCTGTCACGGATCGCACGGATAGGCCGGATTGGCGCAAAGGCTTGTCTATATGTTTCCATCGACACATTAAGCCCGGGCCGGGAAATCGCAATCGAAATATAGGTAACATTTTTATTTTCAATCACTGCGGCGTCATTTACTCCATATAGGCGAAGTCGAATACCGTATGCCCACCCTGGTGATGCCAATGGTGCATTGAAGCATGACGTTTTCTCAGGAAACTGGCGTAGTGGATTTCGCCATCCGTCTCCACATAGGTGGAGGGCGACAATTCCTCGATGCGGTTGAGCGAGACGCCCTTGCCGTAGTGGCAGAAGCCTTGGTACTGCGCGCAGCGGATCACCTCTCCCGCAGGCGAGACAACGATTCCGGCGTTGCGGGCCCGCATCGGATTGCGCACGATGGGGTTGCAGGCATGTGGCGTCCATTGGGTCGAGCGCGGCGAATCGGCGAAAAAGGCAAACAATTCATCGCAATGATTCTGGCCATCCGTTCGGTCGATATTGGTTAATAGCCACCAATATTCTCCACGCTTGAATATAATGGTATCGACCGCGGAAACATCGGTCATCAGGGTCATGTCCAATTCCCATTTCAACGGAAATTCGGTGCATTTCCATAATTCTATGCTGCGATTTCCGCAGGTTTCCGGGACCATGTAGGTCACGCCCTCGTATTCAAAGATATACGGAAACGATAAATGATAGGGCAGGTTCAAGGCCGTCCCCAACAGGCGGAAAGCCCCGTCCTTGTAGGTTGCGACCGAGATCGTGCCCTTGCGCGAATTAAAATCGTAGTCTTCGAAAAATATATATGGATTTTTGTCTCGCGTATATACAAAGGGGTCGGCGAAGAATCGCCCCTTGGGTGGCTGCAATACCATCGCTTCCGATACCACCGCCTGCTGCCGGACCGACGGAAACATACCGATCCGCCATCGCACATTGCGTCCCATGACGCGCCGCACAATCAAATCCGTCATTAACCACGCCTGGCGCGCAATATAGGCGGCGCTGTCCCATTCGACCGGATCATCGCGGCGCTGGCCGCTCAGGATCTGCATGCCGGGCGGCGCCACGCCCGGCCGCGCGCGCGCCAGCGCCAGCAGCGCGTCGTAGACCATGAAATTGCCCAGGCTGAACGCCCGCGTCTGGTTCTTCAGCCAGAACACCTCGGTGTTGAAACTGCGCTGGTCCAGCAGCGTATCCTCATCTTCGCCCGCGCCCAGCCGCCACAGCTTGACGGTGGTGTGGTCCTCGCGCTGGTAGACCTCCCAGAATCCAGCGTAGCGGCTGGTGGCGACGGCGATGTCGGAGTACCCCACGTGCCAAACCCCCAGCCTCGCCCAATCCGCCATGCGCGCACGCAACGGCGGTAGTGGCGGCAGCGCGCCCAGCACGAGCACCAGGTCCAGGCCGAGCGCCGCCACGCCGTCGTCGCGGCCGGCGTCGCGCGGATCGTCCGGCAACGTCAGGACTGGCGTCGAAGGCGGCAGACCGTCGCGCATGTCGCGGCAAGCCAGCATCTGCCGCTGGCGCGCCGGCAGCAGGCGCGACTCCAGCCGCGACAGCGTGCCGAACAGTGCTTTCGTGCCCAGGCGGGGCTCGGGAACGGTTTTTTCCATCACCAGCAACGCCGCCAGGTCGTAGTCCTGGCTGCGCGCGAGCCACTCGGCCATGTCGTGGATCCACCCCGGCTGGTCGGTGCCATCCAGCAACAGCCCCACTCTGTAGGTCTTCATATCTCCTGCTCCTGTGTCTGGGCGAATTGGCCGCGGCACCGGAACGGCGATCGGGCTCGCCAGGCGCATCCACGGTGCCACGCTTTCAAGTCCTCGCGCTGATACTGCGGGGTTTTGGCTTGGTCTTCCAGACGGCTTTCAACCTAGGGCGCTCGTCCGAGGACAAACGGCGCAGCGCCGTTTGGGCGAGACCCACGCTTCTTCCTCGGCCAACCGCATGGGCCCTCGTGCAAAGGAACGAGGCGGTCATCCGGACCGTCTCGGGATTCATGCGTACCAGCTAGGGATAACCACTATCGCATCCTGGCACCGGCTCACGCATACTGTTTTCAAACGAACGTTTGAATTCAACCTAATGCAAGAACTCAGATCCTCCAGCACCCGCGAATCGATCCTGGACACCGCCGAAGCCCTGTTTGCGCAACAGGGCCACGACGGCACGTCCATGCGCCAGATCACGGGCGCGGCGGGCGTCAATCTGGCGTCGGTCAACTATCACTTCGGCTCCAAGGAATCGCTGGTCCAGGCCGTGCTCAAGCGGCGCCTGGAAGTCCTGAATCGCGAACGGCTGCGCCTGCTCGACGAGCTTGAGGCCCAGGCCCGGGGCAAGCCGCTCAAGCCGTCGCAGATCGTCGACGCCTTCTTCGGCACGCTGTTGCGGCTGGCGGCCGATCCCGAACAGGCCGGCAGCACGTTCCTGCCGCTGCTCGAACGCACCATGACCGACCCGGCCGGCTTCATCCGCGCTCTTTTCGCAGAGGAATACGCCGACGTGCTCGAGCGCTATCGCAATGCCTTGTTCGCCGCCCTGCCCGACGTGCCGCGCGCCGAAATCGTGTGGCGTTTCCAGTTCATGCTCGGCGCCACCTCCTACGCCATCATCGGCACCGACCTGTTGCGCTCGGTGACCGGCTGGACGCTGGACGAGTCCGAGCAACCCGACAACCCCGAGCTGCTGCTGCCCCGCCTGATGAGCTTCCTGCTCGGCGGCCTGCGCGCTCCCCTACCGCAGCACCCCGTCACCTAGGGCCCCAGGGTCGGCGCGGCGCGGCGGTTCCAGAGAATTCAAAAAAAGGAGACTAGGAAATGAACGCAGTCATCGTCGCGCTGATCGTCATCGCGCTGCTGGCCGTCGTCCTGCTGGGCGTGCGCCCGCTCAGGCGGGCCTTGCTGTCGGCGCCGATCTTCAATCTCTACCGCAAGGTGCTGCCGCAGATGTCGGACACCGAGCGCGACGCCCTGGAGGCCGGCACGGTCTGGTGGGAAGGCGAGCTGTTCCGCGGCCGGCCCGACTGGAAGCGCATGCTGGCCTACCCGCGCCCGCGCCTGACCGACGAGGAACAGCACTTCCTCGACCACCAGGCCGAAGAGGCCTGCCGCATGGTCAACGACTGGAACATCACGCAGGAACGCTTCGACCTGCCCGCCGAGGTCTGGGACTATCTCAAGCGCAGCGGCTTCCTGGGCATGATCATCCCCAAGGAATACGGCGGCCTGGCCTTCTCGGCCTACGCCCACTCCGAGATCGTGACCAAGCTGTCGACGCGCTCGTCGGCGCTGGCGGTGTCGGTGATGGTGCCCAACTCGCTCGGCCCGGCCGAGCTGCTGCTGCACTACGGCACCGATGAACAGAAGAACCACTACCTGCCGCGCCTGGCGCGCGGCGAGGAAGTGCCGGCCTTCGCGCTGACCAGCCCGTGGGCCGGTTCCGACGCCGCCGCCATCCCCGACAGCGGCATCGTCTGCAAGGGCGAATGGCAGGGCCGCGAAGTGATCGGCATGCGCGTCAGCTGGGACAAGCGCTACATCACGCTGGCGCCGGTCTGCACGCTGCTGGGCCTGGCCTTCCGTCTGTACGACCCGGACGGCCTGCTGGGCGGCAAGAAAGACCTGGGCATCACCTGCGCGCTGGTGCCGCACGACCATCCCGGCGTGGACACCGGCCGCCGCCACTTCCCGCTGAATGCGATGTTCATGAACGGCCCGACCCGCGGCCACGACGTCTTCATGCCGCTGGACTTCATCATCGGCGGCCCGGCCATGGCCGGCCAGGGCTGGCGCATGCTGATGGAATGCCTGGCAGCCGGCCGCTCGATCTCGCTGCCATCGTCCAACACCGGCATGTCCAAGCTGACCGCGCGCGCCGTCGGCGGCTACGCCCGCGTGCGCAGCCAGTTCCGCACCCCGGTCGGCAAGTTCGAGGGCGTCGAGGAGGCGCTGGCCCGCATCGGCGGCCACACCTACATGATGGACGCCGCGCGCAGCATGACCGCCGGCGCCGTCGACCTGGGAGAAAAGCCCTCGGTGGTATCGGCCATCGTCAAGTACCACGTCACCGAGCGCGCGCGCCAGGTCGTCAACGACGGCATGGACGTGATCGGCGGCAAGGGCATCTGCCTGGGGCCGTCCAACTTCCTGGGCCGCGCCTACCAGCAGATTCCCATCGGCATCACCGTGGAAGGCGCCAACATCCTGACCCGCAGCCTGATCATCTTCGGCCAGGGCGCGATCCGCTGCCATCCCTACGTGCTGGCCGAGATGCGCGCGGCGCAGTCGTCCGACCGCAGGCAGGGCCTGATCGATTTCGACCAGGCCTTCTGGGGCCACGTCGGCTTTGTCGCGCGCAACAAGCTGCGCGCGCTGGGCACCGCCCTGACCGGCGGACGCTTCATCGGCATCGACGCCGACGTCGCGCCCGAAATGAAGCGCTACTACCAGTTGCTGAGCCGCTATTCGGCCGCTTTCGCGCTGCTGGCCGACACCTCGATGCTGGTGCTGGGCGGCAGCCTCAAGCGCCGCGAACGCCTGTCGGCGCGCCTGGGCGACATCCTGTCGCAGATGTACCTGGCCAGCGCCGCGCTCAAGCGCTTCGAGGACGAGGGCCGCCAGGACGCCGACGCGCCGCTGGTGCACTGGTCGGTGCAGGACGCGCTGTTCCGCCTGCAGGACGCCATCGACGGCGTGCTGGAAAACTATCCCAACCGCGTGGTGGCGTGGAGCCTGCGCCGCATCGTCTTCCCTTGGGGCCGGCCGCAGTCGCTGCCGTCCGACCAACTGGGCCAGGACGTGGCGCGGCTGCTGATCAACCCGGGCGCGACCCGCGACCGCCTGACCGCCGGCTGCCACCTGCCCGCCACCGCCGACGAACCGGTCGGCGCGATCGAGCTGGCGTTGGCCGCCACGCTGGAGGCCGAGCCGATCGAATCGAAGATCCGCGAGTTCGAGAAGCGCGGCACGCTCGAAGGCAATCCGCAGGCCAACGTGCGCGACCTGGCCGACGCCGTCTTTGCCGCCGGCGGCATCACCGCCGAAGAATATGCGGTGGTCAAGCGCCGCAATACCTTGCGCGATACCGTGGTGAAAGTGGATGATTTCCCCTTTGACCTCGGCGCCACCGGCGCGGTCAAGCCGGTCAGCGAACGCAAGGCAGCCTGAGGCCCGTCCACACACCAAGGAGATCGGATGGCATTCAAACCGGTATACGTGGTCGACGGTGCCCGCACGCCCTTCCTGAAGGCGCGTTCGGGCCCCGGCCCGTTCGCGGCCGGCGACCTGGCCGTGCAGGCCGGGCGCGGCCTGTTGCTGCGCCAACCCTACGCCCCCACCGACCTGGACGAAGTCATCGTCGGCTGCGCCGCGCCGTCGGCCGACGAGGTCAACATCGGCCGCGTGATCGCGCTGCGCCTGGGATGCGGCAACAAGGTGCCCGGCTGGACGGTGATGCGCAACTGCGCCTCGGGCATGCAGGCGCTGGATTCCGCCATCGCCAACATCCAGACCGGCCGCTCGCAGCTGGTGCTGGCCGGCGGCACGGACGCCCTGTCGCGCGCGCCGGTGCTGTTCTCGGACGACATGGTGCGCTGGCTGGCCAACTGGTACGCGGCCCGCGGCGTCGGCGCCAAGCTCGCCACGCTCGGCCGCCTGCGCCTGCGCCACCTGGCGCCGGTCATCGGCCTGCTCAAGGGCCTGACCGACCCGGTGGTGGGCCTGTCGATGGGCCAGACCGCCGAGAACGTCGCCACCCGCTTCGGCATCAGCCGCCAGGCCATGGACGCCTATTCGGCGCAGAGCCACGCGCGCGCGCTGGCCGGGCGCGCCAACGGCGCCTTCACCGAGATCACGCCGCTGATCGACACGCAGGGCAAGCTGTATCCGGACGACGACGGCGTGCGCGAGGACTCCACGCCCGAAAAGCTGGCCAAGCTCAAGCCGGTGTTCGACAAGCCCTGGGGCAACATTACCGCCGGCAACAGCTCGCAGGTCACCGACGGCGCGGCGATGCTGGTGCTGGCCTCCGAGGAAGCGGTGCGGCGCTGGAACCTGCGGCCGCTGGGCCGCATCATCGACAGCCAGTGGGCCGGCCTCGATCCGGCCATGATGGGCCTGGGGCCGGTGCATGCCGCCACCCCGATCCTGCAACGCCACGGACTCGGCCTCAATGACCTGGACTTGTGGGAGATCAACGAAGCCTTCGCCGCCCAGGTGCTGGGCTGCCTGGCGGCCTGGCGGGACGAGGCCTATTGCCAGGAACACTTCGGCACGCCCGCGTGGGGCGAGCTCGATCCGGCGCGCCTGAACGTGGACGGCGGCGCCATCGCCATCGGCCATCCGGTGGGCGCATCGGGCGCCCGCATCGTGCTGCACCTGCTGGAGGCGCTCAAGCGTCGCGGCGCGCGCCGCGGCATGGCCGCCATCTGCATCGGCGGCGGCCTGGGTGGCGCCATGCTGGTCGAAACCCTGGAGGACCGCCCATGAACACGCTGGAGACGCTCTCGCACTGGCGCCTGGAGCGCGACGCCGACGGCCTGGCGTGGCTGACGTTCGACCGCGCCGCCAGCGCCGTCAACGCGCTGTCCGCCGACACCATGGCGGAACTGGCGACGGTGCTGGACGCGCTCGACGCGCAGCCGCCCAAGGGCCTGGTGATCCGCTCGGGCAAGCCGACCGGCTTCATCGTCGGCGCCGACGTCAACGAATTCGCCGAACTGAACACGCCGGAACAGGGCCGCGCCCTGGTGGCGCGCGGCTGGAACCTGTTCAACCGCCTGGCGGCGGTGCGTTATCCGACGCTGGCGTTGATCCAGGGCCACTGCCTGGGCGGCGGCCTGGAACTGGCGCTGGCCTGCCGCTACCGGCTGGTGGAGGACGCGCCCGGCGCCTCGCTGGCGCTGCCGGAAGTGATGCTGGGCATCTTTCCCGGCTGGGGCGGCATGCTGCGCCTGCCCGCCGTCATCGGCGCGCCGGCCGCGCTCGACATGATGCTGACCGGCCGCGGCGCCGACGCGCGCCGCGCGGCCGCGCTGGGCCTGGTGGACGCGCGCGTGCCAACCCGCCTGCTGCAGGCG
>NZ_CADIJL010000027.1 GCF_902859695.1 Achromobacter ruhlandii
GATGGCGGCCGCGCCGCCGCGGCGCATGCCCGCGCGCACGCCGGCCTGGCGCGCGGCGGGCGTGAGGGCGGCGACGCGTTCCTGGTCGAGGACCGCGTAGGCCTGCGCCTCAAGCGGCCAGTGCGGGCGCAGGGCGTCCAGCGGCAGGCAGCGCAGGCAGGCGGCGATCCAGAGGCGCATGGCGGGTGGGCGCCAGGACGCCGGGCTCCAGGCCCACGTACAGCGGGGCCTCGCAGACCGGTCCGCGGCGCTTGAGGATATGGACGGACAGCCCGCCCGGCGCGGGCGCGAGCGCCAGGCGCAACGGGGCGGGAGTGGCGTGCTGCGCCGCGCTGGCCGGGCGCAGGGCGACGAACAGCAGGTCGCTGGCCTGGGCCGCCAGGTGCAGCCGGCGCAGCGATTCGGGGCGCACGTGCGGCAGCCAGCAGAGCAGGGCGCCACAGCTGCCGTTTTTCAGGATCTGCTCGGCGGCCCAGAGGGCGTCCAGCGGTTTTTCGGGGGCGACCCAGAGCAGTTGGCGCGGGTCGAGCCGCCAGCTCATCCAGCTGGCGATGTGCGGCGCGTGCGGCGGCTGCACCAGGGCGATGGGGCGGCGCGTTTCCAGTTGCGCCAGGGCCGGGCGCAGCAGGCGGATTTCACCGATGCCGGGTTGCGGCGCCAGCAGCTCGATCAGCGAGCCCAGCGGCCAGCCGCCGTCCGGCAGCTCGGCCGACAGGGCGGCGTGGCCGGTGGGCAGGCTGCGGGCGGCGCCGCGCGCCAACTGGGTGGCGCGCCACAACGCGGGATGGATCTGTTCTGGCGACGGCATGGCGGGCGGACGACCCGGTTTTTCCTGGGTGAAGATTCGGTGGGCGGCGGCACGGCCGGGCGGAGAGGGCGCCTGGCCGAAATCGCTTGTTGCTGTATGAATATACAGTATTTTACCTGACCCGGAAGGCACCGGATGTATCCGCCAATTGCACCGTATTGGTGCGCGCCGCAAGGCCCGCTTGGAGGCACGATGCGCCGTCGCCACCCCCGCCCCGCCCCTGGAAGGGGCCGGTCATTAACCCGTGCAGGGCTTGGCACGCTTCCTGCTTCTGTCCCCATGTCACCGTCTCCTCACGCAACAACGACCAACAAAAGGAGTGCTGAACATGGCCCATCAACCGGAAAGAATCGTCGAACTGTCGCGCCGCGTCGAGCGCATTTCGAACGAGAAGATCGAGAGCATCGTCGATATCAACCAGCAGGCCAAATACCTGTCGCTGAACGCGCGCATCGAGGCCGCGCGCTCGGGCGAGGCGGGGCGCGGTTTCGCGGTGGTGGCCAACCAGGTGCAGTACGTGTCCGAGCAGATCACCGGCATCGCCGACGCGCTCAAGGAAGAGTTGGCCGGGTCCATCGCCGACCTGATCCGCATCGGCGAAAACACCTTGCACGAGATCCGCGGCTACGAGGGCCGCCGCCTGGGCGACCTGGCGCTGAACATGATCGAGACCATGGACCGCAACCTGTACGAGCGTTCCTGCGACGTGCGCTGGTGGGCGACGGATTCGTCGGTGGTGCGGGCCTTGCAGGAACCCGGCGCCGACAGCGCCCGCCACGCCAGCGGCCGGCTGGGCGTGATCCTGGACAGCTATACGGTCTACCTGGACCTGTGGGTGGCCGATGCGCAGGGGCGGGTGGTGGCCAACGGCCGTCCCGACCGCTATCCGCAGGCGCGCGGCGCCAACGTCAGCCAGGCCGAATGGTTCCGGCGCGGGATGGCCACGGCCGACGGCGGCGAGTACGTGGCCATGGACATCGACAGCGAGCGCCTGCTGGACGGCGCCCACGTCGCCACCTACGCCACCGCGATCCGGCGCGATGCCGACAAGCAGGGCGAACCGCTGGGCGTGCTGGGGGTGTTCTTCGACTGGAGCCAGCAGGCCGACAGCATCGTCAGGTCGGTGGGATTGTCGGAAGAGGAGTGGGCGCGCACCCGCTGCCTGCTGGTCGACAGCCGCCAGCGCGTCATCGCCGCCTCGGACGGCCCCGTGTCGCTGAAGGAGCGCTACGTGCTGCGCCACGACGAGCGGCCGCGCGGCTACTACGAAAACGCCGATCGCGGCCTGGTGGGGTTCTCGCTGACGCCGGGTTATGAAACCTACGCCGGCCTGGGCTGGTACGGCGTCATCGCGCAGCGTCCGCGCGACAGCTTCGAATAGGGGCGGCGCCGACGGGACGGCAGGAGGGGGGGCGGGGGCGCGGCTCAGGATGCGCCCCGGTCCGCGAGGCCCCTGCGGTCAGGCCCGCACGCTCCGGCCCGCGCGCTCGGGGGCGCGTGCTCGGGGCCGCGTGCTCAGGCCCGCCGCTCAGGTCCGCGCGGCCTGGCCGGCGGCTACCGGTTCGTCCTGCGGCACGCCCGCCGCGCGGTCGGCCTCGAAGCCGTAGAACTGCATGTCTTCGTAGCGGATCCAGCGCGACTTTTTCACCAGCCGGTGGCCGATCCAGAACGCCAGGAACAGCGGGATCGCCAGGTAGGTCGAGACCACCCCGATCCAGTCGATGCGCTCGTCCAGGAAGGCCTGGTAGTTCTGGCCCAGCGTGACCAGCAGGCACAGCACGAAGGCAAACAGCGGCCCGAACGGGAACAGCCCGGCCTTGTAGGGCAGGTTGGCGGTGTCGTAGCCGTGCTTGATATAGCCCTGGCGGAAGCGGTAGTGGCTGACGGCGATGCTGAGCCAGACGATGAACTCGGTCATGCCGGCGAAATTCAGCAGCCAGATGTAGACCGCCTTGGGGCTGTAGACCACGCTGAACATGCACAGGCAGGCCAGCGCGGTGGTGGCCAGCAGCGCGTACAGCGGCACGCCGTTGCCGGTCAGGCGCTTGAACACGGCCGGGGCCTGGCCCTCGACCGCCATGTTGAACAGCATCCGCGTGGCGGCGTACATGCCCGAATTGCCTGCCGACAGCACCGAGGTCAGGATCACCGCGTTCATCACGGTGGCCGCCGACAGCAGCCCGGCGTGCTGGAACACCAGCGTGAACGGGCTGACGGCGATGTCCTCGACTTCGTTGCGCAGCAGTTGCGGGTCGGTGTAGGGGATCAGCAGGCCGATGATCAGGATCGCCAGCACGTAGAACAGCAGGATGCGCCAGAACACGTGGTTGATGGCGCGCGGCACGTTGCGGCGCGGGTTCTCGGATTCGCCGGCGGCCACGCCGACCAGCTCGGTGCCCTGGAACGAATAGGCCACTACCATGGCCACCCCGACCCAGGTGGCGGCGTTGCCGACGAAGGGCGCGTCGCCCACGGTCCAGTTGCGCACGCCGACCGGCGCGTCGCTGTGGATGATGCCCACCAGCATCGCCAGGCCCAGCACGATGAAGCACAGCACCGCCACCACCTTGATGATGGCGAACCAGTACTCGGCCTCGCCAAAGCTGCGCGCCGAGAAGGCGTTCAGGCCGAAAGTCAGCGCCAGGAAGGCGACGCTCCAGATCCAGCCGGGGGTATCGGGGAACCAGTACGCCATCACCAGTTGGGCGGCCACCACGTCCACCGCCACCACCGTGGCCCAGCTGAGCCAGAAGTTCCAGCCCAGCGCGAAGCCGAAGCCGCCGTCCACGTAGCGCGAGGCGTAGGTGCAGAACGAGCCCGAGACGGGCATGAAGGTGGCCAGTTCGCCCAGGCTGGTCATGATGAAATAGACCATCAGGCCGATCAGCAGGTAGACCGTGAGCGCGCCGCCCGGGCCGGCCTGGGCGATGGCCGCGCCCGAGGCGATGAACAGGCCGGTGCCGATGGCGCCGCCCAGGGCGATCATGGTCAGGTGGCGCGCCTTGAGCACGCGATGCAACTGGTTCTTGCCGGCCGGCGGGGTTCCCGAGTCTGTCGTCGGTGTTTTCATGGAATGCACAGGTTGATGCAAAGCCCCGCGCCGACCGCGAACGCCCCTGAGCGCCTTGTGGACACCGGGGGCAGGAGCCGGCCCGGGGGGGCGCTTTGCCTAGGATTGCGTATGACGGGCATTTTACAATGGGGCCATCCAGTGCCTGTCCGGAGCCGTAGCATGGCCACTTCTTCCCCCGCGTCCCCCCACGAAATCGAATTCCTGCCCGAGCCCGGCACCGAGGTGCGGCAGTTGTTCATCCTGCTGCATGGCGTCGGCGGCACGCCCGCCAACCTGGTGCCGCTGGCCGAGGCGGTGCGCGCCGCCTTTCCCGCGTCGGCGGTGCTGATTCCCGAGGGCTTCGAGCCCTTCGACGGCGGCGGCGCGGGCCGTCAATGGTTCTCGGTGCGCGGCGTGTCCGAGGACAACCGGCCCGAGCGCGTGGCCCACGCCCTGCCGCCGCTGGAGGCCTACGTGAAGGCGGCCCAGGCCCGCTTCGGCCTGTTGCAGTCCGACACCGCGCTGGCCGGCTTCTCGCAGGGCGCCATCATGGCGCTGGAACTGGTGCAGGCGCACGACGGCATGGCCGGCCGCGTGATCGCCTTTTCGGGCCGCTACGCGCAACTGCCCAAGGCCGCGCCGCAGTACACCACGCTGCACCTGCTGCATGGCGCCGACGACCCGGTCATGCCGGTGGCCTTGATCCAGGCCGCGCAGGCGCGGCTGGACGAGCTGCATGGCGATTCCACCATCGACGTGGCCACGCACGTCGGCCACGAACTGCATCCGGCGCTGATCCAGCGCGCCATCGTGCGGCTGCAGACCTGCGTGCCGCTGCGCAGCTGGGAAGCGGCGCTGGGCCTGAACCAGTCGCCGCCCGACGGCACCACGCTGCATTGAAGGCGCGCGACGCCGGTATTTGCGGATACCATGTCGGCCTGATCAATTCCGCCGCTGAATCCCATCGGCCGAGCCTGCCCGGATGAGCCCCGCCAAATCCCCCGCCGCCGCGCGCGACGCCGATCCGGTCGGCGGCGCGCAGAGCATCTTCCGCGTGCTGCGCATCCTCAAGTACGTGGGCGCCGCGCCCGCGCGCGGGGTCGGCCTGACCGACGTGGCGCGCGACCTGGGCCTGACGCCGCCCACCGCGCACCGCATGCTGTCGGCCCTGCTGCAAGAGGGCTTTCTGGCGCTCAATCCCAAGCTCAAGACCTACAGCCTGGGCCGCGAGTCGTACATCCTGGGGCTGGCGGCCGAAAGCCGCCACGGCATCAAGGCGATCGCCGAATCGGCGGTGCTGCGGCTGGCGCAATCGACCGGCGACACCAGCTTCCTGTCGGTGCGTTCGGGCCACGAGGCGGTCTGCGTCGACCGCAAGACGGGCGATTTCCCCATCAAGATCCTGACGCTGGAGGTCGGCCACCGCCGGCCGCTGGGCGTGGGGGCGGGCAGCCTGGCGCTGCTGGCGTTCCTGCCGAACGACGACATCGAGCGGGTGCTGGCGCGCTACGACGCCTCGGCCGCGCCCGACCTGCCGTCCACCGCCATGCTGCGCGAGGACATCGCCGCGGCCCGCAAGAATGGCTATGCGCTTAACCCGGGGCGCATCATCCCGGACATGCTGGGAGTGGGCGTGCCGGTGTATGACCGCGAGCAGCACGTGGTGGCCGCGCTCAGCGTGGCCGCGATCCGCTCGCGGCTGTCTGGGGCGCGGTTGCAGGAAGTGGTCGCGGCGCTGCAACGCGCCGCCACGGAACTGGGCGCCGAGCTGGCGCCGCGTCCGGCCTGACACGCGGCGCGATCGCGCGCGTCCTGGATCCGGGCTATCCGACAGGCATCGGACCGATCGGGAGCTGGCCGGCGGGCGGCGCGTCCTGGGTCCGCGCCGGCGCCGGCCGGCCTGCTACGCCGGCTATCGCCCCGCGCAGGACTTGCCGCCGTCCACCGGCAGGCACACGCCGGTGATGTACTTCGCTTCATCGCTGGCCAGGAACAGCGCCGCGTGCGCCACGTCCCAGGCGTCGCCCATGCGGCCCATCGGGCTGGCGGCGTGGCGGCGCCGACGCATTTCCTCCACGTCCTCGAACTGGCCCGCGATCTGGGTGTAGATCAGCGGCGTGTCCATCACGCCCGGCAGCACCGCGTTGACGCGGATGTTGTCGGGCGCGTAGCGCACCGCCAGGGCGCGGGTCAGGTGGTTCAAGCCGGCCTTGGCGGCGTAGTACGAGGTGTACGGGTAGGTGTTGACCTGGATCGAGGCCAGCGACGAGATGTTGACGATGCTGCCGCCGCCCTGGGCCAGCATCACCGGCAGCACGTGCTTGCAGGTCAGGAACACGCCGGTCAGGTTGGTGTCCATGACGCGGTGCCAGCTCTCCTCGCTGGCCTCGATCGGGTCGCCCATCTCGGTGATGCCGACGTTGTTGTGCAGCACGTCAATGCGGCCGGCCTCGGCCTGCATGGCCCGCACCGCCGCCAGGATCTGCGCGCTGTCGGTCACGTCGGCCGCCAGCGCGGTGCAGCGGCCGCCTTCCTCGGCGATGATGCGGCGGGTTTCCTCGGCCGAATCGGCGCGCAGGTCGACCGCGAACACGTGGGCGCCTTCGCGGGCATAGAGCGCGGCGGCGGCGCGGCCGTTGCTCCAGCCCGGGCCGGACGAACCCGCGCCGAACACCAGCGCGGTCTTGCCTTGCATGCGCTGGCCCATGTCAGTCCACCGAGATGTGCGCGAACTCGGCCACCTTCTTCCACTTGGCCACGTCTTCCTTGATCATCGCGGCGAAGGCTTCCGGCTTGTCGGCCACCACGTAGGCGCCCACGCCAGCGTACTTGGCCTGCACCTCGGGGTCGGCCAGCGCGCGGCGCGAGGCCTCGCCCAGCTTGGCCAGGATCGGCGCGGGCAGCCCGGCCGGGGCCAGCAGGCCGTTCCACATCTCGGCGTCATACGTTGGCAGGCCGACCTCGGCGAAGGTGGGCACGTCGGGCAGTTGCGGCAGGCGCTTGCGCGCGGCCACCACGATGGCGCGCAGGCTGCCGGACTGGATGTGCGCCATCGACGAGGCCGCCGTGTCCCACAGGATCGGCACCTGACCGGCGATGACGTCATTGAGCGCCGGGCCGGTGCCGCGATACGGCACGTGCATCATGTCCAGCCCCGACAGCGACTTGTAGTACTCCATCGCCATGTGGGTGGCGCCGCCGTTGCCCGACGAGGCATACGAATACTTGCCCGGCGCGCCCTTGATCAGCGCCACGAAGGACGCGTAGTCCTTGGCCGGGAAGTCCTTGTTGACCACGATCACGCCCGGCACGCGGATGATCTGCGTGACCGGGGTGAAGTCCTTGACCGCGTCGTACGGCAGGTTCTTGTAGACCGCCGAGTTGGTGCCGTTGGTGCTGGAGGTGCCCAGCAGCAGCGTGTAGCCGTCGGCCGGCGCGCTGGCCACGGCGCGCGAGCCGACCGTGCCGCCGGCGCCGCCCCGGTTCTCGACCACCACGGGCTGGCCGATCTGCTTGCCCAGCGCCTCGGCGAAGATGCGGCCGACCACGTCCGAGGTGCCGCCGGGCGGGAAGGGCACGATCAGGCGGATGGGGCGGTCGGGATAGTTGCTCTGGGCGCCGGCGGACGGCGCCAGCACGGTGGCCAGGGCGGCGGCCGCCACGGTCAGCCAGGTACGGATATTCATGGGTTGTCTCCTCGCTTGGGATGTCTGTGTTGTTATCCAGGCTCAGGCGATGCGATCGCCCGGCTTGATCTTGGCGGCGCGGCTGTCCACGCCGGGCAGCATGTGCGCGGGGTCGCGCGTCACCACCACGTCCAGCACGGTGGGGCGGTCCTTGCAGGCGTAGGCGGCGGCCAGCGCGGCGGGAATCTCGGCCGGGTCCTCCACCCGGATGCCGTTGCAGCCCAGCGCCCGCGCCACGTTGGCGTAGTTGGTCTCGGCCAGGTCGGACGACTGGTAGCTGCCGCTGCCGTACATCAGGTGCTGCAAGGCCTTGATATAGCCCGAGGCGGCATTGTTGACCACCACCAGGGTGAAGGCCAGGCCCATGCGCACGGCGGTTTCCAGTTCGCCCAGCGACATGTTGCAGCCGCCGTCGCCGGTCAGGCTCACCACCTGCCGTCCGGGCGCGGCGGCGGCCGCGCCGATGGCGCCGGGGATGCCGTAGCCGATCGACGCGAAGCCCCGGTCCGGCACGAAGCCGCGCCCGGCGCGCTTGGTGTCGAACAGCAGGCCGCCCCAGTGCGCGGCAAAGCCGCCGTCGGCCACCAGCACGCCGTCGGCGGGCAGGCTGGCGTTGATCTCGTGCATCAGGCGCGCCATGCCGATGGGCCGGTCGGCCGAGGTCAGCTTGGCGCGCACCGATTCGCGCCAGGTGTGCATCGCCTGGCCGACTTCGGCGGCGTAGCCTTGCCGGCGGGCGCCGCCGTTATCGGGCTGGGCGGCCAGGGCCTGGTCCAGTTCGGCCAGCGTGGCGCGGGCGTCGCCCCACAGCCGCAGCGCCGGCGTGGTGGTGCGGTCGAATTCCTCGGCCACGATGTCCAGGTGGATGATGGGCGCGCCGGTGGCCAGCAGGTCATAGCGGCGCGTGGCCACTTCGCCCAGCTTGCAGCCCACCACGAACAGGCAGTCGGACTTGGCGATCAGGTCGTTGGCGATGCGGCTGTAGCGGCCGAACAGGCCCGCGTTCAGCGGATCGTCGCAGGCGATGGCGCCCTTGCCGCTCATGGTGTGGGCCACCGGGATGTTGTAGCGCCGCGCGAAATCCTGCACCGCCTCGGCGGCGTCGCTGATGTGCACGCCGCCGCCGCACAGCATCAGCGGGCGGTCGGCGCCGGCCAGCATGGCGGCGGCCTGCGCCAGCGCGTCGGCATCCGGGCGGCAGCGCAGCGCGGGCGCGCGGCGGTAGGTCTCGCTGGCGTGGAAGGCGGCGGCGTCGAAGGCGTGGACTTCATGCGCGATGTCCTCGGGCACGTCCAGCACCACCGGGCCGGGCCGGCCGCTGGTGGCGACCGCGAAGGCGCGCCGCACCAGTTCGGGAATGCGCTCGATCTTCTCGACCCGCAGCACGTCCTTGACCACGGGGCGCAGCACTTCCAGCTGGCGTGCCTCCTGCGTCATGTTCTTCCACGAATGCATGCGGTGCGAGTCGCCCACCAGCGCCACCATGGCGGTGCCGGCGTTGTAGGCCTCGGCCAGGCCGGTGACCAGGTTGGTGGCGCCGGGGCCGAGCGTGGCGTCGCACACGGCGGGGCGGCCGCTGACCTTGGTGTAGGCGTCGGCGGCGAACACCGCGCAGCGTTCGTCGTTGATCAGGTTGTGGTTCAGCTTCAGGCGCCGCACCGCGTCGTAGAACGGCAGCAGCTGGAAGCCGCCCATGCCGAACATCAGGCCGACGTCATGCGCCGCGAACATGCGGGCGATGGCTTCGCCGCCGGTGATTTCAAGGGTTTCCGACATGCGGGGAATGCTCCAGGTGGGTTGCGCGCCCGGCCAGCAGGGCGTCGATAAAGGATTTCAGGGGGGCGCCGATGCGGCAGCCGAGTTCGCGGGCGCGGGCGTTGGCGCACGACACCACGCCGTCCTCGTAGCAGGAGCGCGCGTCGCCGATGCGGGCGCTGTGGGCCGACACGGTCAGCGCCGCGATGCCGCGCTGCTGCAGCAGGGGCAGGCGGCCGATGCCGGCGCTGTCCTTGCCGATGCCGGCGTCGTTGAAGGTCACCAGCCAGGGGCGGGGGCGCACGCCGTCGGTGGCCAGGCCCGCCAGCCGTTCGCCGTGCGAGGCGGTGACGGCGATCAGGCCGTCGTCGGCCGGCTCCAGCAGCGAGACCGAGTCGGCGCCGATCACGCGCGGCGTGCCGTCGGCAGCCGTGGCCAGGACGGTGCGGGCCTCGTGGCGCGGCGCCGGCCAGGTCGGCGCCATGTCGGCATCGGCCAGCCGCCGCGCGGCCTGCGCCACGGCCATGCCGGGCCGGCAGCCGAGCGCATGGGCCAGGCCGTTGACGTGGCTGATGATGCCGTGGCGCGCCATGTCGGCGCCGTCGCCGATGCGGCAGCTGCGGTAGTCGGCGGTGGCGGCGGCCACGCCCCACTGCTGCAGTTCGTCCAGCCCGGCGATGCCGGCCTGTTGCCAGCCGACGCCGGCGTCGTTCAGCACCACCGCGCGCACGCGGCCGCGGGCGGCGCAATAGGCGGCGTAGCTGCCACCATGGGAGCCGGCGATCACCACGCGGCCGGCGTCTTCGGCGCGCAGCTTGGTGATGCTGTCCATGACGCGGGCGGGTTCGGGGCTGTTTTGTTCTTCCATATTATGGATGTTTGTCTTGATTCCCGATGGCGCGACGGGAGGCGGCCGGGAACTCGATCTGTCTCTGCTTAAATTGGAATTATGGTGTGAGGCTGATTCTAAGAGGCCATGGGCGGCGCCAACAATCATGTATCCATATTGTGGAAACTATTTGAAAATGAGGGGGTGGCATCCATCGGGGAGGCAGGCGGGCCGACGCGGGGCAACGGTGCGTGGCATGGCCGCGGCTCGCGGGCGCGGCGCGATCCATGCGAAGGAGGGAGGGGGAAGGGCGCGAAGCCCGGGGAGGCGGGCGCGTTGGCCCGTTCGGGGAGGACGGCGCCAAGCGCCGGAGGGAAACAACAGGCGGGCGGCAGCCTGGCCGCCCGGGTATCGCCTGCCGCGTCTACTTTTCCCAGCCGCCGCCCAGCGCCAGGAACACGGCGATCTGGTCGTTGCTGAGTTCGGCCTGGCCGGCGGCCAGCGCGCTTTCATTGCTGGCCAGCGTGCGTTCGGCGTCGAGCACCGTCAGGTAGTCGGTCTTGCCGTACTGGAACAACTGGCGCGCCTGCGACGCGGCCTGCGCCGCCTGGTCGCGCGCCGCTTGCAGCGCCGCCTGGCGATCGAGCTGGCGCGCGTACACCACCAGCGCGCTCTCGGTTTCGCGCAGCGCATTCAGCACCGAGGCGTCAAAGCGCGCCACGGCGGCCTTGGTGTTGGCCTCGGCCTCGGCGATGCGCGCCTGCACCGCGCCCGTGTTCGGCAGCGTCCACGAGATCAGCGGACCGACGCTCCAGCTGAAGGTGCCGCGATCGCCGAACATGGCGGCCGGCCCGCCCGAGGCGCCGGACAGGCCCAGCGTGATCTTCGGGTACAGGTCGGCGGTGGCCACGCCGATGCGCGCGGTGGCGGCGGCCAGCGCGCGTTCGGCCTGTCGGATGTCGGGACGGCGGCGCAGCAGCGCGGCGCCATCGCCCACCGGAATCGTCTGGCTCAGTTGCGGCGCGGCGGCGCATTGCAGCAGCGTGGTCGGAATCTCGGCCGGGGTCTGGCCGGTCAGCGCCGCCAGCCGGTACAGCGCGGTGCGTTGCTGCGCCTGAAACGGCGGCAGGCCGGCGCGCAATTGTTCCAACTGGCTGCGCGCGCGGGTCACGTCCAGCGCGGTGCCGCGGCCGGCGCGTTGCAGGCGGCTGACGGCGTCCAGCGATTCCTGCTGCACTTTCACCGAATGCTCGGCCGAGGCCAGTTGCATGCCGGCCGAACACAGGTTGGCGTAGGCGCGGGCGGTTTCGGCCGCCACGGTGACGCGGGTGGCGTCATAGGCGGCCTGGGCCGCCTGCGCATCGGCGCCGGCCGCTTCCACGGCGCGCCGGATCTGGCCGAACAGGTCCACCTGGTACGACATGCTGGCGCCGGCCGAGTACGACCAGCGGTTGGGCGGATCGATGCCGGGCGCCAGTTCCTGGATGCCGGAGACGTGGCCGAAGGTGGGCGAGGCGTTCACGCCCAGGCTGGGCTGCTGCTGCGCCTCGGTCTCGCGCACGGCGGCCTGGGCGCGTTCGAGGTTGGCGCTGGCCACGCGCAGGTCGGTGTTGGCGGCCAGGGCCTTTTCCACCAGGCCGTCCAGCACCGGATCGTTGTACAGCCGCCACCAGTGGCCGGGCACCTGGTCGCGCTGGAACACGCCTTCCCGCGCCTCGGCGAATGGCGCCTGCGCGCCTGGCCGGGCGGCGGCCGCGTCGGCGGGCACCTGGTAGTCAGGGCCCACGGCGGCGCAGCCGGCCAGCGCGGCGGACAGCATCAGCGGCAGGAGGAATCTGGTGTTCATGGCGGTTACGGCTTGGCGTTGTCTAAGTGGTTGACGGGTGGGTGAAAACGCACGCTCAAGAGGGTTGGCGCGCGTCGGTCCGCGTCTGCGCGGGCGCGGCGGCGGCGCCGACCGCCACGGTGGCGGTCTGGCCGGCCACCAGGCGCACGCCGGCGGGGACTTCGTCGATCTTCACGCGCACCGGGATGCGTTGCGCCAGGCGCACCCAGTTGAAGGTCGGGTTGACGTTGGGCAGCAGGTTGGCGCCGGTGCTGCGGTCGCGGTCGGCAATGCCCAGCGCGATGCTCTCGACGTGGCCGCGGATCTGGCGGTTGTCGCCCATCAGCGTGACGGTGACGGGGTCGCCTTCGTGGATGCCGGGCAGCTTGGTTTCCTCGAAATAGCCTTCGACGTAGAACGAGCTGGCGTCGACCAGCGCCATCACGCCGCGCCCGGCGCTGGCGTACGAGCCGGCGCGCAGGTCGAGGTTGGTGACGCGGCCGTCGGTCACGGCCAGCACGCGGCTGCGCTCCAGGTTCAGGCGCGCGGTGTTCAACTGCACCTCGGCCTGGGCCAGCGCGGCCTCGGTCTGCTGCAGCTTGGTCTGGCTCTGTTCCAGCGCCTCGGCGGCCACCAACTGGCCCAGCGAGCGGTTGCGCTTGGCGTCGCGCAGCGCCTGTTCGCGCGCCACCTGTTGCGAACGCACGGACGCTTCGGCCTGGTCGTAGGCCAGCTGGAAGCGCGCGCGGTCGATCTCGAACAGCACGTCGCCGGCCTTGACGTCCTGGTTGTCGTGCACCGGCACGGCGGTCACCAGGCCGGACACGTCCGGCGCCACCTGCACCACGTAGGCCTTGACGCGGCCATCGCGGGTCCAGGGCTCGACTTCATAGTGCACCCACAGCTGCCAGCCGGCGTAGACGGCGGCCGCGACCACGGCGGCGGTCACCGCGAATTTGCCGATGGCGGCGGGGCGCAGGGCATTGGGGAGTTTCATACCTATCTCTGCAGAAAATAAGGGGAAATCAGGGAGACGCCATACAGCAGCACGATGAACAGCGCCAGGTCGAACAGCGCCGGGTGCCACACCAGGCGATACAGCCCGGCGCGCGCCAGCACGCGGCGCACGGCCCAGGCCACGCCCAGGGTGACCACGCCCAGCACCAGCAGCCAGGGGAAGTAGATACCGTAGAGATTGAATTCGCCGATCATGGTGTTTCCAGCGTGGGATGGGCGGGTTGGTAATCGGCCGCGTCGGGGAAGAAGGCGCGGCGCAGGCCCACCAGGGCCACCACGGCGCGGTCGCGCGCGGCGACGGTGCCGGGCGTGGCGCTGACGCTGGCCAGGGCCCGATCGATCTGCGCCAGCATTTCCGGCGCCTTGTCGCCGCCGCGCCAGGCCGAGCGTTGGCGGAAGAAGCGCGCCAGGCTGTCGAGCACCGGCGCGATGGTGGCGTCGGCCATGGGCAGGTGGCGGCGGGCGCGTTGCAGTTCGGTAATGTCGCGGCCCACGCGCAGGTCCTTGAGCGCGTCGGCGGCGACCAGGTCGTCGGGCCGCTTGGCCATGGCCAGGCGTGGCTGCAGCAGGCCGATGCGGTCGAGCATGCGGGCGGCATAGGTGTGGCGGGCCGGGGCGCGCGGCGAGCTGGCCAGCGTGGCCAGTTCGTTCCAGTTGGCGGCCTGGATGCGGCGCGCGCTCCAGTCGGCGCTGACGGTGCGGAAGATGGCGGCGATGATGGCGGCGGTGGCCACGCCCATGCACTGCGCCACCTGCGTGTCGATGAACGACACCAGGTCGGCGGTGTGGGTGTCCTGCAGCGCCATGGTGCCCAGGAAGCCGAACAGCACCGCCATGGCCTTGCCGGTGGAGGCCGGCCGCGCGATGAAGATGCCCAGCACGAAGGCGGTGGGCAGCATCGCCAGCGCCAGCATCTCGAACGAATGGATGGCCGGCATGATGCCCAGTAGGTACAGCGCCGACAGCGGGATCGAATACACCGTGTAGGTCAGGAACTGCATGATGCCCGGCACCGGGTTGTCCTGCGAGGCGAAGAAGCAGCTGAAGATGGCGGCCATCAGGGCGGCGGTGGCGCCGTTGCTCCAGGCCGTGCCGATCCAGAACAGGCAGACGACCGAGATGGCGACGCCGGCGGCGGCCGCCGACAGCAGCGCCATGCCGCGGTCGCGGTGCAGGGCGCGGCTGGGCGCGGTGCGGACGGGGGCGCGCGTGCCGCGCAGCGGCGCCCCGGCCAGGCCGGCGCGGATCTCGCGGCGCAGCGCCAGGCATTCGTCGTAGGTGTCGATCAGCTCGCGCAGCCGCGTCATCAGGCTGGCCAGCAGCGCGTCGCGCCAGCCGGAATGGCTGTCGATGGCGGGCGTCAGGCGCGAGACGGCGGCGCGCAACTGCACGGCCGTTTCGTGGGTGGCCTTGGCGCCGGCGTTGATCCATTCGGAGATGTCGGCCAGCACTTGCGAGACCGGCTCCGGCAGCGTCTGGCCATTGGCCTGCAGGGCGCGCATGCGGTCTTCGACCGCGGACACGGCGGGCGTGAGCGCGGCGATCTGGTCCTGCATGGCGCGCACCGCGCCGGCGGTCCAGCGCAGGTTGCCGGTGTCGAACGGCACGTGGGTCGAGAGCAGGCGCAACTGGGTGATGTCGTTGGCCAGCTCGCGGCGGTCGCGGTCCTTTTGTTCAGTGGTCTTGCCGCTCAGGGTGTCGTGGATCCAGAGCTTGGCGTCGCGCACCGCCTTGTCCAGCTGCAAGGTCAGGGCGGGCGCCAGGCCGCGCGGCAGGACGATGCTGTGGACCAGCGTGGCGCAGACGATGCCCAGGCTGATTTCCTCGACCCGCGCCAGCGCGGTGTCGAACACCTGCGACGGATCGGTGACGCTGGGAAAGCCGATCATGGCGGCGGTGTAGCCGGCCAGCATGAAGAGATACGAGCGCGGCGTGCGGTCCAGCACCGACAGGTACAGGCAGAAGCCGACCCAGGCCACCATGGCGGCGGTCATGACGACGGGCGAATTGGACAGGCGCGGCACCATGTAGACGGTCATGGCCGAGCCGCAGAAGGTGCCGACCAGACGGTACAGCGCCTTCGAGCGCACCGCGCCCGACCAGGGCTGGGCCACGATGTAGGCGGTGGTCATGGCCCAGAACGGGCGCGGCAGGCCGATGCTGTACGAAAGATAGAGCGCCATGATGGCGCTCAGGTAGCTCTTGAGGGAGAAGATCGTCTCGCGGACGTTGGGCAGTTTCATGGCCGCGGGTCCTCCTGGGCCCCGGCGGCGCTGCGGCCCAGCGCGGCCTTGAGTGCGTCGAACACCCGCAGGCAGGCTTGCAGGTCGGCTTCGCTGACGCCGTCGAACAGGCGCCGGCGCAGTTCCACCAGCACGTCCTCGACCTGCTTGCGCAGGGCGTGGCCGGCGTCGGTCAGGTGCAGGGTCTTGGCGCGGCGGTCATGCGGGTCTTCGCGGCGTTCCATCAGGCCGGCGGCGACCAGTTGGTCAAGCACGCGCACCAGCGACGGGCCCTCGACCCCCAGCGCCTCGGCCAGCGCGCCCTGGCGCACGCCGTCGCCCAGCCGGCCGGCCAGGATCACGGGCCAGGCGGTGGCTTGCGACAGGCCGTAGTCGGCCAGGGCCTTGTCGGCGGCGCCGCGGTAGGCGCGCGACAGCACCATCAGGTTGGCAGTGGTGGCCATGAGTTGGGAGTCGGTGGGGGTGTCCATGGAAATCGATTGTATCCTATCTATTAGCTTACTATTAATTGAAAATGGCGAAGATCTCCATTGATTTTTTCAATCGGGAAAATCAGGGGCGGGTTTTCCGTGGATGGAAAGGCGGGGCGGCGAGGGGCGGCGTTGATGCGGCGGGGCGCGTCGTGCTGGGTGCCGGGCCCGCCGGGAGCCGGGCGTCATCTGGCGTCGGCATCGCCCATGTCTGCCGGGAAAACCGGCGAGCGGCATGCGTGGTCGCGCCAGGCGGCAAGCGCCTGCTGTCGCGCCGGCTCGCGGGGCGGCCAGGCTGGCCGCCCTGGGCGATCAACCGTTGCAGTCGGCCCAGCAATTGGGCGTTTCGTACAGGCGCACGCGGGTCAGGCGCAGGTCGGCGCCGTAGTGGCCGTGGTAGTGCGGCGCGAGGATCTCGAAGATGATGGCGGCCAGGTTTTCAGCGGTGGGGATGCGGTCCAGCACCACGGTCTTGTGGTCGGGCATCGAGTCGAGGAAGCCGCGCACGGCGGTGTCGCCTTCATACACCAGGAAGGCGTGGTCCCAGACGTCGACGATATGCGTCTTGGCGATGCGCTTGATGTCGGCGAAGTCCATCAGCATGCCGTTGTCGGATTCGCCCGGGGCCTGGACGACGTCGCCGGTCAGGGTGATTTCGAGCACGTAGCGATGGCCGTGCAGGTTGCGGCACTGGCTGCGGTGGTCGGGAATGCGGTGGCCGGCGTCGAATTCAAGCCTGCGGGTCACGGAAATCATGGAATGCCTATGTATTTATGGGTCTGCAGGCTCAGGCGCCATTGCGGGTGCTGCATGCAGTACTGGACGGCCTGTTCGGTGTTGGCCAGGCGGGCGGGGCCGTCCATGGGTTGCAGGAAGAAGTGGTCGAAGTCCAGGTGTTCGAAGCGCGGGGGCAGGGCGTTGGCCTGGGGGTAGACCAGCTTGAGTTCGTTGCCGCGTTCGATGACGACGGGGGCGGTGCCTTTGGGGCTGACGCAGATCCAGTCGATGCCGGGGGGCGGCTGGACGGTGCCGTTGGTTTCGATGGCGACGGTGAAGCCGCGGGCGTGGACGACGGCCAGCAGGGCTTCGTCCAGTTGCAGCAGGGGTTCGCCGCCGGTGAAGACGATGTAGCGGTTGGCGGTGTCGGGGCCCCAGGCGGCTTCGATGGCGTCGGCGAGCAGCTCGGGGGTGGCGAATTTGCCGCCGCCGTCGCCGTCGGTGCCGATGAAGTCGGTGTCGCAGAAGGTGCAGGCGGCGCTGGCGCGGTCGCTTTCGCGGCCGCTCCAGAGATTACAGCCCGCGAACCGGCAGAAGACCGCCGCGCGGCCTGCGTGGGCGCCTTCGCCTTGCAGGGTTTTGAAGATTTCTTTGGCGGTGTAGGTCATGGGGGAGTGGCGCTGGGCGGCGCGCCAGGGAGGGGCAAAAGGGCGTTATTTTAGTCGGTCTTGGTTGCGGGGGGCTGGGATGTCCTTGATGTCGTGGGCTTTTTCTCGTTTGTTGGGGCGGTTGCGTGACGTTGCCGGGGGCTTCGTAGGTCGCCCTGGGCGCGGGCGGGTCGGGAGGCGGGCGCCCACGATTGCGGTCCGGAGCGTTCGCTCCGGACTGCCCCTGCGTCATCCTCGTTGCCGCCTGACGGCGGCTGCCTACGGATTCCCTCGGGCGCATCGAGGTTGCCCGCCTCCCGACCCGCCCGCGCCCAGGGCTGCGAATGTCTGGGGGCGTGGCGCTGCGGGGCTTCAGGGTTCTGGAGAGTCTTGCCGGGCCCGCCTGGAGTGGCCGCGCGGGCGGCCGCTCCAGGCATACGCGGTGTGGGGTGTTGGGCGGGGTTCGCTGGCGCGCAGGCGTGGCGGATGCGCGAGGGGGGGGGCGGATCTGGGTGGGACGGTGGTTGGGGGGCTGTTGCCGGATGTGCTTGCGCCACGAGGGGGGGGCGTGAGGGATTTTCACGCCATCCGGTGGCGGGAGCGGAGGGTTTATCGCCTGGCGAAGGCTTATATACTCTCGCGCTATGTTTCATGTTCAAGATTCTCTCTATATCGACGAGCGCGAGATTGAGTTCTCGATGATCCGGGCGCAGGGCGCGGGCGGGCAGAACGTCAACAAGGTGTCGAGCGCGGTGCATCTGCGGTTCGATGTGCGGGCGTCGTCGTTGCCGGCGGATATCAAGGATGCGTTGTGCGCGATGAGCGACCATCGCATTTCCAAGGAGGGGGTGATCGTCATCAAGTCGCAGTCGTTCCGCAGCCAGGACAAGAACCGGGCGGAGGCGATCGAGCGGCTGGTGAACATGGTGCGGGCGGCGGCGAAGGTGGAGAAGCCGCGGCGGGCGACGAAACCGACGCGGGCGTCGCAGCGGCGGCGGGTGCAGCGCAAGGTGCTGCATGGCGAGGTGAAGCGGTTGCGCGGGCGGGTGCAGGGGGAGTGAGGGGCCCTCGGATTCCGAAGAAGGCCCCTCGACCGACAGGGGTATAACGATATATCGGGATGTCTCGATATAAGATTCGATAAATTGCGATATTTCAATATGACGACCACTGCTGCCCCCGCCACCGAGGCCACCACGGAGATCGATGTCGACGCCATTCTCAAGGCGTTGGCCAATCCCGTGCGCCGCGAGATTTTGGGGTGGTTGAAGACGCCGCAGGCGCACTTCGAGGAGCGTCCGGGGCATACCTTCGAACACGGGGTGTGCGCGGGCCATATCGATGGGCGCTGCGGGCTGTCGCAGTCCACCGTGTCTTCGCACCTTGCGGTGCTGCAGCGCGCGGGGCTGATTTCGGCCACCAAGGTGGGGCAGTGGGTGTTCTTCCGTCGCAATGAATCCGTGATTGCCGCGTTCCTGCGGCAATTGAATCAAGACATGTAGCCTGCCGCCGCTACCCACGCCCGCCCGCCGGGCACGAGGATTGTTATGAGCCTGCTGTTCGAACCCTTGCAAGTGGGGGAACTGACCCTGCCCAACCGCATCATCATGGCCCCGTTGACGCGCCAGCGCGCCAGCGAGGGCCGGGTGCCGAACGACCTGATGGTCGAGTACTACGTCCAGCGCGCGTCCGCTGGCCTGATCCTGACCGAGGCCACCTCGGTGACGCCGCAGGGCGTGGGATATGCCGATACGCCGGGGCTGTGGTCGCAGGAGCAGGTCAAGGGCTGGCGCAAGGTGACGTCGGCGGTGCACGAGGCCGGCGGCCGCATCTTCGCGCAGCTGTGGCACGTGGGCCGCATTTCGGACCCGGTGTTCCTCAATGGCGAACTGCCGGTGGCGCCGAGCGCGATCGCGGCCGGCGGCCATGTCAGCCATGTGCGTCCCAAGCGCGGTTATGTGGTGCCGCGCGCGCTCGAGACCGATGAGATCCCGGGCATCGTCGAGGCCTATCGCCGCGGCGCGCAACTGGCGCAGGAGGCCGGTTTCGACGGCGTCGAAGTCCACGGCGCCAATGGCTATCTGCTGGACCAGTTCCTGCAGGACAGCACCAACCATCGCACCGACGGCTATGGCGGTTCGCTCGAAGCACGCGCGCGCCTGATGCTGGAAGTAGTGGATGCGTGCGTCAGCGTGTGGGGGGGCGGCCGCGTCGGCCTGCACCTGTCGCCGCGTGGCGATGCCCACTCGATGGGGGATTCGGACCCGGCCACGACCTTCAACTACGTGGCGCGGGCGGCGCGCCGCCGTGGCCTGGCGTTCCTGTGCGCGCGCGAACATGAGGGCGCCGACAGCCTGGGGCCGCAGCTCAAGGAATCGTTCGGCGGCGTGTACATCGCCAACGAAGGCTTCACGCGCGAATCGGCCGAGGCGGCGATTGCCGCGGGCCGCGCCGACGCGGTGGCGTTCGGCGTGCAATTCATCGCCAATCCCGACCTGGTGCGCCGCTTTGCGCTGAACGCGCCGTTGAACGCGCCGGATTCGTCGACCTTCTACGCCTCGGGCGCGGCGGGCTACACCGACTATCCGGCCCTGGCGACGGCCTGAAGCGCCGCGCCGTTGGCGGCCACGACGGGTCGGCAGCGGCTTGGGCGTTTCAATGCAGCGCGGCGCGCATCGGGTAGGTGAACAGACCGTAGTGCGCCGCGTTCAGCCCCAGGTGGGCCAGCACCGCGGCCGCCAGACCGCCGTGGCGGTAGGCCAGGCCGTACCCAACGCCGGCGATGCCGGCCAGCAGCATCCATTGCCAGCCGCCGGCATAGTGCGCCAGCCCGAACAGCAGCGCGGCGACCAGCAGCGCGGCCGTGGCGCCCCAGGGGCGGCCGCGGCAGGCGCGCGTCAGCCGTTCCTGCACGTAGCCGCGGAACAGGGCTTCCTCGGCCAGCGTCACCAGCAGCGCGTTGTTGATCAGCCATAGCCAGCCCGAGTCGGGCCACTTCGGCGCCCATCCCACCACCCCCAGCGCCAGGGCCAGCCCCAGGCAGGCCGCGATCGCGCCGGCGCACGCGGCCAGCGCCGCCGTGAGCGTGGCGCGCGCGCTGGCGCCGGCCATGGCGGGCGCGGCGACCAGCACCACCCAGAACGCCACCAGCGGCTTGTCCAGGTTCAGGTACATGGCGAAGGGCACGGCATCGGGCGTCAGCGCGGCGCGCGGGATGACCAGCGGGTTGTGGTAGCCGGGCAGCCAGTGCAGGAACAGCAGCACCGCCAGGATCAGGAACAGCGCATGGCCAGCGGCGCGAGCGGGCGCCGCCATGGTCGGCCGCGCCAGCACGGCGGCCAGCGCCAGCAACGCGGGCCAGGCCAGCGCCACGGGCTCGATGCCGCCCTGCGTCCAGGCCCAGGCATAGGCGAGCGCCAGTGGCGGCAGGGCCCAGCGGCGGGTGGCAGGTAGCCACAGCAGGACGGCGGCCAGGAACATCAGGGAGCCGGGAGAGGCGAGAGGCATGGTTCTTCCTGCGAGACAACGGGCGGCGCGTCACCGGCATCGCGTTCGCGGGAGGCGCCAAAGCCGCAAGTGTAAGCGCCGGAGGGTGAGGCCGCGTTTGCGGTTGGCCGATAGGCATTTGCCGTTTGCGCCGACCGCTTTTCATTTCCGCGCTTTCGGGCGACCATGCCGCAGCGGCGCGTCCCGCCCGGTGGCGGGAAGAGGCTCGTTCCGCGCAAGGAGCAGCAATGAAATTGATCGCATGGTTGATGTTGGCGGCGGCGATCCTGCCGTTCGTTTGCACGATCGTCGCCAAGGCGGGCGGCAGGAAGTTCGACAACAATGATCCGCGCGCCTGGCTGGCGCGGCAGGAAGGCTGGCGCGCGCGCGCCAACGCGGCGCAGGCCAACACGTTCGAAGCGCTGCCGTTCTTCTACGCGGCGGTGTTGTTCGCGCTGTACAACCAGGCGGCGCCCGCGCACGTGGCCACGTTGATGGCCTGCTGGCTGGGCGTGCGCCTGGGCTACCTGGCGATGTACCTGGCGGGCTGGGGCGCGCTGCGCTCGCTGGTCTGGACGATCAGCGTGGGCTTTGTCATCGCCATCCTGTTTTCGGGCGTCTAGCGCGCCCACGCGGTCCCGGCCTGGCACCGGGCGCCCCGCGCGCCTGGCCAGGCGGCATGGCCATCAGGGATTCACTTCCATTCGAACACGGCGCGCGCCGTGCCGCTGTTCTGCACGTTGACTTCGCGTTCCTGCGCCTTGCCGTTGAAGGTGGCCGAGACCTTGTAGCTGCCGGCGGGCAGCTTGACCAGCATGTAGGGGCCCTGGGACTCGGCCTGCAGCACCTGCTTGCCATGGCCGTCCTTGATGACGACGGCGACGTTGGCCACGTAGTCGGCCTTGCCGTCGCGCTGCGCGGCGAAGGTCAGCGAGAGCGGGTAGTCCTTGGCGGCGGCCTTCATGGCTTCGGATTCGTCCAGGCCGATGCCGCCGCTGACGTATTCCACGCTGCCCTGGTGCTGCACCGCGGGCAGCGCCGCCTGCGCGGCGGTCAGGAAGCCGGCCAGGGCCATGGTGCCCACGGCCATCGCGGCGGCCAGGGTGCAACGTTCGATGCGCTTGTTCATGCAATTCTCCTTGAAGGGATGATCACGCAGGAAATTCGACCGGCATATGCGCGCCGAGTTCGCCGGCGCTGTCCGTTTTACCGGGGCGTGGACGATCCAAGCGTATCGCTCGCGCCGGGATCGCGCCAGGCGAACGCCAGGACGCTCTCGCCGTTGGCGGCGCCGTCGGGCGCAAAGCGCTTTTCGACCAGTTGGCCGGTGCCGTCGTCGCGCAGTGTCAGCACGGTGGAACTGCGGGTGCCATAGTTCGGACTGACGATGAAGGGGCTGCTCAATAGTTTTTCGCGATCCGGCGGCAGGCCCGTGGCGGGCAGGTCGGCGTCGTCGGCCGGGCTGCGGTCGGCCAGCGCCTCGAACAATGCCGGCAGGTCGGGCTGGGGAGCCTGCGCCAGCACCCGCTCGAAGGCGGCCTTGGTGCGCGCCAGCTTGGGCCAGGGGGTATCCAGCAGGTGGTTCGACAGGGCATAGACGCCGGCCGCCAGCGGCCGCGGCGCGCCGTCGCGGTTGCTGGCGTACCAGGCGCCCTGCGCGTCCCCGACGATCAGGTTGAAGCCGTTGTAGGCCTGGCCGGCGGCATGGGCGGCGGCGATGTAGTCGGCGGCCGGCGCGCGGCCGCGCAGGAAGTCCTCGACCAGGGCGCCGCGCGAGGGGGCGTCGGCGACCACGCGGCCGGGCTCGCGGAAATTGGTGACCAGCGCATAGCGCCCGCCAGTGGTGGCGCCCATCCAGGTGCCGCCGGCCAGCGCGTCGCGGCCGCCGTACACGTGGGCGGCGTCGGCCCACTGCGCCGCCGGCAGCGTCGGCCGGGCGTGGAATTCATCGCGATTGGCGGCGATCAGGACGGGAATGCCCGGCACGGTATGCAGGGCGAGGACGGCGAGACACATGGTTCAGTCCGGTTGGGTGGTCGGGGAAGGCGGGCGAACACGGCCCGGTTCGGCCGCGAAGCCGGGGCCGGCCAGGGTCGCGCGCAGGGCTTCGATGGCGCTGGCGGCTTCGCGCAGCGCGGGCGTGTCGGTCGTCACGGGCGCGGCGGGGACCGCCATGCCTTGAATCACGGCCCGCGCCATGGCCTGCAGTGTCTCGGCCAGCCGCGCCACCGCCGCCGGGTCGGGCGGCGGCTGGCCCGCGGGCAGCGACCAGGCGCTGTCGGAGACCGCGTTGGCCACGCGTTCCAGAACCACTTCGACCGGCCACCAGGCCAGCGCGCGGCGGCTGACCAGCCGGGGTTCCGACAGGCCGCGCTGCAAGGCGATGCGCAGGTCGGACAGGCGCGCATAGGCCTGGGTGCGCAGGTCGTGGCGGGCCGCCGAATCGGCCTGGAATACGGTGTTCAGGTAGGCGGCCAGGGTGTCCATGGCGGTGGCCACGGCCTGGTCCAGGTTGTGGCGCTCGATCCGCATCCAGGGCAGGTAGCCCACCGCCAGCACGATGGCGGCGGCCACCGCGACGTCCTCCAGCCGCGCCAGCGCGATCGGCCAACTGCCCGGCTGCAGCGCGCCGATCAGCAGCATCAGGATGGGCAGCAGGATCGCCGAGAACAGGCCGTAGTTGCGGCGGATCGACCACGGCAGCAAGGCCGCCAGGGCGGTCACGGTGAGCAGGCTGACCACGCCGCTGCGGTCCAGCGCCAGCACCGTGGCGCTGATCGCCACGCCCACCACGCTGCCGGCGCAGCTTTGCAGCGCGCGGGCGAAGACCGAGCCGAAATTGGGCTTGAACACCACCACCACGATCAGCGGCACCCAGTAGGAGCGCGGCAGGGCCAGGGTGCGCGCCACCGCCTCGGCGACCACCAGGCACAGGCCCAGCCGCGTCAGGTAGCGCAGCGTGGTCGGGCCGGGCCGGTAGGTGCGCGCCAGCACCCGCCAGGGCGTGCGCGGACGCGCCGGCGGCAGGGCCGGGAAAGCGTCGGGCCGCGCCGGGCCGCTGCCTTCCAGCAACGGCCGCGCCTGCTCCAGCGCGTCGGCCAGCGCCGTGGCGCCGGCCTGGCGCACGGCCGCGATGTCGTCGCCGGGCGCCAGCGGCGTGGCGTTCTCGACGTGGTCGGCCAGCCGGTTCATGGCCCGCGCGCACTCGGGCGGCAGCACCCGGCCGGCCCGCGCCAGCGCCAGCGCCGCGTCCGACAGCGGCGTGCAGGCCTGCAATTGCGCGGCCAGCCGGGCCAGCCGCGGCGAGGGGCCGGCGGCGCGGCGCCGGGCCGCCAGCACCGTGTCGTAGGCGCCGGCCATGGCGGCTTCCATGTCGCGCCGCGCCGTCATGATGCGCGAGGTGCCGATGGCGGCGAACATGGCCGCCAGCTTGCGATAGGCCAGCGCCACCGCCGCCCGTTCGGGCGCGATCGGGTTCACTACCCAGCCCAGCAGGGTCAGCGCCAGGCCGAACAGGCCGCCCGCGCCCACCAGCGCCGGCGGCAGCCAGGGGGGCAGCGGCGACGTCAGGCTGGCGCCGACGATCACGTAGGTGGCGAATTGCAGCGTGGCGACGGCGGCGATGTTGTTGAAGGTGCCGACCAGGCTGGCTGCCAGCACCAGCAGCGTCATGCCGGCGGCGGTGAGCAGGCCGTGGCCGGACAGCAGCGTGCCCAGGAAGTAACCCAGCGCGCCGCCGAACACCGTGCTGCCGATGGATAGCGCGCGGTTGCGGTAGGGGCCGCCGTTATCGCCGGTGATCGCGGGCAGGGCGCCGAGCGCCACCAGCGCGGCGGCCGCGCTCTGGTCCAGCGCCAGCCCGGCGGCGGTCGGCAGGCCGATGGCCAGCGCGGCGCGCAGCGCGACCCAGCGACTGACCGGCGACGGTTCCATGTGCGCCAGGCTCATGAGCCAGCGCATGTTGGAGGCGCGCGCGCGGCGGTTTTCGCGGGAGGCGGCTGAGTGCGGCACGGCGGTCCCGGGCCGGTTAACCCTGGCCCTTGATCAGCGGCGCTTCCTGCGGCGCGGCCAGGCGGAAATAATCGGCGGTGGCCATCAGGATGGAAGCGTCGAGCCGGCCGGCGTTGAACACGATTTCATCGTGCCGCTGGCGCAGGGTGGGATCCACCAGCAGGTGCAGGTCGGGGTTGAAGCTGAAGGGCGGGATCGCGCCGATCTCGCAGCCGGTCAGCTCGCGCGCCAGGTCCTGCGAGGCCAGCGAGGCCTTCTTGCCGCCCGCCGCGCGGGCGATGGCTTCCAGGTCGGCCTGCTGGTCGGCGGGGAACACGGCCAGCACGTTCCGGCGCTGGTTGGATGAGATCTTGACGCGGCAGACCAGCGCCTTGGCACCCTGGCTGACGGCGGTGCCGCGCACGGCGGCGACTTCCACCGAGCGCCCGGCGGCGGGGTGGGAGATGAGGCGGTAGCGGGCCTGATGCTCGGTCAGCAGGGCCTGCAGGCGGTCGTAGACTTCCATGGCGGGAAATGGTGGGTTGGCAAGGCCAGCGCCGGGAATCCGGCGGGCCATGCCCGCATGATACGCCGCCCGCCTCAAATGTCGCCGGTGAAGGCGTAGCCCCAGCCCCAGACGGTGCGGATCGGCAGTTCCATATTGGTTTCGTGGGCCTTGCGGCGCAGCCGGCTGACGACCACGTCGGTGCGTCGCACCGAATCGCGGCCGGCCTGCGGATCGCTGGCCGGCAGGTCGCCACGCGGCATCCGCTTGTCGGGGCTGGTGGTCAGCTTCAGCAGGAAGTCGCGTTCGGCCTGGGTCAGCGCCAGGCGGGTGCCGCGCGGACTGACCAGGGTCCAGGCGGCATCCTGGAACTGCCACTTACCGGTGGCCTCGGCTGGCGTGGTGGCGCCGGCGCGCGCATCGGCATCGGCCGGCCGCCGCCCGCTGATCGGCACGCGGCGCACCAGCGCCTGCAGCGCGGCGGCGATCTCGGCGGTGGCCACGTCGGTCGGGAAGCAGGCATCGGCGCCGCAGTGCAGGCCGAGGATGCGGTTTTCGGGCGAATCGAAGGTAGACACGGCGACGATGCCGGCGGTGGTGTCCATGGCGCGCAGGCCGGCGACGGCCATGCACAGGTCGGTCAGTTCGGCCTCCATCACCAGCAGCGGCGTGCGCCGCGCCTGGAACAGCCGGAACAGCCCGTTGGAGTCCTCGCAACCGCGGGGCGAGAAGCCCATGCCCGCCAGGGCATCGCTGCGGTGCGCGCGTTGGCGGGAGTCGGGCGAGAAGACGATCAGGTCTAGTAGGTCATTCATGAATCGTTGTCGGGATCAGTGCAGCTTCAGCGCATGCATGATGCATCGGATACAACGGATTCCTAAACGCCGCACAACGCCACTTTCTGACCCGAATTCTCGGACATGGCCGTGGAATGTATGTATTGGCGCGGGTTTGCGGGCTATCGGGCGGGAGCGGCCGGACTGTCCGGCGGCTCGTTCCACCAGCCGCCGCCCAGCGCCTGCAGCAAGGCGGCGGTGTCGGCGTAGCGCGCCGCGTCGGCCGCGCCGCGGGCGATGCGCGTCTGCAGCAGCTGGCGCTGGCTGTCCAGCAGGGCCAGGTGGCTGATGCCGCCGGCCTGGTAGCGTTCGCCGGCGATGCGCGCGGCGTCGTCGGCGCGCCGCCAGGTGGTGTCGTAGGCCTCATAGGCGCGGGCGTCGGCCTGCACCGCGCGCAGCGCGTCGGCCACCTGGCGGAAACCGTCCAGCACGGTCTGCCGGTAACCGGCCGCCGCCGCCTCGTAGGCGGCCTCGGCCGAACGCTTGCGGGCGCGCAGTTCGCCGCCATGGAACAGCGGTTGCGCCAGCCCCAGGCCCAGGTTCCAGACATTGACGCCATCGGTGATATCGCCGGCCCGGGTGCGTTGCGAACCTAAGCTGGCGGTCAGGGTGAAGCGCGGGTATTGGTTGGCGGTGGCCACGCCGACGTTGGCCGAGGCCTGGTGCAGCAGGGCCTCGGCGGCCAGGATGTCGGGTCGCTGGCGGGTCAGCGCCGACGGCACCCCGGTGGGAATTTCGGCCGGCAGCGCCAGGTCGGCCAGGCGCAGCGGCGGCGCCTGCCAGGCGGCGGGCGGCTGGCCCAGGTAGGTGGCCAGCTGGTGCGTGGCCTGGGCCAGTTGGTATTCCAGCGGCGGCACGGTCGCGGCGGTCTGCGCCAGCAGCAGTTCCTGGTTGCGCAGGTCGGCCTCGGCGATGCCGCCGGCCCGCAGGCGCTGCGCCATGATGTCGCGCTGGCGCTGCTGGGCCGCCAGCAGCTCGCGGGTGTCGGCCAGGCGCGCGGCCAGGTCGGCCTGGCGGATGGCGGTGGTCACGACGTTGGCGGCCAGCGTCATGCGCGCGGCCTGCAGTTCGTGCGACTGGTAGTCGACCTGCGCGGCCAGCCCCTCCAGCGCGCGGCGGTTGCCGCCGAACACATCGAGCGTGTAGGACACGTCGATCGAGGCGTTGTAGAGCGTGAACGGCGCGGGCTGCTCGGTCACCGGCACGCCATAGGCGGACGGATCGATCTTCTGCCGGGTCGCCGACAGGTTGGCGTCGACGGCCGGCAGCAGGCGGCCGCCGGTCTCCGCGTTCAGATCCTCGCCGGCCTGGCGCAGCCGGGCGCGGGCCTGTTCCAGGGTCGGGCTGGCCTCCAGCGCCTGCCGCACCAGCGTGTCCAGCGCGTCGGAGCGGAACAGGCGCCACCATTGGGCCGGGATGTCGGCGTCGGTGAGGCGCGGTTGGGCGCCGCTGGCGGGGGCGGCGCTGTCGGTCGGCGAGGTGTAGGCGGCGACCGGCGGCGCGGCGGGGCGCTCGAAGTCCGGTCCGACGGCGCAGCCGGGCAACAGGGCGCAGGCGGCCACGAGCGCGGCGCGGCGGGCGAAGGGCAGGTGGGGGCGGGGCATGGCGGCCTTCAATCCAGGGTGCGGCGGTAGAACTTCACGGCGGCGGTCATGACGACCACGGTGAACAGCAGCATGGGCCAGATGGTGGGCCACAGGTCCCACCAGCCGTTGCCCTTGAGCAGGATGCCGCGGATCAGCCGGTTGAAGTGCGTCAGCGGCAGCAGGTTGCCCAGGTACTGCGCCCACTTGGGCATGCCCAGGAACGGGAACATGAAACCGGACAGCAGCATGTTGGGCAGGAAATAGAACATCGTCAGCTGCATTGCCTGCAGCTGGTTCTGCGCCAGCGACGATAGCGTGATGCCGACAGTCAGGTTGGCGGCCACGAAGATCAGCGCGCCCAGGTACACCGTCACCAAACTGCCCAGGAACGGCACGTGGAACACGAAATACGCCGCCAGCAGGATAATGGTGGCCTGGATCAGGCCGATGGCGATGTAGGGCACGATCTTGCCCGTCATCACCTCCAGCGGCCGCACCGGCATGGCCAGCAGGTTTTCCATGGTGCCGCGCTCGCGTTCGCGCGTCATGGCCAGGCCGGTCATCATCACCAGCGTCATGGTCAGGATCACGCCCATCAGGCCGGGCACGGTGTTGTATTGCGAGATCTGTTCTTCGTTGTAGAGCTGATGCACGCGCACGTCGAACGGCGGCTGGCCGCCGGCCAGGTGCGCCAGCGGGCCGGTCAGGTCCTTGCGCGCCACCGCCTGCGCCAGTTGGGTGGCCGAGCCGATCGCCAGCCCGGTCGCCATCGGGTCGGTGGCGTCGGCCTCGATCAGCAGCGCCGGCCGTTCGCCGCGCAGCAGCTGGCGCGAGAAGTCCGGTGGAATGGTCAGCACGAACAACACCCGGCCCTGCGCCAGCGCGGCGCGGCCGGCCTCTTCGTCGGGCAGGGTCTCGACGATGTCGAAGTAGTCGGACGCGGTCATCGCCGCCACGAAGCTGCGCGTGAACGGGCTGTGGTCGGCCACGATGATGGCGGTCGGCAGCTGCTTGGGGTTGGTGTTGATGGCGTAGCCGAACAGCGCCAGCTGCATGATCGGGATGCCGACGATCATGCCGAAGGTGATGCGGTCGCGCCGCAGCTGCAGGAATTCCTTGAGCACCATGCTCCACCAGCGCGACCACGAGAAGCCCTCCAGGTGGCGTCTCATGCCGCGCTCGCGTAGTTGTCGTCGGAGCGGTTCATCAGGTAGATGAAGACATCCTCCAGGCTGGTGTCGATGCGTTCCAGGCGCAGGTCCTGGCCGGCCACGACGTCTCGCAAGGTGCGTTCGAGCACGGCGGCGTCGCGGCCGCTGATGTGCAGCGCGGTGCCGAAGGCCACGGTCTGGTCCACCCCCGGCGCGCCGCGCAGCCGCTGCGCCAGCGGCACCAGGTCATGGCCGTGGATGGCCCAGGTGGTCAGGCGCTGCTGGGCGATGACTTCATCGGCGGTGCCCTGGATCAGCAGCTTGCCGTACGAGATGTAGGCCAGCTTGTGGCAGCGCTCGGCCTCGTCCATGTAGTGGGTGCTGACCAGCACCGAAATGCCGCGCGCGGCCAGCTCGTGCAGCTGTTCCCAGAAGTCGCGCCGCGCGGTCGGGTCGACGCCGGCGGTGGGTTCGTCCAGCAGCAGCAGGCGCGGCTCGTGCAGCAGGCAGGCGGCCAGCGCCAGGCGCTGCTTCCAGCCGCCGGACAGCGCGCCGGTGAGCTGGTTGGCGCGGGTCTGCAGGCCCAGGTCCTCGAGCGCGCGGTCAACGGTCTCGCGGCGGTTCGGCATGCCGTACATGCGGGCCACGAAGTCCAGGTTCTCGCGGATGGTCAGGTCGTCCCAGTACGAGAACTTCTGCGTCATGTAGCCGACGTGGCGCTTGATCTCGGCGCTGTCCTTGAGGATGTCGTAGCCCAGGCAGGTGCCGCTGCCGGAGTCGGGCGTGAGCAGGCCGCACATCAGCCGGATACTGGTGGTCTTGCCGCTGCCGTTGGGGCCGAGAAAGCCGAAGATCTCGCCTTCGCGCACTTGCAGCGAAACGTCGTTGACCACGTGCTTGTTGCCGAAGTGCTTGTTCAGGCCGTGCACGTCGATGACGTAGCCGCGCTCGGCCGCGGGGCGGGCGGGGGCGCCGTTCATTGCAGCGCCGCCTCGACCGGCTGGCCCGGATGCAGCCGCGTGGCCGCGTCCGGCGCGGGGCGGGCCTCGACCATGTAGACCAGCTTGCCGCGCGTTTCGCGGCTGTAGATCACCGGCGGCGTGTACTCGGCCTGCGGCGAGATGTAGTCGATGCGCACCGGCACCGGGTCGCCGCAACCGTCGCAACGCACCATGGCCTGCTGCCCGGGCTTGAGCGTGCCGATCACGCTCTCCGGCACGAAGAAGCGAACCTTGATGTTGCCCGGCGGCAGCAGGCTGACCACCGGGCTGCCGGCCGGCACCCATTCGCCCACGCGGTACAGCGTGTCGAACACCAGGGCGGCGGCGGGCGCCGCCAGGCGTTTCTGCGCCAGGGTCCAGTCGGCCTGCGCCAGCGTCGCGCGCGCCGCCTCGACCTGGGCGGCCTGGGCGCGGCGCTGGTCCTGGCGGCCGGGCAGGTTGGCCACTTCCAGCTGGGCGCGCAGCTCGCGCACGCGTGCGGCATCCGATTGGGCCTGCTCGCGGCTGTCGTCCAGCTGCGCACGCGCCACGCCGCCGGCGCGGAACTGCGCGGTGTCACGCGCCAGTTGCGCCGCCGAGCGCCGGCTGGCGGCCTCGGCCTGGGCCAGCTGGGCGCGGGCGACATCGACCTCGGGCGGCCGCTTGCCGGTGGCGATGTCTTCCAGCTGGGCGCTGGCCGCCGCCAACTGCGCGCCGGCCTGGTCGCGCGCCGCGGTTTCGCGCGTCGCCTCCAGCGCGAACAGTGGCGCGGCGGCGGCGACCTGCTCGCCGCGCTGCACGGACAGCGTATCGAGCCGGCCGGCCTCGGACGAGGCGATGTAGAGGTATTCGCCCTCGACGTAGCCCTGGTAGACGGCATCGTCGCGCTTGCCGCAGGCGGCCAGCAGCGACAGGCCGAGCGCGGCGGCGACGGGCAGCGCGTAGCGCGGGAGGGAAGGGGTGCGCATGGTCAGCGTCCTGTGGCGGGCGGTTCGGTGGTGGCGGCCGGCTTGGCGCGCCGGGTCCGCTGTGCCGGCGCGGCGGGCGCCGGGGCTGGCGGGGAAAACAGCCCGCCCGTGAGCATGGCGATGGCGTGCGCGGCAATGGCGTCGTGGTCGATGGCCTGGACCCGCGGATCGTTCTGCCAGATGCGGCGCCACAGGCTGGACGTGGCCAGCGGCAGCAGCGTCAGGCCCAGGATCGACAGGAACACCAGCCGCGGCTCCACGCCCGGGGTGATGGCGCCGGCGCGCTGGCTGTCGGCGATCAGGCCGGCGAACACCTGCAGGCGCTGGGCCGGCAGGTGGCGCAGCACGCGCTCGCGCAACTGGCCGCCTTCGTTGACGACCTCGTGCATCCACAGGGCCGGGAGCCAGGGCCGGTCGGTGCCGCAGCGCACGATGCGCGAGACGATCTCGGTGATGACGATGCGCGCCGTGTCGGCGGAACCGTCCAGGCGCCGCGCCGTCTGCGGCACCGGGCTCCAGACGTAGCCGATGACCGGCACCACGCGTTCCAGCACCACGGCGTCCAGCAACTGGTCGCGGCTCTTGAAGTAGTAGTGCAGCATGGCCGAGGTGAACCCGGCGCGTTCGGCGATGTGGGCCAGGCGGGTGGCGGCGACGCCCTGGGTGGCGAACAGGTCGGTGGCGATGTCCAGCAGTTGGTCGCGCACGGCGGCGCTGTCGGGACGGGCGGGGCGGCCGGGACGGCGCGCGGGGGAAGGCTTGGCAGGCATGGGCAGATTCTAATTAAGTATTTAATTAATTAAAAGGGGAGCAGCCCGCAGGGTCGGCCGGCGGCCGGCGCGGCTGGGGTGGTGTAATGGCCGAACCGGAACAGAAGGAGTCAGCACGCCATGCCGCAATCGTCCTCCCTCAACCGCCGCATCGTCCTGGCCTCGCGGCCACGCGGCGAACCCGCCGACAGCGATTTCCGCCTGGAAACCGGCGCGGTCCCCGAACCCGGGCCGGGCCAGCTGCTGCTGCGCACGGTCTATCTTTCCCTCGATCCCTACATGCGCGGCCGCATGAGCGACGCGCCCTCGTACGCCGAGCCGGTGCAGGTCGGCCAGCCCATGGTGGGCGGCACCGTGGCCCGGGTGGTGGCCTCGCGCCACGCCGACTATCCGGTGGGCGAGTGGGTGCTGTCCCAGTCGGGCTGGCAGGACTACGCCGTCTCGGACGGCAGCGGCCTGCTCAAGCTGGGTTCGGCGCCCGAGCGTCCGTCGTATTCGCTGGGCGTGCTGGGCATGCCCGGCTTCACCGGCTACATGGGCCTGCTGGACATCGGCCAGCCGAAGGCCGGCGAAACCGTGGTGGTGGCCGCCGCCAGCGGCGCGGTCGGCGCGGTGGTGGGCCAACTGGCCAAGATCCATGGCTGCAAGGCGGTCGGCATCGCCGGCGGTCCCGACAAATGCCGCTACGTGGTCGAGGAACTGGGCTTTGACGCCTGCATCGACCACCGCGATCCGGCCATGGCCAACCTGCTGGCCAAGGCCGTGCCGCAGGGGATCGACGTGTATTTCGAGAACGTCGGCGGCGCGGTGTTCGATGCCGTGCTGCCGCTGCTCAATCCGCGCGCGCGGGTGCCGGTGTGCGGCCTGATCTCGGCCTACAACGCCACCAGCCTGCCCGACGGCCCCGACCGCCTGCCGCTGCTGATGCGCACTATCCTGACCAAGCGCATCAAGATGCAGGGCTTCATCATCTTCAACGAATACGCGCCGCGTTTCGGCGAGTTCCGCGCGGCCATGCAGGAGCTGCTGCGCGACGGCCGCATCAAGTACCGCGAAGACGTGGTCGATGGCCTGGAGAACGCGCCGCGCGGGCTGATGGGCCTGCTCAAGGGCGAGAACGCCGGCAAGCGCATCGTGCGCGTCGGACCGGATGAATAGGAACGCAACATGAGGAGCGCAACATGAATATCCTGATCGTGCTGACTTCCCACGACACGCTGGGCAACACCGGCCGCAAGACCGGCTTCTGGCTGGAGGAATTTGCCGCCCCGTACTACGCCTTCCTGGACGCGGGCGCCACGCTGACGCTGGCCTCGCCGCAGGGCGGGCAGCCGCCGCTCGATCCCAAGAGTGACGATCCCGACGCCCAGACCGATGACACGCGCCGCTTCCGCCAGGACGCCGAGGCGCAGCGGCGGCTGGCCAACACGCGCCGGCTGGCCGAGGTGCAGGCCGCCGATTACGATGCGGTGTTCTATCCCGGCGGCCACGGCCCGCTATGGGACCTGGCCGAAGACCCCAAGTCGGTGGCGCTGATCGAGACCATGCTGGCGGCGGGCAAGCCCGTGGCGGCGGTCTGCCACGCGCCGGGCGTGCTGCGCCACGCCAAGACCGCCGACGGCAAGCCGCTGGTGCAGGGCCGCCAGGTGACCGGTTTTTCCAACACGGAAGAAGCGGCGGTGCAGTTGACCGCCGTCGTGCCCTTCCTGGTGGAAGATGAACTGGCGCTGTTGGGCGGCCTCTACAGCAAGGGCGCCGACTGGCAGCCGCACGTGGTTTCCGATGGCCTGCTGATCACGGGGCAGAACCCGGCCTCATCGGTCGGCGTGGCGCAGGCGCTGCTGGAGCGCTTGAAGGGTTGACCGCGTGGCCGCGCGCCGATCTGGCGGCGCGCAGGCGCCGACCGCGCCGAAATCGCACGCGCTTGTGTCAGAATTGATACTTTCTGACACAAGCGCGGGGTTCCGTTGCAACCGCGCGCGCTCACACCGATGCCTCCAGATGTACCCCCAAGCGCGGACGCCGCGTTTCCCGCCGGATCTTGCGAAGCGGCGCTGTTCGCCGCCATGCGGGCCCGCGACGCCGCCACCGGCCGCCATTGCCACCGCGTCGTCGCCCTGAGCGTGGCGCTGGCCCGGGCCTGCGGCCTGGACGACGATGAACAGCAGGCTGTCGCCGTTGCCGCCCGCCTGCACGACGTGGGCAAGATCGGCACGCCCGATCGTGTGCTGTTCTCGCCCAGCCGCCTCGAAAAAGAAGATTGGGAAATCATGAAGTCGCATGCCGCCGTCGGCGCGGACATCATCCTGCAGAGCGACATGCCGCAGCGCGAGCGCATCGCGCTGGCCGTGCGCCACCACCACGAGCATTTCGATGGCTCGGGCTATCCCGAGGGGCTGGCGGGCCACGACATCCCGCTGCACGCGCGCATCATTTCACTGGCCGATTCCTACGACGCGCTCGGTGACGCGCGGCCCTATCATCCGGCGCGCACGCACGCCGAGATCATGCGCATCCTCAATGTGGAAGCGGGATCCAAGTGCGATCCCGACCTGCTGCGCGTGTTCGAGACCATGATCCAGTCCAGCCCGCTGCGCGTGCCCTAGGGCCTGTGCGGGGCTGCTTGTCGTGTGAAGCTGCCCCGGCCCCATGCGACAACGCCGCGCCATGCCGGCGCGGCGTTGCGGGTGGGGACGATCACGGCGCGGCCGGGCGCGCCGCTTCAGCGCGGCACTTCAGCGTGTGAATTCAGCGCCTCACTTCAGCGTCTCACTTCAGGCGGTAGTGCGCCGCCACGCCGGCCAGTTCCTGCAGCGTGCGTTGCTGCCAGGCGGCGTCGTGGCCCAGTTCCTCGGCCAGGATGCGCGCTACTTCGGGCGCCGCCAGCATGGCGGCCTCGGCGTCCAGGAACAGCGCGCGGTTGCGGCGCGCCAGCACGTCCTCGGCGCTGCGCGCCAGCTCGAAGCGCGCGGCGAAGCGCACGTGGGCTTCGGACAGGCCGCTGCTCTTGACCAGCATGCGCTCGGCGCCGGGCAGGGACTTGAGCACGGGCAGGTCGCTGCCGTAGTAGCTGTCCGGCGTGCCGGCGTGTTCCTGGGACGGCGCCAGCCCGTTGGCGCCATGCAGCGCCAGCGACTCGGTACGGCAGCTGGCCTGCGTCAGCAACTGGTGCTGGATCGCGGTGTCGACCACGTCCTGCGCCATGCGGCGGTAGGTGGTCCACTTGCCGCCGGTCACGGTCACCAACCCCGCCTGCGACACCAGGATGGTGTGCTCGCGCGACAGCGATTTTGTCGAGGCGTCGCCGGTGGCCTTGACCAGCGGCCGCAGGCCCGCCCAGACGCTGGTGACGTCGTCGCGGGTCGGCTTGCGGCTGAGATAGCGCGCGGCGGTGCTCAGGATGAAATCGACGTCTTGGGCGCCGGCTTCCGGATCCAGCGGCAGGTCGTTGCGCGGCGAGTCGGTGGTGCCGACGATGGTGTGGCCGTTCCACGGCACCACGAACAGCACGCGGCCGTCGTCGGTCTTGGGGATCAGGATGGCGCGCTTGCCGGGCAGGAAATCGTGCGGCAGCGTCAGGTGCACGCCCTGGCTGGGCGCCACCATGGTGGGCGCGTTCTTGTCTTCCATGCGGCGCACGCTGTCGACCCAGACGCCGGTGGCGTTGATGACGCAGCGCGCCCGCAGCGTGAAGCTGGAGCCGCCCAGCGCGTCCTGCGCCGTGACGCCGTCGACCTTGCCGCCGGTGGTGGTCAGGCCGGTGGCGCGCACGTAGTTGACCGCGGTGCCGCCCAGGTCGAACAGGGTGCGCATCAGGCTCAGCGCCAGGCGCGCGTCGTCGAACTGGCCGTCGTAGTACAGCACGCCGCCCTTCAGGCCGCGGCCGTTTACGTTCTCGGCCAGCGTCGGCGCGTTGGCCAGCGTGTCGCGACGCGACAGCCAGCGGCTGGGCGATAGATTCAGCTTGCCGGCCAGCATGTCGTACATCTTCAGGCCGATGCCGTAGAAGGGCTGGTCCAGCAGGTTGTAGGCCGGCACCACGAAGCCCAGCGGCCACACCAGATGCGGCGCGTTGCGGTTGAGCAGGCCGCGTTCGTGCAGCGCTTCGCGCACCAGGCTGATGTTGCCCTGCGCCAGGTAGCGCACGCCGCCGTGTACCAGCTTGGTGGCCTTGCTGGAGGTGCCCTTGGCGAAGTCGGCCGCCTCGATCAGCAGGGTGCGGTAGCCGCGGCTGGCGGCGTCGACGGCGGTGCCCAGGCCGGTCGCGCCGCCGCCGATGACGATCACGTCCCAGGCGGGCGTGTTGTCCAGTTGCGCCAGCAGGCGATTGCGGTCGGGCGGGGTGACGGTGGCGAGCGGTTGGTTCATATGCGTGGGGCGGCGGGGCCGCTAGGGTTCGGTGCGGTGTTCGTTTCTTTTCGTGCCGGCCGGGCGCGGCGCAAGCGCCGTGCCGCGGGCCGGGTCAAGCCGGTCAGGCGGGTACCTTGGCCGCGTTCGGCGCGGCGGCCACTTCGCAGCGCACGCCGGCGTCCAGCAGCACTTGCGCCAGCGGTTCCTGCGGATGCGCGTCGGTGAAGAAGCGGTCGATCTGCGAGATGTGCGCCAGTTCCACCATGGCCTGGCGCTTGAATTTGCTGCTGTCGGCCGCCAGCCATACTTCGCGCGACTGTTCGATGATGGTGCGGGACACGCGCACTTCGCGGAAGTCGTAGTCGCGCAGCGTGCCGTCGGCCTCGATGCCGGAAATGCCGATCAGGCCGATGTCGACCCGGAACTGGCGGATGAAGTCCATGGTGGCCTCGCCGACGATGCCGCGGTCGCGCGAACGCACCACGCCGCCGGCGACGATGACTTCGCAATCCGGGTTGTCGGAAAGGATGTCGGCCACGTGCAGGTTGTTGGTGATGACGCGCAGGCCGCGATGGCGCAGCAGGGCGCGGGCGATGGCCTCGGTGGTGGTGCCGATGTTCAGGATCAGCGAGCAGCCATCGGGCACGGCGCGGGCCACGGCCTCGGCGATGCGTTGCTTGCCGGCCGCGTGCAGCCCCTGGCGCTTGCGGTAGGCGATGTTCTCGATGGTCGACGCTTCGATGCGCACGCCGCCGTGGAAGCGCGACAGCAGGCCGGCTTCGGACAGGATGTTGACGTCGCGCCGCACGGTCTGCAGCGTGACGTCGAAGCGTTTGGCCAGCTCTTCGATCGTGGCCGAGCCCTGGGCTCGAACCATTTCGATCAAGGCGCTTTGTCTGGGATTGAGTGTCATGTTGGCGTATGGAGTGTCACAGTCGCATCATAAAACAACAAAAGCGAAAAATAATGACGCGCTGCAAGATTGTATTTTTTTCGCTTCTTGAGTAAAACGCACAAAAAACGAAAGCGATCTGAAAGAAAAACCCGAACCGGCGCGTTCTTGCGCGCTCGCAGGGCCGCTGTACCCGATGTACCGAAGTCCGGTTGATAAACCGGGGACGTATTAAAGGCAGAGGAGACCAGATGCAGCTGACCCTGGACAGGATTGCGTTGCGAGCCGGCTCGCAGACGCACCTGTATCCCATGAGCCTGGCCCCGGTGCCAGGCGCCATGACCGTGTTGCTGGGGGTGACCCTGGCGGGCAAGACATCGCTGATGCGCATCATGGCCGGGCTCGACCGGCCCACCGAGGGCCGGGTGCTGGCCGACGGCGCCGACGTGACCGGGGTGCCCGTGCGCCAGCGCAACGTCGCCATGGTGTACCAGCAATTCATCAACTATCCGTCCATGACGGTGTTCGACAACATCGCCTCGCCGCTCAAGCTGCGCGGCGCGTCCGGCATCGCCGACAAGGTCGGGGCCATGGCCGCGCGCCTGCACATCGACCACCTGCTGGCCCGTCATCCGTCTGAACTGTCCGGCGGGCAGCAGCAGCGGGTGGCGCTGGCGCGGGCCCTGGTCAAGGACGCGCCGCTGATTCTGCTGGACGAACCGCTGGTCAACCTCGACTACAAGCTGCGCGAGGAACTGCGCGACGAGCTCTCGGCCCTGTTCGCCGAAGGCCGCTCGACCGTGGTCTATGCCACCACCGAGCCGGGCGAGGCACTGCTGCTGGGCGGCCACACCGCCGTGCTGGACGCGGGCGAACTGCTGCAGTACGGCCCGACCGCCGAGGTCTTCCATCGGCCCAATTCGATCCGGGTGGCGCGCGCCTTCAGCGATCCGCCCATGAACCTGTTTGCCGCCCAGCGCGGCGCCGACGGCTTCACGCTGCAGGGCGGCATCGCGGTCGCGCGGCCACTGCCGCCGGGCGCGGGCGGGGCGCTCACCGCCGGCTTGCGGGCGGGGGCGTTGGACATTGCGGCGCGCCCTGGCCACATCGGCCTGGACGGCGTGGTCAAGCTGGCCGAGATCTCCGGGTCAGACACCTTCGTGCACGCCGAAACGGCCGCCGGCGACGTGGTCGCGCAGCTGTCGGGCGTGCATCGCTACACGCTGGAGCAGCGCCTGACACTGTACTTCGACCCGGCCCAGACCTACGCCTTCGGCGCCGACGGCGCCTTGCTGGCGGCGCCCGCCCGACTCCACGCCAGCGGAGGGATCGCCTGATGGCGCAGATCGAGCTGGACCTCTCCCATTCCTACGTCGCCAACCCCCAGGCCGACGAGGACTACGCGCTGCTGCCGCTCAAGTTCACCTTCCGCGACGGCGGCGCCTACGCCTTGCTGGGCCCCTCGGGCTGCGGCAAGACCACCTTGCTCAATTGCGTCTCGGGCCTGCTGCGGCCCTCGCACGGCCGCATCCTGTTCGACGGCCGGGACGTTACCCACAAGACGCCGCAGGCGCGCAACATCGCCCAGGTGTTCCAGTTTCCGGTGGTGTACGACACCATGACCGTGGCCGAGAACCTGGCGTTTCCGCTGCGCAACCGCGGCGTGCCCGCCAAGCAGATCCGCGAGCGCGTCGGCCGCATCGCCGAGATGCTGGAGATGTCGCACGTGCTGGAGCGCCGCGCCAGCGGCCTGACGGCCGACGCCAAGCAGAAGATCTCGCTGGGCCGCGGCCTGGTGCGCAACGACGTGTCGGCGGTGCTGTTCGACGAACCGCTGACCGTGATCGACCCGCAACTGAAGTGGGAGCTGCGCCGCAAGCTCAAGGAAATCCACCACGAGTTCAAGCTGACGCTGATCTACGTCACGCACGACCAGACCGAGGCGCTGACCTTCGCCGACCAGGTGATGGTGATGGCGCGCGGCCGCGCGGTGCAGGTGGGCAGCGCCGACGACCTGTTCGAGCGGCCGGCGCATACCTTCGTCGGCCATTTCATCGGCTCGCCCGGCATGAACTTCCTGCCGGCGCAATGGCGCGACGGCGGCCTGATGGTGGGCCAGCGCCGTGTCGACGGCCTGCCGGATGCGATGGCGACCCGACTGGCCGACGCCGGCCCGGTCAAGCTGGGCGTGCGGCCGGAATACCTGCGTCTGGCCGACGCCAACGCGCCTGGCGCCATCCCGGCCACGGTCCAGCGGGTGCAGGACGTGGGCACCTACACCTTGCTGCTGGCCGACTTCGAGGGCGCGCCGCTGCGCGCCCGCCTGGGCACCGAGGCGGCATCCATCGCGCCCGGCGCCACGGTGTGGCTGTCGGCGCTCAATCCGCATACCTGCTTCTACCGCGACGAGGAGCTGATCCGATGAAACCGATCGATCACCGGGCCTGGTTCCTGGTGCTGCCCGTGGTGCTGTGCGTGGCGTTCTCGGCCATCCTGCCGCTGATGACCATCGTCAACTACTCGGTGCAGGACATCATTTCGCCCGAGCGCCGCGTGTTCGTCGGCACCGAATGGTTCGCCGCCGTGCTGCAGGACGAGGAACTGCACGGCGCGCTGCTGCGCCAGATCGGCTTCTCGCTGGCGGTGCTGGCCATCGAGATCCCGCTGGGCATCCTGCTGGCGCTGTCGATGCCGGCCAGCGGCTGGCGCGCCTCGGCGGTGCTGGTCATCATCGCGCTGTCGCTGCTGATCCCGTGGAACGTGGTGGGCACCATCTGGCAGGTGTTCGGGCGCACCGACATCGGCCTGCTGGGGGCGACGCTGTCGTGGCTGGGGGTGGACTACAACTACACCGGCAACGACCTGGATGCCTGGGTCACGGTGCTGGTGATGGACGTCTGGCACTGGACGCCGCTGGTGGCGCTGCTGTGCTATGCCGGCCTGCGCGCCATTCCCGACGCCTACTACCAGGCCGCGCGCATCGATGGCGCCTCGCGCCTGGCGGTGTTCCGCTACATCCAGCTGCCCAAGATGCGCGGCGTGCTGATGATCGCGGTGCTGCTGCGCTTCATGGACAGCTTCATGATCTACACCGAGCCGTTCGTGCTGACCGGCGGCGGGCCGGGCAATGCCACCACCTTCCTGTCGCAGTACCTGACGCAGAAGGCCGTGGGCCAGTTCGACCTGGGCCCGGCGGCGGCGTTCTCGATCATCTACTTCCTGATCATCCTGCTGCTCTGCTTCATTCTGTACAACTGGATGCAGCGCGCCGGCACCACCGGCGGTTTCGACGAGGAGCGCGCCAATGCGTGAGCAATCCACCTGGTGGCGCGGCGCCTTCCTGGCGCTGTACCTGGTGTTCGCCATCCTGCCGCTGTACTGGATGCTGAACATGTCGTTCAAGACCAATACCGAGATCGTCAGCACCCTGACGCTGTGGCCGCGCGATTTCACGCTGGAGCACTACCGGACCATCTTCACCGATCCGGCCTGGTATTCGGGCTACATCAATTCGCTGATCTACGTGGTCATCAACACGGTCATCTCGCTGGCGGTGGCGCTGCCGGCGGCTTACGCGTTCTCGCGCTACCGCTTCATCGGCGACAAGCACGTGTTCTTCTGGCTGCTGACCAACCGCATGACGCCGCCGGCGGTGTTCCTGCTGCCGTTCTTCCAGCTGTACAGCTCGTTCGGGCTGATGGACACGCACCTGGCGGTGGCGCTGGCGCACCTGGTGTTCAACGTGCCGCTGGCGGTGTGGATCCTGGAAGGCTTCATGTCGGGCGTGCCGCGCGAGATCGACGAGACGGCCTACGTGGACGGCTATTCGTTCCCGCGCTTCTTCCTGACGATCTTCCTGCCGCTGATCAAGTCGGGCGTGGGCGTGGCGGCGTTCTTCTGCTTCATGTTCAGTTGGGTCGAGCTGCTGCTTGCGCGCACGCTGACCTCGGTCAACGCCAAGCCCATCGTCGCCACCATGACGCGCACGGTCTCGGCCTCGGGCATGGACTGGGGCGTGCTGGCGGCGGCCGGGGTGCTGACCATCGTGCCCGGCGGCATCGTCATCTGGTTCGTGCGGCACTACATCGCGAAGGGTTTCGCGATGGGCCGGGTCTGAGGGGGGAGGGCGCCACATGTTGAGCTGGATGGTATGGACCACCCCCGTCGCCGTGTTCTTCTCCTGCATCGTGCTGATGCTGGTCGGCATGACGATCTGGGAACTGAAATCGCCCACGGTCGAGCGCAAGGGCTTCCTGCCGCTGCGCACGACCCGGGGCGACCGCCTCTTCATCGGCCTGATGGCGGCGGCCTGGCTCAACCTGGCGTTCCTGGGGTTCGGGCAGAAGGCGGTGGAATGGTTTTCGCTGGATGAGCCGCCATCGGTGTGGATCAGCTTCGTGCTGTCCATGCTGCTGCTGGCCTTCATCATGAGGAAAGGCTGACGGGGCGCAGACCCCGCGCGATATCAGCGGTTTGGAAGGACGATCGGCCAGTGTCTTCCCCGGCCAGAAGTCCGCAGCACCCCAGGGGAGGACTTATCGAGGAGACAGGTCATGAAATTGCGCATGCACGCCATGGCGGCCGCCATCGCCCTGATCGGTACGTCAGGGGCCTGGGCCGGCGAGCCGGAGGCGAAGAAGTGGGTCGATTCGGAATTCCAGCCGTCGACCCTGTCCAAGGACCAGCAGATGGCCGAGATGAAGTGGTTCATCGAGACCGCCGCCAAGCTCAAGGCCAAGGGCGTCAATGAAATCAACGTGGTGTCGGAAACCATCACCACCCACGAGTACGAGTCCAAGGTGCTGGCCAAGGCCTTCACCGAGATCACCGGCATCAAGGTCAACCACGACCTGATCCAGGAAGGCGACGTGGTCGAGAAGCTGCAGACCTCGATGCAGTCGGGCAAGTCCATCTACGACGGCTGGATCTCCGACTCCGACCTGATCGGCACCCACTACCGCTACGGCGCCATCCTGCCGCTGTCCGACTACATGGCCGGCGCCGGCAAGGAATGGACCAACCCGGGCCTGGACCTGAAGGACTTCATCGGCACCAAGTTCACCACCGCGCCGGACGGCAAGCTGTACCAGCTGCCCGACCAGCAGTTCGCCAACGTCTACTGGTTCCGCGCCGACTGGTTCGCGCGCCAGGACCTGAAGGACAAGTTCAAGGCCAAGTACGGCTACGAGCTGGGCGTGCCGACCAACTGGTCCGCCTACGAGGACATCGCCGACTTCTTCTCCAACGACGTCAAGGAGATCGACGGCAAGAAGGTCTATGGCCACATGGACTACGGCAAGAAGGACCCGTCGCTGGGCTGGCGCTTCACCGACGCGTGGCTGTCGATGGCCGGCGCCGCCGACAAGGGCCTGCCCAACGGCATGCCGGTGGACGAGTGGGGCATCCGCGTGGCCGACGACAAGTGCACGCCGGTGGGCGCCTCGGTGGCGCGCGGCGGCGCCACCAACAGCCCGGCCGCGGTCTATGCGTTGACCAAGTACGTCGACTGGATGAAGAAGTACGCGCCGCAGCAGGCCATGGGCATGACCTTCTCGGAATCCGGCCCGGTGCCGGCGCAGGGCCAGATCGCGCAGCAGATCTTCTGGTACACGGCCTTCACCGCCGACATGACCAAGAAGGGCCTGCCGGTGGTCAACGAGGACGGCACGCCCAAGTGGCGCATGGCGCCGTCGCCGTACGGCCCGTACTGGAAGGACGGCATGCAGAACGGCTACCAGGACGTGGGCTCGTGGACCTTCTTCAAGTCCACCAACCCCGACAAGATGGCCGCCGCCTGGCTCTACGCCCAGTTCGTCACGGCCAAGACGGTGTCGCTGAAGAAGTCGATCACCGGCCTGACCTTCATCCGCGACAGCGACATCCACAGCGACTACTTCAGCAAGAACGCGGCCAACTACGGCGGCCTGATCGAGTTCTACCGCAGCCCCGCGCGCGTGGCCTGGACGCCGACCGGCAACAACGTGCCCGACTATCCCAAGCTGGCGCAACTGTGGTGGAAGAACGTCGCCACCGCCGTCACCGGCGAGAAGACGCCGCAGGCCGCGATGGACAACCTGGCCAACGAAATGGACCAGGTGATGGCGCGGCTGGAGCGGGCCGGCATGGCGCAATGCGCGCCCAAGCTGAACGCCAAGGGCGATCCGAACAAGTGGCTGTCGGATCAGCACGCGCCGTGGAAGAAGCTGGCCAATGAAAAGCCCAAGGGCGAAACGGTGGCGTACGAGAAGCTGCTGGAAGCCTGGAAGGCGGGGAAGGTGCGGTAGGCACCGCGCGATATCTTCGCGATCTCGAAGCGCCACGGTTTCCGTGGCGCTTTTTCATTGCAAAAACGTAATCCCCTTATCCGCTTTCTGTCCGCATCGCCTTCCTAGAATGAATCCCGTGCAGTACCCCCCACGATTCATAGGAGTGAAGCATGCAGATTCTTCGTAAAACCGCACTGATCCTGGCCCTGGCGGCGGGTGTTTCCGGCACGGCGCTGGCCCAGCCGGCGCCGTCCACGGCCCTGACCAGCCCCTACGGCGCGTCGCTCTCGCGCGCCGAGGTGCTGGCCGACCTGGCGCTGTGGAAGCGCGCCGGCGTGGACCGGTTCTGGCGCGGCGAGGCCACGCCGGACATCTACAGCCCCGAGTACAAGGCGGCGTTCTCGGAGTATGTGCGGCTGCGCTCGGGTCCGGACTACCAGGCCGAAGTGCAGCGCCAGAACGAACTGCGCCGATAACGGCGCCGGAGTCAGGCCGAAATGGGCCACGTTTCGTTGACGTGCATGCCCGCGTCCGGCGACAGGCTGCAATTCGCGGACCTGGAGCTGGACCTGCTGCGCTGTCGCGCGTACCGGGATGGCGAGCCGCTGCTGTTGACGCCGAAGGAGTTCGGGCTGCTCGCCATGCTCATGGGCAGGCCGGGCGCGGTGTTCACCAGTTGGCAATTGGCCGAGTCGGTCTGGAAGGCCCGGGCGCCCGCCCTGGGCGCGGGACACGTCAAGTGCCAGGCCGTCGCGATCGCCATGCGCCGCCTGCGCAGGAAGGTCGATGGCGGCAGCCGGCCGCGCTTGCTGCACGTGATCCGTGGCGGCAGCTTCATGCTGGCCGCGGGGCCGCTGTGACGCCGTCGCGCCAATACCGGTGCAGGCCCTTGATGTCGCCCGAGCACAGCAGGGGCATGGCGCCGCCCAGCCTGTCCTCCGTCCAGTCCCACCACTGCATTTCCAGCAGCAGGGCGATGTCGTCGTCGGCAAAGCGCTTCCTGATGGGCTTGGCGGGATTGCCTCCGACGATCGTGTAGGGGTCAACGTCCCGGGTGACGAGGGCGCGGCTGCCGATCACGGCGCCGTGGCCGATCGTGATGCCGGGCATGATCATGGCTTCGGAACCGATCCAGACGTCGTTGCCGATGACGGTGTCGCCGGCTTTCTGGAATGCGTCGCGTGCTTGCGCGAACGCCGGCACTTCGCTCATGTAGAAGAACGGGAACGACGACGCCCAGTCGTACCGGTGGCCCTGGTTGCCCGCCATGATGAAGGCGGCGCCCGAGCCGATGGAGCAGAAGCTGCCGATGATCAACTGGTCCACGTCGTCGCGGTCCGGCATGAGATAGCGCGCGCAGTCGTCGAACGAGTGGCCGTGGTAATAGCCGGAATAGTAGCTGTAGCGGCCGACCTTGATGTTCCTGTTGGTGACGTCGTCGGAGAGCAGCTTGCCTTTGAAGGGGCTTTCGAAGTGATTGGTCATGAGGGCCTCGGTGGCCGGCTCCGGCTCGCGCGGTGTCGTGGCGGCTGGCGCAGCGGCTTGCAATCGTCGATGATCGCACAATCGCGGGCCGGCGCGCATCGCCTTGCCCGCGCGCCGACTGCGACGCAGGCGGCGGACACGAGGGCGCGGCCGTCGATGGCGGTCGAAGCCGATGGATGTGCAAACCGCCATTGAAAACATCGTCCTCGCCCGTGCCCGCGCAGGCTTGCGGTATGCTGGGCGCTTTCAACATCGGCCGCCCGCGTTGCGGCCCGTCAGCGCGCATGTCCAGACGCACGAACACGGTGGCCGCAACGGTCGAAGGCCGCATCGACGCGATGCGGGTCGCGGTGCCTCTTGTCCGCGGCCAGGTGTGGTTGCGGGTGAACGGCGTGGCGGTCAACGGCACCTTCGATGATCCGGCCGATATCCGCACGCTGCAAGGGTTGCGGCAACAGGCCACGCCGGTGCGCGTCGGCGTGCTCGAAGGCGGACCTGGGGGATTGCGCCACTTTTCCTGGTTGAACGCGGGGCAGGGCCGGGGCATCCCGCCGCGCTACTACGTCGACCAGCGCCGCCGCGGATGGCGCGGCATCGGCATCAGCCTGGCCGTGGCCGCGGTGGCCGGCGCCGGCGCCAGCCTGCTGGACCTGTCATCGTTCGCGCAGGTCCTGTTGCTCGTGCTGGCGCTGACGGTGGCGCTGGTTGCCGTGCTGTTGGCGGGCTTCTCGCTGTACGGCCTGTGGGACAACCGCCGGCATCGGGCGGCGATCCTGCGCAGCGAAGCGCTGTACCGCGACTTGCTGCGGACCCCGGTGCGCCATGTCGCGCCGCCGGCGCAAGCGTCCGTCTCGCGCCCGCAAGGCGAGGGCGAGACGCTGATCACCGACGCGGCGCCCGAGATCCTGCTGATACGTGGCGCCCTGGCATCGCTGACGCATGAGGCCCGGCCGTCAATGCGCACGACGCCCAGCTATGGCGTCTATCGCTTCCAGGTCGGCGCGCGCCGCTTCATCATGTACGTCGCCGAGAATTTCGGCGACGTGCTGCCGTTTCTGGCCGAGGGCGACCAGGTGGATGTGGCCGCCTATGCCGGCCACATCGCCGGCGCCGGGCCCGAGCAACTGGTGTACGGCCTGCGCAACCGGGAAGACGGCCGCGTCTATGTCTGTCACCACTATTTCCGCGCCGCTTTCACCGACATCGCGCCCGTGGGCGTGGGCCTGAGGCAGCGCGTGCCGATGCTGTCTTTGCTGGCGATCCTGCTCCTGGTGTGCTGGCTGGTGGTGGTGGCGGTGCTGTCTTCCTCTGACTCGCCCTCGGGCCGCGAGACGGCGCCCGAACTGGCCGTGGTGACGTTCGTGTTTCTGCTGGCGGCGTGGCTGTGCGTCGCCTTGCCGCTGCTGATTCTGGATACGCGCTGGCGCATGGGCCGGCCGACGCGGCGCCAGCGCATCCTGGAGCGCATCTATCGCGCGTTGGGGCTGGGCACGCCGTTCGCGCCCACGGCGGTGATCGAGGAGGTCTAGGGCGCGGCAAGCGCGCCTGCGAGGTCTTGCGCCGCGCCGCGCCGCGCAAAAAAACGCGCGTCCCCGGACGGACCCGGAAACGCGCGGCGACAAACCACCCATCCCTTCGCGGAGGCGGGCGTCATCAACGGGAACTTGCGCAAGGGGAATCGATGCGTCCGCGATCAGAAGCGGTGGCGTATCCCCAGATTCACTTCGGTCGCCTTGGCGTTGTCCAGGAACGCCCAGTTGGTCGTGTACGAGGCGACCGCATACAGGTCGGTGCGCTTGGACAGGTTGTAGTTGTAGCCCAGGCTGTAGGTGTTGCTGGCCGAGTCGCCGCCGGTGAGTTGCGCGCTGTTGGCGTCGGCGCGCTGCCACGAGGCGAAGGCGCCGCCCGACTTGCCGACCGGGGCCGCCACCGCGAGCATGTACGAATTCGACCGGAAGCCCTTGGAGAACGCATAGGACGGCGTGCCGGTGAAGCCGCCGATGCCGGCGCCGCCGGGCAGGCTCTTGCCGGCGAACCAGCCGTCGGTGAGACGGTTGTACGCCAGCGCTACCTTGAAGACCTCGAAGTCGTACGAGCCGCCGACGATGTACGAGCGCGGCGTGGCGTCGACCTGGCCCTGGCTCAGCTTGTTGGAGGCGGTCAACTGGTCATAGGTGGCAAAGCCCATCAGCGGGCCGTTGTCGTAGCGCAGGCCGGCGGTGATGGCGCGGGTGTTGTCGGCGGTGGCGAAGCCGGTCTGCGCGGTCTTCTGGTCGTCGACGTTGAAGGCGTAGCCGACGGCCGCCTTGAAGCCGCCCATCGACGGCGTCTCGTACACCACCAGGTTGTCGTAGCGCGGGAAGTAGGCCGAGCTGAAGCCGAGGCCGCCACCGGTGTTCAGCTGGTTGAAGCCGCCGCCGAAGGCGGGCCCGAGCATGCCGCCGAAATAGCGCGTGGCGACGTTGTACTGCCGGCCCAGCCGCACTTCGCCCCACTCGGCGCTGCCCAGGCCGACGGTGGCTTCGCGGCCGAACAGGCGGCCGCTCTGTAGCGAGTTGCCGTTGCGGCTGTCGAAGCCCGACTCCAGCTGGAAGACCGCGTACAGGCCATCGCCCAGGTCTTCCTTGCCGCGCAGGCCCCAGCGCGAGCCGGCCGTGGTGCCGGTGGTGGTGCCGATGCGGCTGCTGTCGATGCTGCTGCGGCGGCCGGTGGCCGGGTCGGTGTAGCTGCCATCGACATTGGCATAGCCGATGCCGGTGTCGATGACACCGTAGAGCGTGACGGACGTTTGCGCGGCCGCCGCGCCGGACAGGGCCGTAGCGGCCGCGGCGACGAATATTCTTTTCATGGATGACTCCGTAGACGGGATGACTCGATTGCGCCACGCGGCGCGGGCTCGGCCAGCGGGCGCGCGGCGAAAGACAGTCTGGGCGCGCCGCTTCGACAGTTCGCGGACATTAAAATGACAATTCCGATCACGCCGCGGCCTGGCTGCCGTCATCATTTCCTGCTAACCGCGCCCGCGCGGCGCGTCACCCGCCGCGCCCCTGCGGCGCGCCATCCGATTCCCTCCGATTCCGCCTGCCCGCATGCGCCTTGCTTCCATTCGCTCCGCGTTTTTCCGTTGTTTTTCCGCCGCCGCCGCCGCCGCCGCCGCCGCCGGCCTGCGCCTGGCGCGCGCCTGCGTCGGCCTGTCGCTGGCGCTCGGCGCCAACGCGCACGCCGCCGGTTTCCAGCGCCTGAACCTGCCGATGGACATGAACGGCCCGGCCCTGCAGGGCGGCATCTGGTATCCGTGCGCCGCGCCGCCAAGGGAAGTCGCCATCGGCCGCGTCACCCTCGCGGCAACGCCGGACTGCCCGATGACCGACGGGCGCAAGCCGCTCATCGTCATGTCGCACGGATCGGCCGGCTCTTACCTGGGCCATCACGACACCGCCGCGGCGCTGGCGGACGCGGGCTTCGTGGTGGCGGCCATCAACCATGTCGGCGACAACGCGGTGGACCGCTCGCGCCAGGGCTATCTGTCGATCTTCTCGACCCGGCCGCGCGAGATCAAGCGGCTGATCGACTATCTGGCCGGCGCCTGGCCGCAGCGGGCGCAACTGGACGGCGCGGTGGGTTTCTTCGGTTTTTCGCGCGGCGGCTACACGGGGCTGGTGCTGGCCGGCGCGACGCCCGATTTCACGCGCGGCCTGGCGCTCTGCGGCGACGAACCGTCACTGCCAATGTGCCGCGACATCCGCGACGGCAAGGTGCCGGCGCAACCCTACGTGAAGGATGCGCGCATCAAGGCGCTGGTCATCGCCGACCCGCTCAACGCTTTCGGCGCGGATGCGCTCAAGGCGGTGTCGGCGCCGGTGCAGTTGTGGGCATCGGCGCTGGGCGGCGACGGCGTCACGCCGGCCAGTGTCGAGGCGGTGCGCCAGGGGTTGCCGGCATCCGAGTTCCACCCGGTGGCTGGCGCCGGGCATTTCGCCTTCCTGGCGCCGTGCTCGGCCGCGCAGGCCGAGGCCATGCCGGCGATCTGCCGCGATGCGCCGGGTTTCGACCGCGCGGCGTGGCACCGTGATTTCAACGCGGCGGTGGTCGCGTTCTTCAAGACCGCGTTGCGTTGACCGCCCGGGGACGCGCCGGCCTGCCGGCGTGAGCGGTTGACGGCCGTGCGTCCCGGCGTGCCGGGCGCTAGCGGCGGGCGTCGGCGGCGGCCCGCTTCCTGGCCGCGGCCTTGGGGCCGTCGCGAAACGCCACGTAGCTGCAATAGCGCTGGAAGTCCTTCCTGGCCAGCGCCAGGTACAGCCCCGTCGCGATCATGGCGGCACTGCACACAAAGCGGTGCAGCCAGATGTCGATCGAGTAGGGCATCAGCGAGGTCGTCAGGTACATGACCAGCACGCCGAATCCCAGCAGCAATACCATCAGCAGCCATCGCGCCCATTCGCTGCCACGGTACAGCCCGGCCAGCAGCAGTCCGGGCACGATCAGCTTGAGCAGGGGCGAGAGCTGGCCGCGCAGCAGCGGCATGAGGTCATAGCTGAGGGTGATCAGCATGCCCGCCAGGACGATGTACCAGAACCGCTGACTGGTAGGCGCGTGGCGCCGCGGAGCTTGCCTTCCTTCGCCATTGTTCTGCTGCATGGGGTCTCCTTTTTGGCAAGCGGCCAGTGTAACGTCGTGCCGGCGGCGATGCGGGTAGACTGGCGGCTGGGTACACACCGGAGCACCGCCTTGGCCACCTCGTTGCGCAGATACACCGAGCTTCCCTACCTGATCGATTACCTGCAGACAGGCGAGCTGGCGCTGCTCAATCCGAAGGCGTGGGACGACCGCAACGACTCGTTCTACATCGAGGAATACGCCCGCGCCAAGCGCCTGCAGGGCATCTACGCGCTGTGCCTGGCCGAGGCCTCCGAGACCTATCACCACTGGCGCGTGTTCTCGCACGGCAGCGGCGGGGTCTGCATCGAGTTCGACAAGGAAAAGCTGATCGAGCAGGTCAAAGCCGTGCCCGACCTGCGGGCCGAGGCGGTGCAGTATCGCACCATCAAGTCGCTGCGCGAGCAGCCGCCCGTCGAGGCCGACCTGCCGTTCCTCAAGCGCCACGCCTTCCGCGATGAAAAAGAGTTCCGCCTGTTCGTCTGCCGCAGGACGCGCGATACGCCGGTGCTGCGCATTCCGGTGGCACCCGCGACCATCAAGCGCGTCACGCTCAGCCCGTGGCTGCCCGCCACCGTGTGCGATCAGGTCAAGAAGGTGCTGAAGTCGATCAAGGGCTGCGAGAAACTGCGCGTGTTCCGCTCGACGCTGGTCGAGAACGAGGATTGGAAGAAATTCGCCAGCGCCGGCCGCAAGGAGCCCGCATGACGGACGGCAACGACAAGATGGCCGCGCAGGCCGCGCTGTCGCCGGCGCAGATCGTCGACGCCTTTGAGCGGCTGGGCTGGACGAACAACGACCCCATGGGCCAGGTGTTGCGGCTGCGCCGCGATGACCCGGCGGCGCTGGGGGAACTGGTCACGCGGTTCCTGGATCGCGGCCTCAAGCACGCCACCTTCATCGACGCCGCGCTCGACCTGATGGACGACGCCACTTATGCCGCCACGTTGCGCCAGGCGTGGCAGCGGGCGATGCGCGGGCCGGCCTCGGAAGGCGTGGCGGAAGTGTTGGATTCGGCCGCGCTGCAATGGCCGCAGCTGTTCGCGGGCCACTGGCCGGCGCTGCTGGCCATGGCGGAAGCCGGCGCGGGCGGCCCGCGTTTCAATACCGACCGGGCGTGGCGCGCGCTGGACGCCGAGACGGCGCGGGCGTGGCTGGCGCAACTGCCGCCGACGATCGAAGCGGATTCCCCGGACCAACTGCGCGCCCGCGCCCTGTTGCACTCGCGCCAGCCGCGGACGGTGTCGCGCGCCTGGCGCCAGGGCTTCGGGGGCGGCGTGGATCCCGACGCCATCTATTGGCTGATGGAAGTGGGCTATGCCGACGACGACGGCCAGGCGCGCGCGCTGCATGGCGAGCAGCCCCTGCACATCCGTTTCGACGCGGCGCAACGCAAGCAGATGACGGCCTCGCAACCCGCGTGGCGGCGCGAGATCCAGCGCCTGCATCCCACCTGGGGTTCGCCGGCGCCGGACGCCGAGTGGCCGATGGCCACCGTGACGGCGGGCCGCATGGGCGGCACGCTCGCGGCCGCCTGCGGCCTGTGCCATGGACCCTTGCATCGCCTGTTGACCTTGCCGCGGCCCGAGGTGGCCGGTATCGATTGCGCCACACCGCTGACGCTGGCCACCTGCCTGTCGTGCCAGGGGTGGGAACAGGACGGCCCGATCCTCTTCTTCCAACACGACGGCGACGGCGCGCCGCAAGCGCATCCGTCGCAGCGCCAGGCCGAGCCGGTGACGCCGGAGTTTCCCGCCGAACCGCTGCGCGAGGCCGACGTGGCCCTGTTCCAGGCCCCGGCGCGCTGGGCCTGGCAGGACTGGGGCGATTCCAACGGCCGCCAGAACCTGAGCCGTGTCGGCGGCCCGCCCAGCTGGGTGCAGTCGGCGGACTACCCCGCCTGTCCGGATTGCGACCGGCGCATGTCGTTCGCGATGCAGCTCGATTCCGACCTGCCGCAGGCGGACGGCGGCGACTGGATGTGGGGCAGCGGCGGCTGCAACTACAGCTTCTGGTGCGGCCACTGCCGCGTCAGCGCACATCTGTGGCAATGCACCTGAACGTCGCGCCGCCGGCATCAGCGGGGATCCCCGCCGCGCCTTTCACTGCGTACGCGACGCGGACCGCGCGCATGCCTACACCGGCCGGCTGGCCTGCGCGCGCCAGCACTTGACGGGGTCATCGCGCACCAGCGACTGGTGTACGCCGATCCCAGCCATCACGCCCGAGGCGCTGGCCAGCGTGGCATTGCCCATCTGCAGGCTGGCATCGCCCGCGGCGTACACGCCCGGCACCGTGGTCTGCTTGAAATCGTCGACCCGCAGGTAAGGCCCCAGCAAGCCCTCGTCGAAGGCGCAGCCCAGCTGCATTGCCAGCGGGCTGGCCATGTGCACGCGGCTGGCGACGAACAGCGCATTGACTAGCAGGCGGCGGCCATCGGCCAACTGCACCGCGTCGATGCGTGGCGCCGAACCGAGCAACTGCGTCACCGGGGTGCGCTCGATGCGCACGCCACGGGCGGTCAGCAGCGCGGCCTGCTCGGCATCGGGCTCGAACTCGCCCTGGGTGAAATAGGTGGTCGGGCCCCAGTCGGGCAGCAGCGCGGCCTGGTGCGAGGACATGGGGTGGGCGGCCAGCACGCCCAGCGGCTGGTCGGCCACTTCATAGCCATGGCAGTAGGGGCAGTGCAGCACCGTCTGGCCCCAGCGTTCCCGCAGGCCCGGCAGCGCGGGCAGTTCGTCGCGCACCCCGATGGCCAGGATCAGGCGGGCGCCGCGCAGTTCGCGGCCATCTTCCATGGTGACGAGGAAGCGGCCCGATTCGCCGGCGGCGCTGGCGGCGGCGCCGGCGATGAAGTCCACCGTGCGGTAGGCGCCCAGTTGGGCGCGCCCGACGGCGGCGATCTCGGCCGGCGTCTTGCCGTCCTGGCCCAGGAACCCGTGCGAATGCGCGGCAAAGCGGTTGCGCGGCAGGCCGGCATCCACCAGCGCGATGCGGCGGCGGGCGCGGGCCAGTTGCATGGCGGCCGACAGGCCGGCGAAGCTGCCGCCGATGATGATGGCGTCGTAGCAGGGGGGCAGTTTTTCGGGCTTCATCGCTATCTCGATACTTTAAAAGTTGCATGATACGGCGATCCCGCCCGGTCACGCAACTTATAATGTTTCAAACCATGAACCAGGAGTCTTTCCATGCGCAGCGATAACCGCCTGTCCCGCATGCTGCACGTGCTGCTGCACATGGCGGAGCAGGACGCGCCGCTGACTTCCGAGACCATCGGCAAGATGCTGAGCACCAATCCCGTGGTGGTGCGGCGCATGATGTCCGGCCTGCGCGAGCGCGGCTATGTGCAATCGGAAAAGGGCCACGGCGGCGGCTGGGTGCTGACGCGCCCGTTGTCCGAGCTGACGCTGCTGGACGTCTACCAGGCGCTGGGCGAGCCGCCAATCTTCGCGCTCGGGCTGGACCAGAGCGAACCAAAATGCCTGGTGGAGCAGGCCGTCAACGCCGGGCTGGAAGGCGCGATGGCCGAGTCGCGCCGGCTGCTGCTGGAACGCTTCGCGACGATCCGCATGGATCAGTTGGCGCGGGACTTCCAGGAACGACTCAAGCTGCATCCGCACCGCACGGAGCGCTAGCGGGTAGAGCGGCGGTGTATCCTCGCAATCGTGCCGTGTCCGCATCCCGGACGCCGGCCCGCGCCAGAGAACACGGACGGCGGCCACCCGCGCCAGTCCGGCACTGCCCGACCAGGAGACATCGAACATGCTATTGACCGAAGAACAGCTCAGCGTGCAGGACATGGCGCGCCGTTTCGCCCAGGAACGCCTGGCGCCGAATTCCGAACGCTGGGACCGCGAACACCACTATCCGGCCGACGCCATCCGCGAGATGGCCGACCTGGGTTTCTTCGGCATGCTGGTGCCGGAGGAATGGGACGGCAACGCCAGCGGCTACCTGTCGTACGCGGTGGCGCTCGAAGAGATCGCGGCGGGCAATGGCGCCTGCTCGACCATCATGAGCGTGCACAACTCGGTCGCCTGCATGCCGATCCTGAAGTACGGCAGCGACGCGCAGAAGGACCAGTTCCTGCGGCCGCTGGCCACGGGCGCGGCCATCGGCGGCTTCGCCCTGACCGAGCCGCAGGCCGGCTCCGACGCCAGCAGCCTGCGCACCCGCGCGGTGCGCGACGGCGACCACTACGTGCTCAACGGCGCCAAGCAGTTCATCACCTCGGGCCGCACCGGCCAACTGGTGATCGTGTTCGCGGTGACCGATCCGCAGGCCGGCAAGCGCGGCATCTCGGCCTTCATCGTGCCGACCGACACCCCGGGCTACCAGGTGGTGCGGGTCGAGGACAAGCTCGGCCAGCATCTGTCCGACACCTGCCAGATCGCATTCGAGGACATGCGCATTCCCGCCGCGTGGCGGCTGGGCGAGGAGGGCGAGGGCTACAAGATCGCGCTGTCGAACCTGGAGGGCGGCCGCATCGGCATCGCCTCGCAGTCGGTCGGCATGGCGCGCGCGGCGTTCGAATGCGCGCGCGACTACGCCCGTGACCGCCAGGCCTTCGGCAAACCCATCATGGAGCACCAGGCGGTGTCGTTCCGGCTCGCCGACATGGCCACGCAGATCCACGCGGCGCGGCAGATGGTGCTGCACGCGGCGGCGCTGCGCGAGGCCGGCAGGCCGGCGCTGACCGAGGCCTCGATGGCCAAGCTGTTCGCCTCCGAGATGGCCGAGAAGGTCTGCTCGGCCGCGATCCAGACGCTGGGCGGCTATGGCTACCTGGCCGACTTCCCGGTGGAGCGCATCTACCGCGACGTGCGCGTGTGCCAGATCTACGAAGGCACCAGCGACATCCAGCGGCTGGTGATCGCGCGCGCTTTGTAGAACGGCGCGACGCGCGGGCGGTGTCGGCCCGGGCGGGCGGTCCGCGGGCGTCGGCGGCCTGGTTGACGCTGCGCGCCGGCAGGGCCTGCCGGGGTATCAGTCCAACAGGGCCTGCACCACGGCCTGCGCCGGCGCTGCCAGCGGCTGCTCACGTTGCAACCGCGCGATCTTTTCCTCGAACTCGCCCGCCACATCCGGCCGCACCTTCTTCATGGCGCGCACCGTCTGCGCCAGCAGCAGGCGCGCGTTGACGCTGCGCGGGAAGTCCAGGCACTGGCGCAGGTTGCCGTCAATGATCTCGCGTTCGCCATTGAGCTGGCCCGGTTGGTCCGGGTCGGCGCCGTTGCAGCGCACCGCCAGCAACTGTTCCAGGCGCAACAGGTAGTACGGGAAGGCGGCGCCGTCCGGCACCGTGTAGTTGGCGGGCGCCGCCAGCGGCGCCTGCGCGGTGGCGCGGCCGACCAGCGCCACCAGGTCCTCGGTCAGGCGCTGGATCGCGGCGGTCGGATCGGCCATCGGGAATTCGGCCGACAGCGCGCCGATGCACTCGGCGTCCTCGGTGCGCACCAGGCGCACCTCGGCGCGCCACGGCTCGGCCACGGTGACCAGGTGCGAGATCACCACGTAATCGCTTTGCGCCTCGCATTGCTGCGCGTAGCCGATGGCATCGGTGTCGTCCCAGGCCGCGCCGCTCAGCAGGAAGCCGGGATGCGGTTCGGTCAGCCACGGCACCAGCGTCTGCGTGCGCAGGCCGCAGCGCAGCGCCAGTTGTTCGTTGAAGTACAGCGGCAGCGCGCGGCTCAGGCGGCCGGTGGCGTCGGCCAGCTGCCGCTCGGCGCCTTCGGGCGCGTCGCCGATCTCGGCCGAGCCGCCCAGGAACGACACCAGCGGACGGTCGGGCGTCACCGGCGTGAACAGCGCCGCCGCGGGCGAATCGGGTGTCAGCCAGACCGGGCCGCGGCCCAGCAGCATTGCCAGCCGCATCTGCGCCGGTTCGGTGGCGCCGTCGCCCAGCGCGGCGCGCGCCAGTTCGGTGTCCCAATAGGCCAGGTTGTCCTTCCAGTCGGGGCGCTGCTGCGCGTAGAGCTGGTCGAGGATGGCGCGGGCCTCGTCGTGGCGGCCCAGTTCGACGTAGGCGCGGATCAGGTTGTTGCCGACCTGGATGCCGTGCAGCGCGGCATCGAAGCGCGGCCCGGCCAGTTGCACGATCGGCTCGATCGCGCCGGCGTTGCCCAGGTCGCCGCTCATCTGCGCCAGCAGGTCGGCGGGCGCGGGCGTGCCGGCGCGGGCGAGCGATTCTTCATACATGGCGAGCGCGCCGGACAGGTTGTGCGCGCCCAGTTCGCCATGCGCCAGCCACAGCTGCGCGCGCCAGCTGCCGGGCAGGGCGGCGACCTTGCGCATGGCGGCCACGCCGGCGGCGTCGCCGCCGTGTTCGCGGTGGATCGCCTCGTACCAGCCCAGGCCGTTGTCCTGGTTGGGATCCAGCTCCAGCGCATGCCACAGCGTGGCCAGGGCGCCGGCCTCGTCGCCGCGCTCGTCCTGGATCTTGGCCAGGTTGGTCAGGACAATGCCGGTCTCGCCGTGCGCGGCCATGAAATCGCGCAGCACCCGTTCGGCGTCGTCGAGCCGGCCGGTCTTCATATAGACGATGGCCTGCAGCACCACGCCGCGCTCGGCGCCGGGTTGCAGTTCGACCAGGCGGTCGGCGGGCTTGACCATTTCATCGATGAAGCCGTCGCCGAGCGACTGGATGATCAGGCCGGCGAGCGCGTCGGCGTCGTCCCAGTGGCGCTCGATGGCGCCGGCCAGCACGTTGTCGCGCCACTGGTCGCGCGGCACGAAAATCTCGCGGCCGTAGGCGTCGTAGGCGCGGATCATGTCGGCGTCCTGCGGCGCCTGTGTGTCCGAGGCCGCCGTATCGGCGGGCTGCGGCGCGGGCTGATCGGCGTGCGTGGCGGCGTCGGCGGGAGCGGCTTGCTTGCCGAGCAGTTTCTTCAGAAAGCTCATCGGGTCGGTTCCTAGGTTCGGGCGCCCGCCGCGCGGACGCGGCGGGCAAGGCGGCGACGCGCCCAGAGGGTGTAGATGACGAGGTTGCCGGCGACCAGCAGCAGCGCCAGCGCGACCTGGACGCCGCGCGTCAGGCCGTCCGGGTAGATCAGCGCCAGGATGTAGTGCTCGATGAAGCCGCCGGCATAGCCTTGCTGGCCCGCCTGCTGGCGCAGCGAGACTTCCAGCGGCGTCAGCGGGCAGATCCAGCCCATGCCGATGACCAGCGCGCCCCAGGCCAGCGCCGGCAGGTGCAGGTAGGCCAGGCGCCAGCGCCACAGCGCCAGCAGGCCGCCGAACACCACGAAGGCGACGAACAGGCCGTGAATGATCAGGACGGCGTCGGCCAGCAGGCGAGGGATCATGCGGGCATTCCTCCGGTGGGCATCCGCTCTTGCCGGGGCGACGGGGCCGACGCGTCCGTGGCGACGGGCGGAAGGGGCGCCGGGCGCGGATGGCGCCGGCGCCGGTCGTCAGGGTTTCAGGTCGCGCAGCAGCTTGGCCAGTTCCGGCGCGGTCATCAGCGACACGCCCTCGGCGCGGGCGTATTGCAGGGCGTTGTCGGATACTTCGCCCAACGCGATGTAGATGGCTTCGCGCGCGCCGCGCTTCTCGCGCGCCGCCTGCAGTTCGCGCAGCGGCTCGACGCCGACCCGCGCGGCCTTCCAGCGCTTGGCGCTGACCATGGCGACGTGGCCGTCCTTGGTCAAGGCGAAATCGGCGCCGGGGCCGTGCAGCCGTTCGACCTCGCAGCCATCGCGGCGAAAACCGGCCTCGACCGTGGCGGCGAACTGCTGCCACGACATGGCCGCGGCGGCCTGCGCCACGGCCTCGACGCGGGCGCCCGACGGCGCGCGCAACTGCTTGTAGGCCGCCATGATGGCGATCACCGCGAATGGCACGGCGGCGAACACGCCCATGGCCGCATACTCCAGCGGCAGCGCGGCGAACCCGCCCACCGACAGCAGCAGCGCCACGCCGGCGCTCATCCACCACGGCGAGCGCAGCAGCACCGCGAAGATGGAGTTCTGCGACATCTTGAACTTCATGACGCGCGCACCACGATACGCACGTCGCCACAGGTGACGATCTGGCCGGGACGGATCTTGGCCGTCTTGCGCGTTTCGACCACGCCGCCCACGCTCACGTGGCCTTCGGCCACCAGCATCTTGCCGGCGCCGCCGCTGTCGCAGACGCCGGTGGCCTTGAGCAGCTGATTGACTTCAATAAAGGGGCTGCCTTCGGCAAGCGTGAATTCGATGATGGGCATGGCACGGACGGGCGTTGAATAGGGATCGGGTGGTTCAGGCCTGGCCGCCGGGGGCGTTGCCGCCAGCGGGCGGGGCCGGCGGCGCGGGGGGCATGGGCGGCACGTCGGCCGGCGCCACGGGGCGGCCGCTGGGGGTTTCGGCGCGCGCCATCCAGGCAATCAGCGACGAGCGCATGGCTTCCTCGACCGACATCTGGATCGGCTGCACCCATTCCTGCGGCACGAACACGGTATAGCCCCCGATCATATAGCCCATCGGCAGGTACACGGCCACGCGGTCGCCCTGCGTGAAGCCCTCCGGCAGACCTTCCAGGTTGCGGCGCGTCACCAGCCCGACCAGCTCCAGCTGCTGGCCCGGGATGCGCAGGATCACGACCTGCTGGGCGGTGGCCTTGGAGCTGGGCGAGAAGTAGTCGGCGAAGCTCTTGAGCGACGAGTAGATGCTCTTGACCACCGGCAGGTTGGTGAAGGGCATTTCCAACAGCGCCATCACGCGCTTGACGCGCTCCTTGGACACCAGGTAGCCGATCGCCAGGATGCCCAGGATGCCCAGCAGCAGCCCCAGGCCGGGAAAATAGAAGCCGCCGATGAACGGGCGCAGGAAGGTCAGCGCCACCGCCTCGGTCCAGGCCAGGAAGATGTAGAGCAGGTAGATCGTCAGCGCCAGCGGCAGCACGGTGATCAGGCCGCGGAAGAAGTACTTGTAGAGACGGGTCATAGTCATGAAGCCAGGAAATCGGGGTCGGGTCCTGCGCGCCGGCGGACCGGAAGGGCCGAAAGCATAGCAGCAGGCGGCGCAAAGTCCGGTAACAAGACGCGGGAATTGCTACCGGTCAACGGGCAGGTATAGCGTCTCCTTGATCTCCTCCATCACCACATAACTGCGCGATTCGGCCGACGCGGGCAGGCGCTTGAGGATCTCGCCAAGAAGACGGCGGTATTCATTCATCTCGGTCAGGCGGGCCTTGACCAGGTAGTCGAAGTCGCCCGACACCAGGTGGCACTCCATGACCTCGGGCACATACAGCAGCTCTTTCTTGACCTTGTCGAACACGTCGCCGGACTTGGCCGAAAGCTTGATCTCCAGGAACACCAGCAGGTTCTTGCCGAGCGCCGCCGGGTTGACGCGCGCATGGTAACCGGAGATCACGCCTTCGCGCTCCATGCGCTTGATGCGGTCGGAGCAGGGCGTGGCCGACAGGTTGACGCGCTCGGCCAGTTCCGTGACGGAAATACGGCCTTCCCGCTGCAGGATATCCAGGATTTTCAGGTCGATACGGTCGAGATCGCGCATTTCACTTCTGGCGGTCGAAAAAAGGCGCTGGGCCGGGAAAAACCACTGCCTAATAAAAATCTTCAGTGATTTTCACTGTGATGAGGCTCATAGACTACCGAAATTCCTGACCAAAACCAAACTTCGGAACGAATCATGCACGTCATCGTCCTCGGCAGCGGCGTCATCGGCACCACCACCGCTTATTACCTGGCCCGCCAGGGGGCCAAAGTGACGGTGCTGGACCGCCAGCCCGGCGCCGCCCAGGAGACCAGCTACGCCAACGCCGGCCAGGTGTCGCCGGGCTATTCCACGCCCTGGGCCGCGCCCGGCATTCCGCTGAAGGCAATCAAGTGGCTGTTCAAGAAGCACGCGCCGCTGGCGATCCGCCTGGACGGCAGCCTGTACCAGCTCAAGTGGATGGCGGCGATGCTGGCCAACTGTTCGGCCGAGCGCTACGCGGTCAACAAGGAACGCATGCTGCGCCTGGCCGAATACAGCCGCGACTGCCTGCGCGAACTGCGCGCCGACACCGGCATCCATTATGAAGAGCGCACCCGCGGCACGCTGCAGCTGTTCCGCACCGAGGCCCAGATGGAAGCCGCGCGCCGCGACATCGCGGTGCTGGAAGAGGTCGGCGTGCCCTACGAGCTGCTGGACCGCAACCGCCTGGTGACCGCCGAGCCGGCGCTGGCGCGCTCGCTGCACAAGCTGGCCGGCGGCCTGCGCCTGCCCAACGACGAGACCGGCGACTGCCGCCTGTTCACCACCCGCCTGGCCGCGATGGCCGCGGCGCTGGGCGTGGAGTTCCGCTACAACCAGTCCGTCGCCGGCCTGAACACCGCCGGCGGGCAGGTGACCGGCGTGCGTGTCGGCAACGAGGTGCTGACGGCCGACCGCTACGTCGCCGCCTTCGGCAGCTACACCCGCGGCTTCCTGGAGCCGCTCGGCCTGGACCTGCCGGTGTACCCGGTCAAGGGCTATTCGCTGACCATCCCCATGAAAGACGAGGCCGCCGCGCCGGTCTCCACCATCCTGGACGAGACCTACAAGATCGCCGTCACCCGCTTTGACGACCGCATCCGCGTCGGCGGCATGGCCGAGCTGTCGGGCTTCGACCTGCGCCTGAAGGACGCGCGCCGCAAGACGCTGGAACTGGTGGTCAACGATCTGTTCCCCGGCAGCGGCGACGTGGCCCGCGCCGAGTTCTGGACCGGCCTGCGCCCCATGACGCCGGACAGCACGCCCGTGGTCGGCCCGACCCGCTACGGCAACCTGTTCCTGAACACCGGCCACGGCACGCTGGGTTGGACCATGGCCTGCGGCTCCGGCAAGCTGGTGGCCGACCAGGTGCTGGGCCAGCGTCCGCAGATCCGCACCGACGGCCTGGCGCTGTCGCGCTACGACCGCCAGGCCTCGGCCGAGCGGCCGCTGGTGCTGGGCGGCAAGGGCGCCTGATTCCGGCCTGTTTTCCGAACCCGTTTCCTCCGGCGCCGGCCACCAGCCGGCGTCCCGACGGCCCGCCCGGCGCACGATGCCGGCCGGGCCGTTGTTCCATCGGGCGCGGCGCGACATTGCCGCGACACTTTCAGGCCCGTTGACGCCACAGGGAAACGGCGCCGGCCTCTACAATCGGCGGCATGACCCATTTCCTGCATACCGCCGATTGGCAGATCGGCCGTCAGTACGGCCAGTTCGAAACCGATGACGCCGCCTTGCTGGCCGAGGCCCGCTTCGATGTCGTCGCGCGCATCGCCGCGCTTGCCGCCGAGCGCCAGGTCGACGCGGTGCTGGTGGCCGGCGACGTGTTCGACACCCAGGCCGTGTCCGACCGCACCATCCGCCGCCTGTTCGCCGCGCTGGCCGCCTACGCCGGGCCGTGGGTCATGATCGCCGGCAACCATGACGCGGCGCTGGCCGACAGCGTCTGGAGCCGCGCCGCGCAACTAGGCTGCATCCCGCCCAATGTGCGGGTGCCGTTGCGTACTGGCGTGGTCGACCTGCCGGCGCAGAACCTGGCGGTGCTGGCCGCGCCGCTGACCCAGCGCCATACCTACGACGACGTCACCCAGGCCTTCGACGCGCTCGAATCCGAACCCGGCCGCGTCCGCGTGGGCCTGGCCCATGGCAGTGTCGCCGGCCGACTGCCCGACACCATCGACGCCACCAACCCCATCGCGCCCGACCGCGCCGCCCGCGCGCGGCTCGACTACCTGGCGCTGGGCGATTGGCACGGCTGCCTGGCCATCGACGAACGCACCTGGTACGCCGGCACGCCCGAGCAAGACCGCTTTCGCGGCAACGAACCCGGCTACGCGCTGGACGTGCGCATCGATGCGCCGGGCGCCCCGCCACGCGTCGAACGCGTGCCCACCGGCAAATACCGCTGGTCCGCCTGGACCGAAACCCTGAGCCTGCCGACCGACGCCCAGGCGCTGGCCGAACGCCTGGCGGCGCTGCGCGCCGAAGACGTGCTGCGGCTGGAACTGCAGGGCCACGTCAACGTGCCGACCTGGGAGGCGCTGCAACGCGCCGTGGACCAGGCGGCGGCGCAGGCGAGGGCGGTGCTGCCGGATTTCTCCGGCCTGCTGCTCGAACCCGACGAGGCCGACCTGGCGCAACTGGGCGCGAGCGGCTACGTCGGCGAAGTGGCCGCGCAACTGCAGGCCATGCAGGCCGATCCCGACCAGGCGGCGGTGGCCGGCGAGGCCCTGCGGCTGCTGCTGCGGTTCCAGCGCGAAGGCGCGGCGGCGGGAGGCGCGCAATGAAGCTCACGCGCATCGCCCTGGAAGAATTCCGCAAGTTCCGCCAGCCCCTGGTGCTGGATGGCTTGCAGGACGGCCTGAACCTGTTCGTCGGTCCGAATGAGGCCGGCAAGAGCACGGTGGCCGCAGCCATCCGCGCCGCGTTCCTGGAACGCTACAGCACCCGCACCGTGTCCGACCTGGCGCCGCGCGGCGAGAGCGGCGCGCGGCCCGGCGTCGAACTGGCATTCAGCCATGCGGGCCACGATTACCTGCTGAAAAAACACTTCCTGTCGCGGGCCCGCTGCGAACTGCTGATCGACGACGGCGCGCAACGGCTCGATGGCGAGGAAGCCGAGAACGCGCTGGCCGCGTTGCTGGGCTTCGAACTGGCCGCGCGCGGCCAGAGCAAGCCCGATCTGGCCGGCGTGCCGGGCCTGCTGTGGATCCAGCAGGGCGACGGCCAGAATCTGCAAACCGCCGCCGCCCACGCCGGCGGGCATCTGCGCGAGGCCCTGACGCAGTTGTCGGGCGAGCTGGCCTCCGGCGACGGCGACCGGCTCTACGAGCGCGTCGTCGCCGAGCGCGCCGCCTTGCTGGATGCGCGCAACGGCCGCCCCAAGGGCATCTACAAGGACGCCGAGGACGCGCTCGCCGCCGCCCTGGCCGAGCGCGACCAATGCGCCCAGGCCAAGGCCCAGCTTGACGCCGACGTCGACCGGCTGGCCGCGCTGCGCGCCGAACACGCGCGCGCCGAGGCCGGCCAGCCCTGGAAGGACTTCGAGGCCCGCGCCGCCGAGGCGCGCGCCCGGCTCGCGGCCGTGGCCAAGGAACGCGAGGCGCTCGAAGGGCTGCAACGCGAACAGCGCCAGGCGGCCGAAACCTTGGCCGTGCTGCAGGAACAGGTGCGCCGCGACCAGCAGGACGAAACCGAATTGCAGGCCCTGGTGGCGCAGGCGCGGGCCGCCCGCGCCGCGGTCCAGCAGGCCCAGGAGCCGCTGGCCCGGGCCCGCGCGCTGCGCGACACGCACGCTGCCGCCGCCGAACAGGCGCGCCAGCGGGTCGCCGCGGTGCAGGCGGTGGCCGACCGCCGCGACCTCGAACACCAGCTCGGCCAACTGGCGCGCGACATCGAGCGCCTGGACGGCGCGCTCGAAGAAGCCACCCGCCTGATCGAGCAGGGCTCGATCCTGAAGGCCGAGGCCGTGCGCATCGAAATCGCCGACGCCGACATCCAGGCCTTGCGCAAGCGCGAACGCGCGCTGGGCGACCTGCAAGTGCGCCAGCAGGCCATCGCCACGCGCCTGTCGTACGCGTTGGACGCGGGCCGCGAGGCCCGGCTGGACGGCGCCGCGCTGGCCGGCAGCGGCGAGTTGCTGCTGACCGCGGCGGCTGAACTCGAACTGCCCGGCCTGGGCCGGCTGCGCATCGAGCCGGGCGGCCAGGACCTGCCGGCGCTCAAGCGCGAACTGGCCGACGTACAGGCGGCCAGCGCGGCTTTGTTGTCGCGCCTGGGTGTGGCGCACGTGGCCGAGGCCGAGGAACGCCATGCGCGCGGCGTCGACTTGCAACGCGAACTGGAGGCCATGCGCAAGACGCTGGCGATCCATGCGCCCAAGGGCGTGGACGCACTGCGCGGGCAACGCAACGAAGCCCAGGCGCGGCGCGCGCAACTGGCCGAGCGGTTGGCGTTGCTGCCGCCGGCGGCTGAGGCGGGCGATGCCGATGCGCCCGCCGCGCGCCAGGCGCTGCGCGATGCCGAAGCCAGCGCGGCGCAGGCCGAGCAGGCCCTGGCGGCCGCGCAGCGCGCCCTGGATGCCGACAGCGCCCGCGCCCAGCTACTCGAAACCCAGGCCGCCGCGCGCGGCGCCGACCTGCAATCGCCCGAACGCGCGGCGCAGCGTCAGGCCCGCGCCGGCCGGCTGGCCGAGGCCCGCAGCGGCCACGACCTGCTCGAACAACGCCTGCGCCAGGCGCAAGCCGCGCTGGAAGCGCTGCGGCCGGAACTGCTGGAACAGGACGCGCAGCGCTACGAAAAGTCCGCCGCCATCGAACGCGACGCCCAGCACAAACGCCACAGCGAGATCCAGCAGTTGCTGGGCAAGCTGGAGCAGGCCGGCGCGCAGGGCCTGGGCGAACGCTTGTCCGAGGCCGAGGCCGCCTGCGAGCGCCTGCAGCGCCGCCGCGACGAATTCCAGCGCCGCGCGCAGGCGCTCGAATTGCTGTCCACCTTGCTGGCCGGCAAGCGCGACGCCGCCACCCAGCGCCTGCAGGCGCCGCTGGCGCGCCGCCTGAGCCACTATCTGGCGCTGCTGTTCCCCGAGTCCGCGCTGCGCCTGGACGAGGCGCTGCTGCCCGCGGCCCTGCAGCGCGCGGGCGGCGAGGACCCGCTGGACGCGCTCAGCTTCGGCACGCGCGAGCAATTGGGCATCCTGGCGCGCTTTGCCTACGCCGACCTGCTGCGCGAGGCCGGACGGCCGACGCTGCTGTTGCTGGACGATGCGCTGGTGCACACCGACGACGACCGTCGCGACCTGATGAAGCGCGCGCTGTTCGATGCCGCCACGCGCCACCAGATCCTGATGTTCACCTGCCACGGCGAGGCCTGGCGCGACCTGGGCGTCGAGCAGCGCCGCATCGGCGCTTGACGCCTTGGCGGCGGTGCGAGCCGCGTCCGCACGTGCAAACTGCCCCCTCATGTGCGGACCGGTGTCGTCAAGCGCGTCGCCGGCCGCGTGCGGGCGCCCCGCAACTTGACGCTGGCGCGCGGCGCCGGTAGCCTACACGGGTTCATCACCGAACCCGACGCGCTTCACATGCCCGACTTCACGCCTTCCGCCGAATCCGCCTTCGCTGCCCGCGCAGCCGGCGCCGGCCTGCGCGCAAGCCGGCGGCATGGCGTGTCGCCTCCCGTTGTTTCTCCTGTCGTCTCGACGGTCGTATCGCCGCCGGTGGCGTCGCCGCCGTGCGATGTCGTCGTTGGTGTCGCGGGCGCTTATCCGCCCGTGGTCGCCGTCGTCGGCTGACCGCCGCACACTTCCCGCTCCCGCCTTATCGCCTGGATCCGCCGCGCTGATGCGCCGACGCGTTTGCGTTCGCGCCCGGCCGCCGCGCGTCCACGCCTGATCCGTTCGCGCGTCGCAAGACGCGTGCGCGCCGCGGGAGCCTGTTCCATACCCGACAGGTAGAAATCTTCATGTCTTTCAATCGCAATGCGTGGGCCGCCTACGGCTCCACTTCCTTGTTCGTGCTGCTGTGGAGCGGCGGCGCGATCTTCGCCAAATGGGGCCTGGCGCACGCCTCGGCCTTCGGTTTCCTGCTGTGGCGCTTCGTGCTGGCGCTGGTCGTCCTGCTGGCGCTCTGCGTTGGGCGCCGGCGCTGGCTGCCGGCGCCCGGCACGCGCGGCATCGTCGCGCTGACCGGGCTGCTGCTGATCGGCAGCTATTCCATCTGCTATCTGCTGGCGCTGGACCACGGCATCACGCCGGGCGTGCTGGCCACGCTGCTGGGGGCGCAACCCATCCTGACCCTGGCGCTGCTCGAGCGCCGCTTTCCGCCGCTGCGGCTGGCGGGGCTGCTGCTGGCCCTGTGCGGATTGGGCATGGTGATGTTCCAGAGCATCGGCATGGCGCGTTTCTCGCTCGCCGGCATGGTCTTCGCGTTCGCGGCGTTGGTCAGCATGACCGCCGGCGCCATCCTGCAAAAGCGCGTGCGCCAGGCGCCGACGGACGTGATGCCGCTGCAGTACGTGGCCAGCCTGGCGCTGTGCCTGCTGTTCGCGCCGTTCCAGCCGCTGCACGTGGATTGGAGCCTGGGATTCGTGCTGCCGCTGCTGTGGATGGGGCTGGTGATCTCGGTCGGTGCGACGCTGCTGTTCTACCGCATGATCCAGTCCGGCAACCTGGTCAACGTCACCAGCCTGTTCTACCTGGTGCCGGCCGGCACCGCGGCGCTGGATTACCTGGTGCTGGGCAACCGCCTGTCGCTGCTGAGCCTGGGCGGCATGGCGGGGATCCTGCTCGGGCTGATGCTGGTGTTGCGCACGCCGGCGGCGCGCTCGGGCGGCTGATCGCGGTTTGCCGCCGCGTGGCGGGATGTTCGCCGCGCGGCGCATACCCCGGGGCGCATCGCGCGCGCGGGCGGGGCGGCGGCGCGCTTTGGGACGTGGCCGTCCTGCCGTTTTCGTCCGGCTACGCGTGCGCGGCTTCTTCCTGGCCGGCCCAGTGACCGCTGACCAGCTGCGCCGGGCGTTCGCGCGCCTGGACCCGGGCGCAGACCGCCCAGGCGTCCAGGCGCACGTTCAGGCCGGCATAGACGCCATGGCCGTCGCCCGCTTCGATGCAGCCGTCGGCCTGCACGCCTTCGCCGGCGCGGATCGAGCCGTCGGCGCGGATGTCTTCACCCGCGATCAATCCCCAGCCCGCGGCCAGGTGGCCGCCGCAGACGATGCTGGCGCCGGCCTGGATGCCGCAGGCGGCATCGATGTCCTTGGCGGCCTGCACGCCGCCGCCGGCCTTGATGCCCTGGCCGCACTTGAGGGCGCCTTGCACCTGCACGTCCTGGCCGGCCCGCAAGTGACCGGTCACGGCCAGGTCCTGACCGGCGCAGATGTCCCACTTGGCGCGCAGGTTGCCGCGGCAGTCGAAGGCGGCGGCGACCCCGATGCCCCATTCGGCGGACACGTCGCCGCCCGCGCGCAGGTCGCCGGCGCTGGCGATGTTGGCGCCGGCCGTGATGTTCTCGCCGGCCACGATCGATTCCCCGGCGCGGATGCCGCCGCCGGTGATGATGCTGCGTCCGGCCCGCACCACGCTGTCGACGTTGATGCCCATGCGCACTTCCAGCGTGCCGGCGAAGACGATGGCGTGGGCGTCCAGCGTGTCCAGCTTCAACACCGCGTCGGTCGGCCCGAACTGGTCCAGCAGCCAGCAGGCGTCACCAACCCGCCCGTCGGCCACCAGGGCATCGAGGACGGCCTGATAGTCCCCCTGTCCGTTGTGGTCGCGCAGGAACCATTTGTAGCCGCCCGCGCAGGGGTTCTTGGCTTTGACGAATTTCTTGGTGAGTTGCATGGCGTTCGGTGGCAATCAAGGCGTGGCGCCGCCCGCCGGTCATAGTCGGCGCGCGGACGGAAAACGTGGCAAGACCGCCCGGCCATGCGGCAGGGCGGTCGCGCCGGCCGGCCTCGAACCGCGCCGCGCGCAACAAGGGTACGGGCGTGCGGGCGGCCGGCGGCGGGCCGGTGGCGGAAAGCGGGAAGGGGGGATGCCGGCGATTAGCCGGGCTTGGAACGCGCGTAGGCGGAACGCGCGGCGACTTCCTGCGAGCTCAACAGGGTCGAGCGCAGGGCGCAAAGCACGCAAGCGGTGTCGGAAGGATGGGAGAAATCGATTCGCACGGGCGAAATGGTAGCAGAGCGCGGGCGCGTCATCTGCCCGGCGATCGCCGATGGGGCGTGGGACGGTCCGAATCTGGCGCCGCGCAGGGCGCGCATTGTGCCGGCGGCCTCGGAAAGGGCCCGCCGGCACGGCGTGGCGGCGGGCAGACGGACTGGCGCCCGGGTCACGCGGCGATGCCGCGTGACAAGCCTCAGTTGGTCGACTGGATGTTGCGTTCCTTGGCGATGCGCTGGCGCAGCTCCAGTTCACGCTTGATCTGCGCGGCGTATTCCGCCGGCGTGTTGCCGTCGACCAGCGAGCCGCCGTCGGCCAGGCGCTGGATGATCTTCGGATCCTTCAGCGCCTTGACGGTGGCGTCGTGGATGCGATCGATGACCGCCTGGGGCGTGCCGGCGGGCGCGACCAGGCCGTACCAGGCCATGTTGTCCATTTCCGGCAGGCCGCCTTCCGAGAAGGTCGGCACGTCCGGCAGGGTGGGCAGGCGCTTGGGCGCCGCCACGGCCAGGGCGCGCAGCTTGCCGGCCTGGATGTGCGGCATGGACGAGGGCAGGTTGTCGAACTGGGCGTTGACCTGGCCGGCGATCACGTCATTGAGCGCCGGACCCGAGCCGCGATAGGGCACGTGCACCATGTCGGTCTTGGTGAGCGATTTGAACAGTTCGCCATCCAGGTGGCCGATGCCGCCGGCGCCGGACGAGGCGTAGCTGTACTTGCCGGGATTGGCCTTGAGCAGGGCGATGAACTCGGCCATGTTCTTGGCCGGCACCGACGGGTTCACCGTCAGCACATTGGGCACGTTCACCATATTGGTGATGGGTGCGAAGTCCTTGAGCGGGTTGTACGGGTTCTTGGGGTTGGTGGCCGGATTGGTGGCCATGGTGCTGACAGTGGCCACGCCCAGGGTATAGCCGTCCGGGGCGGAGCGGACCAGCGCGTCGGCGCCGATCGAGCCGCCGCCGCCGCGGTTCTCCACCACCACGGCCTGGCCGAGTTCGCGGCCCAGGCCTTCGGCCACCACGCGGGCGACGATATCGGTGGTGCCGCCGGCCGCGAACGGCACGATCAGGCGGATGGGTTTGTTCGGGTAGGCGTCAGCGGCTTGCGCGGCGCCGCTGAGACAGAGGCCGGCGAGGGCGGTGGCCAGGACGGCCTTGGCTTGGGACAGCACGGTCAAGAGTCTTCTCCATATTATTGAATCCGAGCCTGCCGGCTACGATGGCCGGCGTCGGTGAAGCGCGCCGGGCTCGGATGCTGGCCTGGCCGACGCTTCGTGGGCGCCATTCCACACAGTTACGGTGGCCCGGTCAATCGGGATTCCCCCTGCATCGCGTGGGGGTATTTTTCGCCGCCAGGATGCGGGGGCGATAAACGGCGTTGTGGCAAAAAAACGTATGCTGACAATAACTTGAATGAAAATGGGGTCGTCATCGTTGCGTAATGATTGCGCAGCGATCATGTCGTCATCCCCTCGGTACGCGCATAAATCTCTGCATAACTTACAAGAATCTGATATTTTTCGAATGAGATTCTTGGCCGGTCTTGCAAGAAAGCTATTGCGTTTGTTTCTGTCTGCGCCGTTCAATGGGGCGTTGGTTGATGTCCCCGCGGGGCAACGTGTAGTGCACCGACGCACCGGGCCAGGGTTCCGTCCGTTATTCAATCCCCGGTTCGTTTCGTCTCTCGCTGTCGCGCTGGCGGGAGGGGGCCCGGACATTCTCGGAACGCCATGTCGCTGATACTGATCCTCGCTCTGCCGTTTGCCGGCAGCCTGTGCGCCGCGCTGCTGCCTTCCAACGCCCGCAATGCCGAGGCCTGGTTGGCGGGCATCATCGCCCTGGCTTGCGCGGTTCTGGTCGCCAGTCTCTATCCGCAGGTGGCCGGCGGCGGCGTGATCCGCGTCGACATGCCCTGGGCGCCCGCCCTGGGGCTGCAGTTCACCTTGCGCATGGACGGCTACGCCTGGCTGTTCGCGCTGATCGTCTCCGGCATGGGGGCGCTGGTGGTGCTGTACGCGCGCTACTACATGTCGCCGGAAGACCCGGTGCCGCGCTTCTTCTCCTTCTTCCAGGCCTTCATGGCCGCCATGCTGGGCGTGGTGCTGTCGGGCAACCTGATCCAGCTGGTCATGTTCTGGGAAATGACCAGCCTGGCCTCGTTCATGCTGATCGCCTACTGGCACCACCGCCTGGATGCCCGCCGCGGCGCCCGCATGGCGCTGACAGTGACCGGCGCGGGCGGCCTGTGCCTGCTGGCCGGGGTGCTGATCCTGGGCCACATCGTCGGCAGCTACGACATGGACCGCGTGCTGGCCGCCGGCGACCTGGTGCGCGCCGACCCCTGGTATCCCGCCGTGCTGGTGCTGGTGGCGCTGGGCGCGCTGACCAAGAGCGCGCAGTTCCCGTTCCATTTCTGGCTCCCCAACGCCATGGCCGCGCCCACGCCGGTGTCGGCCTACCTGCATTCGGCCACCATGGTGAAGGCCGGGGTGTTCCTGCTGGCGCGCTTCTGGCCGGTGCTGGCGGGCACCGATGAGTGGTTCTGGATCATCGGCGGCGCCGGGCTGATCACGCTGGTGCTGGGGGGCTATGCCGCCATCTTCCAGCAGGACATGAAAGGGGTGCTGGCGTATTCGACCATCAGCCACCTCGGCCTGATCACCTTGCTGCTGGGGCTGAACAGCTCGCTGGCGCTGGTGGCGGCGGTGTTCCACATGGTCAACCACGCCACCTTCAAGGCCTCGCTGTTCATGGCGGCGGGCATTGTCGACCACGAGACCGGCACGCGCGACCTGAGCCGGCTGTCCGGTCTGTACAAGGCCATGCCGATCACGGCCACGCTGGCCATGGTGGCGGCGGCCTCGATGGCCGGGGTGCCGCTGCTCAACGGCTTCATCTCCAAGGAAATGTTCTTCGCCGAGACGACCTTCGTCAGCGGCGACATGATCACGAAAGTGGGCCTGCCCCTGGCGGCCACGGTGGCGGGCGCCTTCAGCGTGGCCTATTCGCTGCGCTTCATCCTGCAGGTGTTCTTCGGCCCGCCGGCGACCGACCTGCCGCGCGCGCCGCACGAGCCGCCCGGCTGGATGCTGCTGCCCAGCGGCCTGCTGGTGCTGATGTGCCTGGTGGTGGGCATCCTGCCGGGCCTGACGCTCGGCCCGTTCCTGGCCACCGCCGCGCAAAGCATCCTGGGCGCCGACATGCCCGAATACAGCCTGGCGGTGTGGCATGGCGTCAACCTGCCGCTGGTGATGAGCTTCGTGGCCATGACGGCTGGCGTGATCCTGTACCTGGCGCTGCGCGCGCACCAGCGCGCCAATCCGGGCCGGGTGCCGTTCATCTACCGCCTGGACGGCCGTCGTTCTTTCGAAGCGCTGCTGGACGGCTCCAGCGTGGCCGCCGCCTGGCTGTTGCGCTGGCTGGCGTCGTCGCGCCTGCAGGTGCAGATGGTGCTGATCGTGCTGGGCACGCTGTTCGTGGCCTGGCTGCCGCTGCGCGCCGGCGGCTGGCTGGACGGCACCGGCCGCGCCGCCGCAGTGGACCCGGCGTTCGCCTTGCTGTGGCTGGTGGGCTGCGTCTGCGCCGTGGCGGCCGCCTACCAGGCCAAGTACCACCGCCTGGCGTCGCTGGCGCTGGCCGGCGGCGCGGGGCTGGTGACCTGTCTCACGTTCGTCTGGTTCTCCGCGCCCGACCTGGCCCTGACGCAGTTGTCGGTCGAAGTGGTGACCGTGGTGCTGTTGCTGCTGGGCCTGCGCTGGCTGCCGCGCCGTATCGCGCAGGACGAGGATGAGGGCCTGGGCGCCACGCTGCGGGCCCGTGGCCGCCGCCTGCGCGACCTGCTGCTGGCCACCGCCGCCGGCACCGGCATGGCGGCGCTGGCCTATGCGGTGCTGGTGCGGCCGCAGACCGACACCATCTCCTCGTATTTCGTCGACCGCGCGCTGCCCGACGGGGGCGGCACCAACGTGGTCAACGTGATCCTGGTGGACTTCCGCGGCTTCGATACCTTCGGCGAAATCACCGTGCTGGGCATCGTGGCGCTGACGGTATACGCGCTGCTGCGCCGCTTCCGCCCGGCGCCCGAGAGCGCCGACCTGCCGCGCCAGCAGATCGACCAGGACGGCCCGGTGCCGGCCGCGCCCGATATCAAGTCGGTGGTGCCGACCGGTCCGATGATGGTGCCCACGGTGCTGGTGCGCCTGCTGCTGCCGACCGCGGCGCTGATCTCGGTCTATTTCCTGCTGCGCGGCCACAACCAGCCGGGCGGCGGATTCGTCGGCGGCCTGGTCTTCGCCACCGCCGTGATCCTGCAGTACATGGTGGGCGGGGTCTACTGGGTCGAGTCGCGCAGCCGCCTGAACCCGCAGAACTGGATCGGCATCGGCCTGCTGTTCGCCGGCACGGCGGCGGTGGCCGCCTGGCTGGCCTACAAGCCGTTCCTGGCCGCGCTGGCCTGGGACGTCTCCTTGCCGCTGGTCGGCCACGTGCACCTGTCCAGCGTGCTGCTGTTCGACCTCGGCGTCTATATGCTGGTGGTCGGATCCACCGTGCTGGTGCTGGTGGCGCTGGCTCACCAATCGCTGCGCGCGCAACGCAAGGCAGTCGCCGAAAGCCAGGCGGCCGCCGCACAAACGGGGGAAGCCTGATGGAATTGATTTACGCCGTCGCGATCGGCGTCCTGGCGGGCTCGGGGGTCTGGCTGCTGCTGCGGCCGCGCACCTTCCAGTTCATCATGGGCCTGTCGCTGGTCTCCTACGCGGTCAACCTGTTCATCTTCGGCATGGGCCGCCTGACCTCGGGCCGGCCGCCGGTGGTGGATCCGGCCATGGCCCATGATCCTTCCTGGTATGCCGATCCGCTGCCGCAGGCCCTGGTGCTGACGGCCATCGTGATCGGCTTTGCCACCACCGCGCTGTTTTTGGTGGTGCTGTTGGCTTCGCGCGGCTTGACGGGCACCGACCACGTCGATGGACGGGAGTCCCAATCTTGAGTTTCTGGCTGCAACATCTTCCTATCCTGCCCATCATCACGCCGCTGCTGGCCGGCGCGGTGATGCTGCTGCTGGCCGACACCAGCCGCTATGCGCGCGGCACCATCGCCGTGCTGTCCACGTTGGCGCAACTGGCCGCGGCCATCGCCTTGCTGGCGGTCGCCGGGGGCGGGGTGCCGGGCGTCTGGCCGGACGGCGTCGGCGTGTACCTGGTGGGCGACTGGCCCGCGCCATTCGGCATCGTGCTGGTGGTGGACCGCTTGGCCGCGGTCATGCTGACCTTGACCGCGGTGCTGGGCCTGGCCACGCTGACCTATGCGCTGGCGCGCTGGGACCGTGCGGGGGTGCATTTCCATTCGCTGTTCCAGTTCCTGCTGATGGGCCTGAATGGCGCCTTCCTGACCGGCGACCTCTTCAACCTGTTCGTGTTCTTCGAAGTGCTGCTGGCCGCGTCCTACGGCCTGCTGCTGCACGGCTCGGGCGTGGCGCGTGTCAGCGCCGGCCTGCAGTACATCGCGGTCAACCTGGTGGCCTCGTTCCTGCTGTTGATCAGCATCGCGCTGATCTATGGCGTGAGCGGCACGCTCAACATGGCCGACCTGGCCCTGCGCGCCGGCAATCTGACCGGTTCCGACCGCATGCTGTTCGAGGCCGGCGCCGCCATTCTCGGCGTGGCCTTCCTGGTGAAGGCGGGCGCCTGGCCGCTGAACTTCTGGCTGGTCAAGGGCTACGGCTCGGCCGGCGCGCCAATCGCGGCCATGTTCTCGATCATGACCAAGGTCGGCATCTACGCGCTGCTGCGCATTGGTTCGCTGCTGCTGCCGAGCGGCGCGCCGGCGGCGTTCAGCCTGGACTGGATGTCCGCGGCCGGCCTGGCCACGCTGCTGTTCGGCGGCCTGGGCCTGCTGGCCACGCAGCAGCTCGAGAAGATGGTGGGCTATTGCGTCATCGTCTCGGCCGGCACGCTGCTGACGGCGCTGGGCATGCCCGGCGTGACGCTGACCGGCCCGGCGCTGTTCTACCTGATCAGTTCGGTGCTGACCACGGGCGCTTTCTTCATGCTGGCCGAACTGATCGAACGCACGCGCAGCTTCGGCGCCAACGTGCTGGCGGTGACGCTGGACGCCTTCGACCTGGACGACCCGACCTCGGTGAATCGTTCCGATGACGTGGTTGGCGTCGCCATTCCGGCGGCCATGGCCTTTCTTGGCCTGGCGTTCATCTGCTGCGCCTTGCTGGTGACCGGCTTGCCGCCGCTGTCGGGCTTCGTGGCCAAGTTCTCGCTGTTGTCGGCGGCGGTCTCGGCGGCCAACGAATCGGCGCCGCCGATGGATGCCTGGATCCTGGTGGCCGCGGTGCTGGTGTCCGGCCTGGCGGGCCTGATCGGCCTGGGCCGCACCGGCATCCGCGTGTTCTGGGCCAGCGACGACCGCAGCACGCCGCGCCTGCGGCTGATCGAGGCGGGGCCGGTCGCGGTCCTGCTGCTGCTGTGCGTGGGCCTGGCGGCCGGCGCGGGCCCGGTGTCGGCCTACCTGGACGATGCCGCGCGTTCGCTGGACCAGCCCAAGAGCTATATCGACGCCGTCATGTCCGCGCAGACGGTGCGCGCCGCGCAAGGAGGAAGCTGATGCGCCGACTGTATTTCCTCTTCCTGCCGGTGTTCCTGTTCGTCCTGTGGCTGGTGCTGAACGAAAGCCTGTCGGCCGGCCAGATCGCGCTGGGCGTGGCGCTGGCCCTGTGGTTCACCTGGGCCGCCTCGCGCCTGCGGCCATTGAAGGCGCGGCCGCGGCGCCTGTGGAAAGTGATACCGCTGTTCCTGCACGTGACGGCCGACATCATCAAATCCAACATCGCGGTCGGCAAGCTGATCCTGAACCCGCGGCCCAATGATTTTTCGCCCGGGTTCATCAAGATTCCGCTGACCATGCGCGACCCGCACGGCCTGGCCATGCTGGCCTGCATCGTCACCTACACGCCCGGCACCGTCTGGGTCGAACTGGGCGATGACCACCGCCTTAAGCTGCATGTGCTCGACCTGCAGAACGAGGAAGACTGGGTGCGCCTGGTGCAAGACCGCTACGAGCGCCCCTTGATGGAGATATTCGAATGAACGCCATACTGTATTGGGCGGCGTCCTTTGCCCTGGTGTGCTTCGCGCTGGGCATGGTGTTCGCCACCATTCGCCTGTTGCGCGGCCCGACCGCGCAGGACCGCGTGCTGGCGCTGGACACGCTCTACATCAACGGCATGCTGACCATGCTGGTGTTCGGCATCCGCTCGGGCACGTCGGTGTATTTCGACATTGCGCTGCTGATCGCGCTGTTCGGGTTCGTGGGCTCCACGGCCATGGCCCGCTTCCTGCTGCGCGGCGAGGTGATCGAGCCATGATCGAGACCCTTCCGCTGTGGGCGAGCATCCCGGCCAGCATCCTCCTGGTGCTGGGGGGCCTGCTGGCCCTGACCGGCTCGGCCGGCCTGCTGCGCTTTCGCACCTTCTATGCCCGCATCCATGCTCCGACGCTGGGCAACACGATGGGCTGCGGCTGCGTGCTGGCCGCCTCGATCCTGGTGTTCTCGGTGCTGTCCGCGCGGCCGGTGTTCCACGAAGTGATCATCACGCTGCTGCTGGTCGTCTCGTCGCCGGTGACGGCGATGCTGCTGATGCGCGCCGCGGTATACCGTAACCGTTTGACCAAGGCCGACGCCGACCTGGACGCGCGCTAGGCGGGCAAGAAAGGGACAGAACACCGGCAATCCGGGGACAAGTTGCGCGAGCGCAATGAATATTGCGTCGCAGCATCGGAAACTTCGGCTTACGATTGCACGTTGCTGGACATGTCCCCGTCGCGTCATCGTGGGATAGTTGTATCAAGCAGATGGCGCCGGTCCACGAGGCCGCGCCGTCCGGGTTCAATCTTCTTTTCTCCAAGGAGCTGGCCATGAATGTACGTCCCATGCACACCAAACGCCTTGCGGCATCCCTTTGCGCGGCAGGCCTGATGCTGGCCGCGGGAGCGGCGCAGGCGGCCGACCCGATCGGTCGCGCCGGCATCCAGGCGCAATACGAACAGGATGTGGCGGCTTGCAAGAACGGCAGCACCGGACAGGACCGCGCCGCCTGCATGCGCGAAGCTGGCGCCGCTCGCCAGGAAGCCATGCGCAAGCAACTGAGCGATGGCACCACCGACCAGCACCAGCAGAACATGCTGGATCGCTGCAACCGCCTGCCGGCCGATTCGCGCCAGGATTGCATCACGCAGATGACCTCGCCAACCCAGGTGCGCGGCAGCGTGCAGGGCGGCGGCGTGCTGCGTGAAACCGTGATCCAGGTGCCGGCCGGCACCGCCGGCACGGTGCCGCCGCCTCCGCCGCCGGCCACCGCGCCCGGCATGGCGCCGGCCTCGGGCATGGCGCCGCCGCCCGCGCCGATGCGCCAGTAACCGCGCTGGGCGGGCCAGGGGAGGGCGCGGCGCGTCCTTTCCCCGCGGCCACGGGGCCCGGCCGCCGCCACAATCAGGCAAAATGGCGGCTGTCGCCCTTACTTACGCATATCCATGTCCGACGTCATCGCCCTGATTTTCGACTTCGACGACACGCTGGCCTCGGACAGCACGTCCGGTTTCCTGGACAGCATCGGGGTGGACACGGCGTCCTTCTGGAAAGACCAGGTCGACCCGCTGCTGTCCAACCAGGACTGGGACCCGGTCCCGGCCTATCTCTACCAGATGATCCAGCTCTCGCGCGCTGGCACGCATGGCCTCATCACGCAGCAGCGGCTGCGCGACTGGGGCGCGCGACTCGAACTGCACGATGGCGTGGTCACGCTGTTCCAGCGCCTGCGCGCCGCGGTGCGGGCGGCGCAGCCGCAGGTGCAGCTGGAGTTCTATCTGATCTCCAGCGGCATCGGCGACGTGGTGCGTTCCACGCCCATCGCGCACGAGTTCACCGAGATCTGGGCCTCCGAATTCACCTACGGCGCCGACGGCGGCATCGAGTTTCCGCGCCGCATCGTCAGCTTTACCGACAAGACGCGCTACCTGTTCCATATCCAGAAGGGCATCATCGGCCGCGATTTCCGCAACAAGCCGTTCGAGGTCAACCGCAAGGTGCCCGAGGACCGCCTGCGGGTGCCGTTCGACCAGATGGTGTTCGTCGGCGACGGCTACACCGACATTCCGTGCTTCTCGCTGATCCGGCGCGCCGGCGGCTACGCCTTCGGCGTCTGGGATCCGAAGCACCGCGACAAGCGCAGCCGCGCCTGGGGCTTCATCGAGGAAGGCCGGGTGTCGAACCTGAACCAGGCGCGCTACGACGAGAACGCCGAACTCTACCAATGGCTGGAAGAGGCCGTGACCAGCCTGGCCGGCCGCATCGCGCTCAAATCGCGGGTGTACCGTGGTTGAGCCGCTTGCCATGGCGGCCGTGCCGCCCTGGACCGCGCAGGATGCCGAGTTCATGACGCTGGCGCTGGAACAGGCGCGGGCGGCCTATGACATCGGCGAGGTGCCGGTGGGCGCGCTGGTGGTCTCGGCCCAGGGCGACATCCTGGGGCGCGGCTACAACCGCACCATCATCGACCACGACCCCACCGCGCACGCCGAGATCGTCGCCTTGCGCGGCGCCGCGCGCGCGCTGGAAAACTACCGCCTGCCGGGCATCACCGTGTACGTCACGCTGGAGCCCTGCGTCATGTGCATCGGCGCCATGCTGCACGCGCGCCTGGCGCGGGTGGTGTTCGGCGCCTACGACCCCAAGACCGGCGCCTGCGGCAGCGTGCTGGACGTGGGCTCGGTGCCCAAACTCAATCATCACACTTCAGTCACCGGCGGCGTGCTGGCGGAACCCTGCGGCGAGCTGCTGCGCCGGTTCTTCCGCGAACGCCGCGCCAAGGAATCCATCGCATGAGCAACACCCGAGGCGCCAAGGCGCGCGGCGCCAAGGCGGCCGCCGCCCCGGCGCATGACCACGCCAGCCACGATCACGACCACGAATGCGACGAGGCCTGCGGGCACGACCACAGCCACGACCACGCGCCGGGCCACGTCCACGGCTTCCCGGACGCCCGCGGCATCTACCTGATCTCGCCGTCGTCGGCGGTGCGCGATCCGCAGACCGTCGAACTGGCGCGCGAGCGCCTGGCCGCGCAGGGCTTCAAGACCGCGCTGGACCGCACCGCGCTGGCCGAGCACCAGCGCTTTGCCGGCACCGACGCGCAGCGCCTGGCCAGCCTGACGCGCGCCGCCAAGCAGAAACTGCCGATCGTCATGGTGACGCGCGGCGGCTACGGCATGGGCCGGCTGCTGCACGCGATCGACTGGAAGGCCATGGCCGACAGCGGCAAGCGCTTCGTCGGCATGAGCGATTTCACCGCGTTCAACCTGGCGCTGCTGGCGCAGACCGGCGCGGTCAGCTACACCGGCGCCACCGCCATCTACGACTTCGGCGGCAAGAAGGTCGACGACCTGACCGAAGCGCTGTTCGGTGAAGTGATGCGCGGCGAACTGGAAATCCTCAGTTTCGAGACCCAGGACGCCGACCCGGTCGATTGCCGCGGCATCCTGTGGGGCGGCAACCTGGCGATGTTGACCTCGCTGGTGGGCACCCCCTATATGCCCAAGGTGCGCGGCGGCATCCTGTTCCTGGAAGACGTGGCCGAGCATCCGTACCGCATCGAGCGCATGCTGATCCAGTTGTGGCAGGCGGGCATCCTGGGCAAGCAGAAGGCCATCGTGCTGGGCCGCTTCTCGGACTACAAGCTGGCGCCGCACGATAAGGGCTACGACCTGCACGAAGTGGTGGCCTGGTTGCGCAAGACGGTCAAGGTGCCGGTGGTGACCGGCCTGCCGTACGGCCACGTCGCCACCAAGGCGACGCTGCCGATCGGCCAGAAGGTCGGCATCGCCACCGAAAAGGGCCTGGCCCACCTGGTGCTGGACGAACATCATCACTGAGGCCCCGGCCCGCCCGGTTTTTCCGACCGCCCGGCCCGCGCCGGGCGGTTTGCCATCCGGCCTTGGTACACTATCGGGTTTCGCCGCATGCCGGCGTTGTCGCGCCATCCTGGCGCCACATCCATTCTCCCGCTGCTAAAACACCGTGATATCCACCGCCAATCTCACCATCCAGTTCGGTCCCAAGCCCCTTTTCGAGAACGTCAGCGTCAAGTTCGGGGAAGGCAACCGCTACGGGCTGATCGGGGCCAACGGGTCCGGCAAGTCGACGTTCATGAAGATCATCGGCGGCGACCTGGAGTCGTCGGCCGGCAACGTCTCGCTGGAGCCGGGCGTGCGCCTGGGCAAGCTGCGCCAGGACCAGTTCGCGTTCGAGGACCTGCGCGTGCTGGACGTGGTGATGATGGGTCACACCGAGATGTGGGCCGCGATGTCCGAGCGCGACGCGATCTACGCCAACCCGGAAGCGTCGGAAGACGACTACATGCGCGCGGCCGACCTGGAGGCCAAGTTCGCCGAATATGACGGCTACACCGCCGAAGCCCGCGCCGGCGAGCTGCTGCTGGGCCTGGAAATCGCCGTGGACCAGCACAACCTGCCGATGCGCGAAGTGGCGCCGGGCTGGAAGCTGCGGGTGCTGCTGGCGCAGGCGCTGTTCTCGAACCCGGACGTGCTGCTGCTGGACGAACCGACCAACAACCTGGACATCAACACCATCCGCTGGCTGGAAAACGTGCTCAACAGCTACCAGAGCACGATGATCATCATCAGCCACGACCGTCACTTCCTGAACCAGGTCTGCACCCACATGGCCGACCTGGACTATGGCGAGATCCGCATCTACCCGGGCAACTACGACGACTACATGCTGGCCTCGACCCAGGCGCGCGAGCGCCTGGTGGCCAACAACGCCAAGGCCAAGGAACGCGTGGCCGAACTGCAGGACTTCGTGCGCCGCTTCGCCGCCAACAAGTCCAAGTCGCGCCAGGCCACCTCGCGCCTCAAGCAGATCGACCGCATCAAGGCCGAGCAGGTCGTGGTCAAGCCGTCGTCGCGCCAGAACCCGTACATCCGCTTCGAGCAGAACAAGGTCATGCACCGCCTGGCGGTCACGGTCGAGAACCTGTCCAAGTCCTACGACGCGCCCGTGATCCGCAACTTCTCGGCCATGGTCGACGCCGGCGAGAAGATCGCCATCATCGGCGCCAACGGCGTCGGCAAGACCACCTTGCTGCGCCTGCTGGCCACGGACCTCGCGCCGGACGCCGGCAGCGTCAAGTGGTCGGAAAACGCCGACCTGGGCTACATGGCCCAGGACGTGTCGGATCAGTTCCTGCAGACCGACATCAACCTGCTCGACTGGATGGGCGACCATCGCCAGCCGGGCGACGACGACCAGTCGATCCGTTCGGTGCTGGGCCGCCTGCTGTTCTCGGCGGACGACCTGCCCAAGGCGCCCAAGGTGCTGTCCGGCGGCGAAAAGAACCGCATGACCTTCGGCCGCCTGATGCTGGGCCGCCACAACGTCATGCTGCTCGACGAGCCGACCAACCACCTGGACATGGAATCGATCGAATCGCTGCAGTTCGCGCTGGAAAAGTACGAAGGCACGCTGGTGTTCGTCTCGCACGACCGCGAATTCGTGTCGGGCCTGGCCACCCGTGTGATCGAGATCCTGCCCACGGGCGAGATCGTCGACTACCGCGGCGGCTACGAAGACTACCTGTCCTCGCGCGGCATCGAAGCCTGACAACCGGGGCCTTGAGCCCCGCGCCCATGCCGCGGGCTGGCGCGCGTTCAGCCTGCCGCAATCCTGCTGGGCTATCATCCGGGTAAACCCTGGCCCGTTGCGCCAGGTTCCACCCCGTCCGACATGTCTCCCACACCGCATACCACGCCCGATGGCCAGCCCATCGGGACGTTCGCCTTGACCGCGCGCATCGTCGCGATCGCCTTTTTCACCTTCATCTGTTATCTCGCCATCGGCCTGCCGCTGGCGGTGTTGCCTGGCTACGTGCACGGCCAGCTCGGCTACGGCTCGGTGCTGGCGGGGCTGGCCATCAGCGTGCAGTACGTGGCCACGCTGCTGAGCCGTTCGCACGCCGGCCGCATGGCCGACACGGTCGGCCCCAAGCAGACCGTGGTCATCGGCATGGCGGCCTGCGCCGCCAGCGGCGTGTTCCTGCTGCTGGCCTATGCCTTTGAACGCAGCGCCTGGCTCAGCCTGGGCGCCATCATCGTCAGCCGGCTGGCGCTGGGCTTTGGCGAAAGCTGGGTCGGCACCGGCTCGGCCACCTGGGCGATTGCCCGGGTCGGTCCGCTGCACACGGCGCGGGTGATCTCCTGGAACGGCATCTGCACCTACGGCGGGCTGGCGCTGGGCGCGCCGCTGGGCGTCTACCTGGAAACCGAATGGAGCATGGGCGCGTTGGGCGGCGCGGTGCTGCTGCTGGGCCTGGCCGGCCTGGGGCTGGCGCTGGCGCGGGCCGCGGTGGCCATCGTCGGCGGGCATCGCATGGCCTTCAAGAGCGTGGTGCTGCGGGTGTTCCCGCACGGCATGGCGCTGGGGCTGGGCTCGGTCGGCTTCGGCACGCTGGCCGCCTTCGTGGCGCTGTACTACGCCAGCTTCTCGTGGGAGGGGGCGGCGCACGCGCTCAGCGCGTTCGGCTGCGCCTTTATCGGGGTGCGCCTGCTGTTCGCCGGCACTATCACGCGCTTTGGCGGCTTCAAGGTGGCGCAGGTGTCGTTCCTGGTGGAAGCGGCGGGCCTGGCGCTGCTGTGGCTGGCGCCCAATCCCGGCGCCGCGCTGGTGGGCGCGGCCCTGACCGGTTGCGGCTTCGCGCTGGTGTTCCCGGCCATCGGCGTCGAGGCCGTGGCGCGCGTGCCGGCCGGCAGCCGCGGCGCGGCGTTGGGGGCGTATTCGGCCTTCCTGGACCTGGCGCTGGGCGCGACCGGTCCGGTGGCGGGTTATATCTCCGGCGGTTTCGGCTATCCGGCGATCTTCCTGTCCGCCGCGGTGGCGGTGCTGTTCGGCTTCCTGATCGCATTCGGACTGCAGCGCCACGCCAGCCGCGCGCAGGCGGCGGCCTGAGGTGCTTTGTTTATAACCGCAAGTCTTAAGAACATGCGATATTGATCGTTTGGATTCATATAACGAATTGTTAGATTAGGCCCGTTCCCCACGCGCGCCCACGATTCGTTCCATGAACCTGACTTTCGACCACGTCCACAAGCACTTCGGCGACCTGCCGGTCGTCGACGGCTTCACCAGCGAATTCAAGACCGGCGAGCTGGTCGCGCTGGTCGGCCCGTCCGGCTGCGGCAAGTCGACCCTGCTGCACCTGGCCGCCGGTCTGGAAAAGCCCACGCAAGGGCAGGTGCTGGCCGACGGCAAGGCCGTGACCGGCCCGCATCCCAGCCGCACGCTGGTGTTCCAGGAACATGCGCTGTATCCGTGGCTGACGCTGGAAGACAACGTGGCGCTGGCGCTGGAATTCCAGAAAACCCCGAAGAAGCGCGCCCGCGTGGCGGCGCGCGAGTGGCTGGCGCGCGTCAGCCTGGCCGGCTTCGAACACTATTACCCGCACCAGGTGTCCGGCGGCATGCGCCAGCGCGCGGCGCTGGCCCGCGCCTTCATCGCGCAGCCGCAGACCATGTTGATGGACGAACCCTTCGGCGCGCTCGACGCGCTGACGCGCCTGGCGCTGCAGGACGTGCTGCGCCAATTGATCGCGCAGGAAAAACCCACCGTGCTGCTGGTGACCCACGACGTCGACGAGGCGCTGTTCCTGGCCGACCGCATCGTGGTGTTCAGCCCGCGTCCGGCGCGCGTGCTGCGCGAATTCAACCTGGCGCACCGCGCCAAGAGCCACGACCTGTCCGATCTGGCCGCCGAGAAGCGCGAGATCCTGCGCCTGCTCGGCATCGCGGTCGACGGCGCGGCGGCGCATTCCGATCTGGCGCTGGCCGCCTGATCTCCTTCGATTTTCCGGTTCACGGGCGGCGCCGCTGGGCGTCGGCCATCCTCGATTCCCTGGAGCCTTTCTCATGAAATTCAAGCAATGGCTGTCCCTGCCGCTGGCCGCGGCGCTCCTGGCCGCGGCGCCTGCCATGGCCGCCGAGAAATTCCGCGTCGGTTACCTGCGCGTGATGGACGACGCGCAGGCCATCGTGGCGCAGGAGGGCGGCTACTACAAGAAGGCCGGCCTGGATGCCGAGCTGATCGAGTTCAAGTCGGGCACCGACCTGATCAAGGCCATCGTCGGCGGACAGCTGGACATCGGCGTGCTGGGCTTCACCAATGCCGTGGCCTGGGCCTCCAAGGGCGCGGACCTGAAGGTGGTGGGCGGCGCGCAGCAGGGCTACCACTCGCTGATCGTGCGCGACGACTCGGGCATCAAGGACATCGCCGGCCTGAAGGGCAAGACGCTGGCCTCGCAGGCCGAGGGCAGCACCGCCGACGTGGTGCTCAAGGGGGTGGTGCTCAAGCAGGGCAACCTGGGCGCGGACGACGTCAACGTGATGGGCGTGAGCCCGGCGGTGGCGGTGCAGTCGCTGGTGGGCAAGCGCGTCGACGCGGCCTTCCTGTTCGAACCCTACGACCGTATCGCCCAACTGGTGGCGCCGGTCAAGCAGATCTACGAAGTGGGCCAGGCCTGGCCGTTCCCGTGCATGGTGGTGATCACCTCGGGCGAGACGCTGGCCAAGCGCAAGGACGACGTCTGGAAGGCGCTGGACGCGCAGAACCAGGCCATCGCGCTGCTGCAGAAGGAGCCGGCCCAGGCCTCCAAGCTGATCGCCTCGTACTTCATCGCCGAGCCCACGCTCAAGACCCTGAACCGTGGCGAGCTGCCGCGCGAGACCGTGATTGCCGAGGCCATCAGCACGCAGGTGTTCACGCCCAAGCTGACCGAGAAGGACACCAAGCGCATGCAGGAGATCGCCGACATCCTGCAGGCCCAGGGCTCGCTCAAGACGCGCGACGGCAAGCCGTATGACGTCTCCAGCATCGTCGACCTGTCCTGGCAAGAGGCTCGCAAGCTTTGAGCGCATCGACCCGTGTGACCGGCGCCCGCAAGCATCTGGCGGGCGTGCTGGGCGTCCTGTTCATCCTGGCGCTGTGGCAGGCGGCGGCGTTCGCCTTGCCCGATTTCCTGATGCCGGGCGTGCCGGCGGTGCTCGAACGCCTGTTCGAAGACCTGGGCAAGCAATCGTTCCACCAGAGTCTGATGGGCACGCTCGGCCGGCTGGGCGCGGGCTACGGCCTGGCGCTGGCGGCGGGCATCGGTTTCGGCCTGGTGGCGGCGGTGCTGTTCTTCTTTCGCGAAGTGCTGCGCAGCGCCATCGTCATCCTGCAGTCGATCCCGTCGATCGCCTGGGTGCCGCTGTTCCTGATCGTGATGGGTTTCGGCAGCACGCCGATCATCGTGGTGGTGGCGCTGTCGGCGTTCTTCCCGGCGGCCCTGAGCGTAATGAACGCCACCGAGTCGGTGCAGCGCGTGCACGTCTCGGCCGCCCGCGTCATGGGCGCCACGCCCTGGGGCCTGGTCAAGCGCGTGTACCTGCCGGCCGTCATGCCCGAGCTGATCACCGGCGCCCAGCTGGCGTTCGGCAATGCGTGGCGCGCGCTGATCTCGGCCGAGATGCTGATCGGCTTCGGCAAGGGCCTGGGCCGCTCGCTGGCCTATTCGGGCGAAATTGCCGACATGACCGGCGTCATGACCAACATCCTGGTCATCGCGGTGCTGGCCGCGCTGATCGACCAGTTCGTGCTTGAGAACCTCAAGCACCGGCTGCTGCGCTACCAATACGTGTGAGGTTCGGGATGCGGCGCGCGCTTCGTCTCCTGATCGGCGCATCGGCCTTGCTCTGCGCGGCGAGCGGCGCGGCGCCGCCCGATGGCCTGGGGGCCGCGCGCCAGCGCGGTGAATTGGTGGTGGGCGTGCCGTATCTGGCGCCCGCGCCCGAGGCCGGCGCCAAGATCCGCACGCCCGAAGGGCTGGATCACGCCATGGCCGAGAAGCTGGCGCAGGAACTGGGCGTGCCATTCCGCCTGCGGCAAGTGGCGGCCGCCGATGCGGCCCGCCTGCTGGCCGCGGGCGACGTGGACGTGGTGCTGGCAGACCGCGCGCAGCCGCCGCCGGGGCTGCCGAGCGAACTGGCGACGGTGGCAACCGGCTATGCCGCGCGGCCCAAGGCGGTAATCCGCAGCGACACGCGCATGCGACAGGGCGGGGATGCGCGCGGCCGCAGCGTCTGCATGGCCGAGGCCGCGGTCGGCGCGCAGGCGCTGGCGCAAAGCTGGGGCGCGGTGGTGCGCACCTACCGGGCGCCGTCGGATGCGCTGGTGGCGGTGCGCGAAGGCAGCTGCGACATCGGCCTGATCGACGACGCGGTCTGGGAACCGCTGATGCGCTTTCCCGAATGGAAAAAGTTCTCGGCCACACTTGCCGCCGATGGCGCGCGCCATGAACGCGTCTGGCTGCTGCCGGCGGCCGACACGGCCGGCCAGGCCTGGCTGGCCGAGCGCATGCGCGAATGGGCGCGGGCCGGCGCCTGGAAAGCGCTGCCGGCCAAGTGGGCGCGCGACGTGGCTTTCGACGTCTATCTGGACCAGGAAGTCGCCGACTGCCACGGTTGAGGCGCGCGCGGCGCCGGCTTCGTCCGCACGGGCCGCGCGGGTCCGGGAGGCGCGGCCTTTACAATGGCGCGCTATGACCACCACCTTGACCGCCGTCTGCTCGCACGAGGAAGACATCAAGAAAAGCCGCTTTGTCGCGCACGCCGCGCCCGTCTCCAGCATCGACGAGGCCATGGCGTTCTTCGCCGCGCACAGCGACCCCGAGGCCACCCATAACTGCTGGGCCTACCGCATCGGCCAGGAGTACCGCTTCAATGACGATGGCGAGCCCGGCGGCACGGCCGGACGCCCGATCCTGCAGGCGATCGAAGGGCAGGGCATGGACCGCGTGGCGGTGCTGGTGGTGCGCTGGTTCGGCGGCGTCAAGCTGGGCGCCGGCGGACTGGTGCGGGCTTATGGCGGTTGCGCCGCCAACTGCCTGCGCAACGGGCCGCGCGCCGAGATCGTGGACCTGGCCACGGTGGCGTGCGCCTGTGGTTTTGCCGAGCTGCCGCTCTTGAAGTCGCGGCTGGCGCAGGCCGGCGCGGTGGTCGTGCAGGAGGATTTCGGCGCCGATGGCGTCGCGTTGCGCTTCACGGCGCCGCGCGATGCGGTCGCCGATCTGGAGAGGACGGCGGCCAACATCACGCGCGGCCGCTCGGCCTGGGAGCAACTGGCGTAAAACGCACAAGGGCCCCGCAGGGCCCTTGTCCATCACGCGTCCTGGCTGTCCTGGGCGGCCGCGATTTCCTGGTGGACCTTTTCCATGTCCACTTCCTTGATCTTGGTGAGCAGTTCGTTGAGCTGGCCGCCCGACAGGGCGCCCGGCTGCGAGAACAGCAGCACTTTTTCGCGGAACACCATCAGCGTGGGGATCGAGCGGATGCCCAGCGCGCCGGCCAGTTCCTGTTCGACGTCGGTGTTGACCTTGGCAAAGGTGACGTCGGGATGCTCGTTGGCGGCCTGCTCGAAAACCGGCGCGAAGCCGCGGCAGGGGCCACACCAGGGCGCCCAGAAGTCCACGATCAGGGTGCCGTCCGGCGTAATGGCTTCCTGGAAGCTGTCTTTGGTGAGTTCAACAATACTCATTTTGGATCCTTGCCGCGGGCGCGGCGCAAAGTGTCGGTATCGGCGGCGCGGGGCAGTCAGGCTCGCACCGGAGGTGGCGACGCGGTATTGCCAGTCCATAGTAGAGCGGGGACCGGCCGGGTCGCAATGGTTGGCGCCATGGTGAGCGCAGTCTGCGGCTGGGCAAGGCTGGCGGCGCGCGGCCGCCGGCCTCAGGCCGCGGTTGTCGTGGGTACGCCTTCGCCCTGTTTGAGGGCCGCAACGATCTCGAAGGAACGCAGGCGGTCGGCAATATCGTAAAAATCCGACACGATCATGACTTCGTCGGCTTCCGTCTCGGCCACCAGGGCCTCCAGGCGGCGCTTGACGGTTTCGGGGCCGCCAACGATCGCGGCGCCCAGTCTTTGATTGACCGCCTCGCGCTCCCATTCGTTCCACAGCCCGTCCATGCTGTCGACCGGCGGCTGCAGTTGCAGGCGGTTGCCGCGCACCAGCGACAGGAACTTGAGCTGCTGCGTGGTGGACAGGCGCTGCGCCTCTTCGTCGGTGGGGGCGGCCACGACCGGCACGCCGATCATGGCGTAGGGACGGGTCAGGGTCTCGGACGGCTTGAACAGGTGACGGTACAGGCGCATGGCCGCCATGCCTTCCGGCGAGAAGTGGCCGGCGAAGGAGAACGGCAGGCCCAGTTCGGCCGCCAGCCGCGCGCTGAAATCGCTCGAACCCAGCAGCCAGATGGGGATATCCAGGCCTTCGCCGGGAATCGCGCGTACCGGCTGGCCGGGACGCGAGGGCGCGAGAAAGCCGCGCAGCTCCTCGACCAGCGCCGGGAATTCCAGGCCGCTGCGCGGGCCGCGGCGCAGCGCGTGCTGGGTGGCGCCATCGCTGCCGGGCGCGCGGCCCAGGCCCAGGTCGATGCGGCCGGGGTAAAGCGTTTCGAGAGTGCCGAACTGCTCGGCGATGATCAGCGGCGCATGGTTCGGCAGCATCACGCCGCCCGATCCGACGCGCAGGGTCGAGGTGTGCCCGGCGATGTGGCCGATCAGCACCGCCGTGGCGCTGCTGGCCACGCCGTTGATGTTGTGGTGCTCGGCCAGCCAGAAGCGCTTGTAGCCCAGGCGTTCGACATGCTGCGCCACCGCCACGCTGTTGCGGAAGGCGTCGGCGGCGTCGCGGCCTTGCACGATCGGCGCCAGGTCCAGCACCGAGAAGGGGATGCGGGCGAGGGTGCTCATACGCGGGACTCGCGGTGGCCGCGGGGGCAGGAATGCGGGTGGTGGTGGGACAAGGTCGGCTCCATGGTCTTATATACATGGGGAGTGTATCGGCGAATTCAACCGCTCCCGCCAGCAACCATGCGGGCCGGCGGGTTGATAGCCGGGCTCAATGACGACGATTCGCCGGGCGGCCCGGCACCCTGGCGGTGGTGCCGCGGTGGTGCCGGTATGGCGGTCATTTCGACTCCGCAAGCATTGTTCCCATGTCCCCAGGCCCGCCCCAAGACATGGCCCCGCGAATCGGGGATGATGCGGTTTTGTTCAATATCCGCGGGAGACACGCATGGGCGCCACCGGTAACAACCACCAGATCGACAACATCGAATTCAACGTCGCGGACATCGCGCGCAGCAAGCGCTTCTACGGCGAGGCCTTCGGCTGGTCGTTCACCGACTACGGGCCAACCTACACGGAATTCACCGATGGCCGGCTGAAGGGCGGCCTCACCACCGGCGAGCCGGTGCGCCCGGGCGGGCCGCTGGTGATCCTGTACGCGGACGACCTGGGCGACGCGCAGCGCCGCGTGACGGCGGCGGGCGGCCGCATCAGCCGCGAGGCCTTCGATTTCCCCGGCGGCCGCCGCTTCCACTTCACCGACCTGGACGGTTATGAGCTGGCGGTCTGGACGGCCACGGCCTGACGGCAGGCACGAGCGCCGGCAATGAAAAATGTCCGCTGTCAAGCCTTTGATGCGGACAGGCAGCAACATGAAAGGTCTTGTGGGGCAATAGGTTAGGCCAAAAATCGACCGTTGCGCGCTCCTACTGCTTTTTAGGCTAGGTGCCACATAGGCGCTTTGCGGTGGCAAGTGTAGGGGCACTCCGGCGAGCCGGGGCGCATCGCTGTTGTAGCTTCTAGCCTGGTGCAATCCACTCCAAAAGCGAAAGCGCAGCCCGTAGGCTGCGCTTTCGTCGTGATGAACCAACAAAATCAGGCCTGTTTCGGTTGCACGGCCTTCGCCGCTGCCACTGCTCCTTTCCTGAATCCTCGATCCCCAGCCATGAACGCCTCCAGCATGTGCGGGATGAGCGTCGCAGCATCGACCGCCTCGCCGTAGGTCTGCGCGTGCAGCGCGGCGTAGCGGTCGAGGTCGGCCCGCAGGCTGGCCGGACACGCGAAGGTCAGCTTCGTGGACTCCAGTTTCGGCAGTGGCCCGAGCCGCAGCTTCTTGCCCGTGCTCATCGCATCGCCCCCCTGTTGAAGAACATCGGCTGGTACGGTCGCAGCACCAGGTCACGCTTGACGATGATCCGCACCGGCAGGCCCGGCCGCTCGGTCAAGGTCGGCTGGATGTTCATGTTGCGCCGGGTCATCTCCTGGCCGACCTGATTGATGCTGTCCTGCGCGCTGTCGCGCCCCGCAATCACGATGCGGTTGCCGTCCTGGCGGTTCTCCGGCGCGGCCAACTCGGCACCCACTCCCAGCAGCGTCGTCAGCGCCGCGCCGGCGACGATGCGGCCCCAGTGGTAGTCCACGCCATCTTCAAGGCCGGAGTAGCCGGCCGGGTCGGTGCCCACAAGGTTGTCGATGGTCAGCGAAGATGTATCGGGCAGGATGATCCGGTTCCACACCACCTGCACGCGGCTCTGCCCATAGCTGACTTGGCTGTTGTATTTGCCGAGGATGCGCGAACCCTGCGGGATCAGCAGGAACTTGCCCGTTGCCGAGTCATAGACCGGCTCCGTCACCGTGGCGATCACGTCGCCCGGCAAGTCCGACTTGATGCCCGTCACCAGCGCCCCGGCGATCACCGTACCGGCCATCACCTGATACGGCGAGGCCGGCATTTGCAGATTGCCGGAATTGCGGGTTTCCGTGGAACCGCCTTTCAGGAACGCCTCCTTCTGGTCTTGCCGGTTCTGCGTGGCGGTCGGGTCGGCAGGCTGGGCCGCCGTCGAGGCCGGCCCGGCCGCCAGCGGGTCGAAGGCGCTGCCCGGCGCAGCCGCAGCGGCTTGGGCCGTGGCAGGCGCTGCGGCCTTGCCCTGCTGGCCCGAGCGGAAGAACACCGTCGAGGCCGCCGCCGCGTCCGCCTCTTTGCGCAAGGCGTCTTCGGGGTCATGCCCAGGCGGCGCATAGGTCGGCGTCACGGGCTGCTGCGAGTTCAGGATGGCCGGGCCAAGATCGCCCGGCAGCGGCGGCCCCAGCTCGGGCGCTTTCTGCGGCAGCTTGGAGTAGTCGGCCGGCAGGCCGTCCAGCCCTTCGGACTTCGAGACGCGATCGACGTTGTAAAGCTCCGGCTGCTCATCGGCGCTGCGCCGATGCGGCTGGAGCGACCAGATAGTGGCGCCCAGCACGGCGACCGAGAGGCCGCCCATGAGCATCGCCAACGTGCGCCGATTCAGGCGCGTGACCGGGCGCGGCTGCGCGCGCAGCGCCACCGCCTCGGGCGCGACCTTGCCCGCCTGCGGCGCGGCACGGTCGAGGGTGTCGTCCTGGCTCATGGTCAGTTCCTCCGCGCGCCGTCCGTGCGCTCGATCCGCACCACGTCGCCCTTGTCACCGCCCAAGCGCAGCTCGGCCGCACCAAAGAGGCGATCCACGATGTAGTACGGCGCACGGAAGCGGTAGTTCACCAGTTGCCCGTCGCCCTGCGCACCGATCACGAACAGCGGCGGCAGCTCGCCTTGCGCGATGCCGGCGGGGAACTGGATATAGACCTTCTCGCCGTCATCGAAGGCACGCAGCGGCCTCCACGGCGGATTGCTGCCGCTGACCGCGTAGCGGAAGCGGATCTTCTCCAGCGACAAGCCGGTATCGACCGGCGCGGCGGCGCTGGCCGCCTGCGCCTGGCGCTGCAAGGCCAGCATCTTGTCCTTCGGGTACTCCCACGACACCGACGCCATCCACGTCTTTTCGGTCGAGGTCAGCTCCAGCAGGTAGGTGCGCCGGCTGGTGGTGATGACCAGATTCGTCTTGAGGCCCGAGCGGATGGGCTTCACCATCACGTTGACCCGCAGCGCATCACCGCTGCCGCTGGATGTGTCGCCCACGATCCAGCGCACCGTATCGCCGGCGGCGACCGTCACCAGTTCCTCGCCGGGCTGGAGCGCGATCACGGTCACGCGGCCCACGGCCGCATAGACCTGATACAGCGCGCCATCGGTGAACGGCCACACTTGAATCGCATTGACATAGCCCTCGCGCGTGGGCGCGATGCGGGCCTCGGCGTTGGCACGCGAGACGCGCACGGTTTCGTCGGCCGGTTCCGGCGCGGGCTTGGCGTCCTCGGCGTCGGGCAATGGCTTCAACTGCGCCGGCAACGCCAGCGGTTCGGGCACCTTGACCACTTCCACCGGCAAGGGCGGCTCCGGCAGCGGCTGGGCCTGCACCGGCTCATCGAGCGAGATGGCCGGCGGCGGCTTGCCCTGCGTGGCGCAGCCAGAGAACAAGACAGCCGAAGCAAGCAGGATCAACGGCAAGGCGGATTTACGGAAAAGCGGATTCATGGCTTGGCTCCTTCGGAAGAATCCAGTTCGCGGCTCCACGACAGACCGTTGACGTAGATGCCCAAGGGGTTCTTGCGCAGGCGCTGTTCGGTGCGCGGGGTCTGCTGCACGATGGAAATCACGGCGTTCCAGCGTTCAGTGCCCGCCGCGGCGCCATTGACGAAGCGCCGCTCCGTCCAGCGCACGTTGAAAGACGTGTCGCTGGCGCGGGTCACGCTGGTGATCTGCACCGTGACGGATTCCTTGCCGATACGCGCGAATGGGTCATTGGTGCGCGCGTAGTCGTTGAGCACCACAGCGCCCTTGTCGGTGGTGTAGTCGTAGGCGTCGAGCCAGTTCTGGCGCACGACGATGGGGTCGATGGACAGCGAGCGCACCAGCTCGATGAAGCGGCCCAAGTGGTACGCCACTTGGGCATCGCTGGGCCGGTACGGCGTGGCGGCTTCGCCGACCGCACGCACCTGGCCCGCGTTGTCCACCTCCACGACGTAGGGCGTCACGATGGACTGCGCCGAGCGCCACACCAGGCCGCCAGCCATCAGCAGCGCGAGCGCGAGGCAGCCGAAGGCCATGAATCGCCAGTTCTTCGCCTGCACGCGGGACGTGCCGATGCGCTCGTCCCACACCTGCGCGGCGGATTGATAAGGGGTCGCAGGCTGCGGCGTATCTGCATAGCGCACCTGCGGGCGTTTGAATCGCATGGGTGTTCTCCTTGAAGATCAGGAATCGGAATCGCGCAGGCTCGGCCCTTGGCTGGAACTGCCGCCGTCGCCACCGCGCAGCGTGTGGGCGGCGGTCGTCGCGGCATGGGTGAGCTGTTGGCGTCGGTGCAGGCGCTTGGCCCAGGCCGGTTGCTCCTGCGGTGCTGACGGCGGCGCATCGCCACTCGCTGAGGACGCGGCTGCTGGCGCATCGGCGCTGAACGCAGCGGCAGCGCGATCGCGGATCGAGCGCGCGCCTTGCGCCACCTTCTGCCCGGCCGCCTGTGCGCCGGTCTTGGCGACGTTGCCCACGCCGGCGGCTGCGCCCTTGAGGCCGCCGCCAGCAGAAGCGGAGCCAGCCTGAAACGCGGACTTCGCGCTGCTGGCGGCCCCGGCGGCGGCACGCGCGCCGCTGCCGGCCAGCTTGGCGGCAGCCGGGGCCAT
>NZ_CADIJL010000028.1 GCF_902859695.1 Achromobacter ruhlandii
CTACTTACTGCATCTTCTGCTTTCTTCGGCGATTTCGCTTTCGCGTCGATCGCTGTGTCAGCAGCAGAGAAACGAGATTATGAAGAAGTTTTTATCGTTTGTCAAGTCAGCTTCGTTTGATTCACTTCACTGCCTTGCCTACGACCTCTTCAGGTCTCACCAGGCTCGCGCCTGGCTTTCTCTTTAGCAGCTATCGAAATATCAGGGTTAACCCTAAGTTTTCGGTAACTGCCAAGCCCGAAACTATAACACAACTTTTGCAGATTATGCAACCGGCTTTTGCCTAATTTGCATCCCATCTTGCAACCCCGCCACCTCGTGAATCGCTTCACTTCGCAGCAGCCCCGGATCGCTCCAGAGGTTGGTTACCGCCCAGCCGGCTCGCAACGCCACTCAGACCACCCTATCGGGTAAACCCTGATTTGCCGTCACCAGCCAAGCCCAAGACTATAGCACAATTTTTGCAGATCGTGCAACTGGCTTCTGCCTGATTTGCACCGACTTACGCAAAATTCGCTGGCCGCCGGTTCGAGAAAATCATCGCTGACTCACCGCCTTGCTGCCCTGCGGCAGATTCGTCGCCGTGGCGCCAAATCCGTTGCACTTGCCTGGCTTCGCGGCTCACAAAACTGCGTGAACTGCGAAGGAGCGAGACTATAGCACAGAAATTTGGGCTGTCACACGCCGGACGCAAAAAGTCTGATGAATTTTGCGGGCCGCCCCGATATCTGATTTCCACGGGCCGCCCTCTTCCCCGCCGCGGCACTTGCCCAATGGTGCGTCTCTCTATATAGATAGCGCTATGCCCGCCTGCTCCACCGCGCGGTCACCGGAATCCATGCGGTGTCCGCCTATCTATATATATAGATAGGTCGTCTTGCCCTTGGGCTATCGCAATGCTTGCCCGGCGCTCCGCTACGTTTACTATTCGCCTTGCACTGCCCTTACCCTGGAGATGATGCCCCCATGCCCCCCACCATCGCGTTAAGCGAAGATATCCTGATCAACGTCACGCCCTTCGAGACCCGCGTCGCGCTGGTCGAGCAGGGATCGGTGCAGGAGCTGCACGTGGAGCGCAGCATCCAGCGCGGACATGTCGGCAATATCTATCTGGGACGAGTGGTCCGGGTGCTGCCGGGCATGCAGAGCGCCTTTATCGACATCGGCCTGGAGCGGGCCGCCTTCATCCATATCGCGGACCTGCGCGAGAACCGGAGCGAGCGCAGCCAGGGCCTGACGCCCACGCCCATCGAGAAGCTGCTGTTCGAGGGGCAGACCATCATGGTCCAGGTGGTCAAGGATCCCCTGGGCACCAAGGGCGCGCGGCTGTCGACGCAGATAAGCATGGCTGGCCGCATGCTGGTGTACCTGCCACATGATCCGCACATCGGTATTTCGCAGAAGATCGATTCGGAGTCCGAGCGCATCCAACTGCGGGAACGCCTGCAGGCGCTGATGCCGGCCGAAGAGAAAGGCGGCTTCATCGTGCGCACGCAGGCCGAGGGCGCCAATGACGAGGAGCTTGCGGCCGACCTGGAATACCTGCGCAAGCTGTGGACCAGCGTACAGGCGGCCGCCCGCACCCAGCCTGCGCCGGCACTGCTGCACCAGGATCTGACGCTGGCGCAGCGGGTGCTGCGCGACATGGTCGGCCCGAGCACCGGCGCGATCCTGGTGGATTCCCGCACCACGACCGCGGCAATGCTGGAATGGGCGCGCATCTATACGCCATCCGTGGTTGATCGCATCCAGCACTACAGCGGCGAGCGCCCCCTGTTCGATACGGCCAATGTCGATGAAGAGATCGCGCGGGCATTGTCGCGCCGGGTCGATCTGAAGTCGGGCGGCTACCTGATCATCGACCAGACCGAGGCGCTGACCACGGTCGACGTCAACACAGGGGGCTTCGTTGGCGGCCGCAACTTCGACGACACCATCTTCAAGACCAATCTGGAAGCGGCGCAGGCCATCGCCCGCCAGCTGCGGCTGCGCAACCTGGGCGGCATCGTGATCCTCGACTTCATCGACATGGAGGAACAGGAGCATCGCGAGACCGTGCTGGCCGAACTGAAAAAGGCGCTGGCGCGCGACCGTACCCGCATGACGGTCAACGGCTTCACCCAGCTTGGCCTGGTGGAGATGACGCGCAAGCGCACCCGCGATTCGCTGGCGCATCAGTTGTGCGAACCCTGCCCCATGTGCGAGTCGCGCGGCAACGTGCGCACGCCGCGCACGGTCTGCTACGAGATCCTGCGCGAGATCCTGCGCGAAGCGCGCCAGTTCAATCCCAAGGAATTCCGCATCCTGGCGTCGCAGGACGTCGTGGATCTGTTCCTGGAGGAGGAAAGCCAGCACCTGGCGATGCTGGGCGACTTCGTGGGCAAGCGCGTGTCGCTGGAAGTGGAGAACACATACTCGCAGGAAAAATACGACATCATCCTAGTTTGATGCTCGCTGCCTTGCCGCTACGCGGCAGGTTCCGCATGATGCGTGATACAGGAAAGCCGCCATCGCGGCTTTCCTGCCGTTGGCGCCCCCTTTGGATCATCGCCGTTATCAGTTGCGGCGCAAACTTTCACGTCAATGTGTGTGAATTTTGTATCGCGACACTTCGATTGAAATGAAGTTTGAAACCGATGGCGACGGCGACGATGACCCGATAAGCTCGCCACCGGCTGGCTGGCCCCAGAAGTCAGAGGGCTGCGCCATTTCCCATGTTTTCCGGAGAATCACGTAATGAAAACCCTGTTCCGTCCATTCCTGCTGCTGGCCCTGGCCCTGCCGCTGGTGCTGGCCGCCTGCGGCAACAAAGAACCCGAGCAACGCGCCGCGTTCATGCAGTTCCTGCAGACCCGCATCGTCGACAAGCCCGGCGTGCGCGTGCCGCAGCTGACGGACGAAGAAAAGAAGTCGTTCGGCGACTACGCTGCCCAGTATGCGGTTATCACCGATTTCAATGCCGGCATGGATGCTTCGGTCAAGCCGATGGGCAGCCTGATGCAGAAAGGCGCCGTGCGTTCGCTGAACGATGTGATTGCTCGCCGCGACGACATCAAGACGGTACAGACCGCGCTCAAGGACATGGGCGAGGCCCTGACCAAGGAACAGGGCAAGGCCGACGCCGCGCATGCGCAGCTCAAGCAGCCCGACGACCTGAAGGCGGTGTACGACAAGGCCTATGACAAGACCGTGACCGTGCCGGCCAACACGTTCCGCGAAGTGCTGCCGCAAATCAGCGGCACGCTGGACAGCAGCCTGAAGGTTGCGGAGTACGTGGAAGCCCACAAGACCCAGATCGACCTGTCGGGCCCGGCCCCGCGCGTGCAGGATCCGACCGTGCTGGCCGAGCTGAACAAGCTGCTGCAGGAGCTGAGCGCGCAGGCGCAGAAGGTGCAGCAGGCGCAGACCCGCCTGCAGGCGGTGATGCTGGGCGGACGCTGATCCCGCGTCGTTGATCGACGACAGGACGGCCCGACGCGGCCGTCCTTTTTTTTGCCAGCACGAGGGTCAGCCGGCAGCGGCGGGGTCGTCCGCCATCACCACCCGGTTCCGCCCCATCTCCTTGGCCCGATAGACCGCCGCATCAGCCGCCTCGACCAGGGTGGCGACATCGTCGTCCGGTCCGGGTATCACCGTGGCCACGCCAATGCTGACCGTCACGATGCCGCCCTCGTTGTCCTCATGCTGCGCGCGCAGGCCAACCACGGCCTCGCGGATGCGTTCGGCGACTTCCAGCGCTCGCTCCTTCGGGGTATCGGGCAGCAGCGCGACAAACTCCTCGCCGCCATAACGCGCCGGCAGGTCACGCGGGCGTCGCGCCTTGCCGCGAACCGTCAGCGCCAGCATCTTGAGCAACTGGTCGCCTTCCTGGTGCCCATAGCGATCGTTGTAGAGCTTGAAGCGGTCGGCGTCGAGAAACAGCAACGACAGCGGCTGGCGCTCGCGCGCGGCGCTGGCCCATTCGCGCGCCAGGGCTTCGTCGAACGTGCGGCGATTGGCGATACCGGTCAGGCCGTCGGTCTGGGCCTCTTTCTCGAGTTGGCTCTCGACCTCCCGCCGCAAGCGGGTCTCGCGCCGGTATAGGACGATCTGCGCCATCACCGAGGCGAACAGCGCGAGCGTGACGGGGATGATCAGCATTGCGCGACGCACCCAGGGCTCGAGCACCTCGTCGACCGCCATCGCCACATCGATGATCAAGGGCGCTCCGGGCACGCTGTCAAATGTGTAGAGGCGGTTGACACCGTCGGGCGCCAGCACGCCGACGAACACGCCCTCCCGCCGTGCCACGAACTGCTGGAAATCGAGCGCCTGGCCAATGTCCGAGCCGAGATCCCGCGATGAATAAGGCGTCCGCGCGATCACGACGCCATCGTTACGGTAGATGGTGATGGCGTCGCGGGGGCCGATCGACAGGCTGGCGAAGCGCTCGCGAAAATACGCCAGGCGCAACGAGCCGGAGACCACGCCCGCGAAACTGCCATCCGGATTGGAGATCCGGCGGCTGATGCCGATGCTTTCGTCGCCGCCGCGCAGGCGGCTGAGATAGGGGCGGCTGATGTACATGCCGACATCGGCATTGTCGCGATGGATCTGGAAGAAATCACGATCGGCGAAATTCACGTTCGACGGCAGCAGGCTCTGCGAGTCATAGCGAATATTGCCATCCTTGTCCAGGATGAGGATGGTGCCCAGATACTCGGCGCTGGCGGCGCGGTCGAACAGGAAGCGCTGCAGGGTGGCGCGGGGCAGGCTTTCGATGTCGGGCTCGTGCAGTCGCTCGATGACGCCCTGCAGCGACAGGTCGTAGACGCGGATGGTACGGCCGATATCGGCCGAGAGAACTTCCGCCAGATTGCTGGCGGCCACGTATGCCAGGTTCCAGGTGATGCGCCTGTCCATCCACAGCAACGCGACGGCGGCGGCGCAGATACCGATGGCGATCAGCCCCGCCAGGGCATACAGACTGCGGTGTAATAACCCGTGGGACTTCAAGACGGCGCTCCTTCGCTATCGCGGTGGGGTGTCGTGCATTTTTTACGGGTCATAATGCCGCAAGCCTACCCGCGCAGGCAAGCACGCGTACGCGGCGCTACCATGGCGCGTCGGCGTGACGTTTTCCTATCCCATTTAACAAATCTATGAATAACACGGACAGGATTTACAGCGTGCCCACCCTGCGGTTCACGCGGTGGCTGATCGATCCGGGCCGCAATGTGCCGCCCGATATCCGGGTCGCGCTGGTCCGCGGGCTGTTCGGTTCGCTGCCGATTTTCTTTGGCGGCATCATCAATACGCTGCTGGTGGCCGCGTTGATCACGCTGCGCCGTCCCGACCCGCCGTTCCTGATATGGCTGGCGTTGGAATTGATGATCTGCGCCTCGCGCATCGCGGTACTGGTGTCCGCCCGCCGCTCGGCGCTGGCCGGCCGACCGACCCCGACCGATCTGTACGTCGTGCTGGCGCTGCTCTGGGCCGGCAGCGTCGGCTACGGCACCTTCATCAGCCTCATCAGCGGCGACTGGATCGCGGCGACGCTGGCCTGCCTGTCCGCCGCATCGATGGTCGGCGGGATCTGCGTGCGCAATTTCGGCGCGCCACGCTTGTCTGCCACGATGGTTGCGCTAAGCGTGGGGCCGTGCGCGCTGGCCGCCCTGTTTACCAGGGAACCCATTTTCTGGCTGGTGCTGGTGCAGGTGCCGCTCTATATGGCGACGATGTCGATGGCTTCGTATCGCCTGAACGCCATGCTGGTGTCGACCATGCTGGCCGAGCGCGAAAACGAGCGCCAGGCGCGGCAGGATTCACTGACCGGTTTGCTGAACCGATATGGACTGCTGCGGGCGCTGGATCTGGCCGTGGGCCGCGCGGGCCAGGGCAAGGCCGAGTTCGCGGTGCTGTACCTGGACCTGGACGGCTTCAAGTCGGTCAACGACACGTATGGCCACGGCACCGGCGACGCGCTGCTCAGGCAGGTTTCGGAGCGGCTGCTAGCGCTCAAGCCATCCGATGCCGAGGCGGGGCGCATCGGCGGCGATGAATTCGTGTTGCTGATGCGGCTGGACAGCGCGGAGGACATCCGTCGGTTTGCCGAGCGCATCATCGACAGGGTCCGGCAACCCTATGATCTTCAACAGGAAATGCCGATCTACATCGGTGGCAGCATCGGTATCGCGCTGATTCCGCGGCACGGCGCCGACACCGCGGCGGTGCTGCACGCGGCCGACCGGGCGCTGTACCTGGCCAAGTCGGCCGGCAAGAGCCGGGCGGCGATGGCCCAACTCTGACCGGTAGCCGGGCGCGCGCCCCCCCACGGCCACGCGTCCGGACCGGCGTCAGGTCGCCGTGGCGGCGATGCGGAAGGGAAAGGCCTTGGCGCTGCGGACCTTGTCGGTTTCGCGGTGGGCATTGATGGCCCAGGCCTGACCGGCGCTGCCCGCCGCCTGGACCAGCTGGCGCATGGCGCCGGCGGAAAAGCCGCAACGCAGGGTCATCGCCTGGCGCCTTGCCAGCTCAAACCCGACAACGTGCGGGGTCGTGGAAATCCGATCCGATTGCAGCATGGCAGCCTCCTGGCAGAGACGCTTCGGAAGTGAAGCGCGGTTGGAGATAAATCTACCTCAGCCGCCCGGGCTTGCGCGTGAAATGATGCGTAAAGTAATGCAAAGAGGCTGTAATACGTAAATCGATCGGCCTGTCACACGCCGGTCATGCCGGCGCGCCAGGGTCGGCGTGACCCGCCGGCGCCACCGTTTCGCGGTCCGGTTGGTCATTCCTCCCATCGGCCGGGCCGGTCATGTTGCCGTACAGCAGCGACCGTCCGGCGAACAGCCCGCCGGCCACCTCCAGGTCGAAGCGGTCGCTGTCGCGCCTGCGCACATCGGCCACGACTTCGGCGGCCTCGTCCGGCGGCACGCCGACGGCGCGCAGCGCGGCTTCGCCGAAGACCAGGGCCGATTCAAAGGTTTCACGCACCTGATAGTCGACCCCTTCCTTGGCCAGGGCCAGCGAATGGATACGGTCGTAGGCGCGCACCACCAATTGCACCAGCGGAAATTCGGCCTTGATCAGCTTGACCATGTGGTCGACCGACTGCGGATTGTCGATACAGATGAGGATGGCCTTGGCGGTTTCGGCGCCGGCGGTGCGCAGCATGTCGATACGCGTACCGTCCCCGTAATACACCTTGACGCCCCATTTGGCCGCCGCGCGGATGGCGTCGGTGTCGGTATCCAGGATCGATACCTTCATGTCGCGCGCCAGCATCGCCTGGGTCACGATCTGGCCGAAACGGCCAAAGCCGACGATCAGGGCGCAGCCTTCCAGGTCCTGCGCCACGTCCACCCCCTCCATCGACGGCACGGGTTTGGGCAGCAGCCAGCGCAGCGCCAGCACGCACAGCGGCGTGAACGCCATGGAAATGATGACAACCGCGATCAGCACCGCGGCCAGGTGCGCGTCGAAAATGCCGGCGGCGGCGGCCGCGCCATACAGCACGAAGGCGAATTCGCCGCCCTGCGCCAGCAGCGCGGCGCGGGTCAACGCTTCGCCATGGCTGGCGCGCAGCAGGCGCGCGACCAGGTAGACGCCGATGGACTTGACCAGCATGAACACGACCACGCCGGCCAGGATCAGTTGCCATTCGCGCGCCACGGCGGCCAGGTCCAGTGACATACCGACGCCGAGGAAGAACAGGCCCAGCAGAATGCCGCGGAACGGCTCGATCTCGGCTTCCAGCTGGTGGCGGAAGGTGGACTCGGACAACAGCACGCCCGCCAGGAACGCGCCCATGGCCATGGACAGGCCGCCCAGCTCCATCAGCAGCGCCGCGCCCAGCACCACCAGCAGCGCGGCGGCCGTCATGACTTCGCGCGCGTGCGCCGCGGCCAGCAGGCGGAACAAGGGATTGAGCAGCCAGCGGCCAGCCGCCAGCAGCGCCAGCACGCAGCCGATGGCAATGCCCGCCTGCAGCCACGGATCGCCATGCTCGCCGGTGCCGGCCGGCGCCAGCAGCGCCACCAGGGCCAGCAGCGGCACGATGGCCAGGTCTTCGAGCAACAGGATGGAAACGATGCGCTGGCCCTGGGCGCTGGCGGTCTCGTCGCGCTCGGCCAGGATCTGCATGACGATGGCGGTGGACGACAGCACGAAGCCCATTGCCGCCATGAAGGCCGCCGGGCCCGACAGGCCGGCGGCCAGGCCGACCGCGGTCAGCAATGCGCCGCAGGCCACCACCTGGGCCACGCCCAGGCCGAAGATTTCGCCGCGCAGCTTCCACAGCCGCGACGGCTGCATCTCCAGGCCGATGATGAAGAGGAACATCACCACGCCCAGTTCGGCCACGTGCAGGATGGAGCGGGGATCGGAGAACCAGCCGATGCCAAACGGACCGATGGCCAGGCCGGCAGCCAGGTAGCCGAGGACGGAACCGAGTCCCAGGCGCTTGAACAGGGGCACCGCGATGACCGCCGCCCCCAGCAGAACGACGACGTTGACGAGCTGGTTGCCTTCTGCGGGCAGGGACATGGGCGGCTCCTGGGTGGCCTGGCGCGGCGCGCGCGGCGCCGCGCGCGATCAGTCTTCGCGGAACTGCATGTTGTAGAGCGAGGCGTAGAGTCCGTCCGCGGCCAGCAGCTCGGCATGCGGGCCCTGTTCGACGATCTTGCCGGCGTCCAGCACGATGATGCGGTCGGCGTTCTGCACGGTCGACAGGCGGTGCGCGATGACCAGCGTGGTGCGGCCCTTCATCAGGCGTTCGAGCGAAGCCTGCACCTGGCGTTCGGACTCGTTATCGAGCGCCGAGGTGGCTTCGTCGAGGATGAGGATGGGCGCGTTCTTGATCAGGGCGCGGGCAATCGCCAGGCGCTGGCGCTGGCCGCCGGACAGGCGCGCGGCATTTTCGCCAACGGGGGTGTTGATGCCCTGCGGCAGGCCTTCGACGAAGTCCAGCAGGTTGGCGGCGGCGAGCGCGTCGCGCACTTGCTGTTCGCTGGCCTCGCCCAGGGCGCCGTAGCCGACGTTGGCGGCGATGGTGTCGTCGAACAGCACCACGTCCTGGCTGACCAGCGACAGGTGCGAACGCAGGCTGCGCAGCTTCAGGTCGTTGATCGGCACGTCGTCGACGTAGATGGCGCCGCTGTCGGCCAGCACGAAGCGCGGCAGCATGTTGACCAGCGTGGTCTTGCCGCTGCCGGAGCGTCCCACCAGCGCCACGGTCTGGCCGGGTTCGACCACGAACGACACGTCGTTGACGGTGTCGCGGTCGGCGTCGGAAAAGCGATGGGTGACGTTGCGGAATTCGACCTTGCCGCGCACGGGCTCGGGCAGCTCGCGCGTGCCGGTGTCGCTTTCGGGCACCTGGTCGATCAGGGTGAACACGCTTTCGGCCGACACCAGCATCTTCTGCATGCGGGCGGCCAGGTTGGTCAGGCGTTTGATGGGGTCGAAGATCTGCGCCAGCGCGGCCATGAAGGAAGCGAAGCTGCCGACCGTGAGCGAGCCGTTGTTGGCCTGCCCCAGGGCGACGGCGATGACCGCGCCCACCGAGATCGAGATGCATACCTGCGTCAGGGGCGTCAGGGCGGCGTCGGCGGTGGCGGTGCGCATGGCGAAGCGGCGCAGGCGGCCGCTGACGAAATCGAAGCGGCCGCGTTCGACCTCGTAGCCGTCGAACAGCTTGATGACGCGCTGGCCGTCGATGCCCTCGCTGACCACCCGGGTCAGTTCGGCGTTCATGTTGACGGTGTCGCGGTTGATGCGGCGCAGGCGCTTGATGAAGGTGCGCGCGATCAGCACCGAGACGGGCAGCATGACCAGGATGATCAGGGTCAGCACCCATGAGGTGTACAGCAGCACGCAGATCAGGGCGATGACCACCAGGGTTTCTCGCACCAGCACGGTGATGACGTCGGTGGCGTAGCCGGTGACGTTGCCCGCGTCGATGGTGAAGCGGTTCAGCAGGCGGCCGGTGTCGCCGCGCTTGAAATCGGCGTCCGGCAGGCCCAGCAGGCGTTCGAACATGTCGCGCCGCATGCCCAGCAGGACGTTGTTGGCCACCCAGGCCAGCAGGTAATCGCTGAAGAAGTTACAGACCCCGCGCAGGAAGATCAGGCCCACCACCGCCAGCGGCAATGCCCAGACGTAGTAGGGTTTGGCGCCCGAGAAGCCGTCGTCCAGCAGGGGCTTCATAATGACGGCCAGCGTGGGCTGCGTGGCGGCGGCGCCGGCCATCAGCAGGGTCGCCAGCACCAGCCCCTTCCAGTAGGAGCCAACCCGGCTGTAGATACGGCTCCAGAGTTCGGCTCTGACGGGCTGGGAGCCCGCGGGCGTGTTGCGTGCGGCAGAATTCAATGGAATCACTCGCTTTTATACAATTGTGCCCCGGATTGTACTGGCTACGCGTTGCCGCGCGGGGCCGGGCGTCCCCCCTTTCAGTTCCTATCGCGCGGTGCGCCTGTCCATGTCCGAAATCAGTTGCCTCTACGTTCGCCTGCCCAATTGGGTGGGAGATGTCTGCATGAGCCTGCCCAGCCTGCGCACCTTGCAGGCGGCCGGCCTGCCCCTGGTGATCTGCGCCCGCCCCTGGGCGCGGGACCTGTTGGATGGCGTCGACAAACGGGAGTTCCTGCCGATGCTGGGAAAAGTGGGGCCGGATCGTGCGACGGTCGGCGCCCACCGCCGCTCCCTGGGCGCCGCGGGCCGCCATGCCCGGGGGCTGCTGCTGCCGGATTCGTTGTCCAGCGCGCTGGTGTTCCGCCTGGCGGGCGTGCCGTCGGCCGGCTACCGCGACGACGGCCGCAGCTTCCTGCTACGCTGGCCGGTCGCCAAGCCGGAGGCGACGCTGCATGCGGTGCAGTCCTGGCACCACCTGACGCGCGAAGCGCTGGGCCGCTGGGGACTGCCGACCGGCCCCGCCGAGCCGGGCCCCACGCTCGACCTGCCCCTGACGCCGGCCCACGAGAACGCCGCCGCGCTGGCGCTGGAAGCGGCCGGCCTGGCCGGACAGCGCTTCGTGCTGATCGCCCCCACGGCGACCGGCCTGCACAAAGGCAAGGTCAAGGTCTGGCCCGGATTCGATACACTTACCCGCGCGCTGCAGGCACGGGGCCATACCGTGGTAATGTGCCCCCCTCCAGCGGAAACCGACGAAGCCCGGCGCAACGCCCCCACGGCACAGTTGCTGCCCCCGTTGCCCCTGGGTGCGTTTGCCGCCCTGACGGCGCGGGCCGCGTTGGTGATTTGCAACGACTCCGGCGTGTCGCACGTCGCGGCGGCGGCGGGCGCGCGGGAGCTGACGCTGTTCGGCGTCACGCGGCCCGGCCGCACCGGCCCGTGGTCGCCCCGCGCGGTATGCGTCGGTTCGGAAACGGCGTGGCCATCCAGCGAAGTGGTGGAACAGCGGGCCAACGCGATGCTGGACGATGCGCAGTAAACAGTTTGTCTTGAAATGACCATGTCCAGCTATCTCACGAATCTGATCATTCCCTACAACCTGTGCCTGACCCTGGTGGTGGTCGGTCTCGTCCTGGGCCTGTTCCGGCTGCGCAAGACCGGCGGCGCCCTGATCGTCGCCGGCCTGCTCTGGGCGCTGGCATGGTCGCTGCCGGCGACCTCGCTGTGGCTCGGAGGCGCGCTGGAAAGCCGCTACCCGCACCTGCCGCCCGCCGAATCCCCCACCGCCGACGCCATCGTGGTGCTGGGCGGCAACACCGCCAATGGCCGCGCCAACTGGTTCCTGCCCTATGACAAGGACACCGCCGTGGTGCGCGTCGACACCGCGGCCCAGCTGTACCTGGCGGGCCGCGCGCCGAAGGTGGTGCTGTCCGGCGGCGCGCTGGAAGGCGACGTCAGCGAGGCCCGCGGCATGGCCCACGCCATCCGCCAGCAAGGCGTGCCGGAATCGGCGTTGATCCTTGAGAACGCCAGCCGCACCACCTACGAGAACGCGGCCCTGACCGAAGACCAGCTCAAGACCCGCGGCATCGGCAAGGTGCTGCTGGTGACGTCGGCCCTGCACATGCCGCGCGCCATGGCGGCGTTTTCCAAGCAGGGCGTGGTGGCCATCGCCGCCCCTGCTCCGCCGCAGATCGTGGCGCCGGCCGATGGTTCCCTGAATCCGTGGCTGCCCGACCAGCGCACCTTCGACGCCAGCCGTTCCATCATCAAGGAATACGCCGGGCTGTTCGTCTACTGGCTGCGCGGGTGGGTCTGAGCATGACGGCAACGCTGGCCTGCCGGCCGGGCTGCGGCGCCTGCTGCATCGCGCCGTCGATCACCCGGCCGATCCCCGGCATGCCCGATGGCAAGCCGGCCGGCGTCCCCTGTATCCAGCTGCTGCCGGACATGCGCTGCGCGATCTTCGGCCAGCCGTCGCGGCCGGATTTCTGTGGCGGGCTGCAGGCGCAGGCCGACATGTGCGGTGGCGATCGCGAATACGCGATCCGCTGGCTGGGCGAGCTGGAGCGGGCCACCGCGCCGGCGACGCATTGAATCGCGGACGTATCGATCGCATTGCATGAAAACGGGACCCTGGCGGTCCCGTTGTTGTTTTTGGGCCGCGGCGCGGCGGGGGTCAGCCGCGCTCGGCCAGCACGTCCTGGTACAGCGCCTCGTAGCGCGCCGCCACGGCCTCCCAGCTCTGGTCGCGGGCGATGGCCAGACCGCGCTCGGACAGGGCCGCGCGCAGTTCGGGCTCGTCGCCCAGCCGCTGCAGGGCCTGCGCCAGTTGAGCGCCATCGCGCGGGTCCTGCAGGATCAGGGCGTCCTTGCCCGCCGACAGGTACTGGGCGAAGCCGCAATAGGCGGGCGAACTGACCACCACCGGCAGGCCGTGCGACATGGCTTCCAGCGGCGCCATGGCGTAGCTGTCGTTGAGCGTCGGATGGGCGTAGATGTCGGCCGCCGCGAAATAGCGCGCGACCTCGGGCGTCGGGTCGACCAGCGACACGCGGCTGGCAACGGCGCCTGCCGCGCGCACCCGGTCGCGGGTGGCCTGGTCTGCGCCCACCACCAACAGGCGGTACCTGGGCGGCAGCAGCGCCAGCGCATCGAGCAGCGCCGGCAGGCCCTTGCGCAGCGGATTGCGCGCCACCAGCAGGCAGCCGACGGTGTCGGCATCCCAGCCGACCTGCGCCCGGGTGGCGGCGCGCGCGGCGGCGGACTCGGGCGCCGGCAGCTTGACCCCGGGCGCGATGATCTCGACCGGCAGCCCCGGGCCGTAGCTGCGGTGCAGTTGGTCCATGATCAGGCCGGACACCGCGACCACGCGCCGCGCGGGCGCGCGGCGCACGCGCGATTTCTCCAGCAACAGGTAGGTGGCCAGGCGCGGGCTGAGCCAAGCGAGCGCGCGCTTGAGCGGCTTGACGCGCGTCAGGCGGTTGTAGCGCACCGGCGTGACGTGCATGACCTGGATTTCACCGGCCCAGCCATTCATGTGCGAGTGCACGATGTCATAGCGGCCGCGGGTCAGGCGGTCGGCCTTCCAGGCGAAATACAACACCCGCATCCAGCTGGGCAACCAGCCAGGAAAGCGCACCGGCAGGAAGGGAAAAGGCAGGTCGCTGTCGAAGTCGCGCGCCACCACGGAAACGTCGTGGCGCTGGCCCAGCACGCGCATCAGCTCGACCCCGTAGGCCTCGGCGCCGCCGAAGCGGTTGCCGAAGCGGTCGACCAGCAGTGCGATGCGCAGCCGCCGCTCAGCCGCGCCCGCGCTTGTCTTCATAGCGGGTCAGGCACTTCTGCAGGAAACGGAAAATGCCGGTCGAGCGCGACACCGTCACGCGCGGCAAACCGAAGGGGTCGTCGCTGGCGCTGGCCAGGCCGCGCTTGGTCAGGGTGGCGTTGTCGTAGCCCGCCTCGCGCGCCATGACCAGGTGTTCCGGGCCATGATCGCCGTAGGGATAACAGAAGGCGGTGACGGGCGCGCCCAGGGCCTGTTCCAGCACGTCCTTGGATTCGACCATCTGGCGGCGGGCCTCTTCGGGCGTCATCTCGGGCAGATGGACGTGGTCCAGCGTGTGCGAGCCGACCTCGTGGCCGGACGCGGCCCACTGGCGCATCTCGTCGACCGTCATGAGCGGCGAGAACGGGATGCCGATCTTGGCGTCCCAGACGTTGCCGCCGTCGAATTGGTTGGCCACCAGATAGTTGGTGGCGGTGAATCCCAGCTTGTCCAGTACCGGCATCGCGTTCTGGACCACGTTGCGGTAGCCGTCGTCGAACGTCAGGCCGAACACCTTGCCGTGGCGCTCGCCGCGCACGTACGGCATGATGTCGCGCATCGACAGGCCGCGGTAGCCCAGGAAGCGCATCCAGCGCATCTGACGCGCGAAATCATCCGGGTGCACCGTCAGGCCGCGAAACGGCGTGCCCTTGGGGTTGGGCTCGCCGATCTGGTGGTACATGAGAATTGGGATAGACATGGCGCGATTATAGAGGCTCAGTGTCCGCCCAATGTCCGCTGGTAGACGTCGACCGTGGCTTGCGCGAAACGCGCCAGGTTGAAGTCGCGCTCGGCGGTCTGGCGCGCATGGGCGCCCATGGCGCGGACCTGCGCCGGGTCGTCCAGCATGCGGCGCAGGCGCGCGGTCATGGCGGTCACGTCGCGCACCGGCACGATCCAGCCGTCGACGCCGTCGGTGACGTTCTCGGGCAGGCCGCCGGCGTCGGTCACCAGCGCCGGCAGGCCCAGGCCCATGATCTCGCGGCAGGCGAACGACAGGGCCTCGCGGTACGACAGCACGAAGCCGGCGTGGCACGAGGCCAGCGCCGCGCGCACGTCGTCGAGCAGGCCGGGAAAGCGCACCTGGTCGAGCATGCCGAGGTCGCGCACGCGCTCGAGCTTGGCCTCGGACGGCGGGTCGCCGGCCACCAGCAGCAGCACGCGCTCCCTGTCGCCCGGCGGCAGCGCCGCCACGGCGGCCACCAGGTCGAGCCAGCCCTTGTCGTAATCGGTACCGCCGGCGCTGCCCAGCAGCAGCTTGCCGCGCCAGTCCGGGCCGAAGAAAATCTCGCGCAGCTTGTCCAGGCTGTCGGGCGGAGGCGGCGCGAAAAAGCGCGTGTCGATGCCATGGCGGATCGTGGTGATCGGCCGCTTGCGGTAGGGCGAATCGGCCAGCAGCCGATGGATGTAGTCGCTGACCGCGATGCTGTGGTCGGTGGCCAGCGCCACGCGCAGCTTGTGGCCGAAGCTGGAGACCGGGTGGTCGTTGTGCTTGGTGAACACGATGCGCGGGCGGCGCGCCATCGCCAGCGTGGCCAGCATGACCTGCTTGTGGTCGGCCGAGCCGTTGGCGTGGATGATGTCGAAGCGGCCCTGCTTGATCAGGCGGCGCAGCCGCGCCCGGTCGCCGAACCAGGATGACGGCCGCGTGGTGTAGCGCATGTCCACCACCGTGACGCCGGGAATCGCCTTGGCGTAGCGGTACAGCCGGCTGCTGGCCGGCGCGGCCACCGTGATCTGGTGATCGGCCGCCAGGGCGCGACACAGGTTGATGATGTAGGTGACGTGTCCACCGCCGTTGCCGGCGTGGAAATTGGTGTAGAGGATCTTCACTTGTTCTTCTCGGCCAGGAACATCAGCTTCGAATAACGGAAGAAACTGCCCGCCGCCGCGGTCACGGCCAGCACCAGCCCATGGCGGCCGTCGAGAAAGCCGCGCCGGATCAGGTAGATGCGCACGAAGGTCCAGAAGCTGTGGCCCAGCGCGCCGAACACCGAGGTGCGCTTGCCCTTGGCGTACATCATGGCGGCGGCGTCCGACGAATAGCGGTTGATCTTGGTGACCAGCGCGTCCAGGTTGTCGTACGGGTAATGATGGAAATGGCCCTTGAGCTGCAGCGGCGGCTGGCCATTGGCCGGCACCACGCGTTCATGCACGGCGGCGTCGTTGAAGCGCGCCGCGCCGCGCTTGAACAGGCGCAGCACGTAGTCGGGCCACCAGCCGCTGTGGCGGATATCGCGACCGCAGAAATTCGACAGGCGGGCGATCTCGTAGGTGTCGGCGCGCGGCGCGGCCAGGGTGTCCTGGATCTCGCGAGCCAGCTCGGGCGTGACGCGTTCGTCGGCGTCGATCGACAGCACCCAGTCGCCGCTGGCCAGATCGAGCGCGCGGTTCTTCTGCGGGCCGAAACCGGGCCAGTCGGACGTCACCTCGACCCGCGCGCCCAAGGCCCGCGCCAGCTCCACCGTGCCGTCGGTGCTGCCCGAATCCACCACGATGAACTCATCGGCGAAGGCGACCGACTTGAGGCACTCGGCGATATTGGCCGCTTCGTTCTTGGTGATGACTATGACTGATAACTTCATCCGCGATTCCTAAGACGCTTTTTCCAGGCCTTCCAGGCGTGATAGCGCGGTCCCCAGAAGGGATCGCGCGACAGCCAGATGCGCCGGTTCAACCAGGAGCCGCCCTGATTGCGCACCGCGAAGCGGTAGATGTGGCCGGGGTCGGCGCCAGGGGTGTTCTGGCCGAAAGGGTCGGTAGTGTACAAGTGGCGAAAGCCCGCCTGCCGGGCGGCCGCCACGTAGTCGGCGTCGAAATAGCCCTGCGGCCAGCACAGATGATCGCTGACCGCGCCCAGGCGCCGCGTCAGTGTCTCTCGTGAATCGGACAGTTCCTGCGCAATGTGGGCCTTCTTGGCCTCGACATCGGCGCCGCAGACCTTGTCCCAGCGCGTGTGGGTGTGGGTATGCGAATGGAATTCGAAGGTGCCGGCGGCCCGCATTGCTTCGATTTCGCTCCAGCGCAGCATGACATCGTCGGCGCGGCCGTCGGCGATCAGCTTCTTGCTGGCGTCGTGGTCGGGCGTGGCCGGCAGCGGCAGGCCCTGGCCGGCATGCGGACGCACCGGGCCGTCGCCGATCCAGCCTGTGATGGTGAACAGCACGGCGCGCATGCCATGGCGCGCCAGCACCGGATGGGCGTGGACCCAGTTGTTGAGATAGCCGTCGTCGAAGGTGATCAGCACCGAGCGCTCGGGCGCCGGCGCGCCGGCCAGGTAGGCGGCGAACTGGTCGGCCGACAGCGACTGGTAGCCGGCGCGCGCCAGGCGCGCGATCTGGGCCTCGAACACGTCGGGCATGGCGTTGATCATGCCGCCGGCCGGCGTGACGTGGTGGTACATCAGCACCGGGACGTTGGGCGCATTCATCGGCGCCGCTCCGCCAACCAGCGGGTGTAGACGGCCTCGGTGGTTTCGGCCAGGCGGGCGGGCGAGAACACGCCCTCTTCCCAGACCATCTTGCGGCCAGCCTCGCCCATGCGCTGGCGCAAGGCGGCGTCGTCGATCAGCCTTTCGAGCGCGGCGGTGAGCGCGGCCGGGTCCTTGGGCGGCACCAGGATGCCGGTTTCGCCGTCGCGGAACATCTCGGACACGCCGCCGACGTCGGTGCCGATGACCGGCAGGCCGCTGGCCTGGGCTTCGACGTAGACGGTGCCGGAGGCCTCCTGCTGGGTCGCCAGCGCGAACAGGTCGCAGCCGGCCAGCAGATTGGGCACATCGCGGCGCGTGCCCATCAGGTGGATGCGATCGGCCAGGCCGCGTTCGGCCACGTAGGCCTGGGTCTGCTCGAACACCGGCGAGCCGCCGCCCACGAACACCAGGTGCAGCTTGGGCCGGGTGGCCATCAGCGGCGCGATGGCGTCGATCAGGTCCTTGTGGCCCTTGGTGGCGCGCATCACGGCGACACAGCCGACCACCAGATCGTCCGGCGCCAGCCCGAGTTCCTCGCGCAGGGTCGAATGCTCGACCGGCGGCGGCAGCACGATCGGCGAATAGACCGTGGCGACGCGATCGGCCGGCACGCCGCGTTCGATCAGGTGCTCGCGCACGTGGTCGCTGACGGTGGTGACGCGATGCGGCAGGCGCGTGTACGACCAGAGCGAGCCGACCTTGTTGGACAGGTGGCGGGTGCGCACGATCAGCGGCGTGCCCGCCAGGCGGCCAGCCGCCGCGGCGATCACGGTGTCGCGCCGGCTGTGGGTGTTGAGCACGTCGAAGCGCCCTTCGCGCAGGATGCGGCGGATGGCGGCGACGCCCTTCAGGTAATTGACCGGCCCGTCCATCTCCAGCGTGTGGACGGTGAAGCCGGCGTCCGACAGGCGCTCGGCCAGCAGCGCGGTCGGCTGGCAGATGGCTTCCAGGTGATGGCCACGCGCGCGCATGGCGTTCATCTCCTTGAAGATGCGGCCTTCCTGGCCGCCGAAACTGGTGGCGGCTTCCGAGTGGACGATGTGCATCAGTACGTGACCTCCACGCCATTCGGCTTGGTCCAAGCGTTCAGGTTCTCGAGCAGCGTGTCGGCCATGCGCACGCGCCATTCCTCGCCCAGCCGCACCGTGCAGAGGAAATTGTTCTTGGTGTAGACGATGTCCACCGGCACGCCGGGGATGCCGTTCTCGGGCTCGGCGCGGAACGGGTTGAGCATCTGTCGCAGGCGCGCGGCGTCGGCGCCGCCGTTGAGCTTGACGCGCAGCGACTTGGCGCGCGCCTCGCGCGCCAGTTGCAGGTCGTACAGTTGCTCGGCGACGATGCGCATGCCGCCCGAATAGTCATCGTTGCTGACCTTGCCCTGGACGATGACCAGCTGGTCTTCGCGCAGGCGGTTGCGGTGCTTTTCGTAGAGTTCGTTGAAAACCGAGATCTCGACCTGCGCGGTGCCGTCGTCCAGCACCGCGAACACCATCTTGCCCCGGCGCGTCATCATGACGCGCACGCTGGCCAGCACCCCGCACATCCATTGCAGGTCACGCTGCGGCTCGACCCGCGCGAGCTGCATCGGCACGATCTGGCGCACTTCGTCGCGCCAGGCGTCGAACAGGTGGCCGCTATAGTAATAGCCCAGCGCCGATTTTTCCTCGGTGAGCTTCTTGTGCAGGTCCCACGGCGCCACCTTGGCCAGCTCGCCGGCCACCACGTCGCTGCTGTCGTCGCCGAACAGCGAGGACTGGTTGGCGCTGCGGGCAGCCTGCTCGGCCGCTTCCATGGCGGTCGGCACCGAAGCCAGCATGGCGGCGCGGTTCGGCTCGATGGTGTCGAACGCGCCGGCCTTGATCAGGGCCTCGATGGTGCGGCGGTTGACCGCGTGCTTGCTGACGCGGCGGCAGAAGTCGAACAGGTTCTGGAACGGGCCGCCTTCCTTGCGGGCGCGCAGGATGTCCTCGACCGCGCCCTGGCCGGTGCCCTTGACCGCCCCCAGGCCGTAGCGCATGGTGCGCGGCGGCTTGCCCTTTTCGGTGTACTTGTCGGCCACCGGCTCGAAGCGGTAGCCCGAGAAGTTGACGTCTGGCGGCAGCACCTCGACGCCGTTGTCCTGGGCGTCGCGGCAGAAGATCTGGACCTTGTCGGTGTCGTCCATGTCGGAGGACATGGTGGCGGCCAGGAACTCGGTCGGGTGGTAGGCCTTGAGCCAGGCGGTCTGGTACGAGATCAGCGCGTACGCGGCCGAGTGCGACTTGTTGAAGCCGTAGCCCGCGAACTTCTCCATCAGGTCGAACAGCTTGACCGCGAGATCCGGATCGTGGCCCTTTTCCTTGGCGCCCTTCTCGAACAGCTCGCGGTGCTTGGCCATTTCCTCGGGCTTTTTCTTGCCCATGGCGCGGCGCAGCAGGTCGGCGCCGCCCAGCGAGTAGCCGCCGATGATCTGCGAGATCAGCATCACCTGTTCCTGGTAGACGATGACCCCGTAGGTGCTCTTGAGCGTGCTCTCCAGATCGTTGTGGAAGTAGTCCACCGCGGCACGGCCGTGCTTGCGGTTGACGAAGTCGTCCACCATGCCCGATTCCAGCGGCCCCGGACGGTACAGGGCCAGCATGGCGATGATGTCTTCGAAGGTGTTGGGCCGCAGCTTCTTGAGCAGTTCCTTCATGCCGCGCGATTCCAGCTGGAATACGGCGGTGGTGTTGGCGTCGCACAGGATCTTGTAGGCGGCCGGATCGTCGAGGCTGAGCGCCATGACATCGAAGTCGCGCTTGTCCTCGTTGAACTGGCGCACGTAGCGCACGGCCCAGTCCAGGATGGTCAGGTTGCGCAGGCCCAGGAAGTCGAACTTGACCAGGCCGGCGGCTTCGACGTCGTCCTTGTCGAACTGCGAGACGGCGCTGTTTTCCTGCCCCGGCTGGCAATACAGCGGGCAGAAGTCGGTGAGCTTGCCGGGCGCGATCAGCACGCCGCCGGCGTGCATGCCGATGTTGCGGGTCAGGCCTTCGAGCGGCTTGGCCAGGTCCACCAGCGCGCGCACTTCCTCTTCCTGCTCATAGCGGTCTTTGAAGGCCGGCTCGTCCTTCAGGGTGCGTTCGAGCGTCCACGGATCCATCGGATTGAACGGGATCAGCTTGGACAGGCCGTCGCAGAACATGTAGGGCATGTCCAGCACCCGGCCGGCGTCGCGCACCACGGCCTTGGCGCCCAGGGTGCCGAAGGTGGCGATCTGGCTCACGGCGGCGCGGCCGTACTTTTCCTTGACGTAGTCGATGACGCGTTCGCGGTTGTCCTGGCAGAAGTCGATATCGAAGTCGGGCATCGAGACCCGCTCGGGGTTCAGGAAGCGCTCGAACAGCAAGTCGTAGCGGATCGGATCAAGGTCGGTGATGCCCAGCGCGTACGCCACCAGCGAACCGGCGCCCGAACCCCGGCCCGGGCCGACCGGCACGCCGTTGTTCTTGCCCCAGTTGATGAAGTCCTGCACGATCAGGAAGTAGCCCGGGAAGCCCATCTGGATGATGGTCTTGCATTCCCAGCGCAGACGCTCGTAGTACTGCTCGCGCTTGGATTCGCGTTCGGCCTCGTCCGGGAACAGGAAGGCCATGCGCTTTTCCAGGCCCTCTTCGGACAGCTGCACCAGGTAGTCGTCCAGCGACACGCCGTCGGGCGTGGGGAAATTCGGCAGGCGCGGCTTGCCCAGCACCAGGCTGAGGTTGCAGCGCTTGGCGATCTCGACCGTATTGGCCAGCGCCGAGGGCACGTCGGCGAAGCGGCGCGCCATTTCTTCGGAACTGAGCAGGTATTGCTCTTTGGTGAAGCGGCGCACGCGGCGCGGATTGGCCAGGATCTCGCCTTCGGCGATGCAGACACGGGCCTCGTGCGCCTGGAATTCGTATTCGTCCAGGAACTGCACCGGGTGGGTGGCCACCACCGGCAGGCCGGCCTCGCCTGCCAGGCGCATGGCGGCCTGGGTGTAGGCTTCATCGCCATCCATGCCGGCGCGTTGCAGTTCGATGTAGTAGCTGCCCGGGAACAGGTGCGCCCACTGGCGCGCCAGCGCCAGCGCCGACACTGCGTTGCCGGCGTCCAGCGCCTGGCCGACGTCGCCGCCGCGGCCGCCCGACAGCACGATCAGGCCGTCCTGGCCCTGCAGCCATTCGCGGCGGATTTCGGCGCGGCCCTTGCCCTGGTTGGTCAGGAACGCGCGCGACAGCAGTTCGCACAGGTTCAGGTAGCCCTGGTGGTTGCGCACCAGCAGCAGCACGCGGAACGGCTTGGCGGGATCTTCGTCGTTGCTCAGCCAGACGTCGCAGCCGGCGATGGGCTTGATGCCCGCGCCGCGCGCGCCCTTGTAGAACTTGATCAGGCCGAACAGGTTCGACAGATCGGTCAGGGCGACCGCGGGCTGGCCCAGCTTGGCCACGCGCTTGATGAGGTCGGGGATGCGCACGATGCCGTCCACCACCGAGAACTCGGAGTGGACACGCAGGTGGACAAATGGGGACGGGGTTGTTACGGCTTCGGACATGGTAGGAATTGTACCCAGTCGGGCGGTCGAAAAGCGCCGCCGGAGCGATCGCGCCGACGTGCGTCCGGCGCCCCTGTGTAACAATAGACGATTAGACCTGACTCACCCGCCGCAGGACGAGATTTACGTATGAAATGGCTGATACCCGGGATCTGGCTCGCCGCCATCCTGTTCGCGCACTTCCGTGGCCGCGTCAAGCTGCCGCTGGGCCGGCAATTGCTGGATCACTCGGTGCTGCTGGCGCCGATCAACGCCTTCATGGTGCTGAGCTCGCGCGTGCCGTCGACGCCCTACCTGACCACCAGCGAAATCGCCGAGCTCAAGGTGCTGGACGACAACTGGGAGACGATCCGCGACGAAGCCCTGCAGATGGCCGAGATGCGCCGCATCAAGGCGGCCGACAGCCACAACGACATCGGCTTCAATTCGTTCTTCAAGTACGGCTGGAAACGCTTCTACCTTAAGTGGTATGACGCCCGCCACCCCTCGGCCGAGGAACTGTGCCCCAAGACGGTGGCCATCCTGAAGACGCTGCCCAAGGTCAAGGCGGCCATGTTCGCCGAACTGCCGCCAGGCGGCCAGCTCAATCCGCACCGCGACCCGTTCGCCGGGTCGCTGCGCTACCACCTGGGCCTGGCCACGCCCAACGACGACCGCTGCCACATCATCGTCGACGGCGAAACCTACAGCTGGCGCGACGGCGAAAGCGTGGTGTTCGACGAGACCTACGTGCATGAGGCCTACAACCACACCGACCAGAACCGCATCATCCTGTTCTGCGACGTCGAGCGGCCGCTCAAGTGGGGCTGGGCCGAAGCCTTCAACCGCTGGTTCGGCCGCGTGGTGATGTCGGCGGCCAGCTCGCCCAACGACGGCGGCGACCAGACCGGCGCCATCAACAAGCTGACCCATGCGCACTGGGTCATCGACCAGAAGCGCAAGGCCTTCAAGGCCTGGAACCGCAACGTCTACAAGGCCACCAAGTACGGCCTGATCATCCTGGTGATCGCGGGCTTCATCGCCCTGTGATCGGATCGACCGCGCGGATCGCGCGGTCATCACGCCAGCACGGCGGGCCGTCCGGCCCGCCGCTCCCCACCCTACCCCGCGGCGCGCTCCGGCAAGGTCAACAGGCCGGTGTGGTAGTCGTAGCCGTAGATTTCGCCATAGCGCCCCCATTCCACCGCGATCTTCAGCACGCGCTCGGCTTCGTCGGGCTTGAGGAATTCCTCCAGCGAATCCAGGAAGTTCTTTTCCGGCAACTCGCCGGCAGGCTCCTGCTCCAGGCTGTGGCGAATGTGCGCGGCCAGCGGCACGTGCGCCAGCAGCTGGCGGCCGAAGATGGCCTGCTTCTGGCCCTGGTCGGCCTGCACGTAGCGCTGGCCAAGCGGCGTCAGGAAGATGTCGCCCTTGTCGATCTGGGCCAGGCCGAACAGGCCCAGCGCTTCGCAGGCCGGCAGCAGGTCGTCGTCCGAGATCTCGGCTTCCTCGGCCAGCTTGGGCAGGTCGGCGCGGCCATTGAACGGCGCCTCCGCCAGCACGTCCAGCACGCCCTCCATGCGCTCGACCTCGGTCTGCGGAAAGCGGTAGCCCAGGCCCTGCTGGCGCGGCGTCGGCACGTCGTGCGCCGGGCGCTGCGTCATCAGCGCATAGACCTCGTCGATCAGCGCCCGCACCTGCGGCGAATCGGCGTTGCGCGGCCGCGGCAGGCCGATCTGCACCTGGCTGCGGATGCGGCCGGGGTCGCTGGAGAACACGATGATGCGGTCGGCCATCATGACCGCTTCCTCGATGTTGTGCGAAACGATCAGGATGCCCTTGGTCGAGATGCGGCTCTCGTCCCACAGCTCCAGCATGTCGTCGCGCAGCGTTTCGCCGGTCAGCACGTCCAGGGCCGAGAAGGCTTCGTCCATCAACAGCACGTCCGGGTTCATGACCAGCGCGCGGGCGATGCCGACGCGCTGGCGCATGCCGCCGGACAGCTCGCGCGGCAAGGCGCCGCCGAAACCGCCCAGGCCCATCAGGTCGAGCACCGCATCGGCGCGCCTGGCGCGTTCGGCCGGCGCCACGCCCTGGGCCTCCAGGCCCAGCTCGACGTTCTGCTGCGCGGTCAGCCAGGGAAACAGCGCGAACGACTGGAACACCATGGCGATGCCCGCCGCCGGGCCGTACACCGGCTGGCCGCGGTAGGTGACGGTGCCCTGGTCGGCGTTGACCAGCCCCGCCATGATGCGCAGCAGCGTCGACTTGCCCGAGCCGGACTTGCCCAGCAGGGCCACGATCTCGCCTTCGCGCAACGTGAAGTCCACGTGTTCCAGCACGTGCCGGGCGGTGCCGTCCGCGGCGCGGAACGACTTGCCGACGTCGTGCAGTTCGATCAGGAAATTGGAATTCATGAGGACTCCCTACCGGCCGCGGTCTTCGGCCAGCAAATACAGTTTGCGCCAGAAAAACCGGTTCAGCAGCATGACGAAAATGCTCATGACGCCGATGCCGAGCGCGATGCGGTGGAAATCGCCCTGCTCGGTCATCTGCTTGATGTAGCTGCCCAAGCCGTCGGCCACCAGGGAAGTATTGCCCCAGGACACGTACTCGGCCACGATGCTGGCGTTCCAGGAGCCGCCGCTGGCCGTGATGGCGCCGGTGATGAAGCTGGGGAACACCGCCGGCAGGTACACCCGGCGCCATAGCAGCCAGCCCTTCAGGCCGAGGTTGCTGGCGGCCAGGCGCAGTTCGTTCGGAATGGTCGAGGCGCCGGCCACCACGTTGAACAGGATGTACCACTGGGTGCCGAAGATGATCAGCGGGCTGAGCCAGATGTTGGGGTTGAGCTTCAACGCCACCATCACGAACACCACCGCCGGGAACAGCAGGTTGACCGGAAACGCCGCCAGGAACTGCGCCACCGCCTGCACCCGCTGCGAATATTTGGGTCGCAGGCCGATCCAGACCGCGATCGGCACCCAGATCATCGACGCCAGCCCGATCAGCACCATCACCCGCACCAGGGTGATGCCCCCCAGGCCGATCACGTGCAGCACCTCGCTCCAGCCCACCTCCGCGTGCACGAAGACGACCAGTTTGTAGGTGGCCAGCAGCGCGCCGGCGGCCAGCAGCGCATCCCAGACGCGCGTCCAGCGCGGGTCTGGCGCCTTGGCGCGGGCGCGGATCGAGGTGCCGTCGTACGACACGCTGAACCAGCCCAGCGCGCGCCGCATCTGCGCCCAGAACATATTGGACAGCGCCTGCATCCAGCGGCTGCGGCGGGTCCAGTCCAGCAGCCAGGACTGCTGCGCCACGTCGGCCTGCGATTCCTCGAAGCGGAACTTGTCGGCCCAGGCCAGCAGCGGCCGGAAGAACAACTGGTCGTAGAGCAGGATGCCGGCCATCATGGCGCCGATGGCCCAGGCGATGGCGCGGCCGTTCTCGGCGTCGATCGCCACGGCGATGTAGGAGCCGATGCCAGGCAGCTTGATGTCCTGCCCGGCCACCGAGATGGCCTCGGCCGCCACCAGGAAGAACCAGCCGCCGGACATGGACATCATCATGTTCCACAGCAGGCCCGGGGTGGCATACGGCAGTTCCAGGCGCCAGAAGCGCTGCCAGCCGGACAGCCGGAACACGCGCGCGGCCTCATTCAGTTCGGCCGGCACGGTGCGCATCGACTGGTACAGGCTGAACGCCATGTTCCAGGCCTGCGAGGTGAAGATGGCGAAGATCGCCGCGCACTCGACCCCCAGCAGGTTGCCGGGAAACAGCGCGATGAAGGGCGCGATGGCGATGGCCTGGAACCCCAGGATGGGCACCGACTGGAGGATGTCCAGCATCGGGATCATGGCTTTTTCGGCGGTGCGGAACTTGGCCGCGATGGCCGCGAAGATAAAGCTGAACAGCAGCGAAAAGGCCAGCGCCGTGAACATCCGCAGGATGGTGCGCAGCAGGTAATACGGCAGGTAGATCGGATCCAGCGAGATTGGCAGCTCTTCGCCGACGGCGAAGGGACGGCTCATTTGCGAGGCGCCGTAGGCCATCGCGGCCAGCACCACCAGCACCAAGGGAAGAAGCGCCCAGTCCCAGCGATTGGGCGAAGAGCGGGACGACGAGGACGGGCGCGTCCGGGTGCTGAAGAGCTCGAACATGTCGGCAATGCTCCAGGGAGCGGGGTGAAGGCCCGCGCATTGAAGCATAACCAGATGACGCGTCACTGAACAGAAAACGACTGAAATCTGGGTGTAATACGGGACGGCTCAAACCGCCCCGTATTACACCGATGAAAAGGCCACCGCCCGCGTCGCCCGGCCCCGCAAATCAGCGTTGTAGGGACTCCCAGCTTTTCATCAGGCGCTTGACCGACACCGGCATCGGCGTGCGCAATTCCTGCGCAAACAAGGCCACCCGCAGTTCCTCCAGCAGCCAGCGGAACTCGTCCAGGCGGGGGTCGGGCGCCCCTTTCAGGGCCGAGCGGGCCCGCTGGTACTGGGTCAGGAGCGGCGCCATCTCGGCCACCAGCTTGGCGTCGCGGCCGGGGTCGGCGCGCAGCTTGTCGATGCGCGCCACCGCCGCCTTCAGGTAGCGGGGGAAATGCGACAGCTGGGCGTAGGGGGTGTCGCGGATGAACCACTTGGGCATCAGCGCCCCCAGCTGCTGCTGCAGGTCGGCGTAGGCGGCGGCGTGCGGCTTGGCCTGTGGCAGCTTGCGCTGCAGGGCCGCGTATTCCGTCAGCACCGCGCCCGCCAGGCGCGCCACTTCCTGGGCCAGGAGGCCCAGCCGGCCTTTGCCCTCGGCCCGGCGCGCCTCGAACTGCTGTTCATTGACCGGCCAGGGCTCGGCCAGGCAGGCCTGGCCGAGCGCGCAGTCGATGATCTGGTCGCGCAGTTCCTCCTGCGTGCCCAGTGTCATGTAGAGCATGCTGATTTTGGTCAGGTCGGCCAGGTTCTTTTCCAGGAACTTGACCTGCTCGCGCAGGCCCAGCCGGAACAGCTTGAGCAGGCCGGCGCGGTGCGCCTTGCGCGCCTCGTCCGGGTCGTCGAACACGTCCAGGTCGCAATGCGCGCCGCGATCGACCAGCGCCGGGTAACCGATGACCGATTGCCCGCGGCGCTTGATCTCCATGATTTCCGGCAGCGGGCCAAAGGTCCAGGACGTCAGGTTCTCGTGCGCCAGCGCCTGCGCCACCTGGGTGTCGCTGGCGGCCAGCTGCTGGAAGGTAGCCTGGGCCTGCTTGCCGAACTCGGCGCGCAGCTGCGCCAGGTTGCGGCCGGCGGCCAGCATGCGGCCGTGCTCGTCGACCACGCGGAAGTTCATGAACAGGTGCGCCGGCAGCGTCTCGAGCTTGAAGTCGGCGGCGGCCGGGCGCACCTGCACCTGATCCCACATGTCGGCGATCAGCGCGTCCACCAGGCCGGTCTGCGGGTCGCCCAGGCGCTCGAACCCGCGGTCGTAGAAGCCGGCGGCATAGTCGGGCAGCGGCACGCAGTGGCGGCGCAGCTTCTGCGGCAGCGACTTGAGCAGCAGGTGCACCTTCTCCTTGAGCATGCCGGGCACCAGCCATTCGCAGCGCGCCGGATCGATCTGGTTCAGGGCGAACAGCGGCACCGCCAGCGTCACGCCGTCGCGCGGCGAGCCGGGCTCGAAGTGGTAATCGAGCGCCATCGACACGCCCTGCCACTCCACCTTCTTGGGGAAGACGTCGGTGGTGACGCCGGCGGCCTCGTGCCGCATCAGTTCATCGCGCGTCAGCAGCAGCCTGGCGGCTTCGGCCTTGTCGAGGCCGTTGACCCACTTTTCAAGCGTCGCGGTCTGCGAGATGTCGGCCGGCAGCTGGCGGTCGTAGAAGGCGTAGATCAGCTCGTCGTCGACCAGGATGTCTGGGCGGCGGGTCTGGTGTTCCAGCTTTTCGATGCCGGCGATCAGCTTGCGGTTGTGGGCCACGAAGGCCAGGCGCGTGTCGATCTCGCCCGGCACCAGCGCCTGGCGGATGAACAGCTCGCGCGCCTCGCGCGGATGGACCCGGCCGTACTGGATGCGGCGGCCGCTGTAGATGGTCAGGCCGTAGAGCGTGGCGCGTTCGTTGGCCACCACCTGGCCGGCCTTCTTTTCCCAGCGCGGGTCGGACCAGTTCTTGCGGATCAGGTGGGCGCCGACCTTTTCCAGCCAGACCGGGTCGATGCGCGCCACGCAGCGCGCGTACAGGCGGGTGGTCTCGACCAACTCGGCGGCGACGATCCAGCGCCCGGCCTTCTTCACCAGGCGCGAGCCCGGATGGATGTGGAAGCGGATCTCGCGGGCGCCCTGGTAATGGCCGCCCTCGTCGCTCTTGAAGCCGATGTTGCCCAACAGGCCCGACAGCAGTGCCATGTGCAACTGCTCGTAGGTGGCCTCGACCTGATTGACGCGCCAGCCCTGCTCGCCCACCAGGGCGGCCAGCTGGGTGTGGACGTCGTGCCATTCGCGCAGCCGGATGGGCGACAGGAAGTTCTGCCGCAGCAGGCCCACCAGCTTGCGCTGCGAGGCCTTGTGCTGCACCTGCTCGCCGTACCAGCGCCACAGCTTGAGGAACGAGATGAATTCGGACTTGTCGTCGGCGAACTTGGCGTGCGCGGCCTCGGCCGCCTCGCGCTCCTGCATGGGGCGGTCGCGCGCGTCCTGCACCGACAGCGCCGAGGCGATGATCAGCATTTCCGCCAGGCACTGGTGCTCGCGCGCGGCCAGGATCATACGGCCGATGCGCGGGTCTACCGGCAGCTTGGCCAGTTCGTGGCCGGTGCGGGTCAGGACGAACGAGGCGCCGGTGCGGCTGGCGTCGTCGCCGTCGTCGGCCGCGGCCAGCTCGATCGCGCCCAGCTCCTGCAGCAGGTGGTAGCCGTCGGCCACCGCGCGCCCGGGCGGGGCCTCGACGAACGGGAACTGCTCGATGTCGTCCAGCTTGAGCGACTTCATCCGCAGGATCACGGAGGCCAGCGAGGAACGCAGCACCTCGGGGTCGGTGAAGGCGGCGCGGGCGTTGAAGTCGGCTTCGTCGTAGAGGCGGATGCAAAGGCCCGGGCCGACGCGGCCGCAACGGCCGGCGCGCTGGTTGGCCGAGGCGCGGCTGACCGGCTCGATGCGCAGTTGCTCGACCTTGTTGCGCCAGGAATAGCGCTTGACGCGCGCCAGGCCGCTATCGACCACGAAGCGGATGCCGGGCACCGTCAGCGAGGTTTCCGCCACGTTGGTGGCCAGCACGATGCGGCGCGCGTTGCCGCGCGGATGGAAGATCTGTTCCTGCTCGGCCTGCGACAGGCGCGCGTACAGCGGCAGCACCTCGGTGCCGGCCGGGTGGCGCTTGCGCAGCGCCTCGGCCGATTCGCGGATCTCGCGCTCGCCCGGCAGGAATACCAGCACATCGCCGGGGCCGTGGCGGGCGCACTCGTCGACCGCGTCGACGATGGCGTCGATCAGGTCGCGTTCCTCGTCGCCCGACATGCGCTCGCGGTCGCGGCCCGGCTTGGCCGGCGCGGCGTCTTCCTCGGCTTCCTCGCGCACCGGGCGGTAACGCACCTCGACCGGGTACAGCCGGCCCGAGACCTCGATCACCGGCGCCGGCTTGTCCTCGGACGCGGCGAAATGGCGGGCGAAGCGCTCGGCGTCGATGGTGGCCGAGGTGATGATGACTTTCAGGTCGGGGCGGCGCGGCAGCAGCTGCTTCAGATAGCCCAGCAGGAAGTCGATGTTCAGGCTGCGTTCGTGCGCCTCGTCGATGATGATGGTGTCGTAGCGGCGCAGGAGCGGGTCACGCTGCGACTCCGCCAGCAGGATGCCGTCGGTCATCAGCTTGATCGACGCATTGGGGCCGGTGCGATCGTTGAAGCGCACCTGGTAGCCCACCACCTCGCCCATCGGCGTGTTCAGCTCCTCGGCGATGCGCTTGGCCACCGAGGTGGCGGCCAGCCGCCGCGGCTGGGTGTGGCCGATCATCTTCTGGCGGCCGCGGCCCAGTTCCAGGCAGATCTTGGGCAACTGGGTGGTCTTGCCCGAGCCGGTCTCGCCGCTGACGATGACCACCTGGTGGCCGGCGATGGCGCGCGCGATTTCCTGGCGCCGCGCGCTGACGGGCAGGTCCTCGGGGTAGGTCACGGCGGGAATGGGCCGCTCGGGGCGGGGCGCCTGGCGCGCCGCCGGGGCCGCGGCGTCGGCGCGCGGCTTGCCCGGGGCCCGGGTCGGCCCGTCGGCCTGTACGGGCGGCCGCGGGCGGGAAGATTCTGGCATGTACGATTTGTCCGGTTAGCTGCCTATTATATAAACGCCGCGCGGCCATATAATTTCGCCACGCCGTCCCGTGACGGCGCGTTGACGCGGCCCCGGGGCCGCGTTGTTGCCACTCTCAGGAATTGCCCCGCCCATCATGCCCGACCTGGAACCAGACACCGTCTCCGCCCTTGAAGCCCCCGAATTCGCCCCTGCCCAGTTCGTCCGATGGTTCCGAGACGTCGCGCCCTACGTGCATGCGTTCCGAGGCAAGACCTTCGTGGTGGCGTTTGGCGGTGAGTTGGTGCAGGCCGGGGCGCTGAACGCGCTGGTGCAGGACCTGTCGCTGCTGTCGTCGCTGGGCATCCGCCTGGTGCTGGTGCACGGCTCGCGCCCCCAGGTCAATGAACAGCTGCGCCTGAAGGGCTTCACCCAGCAATTCGACCGCGGCCTGGCGCCCACCGACGCCGCCGCGCTGGAATGCGCCAAGGAAGCCGCCGGCGAGATCCGCCTGGACATCGAGGCCGCCTTCAGCCAGGGCCTGCCCAACACGCCGATGTCGCACGCGCACATCCGCGTCATTTCGGGCAATTTCGTCACCGCCCGCCCCACCGGCGTGCTCGACGGGGTGGACTACAAGCACACCGGCCAGGTGCGCAAGATCGACGTCGACGCGCTCAAGTTCGCCATCGAGAAGGGTTCGTCGGTGGTGCTGCTGTCGCCGCTGGGTTTCTCGCCCACCGGCGACGCCTTCAACCTGGCCATGGAAGACCTGGCCACCAGCGTGGCGGTGGCGCTGCGCGCCGAAAAGCTGATCTTCCTGTCCAGCGAACAGGGCGTGCTCAATGACGACGGGTCGGTCGACACCGAGCTGGCCCGGGTCGACGCCGACGCGCTGCTGGCGGCCGGCTCGCTGGACGAGGAAACCGGCGCCTACCTGCAATACGCGTCGCTGGCGGTCAAGCGCGGCGTGGCCCGCGCCCACCTGGTGCCGTTCTCGCTGGACGGCAGCGTGCTGCTGGAAATCTTCACCCACGATGGCGTCGGCACCATGGTGGTCGAAGACACGCTGGACGACCTGCGCCCGGCCACGCTGGATGACGTCGGCGCCATCCTCAGCCTGATCGAGCCGCTGGAAGCCGACGGCACGCTGGTGCCGCGCCCGCGCAGCGTGATCGAGCGCGACGTCGAGAACTTCACCGTGCTCGAGCACGACGGCGTGATCTACGGTTGCGCCACGCTGCACAACTTCCCCGAGGATCACATGGCCGAGATGGCCTGCCTGATCGTGCACCCCGAATGGCAGGGGTCCGGCGAGGGCGAGATCCTGCTGCGCCACATGGAATCGCGCGCCCGCGCCAGCGGCGCCAAGCGGCTGTTCGTGCTGACCACCCGCACTTCGCACTGGTTCATGAAGCGCGGCTTCGTGCAGGGCGGCATCACCGACCTGCCGCGCGAAAAGCAGAACAACTACAACCGCTCGCGCAACAGCCTGGTGTTCATCAAGAAGCTGTGATGCGGGCCCGCCCCCGCGGTTTTTTGGGGGCCCTACCCGCAGTGCCCGCAGGGGCTTGGCGGCCTTGTGGCGCCAAGCCCGCTAAAATGACGCATTACCCATTCTTTCCGGCAGCGAACCATGGCCCGTACCGTCAACTGTGTGAAATTGAAGCGTGAAGCCGAAGGGCTCGATTTTCCGCCCTACCCCGGCGAACTCGGCACCCGCATCTGGCAGAGCATTTCCAAGGAAGCTTGGGAAGAGTGGAAGCAGGTGCAGACCCGCCTGGTCAACGAAAACCGCCTGAACCTGGCCGACGCCCGCGCCCGCAAGTACCTGCAGCAGCAGATGGAACGCTTCCTGTTCGAGGACGGCAGCGTCGAAGCCCAGGGCTACGTTCCGCCCTCGGCCTGATGCCGCCGCGCCGCCATGCGCGGCACGCCTGCGAAGCCCCTCGTCCGCGAGGGGCTTCTTGCTTCTGGCCGGCCGCCGTGGCGCCGCCCGGGCCTGGCTTAAGATTCCGTCATTGCTGGCCGTATTAACGCTGTCATGAAAGAAGATCCGAGTTCCGCCTCTTCCTCCGACCTGCCCCGGATCATCCGGCGCGCGCTGGCGGTTGCCCCCGATCGCAAGCACGGCACGCTCAACGACGTGCGCCATGTCGTCATCCTGATGCAGGAAAACCGGTCATTCGACCACTATTTCGGCGGCCTGGCGGGGGTGCGCGGCTTTGCCGACCCGCATCCGGCGCCCACCACGGCCGGCGACGTCCTGACACAAGCCGACGGCGCCGAGCGCGCGCGGCCCTATGCGCTGCAGGGCGAGTACGCCAGCGACACGCCCGTGGGCTACATCACCCCGCATACCTGGGACGACGCCCAGCGCGCCTGGAACGATGGCCGCATGGACCAATGGCTGGTCGCCAAGCGCCGCCTCGGCATGGGCGCCTACCGCCCGGCCGAGGTGCCATTCCAGACGGCGCTGGCCAACGCCTTCACGCTGTGCGACGCCTACCACTGCTCGATCCAGGCAGGCACCAATCCGAACCGGCTGTTCCTGTGGACCGGCACCAACGACCCGCTGGGCCGCGCGGGCGGCCCGGCATTGGTCAACACTTTCGACCGCCTCGGGCCGGCCGACCAAGGCTACGGCTGGACCACCTACCCGGAACGCCTGCAGGCCGCCGGCATCGACTGGCGCATCTACCAGGACATGGCGGACAACTTCCACGACAATCCGCTCGCCGGCTTCCGCCAGTACCGCCGCCAGCACGATGCCGGCGGCGCCGACGCGCCGCTGCGCGACCGGGGCCTGTCCACCCACACCCTGGACGACCTGGCGCGCGACGTGGAACAGGGCGCGCTGCCGCAGGTCTCCTGGATCATCGCCCCCGCCGCCGACTCCGAACATCCCGAGGTCTCGTCGCCGCGCCAGGGCGGCGCCTACACCGAACGCGTGCTCGATATCCTGACGCGCAACCCGGCCGTCTGGAGCGGCTGCGTGTTCCTGGTCACCTACGACGAGAACGACTGCTTTTTCGACCACATGCCGCCGCCCGCCCCCCCGGCGCGCGACGCCGATGGCCGCTCCGGCGGCCTGTCCACCGTGGAACTGGACGGTGAATACCACGACACGCGCCACGGCTCCAGCGCGGCCACGCCGGACGATCCCCCGGCGCTGCATGGTCGCGCCTTCGGCATGGGTCCGCGCGTGCCGATGCTGGTGGTATCCCCCTGGAGCCGTGGTGGATGGGTCAATTCGCAGGTGTTCGACCACACCTCGGTGATCCGCTTTCTCGAAGCCCGCTTCGGCGTGGCCGAACCCAACATCAGCGCCTGGCGCCGCGCCGTGGCCGGCGACCTGACCTCGGCCTTCGATTTCGCCGGCGACCGCGCCGCGCTGCACGCCGACAGCGTGCGCCACGCCTGCGCCCTGCCCTATGCGCTGGAGGCCGTGGGCCGCATGACCGCCGACGGTGAACACTACCGCCTGACCTTCCGCAACCCCGGCACCGTGGGCGCGGTGCTGCATGTGTACGACCGCCTCGCGCTCGCGCGCGCCCCGCGCCGCTACACCATCGGCGCCGGCGCGCGGCTGGACGACGGCTGGCGCCTGGATGCCGAGGGCGCCTACGACCTGTGGCTGCTCGGCCCGGACGGCTTTCATCGGCGTTTTCGCGGCGACGCGCGGGATGCCGGCCTGCTGGAGGCGCAACTGGTGCCGGTAAGCTCGGGCGTACGCCTGCGGCTCGTCAACCACGGCGACACGCCCCTGCCCGTGCAGGTCGAATCGCGCATGGGCGATGGCTGGCGCGCCATGGCCCACGTGCAGGCCGGTGGCGCGCTGGAACTGAAGTACGCCGGCTGCGAGGGCTGGTACGACCTGGAGGTCGGCGCCCAAGGCCTGCCGGCCTTCGGCCGTCGCCTGGCTGGCCGCATCAACGCGGGCAAGTCCGGCGTGCCGGATCCGCGGCTGTGCCAGGGCGCCGAACTGCCGCTGTAGGCGCACGCGCAACGAAAAACCCCAAGCGCCGAGGCGTCTTGGGGTTTTTTTGTTGCCTGACGGCGGGCGACCGGCCGGCCGCGGCGATCAGTCGTCCTGTTCGGGGGTGTCTTCTTCGCCGCGCGCCAGGCGCTCGGTGTTCTTGACGCCGGTGTGGCGCACGTCGGCGCCCTTGACCATGTAGATCACGCGTTCGGACATGTTCTTGGCATGGTCGCCGATGCGTTCGAGCGCGCGGGCGATGAAGATCATGTCGATGGCGCGCGAGATCGTGCGCGGATCTTCGATCATGTAGGTGATCAGGTGGCGCAGCGCCCCCTTCCATTCCTTGTCCACTTCCTTGTCGCTGCGCACGACGGCGGCAGCCAGGATGGGATCGAGACGGGCGAAGGCGTCCAGCGCCTGGTGCAGCATGGTGCGCACGTTCGAGGCCATGTGGCGCAGCTCGATCACCGGGATGTGACGGACTTCCGATTCGTGGATGCGACGCGCCACCGTGGCCACTTTCTCGGCCTCGTCGCCGGAGCGTTCCATGTCGGTCAGCATCTTCGACACGGCCATCAGCATGCGCAGGTCGATGGCGGTGGGCTGGTGGCGGGCGAGGATGCGGCTGATGCTTTCGTCGATCTCCACTTCGTGGCGATTGACTTCCTTTTCGCGCTCGCGCACCTTTTCAACCAGCGTCAGGTCGCCGCTGGCCAGCGCGTCGATGGCCTCCTGGATCATGGCCTCGACCACGCCGCCCATTTGCAAGAATTGCGAACGGACGCTTTCCAGATCAGCGTCGAACTGCTTGTTTGTATGCTCCGTCATCCGGGCTCCCTGCGTGGTTGGTCTCATTGCATTGCCCCGATATGAAAGCGTTTCAATCAAGTATGGGCCTGCACAACCGGCAAGGTTATGACCCAAGTGTGACAGGATTATGAATCGCGGCCGGAGCGCCCGCAAGCGCGCGCGATCCGGCCCCTGGACGCACTCAGGCGCGGCGATCGAGGCGGCGGATGCCGCCCTGGGTGGCCAGCAGCGCCACGTCGGCGCCGGCGATGGCGAACAGGCCGCAGGTGACCACGCCCGGCAGGTTGTTGATGCGGGCTTCCAGGCCGGTGGCGTCGGTGATCGACAGGCCGGAGACGTCCAGGATGATGTTGCCGTTGTCGGTCACGAAGCCTTCGCGCAAGCGCGGCTGGCCGCCCATGGCCGTCATGGCGCGGGCCACCGCTTCACGCGCCATCGGGATGACCTCGATCGGCAGCGGGAACTTGCCCATGACATCGACCAGCTTGGATTCGTCGGCAATGCAGATGAAGCGGTCGGCCACCGAAGCCACGATCTTCTCGCGCGTCAGCGCGCCGCCGCCGCCCTTGATCATGTGCAGGTTGGCGTCGATCTCGTCGGCGCCGTCGACGTAGATCGGCATCGACGTCACGTCGTTCAGGTCCAGCACCTTCAGGCCATGGCCGGCCAGGCGCGCGGCGCTGCGCTCGGAACTGGCCACGGTGCCAGCGATCCGCCCCTTGAAACGCGCCAGGCCGTCGATGAAGAGATCGGCCGTGGAACCGGTGCCGACGCCGATGATGACATCGGGTCCGGCGACCTGTTCAACCAGTTCCAGGGCCGCGTCGGCGGCTTGTTGCTTGAGTTCTTGTTGCGAGAGCATGGCGGAGTGCGCAAAAAAGGTGGGTGAAGCCGGGAAATTTAGCATGCGGCCGCGGCGGGCCAGGCCCGCGCCAGCACCGCCGCCACGTCGGCGCCGGCCGCCAGCTCGCCGAACACGCCGCCCGCCGCGCCCAGCCGGCTGTGGACAAAGCCTTGCGCCACCGGCTCGGGCGCGTGCCGGATCAGCAGCGCCGCCTGCCACAGGCGCGCCAGGCCGCAGGCAATGCGACGGGCCTGGAACTCGGCCTGGGCCGCATCGGCCAGCAGCGCGCGCCAGCGCGCCAGCGCCGCATCGAATTCCGGGTAGCGGCCGCTGGCGGGCGCGAATTCGCCTTCCAGCGCCGGCAGCGCCTCGGGCTCGCGTTGCAGCGCGCGCAGCACGTCCAGCGCCATGACGTTGCCCGAGCCCTCCCAGATCGAATTGACCGGCGTTTCGCGGTACAGGCGCGGCATCGGGCCTTCTTCAATATAGCCGTTGCCGCCCCAGGCCTCCATGCATTCGGCCACCGCCGCGATCGCGCGCTTGCAGACCCACAGCTTGGCGGCCGGCGTGCCGACCCGCGCCAGGGCGCGCGCGCCGGCGTCGCCGCGCTCGTCCACCGCGCGCGCCAGGCGCAGCGCCAGCGCCTGGGCGGCTTCCGACTCCAGCGCGAGGTCGCCCAGCACATTGCGCATCAGCGGCTGCGCCAGCAACGGCTTGCCGAAAGCCTGGCGGTGGCAGGCATGGTGCAGCGACTGCACCAGGGCCTGGCGCAGCAACGCGGCGCTGCCCAGCACGCAATCGAGGCGGGTGGTGGCGGCCATCTCCAGCAGCACCGCCAGGCCGCGCCCGGGTTCGCCGACCATGACGCCCCACGCGTCCTCGAACTCGACTTCGGCGCTGGCATTGCTGTGATTGCCCAGCTTGTCCTTCAGGCGCCGGATGCGGACCGCGTTGCGCGGGCCATCCGGAATCCAGCGCGGCACCAGAAAGCAGCTAAGCCCCTCGTCGGTCTGCGCCAGCACCAGATGGGCGTCGGCCTGCGGCACCGAGAAGAACCATTTGTGGCCCACCAGCGAATAGGCGCAACCGCGCCCGATCGCGCCCAGCGGCGCGGCGCGTGTCGTGACCGCGCGCAGGTTGGAGCCGCCCTGCTTCTCGGTCAGGCCCATGCCGATCAGCGCGCCGCGCTTGCCGGCCAGCGGCGCGTCGGCGCCGTCGAATTCGCGCGAATAGAGCGCGGGCAGCCAGTCGCCGGTGTAGTCGATCACGCCCGCCGGCTCGCGTTGCAGCAAAGGCACGGCGGCAAAGGTCATGGTGGTGGGACACAGCGTGCCAGCCTCGACCTGGCCCTGCATCAGGTAGGCCGCCGCACGCGCCACCTGCGCGCCCGGCACCGGCTGGGCCCAGGCGCGGCTGTGCAGGCCGCGCGCCACGATGCCGCTCATCAACAATTGCCAGGCGGGATGGAAATCGACGTGGTCGATGCGATGGCCGGTCCGGTCATAGGCCTGCAGCCGCGGCGGATAGCGGTTGGCGTCGACGCCGGCGGCCAGGGTCTGGGCGCGGCCGAGCCAGGCCCCATGCGCGCCGAGGTCGCCGAGCCAGGCGCCGGCGCCCTCGCGGACCGCCGCCTCGCGCAACGCCGGGTCGGTCTCGAACAGCGAATAGTCCTCCAGGGGCGGGACCTGGTTGAGTACGGTGTGGGTCACGAACGACGGCATGCTGGCTCCTCTTCGTTGATGCGCCGTGCACCTCGGCGCGCCCCGCCCGCGGGTCTATCTGGCGATGGGCGCCACCCGCTGCCAGGGCCGCAGGGCCTCGACCTGGGCGGCCAGTTCCAGCAGCCAGGCCTCGCTGCCCAGCGGGCCCATGACCTGGATGCCGATCGGCAGGCCGTCGGCCGACAGGCCGAACGGAATGGAAATGGCGGGCATGCCCGTCAGGTTGGCCAGGGGCGCGAACGGCGAATAGCCGATCACGCCCTTCTTGCCCAGGCGATAGGCCAGGTAATCGGCGTTGTCCATCGCATAGCGGCCGATGGGCGCCGGCGGTTGCGCCAGCACCGGCGACAGGAACAGGTCGTGGCCCTGCGTGCCCTCGCGATGCAGGAAGCGGCCGATGCGGCGCGTGATCTCGTGGCAGGTATCGACGCAAGCCACGTACTGCGCGCCGGAAATCGCGCGGGCGTACTCGCGCGCGCCCAGCGTGGTCGGCTGCAATTCGTCCGCGGCAAGGCGACGATTGCGCGCGCCGACGAAGCTGTCGATGGCATTGGCGGCGGCGCTGGCGATCAGCGGCAGCATCGGCGACAGCACTTCCTCGGAACCCACCGGCGGCGCGGCCACCACCAGTTCGTGGCCCAGGCCGGCGAACAGGCGCGCGGCCTCGTCGACCGCCGCCGCGACCTCGGGATGGATCGCCTCGCCTTCGTAGGTGGTGTTGATATAGGCAATGCGGCGGCGCGGCGATGAGCGCGGATCGGCCGACACCCGCGCCACGATGTCGCGATAGGATTCGCCCGGCCTGGCCGGCGCCGCATAGGGCGCGCCAACGTCGGCGCCGGCGCTGATATCCAGCGCCGCCGCGCAGTCGCGCACCGACAGCGTCATCATGTGTTCGGTGGCCAGGCCGCCCCAGCCCTCGCCCTTGAGCGGGCCCAGCGGCATCATGCCGCGCGAGGGCTTCAGGCCCAGCACGCCGCAGCACGAGGCCGGGATGCGGATCGAACCGCCGCCGTCGCTGCCGTGGGCGATGCGCACCATGCCGCTGGCCAGCGCCGCGCCCGCGCCGCCGCTGGAGCCGCCAGCGCTGTGCCCGGCCTTCCAGGGGTTCTGGGTGGGCGCGCCGTAGACGGGCGATTCGCTGGTGGGGCTCAGGCCCAGTTCGGCGCTGGTGCTGCGGCCGAACGGGATCAGGCCGGCGCGGCGGTAGCGCTTGACGATCTCGGCATCGACGCTCCATTCCACCTGGCCGTACAGCACCGAGCCCATGGCGCTGGGCAGCCCCAGCGCGGCGGTGCCCAGGTCCTTCAGCAGCGTCGGCACGCCCAGAAACGGACGTTCGCGCAGCAGCGCCAGGCGTTGTGCGGAAGACAGGGTCGCCAGTTCATCGTCGAGCGCGCGCGCCAGGTCCAGGCCGAGTTCGGCACGCACGCCGCAGGCCGCGTTGATCGACGGGTTGCGCGCCGCCACCCGTTCCACCGCCTGCTGCATCGCGGCAAGCGCCGTCGTGGCTCCCTGGGCGATATCGGCGCCCAGCGCCATCGCGTCGAAGGAAGAGGAATCAACTCGGTCAGCCGTGCCCATGCTTACGATGCTCCAGATATCGACGGCGGAATGCCGCAAGTACGAGGATATCGACAGAGTGGCCGGGTCACAAGCCGAACCCGGCGGCCCGCGCGCGGATCAGGGGCCGGAACCGGACGCGGCGGGCGTCTCGCTGGCGGCCGGATCGTCCGCGCCATCGTCGACCGCCACGCCCTCGGCGCCCAGCAGGCGCAGCGCCTCGGCCTCGGGCAAGGCCTCGACGCTTTTCAGGTTGCGCAGCATGGCGCGCGTGCGCACCTCGGTCTGGCCGATCTTGCTGCTGGCGGTGTCCAGGGTTTTCTTGACGCCGGCCAGCGCGTCGCCGAACTTGCCGAACTCGGTCTTGACCGCGCGCAGCACCTGCCAGACCTCCGATGAGCGCTGCTCGATGGCCAGCGTGCGAAAGCCCATCTGCAGGCTGTTGAGCAGCGCCGCCAGGTTGCTGGGACCGGCCACGTTGATGCGCAGGTCGTGCAGGCGGTCCAGCAACCCAGGACGCCGCAGCACTTCGGCATACAGGCTTTCGGTCGGCAGGAACATGATGGCGAAATCGGTGGTGTGTGGCGGCGCCACGTACTTGTTGGCGATCAGCCGCGCCTGCAGTTCGACCGCCTTGCCCAGCGCGGCGCCGGCCGCCTTCACGCCCTCGGCGTCGGCGGCTTCCTGCGCATCCATCAGGCGCTCGTATTCCTCCTTGGGAAACTTGGCGTCGATCGGCAGCCAGACCGGCGCGCCGCCATCGCCCCGCCCCGGCAGGCGGATGGCGAACTCGACCACCGCGTCGCTGCCCGGCACCGGCTTGATGTTGGCGGCGTACTGCTCGGGGGTCATGTTGTCTTCGATCAGCCTTGCCAGCTGCACCTCGCCCCAGGTGCCGCGCGACTTGACGTTGGTCAGCACACGCTTGAGGTCGCCCACGCCGGCGGCCAGCGCCTGCATCTCGCCCAGGCCCTTGTGAACGGCTTCGAGGCGGTCCGATACCTGCTTGAAGGATTCGCCCAGGCGCTGCTCGAGCGTGGCGTGGAGCTTTTCGTCGACGGTGCGGCGCATGTCGTCGAGCTTGGCGCTGTTGTCATTCTGCAACGCTTGCAGGCGCTGATCGACCGTGGCTCGAACCTCCATCAGGCGCCGCTCGTTGATCTGGATCAGGCCCTGCAGCTGTTCGCCGAAACCGGCCGCGAAACGCGCCAGCGACTCGGCCGACTCGGCCCGCGCCGCCTGCGCATCGCGCGTCAGGGCGGCGCGCAGGTCGCCGTGCGACTGGGCCAGTTCCTGCCGCAGACCGCGAGTGGATTCGGCGAATTCGGCGCGCAGGCCGCGCTGGCTTTCCGCCATGTCGGCGCGCAGGGCCCGTTCGGTGCGCTCCAGGCCTTCCAGCAACGCATCGAGCCGGTCGTCGCGCGCCGGCCGCGACAGCCACGCCAGCAAGGCGATCAGGCAGGCCAGCACCGCGCCGCCGGCGGCAACCCAAAGCAAGACATCATTCGACAAAGTGGCCCCTTCAAAACGCCGCGCGCCCACGCCGGGCGCCTGAAATTATAGGACTGTGATCCGGCCCCGGTAGTCATCGGAAACGACTTCCCGGCCGCTTTAAAGGCGAAAAGCAAGCAACGGCATTAAACTGTTAACAACTTACCTATAACCTTAAAAACAGTTGAATACAGCTGATCTCCCAACGTTCTGTCCGCCCCCCGTAGCCTTCGACTCGGTCTTCGGCCCCTTGGATCTCGATGACGAGACGCCGGTCGCGATGGGGGGCGACCGCCACATCTTCCAGCACCCCCATGCCCCCTCCCTGCTGGTCAAGGTCATGGACATGCAGGCGCGCGCCGTCTACCTGGAAGCCCGTCCGTTCAAGCGCTGGTACAAGCAGTACCAGCGCGAAAGCGCATACCGCGTCTATCTGAACGAAATCACCGAATACGTCACCACCACCACGCGCCCGTCGGGCGTGTGGCAGGTGCCGATGGCGCGCATCCTGGGCGTGGCGCAGACCTCGCTGGGCCTGGGCCTGCTGGTCGAGAAGATCACGGACGAGGCCGGCAACATCGCGCCCACGGTGGCGGACCTGGCGCGCCAGGGCAAGATGAACGACACCTTGTCGGCACAACTGGACGAATTCGTCGAGGACCTGGCCGACGCCCACGTGGTGCTGCACGACCTGTCGCCGAGCAACATCGCCTGTGGCCTGAATGCCGACGGCAAGTCGGGACTGTTCCTGATCGACGGCTTCGGCGTGCTGCCGCTGGTGCCGGTATACGCCTGGAGCAAGCGCCTGAACCGCAAGCGCATCCAGCGCAAGTACGCCGACATGCGGGCCGCCATGGCCCGGCGCGCCCGCGAAGCGGCGCTCAGGGCGGCGAATCGGGCCGACGGCCCCAAGACCTGACCTGAATCGCTTCCTCAGGGCGGCCGCTTGAGCGGCGCTCCCTGGCGGTCCACCCAGTGATAATCGCGCCCCGCCACTTGCCCGCGGCGCAGGGGATTGCGGGTGCACCACGCCGCGTAGGCCGGATCGACGTAACGGTATTCCAGGTGTTCGTCGCGTCCGGCGGGAATGCCCAGCCGGGTAGTGCTGATGAGCACCTGGGGCGACTCGCCCACGTCCTCGACGTACAGCGCCTCGGGATCGAAGCGCCGCGCGTCCCAGTCCGGCACTTTCAGACCCAGCGCGCGGCACAGCAACGTCTGGCCGGCGCACAGCCGGCCCGGCGGCCGCGGCCGCCCCTGGGCATCGGGGTTCAGGGCCTGCATGCGGGCCAGCGCGTCGGGACCGGACAGGGCGTCGACCCAGGGATAGGCGGACTTGATCAGCACGGCATTGCCGGGACCGCCGGCGCTGAAGTTGAGCGAGTCGCCGCCGCGGGCGTAATACATGTAGACCACGCCGCCGTCCATGAACAGGGCGCGGCGCTTGTGGGTGTAGCCGAGCGAGGCGTGGCTGCCCTTTTCTTCCAGGTAGTAGGCCTCGGTCTCGATGATGCGCGCCGACAGCCACAGGCCGTCGACCCGATGGCGCACCACCTTGCCCAGCAGTTCGCGCGCCAGCTGGCGCGCATCGCGATTGAAAAAGGCATCGGGCAACGCCTTGCCGGCGCCGCGCGATGCCTTGTCGGCCCTGGCCGCCACGGGATCAGGCGAAGCGTTCGCCGTAACGCTTTTCGCTGAAACCGACGCCGACCTCGCCATCGGGCGTCACCGCCACCGGGCGGCGCACCAGCGCCGGGAACTCGGCGATCAGCTTGGTCCACTGGGCGTCGGTGCTGGCCGTCTTGCGCTCGTCCGGCAGGTTGCGCCAGGTCATCGAGGCGCGGTTGACCAGCTTTTCCCAGCCGCCGAGCTGGCCGGCCCATTCCTTCAGGGTGGCCGCCGGCACCGGATGATCGCGATAGTCGATGAACTGGTGGTCGACACCGTGCGCGGTGAGCCACTCGCGCGCCTTGACGCAGGTGCTGCACTTGGTCAGGCCATACAGGGTGGTTTGCTTCATTTGGGTTCGGACTCCTTGCGCCATTGCATGCGGTTGGCCAGGATGACGCAGGTGCCCACCGCCAGGATGAACAGCGTCGCCAACGCATTGATCTCGGGTTTCAGGCCCAGCCGCACGCGCGAGAAGACTTCCATCGGCAGCGTGCTGGAGCTGGGGCCGGACAGGAACGACGCCAGCACCACGTCGTCCAGCGACAGCGTGAAGGATAGCAGCCAGGCCGAGGCCAGCGCCGGCGCGATCAGCGGCAGCGTGATCTTGAAGAACACGGTGATGGGCGTGGCGCCCAGGTCCAGCGCGGCCTCTTCGAGCGAGCGGTCGAGGTCGCGGATGCGGGTCTGGATCACCACCGCCACGAAGGCCATGCACAGCGTCACGTGGCCGACCCAGATGGTGAAGATGCCGTTCTCGGCCGGCCAGCCGAGGTGGCCGCGCAGTTCCACGAACATCAGCAGGAGCGAGATGCCCAACACCACTTCGGGGATCACCAGCGGCGCGCTCAGCATGCCGACGTACAGCGCGAAGCCGCGGAAACGGCCCATGCGCCCCAGCACGTAGCCGGCCCAGGTGCCGATGATGACGGCCGCGGTGGCCGTCATGGCGGCAATGCGGAACGACAGCCAGGCCGCGCGCAGCAGCGCATCGTCGTTGAACAGCGAGTGGTACCAGCGGAACGAGAAACCGGTCCAGGAAGTGACGGCGGGCGACTCATTGAACGAGAACACCATCAGGCTGATGATGGGCACGTACAGGAAGAAGTACCCCAGTCCCAGCACCACGGCGCGCAAGGTCTTGTTGGGACCGTTCATTTGCGGCCTCCGCTGGCCAGTTCCTGCTGCTTGACCTGGTTGTACTGGAACAGCGCCAGCGGCACCAGCAACAGCAGCACCATCACGCAGGTCACCGCCGAGGCCATCGGCCAATCGGTATTGTTGAAGAACTCGTTCCACATGACGCGGCCCATCATCAGCGTGTTGGCGCCGCCCAGCATTTCGGGGATGACGTATTCGCCGACCGCCGGGATGAACACCAGCATGGCGCCGGCGATCACGCCCTGGCGCGACAGCGGCACGGTGATCTGCCAGAACGCCTGCCATGGCTTGGCGCCCAGGTCGTAGGCGGCTTCCAGCAGGCGCAGGTCCATCTTCACCAGCGTGGCGTACAGCGGCAGGATGAAGAACGGCAGGTAGGCATAGACCATGCCGATGTACACGGCCAGGTCGGTGCGGTAGATCTCCAGCGGGCTGGAGATGATGCCGAGCCATTGCAGGAAGTTGTTCAAGAGGCCGTCGTTGCGCAGGATGCCGACCCAGGCGTACACGCGCAACAGCAGCGAGGTCCAGAACGGCAGGATCACGCCCAGCAGCAGCAGGTTGCGCACGCGCGGCGACGAGCGCGCGATGTAGTACGCCATGGGATAGCCGATCAGCACACAGGCCAGCGTGGTGATGGCGGCGATCTTGACCGAGCTGAGGTAGGTGGCGAAGTACAGGCTGTCGGTGAACAGCAGGATGTAGCCGCGCAGGTGCAGGCTGAACTGCACCGCCTCGTCCTTGAATTCGGCCAGCGAGGTGTACGGCGGAATGCCGAACTTGAGCTCGGCGAAGCTGATCTTGAACACCAGCAGGAACGGCACCAGCAGGAACAGCACCAGCCAGGCGAACGGCGGCACCACCGCCAGCGCCCGGCCCGAGGGCAGCCAGTCGCGGGGCGAGAAGCGGCTCATGACGCCAGCACCGTCGCGCTGTCGGCGTCCCAGCTGACGAAGATGTCTTCGTCGATGCCCGGGGCGTCCAGTTGGGCCAGTTGCAGGCTGGGCACGCTGGCCTCGACCATGGCGCCGGAGTCCAGGCGGATCTGGTAGAGCGCGTAGCTGCCCATCCAGGCCATGTGGCTGACCATGCCGTGGGCCCAGTTGTAGTCGCCCGTCGGCTGTTCGCGCGACACCACCATGCGCTCGGGGCGGATGGAGACGTGCACGTCCATGCCCAGCGGCTCGCTGACGCCGTGGCTGACGTACAGCGGACGGCTCAGTTCGGGGCTTTCGATGGCGACGTGGTCGGGTTCATCGACCACGATGGTGCCGGTGAACATGTTGGTCGAGCCGATGAAGCTGGCGACGAAGCGCGAGTTGGGGAAGGCGTAGACATCCTGCGGCGTGCCGCACTGGACGATCTGGCCCTCGGTCATGACCGCCAGGCGGTGCGCCATGGTCATGGCCTCTTCCTGGTCGTGCGTGACCATGATGCAGGTCACGCCGACCTGCTCCAGGATCTTGACCAGCTCGATCTGGGTCTTCTGGCGGATCTGCTTGTCCAGCGCCGACATCGGCTCGTCCAGCAGCAGCAGCTTGGGCCGCTTGACCAGGCTGCGCGCCAGCGCCACGCGCTGCTGCTGGCCGCCGGACAGCTGATTGGGCTTGCGGCGCGAATAGCCGGCCATCTGCACCAGGTCGAGCGCCTCGAACACGCGGTCGTGGATCTCGGCGCGGTCCACGCCTTCCTGCTTCAGGCCGAAGGCCACGTTGGCCTCGACCGTCATGTGCGGGAACAGCGCGTACGACTGGAACATCATGTTAACCGGCCGCCGGTACGGCGGCACGCTGGTGATGTCCTCGCCATCGAGCAGGATCTGGCCCGAGGTGGCTTCCTCGAAACCGGCCAGCATGCGCAGCAGCGTCGACTTGCCGCTGCCGGAACTGCCCAGCAGCGCGAAGATCTCGTTGCGCTTGACCGAGAGATTGACGGAACGGACGGCGACCACGTCGCCGAAGATCTTGACCACGTCGGCGACGCGGACGAACTCGTCCGGATCGGCCGCATGCTGCGCCGAGTAACGGCTATCGCTCATGATGCTCAGCGCCCCGACTTCAGCTCGGCCCACATGCGCGTCTGCAGGCGCTGGATGTTCAAGGGCTGGGCCTTGATGACATACAGCGACTTGGAGACCTCGGGCGACGGGTAGATCATGGGGTTGTCGGCCACGTCCTTGACCACGTACTTGCGCGCCTCTTTGTTGGCGTTGGGGTAGAACATGGTGTTGGTGATGGCGGCGTGCACCTGCGGCGTCTCGATGTAGTTGATGAACGCCAGGGCCTCTTCCGGATGCGGCGCGTCCTTCGGGATGACCATCAGGTCGAACCAGGCCGGGGCGCCGCCCTTGGGAATGAAGTAGTTCACTTCATACGGCTTCTTGGCCTCCTGGGCGCGCTTGCGGGCGATCATGACGTCGCCCGAGAAGCCGTAGACCATGCACAGGTCGCCCACGGCCAGCTCGTCGATGTAGCCCGAGGAGCTGAACTGGCGGATGTACGGGCGGATCTGCTTGAGCACGTCCAGCGCGGCCTTGTAGTCGTCCGGGTTGGCGCTGTTGGGGTCCTTGCCCAGGTACTTGAGCACCGCCGGGAACACCTGCGCGGCCTCGTCCAGCATCGAGATGCCGCATTCCTTGAGCTTGGCGGCGTTCTCGGGCTTGAAGATCATGTCCCAGTTGGCCAGGTCGACGTTGTCGCCCATGATCTGCTTGACCTTGGTGACGTTGTAGCCCAGGCCGTTGGTGCCGTAGCCCCACGGAATGGCGTATTCGTTGCCGGGATCGACCGAGGCGACCAGCGCCATGACGTCGGGATCCAGGTACTTCCAGTTGGGGATCTTGGACTTGTCCAGCTTCTGGAACAGGCCGGCCTCGATCTGGCGCGAGGCGTAATGCGTGGACGGGACAACGACGTCGTAACCCGATTTGCCGGCCAGCAGCTTGGCCTGCAGCGTGTCGTTGCTGTCGTAGACGTCGTAACGGACCTTGATGCCGGTTTCCTTCTCGAAACCCGAGATCGTGTCCGGGGCCGTGTACTCGGCCCAGTTGTAGACGTTGACGACCTTGTTCTGCGCCATCGCCGCCGACGTGGCTGCCGCGACCAGCATCGTCCCCAGCGCCCAGCGCATTCCCGCCCGTAGTTTCATTACCAGCCCCCCAGCGATATGCCGTAAGTTACAGGAGTACCAAAAGGCGGAATCATAAAGCCTTTTAGCGCTGGCCTGCCCAACTTTACCGGGAGATTTAGCGTAATTTGGCGCAATTGGGCCCGGATCAGGCCCGTGGCGCGGCCCACCTCAGGGCTGTACGCCGACCCCCCAGGCGGTCCAGTAGCTATCGCGCAGTTTGAGCCAGAAACGCTCGCCTTCCTCCCCGGCCACCTTGACCAGGGAGCGGCGCAGGCGTTCCAGGTTGCCCTGGCGCTGGCGGTCGGACAGGCCGCCCTGGGTGCCGCGGTCGAAATCGATCAGCCAGACCCGGCCGTCCGAGCCGATCAGGATGTTGAAGGCGTTCAGGTCGGCGTGCCAGACGCCGGCCCGGTGCATGCGCACGATGGCCTCGGCCACCGGCTGCCACAGGGGTTCGGCCAGCGCCTGGGCCAGCGGCCGCACGCCCGGGATGCGCTCGACCACGATGGCGGCGCGGTAGGTCGGGCCCTGGCGCCAGTAGGCCGCGGCCAGGGGAGCCGGCACCGGCAGCCCCTGGGCGCGCATGGCGGCCAGCAGGCGGAACTCACGGAAGCTGCGGGTGCGGGCCTCGCCCGCCCACAGATAGGTGTCGCGGCTGAGCTTGGCGATCAACCCGCCGCGCCGGTAGCGCCGCAGCACGCCCTGCCAGCCCGGCCCCTGCACGAACCACGCCGCCTGGCGGCCGCCGGCGTCCACCGGCCGGGCGCGCTCGCCATAGTGGGCCGGGTTGAACAGTTCGGGGCCGGATTCGCCCAGGCGCGGATCGGCCAGCATGGCGCCGGCCAGCGGCGCCGGCCAGCGGTGGCGCCGGGCGCCGGAGGGATCCCGCTCAACCTTCACGGTTGCGCATCCAGTCGGCCACGCCGAAGAACGATTGCAGCAGGCGCTCGACCAGGGCGGGGTCGATGCCCTCGTCCTCCATGGCGCGGCCCATGCAGGCCACCCATTGGTCGCGCTCGATCTCGCCGATCGAGAACGGCAGGTGCCGCGCCCGCAGGCGCGGATGGCCGAAGCGCTCTATATAGTGGTCCGGGCCGCCGAAATAGCCGCACAGGAACCAGAACAGCTTGTCGCGGGCCTGGTCCAGGCTGGGGCCATGCGCGGCGCGCAGTTCCTTCAGGTCCGGCTCCATGTCCATCAGGTCATAGAAACGGTCGACCAGGGCGCGCACGCCGGGCTCGCCGCCCAGGAGATCGAAAATGCTGCGGGAGGTTTCCACGGGTTCGGCAGGGGTTTGGACGGAAGTCGTCATCAGGTTTCTCTCAGGGTGACCAGCGGCGGGGTGCGCAGCACGCCGCGCAGCGCCAGCGCGCCACCGGCCCAGGCGCCGAGCATACCCGCGCCGACCCCCACCAGCCAGGGCCAGAGGCTGAGGGTAATCGTGAAATCGAACACCTGGGTTGATAAAACCCAAGCGATCGCGCTGGCGCCGGCCGCCGCCAACAGGCCGGCCAGGCCGCCCACGGCCCACAGCTCGATGCGCTGCGAACGCGCCAACTGGCGCCGGGTGGCGCCCAGCGCGCGCAGCACCGCGGCTTCGCGCATGCGTTCGTCGCGGGTGGCGGTCAGCGCGGCCGACAGCACCAGCACGCCGGCCGCCAGCGTGAACAGGAACAGCAGCTGCACCGCGCGGCCGACCTCATTGAGCACCGACTGCAGCTGTTGCAGGATGGCGCCCACGTCGAACACCGTCAGGTTCGGGAACTGCCGCACCAGCGCGGGCAGCACCTGGGCCTTTTCCGGCGGCAGGTAGAAGGACGTGATCCAGCTTTGCGGCATGTCGGCCAGGGTCTCGGGCGTGAGGATGGCGAAAAAATTGACGCGCATCGTATCCCAATCCACCCGCCGGGTGCTGGAGACGGCCACCTCGAACTGCTGGCCGGCCACGTCGAAGGTCATCTTGTCGCCCAGCTTGATGCCCAGGGTCTTGGCCAGGCCCGACTCCAGCGACACCTCGGCCGAACCCGGCTTGAGCCAGCGGCCCTGCTCGATGCGGTTGGACGACGGCATCTGCTCGCCGTAGGACAGGTTGAATTCGCGGTCCACCAGGCGCTTGGCGCGCGGTTCCTCGTAGTCGTCCGGTCCCACCGGCTTGCCGTTGACGGCGATCAGGCGGCCCCGCACCATCGGCGACAGCACGATCTGGCCCAGCCCCTCGCGGGTCAGCGCGTCGGTCACGGCCTGGCGCTGGTCGGGCTGCACATTGATGAGGAAGCGGTTGGGCGCGTCCGGCGGCAGCGTGCGCTGCCAGCCCTGGATCAGATCGGTGCGGGTCATGGCCAGCAGCAGCAGGGCCATCAGGCCCACCGCCAGCGCGCACACCTGGGTGATGGTGGCGGCGCGCCGGCGCACCACGCCGGCCAGCGCGAACCGCAGCGCCGGCAGGCCGGCGGCCAGGCCGCGCAGGCGCGCCAGGCCCAGGATGCAGAGCCAGGCCACCAGCGCGAACAGCGCGAACGCCCCCAGGAACCCGCCCGCCACCACGCCGCCCAGCTTGGCGTCGCCGGCGAACCACCAGATCAGCAGCGCGAAGCCGACCGCGCCAACGCCATAGCCGAGCGCGCTGCGGGCGCTGATGACGTCGGCGTCGCGCCGCAGCACCCGCGCCGGCGGCACGTGGCGCAACTGCGCCAGGGCCGGCAGGGCGAAGCCCAGCAACAGCAGGAGGCCGGTCAGCAGCCCCTGCAGGGCCGGAATGGCCGAGGGCGCGGGCAGCGTCGTGTCGATCAGCGTGCCCAGCAGCATCACCAGCACCTGGTGCACCGCATAGCCCAGCAGGCAGCCCGCCGCCGAAGCGAACAGGCCGACCAGCGCGAATTCCAGGGTCAGCATGCGCGAGACCTGCGACTGCACCGCCCCCAGGCAGCGCATCACGGCGATGCCGTCGCGATGCCGGGTCATGTAGCGGCCCGCCGCCAGCGCCACCGCCACCGCCGAGATCAGCACCGCCAGGAGCGCCACCAGCGACAGGAAGCGCTGCGCCCGGTCCAGGGTGCGGCGCACCTCGGGCCGGCCCGATTCCAGCGTGGCGACCTTCTGGCCGCGCTTGAGATTCTGGCCCAGCCAGGCCGAATAGCCGGCCACCGCGTCCGGCTGGCCCGCCACCAGCAGGGCGTAGCCGATGCGGCTGCCGGGCGCGATCAGCCCGGTGGCCGGCAGGTCGCTGGCGCGCAGCATCACCCGCGGCGCGACGTTGACGAACTGCATGCCGCGGTCCGGCTCATAGGTGATGACCCGGTCGATGCGCAGGTGGGCGTCGCCCACGTTGAGGGTGTCGCCGACCTTCAGGCCCAGCAGCGACAGCAGTTGGCCGTCCACCCAGACCGCGCCCTCGGGCGGAATGTCGCGGGTGGGACCGTCGGGATTGAACGGCGCGTCGGTCACCCGCAGGGCGCCGCGCAGCGGATAGCCCGGTTCGACCGCCTTCAGGGCCGCCAACTGGGCGCCGTCGCCGGCGCTGACCATGGACGGGAACTGCCAGGTATTGGAGACGGACAGGCCCCGCTCGCGGGCCTGATCGAGAAAGGCCGCCGGCACCGGTTCGTCCGCGTCCAGCACCAGGTCGGCGCCCAGCATCTGGCCCGCGTCGCGCTCCAGCGCCCGGCTGACCCGGTCGGCCAGGAAGCCGACGCTGGTGACGGCGGCCACCGCCACCACCAGGGCCAGCACCAGCAGCCGCAGCTCGCCGGCGCGGGCGTCGCGCATCATCATGCGGGCGCCCAGCGCCAGGGTGGTCCAAAAGCCGGGGCGCCTGGCCCGTGAGACATCAGGGAAATCCATCATCTGCCAATGTTAACCAACGGCCGGAATGGGGGCCGAATCCCGCTATCATGCGCGAAGCGCCTTGCGGCGCCGCACACCCACTGAAAAAAATACCGAATCCCTGGAGAAGACAATGCGTAAATCCTGGCTCGCGGCCACGATCCTGGCCGCCTGCGCGGTCGCCGCGCCCCTGGCCGCCTCGGCCCAGACTCCCCTGAAGATGGCCTATGCCCTGTCCACGTCGTCGCACTATGGCGCCGGCGCCGACGCCCTGGCCAAGTCGATCGAGGCGTCCAGCAACGGCAAGTACAAGGTACAGCAATTCGCCAACAGCGCGCTGGGCGGCGAACGCGAGGTGATCGAAGGCCTGCAGATCGGCACCATCGACCTGGCCATCGTCTCGACCGGCGCCACCCTGAACTTCGTGCCCGAGACCGGCGTCTTCGACATCCCCTTCCTGCTGCGCGACCTGCCACATGCGCGCAACGTGCTCGACAGCAAGATCGGACAGGATATGCTGGCAAAGTTCCCCAGCCGCGGCATCATCGCGCTGGCCTGGGGCGAACAGGGCTTTCGCCATCTGACCAACAACGTGCGCCCGGTCAAGACGCCGGCCGACGCCAAGGGCCTGAAGATCCGCACCACGGAAAACCCGATCCACATCACCGCCTTCCGCCAGATCGGCATCCTGCCGACCCCGATGGCCTGGCCGGAAGTGGCCACCGCCCTGCAGCAGGGCACCATCGACGGCCAGGAAAACCCGCTGTCGGTGATCACCTCGGCCAAGCTGTCGCAGATGCAGAAATACTTGTCGCTGACCGGCCACGTCTACGGCCCGGCGCTGGTGCTGATGTCGGCCAACGTCTATGACGGCCTGTCGGCCGACGACAAGGCCAAGTTCGACAAGGCCGGCAAGGAATCGGCCCAGGCCATGCGCGCCTACGTCGACAACATCGAGAAGACCGGCGTCGAGCAGCTCAAGAAGGAAGGCATGCAGGTCACGGAAGTCGACCGCGCCGCCTTCGCCGCCGCCGTCGAGCCGGCCTACCCCGAGTACTACAAGAAGTTCGACAAGAAGCTGATCGACTCGATCCGCGACACCAAGTAAGCGCAAGGTCGGCGCGGCCGCGGACGGCGGACGGAAGCGATTTCCGCCCGCCCCCTGCCGCCGCGCGCCCTGTCATCCGCTCCTGGAAATCCTCATGCGTCTGCTCTGCGCCTTCGACCGCGTCCTGTTCAAACTGGTGTCGGTCATCGCCCAACTCCTGCTGGTGGCCGCCGCGGCCGCCGCCTTCTACCAGGTCATCGCCCGCTTCGTGCTGCATTCGCCCGCCGACTGGAGCGAGGTGCTGACCCGCGCCCTGCTGATCTGGACGGTGCTGCTGGGCGTGGCCCTGGCCTTCCGTCATGGCGCCATGATCAGCGTCGAACTGCTGCGCAACCTGCTGGGCGGCATGCGCCGCCGCGTGCTGGAGGCCGTCATCGGCCTGATCTGCGCCGGCTTTCTCGGCTTCATCGCCTGGATCGGCGGCCAGATGACCTACCGCGTGCGTTTCCAGAACGTGCCCAGCCTGGACATCTCGATCTCCTGGATCTACCTGGCGATCCCGGTGGGCGCGACGCTCGCCGCCATCGCCGTGCTGGCGCGCTGGTGCGCCGGCGAGGAAGACAACACGCCCGTGCGCAACGACGCGCAGGGTTGAGCCCCGGTCCCGAATCCAAGCAGCCGATATCGCCATGTCCCAATTAATGATTGTCTCGATGCTGATTTTCTTCGGGCTGTCCGTGCCGGTCGCCGTGTCGATCGGGCTGGCCAGCCTGGCGGGGGTCGGCGCCGCCAACCTGCCCTGGCTGGTGGTGGCCCAGCAGCTTTATGCCGCGCTGGACAAGTACCCGCTGGTCGCGATCCCGTTCTTCATTCTGGCCGGCAACCTGATGGAAGCCGGCGGCATCTCCGAACGCATGGTGGAGTTCGCCAAGAGCGTGGTCGGCGGCATCCAGGGCGGCCTGGCCTGCACCTGCGTGCTGACCTGCATGATCTTCGCAGCCGTGGCCGGCTCCAGCGTCGCCACCACCTTCGCGGTGGGCGCCATCCTGATCCCGGCCATGATCCGCCACGGCTATCCCGCCCCCTTCGCCGCGTCATTGCAGGCCAGCGCGGCCGAGCTGGGCGTGATCATCCCGCCGTCGATCCCGATGATCCTGTTCGCGGTGTCCACCGACACCTCCACCGGCGAGCTGTTCATCGCCGGCGTCATGCCCGGCATCCTGATCGGCCTGGCGCTGATGTTCTACGTCTGGTTCTACGCCAAGCGCAACAACCTGGGCAAGCGCGACGGCGAAGGCCGCCTGCCGCTGTGGCCAGCCTTCAAGCGCGCCTGGCTGGCGCTGATGATGCCGGTGATCATCCTGGGCGGCATCTACGGCGGCGTCTTCACCCCGACCGAGGCCTCGGTGGTGGCGGTGATGTACGCGGTGGTGGTGGGCAAGTTCATCTACCGCCGCCTGAGCTTCAAGCAACTGTCGGACACGCTGCACAAGTCGGTGGTGTCGACCGCCGTGATCATGTTCGTGATCGCCAACGCCGGCGTCTTCAGCTTCCTGCTGAACCGCGCCGGCATCCCCGATGCGCTGGGCGTGTGGCTGGCGCAGCTGTTCGACACCCAGTTCTCATTCCTGATGGGCGTGAACCTGGCGCTGTTCGTGATCGGCATGTTCATCGAGACCTCGGCCTCGATCGTGGTGCTGGCCCCGCTGCTGCTGCCGGTGGCGCTGAAGTTCGGGCTGGACCCGGTGCACTTCGGCATCATCATGGTGGTCAACCTGGCCCTGGGCATGATCACGCCGCCGTTCGGGGTGAATCTGTTCGCGGCCTGCGCGGTGGCGAAGCTGCCGCTGGAGCGGTTGATCAAGCCCTTGATTCCGTTTGTGGGGGTGGTGATTGTTTGTCTGATGGTGATTACTTATTGGCCGGGGTTGTCATTGGGACTACGGGATTTGGTTTATTCGAAGTAGGTTTATTGATTGCGGTGGTGGCTTCGTAGGCCGCCTGTTGCGGCGGGGTGGGCCGGGTGGGGCGCCAACGATTGCGGTCCGGAGCGTTCGCTCCGGACTGCCCCATCCTCATCCTCGTAGTCGCCTGCGGCGACTGCCTTCGGATTCCGTCGGGCGCATCGACGGCGCCCCACCCGGCCCACCCCGCCGCAACAGGCTACCGGCATCCAGACATGGGGCGCTGCTACATCGAGGTGTGGGGAGAGAGATTTGCGGGGCCCGCCCCAAATGGCCGCGCGGGCGGCCTTTTGGGGCTTACGCGGGGTCTTGCGATTGGTGATGCCGCTGCGCGCTTGCGGGGAATGGTGCGGAGGGAGCCGCCTCAAAGCGGCCGCGCGGGCGGCCTGATGAGGCCTACGCGACGTCTTGCGATGCGTGATGCCGCTATCGCGTGTGGGAACGGCGAAATCGAGTGCTATTGAGAGATCGTTGGCACCAAGACTGTTTGTGGTCGGCGCGCGAAACTCGCCACGCGCAACACAGCCGACATCGCGCCGACCACCACCGCCCCTCCCCCTGACGTGCGGAACCACCAGAAAGCCGCTCGCCACCCGCGCACAGCGCACCCGCCCCACTTTCAAATGCACAGACGCCCAGCGTGGCCGTCCGCGCGGCCGCGATGGGCAACCCTGCAGGTTTCATGCCCTGCACACAGGTCTAGCAACGCAACAAGCCAAGACGCTCGTAGCCCCTCGGTCGGGCGGACCCGATGGCGGGCAACCTCGATGCGCCCGACGGAATCCGAAGGAGTCGCCGAAGGCGAGGACGAGGATGAGGCAGGGGCAGTCCGGAGCGAACGCTCCGGACCGCAATCGTGGGCGCCCGCCATCGGGTCCGCCCGACCGAGGGGTGACCTACGAAGCCCGCTCCCGCACCAAAACCCCACCAGGAAAGCCATCAAGCCGCCTGCAGAACCGCCCACTCCACGGCATGACACCGCACCTCACGCCCGCCAACAACCGCCACCTCAGGCGCCCTCTCCCGACACACCGCCCTCGCATTCGGGCACCTCGGATGAAACGTGCATCCGCTCGGCGGCTGAATCGGATTCGGCACCTCGCCGCCCATCGGCTCGCGGTCGCGCCTGGGGGAGTCCAGATCTGGAATCGTATCCAGCAGCATTCTTGTGTACGGATGTTCCGGCGCATCGAACAACTCGTCCGCCGGCGCCTGCTCCACGATCCGGCCCAGGTACATCACCGCCACCCGGTCCGACACGTGGCGCACCACCGACAGATTGTGGCTGATGAACACATACGTCAGGCCGAACTCCTTCTGCAGATCGCCCATCAGGTTCAGGATCTGCGCCTGCACCGACACATCCAGCGCCGAGGTCGGCTCGTCGCACACCAGGAATTCGGCCTGCGTCGCCAGCGCCCGCGCGATCGAAATGCGTTGGCGCTGGCCGCCCGAGAACTCGTGCGGATAGCGCGACGCGTCGTTCGGCGACAGGCCCACCAGAGTCAGCAGCTCCTCCACCCGGCGCCGCGTGTCCGCCGGCGTGGCGCGCAGGCCTAGCGTGACGATAGGCTCGGCCACGATCGCGCCCACCCGCCAGCGCGGATTCAGGCTGGCGTACGGGTCCTGGAAGATCATCTGCGGATGCAGCGCGCCGCCCGTGCGGCTGCGACCATAACGCAGCGTGCCGCGGGTCGGCGCCACCAGGCTCACCAGCAGCTTGGCCAGCGTCGACTTGCCGCAGCCGGACTCGCCGACAATGCTCAGCGTGGTGCCGCGCGGCACCGCCAGCGACACGCCGTCGACCGCCTTGAGCGTCTGCGGCGGCTGGCGCGACAAGGTGCGTTCGAGCCAGGGCGGCGAAACGTCGAACCAGCAGGCCAGGTCATCGGCCCGCAACAGGATGTCATCGTCATGCGGCATGGGCTACGCCTCCTTGGTGCAGCCAGCAGGCGCTGAGGGTCGCGCCCGACGGAGTGGACGCCAGCGCCGGGCGGTCCATGCCGCAGCGCGGACCGGCCATGGCGCAGCGGGGATGGAACGCGCAGCCGTCCGGCATCGCGTGCAGGCGCGGCATGGCGCCGTCGATCTGGTTCAGGCGCGCGGCGCGCTGGCGCAGGCCGGGAATCGCGTTCATCAGGCCCTGCGTATACGGATGGCCGGGACGCCGCAGCACCTCCAGCACCGGGCCGATCTCGACGATGCGGCCAGCGTACATCACCGCCACCCGGTCAGCGGTCTCGGCGATCACGCCCATGTCGTGCGTCACCAGCAGCACCGAGGTGCCCTGCTCGCGGCACAGCCGGCGCAGCAGCGCGGTGATCTGCGCCTGCACCGACACGTCCAGCGCGGTGGTCGGCTCGTCGGCGATGATCAGCCGCGGCCGCGCCGCCAGCGCCAGCGCGATCACCACCCGCTGGCGCATGCCGCCGGAGAACTGGTGCGGATAGTGGTCGATGCGACGGTCCGCCGCCGGAATGCCGACCGCCAGCAGCAGTTCGAGCGCGCGCTGGCGGGCCGCGGCGGCCGACACCCTGTCGTGGTGGCGGATGGTCTCGACCAGTTGGTCCCCTACGGTGAACAGCGGGTGCAGGCTGGTCAGCGGATCCTGGAAGATCGCGCCGATCTCCTTGCCACGCAGTTGCTGGCGCGCGCGGGCCGGCAGGTTGTCGATGCGGCGGCCAGCCAGGTGGATCTCGCCGCCGCCCAGGCGGCCCGGCGGTTCCAGCAGGCCGATCACGGCCATGCCGGTCAGCGACTTGCCGGCGCCGGACTCGCCCACCATGCCCAGGATCTCGCCCGGCTGGATGTCGAAACTGATATCGCGCGTGGCCACCAGGAGGCCGTGGCGGGAAGGAAACTCCACCGACAGGCCGCGCACCGACAGGGTGGGCGCGGCGGGATTCGGAACGGTCGTCATGACGGGCTCCTGGGAAATCTCGGGTAGCTGGAGGAAAAGATCTCGTCGACCGGCGGATGGCCCCAGGTGCGGTCGGGGTAGCGTGCCACCAGCCGGTCGAACTGCGCTTGCGCCTGGTCCTGCGCCAGCCGGGCATCGAAGCCGGGAATGCGGCCATTGACCATGACGAAGCGGCCGTCGATCACCACCTGCGACACGTCGCGGCCGCTGCCGCCGACCATCAGCGTCTGAATCGGATCGATCAGCTGGCCGTTGCGGTCGTGGGAAAAATCGAACACCACGATGTCAGCCTTGGCGCCCGCCGCCAGCCGCCCCAGGTCGGCGCGGCCCAGCGCGTCGGCCCCGCCCAGCGTGGCGGCGTCGTAATAGTCTTCCGAGCGCACCGCCTCGGTGGATTGGTCCATCACCCGGCACAGCATCATGCCGACCTGCATGTTCAGCACCATGTCCGGCGGCCAGGTGTCGGTGCCCATGCCGATCTTCACGCCCAGCTCGCGATAGCGGGCGAACGATTCCAGCGTGGCGCCGTGGCGCGCCGACACCAGCGGACAGTGCACCACCGTGGCGCCGCCGTCGCGGATGATCTCCAGGTCCTGCCCCGGCCGTTCGATCTGGCGCGAGCCTGACACGTAGGTGCCGTGCGGCAGCAGCGCGCGCTCGGACAGGAAGCCCAGGCTGCGCAGCCATTCCGGCGGGCTCATGCCGTGCTGCGCCAGCACCAGGTCGTATTCCAGGCGCGACTGGCAGCAATGCAGGCGGATCGGGATGGCGCGTTCACGCGCCGCGGCGGCCGAGGCGCGCAGCAGCTCGGGCGTGCAGGTCTCGATGCGGTCCGGCGACAGCATGGCGCGCACCCGGCCGTCGTACAGGCCCTCGACCTCGTCGGCGAACGCCACCGCCTGTTCCAATCCGGCCATGCCGCGCGCCGCGTCGTAGTGGCAGCGGATGCGCCCTTCCCCGTCCACATAGGTGTGGCCGCTGCGATAGGCCGGCCCCAGGTAGACGCGCAGCCCCAGTTCGCCGGCGGTGCGCGCCGCCGACAGGAATTCATCGCGGGTCTCGCCCCACACGCGGTAGAACAGCGAGGCGATCGGCAGCGCGGTGGTGATGCCGTTGCGGATCAACTGGGCGAAGGCGTAGCGCTTCTGGAACGCCAGCTCGTCCGGCGTATACATCTCGTACGGGCCGCGCTGCATGTACGTGTCGGGCCAGATGCGGCCCTTGCGCCAGGCCGGCGAGTTGTCGAAACCCAGGATGGTCGTGTCCAGGTCAGACAGCGCGTCCAGGTCGACGAAGCCCGGGCCGATCAGGGCGCGGCCGTAGTCGTGGCGCCGCGCCACCGCGCCGGGATAGCGCGGGCCGACGTAGACGATGCGGTCGCCCTGGAACACCACCTCGCCGTTCTCGTAGAGGCAGTGGCGGCCGTTTTCGTGGCCGACCACCCAGCGCGCGGTCAGCAGCGTGGCGTCGTCGCGAGCGGCCATCACGGCGCCTCCACCAGCGCGCGGCCATCGCGCGCCACCACCCGGCCGCGCTTGACCACCAGCTTGCGCACCGGGCGCGAGACGATCGCCTCGGCCACCGTCTCGGCGTCCACCAGCACGAAGTCGGCGTGGCAGCCCGGCGCCAGGCCGTAGTCCGCCAGGTCCATGACGCGCGCATTGCCATAGGTCGCCACATGCAGCGCCAGCGCCAGTTCGTCGTCGCGGCGGAAGTTGTTGCGCAGGCCCACCAGCATGGCACGTTCCAGCATGTCGGGCTTGCCGTAGGGACCCCAGGTGTCGCGCATGCCGTCGTTGCCGGTACAGACGGTGACCCCGGCCGCGTGCAGCCGCGCCACGTTGGGCACCGGACGCGAGGCCGAGCCGGTCGTCATAATATGCACGCCCGCCTCCACCAGCCCGTCCACCAGCCCCTGTACCGCCTGCGCGTCGGGCATGCCCAGGCAGAACGAATGCGACAGCGTCACCTTGCCCTGCATGCCCAGCGCCAGCACCCGGTCGATGGTCATCTGCATCGAGAACGCGCCGAGTTCGCCGGCTTCGTGCAGGTGGATGTCGATCGGCTTGCCGTGCTTGTCGGCCAGCGCGAAGATCGCGTCCAGATGGCCCTTGGGGTCGCGGTCCATGCCGGCCGGGTCGAGCCCGCCGACCACGTCCGCCCCCATCCGCAGGGCCTGCTCCATCAGTTCCAGCGTGCCCGGGCGGATCAGCAGCCCGCTCTGCGGAAAGGCCACGATCTGCACGTCGATCTGGTCGCGGTACTGGTCGCGGGCGCGCATCACGCCCTCGATCGCCGCCACGCCAATGTCGGTGTCCACGTCGACGTGGCTGCGGATGTGACTGGTGCCGTCGGCCACCGACATCACCAGTTGCCGCGCCGACTGGCGATAGGGATCGATCCCCAGGCGGCGCTTCTCGGCGCGCTCGTTCTCGATCTTGTCGATCAGGCGCGGGCCCACCTCGTTGCGGTACCAGGGCATGCCGTACAGGGTCTTGTCCAGGTGCGCGTGGGCGTCGATCAGGCCGGGCAGCAGCAGCGCGCCGCCGCCATCGACGCGCGGCACGCTATCCGGCACCGCGCCGTCCATGGCCGCGAAGCGGCCGTCGCGCACCAGCACCGAGGTGGCTTCGCCACCCGCCGGCCGCACGTGGGTATACAGGGTTGCGTTGTCCATGGTTCTCTTGTCTCCGTGTTCTTGCCGCGCTCAGCGCAGGCGGGGATTGAGGGCATCGCGCAGCCAGTCGCCCAGCAGGTTCACCACCAGCACCACCAGGCTCAGGTACAGCGCGGGAAACACCACCACCCACCACTGCCCCGAGAACAGGAACTGGTTGCCCAGCCGGATCAGGGTGCCCAGCGACGGCTCGGTCGGCGGCATGCCCACGCCCAGGAAGCTCAGGGTGGCCTCGATCAGGATCGCCAGGCCCAGGTTCAGGGTCGCGGTCACCATCACAGGCGTCAGCGTGTTCGGCAGGATGTGGGTCAGCATGATGCGCAGCGGGCTGACCCGGATCAGCCGCGCCGCCTGCACGTATTCCTTGCCGCGCTCGACCAGCGCCGAGGCGCGCACGGTACGGGCGTACTGCACCCAGTTGGTCATCGAGATCGCCAGGATCAGGATCACCGCCGACAGCGTCTCGCGCAGGCCCGGCGGCAGCAGTTGCCGGAACACCGCCGTCACCAGGATCGCCACCAGGATGGTGGGAATGCTCAGCAGCGTGTCGCCCAGGCGCATCAGCGCATTGTCGATCCAGCCGCCGAAATAGCCGGCCGCCAGCCCCACCAGCAGGCCGATCGCCAGCGACAGCACCACCGTGGCCAGCCCGATCACCAGCGACATGCGCGAGCCATACAGGATCGCCGACCAGACATCGCGCCCCTGGGTGTCGGTGCCCAGCAGGAACTGGGCCTCGCCGCCCGCGATCCAGCGCGGCGGCAGCTCGGCGTTGAGCAGGTCCAGCTGCGCCAGGTCGTAGGGGTTCTGCGGCGCGATCCAGGGCGCGAACAGCGCCAGCAGCACCACGGCGATCAGCACCACGCCCGCCCCCATCGCCACCGGATCCTGCCGCAGGCTCCACCACAGGTCGCCCTGGAAGAAGCGCGCCAGCCGGCCGCGGCCCGCGTTCGACATCGGTTTAGTGAGCATTGGCGCCTCCCTTGACGTGCTGGCTGCGCAGGCGCGGGTCGACCACGCCGTACATCATGTCCACCAGCGTGTTCAGCGCCACGAAGATGAAGGACACGATCACCAGATAGGCGGCCATGACGGGAATGTCCACGAACATGACCGATTGGATGAACAGCAGGCCCATGCCGGGCCACTGGAACACGGTTTCCGTGATGAGCGCGAAGGCGATCAGGTTGCCGATCTGCATGCCGGTCACCGTGATGACCGGCATCAGGCAATTGCGCAGCGCCAGCCGGAAATGCACCACCCGGTCCGGCAGGCCGCGGGCGCGGGCGAACTTGATGAACTCGGTGCGCAGCGTCTCCAGCATCTCGGCCCGCACCAGCCGCATGATCAGCGTGATCTGGAACAGCGCCAGCGTGATCGACGGCAGCACCAGCGCGGCCCGGCCCGACGGCGTCAGCAGGCCGGTGCTCCAGCCGCCGATGCGCACCGTGTCGCCGCGCCCGAAACCGGGCAGCCAGCCCAGCTGCACCGAAAACACCAGGATCAGCATGATGCCGACCACGAAGCTGGGCAACGAAATCCCCAGGATCGAGACGAATTGCAGCGCCTGCGCCAGGCGCGACTTGCGGTAGATGGCGGTCAGCACGCCCAGCGGCACCCCGATCACCAATGACAGCAGCGTCGCCATCATCACCAGCTCGAACGTCGCCGGGAAGCGCTCGGCCACCAGCGCGAACACGTCCTGCTGGTTGCGGTAGGAAATGCCGAACTCGCCGCGCGCCGCGTTGGCGACGAAGTGCACGAACTGCATGCCGACCGAGGCGTTCAGGCCCAGCCGCTCGCGCAGCTCGTCGCGCTGCGTCTGCGAGGCCTGCTCGTTGAGCATCATGTCGACCGGGTCGCCGACGAAACGGAAAATCACGAAGGCCAGCAACGCCACCGCCAGCATCACGCCGACCGCATTGCAAACCCGCCTAACTATGAACGCCAGCATGTGCGCCTCCTGTCAGCCCCTGGGGGGCATCTCGACATTCCAAGCCAGGAGCGCCGCGGCCGATGCAGGACGCGGCGCCTTGCCCATCACTTCATGCGCACCGTCCACAGCCGCGCCTTGTTGTCGGGCATCTGCAGCACGTCGCCGACGTTGGCGCCCACCGCCCAGGCCATGGGCTGCTGGTGCAGCGGCAGGAAGCGCACGTCGTCGTGCAGGGTCTGCAGAATGTCGCTCATCATCTGCACGCGCTTGGGGCGGTCCATCTCGGCGGCGGCGGCGTCGATGCGCGCGTCCAGCGCCGGATCGCCCCACTGCCCCCAGTTGAAGACCCCGGCCGGGCCGGTGCGGCTGTGCATCACCTGCAGCAGGATCGACAGCGCGTCGATCTGCGGCTCGTTGGCCCAGCCGTGAATGGTGATGTCGAACTCGCCACGCGAGCGCTTGGGGTTCTGCAGCGAACGCGGACCGCTGGCCAGCGAGGCCTTCACGCCGATGCGCGCCCACATCGAGGCGGCGGCCTGGCATAGTTCCTCTTCGTTGACGAACATGTCGTTCGAGCACAGCAGCGACAACGTGAAGCCGTCGGGGTAGCCGGCCTCGGCCAGCAGCTTCTTGGCGCGGGCGGCATCGAACGGCAGGCGTTCCTCCTGCCTGGCGTCATAGCCCGGGATCGACGGCGCCACCAGCGCGCCGGTGGTGCGCGACAGCCCGCGCATCACGCGCTTTTGCAGCAGCTCGGGCGACAGCGCCATGTACAGCGCCTGGCGCACGCGCAGGTCCTTGAGCGGGTTCTTGTCGGTGATGTTGGAGCCGACCAGCTTGTCGCCCAGGTTGAAGCCGAAATACAGCGTGCGCAGCTCGGTCGCGGCCAGCACCTTGACGTTGGGCGCGGCGCGCAGGCGGTCCAGGTCCTGCAGCGGCGCGTTCTCGGTGAAGTTGATGTCGCCCGACAGCAGCGCCGCCACCCGCGTCGGCGCCGAGGCGATCGGCGTGAACTCGATGCGGTCCAGGTTGTGGCGCGGCTTGTCCCACCAGTCCGGATTCACCACCAGCACGGTGCGGGTGTCGGGCCGGTACGACTCCACCTTGAAGGGGCCGGTGCCGTTGGCGTTGTGGGTGGCGTAGCCCTCGATCTTCTTGGCCGCGTCGGTCGGCTTCAGGCTGTTGTTGTCCACCAGCCACTGGCGGTTGAAGATGAAGATGTTGGTCAGGTCGTTGAGCATCAGCGGGTACGGATGCGTCATCTCGATGTCGACCGTGTAGTCATCCACCTTGCGCGCCGCCTTGAAGGCCGGCAGGTTGCCCTTGAGCGGCGAGGCGTCGTCGGACACGCGGGTCATGGACGCCACCACATCGTCGGCCGAGAACGGCGCGCCGTTGTGGAACTTGACGCCGCGGCGCAGATGGAAGCGCAGCACCGTCGGCGACGGCGACTCCCACGACTCGGCCAGCGCCGGCGTGATGTTGAACTTGTCGTCGTAGCGGATCAGCGCTTCGTACACGTGGTTCAGGAACGCCAGGTTGAAGGTGCTGCCGTAGGAATACGGATCGAGCGAGTCGAGGTCGCGGGCGGCGCCCCACTTCAGGGTGTTGGCGGCGGATGCCCCGGTGATGGCCGATAGCGCGATCACGGCCCCGGCGGTCCACTTCAGCAGCGTCTTCATGATGGCAATGCTCCCTTGGAGGTGGGTATGGAATACGTCTGGAGGCCGGCGCGGACGGCCGGCGGCGGTAATCAGTGGCCGGCGGTCTGGCGCTGGGCGCGCTCGAGCGTGGCCAGCGCCAGCACCTGCGACAGGGCGGCGCGATAGGAATCGATCACGGGCACGGCGGGCAGGCGCGGCAGGCTGGGCAGGAAACCCGCCAGCGCGGCGCCGGCCACGATGACCACGTCGGCGCCCTGGGCGACCGCGTCGTCCAGGGCCTGGCCCACGGCGGCGATGGTCGCGGGCGAGCGCGTGACGTAGTCGAGCGCATTGCCCGGCAGCGCCAGCAGGCCGGCGCAGCGCGACTCCAGCCCGAGCTGGCGGATCTGCTCGCGCAGCATGCCCGGCCACAGCCGCCCCACCGTCACGATGGCGTAGCGGTCGCCGCGCTGCAGGGCGGTGAGGATGGCGGCCTCGGCCATGCCGGCCACCGGCATGCGCAGGCGCTCGCGCACCGCGCCGATGCCGGGTTCGCCGAAACAGGCCAGCAGGCAGGCGTCGAATGGCTCGCCGGCGGCCTCGGCCTGGGCGGCCTCGCGCTCGGCGGTTTCGCAGACGGCGTGGGCCGACACCACGGCCTGCGCCCGGCTGGCGATATAGGCGGGCCCGAACGGCACTGTCACGGCATGCACCCGGGCCGCGTCGCCAAAAAAAGCGCGCGCCTGCTCGGCGAGGCTGGCGGTCAGGTCGGCGGTGGTGTTGCCATTGATCACCAGCAGGCGGCTGGGCGTGACGGCCAGGCGGTCGGGAAGGACGGCGGGTGCTGCGGACATGAATCAAACCCCTGATGGTTTGTATACAAAACCATTCATACAAAACCCACAGCTTCCTGAATTTTGTATAAATCTTTGTATACGATTTATGGCGACAATGTACGCCATTGGTCCGACGCTTCAAGCTATCGCTAACCCTTAGCGGCCGATGGTGTATGCTGTTTCGCACCTAGAAAAGTGCGCACCGGCGCGATTCCGCCGGCAGATTCCCCGCACCGGAACGCGCACGCATCGGAGATCCACACCAGATGACGGCCCCCATTCCCGACGCGGCGGAGCCCGCCCGGAAAGACGTAAACCGCACGGAAATCGTATACAAAAACTTGCGGCAGGCGATCATCGAGCAGGCCTTGCTGCCGGGCGACAAATTGCCCGAGGACGTCATCGGCGAGCGTTTCGGCGTCAGCCGCACCATCGTGCGCGGCGTGCTGACGCGCCTGTTCAGCGAGGGCCTGGTCGACCTGCGCCCCAATCGCGGCGCGGCGGTGGCGCGCCCCAGCCTGGAAGAAGCCCACGACATCTTCGAGGCGCGCCGCTGCCTCGAACGCGACGTGGCGCGCCGGCTGGTGCAGCACGTCACCGAGGCCGGCTTGGCGCGGCTGGAACAGCACGTGGCGCAGGAAGAAGCCGCGCGCGCGCGCAACAGCGTCAACGAGTCGATCCGCCTGTCCGGCGAATTCCACATCCTGATGGCGGAACTGTCGGGCAATGCGGTCTACGCCCGCTACGTCAATGAGATCGTGTCGCGCTGCTCGTTGATCCTGGCGCTTTACGGCCGGCCGCATTCGAGCGAATGCGCGGTCAGCGAGCACCGCGAAATCGTCGCCGGCCTGCGCGCGCGCGACGAAAAGCACGTGCTGCACCTGCTGGAACATCACCTGGAGTCGGTCACGGCGCGCGCGCTGCTCAGTCCGGACGGCGCGGGCGTGCGCGACATCCGCAAGATTCTCGACCGCTACGGCACCTAGGGGGACCGCGACGCGGCGGCCCGCGGGCGGGCGCGGCGCGCGGGTAGGAGACGGCCCGCCCCCGGCGAAGGGGGCGTGGCCTGGCGTGGCAAGCCTGAAATGGAAAAGCGCCCGGTTCGGGCGCTTTGTGGTTTCGGCAAGCCTAGATTTCGCGTTCTTCCGTCTTGAGGTGGTTGTCGCGGGCGAAATCCACCACGAACTTGTACGCCAGCGGTTCGAGATCGCGCAAGCGCTGGTCGACCACGATGCCGCGCACGCCGTCGATCACGACGGGAAGCACGTAGGGCGAATAGGTGAGGTGGTTACCCGCACAGCCGGCGGGCCGGAACTGTGCCATTACGCCGGCGAGCCGTTCCGCCCAATCGCTGGGGCGAAAGCGGCTACCGCTTTCGGTAACGCCATGAATTACGAATTGTCTGACGCGAGTTGCCATGGATTCTTCACTACGGGACGCCCTTCACTGGGCCGGATCTTCGGCGTGATCAAACATGCGCCCCGCGCCGCGAATTGTATATGATTGATCCTTTGCCCTGTCCCGAAAGGCGCTCCGCCCAGGGAAAAATGCCCAGGAGGACCCGTCATGACCTCGCCTCTGGCCAATATCTACGCCCGGCTGCCGGTCTCGTTCACGCACGGCCAGGGGGTCTGGCTATGGGACGCGCAGGGCCGCAAGTACCTGGACGCGCTGGCGGGCATCGGCGTCTCCTGTCTGGGCCACGCCCATCCCCGGCTGGTCGCGGCCATCAGCGAGCAGGCCGCGCGCGTCATCCACACCTCCAATATCTACGAAGTCCCGCAGCAGACCGAGCTGGCCGCGCGCCTGGCGGCGCTGTCCGGCATGCGCGACGTGGTCTTCAACAACAGCGGCTCCGAGGCCAACGAGGCCGCCATCAAGCTGGCGCGCTACTACGCCTACCAGCGCGGCAACAGCCACGCCCACATCATCACCATGGATTCGTCCTGGCACGGGCGCACCCTGGCCACGCTGGCGGCCACCGGTAGCGACAAGGCGCGCAAGGGCTTCGAGCCCCTGCCCTCCGGCTTCATCCAGGTGCCATACAACGACGCCGCCGCGATCCGCGCCGCCGGCGACGCCGAGCCGCGCGTGGCCGCCGTGCTGCTCGAAGCCCTGCAGGGCGAAGGCGGCATCCGTCCCTCCGATGCCGCCTTCCTGCGAGAGGTACGACAACTGTGCACCGAGCGCGGCTGGCTGCTGATGATCGACGAGGTCCAGTCGGGCATCGGCCGCACCGGCAAATGGTTCGCCCACCAGTGGGCCGACATCGTGCCGGACGTCATGACCCTGGCCAAGGGCCTGGCCGGCGGCGTGCCGATCGGCGCGATGCTGGCCGCCGGCCCCGCGGCGGGCGTGTTCACCCCCGGCAGCCACGGCACCACCTTCGGCGGCGGCCCACTGGTCTGCGCGGCCGGCCTGGCGGTGCTGGACGCGCTGGAATCGGAACACCTGCTGGACAACGCGCACACGGTCGGCGGCCACCTGAAGGCGCGGCTGGCGCAGGAACTGGCCGGCCTGCCCGGCGTGGCGGATGTGCGCGGGCGCGGCCTGATGCTGGGCATCGAGCTGGCCCGTCCCTGTGGCGTGCTGGCGCTGCGCGCTTTGGAAGCGGGCCTGTTGATCAACGTCACCCGCGACCGCGTCATCCGCCTGCTGCCGCCGCTGGTCCTGTCGCGCGCCGAAGCCGACCGGATCGTAGACATCCTGGCGCCGCTGATTCGACAGTTCCTGGCCGAACATCCATAATCAACCTCCCGCCCGGGCCACGAGCCCGTCCGGGCCCAATGACCTGCGACATCACCATGACTCCTCCCACGACTCAAAACGGCCCCTTGCGGCACTTTCTGCAGTTCAAGGACTTCTCGTCCGCCGAGATCGCCTACGTGCTGGACCGCGCGCGGCTGATCAAGGAAAAATTCAAGCGTTACGAACCCCACATGCCGCTGCACGACCGCACGCTGGCGATGGTGTTTGAAAAAGCCAGCACCCGTACCCGCGTCTCGTTCGAGGCCGGCATGTACCAGATGGGCGGCTCGGTCATCAACCTGACCTCCAACGATTCCCAGCTGGGCCGCTCCGAGCCCATCGAGGACACCGCGCGCGTCATCTCGCGCATGGTCGACATCGTCATGATCCGCACGTTCGAGCAGACCCGCATCGAGCGCTTCGCCTCGCACTCGCGCGTGCCCGTGATCAACGGCCTGACCAACGAATTCCACCCCTGCCAGATCCTGGCGGACATCTTCACCTATATCGAGCACCGCGGCCCCATCGCCGGCAAGACGGTCGCCTGGGTCGGCGACGCCAACAACATGGCCTACACCTGGCTGCAGGCCGCCGAGATGCTGGGCTTCACGCTGCACGTGTCGACCCCGGCCGGCTACGAGCTCGAAGCCGCCCGCATCGGTTCGCCGTCCGACAAGGTGCTGCGCCAGTTCAAGGACCCGATGCAAGCCTGCCAGGGCGCGCACCTGGTCACCACCGACGTCTGGACCAGCATGGGCTACGAGGCCGAGAACGAAGAGCGCCGCGCCGCCTTCGCCGACTGGTGCGTGGACGCCGAGATGATGGCCGCCGCCGATCCCCAGGCCGTGTTCATGCACTGCCTGCCCGCCCATCGCGGCGAGGAAGTCACCGGCGAAGTCATCGACGGCCCGCAGAGCGTGGTCTGGGATGAAGCCGAGAACCGCCTGCACGTGCAGAAGGCGCTGATGGAGTTCCTGCTGCTGGGCCAGCTCAAGTAAGCAGCCCGCCCATGAAAAAAGCAGCCCCGTGGGGCTGCTTTTTTTTGTATCCGCGCCCGGCGCGGCATTCAGGGCTTGAGCGACTTTTCCCAGCGCACGATGGCGTCGACCACCGCCTGCGGCGCTTCCGGCACCAGCGCGTGGCCGGCGCCCGGGATCACCACCACCGACACGCGCTCGCCGAATTCGTCGCGGATCTCGTTGCGGGTCGATTCCGGCTTGAACAGGTCGGCGCCCGCCTGCAGGTCGAGCAGCGGCTTGCTGCCGCCCGACCACCAGTCCGACTGGCGCGTGGCCTTGCCGGCCAGGCGTTGGCTCTCGCTGACCTCGGGGTACCAGCCGTTGAGCCAGACGCTGGCGTCATGGCCCGGCGCGAAGAACGCGTACTGGATGGACTTGAGGCGCTCGGCGTCGGGCAGCGACAGGTCGGCGCTGCGGTCGACGTGCTCGCTCAGGCCGGCGGGATACTTCTTGGCCGCGGCCGCCACGATCACCACGCCGCGCACCAGGTCGGGGTGGTCCACGCCCGTGGTGCGCGCCACCCAGTTGCCGAATGCGTGCCCGATCATCACCACCGGCTGCTTGGCGACATCGCGGATCACCGCCGCCATGTCGTTGCCGAAGTCATGCAGCGTGATGTCCTTCATCGGTCCGCTGCTGCCGCCGATGCCGCGCGGCTCGGGCCGCAGCACGCGGTAACCGGCCTGCGCCAGCCGCGCCGCCAGGTCGTCGAAATCCTCCTGGCCGCGCCCGCGCGACGGCAGCAGCACCAGGGCCGGGCCCTGGCCCTGCACTAGCACTTCGATGCGGGCGCCGTTGCCCGGCAGCACCGTGACCCGCTCGACCTTGTCGGCCGCCGCCGCCGCGGCAGGCGCCGGCGCGGCCTGCGCGGCCAGCGACAGCCCGGCCGCGCTCAACGCGCCCCACAGTACAACCCTCGCCCATCGCTTGCTCATCGTTGTCTCCTCGTTCTTCTGTGTCAAAGAATCTTCTGGAACATGGTGCGGCGCGTGTTGCGGAACGACGGCCGCACCCGGCTGCTCCAGTCGGTGGCGCGCACCGCCAGCCACGGCGGGCTGCCGAAGGTCTCGCGCGTCTCCAGGTCATAGCAGGCCAGATAGCGCGGCCCCTGGTCGCGGCACTCGTAGCGCTGCGCGCGCACGGTGCCGGGCACCGAGGCCAGCCCCGGCAGGTGTTCCTGGTCGTACCAGGCATTCAGGTCCGCCTCGGCCTCGGGCAGCACGTCGGTCTCGACGATGTAGTGCCAGGGCGCATCCAGGCCGGCCGAAGCGCCGGCCAGGTCCAGGGTCAGGTGCAGCACGCGCGCCTGCGCCCCCGGGAACAGCTCGGCCAGCCGCGCCTGCACTTCCGGCTGCGCGGCGGCGTCGCCGTCGACGTACACGTAGGTGTCATCCTCTTCGACCGCGGCGAAAGCGCGCAGCCGCACGCCGTCCAGGCCCTCGCTCAGGCGTTGCGCCATGTCGGCCGCGCGCGCCGCGTCGAAACGCTCGCCCAGCGACACCAGCAATACCGTCTTGTCCATGCAAAGCTCCTATCAGTGCCCGACGCGCAGCGCCACCAGGAAGCGCGACACCATGTTGTAGGCGGCTACCGTCGCGGCCAGTTCGACCAGTTCCTGATCGTTGTAGCGCGAACGCAGCGGCGCGAACAGCGCGTCCGGCACCTCGATGTCGCGGGTCATGGCGTCGGTCAGGGCCAGCACGTCGGCCTCGCCCGCCTCCAGCCCCTGCACCGCGTCCGCTTGCGGGCCGCCGCGCAACTGGTCGACCACGGCCTGCGGCATGCCCGCCGCCAGCGCGTGCGGCACGTGCGCGTCGAACTCGTAGGGCGCGTTGTTCAGGGTCGCCACGCGCAGGATGATCAGTTCGCGCACCCGCGGCGACAGCGACGTGTTCAGGCGGATCGCGGTCAGCATCGCCTCCCAGCCCTGCACCACGGCGGGGCTGTTCAGCAGCACCTGGTACAGCGGCGAGATGCGGCCGCGCGCGGCCGCGATGCGCGCTTCGATTTCGGCCAGGGCCGGGCGCGTGCCCGGCGCGACCGGCGAGACTCGGCAATCGCTCATGCTCACTCCGGACGGATGTTCTTGCGTTGAATCAGCGAACCCCACTTCTCGCGGTCGGCGGCGATCAGCGCCGCCAGTTCCTGCGGCGAGCTGGGCGCGGCCTGGGCGCCGAACTTCTCCAGCTTGGCGCGCACCGCCTCGTTGCCCAGCGCGGCGCGCAGGGCCTGGTTCAGTTTCTCGACCGTGGCCGGCGGCGTGGCGGCGGGCGCAACGATGCCATACCAGTTGTTCGACTCGACGCCGGCGATGCCCTGCTCGGCCAGCGTCTTGACGTCCGGCAGCAGCGGATGACGGGTCGGCGCGGCGATGCCCAGCGCCTTGAGCTTGCCGCTCTGGATGTGGCCAATCAGGCCCGGCACGTCGCCGAAGAAGCCGTTCACCTGGTTGCCCAGCACGTCGTTGATCACGGGCGCGGCGCCCTTGTAGGGCACGTGCAGCACCTTGGCCTTGCTGGCGTCGGCGAACATTTCCAGCGTCAGGTGCGGGATGCTGCCGATGCCCGACGAGCCGATCGCCACGGACTGCGCCGCCGCCTGCGAGCGCTTGACGAAGTCCGCCGCGTCGGTGGCCGGGTTGGCCGGGTTCACCACGAACACGGTGGCGTTGTTGACCACGCGCGACACCGGCGCGAAATCGCGCACCGGGTCATACGGCAGGTCCTTGTACAAGGCCGGGCTGATGGACACCGCGCCGACGCTGGTCAGGAACAGCACCGAGCCGTCGGCCGGGGCCTTGGCGACGTAGGCCGCGGCGATGTTGCCGTTGGCGCCGGCCTTGTTCTCGACGATGACCGATTGCTTGAGCTCCTTGCCCAGCTGTTCGGCCAGCACCCGGCCGACCAGGTCCACCGGGCCGCCCGGCGGGAAGGCAATGATCAGGCGCACCGGGCCATCGGCATGCGCCGCGGGCGCCAGGCTGGCCAGGCCGAGCAGGCCGGCGAATAGGAATTTCTTGAACATGGATTGTCTCCTCGGGATATCGTGTTTTCTTGTTGCCCGAAATCGGGCGATGGCGCGGCTACGGGAAGCCGTAGAGACGCGCCGGGTTGTCCACCAGGACCTGCTGGCGCGTTTCCGCGTCCGGGCAGGCCAGGAAAAAAGCGTCGGCCAGTTCGCCGTCGTCGGGCATGTCGCCCGCCACGTTCGGATGCGGCCAGTCGGTGCCCCACAGCGTACGCTCGGGCAGCGCGTCCACCAGGGCGCGCACGAAGGGAATGCCTTCGGCAAAGGGGCGCTTGCCCGAGGCGATGCGGTCGATGCCCGACACCTTGACCCAGGCGAGCGGCTCGCGCGCCAGGTCCAGCAGCGCGCGGAACGCCGGCGCGTCCAAGCCGTCGGCGGCCTTGACGCGGCCCATGTGGTCGATCACGAACGGCACCGGCAGCGCCCGCAGGCGCGGCAGCAGGTCGGGCAGCATGGCGCCGTCCAGGTGCAGGCAGACGTGCCAGCCCAACGGCGCGATCAGCCCGATGACGTGGTCGAACACGGCCGGATCGGGCGCGCCGCCCAGGTGCGGCACAAAATTGAAGCGCGCGCCGCGCACGCCGCCATCATGCAACCGGCGCACGCTGGCCGGCGTGGCGTCCGCCCCCAGCAGCGCCACGCCGCGGTAGCGGCCCTGGCTCTGCGCCAGCGCGTCGAGCAGCGCGGCGTGGTCGCCGCCGTGGCAGTTGGCCTGCACCACCACCGCGCGCTGCACGCCCAGGTGCGCATGCAGCGCCGCCATCCTGGCGTAGGGCGCGTCGGGCGGCGTGTAGGAACGTCCTTCGGCATAGGGAAACCGGTCAGCCGGACCGAACACGTGGCAATGCGTGTCGCAGGCCCCGGCCGGCAGCGCGTGGCGGGGACGGGAAGGCGTGGCAAGCGGAGGACGGCAGTCAGGCACGGCGGGATCCAGCGGGGAAAACGCCATCCTCGCGGATTGCGGCCTGCCGAACAATGCTATATCTTTGATTTCAGATATAGAAAATATAAATATCAAATCGCCATGGACCTCAAGCAGATCGAATACTTCGTGCGCGTCGCCGAGCGCCGCAGCTTCTCGCGCGCCGCCGAAATGCTCGACGTAGCCCAACCGACGCTGAGCCGCCAGGTGCGCCTGCTGGAACTGGAGCTGGGCCAGCACCTGCTCTACCGCAACGGCCGCGGCGCGGAACCGACCGAGGCCGGCCTGCGCTTTCTGGAACATGCCCGCGCCCTGCTGGCCCTGGCCGACCGCGCCAAGCAGGACCTGCAGACCCTGCGCGAAACGCCGACGGGCAAAGTGGTGGTGGGCTTGCCGCCACGCATCGCGCGGGTCCTCACGCCGCCCCTGGTGCAGGCTTTCCGCCGCCGCTTTCCCGACGCCTCGATCGCCGTGGCCGAAGGCCTGAGCGCGCAGATGCGCGAATGGCTGCTGGCCGGCCGCGTCGATCTGGCGCTGCTGTACGACCCGGCGCCGTCACCGCAACTGGGCTATGAATCGCTGTTCCGGGAAAACCTGGTGCTGGTGGCCGCAGCCAACCATCAGCCGCCGCTGCCCGCGCGCGTCGCGGTGGCCGGGCTGGGCGCCTATCCGCTGGTGCTGCCCAGCCTGCCCAACGCCATCCGCACCCTGGTCGAGAGCATCTGCCGCGCCCAGGGCGTGCGCCTGCAGGTGGCGGCCGAGGTCGATGCGGTGCAGACCATCGTCGAACTGGCGGCGCAGGGCGACGCCTACGCCATCCTGCCGCGTTCGGCCGCGCGCGGGCCGGCGGCCGAACACGCGCTGTCGCTCAGCGAAATCGTCGCGCCCGGCATCACCAACAATCTGGTGCTGGCCAGCGCCCGCCACCGCCCCGCCACCCGGCTGGCCACGGCCACCGGCGATCTGATCCGCCAGTTGAACCTGGCCGCCCTGTTCGAGCCCGCCGCCCCCTCCGCCCGGAGCGCCGGCCGCCGCCCTGCCCGGACCGCCCAAACGCGTTAAAATGGCCGCCAGATTTCTTGTTTGGCGGCTCGTTGCTGTCAAAGTCCCGTTGGCGTCTCACCTCAAACAATGACCACTATCCTCCCGAACCTTCCCACCGGCCAGAAGGTCGGCATCGCCTTTTCCGGCGGCCTCGACACCAGCGCCGCGCTGCTCTGGATGCGCAACAACGGCGCCATCCCCTACGCCTACACCGCGAACCTGGGCCAGCCCGACGAATCCGACTACGACGAGATCCCGCGCAAGGCCCTGGCCTACGGCGCCGAGAACGCCCGCCTGATCGACTGCCGCGCGCAGCTCGTGGCCGAAGGCATCGCCGCCCTGCAGGCCGGCGCCTTCCACATCTCGACCGCCGGCATCACCTACTTCAACACCACGCCCATCGGCCGCGCCGTCACCGGCACCATGCTGGTGGCCGCCATGAAGGAAGACAACGTCAACATCTGGGGTGACGGCAGCACCTTCAAGGGCAACGACATCGAGCGCTTCTACCGCTACGGCCTGCTGACCAACCCGGACCTGAAGATCTACAAGCCCTGGCTCGACCAGCAATTCATCGACCAGCTCGGCGGCCGCTCGGAAATGTCCGAGTACATGCGCCAGGCCGGCTTCGACTACAAGATGTCGGCGGAAAAGGCCTACTCCACCGACTCCAACCTGCTCGGCGCCACCCACGAAGCCAAGGACCTGGAACACCTGAACTCCGGCATCCGCATCGTCAAGCCCATCATGGGCGTGGCTTTCTGGCGCGACGACGTCGCCGTCAAGGCCGAGGAAGTCACCGTCCGCTTCGAGGAAGGCCAGCCGGTCGCCCTGAACGGCGTGGAATACAGCGACCCGGTCGAGCTGATGCTCGAAGCCAACCGCATCGGCGGCCGCCACGGCCTGGGCATGAGCGACCAGATCGAAAACCGCATCATCGAAGCCAAGAGCCGCGGCATCTACGAAGCCCCGGGCCTGGCCCTGCTGTTCATCGCCTACGAACGCCTGGTCACCGGCATCCACAACGAAGACACCATCGAGCAGTACCGCGAAAGCGGCCGCAAGCTCGGCCGCCTGCTGTACCAGGGCCGCTGGTTCGACCCGCAAGCCATCATGCTGCGCGAAACCGCCCAGCGCTGGGTCGCCCGCGCCATCACCGGCGAAGTCACCATCGAACTGCGCCGCGGCAACGACTACTCGCTGCTCAACACCGAATCGCCCAACCTGACCTACGCTCCCGAGCGCCTGTCGATGGAAAAGGTCGAGAACGCCCCCTTCACCCCCGCCGACCGCATCGGCCAGCTGACCATGCGCAACCTCGACATCGTCGACACCCGCGCCAAGCTGTTCACCTACACGAAGACCGGCCTGCTCTCCGCCTCCGGCACCTCGCTGCCGCAACTGAAGGACGAGGCCAAGAAGAAGTAATACTTCTTCCCGCCCAACAAAAAAGCCCCTCGGCAACACCGAGGGGCTTTTTTATTACGCAACAGCCACAAGATACTCGCCCCTGCCAACAAACTGTAGGCAAGCACGCCAAGAAAACCACCCGCCCCAGCAGCCGCCAACGGGCGTCTCAAGAACTCAAACAACAACCGGCCCCAGCCCAACAACGCCTACAACTCCACCTGCATCCCCATCTCCACGACCCGATTCGCCGGAATCTTGAAAAACTTCGTGCTCCGCGTCGAATTGCGCGCCATGAACGAAAACACCGCCCGCCGCCAGCGCCACAGCGCCGGCTTCCTGGCCGCCACCACCGTCTGCCGCGAAAGGAAATAGGACGTGCGCATCGGCTCCAGATCCAGCTCCGGATACGCCTCGGCCACCAGCCGCAGCGCCTCCGGCACATCCGGATCTTCCTTGAAGCCGTAGTTGATCGTCGCCGCCCAGCTCGACGCGCTCATCTTCTGCACCGAAAAGCGCTCGTCCTCCGACACGTACGGCACATCCGCCACCCGGATCGTCAGGAACAGCACATGGTCATGCAGCACCTTGTTGTGCTTGAGGTTGTGCAGCAACGCCGGCGGCACGTTGCCCGAATTCATCGTCATGAAAATCGCCGTGCCCGGCACCCGCGACGGCGGATAGGCCTCCAGCTGTTCCATGAACTCCTTGAGCGGCTGGCGATCGCGCTGCTGCATGTCCGACAGCAGCCGGCGGCCCCGGCGCCACGTCATCATCAGCGTGAACACCACGATCGCCACCACCAGCGGCAACCAGCCGCCTTCGTGGATCTTGAACACGTTGGCCGAGAACAGCAGCACATCGAACAGCAGCAACAGGCCCAGCACCACGAACCACAGCATGCGCTTGGCGCCCGTGGTGCCGCGCGGCAGCACCGCGAACGCCAGCACCGAGGTCGTCAGCATCGTCCCCGTCACCGCGAAACCGTAGGCCGCCGCCAGGTTGTCCGAATTGCGGAACACCAGCACCAGCACCAGCACCGCGCACAACAGCAGCGCATTGACCTGCGGCAGATAGATCTGGCCCTTCTCCACCGCCGAGGTGTGCAGGATCTGCATGCGCGGCCAGAAGCCCAGTTGCACCGCCTGGCGCGTCACCGAATACGCGCCCGAGATCACCGCCTGCGACGCCACGATGGTGGCCACCGTCGCCAGCGCCACCAGCGGCGCCAGGCCCCATTCCGGCGCCATCATGAAGAACGGATTGCGGATCGCGCTGGGATCGCGCAACAGCAGCGCGCCCTGCCCGAAATAGCACAGCGTCAGCGCCGGCAGCACCATGCTGAACCACGCGCTGCGGATGGCCGGGCGGCCGAAGTGGCCCATGTCGGCATACAGCGCCTCGGCGCCGGTCAGCGCCAGCACCACCGCGCCCAGCAGCACGAAACTGATCCACGGGAACTCAACGATGAAACGCAGGCCCCACATCGGATTGAGCGCCGCCAGCACCTCGGGCGTCTGCCACACCTGCCAGCCGCCCAGCGCCGCCAGCGTGCCGAACCACAGCAGCATCACCGGCCCGAACAGCTTGCCCATGGCGCCCGTGCCATGCGACTGGATCGCGAACAGCGCCACCAGCACCACCAGCGCCAGCGGCACCACCCACGCGTCCAGCGTATGCGAAACGATGCCGATCCCTTCCAGTGCCGACAGCACCGAAATCGCCGGCGTGATCATGCTGTCGCCATAGAACAGCGCCGCGCCGAAGATGCCCAGCACGATCAGGATCCAGCGCAGCTTGCCCTCGCGGCTGCGCACCGCCAGCTCCAGCAGCGCCAGCGTGCCGCCTTCGCCCCGGTTATCCGCGCGCAGGATCAGCGTCACGTACTTGAATGACACCACCACCATCAGCATCCAGAACAGGATGGACAGCACGCCCAGCAAGTGGGCCGGCTCCAGGTCGGTATGCACGCTCAGCCCCGTCAGGCAAGCCCGCAGGGTGTACAGCGGACTGGTGCCGATATCGCCGTACACCACGCCCAGCGCCCCCAGGACGAGGGCGGCGCGCGAGGACGGGGCGTGGCCGGCGGGCGCCCCGCCGGTAGAGGAAGAAGGAACGCTGACCGAGCCCTGGCTCATGATGTGGGTTCTTGCCGAGTGAGTTGAGCCCCCTTGCGAGGGCCGGGAAACACGACCGACAGCCGCGTTCCGGAAAAATCGGGCCGGCTGGTGAGCTTCCACCAGGCGCCGTGGGCATGCGCGATCTCGCGCACGATGGCCAGGCCCAGCCCCGAACCGCCGGCCGTGACCGACGGCGAACGATAGAACGCCTCGAACACGCGATCGCGTTCCTCGGGGGGAATGCCGGGGCCGTCGTCCTCCACCGTCAGCGACGGCGGATTGGCGCCGACGATCAGGGTGATCTTGCCGGTGGCGTTGCCATAGCGCAGTGCGTTGTCGATCAAATTGCCCAGCAGTTCTGCCAGCAACAAGGGATCGGCGTCGATCCAGATCGGCGCGTCCGGCGCCACCAGGTCCAGTTCATAACGCGCCTCGCGCACTCGCGGGAACCATTCGGCGCCATGCGCCCGCACCCATTCGCACAGGTCGATACGCACGAAACTATCCTGCGGCCGCGCATTGGGATCGGCGCGCGCCAGCACCAGCAACTGCTGGCCCAGCCGGATCATGCGGTCGCTGACCGCCTTGATGCGTTCGGCGCGCGCGCGCACGTCGTCGGGCAAGGGCCGCGCCAGCATCAGTTCGGATTCCAGCCGCAGGCCGGAAAGCGGCGTGCGCAGCTGGTGCGCGGCGTGGCCGATGAAGCGGCGCTGCGCCGCCAGCGAGGCATCCAGCCGCAGCAGCAGATCGTTGGTGTGAGTGACCAGCGGTTCGATCTCGACCGGCACGCCGGCCACTTCGAGCGGCTGCATATCATCGATGGAACGCTGGCGGATTTCCTCGGACAGATGATTGACCGAGCGCAGGCCGGAACGCACGCCCTGCACCACCACCCAGGTGAACAGGCCGATCAGCATCACCTGCCCCACCACCATCAGCCAGAAGAAATCCTCCAGCATCCACAGCGACATGTCGATCTTGTGGGTGATGACCCAGGTGGCGGCCAGGTCCAGCAGCACCAGCAACAGGATCGGCGGCATCAGCCGGATGACCAGATGCCGCGCAAGCGAGCGGGACGGGAGCAAGGGGCGAGGGGCGGGCGGAGGGGAAGGAGTGCGTTCTGACGTCATGACGCGGTGCCCTCGCTGTGGACGGATGGGGAGTCAGGCCGCCGCAGGCTGGCGGGGCCGACCGGCTTCGGGCGGCCAGCCGGGCCGTCAGGCCGTTTCCACATCCAGCATGTAGCCGAAGCCGCGCACCGTTTGGATGCTGGCGCCCGTGCCTTCCAGGCGCTTGCGCAGGCGGTAGACATAGACTTCCACTGCGTTTTCACTGAAATCCGCGTCCCAGGCGGACAGCGAATTGACGATCTGGCGCTTGGTGACCACGCGGCCGACGCGCGCCATCAGCATTTCCAGCACGGACAGTTCGCGCACCGACAGCGACAGGCGCTGGCCGTTGGCCCGCACCTCGCGGCCGACGGTGTCGAACACCAGCGGACCCACCTCGATCAGCGGCTGCGCCTGCCCAGCCCGCCGGCGGCCGAAGGCGCGCACGCGGGCGGCCAGCTCGGGCAGTTCGAAAGGTTTGGTGACGTAGTCATCGGCGCCGGCATCCAGGCCGGCAACGCGGTCTTCGATGCCGTCACGGGCGGTCAGGATCAGCACCGGAACCTGGTTGCCATCCTGGCGCAGCTGGCGCAACACGTCCAGGCCGCTCATGCCGGGCAGATTGAGGTCGAGCAGCATCAGGTCATACGGCTGGCCGGCCAGCGCGCCCAGAACCCGGTCGCCCTCGGTCAGCCAGTCGACCGCATAACCTTGGTCGGCCAGGAATTCCTGGAGCGCATGGCCCAGGGTGGTGTCGTCTTCGATTACCAGAACTCGCATGCCGCGATTCTAGCGCGATCCCGGAAAAAACGGGGCGCGAAATGCGCCCCGTTGGCGGGAATCGTTCAACGGCCGGACGGCGCGGGGGTGGCCCCACCTGCCGCCGGCGCCTCGGCAGCCGCACCGCCCGAGGGCGGCGTGGTGACGAAACCGATGCGCGTCATGCCCGAACGACGGGCCGAGGCCATGACCTTGGCCAGCGTCTCGTAGCGGGTGTTCTGGTCGGCGCGGATGCGGATCTCGGGTTGCGGCTTGGTGCCGGCGATCGACTTGAAGCGATTGGGCAGGTCGTCGATATTGACCGGCTTTTCGTCCCAGAACAGCGCCCCCCCGGCATCGATGGCCAGGTCCACGGTCTTGGGTTCTTCCTCGATCTGCTCGGCGGCCACCTGGGGCATGTTGATCTTGATCGAGTGCGCCAGCAGCGGCGCCGTGATGATGAAGATCACCAGCAGCACCAGCATGACGTCGATCAGCGGCACCATATTGATCTCGGAAACCGTGTGGGTCCCGGATCCTTTGCCCTCGAAGCTGCCAAAAGCCATTATTCGCTCCCGCGTTGGACCGCGGCGCCGTTACCGTGCTGGCGGCGCAGGGCACGCACCTTGCTGTCCGACAGGGCCACTTGCTGGCCGGTGGTCAGGAAGGCGAAAAGGTCGTGCGCGAAGGCGTCCAGGCGCGACAGGTAGACGCGGTTGTTGCGCACGAAGGTGTTGTAGGCCAGCACCGCCGGGATGGCGACCGCCAGGCCCAGGCCGGTCATGATCAGGGCCTCGCCCACCGGACCGGCGATGCGGTTGATGGTGACGCCATCGGACAGGCCGATGCCGACCAGGGCATGGTACACGCCCCACACCGTACCGAACAGGCCGACGAACGGCGCCGTCGAACCCACCGAGGCCAGCACCGTCAGGCCGTTTTCGAGCTTGGCGGTTTCCTCGTCGATCACCTTGCGCATGGTGCGGGTGACGAAATCGCTGCTCGAACCCGCCTCTTCGAGCTTGGTGGCGCCGAACTTGTTGTGGTGCGCCTGAGCGTGCATGGCGTGGCTGGCCAGGTGCGAGAACGGGTCGCGCGCGCCGTGCGTGGTGATCTCGTGCTCGACCTGTTCCAGCGAACTGGCGTTCCAGAACTTGTTCAGGAAGTCGGCCGAGCGGCGGCGCATGCTGATGTTGCTGCCGACCTTGACCAGGATCAGGTACCAGGTCACCAGCGACATCAGGATCAGGATGATGAACAGGCTCTTGCCGACGAAGTCGCTCTGGGCGACGAAGTGCAGGAAGCCCATGTCGGGGACGGGCGCCGGCGCCGGGGCGACCGCCGGCAGCGCCGCGGCGGCGCTGTGCAGCGCGTCCGCGGATTGCTGGATGGCGCCGGTGGCCTGCTGGACGATGCCGCCGGCCGCGGTCGCGGCTTGCTGGGCGGCG
>NZ_CADIJL010000029.1 GCF_902859695.1 Achromobacter ruhlandii
CCCGCCCTGCGCCGGCGTGGGCGCGCCGGCCGCCGGCGCCGGCGGCTGGCTGGCGGCGATGATTCCGACGATGCGCGCGGCCAGCGTGTCCGGCAGGCGCTGCGCGCCCAGCAGGCGCCGCAGCACCTGTTCCTGTTCGGGCTGGGGCACGCCATGGCTGGCCAGGTTGCCCAGGTTGTACTTGCCCTGTTCGTCCTGCACCTGGCCGGAGAACACCGCCACGCGATCGTCGCCGGGCCGTTCGATGCGGGTGTCGAGCACCGGCGTGGCCCAGATCTGGTCGCCGCGGGTGGTCGATTCGCGCCGGCCGTGGTCGCGTATCACCAGGCGCGCCCAGTCGATGCCGCCGGCCAGCAGCATGCGCGCCTGCACCCGGGCCATCTCGTTCTCGATGCGGCGGGTGCTGGCCGTCTGGCGCTGGAACAGGCTGGTGGTCAGGGCCGCGACGATGGCGACAATGATCAGCGCGCTGACCACCGCGGCGCCGCGTTCGCGCGGCAGGCACGGGTTCATGGCGGCCCCCTCATGGCAGTTCCAGGATGCGGCTGTAGCGCCGCGCGTCGCCGGCCGGGCCGCGGTCGAGCGTGATCTCGATGCCGGCGGGCGTGGCGGAGAAGGGCGCGCGGGTGTCGACCCAGCCCATGCCCGTCACCCAGCCGCGCAGCGCCAGCGCGCGCACGCCGGGCAGCAGCAGCACGCCGTCGTTGACCGGCGGCAGCGGTCCCTGTTCGGCCGGCAGGCCGCTGGCGCGCCACAGACCGTCCTTGCGCACCGACCATTGCACCCGCTGCCAGCGGCCGTCGTCATCGGGGGCGGGGCGCAGGATTTCCAGCGTCTGCGCGCCGGCGGCGCCGCGCAGCAGCCGCACGCCCGAGGTGAAGACCTGGGCGTCGACGCCGGGCGCGGCGAACGACGGCCCGTTGTAGGCCATTTCCACATCGCGTCCCATCTGCCCGAGGGTGCGGACGACGGCGTCGGTGTCGTCGGCCTGCCGCGCGATCCAGTCGCGCGCGCTGGAGACGCTGTCCAGGCCGCGCCAGGCCATCAGGCTGACGAGCGCCATCAGGGCCAGCGCCACCAGCACTTCGATCAGGGTGAAGCCCGCCTGGGCGCGGGCGACGGCGCGGCGGGAATTCATCGCAGGCTCGACAGGAGGCCGTCCAGCTGCAGCAGGGACGCGCCGTTGGCGCCATCGCGCACCTTGACCGAGACCTGGCGGAAGCTGCGGTTCAGCGAATTGGTGAAGACCAGTTCGCATTGCAGCGCCAGGCCGCCTTGCGGGCAGGGCACGGTCTGCGAGCCGGCGCGCGGCAGGGTCTGTTCCAGCCGCAACTGGGTCAGCGCGTTCTGCGCCGCCAGCAGCGCCAGGGTCTTGTCCTGCAGCGCGCGGTTGTTGGCGGCCATGACGCCAGTGGCGCGCAATGCCGCGCCCATCGCCACGGCGATGATGGCCAGGGCCACCAGCACCTCGATCAGGGTGAAGCCGCGCTGGCGTTGCCGCCGGCGGCTAAGCGGAAGGGGGGAATCAGTGAATCTCATAATGTCCGGCGGCGTCGCGCGTCAACGTCACGCGCGAGTCGCCCGCGCGCAGCTGCACGCTGAACGGGTCGGCCACCCATTCGGTGTTGAAGCGCAGCGGGCGTTCGGGCGACAGATGCCATTGCACCGGGCCGGCTCGCCAGGCTTGCGGCCGCAGCACCTCGTCGCGTTCCAGCTTGTCCGCGGGCAGGGGCGAGTCATCCTGGGCGGTCGGCGCGGCGGAGCGGCCCTGGCGCTCGAACGACCAGCCGCCGCTGGTGGGCAGCCAGCGGATCGAACGGCCATCGCTGCGCGCCTCGCCCTCGGCCACGGTGAAGGCGTCGGCCAGGCGCCGCGCATCCTCGCGCAATGGATCGGCGCCCTTGCCGATGGACAGGCTGACCATGCTGGCGGCGATGGCGACGATCACCAGCACCACCAGGACTTCGACTAGCGTGAAGCCGCGCTCAGAGTTCCCACGAACCGATGTCGGCATCGCCGCCTTCTCCCCCGGGCTTGTTGTCGGCGCCGAACGAGAACACATCGATTTCGCCTTTGACGCCAGGGCTCAGGTATTGGTAGGGATGGCCCCAGGGATCGTTGGGCAGCTTGTCCAGATAGCCGCGCCAGTTGGACGCGCCTTCGGGCTTTTCCACCAGCGCGCGCAGGCCCTGGGCGGTGGTCGGGTAGCGGCCGTTGTCGAGGCGGTAGAGCTTGAGCGCCTGCATGATGCCGCCGATGTCCTGGCGCGCGGCGACCTGGCGCGCCTGGTCGGGGCGGTCCAGCACGCGCGGCACGATCAGGGCCGCCAGAATCCCCATGATCACGATGACCACCATGATCTCGATCAGGGTGAAACCTTGCTGGCGGGCGAGCCCACGCGATGACTGGCGCACTTCACGACTCCGGTATTTCAGTGAGAAGCGTGCGATTGTGGACATGAAATATGACAGCAATATGAGGCGCGCGGCTCACGGCGCGGCGCGCGCGATGCCGCCCTCGGGGGCGGGGGCGGCCGGCGCGGCGATGCGGCTGGCGCGGCCGCCTTGCTCGACCGTGACGGCGTCGGCGCCGACGGCCTTGAGCACGATGCCCGGGGCGACCTCGTCGCCGACGCGCCAGGCCAGCGGCGGGCCGCCGTCGACGCTGAAGACGGCGGCGCCGTCGGGGCCGGCCGCGATCACCCCAAGCACGCTGATCTGCGTGCGCAACACCTCATCGCGGCCGAACCACAGGGCCACCGGGCCGTTGTCGGCCGCTCGCGGCGCGGGCGCGGCGACGGGGGCGGGCAGGGCGGGCGGCGCGGGCGCGAACAGCACCGCGCCCCACACGCCCAGGCCGGCAGCCAGCGCCAGGATGGCAAGGACTCGGAGCGCGGCGGGGGCCGCGGGCGGGGACAGGCGCAGGGACAGGGGCATGGCGGTGACGCGGGCAACGTTACGGCGGAAATGCGCCCGACTCTAGCAGCCGATCATGACAATTGCGCGATACGGCGGCGCGGGTTCTTTCAAACAACCAACACCGCACTGTCATCAAGCTTACATCGCGTCTCTCTAGCATGCGTGCACGTTGCGGCCGGGCGCCGCGGCACCGATCCCTTCCCACAGGAAACCACGATGCAAGACACGACACACGCCAATCGCCGCCGCCTTCTGAAGATGCTCGGGGGCGCGCCGATGCTGCCGCTGGGCGGCGTCGGCATGGCCGCGCTGCTGACGGGCTGTAATTCGAGCGACGACGATGACGACAGCCCCGTCGTCACGCCGCCGCCGAACGTGACCTTCACGTCCGCCGCGTTCACCTCGATGGCCGCGCCCACGCTGGCCACGCCCGAGCTGATGGCGCGCACCACCGTGGGGTCGGCGATGGTGCTGACCTTCAGCGACGGCTCCACCCGCAAGATCGAGCTGGGCTACGAACCGTTCTTCATGACCGGCGACGCGGTGCCGGACGGCAAGGGCGGCAGCATCATCGCCGGCGCGTATTTCAACAACAGCGGCGCGCCCATCATGGACAACTCGGTGCCGGCCAAGGCCCGCCAGTTCTTCTCGAACTGTCCGGACGGCATGTCGCTGCTGAAGCTGGACGCGCCCGCCGTGCCCGGCGTCAACGGCAATACCGTGTTCGCCGTGGTGCAGTTCGAATACCAGTCGATGGACCAGTCCGGCGCCGACATGTATGGCCGCCTGCCGTCGCCGATCGCGGTGCTGACGCTGGCGCAGGACCCGGCCACCGGCAAGCTCAGCCTGGTCAAGTACAGCAACGTGGACACCTCGTCGGTCAACGGCCTGTGGATCACCTGTGGCGCCAGCCTGTCGCCGTGGAACACGCACCTGTCCAGCGAAGAGTACGAACCGGACGCCACCATCGCCCGCTCGGACGCGCAGTTCCAGGCCTACAGCCAGAACCTGTTCGGCGATCCCAACAAGGCCAACCCTTACCATTACGGCCACATGCCGGAGGTGACGGTCAACCCCGACGGTACCGGCAGCATCAAGAAACACTACTGCATGGGCCGCATCTCGCACGAGCTGGTGCAGATCATGCCCGACCAGCGCACCGCGCTGATGGGCGACGACGCCACCAACGGCGGCCTGTTCATGTTCGTGGCCGATCGCAAGGCCGACCTGTCGTCCGGCACGCTCTACGTGGCCAAGTGGACGCAGACCTCGGGCACGGGGCCGGGCGCGGCCACGCTGACCTGGATCAAGCTGGGCCACGCCACCAGCGCCGAAGTGAAGGAACTGGCCGACCAGCTGACCGCCGCCGACATCATGGACGTGCGCACTGCCGATCCGGCCGACAGCAGTTTCACCAAGATCCGCTTCAACGGCGCCAACAACTGGGTCAAGCTGCTGCCGGGCCGCCGCCAGGCCGCGGCGTTCCTGGAAACCCACCGCTATGCCGCGCTGGTCGGCGGCTCGCTGGGCTTTACCAAGATGGAAGGCACCACCGTCAACGTCAAGGACAAGATCGCCTACAGCGCCATGTCGCGCATCGAGAAGTCGATGATCGACGGCACCGTGGACGGCATGAAGGTGCAGGCCAACGCGGCCGGCGCGGTGTACCAGCTGCACATGAAGGCCGGTCAGGTCGACAGCACCGGCCAGGCCATCGACAGCGAATGGGTGCCGGTCGACATGGCGGCGGTGGCCGAGCTGGTCGGCGCGCCGATCTCGCCGGTCGACGCGCTGGGCAACACCCACAATGCCGACAAGATCTCCAATCCCGACAACCTCAAGTTCTCGGAGAAGCTGCGCACGCTGTTCGTGGGCGAGGATAGCGGCGGCCATGTCAACAACTTCCTGTGGGCCTATAACGTCGACACCAAGCAGCTGTCGCGCCTGTTGTCGTGCCCGGTGGCGGCTGAATCGACCGGCCTGCAGGCGGTCGACGAGATCAACGGCTGGACCTACATCACCAGCAATTTCCAGCACGCCGCCGATTGGGGCACGCCGCAGAGCGCACTGTTCAACACGGTGCGTCCGATCCTGGAACCGCTGGTCAAGGCCAACTACAAGGACGGTTTCGGCGCGTCGGTCGGCTACCTGACCGGCGTGCGGATCGGCGCCTGATTCCGCGGCCGCCGGCCCTCCGACCAGCATGGGACCGGCTTGCCGGTCCCATGTCGTTGTTGCGGTCTGTAGCGCTGCGGAAAAAAATCCTGATCCATCGATCAATGATTCCTTTCTTCCCTTAATGGGTCTTTCACCTTGCGACGCCACTATGTGGGCCACCCATAAAGCGGGTTTCGAAAGGGAAAGAACATGCAGGTATTGAAATGGAAGCGCTGGTGCGCGGCGCTGGCGGCGCTGGGCGCGCTGGCCGGCTGCGGTGGCGGCGATGACAACAACGACGACGGCACGACGGCGCCGCCGGCCGTGCAGCCGCAGCCGGGCGCGGCCGCCAAGGTGCTGTTCATCGGCGTGGACGGCCTCACCTATGACGCCTACCGCCAGAGCATGGCGGACAAGTCGCTGCCCAACCTGGCGCAGTTGACGGCGACCCGTTCCTGGACCGGCGGCGTCACCGGCGGGGTGACGCAGCAGCCCACCCTGTTGGCGCCTGGCTGGGCCACGCTGCTGACCGGCCAATGGGCGGATCAGCACGGCGTGCGCAGCAACGCCCCGGGTCAGGCGCCCAAGACGGCGACCCTGTTCAAGCGCGTCAATGCCGCCAAGCCGGCCGCGCGCGCCGCGGCGGCCTTCAACTCGTCGTTGCTGGCCGGCCTGGTCGGCGGTGACCGCGACGCCGGTTATCTGCAAAGCCTGACGGACTGCGCCGGCGTCGACGATTGCGTCGCCAGCCAGGCGCGCGATCGCATCACTGAAGGTTATGACGTGGTGGTGGCGCAGTTCGGCGCCGCCGAGCGTGCGGCCGCGACCGGCGGCTTCGGCGACGGCTACCGCGCCACCTTGCGCCAGACCGACAGCGCCATTGGCGCGTTGCTCAAGCAGGTCGCGGATCGCCGCGCCGCCCATCCGGACGAAAACTGGCTGGTGGTGGTGGCTTCCAGCCACGGCCTGGACCGCACCGGCGGCAGCGACGGCCTGCCGCTGTCGCTGAACAAAACCACGCTGCTGGCGATGAACCGCTCGCCGCTGCTCGGCGGCAGCGCCGATGATGCGGCGGTCGACGGCGCCTGGGACAACGCCTGGTACGGCCTGCCCAGCGCGGCCGATGCCGCGCCAACGCTGCTGGCGCACCTGGGCGCGCTGCCGGCGGCGGGGCAGTACGACCTGGCCGGCACCGCCTTGTCCGAGGCCGTGGCGTTGCGCCGCGGGGCCAGCCGCACCTCGATGGATAACAAGAGTGTGACGTTGAGCTGGAGCCGCGTGGGCACGCCCACCGGCGACATCGTCATCAGCCGCGACGGCAAGGAGATTGCGCGCCTGCCGGGCACGGCCTCGGACTATGTCGACACCGGCTTCGTCTTCACCACCGAGGGCGTGCATGAGCTGAACTATGGCATCGCGGTGGGCAACGCCGTGACGGCGGTGCGCGCCACCGTGGTCTACACCGCGCCGGTGCCGCTGCTGCCGTCGTTGAGCAACGGCCTGACGATGCTGTTCCCGTTCGAAGGCAACCTGACGGACAAGGCCGCCGGCGGCGGAGCCATCACCCCTTATGACGGCGTGCAGGCGCCGGTGTTCGCCGACAAGGGCGTGTTCGGCAAGATGTTCCAGAACGAGCGCAGCGGCGACCCCACCGGCGCCTTCAAGCTGGACTATCCGGCGGGCCTGCTCGACAGCGTCCAGGCCTTCACCATCGGCTTCTGGTATCAGTCCGATGGCACCGCCAACGACCGCTCCATCCTGGGCAACAAGGACTACAACTCCGGCGGCAACCCCGGCATCACCATCGCCCAGTGGGCCGGCCCCGAGCTGCGCTTCAACCTGGCGGGCGGCAGCCGCGTGGACATCAACGGGGTCAAGTTCACAGCCAACAAGCCGGTCTACGTGGCGATGGTCATCAACAAGACCGCCAAGACCATGGCCGCCTATGTCTACGACACCGAAATGGGCTGGTTCAGCCGCTCGATCTCCACCGGCAGCGTCAATTTCGCCCAGATCGCCGGCGTGTTCGGTCCGCACCTGGGCCTGAATGAAGACGGCAAGGGCACCTACGGCGTGTGCTGCGCCGGCACCAAGGGGCCCTACACGATGTACTTCGACGACCTGGCTTTCTGGTCGCGCGCCCTGACCGAAACCGAGGTCAAGTCGCTGGCCATGTCCGGCAAATCCGTTTCCGAACTGCTTCCCTGATGTCCAAGGATAGATACGACATGAACACTGCCTCCCCGATCTTGCGCGCCTGCCTGCGCGCGGGCGCCGCCCTGATGGTGGCCGCCGTCCTGACCGCCTGCGGCGGCGACAAGGATGACGACGACGCCGGCACCAACCCCGGGACCCAGCCCGAGACGCCGACCCAGCCGGTCAAGCCCCAACTGCGTTGCGCGCCCTGAAGCCGCGCTTTTTTCAGAATCCAAGGAACAGCATCCGTGACGTCCGCTAAAGACCCGATCCACGCCGGCAAGCGCCGCTTCCTGCGCAACGCCGCCGCCTCGACCGCCGGCCTGACCGCCTTGTCGATGTTTCCGCCGGCCATCCGCCGCGCCCTGGCGATTCCCGCCAACAACCGCACTGGCACCATCAACGACGTCGAGCACGTGGTCATCCTGATGCAGGAAAACCGCTCGTTCGACATGTACTTCGGCACGTTCAAGGGCGTGCGCGGCTTCGGCGACCGCATTACCGTGCCGCTGCCGCAGAACCGCTCGGTCTGGGAACAGACCAACGGCACCCGCGTGGTGCTGCCGTACCATCTGGACAGCACCAAGGGCAACGCCCAGCGCGTGTCCGGCACGCCGCACGACTACCCGGACGCGCAGAACGCCTGGGACGGCGGCCGCCTGTACCAATGGCCGCGCTACAAGCAGAACCAGTCGATGGGTTACTACACGCGCCAGGAGCTGCCGTTCCAGTTCGCGCTGGCCGAGGCCTTCACGCTGTGCGACGCCTATCACTGTTCTTCGCACGGCGGCACCAACACCAACCGCCTGTTCCACTGGACCGGCACCAACGATCCGCTGGCGCAGGGCAATGGCCCCTCGACCCGCAACCAATGGGACGGGCTGGGCGTGTCCACCACGGGCTGGACCTGGGAAACCTATCCCGAGAAACTGCAGAAGAACGGCGTCAGCTGGAAGGTCTACCAGAACCTGCCGGACAACTTCACCGACAATCCGTTGGCGGGTTTCCGCCAGTTCCGCAAGGCTTACGAACTGTCCGGCAATGATCCGGCCGCCAGTAATCCCAGCCCGCCGGCCTGGACGGCCGCGGCGGACAGTGGCAACCCGCTCTACAAGGGCGTGGCCAACACCATGCCCGACGGGGGCTTGTTGCAAGCCTTCCGCGACGACGTGTTGAACGGCGCGTTGCCGCAGGTGTCGTGGATCGTGGCGCCGGCCAACTACTCGGAGCACCCCGGCCCGTCGAGCCCGGTGCAGGGCGCCTGGTACATCCAGGAGACGCTCAACGCGCTGACGGCCAACCCGGACGTCTGGAGCAAGACCGTGCTGCTCATCAACTTCGACGAGAACGACGGTTTCTTCGATCACGTGCCGTCGCCGGCCGCGCCGTCGCTCAATCCCGACGGCTCGATGGCGGGCGCGTCCACCATCAACACCGACCTGGAGCGCCACATCAAGCCGTCGCTGCAGGACGCGGCCGACAAGCGCGTGTACGGCCCCGGCCCGCGCGTGCCGATGTACGTCGTCTCGCCCTGGAGCCGCGGCGGCTGGGTCAACTCGCAGGCCTTCGACCACACCTCGGTGCTGCGCTTCCTGGAAGCGCGCTTCGGCGTCAAGGAAACCAACATCAGCGACTACCGCCGCGCGGTGCTGGGCGACCTGACCTCGGCCTTCAACTTCGCCACGCCCAACAGCGAGCAGTTGCCCGACCTGACCATGTGGACCAAGGCCACGGCGGACCAGACCCGCGCCGACCAGCAGGCGCTGGCCCAGGTGCCGCTGCCCGACACCACCACCCAGGCCAGGCCCAGGCAGGAAACCGGCGTGCGTCCGTCGCGCGCCTTGCCCTACGAGATGCACACCAGCGGCCGCGCCCAGCCCGGCAGCAGCGCCATGTGGCTGGTGTTCGCCAACACCGGCAGCGCCGCCGGCGTGTTCCACGTGTACGACCGCCTGCACCTGGACCGCCTGCCGCGCCGCTACGCGGTCGAGCCCGAGAAGCAGCTCGAAGGCAGCTGGGACGTGGCCGCCGATGGCGGCAAGTACGACCTGTGGGTGATGGGCCCGAACGGCTATCTGCGCCATTTTGCCGGCGATCTGGCGCTGGCCCGCGCCGAAGGCCTGGGCGCGGAAATCCGCGTCTGCTACGACATCGCCAACGGCGACGTCTACACCAGCTTCATCAACAGCGGCGCCAAGCCCTGCACCTTCGTCATCACGCCAAACGCCTACTACACCAATAACGAGAAGTGGACGATCACGGTGCCGGCCGGCGGCCAGGTCGAGCAGTCGTGGTCGCTCAAGGCCAGCGGCAGCTGGTACGACTTCACGGCGCGCCTGAACGAGGACCCGGCCTACCTCCGCCGCTTCGCCGGCCGGGTTGAGACGGGCAAGGCGTCGATCACCGATCCGGCGATGGGCCAGTAAGGCCCGCTGCGCGGGCGCGGCCGGCCACGGACGGGCCCGATGCGACGCCCCGTGCCGCTCCCGCCTCCGGGAGACGGCGCGGGGCATTGCCATTCGTGGCGGGTCTACGCCGCCGCCTGCGCGTCGCGCGCCCGGAAGGCCGCGGCGCAGGCTTCGCAGATGGCCGCGGTGATGCCCTGGCGGGCGTGTTCGCGCCGCTCCAGCATGCCGATGGCGCGCGCCGCCGGCCCCAGGTCGTCGGGCAGGGGCAGGATGCGCAGCTGTGGGCTGTCGCGCCAGTTCGAGCCGTTGATGAGCGGCAGCAGCGTCACGCCAACCTCCTGGCGCACCAGTTCGATCAGAGTCTCGATCGCGTTCAGTTCCAGGAATTCGTCCAGCGGCACCGCCAGGCGCCGCAGCAGGCGGTCGATCTGCAGGCCGGTGCGCTGGGTGCGGTCAAAGCGCAGGAAGGGGTTGCCGGCCAGCACCTGGCGCGCGTCGCGCCCGGCGGCCGAGGGCGGGGCGATCACCACCAGCGGTTCTTCATAGAGCGGGGTCCAGCGGGTGCTGGCCATCTTGCGGCCGGCCTCCACCAGGAAGGCCGCATCCAGTTCGCCGTCCTCGACCTTGCCGGCCAGTTCGCTGGCCTTGCCCGACAGGATGCGCACGTCCAGCCTGGGGTGCGACTTCTTCATGCCCGACACCACCTTGGACAGAGTGCCCATGCAGGACACGATGCTGCCCACCGAGACCGACCCCGCCAGTTCGCCCGGCACGGTGCGCGGCAGTCGCATGCGGTCGTATAAATCCAGCAAGTGCTTGATTTCCGGCAGCAATTCCCGGCCCGCCGCATTCAGGATGGCCAGCCGGCCGCTGCGGTCGAACAGCTCGCGCCCCAATTCCGCCTCCAGCGAGCGCATCTGGAAGCTGACGGCGGCCTGTGTCAGGGCCACCTGCTCGGCCGCCTCGGAAAACGAGCCATGGTGGGCGACGGCCAGGAAAGTGCGCAGGAAACGGATCGTGCTCATGGGGTCAATTCACAAAAATTTCTTTCATGACCGAACAAAAAATCAAATTGATTTAATTAGATCACGGGAGTACCTTCGCCTGCTTACCTATATGTGAGACAGGCGCCATGAAATCCTTTGACTGGGTCAATCCGTATCCCTCCATCCGCATCCCGCTGTTCGCGCGCAACGTGGTGTCCACCTCGCACCCGCTCGCGGCCCAGGCCGGCCTGCGCATGCTGCTCAAGGGCGGCAACGCGGTTGACGCCGCCATCGCCGCGGCCGCCACCATCGTGCTGGTCGAGCCGGTCTCCTGCGGCCTGGGCGGCGACTGCTTCGCCATCGTCTGGGACGGCAAGGAACTGCATGGCCTGAATTCCTCCGGCGTGGCCCCGGCCGCCTGGAATGTCGAGTATTTCAAGCGCAAGTACGGCGTCGGCGCTGACGGCCTGGCGATCCAGCCCAAGCGCGGCTGGGACGCGGTCACGGTGCCGGGCGTGGTGGCCGGCTGGTCCGCGCTGCACGAAAAGCTCGGCAAGCTGCCGTTCGAGCAACTGTTCGAACCGGCCATCGAGATCGCCGAGCGCGGCTACGCCGTGCCGCCGGTGGTGGCGCACAAGTGGGCCGCCGCCGCCAATGAACTGAGCAGCCAGCCGGGCTATGCCCAGGCCTTCATGCCCGAGGGCCGCGCGCCCAAGGTCGGCGAGCACTTCCGCTTTCCGGACGCGGCCCACACGCTGCGCCGCATCGCCGCCTCCAAGGGCCGCGATTTCTACGAAGGCGAGCTGGCCGAGCGCATCGCCGCCTTCAGCCAGGAATGCGGCGCCGCCATGACGCTGGAAGACCTGCGCGGCTACCGGCCGGAGTGGGTCAAGCCGATCTCGCGGTCCTATCGCGGCTACGAGCTGCACGAGATCCCGCCGAACGGGCAGGGCATCGCCGCGCTGATCGCGCTGGGCATCGTCGAGCGCTTCAACATCGCCGACCTGCCGGTCGACTCGGTGCAGTCGCAGCACGTGCAGATCGAGGCCATGAAGCTGGCCTTCGCCGACCTCTACAAGTACGTGGCCGACCCGCGCTCGATGGAAGTCACGCCCGAGCAGATGCTGTCGGACGATTACCTGGACAGCCGCGCCAAGCTGATCCGCCTGGACGGCGCCACCCATTTCAGCGCCGGCCGTCCGGCCGCCGGCGGCACCATCTACCTGACCGCCGCCGACGAGAACGGCATGATGATCTCGTTCATCCAGTCCAACTACATGGGCTTCGGCTCGGGCGTGGTCGTGCCGGGCACCGGCATCAGCCTGCAGAACCGCGGCGTCGGCTTCTCGATGGATCCCAAGTCGGCCAACGTGGTCGAGGGCGGCAAGCGGCCGTTCCACACCATCATCCCGGGTTTCCTGACGCGCGGCGGCAAGCCGGTCATGAGCTTCGGCGTGATGGGCGGCGACATGCAGCCGCAGGGCCACCTGCAGACCGTGATCCGCATGGTCGACTACCACCAGAACCCGCAAGCCGCCTGCTGCGCCCCGCGCTGGAAGGTCAACCGCGATTTCACGCTGGATATCGAGACCAATATGAAGGCTTCCACTATTGCGGGCCTGAAAGACCTCGGGCATGCTTTGAAATCCGTGGACGATCCGTACATGGATTTCGGCGCCGGCCAATTCATCTGGCGCATGTCCGAAAGCGACAACGAGCTCGGCTACGTCGCCGCCAGCGACAGCCGCCGTGACGGCCAGGCCGTGGGCTTCTGACACGCGCCTTGCCGCCGGGCATCGCAACCCGGCATTGCAGCCACAAGGGGAACAAACACAATGAAACGCTTTACCATGACCTTCGGCGCCAGCGTGTTGGCGCTGGCCGCCGGCGCCGCCTGCGCGCAGAATATTCGCATCGGCCTGCAGGAAGATCCGGACGTGCTGGACCCGCACCGCGCCCGCACCTACGTCGGCCGCATCGTCTTCACCTCGCTGTGCGACAAGCTGGTGGACATCGATCCCAAGCTGCACTTCGTGCCGCAACTGGCCACCTCGTGGTCGTTCAGCCCGGACAACAAGGTGCTGACCTTCAAGCTGCGCGAAGACGCGCTGTTCCATGACGGCAGCAAGTTCGACGCCGCCGCCGCCAAGGCCAACCTGGAACGCGCCATGACGCTGCCCGACAGCCTGCGCAAGGGCGAACTGGCCTCGGTCGAGAAAGTCGAGGCGCCCGACGCCAGCACCCTGGTGCTGACCCTCAAGCAGCCCGACGCCACGCTGCTGGCGCAACTGTCCGACCGCGCCGGCATGATGCTGTCGCCCAAGTCGTTCGCCGATGCCGACGTGGCCGCGGTCGGCCGCAAGCCGATCTGCTCGGGTCCGTACAAGTTCGTCGAGCGCATCCAGAACGACCGCGTCGTGCTGGAGAAATTCGACCAGTACTACGACGCCAAGGACTACGCCTTCAAGCGCATCACCTTCCTGCCGATTCCGGACACCACCGTGCGCCTGTCGAACCTGCGCGCCGGCGACCTGGACCTGCTCGAGCGTCTGAACCCGTCGGACGCGGCGCAGGTCAAGGGCGACGCCAGCCTGACCTTCGCGCCAGTGGCGGGCCTGGGCTTCCAGCAGTTCATGTTCAACGTGGCCAACGGCAAGCGCGCCGAGGACAACCCCTTCAAGAACAAGCTGGTGCGCCAGGCATTCCAGCTGGCCATCGACCGCAACGCCATCAACGAAGTGGCCGGCGGCGGCATCTTCGAACCGGCGCAGCAGCCGTTCCCGCCCGCCAGCCCCTACCACAGCGACAAGTTCCCCGTGACCAAGCGCGACGTGGCCAAGGCCCGCGCGCTGCTCAAACAGGCCGGCTTCGACCGCGTCAAGGCCGAGGTCATGTTCGGCAACAACACCACCACCTCGTCGGTGGCCGAGATGGTGCAGGCCATGGCCTCCGAGGCCGGCTTCGACCTGTCGCTGCGGCCCACCGAGTACGCCGCGCTGCAGAAAGAATCGGCCGGCGGCAATTTCCAGGTGGTGATGCTGGGCTGGTCGGGACGGGTCGATCCGGACGGCAACATCCATAGCTTCGTGACCTGCAAGGGCGCGCTGAACGACGGCCACTATTGCAACCCGGACGTCGACAAGCTGCTCAACGAGGCCCGCACGGTGCCCGATGAAACCAAGCGCCGCGCCATCTACGACCAGGCGCAGACGATCATCCAGGACGAACTGCCCGGCGTGTACAACTACTACCAGCCGTGGCCGTTCGCGCTGGCCAAGAAGGTCAAGGGCTTCGTGCCGTACCCGGACGGCATGATCCGCCTGAAGGGCGTGACGTTCGCGCAGAAGTGATCCGGGCGCGGCGGTTCGCCGCCGCGTCCGCCGGCCGCTTGAACGCGGCCGGTCGTTTCCCGCGGCGGCCGCGCGCCGTGCCCTGACGGGCCGGCTCCGTCCGCCGCTTTCGTTCTACGGTTTTCCCTCATGCTCAAACTCATCTTGCGCCGCGTGATCGTCGCGATACCGACCCTGATACTGGTGTCGATGATCGTCTTCATGCTGCAGAAAATCCTGCCCGGTGACGCGGTGCTGACCATGGCCGGCGAAGAGCGCGACCCGGCCGTGCTGGACTATCTGCGCGAAAAATACCGCCTCAACGACCCGCTGCCGGTGCAGTACGTCGCCTGGGCCACCCAGGTGGTGCAGGGCGACCTGGGCAAGTCGCTGCGTACCGACGTGCCGGTGACCACCCTGATCGGGCAGAAGCTGCCCGTGACCTTGCAGCTGGCCGCCATGGCGATGTTCTTCGCGCTGCTGATCGGCATCCCCATGGGCATCGTCGCGGCGGTGCGCAAGGGCAAGCCGGTCGAGATGGGCGCCAACATCGCGGCGCTGTCCGGCATGTCGATCCCCAATTTCTGGCTCGGCATCATCCTGATCATGGTGGTGTCGGTGCAGTGGAAGCTGCTGCCGGCCTCGGGCTACGTGTCGCCCAGCGAGGACTTCTGGCTGTCGATCAAGACCATGCTGATGCCGGCGCTGGTGCTGTCCACCGCCATCGCCGCCTACCTGATGCGCCACACCCGCTCGGCCATGCTGGAGGCATTGTCCGCCGATTACGTGCGCACCGCGCGCGCCAAGGGCGTGTCGCCGCGCCGCGTGGTGCTGCGCCACGCGCTGCGCAACGCCCTGATGCCGATCGTCACGCTGGTGACGCTGCTGTTCGGCGAACTGATGGCCGGCGCGGTGCTGACCGAGCAGGTCTTCACCATCCCCGGCTTCGGCAAGCTGGTGGTCGATGCCGTTTTCACGCGTGACTACGCGGTGGTGCAGGGCGTGGTGCTCTGCGTGGCGGTGGGCTTCATTCTGATGAACCTGCTGGCTGACATCCTGTACATCCTGGTCAATCCCCGTCTGAGGCACGCATGAGCGCACTTCCCGCAACGGCCGCCGCCGTCACGCCGCCCCGCGCCCGCAACCGCGCCTGGGCCAAGTTCAAACGCAACCACGTCGCCATGCTGGGCCTGGGCATCGTGCTGTTCTTCGTGCTGGTGGCCCTGGTGGCGCCGCTGATCGCCAACCACGACCCGTTCCAGACCAGCTTCACCACCATCCGCAAGGCGCCGTCGGCGTCCTACTGGCTGGGCACCGATGAACTCGGTCGCGACATCTTCAGCCGCATGGTCTATGGCGCCCGCGCCTCGCTCATGGCCGGCCTGGTGTCGGTGCTGATCGCGCTGGTGGTGGGCGTGCCGTTCGGCCTGGCCGCCGGCTACTTCGGCGGCTGGACCGATAGCTGCATCTCGCGCGCCACCGAGGCGCTGCTGGCGATCCCGTTCCTGATCCTGGCCATCGCGCTGGCCGCCTTCCTCGGGCCCAGCCTGACCAACGCCATGATCGCCATCGGCGTGTCGGCCGCGCCCAAGTTCATCCGGCTCACGCGCGGGCAGGTGCTGGCCGTCAAGAACGAGGACTACGTGCAGAGCGCCCGCGCGCTGGGCGCCTCGGACCTGCGCATCATCTGCCGCCACGTGTTCCCTAACGTCATGCCGCCGCTGATCGTGCAGGCCACGATCACCATCGCCACGGCCATCATCGCGGAGGCCAGCCTGTCGTTCCTGGGCCTGGGCCTGCAGCCGCCGAACCCATCGTGGGGCTCGATGCTGAACACCGCCAAGAACTTCATGACCCAGGCGCCCTGGATGTCGATCTTCCCCGGATCGGCCATTTTCCTGGTGGTGCTGGGCTTCAATCTGCTGGGCGACGGGCTGCGCGACGCGCTGGATCCCCGTCAGGACAAGTAATCATCATGGCAACCATGGATCCCAAACGCGTCGTCCAGGTCAACGACCTGACCGTGCGCTTCAAAACCCCCGAGCGCGTCGTCGAAGCGGTGCGCAACGTGTCATTCCACGTCGACCGCGGCGAAACCCTGGCGATCGTGGGCGAGTCCGGCTCGGGTAAATCGGTCACCTCGCTGGCGCTGATGCGCCTGGTGGAGTACGGCGGCGGCCGCATCGTCAACGGCGGCATGCTGCTGCGCCGGCGCAACGGCGACGTGCTGGACCTGGTCAATGCGCCCGACAGCACGCTGCAGCGCGTGCGCGGCGCCGACGTGGCCATGATCTTCCAGGAGCCGATGACCTCGCTCAACCCCAGCTTCACGGCCGGCAACCAGATCGCCGAGGCGCTGCAACTGCACCAGGGGCTGGACGCGGCCGCGGCGCGCGCGGAAACGCTGCGCATGCTGGAGCGAGTGCGCATCCCCGAGGCCCGCGCCATCCTCGACCGCTATCCGCACCAGCTGTCCGGCGGCATGCGCCAGCGCGTCATGATCGCCATGGCGCTGTCCTGCAAGCCGCAACTGCTGATCGCCGACGAACCCACCACGGCGCTGGACGTCACGATCCAGGCCCAGATCCTGCAACTGATCCGCCAGTTGCAGGAAGAAATGGACATGGGCGTGATCTTCATCACCCATGACATGGGCGTGGTGGCCGAAGTGGCCGACCGGGTGCTGGTGATGTATCGCGGCGACAAGGTCGAGGAGGGCGGTTCCGACGACGTCTTTGCGCGGCCGCAACATGCCTACACCCGCGCCTTGCTGTCGGCCGTGCCGCGCCTGGGCGCCATGCATGGCACCGACGAGCCGGCGCCGTTCCCGCTGCTCAAGGTCGAGGAAGCCGCGCGCCAGGCCGAGCCGGCGGCCGCCCCGGTGGCGCAGCCGTCCACCGTGCGCCGCGACAACGGCCCGGTGCTGAAGGTGCGCGACCTGACCACCAGCTTCGACATCACCGGCGGCATCTTCGGCCGGGTGCAAAAGCGCGTGCACGCCGTCGAGAAGGTCAGCTTCGACCTGTATCCCGGCGAGACCCTGTCGCTGGTGGGCGAATCCGGCTGCGGCAAGACCACCACCGGCCGTTCGCTGCTGCAACTGGTCAAGAGCAAGAGCGGCACGATCGAGTTCGACGGCCAGAACATCGGCGCGCTGCGCGGCAGCGCCATGCAGACGCTGCGCCGCCACATCCAGTTCATCTTCCAGGATCCGTTCGCCTCGCTCGACCCGCGCATGACGGTCGGCTATTCCATCATGGAACCGCTGCTGATCCACCGCGTGGCCAGCGGCGCGGCGGCGCAGGAGCGGGTGCGCTGGCTGATGGACAAGTGCGGCCTCGCGCCAGAGATGATCGACCGCTATCCGCATGAATTCTCGGGCGGCCAGCGCCAACGCATCTGCATCGCGCGCGCCCTGGCGCTGAACCCCAAGGTGGTGATCGCCGACGAATCGGTCTCGGCCCTGGACGTGTCGATCCAGGCGCAGATCGTCAACCTGCTGCTGGACCTGCAGCGCGAGCTGGGCGTCTCGTTCCTGTTCATTTCGCACGACATGGCGGTGGTCGAGCGCGTCAGCCACCGCGTGGCGGTGATGTACCTGGGGCAGATCGTCGAGATCGGCCCGCGCCGCGCCATCTTCGAGAATCCGCAGCATCCCTACACCAAGAAGCTGATGGCGGCGGTTCCGATCGCCGATCCGCAGCGCCGCCATCGCGAGCGCTCGCTGCTGGTCGACGAAATCCCCAGCCCGATGCGCAAGCTGGGCGACGATCCCCTCGTGGAGCCGCTGGTGCGGGTCGGGGAAGGGCACTACGTCGCGCGCCATTCCGTCGGCGTGTACTGAGCCGTGGCGCGGGCGCCCGCCGGCAAAGCGGCGGGCCCTCGCCGCGGCCCGCGCGGGCCGGCCGCGCCACAGGCGGTATCATGGCGGCCTTCAGTCATTCGCCCCATTCAACGGATTTTCTCGCCATGGCCCTGCGCGCCACTATCTACAAGGCCGACCTCAACGTGGCCGACACCGATCGGCACTACTACGGCAGCCACGCGCTGACGGTCGCCCGCCATCCCTCCGAAACCGACGAGCGCATGATGGTGCGCCTGGTGGCCTACGCGCTGCAGGCCCAGGAAGAGCTGTCCTTCACCAAGGGGCTGAGCGACACCGACGAACCGGACCTGTGGGTCAAGGACCTGACTGGCGCCATCACCCTGTGGATCGAGGTCGGGCAGCCCGAGGAGCGCCGCATCCTGCGCGCCTGCGGCCGCGCCGAGCAGGTCATCGTCTACTGCTATGGCGGCTCCGCCAGCAGGATCTGGTGGGACGGCGTGCGCAACAAGCTGGAACGCACCCGCAACCTGAAGGTCATCAATCTGCCGTCCGAGCAGACACGCGCGCTCGCCAATCTGGCCGAACGCACCATGCAGCTGAACGCCAACATCTCGGACGGCGTGGTGTATTTCTCGGCCGACAAGGGCGAAGTCAGCATCGAACCCGAAGTCTGGCGCTGATACCGCCAGGCCCTTTCCTGGAGGCGTAGGGATGAGGAAGACCCGAGCATTGGCATGGGCGGCATTGCCGCTGATGGTATTTTCGCTGCGGGCGGTCGCGGCGCCCGCCGAGGAGCCGGCCACGGCCGCCACGGACCGCATGCACGTGTTCGCCGGCGGACAGAAGGTGCTGGTCCCGGCGGGGTGGGAACTGCTGCAGGGGCCGGCGCAGGCTGGCCAGGAAATGATCATGATCGCCAAGCCTGGCGCCACCGCGGCCGACAACCAGACGTGTTCGGTCTCGCTGCGCACCATCGACCCCCCGGCGCCGCTGGGCGAGCAGGATGCCGTCCTGCCCGAAGTCGCCTGGAGCATGATGTATTCCGACCAGCAGGTGAAGGTGCTCGAGAACGGGGTGTCGACCCTGGCCGGGCTGCCGGCGCACCAGGCCCTGCTGGCCCTCACCCAGGGGGACGACCGCCAGGTGGCGCTGGTGCGGCTGCGGTTGGCGGACGGCTACACCTGGTCCCTCATGTGCTCGTCTGGAGCCTATCACCCGGGCGTCGCCCGGGAGGGCTTCGACCGCACGGCCGGGACGTTCCGCAAGGTGCTGGACAGCTTCAGCGCGCCCTGAGGGGGCTTTTCCGCCGCGCCGGCGCGCGTTCCGTGAGGAATCGTGCGCCGCAACAAAAAAAGCGTGCAAAGTGCGCGGGGCGGATTTATATTATGGTCATCATATTCAGGAGTGCCTGATCATGGCCGGCCCCGCTTCCCGTAAAGAAATGTCCCACGACCGCATCGTGGAAGCGGCCGCGCGCGCGATCCGGCGGGTCGGTTACGCCGGCGTCGGCGTGGCCGACGTCATGAAAGAGGCCGGGCTCACGCACGGCGGCTTCTACGCGCATTTTCCGTCTCGCGATGCCATGCTGGTGGCGGCGATGGAACGCGCCGGCCGGGATGGCGCGGCGCGCATGGCGCAGGGCATGGCGCGGCGCCGCGCCGAAGGGGCCAGCCCCCTGCGCGCCCTGGTCGAGAGCTATCTGTCCGAGAACCATCTGCTGGCTTGCGAAAGCGGGTGCCCGATTTCGGCGCTGGCGTCGGAAATGCCGCGCCAGTCGCCCGAGGTCCGCGACATCTCGGCCAGTCGGGTGACCGGCCTGGTCGGCGTGGTGCGGCAGGCGCTGCCGGCCGACGCCGGCCCGCACGCGGCGATGGCGATCACCAGCAACCTGGTCGGCGCCATGCAACTGGCCCGTGCGCTCGGCGACAACGAGCAGGGCCGGGCCATGCTGGCGGCCGCGCGCCAGTCCATTCTGGACCAGTACGACAGCGAGGGCCGTCAAGCCGCCCACTGAACCCCTTTTTCCGGGCCGCCGCGCGCGGCCTTTCTTCACCCTATAAATATGATGATCATCATATTTATATAACCGGCCGGTGTTTCCGACCTCCGCCAGAACGCAGCATCCAAGGAAAGACATCATGCAACTGAAGAACGCCAACGTCCTCATCACCGGCGCCAATCGCGGCATCGGCCTGGCCTTCGCCCGCGAGGCGCTGGCGCGCGGCGCCCGCAAGGTCTACGCTGGCGCGCGCGATCCGGCCAGCGTCACGCTGCCGGGCGTACAGGCCATCCAGCTCGACGTCACCAGCGACCGGGACGTGGCCGCCGCCGCCGCGCTGGCCAGGGACGTGACACTGGTCATCAACAACGCCGGCATCGCCGCCATGGGCGGCTTCCTGGCCGACGACAGCATCGAATCGGCGCGCCGCCACCTGGAAACCAATCTGCTGGGCTCGCTGCGCGTGGCGCAGGGCTTTGCGCCGGTGCTCGCGGCCAACGGCGGCGGCGCGCTGCTGAACGTGCTGTCGATCGCCAGCTGGATCAACCGGCCGATGCTGGGCGTGTACGGCATGAGCAAGTCGGCCGCCTGGGCCCTGACCAACGGGCTGCGCCACGAACTGCGCGAGCAGGGCACGCAGGTGCTGGGCCTGCACATGGGGTTTGTCGATACCGACCTGACGCGGGGACTGGACGCGCCCAAGAGCACTCCTGACTCGGTGGTGCGTCAGGCCTTCGACGCGCTCGAGGCCGGCGCCGAGGAAGTGCTGGCCGACGACGCCACGCGCCAGGTCAAGCAGGGCCTGTCGGCCCAGCCGCCCGTCTACCTGCAGGCATGAACCGCGCACGCCACGCTTTCGCGACCTTTCCGACGCCATTTCCGAGTCCGATCGACATGCATTCGAATGCCACCTCCGCGGCTCCCCATGCCGCCGCCGCGCCGCTCGCGGCCCAATCTCCCTGGCCGATCTTCTGGATCGCCAGCGTGGCCGTGTTCCTGGTTTCCCTGGACGCGACCATGCTCTACGCCGCGTTCGGCGCCATGCGCGCCGGCTTTCCGCAGGCCTCGGCCGCCGACATGTCCTGGGTGCTGAACGCTTATACGGTGGTCTACGCCGCCATGCTGATCCCGTCCGGCGGTCTGGCCGACACGCATGGACGCAAGCGCATGTTCATGGTCGGGGTGCTGCTGTTCCTGGCGGCCTCGGCTGCCTGCGGCCTGGCGGGCAGCGTCGGTTGGCTGATCGCGGCGCGCGTGGCGCAGGCGGTCGGCGCGGCGCTGCTGACGCCGGCCTCGCTGTCCATCGTGCTTGCCGCATTTCCGGCCTCGCAGCGCTCCGTGGCGGTGAGCCTGTGGGGCGCGGTGGCCGCGCTGGCGGCGGCGGTCGGTCCCAGCCTGGGCGCGTTCGTGGTCGATGCCGCCGGCTGGCCGTGGGCCTTCTACATCAACCTGCCCCTGGGGGCGTTGTCGCTCTGGTTCGGCGCCAGCCGCCTCAAGGAATCGGTGCGGCCCGAAGCGCGGCGGCGCGTCGACGGCGTCGGCATGGCGCTGCTGATGGTGGGCGTGGGCGCGGTGGCGCTGGCCATCGTGCAGTCGGAATCGCCGCACTGGAGCCGTGGCGAATTGTGGATGGTGGCGGCCATGGGGCTGGTGTCGCTGGCGGCCTTCGTGGGCTGGGCCCGCAGCACGCCGCACCCGCTGGTCGATCTCGCGCTGTTCAAGCATCGCACCTATCGCTACGTGAACCTGGCCACGCTCAGCTTCGGCATCGCCTTCGCGATGATGTTCTTCGCCTTCTTCTTCTACATGACCGGCGTCTGGCACTACAGTCTGCCGCGCGCGGGCCTGGCCGTGACGCCGGGCCCGCTGCTGGTGATGCCCACCGCGATCATCACCGGCAAGCTGGCGGCGCGCCTGGGCCATCGCCCGTTCCTGGTGGGCGGCTCGCTGGTGTACGCCGCCAGCGGACTGTGGTTCCTGCTGGTGCCGGGCGCCGAGCCCGCCTACCTGGCGCATTGGCTGCCCGGCTTGATCCTGAGCGGGTTGGGCGTGGGCCTGGTGCTGCCGTCGCTGGCCGGCGCCGCCGTCAACCGCCTGCCGCCGCAGCACTACGCGGTGGGCAGCGCCGTCAACCAGGCCACGCGCCAGATCGGCGCGGTGCTGGGGGTGGCGTTGACGGTGCTGTTGCTTGGCAAGGGGGCGCTGAGCCACGCGGACTTTGATCCGCTGTATATCGGCCATGTGGGGCTGGCGCTGTTGACGGGCCTGCTCTGCCTGGCGGTGGACACCCGGCCGCGCCCCGCGCATGCGTAAGCGCCTGCGTGGCGGGAACGAGGCGGGGGTGTGCTGGGCGCAGGCGTGCGGCGCGGCGCCCGGCGGCGCCTCGCGGCTAGCGCGGCGTGCGCTGGTGCGGCACCAGCGGCGGCGCCGCGCGCCCGGCCACCAGGCGCCAGAAATCCGGCAGGAAGCATTCCGCCACAAGCAGCGGCTGGCCCTGGCGCCAGAACACCGAGCGTCGCGCCCAGACCCGCTCGGCGTCGCACCGGCGGCCATTGGCGGCCAGCGCGCCAGCAGCGGTGGCGTGAAACGGCACCGGCGAGGCCAGCCGGCGGCAAGCGAACGGCGAGCGGATCACGGTGCTGTCGTGATACAGCATGTCCGCCAACGGCCGCGTCAGCAGCCGCCGCATGCCCTGCCAGGCGCCGTGCGAGGCGCGCAGCGGCGTCAGGCTGCGCGCCGGCACGCTGTCGATGCCGTCCACCGACATCAGCACCTCGCGCACCCAGACGGGCGCGCCGGGCGCGATGCGCATGGCGTGCGCTTCGTCGGCGGGCGCGCCGTCGGCGTACTCGGCCAGCACCCGCAGGCGCACCTGGCCGACCTGGCGCAGGCCGGCGGTCAGGGCGCCGGGGCGGAACAGCCAATGGCGCTGGGCAAGGGTCAGGACAGGCGGGGCGCTGGCCAGCCAGCCGGCGGCCAGGGGAGGGCGATGTGCTGCTGCTGAGGTCATCATGGCTGCGTATTATGCCAAGGCCGGCGCGCGGCCTGGCCCCCGCGCCCTGTGGCCAATTGCCGCAGGGGCGCTGGCGGCCGCTCGGCGGCGGCGCGGGCGGGGCCTGCGCATACAATACCGGCCATGGAAAAAGTACGAATCTCCAAGCTCATGTCCGAGCGTGGACTCTGTTCGCGCCGCGAGGCCGACAGCTATATCGAGCGCGGCTGGGTGCGGGTCGACGGCGAAGTGGTGTCCGAGCTGGGCGCGCGCGCCTTCCCGAACCAGGTCATCACGCTGGAACGCGCCGCGCAGGCGCGCCAGACGTCGCGCGTCACCATCCTCATCAACAAGCCGGTGGGCTACGTCTCGGGCCAGGCCGAAAAGGGCTACACGCCCGCGGTGGCGCTGATCGACGCGCGCTCGCGCTTTGCCGGCGACCGCAGCCCGCAGCGCTTCGAGCGCGGCCACCTGGACGGCCTGGCCGTGGCCGGGCGGCTGGACATCGATTCGCAGGGCCTCCTGGTGCTCACGCAGGACGGGCGCGTGGCCAAGCTGCTGATCGGCGAAGACTCCAGCATCGACAAGGAATACCTGGTGCGGGTGCAGGGCGAACTGTCCGAGAACGGCCTGGCGCTGCTGAACCACGGCCTGTCGCTGGACGGCAAGGCGCTCAAGCCGGCCCAGGTGCGCTGGCAGAACCACGACCAGTTGCGCTTCGTGCTGCGCGAGGGCAAGAAACGCCAGATTCGCCGCATGTGCGAACTGGTCGGGCTGAAGGTGGTGGGCCTGAAACGCGTGCGCATCGGCCGCGTGGCCCTGGGCGACCTGCCGCTGGGCCAGTGGCGCTACCTGCGCGACGACGAACGCTTCTGAACGCGGCGGGCGCGACATGCCGCCCGCCAAGGGGGCCGGCGCTCGCCGGCCGCGCACAGATTTTTCAGTCTGTTTCCGGCCGCCTTTCATTTCATGAAGGGCGCGGTATCCTTCGCCTGCCCGTCGCCGCCCAGGCGCTCCATCAGGAACTCGATGAAGATCCGGGTCTTGGCGGGCAGCAGCCGGGTTTCCGTGACGGCATACACGGGGAATGGGCCAAGTTGCCAGTCCGGCAGCACGCGCCGCAACTGGCCGGATTTCTGCTCGGCGGTCTGGCCGCCGACCAGCACGGTGATGCCCGCGCCCAGCATCGCCAGGCGCCGCGCCATTGCCACGCCGTTCACGGAAAAGCGGTTGCCGGGGGTGAACTGGATGTGCTGGTCGCCGCTGTTGAGCGGCCAGCGGGTCACGCGGCCGGCGCCTTCGGCGCGGAACTCGATGCACTCGTGGCGGGTCAGGTCACTGGGGTGCTTCGGTTCCCCGTGCTTCTCCAGGTATTCGCGCGAGGCGTACAGATGGGCCGGCAGCATGCCCAGCAGCCTCGCAATCTGCGTCGAATCGGGCAGTTCGCCGATCTCGATGGAAATATCGCAGGTCTGGAACACGCGTTGCGCGTGATCGGGATTGGCAAGGTCCAGGAAAAACGTGACGTCGGGATAACGGCGCGAGAATTCCATGAACGATTCAGCCAGGAAATCGGTGCCGAAATCGGCCGGCATGTTCACCCGCAGGGGGCCGGACGGCGTGTCGACCAGCTTCTGCAGTTCCTCGTGGGCGATCTGGGCCTCGGCGACGATGCGCTGGCAGCGCTCGAAATACAGCCGGCCGGCGTCGGTCAGCTCCACCTTGCGGGTGGTGCGGCTGAGCAGGCGCAGGCCCACCGACCGTTCCAGTTCGGCCACCTGGCGAGACAATGTCGATTTGGGCACCCCCAGGGCGGCCGCCGCACGGCTAAAACTGTGCGTCTTGGCGACTTCCACGAAGAGTTCCATGCCTTGTAGACGTTTCATGGAAGGGATTCTGTCACAGGATGGGGTGGTTTATTGTCCCATATCTGGAATGATGTTTTCTCAATATGCCTCTTTGTTTCTCGGGCGGGATAACGCAAAATGCCGATTCTGCAATGCAGCAAAGTGTCGAAGCCCTGCCTGAATGTCTGAGGCGAAACCACACCCCAGTCAATCCTCACGAGCCGCAACGATGCGCGGTTCGGGTTGCGCCGTTGCTGTCGCCGGTTGTCCGGCGGACACCGCGGTCGTCCCGCGGGCGCAGGCCACGGCGGGCGGGTATGACGCTACCTTTTTAGTTGGAAATCGGGAATGCAATCTATGAACAAGAAAAGCGCGATGTGGCGCGGTGCGGCGGTGCTTACGCTGACGGCATCGGCCCTGACGTTGGCCGCTTGCGGCAAGAAACAGGAAGCACCCCAGGCGGGCAAGCCGCAGGTGACGGTCGTCACGCTCACCACCAAGCCGGTTTCCCTGACCACTGAATTGCCCGGCCGCACCTCGCCGTTCCGCGTCGCCGAAGTGCGGCCGCAGGTCAACGGCATCGTGCAGAAGCGCCTGTTCACCGAGGGCGGCGAGGTCAAGGCCGGCGACCAGCTCTATCAGATCGACCCCGCGCTCTACCAGGCCAGCTTCGACAGCCAGAAGGCCGCCCTGGCGCGCGCCCAGGCGCAGCAGAAGACCGCCGCGCTGCTGGCCGAACGCTACAAGCCCCTGGTGGCCACCCGCGCCGTCAGCCAGCAGACCTACGACAACGCCGTGGCGGCGCGCGACCAGGCCGTCGCCGACGTGCTGTCGGCCAAGGCCGCGCTCGACACCGCGCGCATCAACCTGGTCTACACCAAGGTGCTGTCGCCGATCAGCGGCATCATCGGCCGTTCCTCGGTCACCGAGGGCGCGCTGGTCACGGCCAACCAGGCCACGGCCCTGGCCGCCGTGCAGCAGATCGACCCGATCTACGTCGACGTGACCCAGTCCAGCGTGCAATTGCTGCGCCTGCAGAACGCGCTCTCCAGCGGTCAACTGAAGAAGGCCGAGGGCGAGCAGGCCGCGCTGGTCACGCTGACGCTGGAAGACGGCTCGCAATACACCCAGCAGGGCAAGCTGCAGTTCTCCGAAGTCACCGTCGACCCCGGCACCGGCTCGGTCACGCTGCGCGCGGTGTTCCCCAACCCGGACCGCCGCCTGTTGCCGGGCATGTTCGTGCGCGCCCGCCTGGTCGACGGCGTTGCCGCCGACGGCCTGCTGGTGCCGCAACGCGGCGTGACGCGCAACCAGCGCGGCCTGCCGACGGCGCTGGTGGTCAATGCCGAGAACAAAGTGGAACTGCGTGAAATCAAGACCGACCGCGCCATCGGCGACCAGTGGCTGGTCACCGACGGCCTGAAGGCCGGTGACAAGGTCATCGTGGAAGGCGTGCAGATGGTGCGCCCGGGCGTCGAGGTGGTTGCCTCTGAAGCCAGCGCCAAGCCGGCGCAGCAACCGCAGGCGGGCGCCGCGGCGGCCAAGCAGTAGTCAGGGAGCCTTGCATGGCAAAGTTTTTTATCGATAGACCGGTTTTCGCATGGGTGATCGCGATCGTGCTGATGATGGCCGGCGCGTTGTCCATCCTGAAGCTGCCGGTTTCGCAGTATCCGAACATCGCGCCGCCGGCCATCGGCATCGCGGTGACCTACCCGGGCGCCTCGGCGCAGACGGTGCAGGACACCGTGGTGCAGGTGATCGAGCAGCAGATGAACGGCCTCGACGGCCTGGAGTACATCTCCTCGGAAAGCAACGCCGACGGCAGCATGTCCATCACGCTGACGTTCCGTCAGGGCACCAACCCCGACACCGCGCAGGTGCAGGTGCAGAACAAGCTGTCGCTGGCGCAGCCGCTCTTGCCGCAGGAAGTGCAGCAGCAGGGCATCCGCGTCACCAAGGCCACCAAGAACTTCCTGATCGTGGCGGGCTTCGTGTCCACCGACGGCACGATGACCAAGGACGACCTGGCCGACTACGTCGCCTCGTACGTCCAGGATCCCATCAGCCGTACGCAGGGCGTGGGTGACTTCCAGCTGTTCGGCTCGCAGTACGCCATGCGCATCTGGCTGGATCCGGCCAAGCTGGTGAACTACGGCCTGACCACGGTCGACGTGGTCAACGCCATCAAGGAACAGAACGTCCAGGTGTCGTCCGGCCAGTTGGGCGGCCTGCCCGCGGTGCGCGGCCAGCAGCTCAACGCCACCATCATCGGCCCCTCGCGCCTGGAAAAGCCGGAAGACTTCGGCCGCATCCTGCTCAAGGTCAATGCCGACGGTTCCCAGGTGCGCCTGGCCAACGTCGCCCGCATCGAACTGGGCGGCCAGACCTACGCCATCGACAGCTACTACAACGGCAAGCCCGCCTCGGGCCTGGCGATCAAGCTGGCCCCCGGCGCCAACGCGCTGGATACGGCGCAGGCGGTGCGTGACACCATCAACAACCTGAAGCCGTACTTCCCGCCGGGCATGGACGTGGTCTACCCGTACGACACCACCCCGTTCGTCAGCCTGTCGATCGAGGAAGTGTTCAAGACGCTGGTGGAAGCCATCATCCTGGTGTTCCTGGTGATGTACCTGTTCCTGCAGAACTTCCGCGCCACGCTGATCCCGACGCTGGCGGTGCCGGTGGTGCTGTTGGGCACCTTCGGCGTGCTGGCCGCGTTCGGCTATTCCATCAACACCCTGACCATGTTCGGCATGGTGCTGGCCATCGGCCTGCTGGTGGACGACGCCATCGTGGTGGTGGAAAACGTCGAGCGGGTGATGGCCGAGGAGGGCCTCACGCCCAAGCAGGCCACGCGCAAGTCCATGACCCAGATCACCGGCGCGCTGATCGGCATCGCCATGGTGCTGGCCGCGGTGTTCATCCCGATGGCCTTCTTCGGCGGCTCCACCGGCGTGATCTATCGCCAGTTCTCCATCACCATCGTGTCCTCGATGGTGCTGTCGGTGATCGTCGCCATCGTCTTCACGCCGGCGCTGTGCGCCACGCTGCTCAAGCCCATCCCGAAGGGCCACCATGGCACCAAGCGCGGCTTCTTCGGCTGGTTCAACCGCAGTTTCGACCGCAGCAGCCACGCCTACGCCAATACCGTGGCGCGCGGCCTGGGCCGCACCAAGCGCCTGATGGTGGTGTACCTGGCCATCGTCATCGCCATGGGCTGGCTGTTCACCCGCATCCCGACCGCGTTCCTGCCGGCCGAGGACCAGGGCATCCTGTTCGCCCAGATCCAGACGCCCGCCGGCGCCACCGCCGAGCGCACCAAGGCCGTCATCGACGAGGCCACCAACTACCTGCTGACCGAAGAGAAGGATGCCGTCACCTCGGTGTTCGCGGTCAACGGCTTCAACTTCGGCGGCCGCGGCCAGAACGCCTCGATCCTGTTCATCAAGCTGCGCGACTGGGAAGACCGCGGCGCGGCCAATCTCAAGGCGGCCGCGGTGGCGGCGCGCGCCAATGCGCACTTCCGCAAGACCGAGCGCGACGCCCAGCTGTTCGTGGTGCCGCCGCCTTCGGTGATGGAACTGGGCAACGTCGACGGTTTCGACTTCCAGCTGATGGACCGCGCCGGCGTGGGCCATGAAAAACTGCTGGCCGCGCGCAACCAGCTGCTGGGCGAGGCGGCGCAGAGCAAGATCCTGCAGGGCGTGCGCCCCAACGGCATCGAGGATGCGCCGCAGTACCAGCTCGACATCGACCGCGAAAAGGCGCGGGCGCTCGGCGTGGCCGTGTCGGACATCAACAGCACGCTGTCCACCGCCTGGGGTTCGTCGTACGTCAACGACTTCATCGACCGCGGCCGCGTCAAGAAGGTGTTCGCGCAGGGCGAGGCCTCGGCCCGCATGCTGCCCGAAGACCTGGACAAATGGTACGTGCGCAACAAGGATGGCGACATGGTGCCGTTCTCGGCGTTCGCCAAGGCCACCTGGAGCTTCGGCCCGCAGAAGCTGAACCGCTACAACGGCGTGCCTTCGTACAACATCCAGGGCGGCGCGGCGCCGGGCTACAGCTCGGGCGCGGCCATGGACGAGATGGAACGCATCGCCAGCAAGCTGCCCACCGGCGTGGGCTTCGAGTGGACCGGCATGTCGTACGAAGAACGCCTGTCGGGCGCCCAGGCGCCGGCGCTGTACGCGATCTCGCTGATCGTGGTGTTCCTGTGCCTGGCGGCGCTGTATGAAAGCTGGACGATTCCGTCCGCGGTCATGCTGGTGGTGCCCCTGGGCATCATCGGGGCGCTGGGCGCGACGCTGCTGCGCGGCCTGTCCAACGACGTGTACTTCCAGGTGGGCCTGCTGACAACGATCGGGCTGGCGGCCAAGAACGCCATCCTGATCGTGGAGTTCGCCAAGGAGCACTACGAGGCCGGGGCGAGCCTGACGGAATCGGCGATCCACGCCGCCCGCCAGCGCCTGCGCCCGATCCTGATGACGTCGCTGGCGTTCATCCTGGGCGTGGTGCCGCTCGCGATCTCCTCGGGCGCCGGTTCGGGCAGCCAGAACGCCATCGGCACGGGCGTGATCGGCGGCATGCTGACCGCGACCTTCCTGGCCATCTTCTTCGTCCCCGCGTTCTTCGTGATCATGCTGCGCCTGTTCAAGGTGGAACGCATGAGCGCGCGACGCGATCCGCACGACCCCAGCGCCAACGACGCGCAGGACGTGTCCGTCGAAGGAAAACCGCAATGAAGCTGCAGATGAGAACCCTGGTTTCCCTTTCCCTGGCGGCGGCCCTGGCGGGCTGCTCGCTGGCCCCGACCTACGAACGGCCCGACGCGCCGATCTCGGCGGCCTATCCGGCCGGCCCGGCCTACAAGGCCGATGCCGCCGGTCCGGTGGCCACCGCCGACATCGGCTGGCGCGACTTCTTCGCCGATCCCTTGCTCCAGCAACTGATCGAGCAGTCGCTGGCCAACAACCGCGACCTGCGCGTGGCGGCCTTGAATGTCGAGGCCGCGCGGGCCCAGTACCGCATCCAGCGCGCCGACCTGCTGCCCAGCGTCGGCATCGCCGGCAAGGAAACCGCCCAGCGCACGCCGGCCGACCTGTCGCCCAGCGGCCAGGCCACCACCAGCCACAACTACCAGGTCGGCGCCGCGCTGTCCTCGTGGGAGCTGGACCTGTTCGGCCGCATCCGCAGCCTGAGCGACAAGGCGCTGGAATCGTACCTGGCGCTGGACGAAACCCGCACCGCGACCCAGCTGACGCTGATCGCCGAAGTGGCCAACGCCTACCTGACGCTGCGCGCCGACCAGGAGTTGCTGAGCCTGACGCGCGACACGCTCAAGAGCCAGGATGATTCCTACAAGCTCACCAGGCAGAGCTACGACCAGGGCCTGTCCACCGCGCTCGACCTGAGCCAGGCCGAAGTGTCACTGCGCACCGCCCAGCGCAACCTGTCGCAGTACACGCGCCAGGCCGCGCAGGACCGCAACGCGCTGGTGCTGCTGGTGGGCCAGCCGCTGTCGCCGGAAATCTCGGCGGCGCTGGACAACGCCGTCAAGCTTGACGACGGCATGCTGCCGACCGCGCTGCCGGCCGGCCTGCCATCCGAGCTGCTGGCGCGCCGTCCGGACATCCGCGCCGCCGAGCACCAGCTCAAGGGCGCCAATGCCAACATCGGCGCGGCCCGCGCCGCATTCTTCCCGACCATCAGCCTGACGGGCAACGCCGGCACCGCCAGCGCCAGCCTGGGCGGCTTGTTCAACGCGGGTTCGGGCGCCTGGAGCTTCGTGCCGCAGATCACGGTGCCGATCTTCGCCGGCGGCTCGCTGCTGGCGGGCTTGGACCTGGCCAAGGTGCAGAAGAACATCCAGATCGCGCAGTACGAGAAAACGATCCAGACGGGATTCCGCGAAGTGGCCGACGCGCTGGCCGGCCGCGGCACGCTGGACGAGCAGATCCAGGCGCAGCAACTGCTGGTGGCCGCCAACCAGCGCGCCTATGACCTGTCCGAGCAGCGCTTCCGCCAGGGCATCGACGACTACCTGACGGTGCTCGATTCGCAGCGTTCGCTCTACACCGCGCAGCAGTCGCTGGTCGATACGCGCCTGGCGCGCCTGTCCAACCTGGTCACCTTGTACAAGGTGCTGGGCGGCGGCTGGACCGAGCGCACGGTCACGGCGGCGCAGCCCGCGCCGGACGCCGCGCCTGCTGCCGACGGCCAGCGGAGCTGATCCCCGGGGCAGTCCGACAGCATGAAAAAAGCGGGCCGATCGAAAGATCGGCCCGCTTTGCGTGGTGCGCGCGCGGCGCGTCAGGTGCGTTTCTTGGCGATCAGGCCGACCACGAACAGGACGATGATCGCGCCGACCACCGAACCGATCCAGCCGGCCGGTTCGCCCGGGGCGTACCAGCCCAGCTTCTGGCCGAGGAAGCCGGCCACGACGGCGCCCACGATGCCCAGTATGGTGGTCATGATGATCCCCATGTTCTGGTCTCCGGGCATGATCGCGCGGGCGAGCAGCCCGACGATGAAGCCGACGATGATCATGATGATGATGCTCATGCGCGTACTCCTTGCGAGGGTGAAGGGCGATGTGCCCTGATATTACTCACGCGCGCGGCTTGCGGGCTGTAACAACTGGTGTTTGGCGCTGGCGCGCAACATGCCGCGGCCTGTCGCCATGCAGCAATGTTGCATGCGGCCTTACGAAGTCAGGTCGATCAACTGGCGCAGGTCCTTGGTCATCGCTTCGATGCTGTCGGTGTCCGAGGCCAGCAGGCGGGCGCGGCCCTGATTGTCGAAAATGTACACGCCACGGCTGTGCGTCACTTCGTACTGGTCGGCGTCGTCGCCGGGGCGGGGCTTTTCGATCTGGTAGGCCACGCGGTAGCGGCGCGCCAGGTCGGCCACCTGCTTTTCGTTGCCGGTGACGCCGATGGCCTGGTTGTTGAATGCATTGACGTAGGCCTGCAGGATATCCGGCGTGTCGCGGTGCGGATCGACGCTGACGAACACGATGCGCACGTCGCGCGCCTTGTCGCCCAGGTTCTGCAGCACCGCCGTTAACTGCGCCATGGTGGTGGGGCAGATGTCCGGGCAACTGGCGTAGCCGAAGAACAGCAGCACGGTCTTGCCCTTGAGGTCGTCGCTGCTGACGGTCTTGCCGCCGGCGCCCGGCAGCGAGAACTTCAGATCGGGCAGGTGGCCCTTGACGTTGTAGAGCGTCCAATCGACATTGCGGTCGCCGCAAGCGGCAAGCAGCATGCACAGGGCCAGGAAAAGACCGCGCCAGGCGCGTCCGGTAAGCAGGTGTCGCATGGGTTCCATCGCCGGTTGGGGGATAAACCCGTCGATTCTACCCGCAGGCGCGGGCCGGCCCGGCGGCGGTGCGCGGCCAGGTTTGTCCTGGCGCAAGGACGCGCCGGCTCGGCGGGCCGGCCCGCGTCGCGCGGCAATTGTGAAGCTTTGTCGGAATATTGTTGGAGATCTGGCAAAACGGCTCACGTGGTCCGTCGCCGCCCGCTAAATTCAGGTCCGTGTCAGTAATGGCGAGGTCTCCCTCATGCGCTCCACGGCCAATCATGCGCTGGGCTATCCCTATTTTCCGTACTACCCGGTGGTGCTCGACATCCTGCGCAGCCGCCTGGCGGACCGCGTGCTGGACGCGCCGTGCGCCCGCGGCTGGCTGGGCGACATGGCGCGCCGCGCGACCGGGCGCGAGGTCGAGGTCGATGGCATCGGCCCGGCCACGCCGTCGGCGTCGGCCAGTGGCTACCGTCGCCTGACCGTGCATGACCTGGACACGCCGTTGCCCGCCGCCATGCCGTATGACGCGGTGGTCTGCAGCGAGGCGATCCACGTGGCGGCCAATCCAGGCGTGTTGATGCGCGGCTTCCATGACGCGCTGCGCCCGGGCGGCACTCTGGTGCTGACCACGCCCAATGCCGGCCACGTGCGGGCGCGCTTGCAGGCGCTGGTGCGCGGCGTGCCGGCCGATTCCGGGAACGAGACGGAGCGGGGCGACAACGCCGCGTTGTTTCCCTGGGGCTTTGCGCAGTTGCACCGGTTGCTGGCGCGTCATGGTTTCCGCGACATCACCTTGCATGCGGTTGTCGAGGGCGGACAGCGGCGCTGGCTCGACCGGCTGCTGGGCTGGCAGGCGCGGCGCTACTGCGAGGCTCGTCGCAAGCGCGCCCAGGACGAGGACAGCCGCCACTTCTGGCGCCAGGCGGGCTCGGACCCGTCGGTCCACGGGCGCTGGCTGGTGGTGTCGGCGCGCCGTGCGGGGGCGGGCTAGCGTGACCGGAGAAAATACCCCCACGCTGCGCCGCGGCGCGGGTCGCTGCCCCCCAAGGGGGCATTTTTGCCTTGGGGCGGCCCTGCGACAAAAAAGGCCCGCTGATCAGGCGGGCCGGGGCGGTGCGCGGACGGATCAGGCCGCGCTCATGCCGCTGTGGCGCAGCAGCGCATCGATGCGCGGGGCGCGGCCGCGGAAGGCGGCGAACGACTCGGCCGCGGGACGCGAGCCGCCGACGGCCAGCACTTCGCGGCGGAAACGCGCGCCGGTGGCCGGATCGAGCGTGCCCAGGGCGTTGCCGGCCTGCCTGGCCGCGGCTTCCTCGAACGCCTCGTAGGCGTCGGCCGACAGCACCTCGGCCCACTTGTAGCTGTAGTAGCCGGCGCCGTAGCCGCCCGCGAACAGGTGCGAGAAAGCATGCGGCAGGCGATGCCAGGCCGGCGGAAACAGCACCGCGACCTCGGCGCGCACTTCCTGCAGCAGGGCCAGCACTTCGCTGATGCTGGCGCCCTTGGCGCGGTCGTGCATCAGCATGTCGAACAGCGCGAACTCGATCTGGCGCACGGTCTGCATGCCGCTCTGGTAGTTGCGGGCCGCGACCAGGCGGTCGTAGAGCGCGCGCGGCAGCGGCTCGCCGCTGTCGACGTGGGCCGACAGCTTCTGCACCACCGCCCATTCCCAGCAGAAGTTCTCCATGAACTGCGAGGGCAGTTCGATGGCATCCCACTCGACGCTGGCGAAGGCGGCGGCGCCGGGCTCGTCCACTTCCGATAGCAGCGCGTGCAGGGCGTGGCCGGTTTCGTGGAACAGGGTGATGACGTCATCGTGCGTCAGCACGGCGGCGCGGTCGCCGTTGGGGCGCGAGAAATTGCAGGTCAGGTAGGCGATCGGCGTCTGCACGCGGCCGGCGACCACGCGGCGGGTGCGCTCGCTGTCGACCCAGGCGCCGCTCTGCTTGCCGGCGCGGGCGTACAGGTCCAGGTAGAGGTAGCCGATCAGGTCGCCCTGGGGGCTTTCGACGCGCACGCCGCGCACATCGGCATGCCACGACGACACCGGCGTTTCGGCCAGGCGCACGTCGAACAGGGTCTCGATGACCTCGAACAGGCCGGCCAGCACGCGCGGCTCGGTGAAGTACTGCTTCACCTCGTCTTCGGAGTAGGCGTAGCGCGACTCGCGCAGGCGCTCGGAGGCATAGGCCACGTCCCACGGCTGCAACTCGGCCAGGCCAAGCTCGGCGGCCGCGTAGGCCTTCAGCTCGGCCAGGTCGCGCTGGGCGTAGGGCTTGGCGCGGGCGGCGAGGTCGCGCAGGAAGGTGGTGACCTCCTTGGCGTCGCGCGCCATGCGCGTCTGCAGGCGCAGCGCGGCGAAGGTGCCCAGGCCCAGCAGGGTGGATTCCTCGGCGCGCAGCGACAACAGTTCCTCGATCAGGGGCGAGTTGTCGAACCGGGCATCGCCCTGTTCGGACGCCACCGTGCCGTAGCCGCGATACAGCGCCTCGCGCAGCGAGCGGTCCTGCGCGTACTGCATGACGGGCAGGTAGCAGGGCATCTTCAGCGTCAGCTTCCAGCCCGGCTTGCCGTCTTCCTCGGCGGCGGCGCGCGCGGCGGCCCGCACGTCGGCGGGAATGCCGGCCAGGCGGGCCTCGTCCTCGATCAGCAGCGACCAGGCGTCGATGGCGTCCAGCACGTTCTCGGAGAATTTCTGCGAGGCCTGCGCTTCGCGGTCGGAAATCGCGGCGTAGCGCTCGCGGTCGGCGCCGCGCAGTTCGACGCCGCTCAGGCGGAAGTCGCGCAGCGCCATCTCGACGATGCGGCGGCGCACCGGCGACCACGAGGCGAAATCGGGCGCGGCGGCCAGGCGCTGGTACTGCTGGTACAGGCCTTCGTGCAGGCCGACCCAGGTCGAGAACTCGGTCACCAGGGGCAGGGCGGCGTTGTAGGCCTCGCGTAGTTCAGGGGTGTTGACCACGGCGTTCAGGTGGCCGGCCACCGACCACGCGCGCCACAGCCGCTCGGACGCGGTATCCAGCGGCTCGACCACGGCTTCCCAGGTGGGCGCCAGCGCCGGATCGGCGGCACGGTCCACGGCCTGGCGGGCGATGCCCAGCAGTTCCTCGATGGCGGGCACCACGTGGGCGGGCTTGACCGCCTGGTAGTCGACCAGTTCTGAGACGGGGGCGAGCAAGGGATTCTGGGTCATGGTGTTACCAATAGCGTGAGAGGAGGGCGGGCAGCAAGCGAGCGCGCCGGCAGGCATAAGGATCAGGTTGGGGCGGCAGGTCGAAAAGCAAGGGCCGGCCCTGGGCGCGCCCGGTTCCGCGCGGCGGGCCCAGAGACGACTGTGGGTTTGCCCCCGGCCCCCGGGAGGGCGCGGGACAAACCCACAGGGGTGCCACGGCGGGGCGCGGGACCGGTCTTCAGGCCGCGGCCCGTTCCGCCGCTTCGACGGTGTTGACCAGCAGCATGGCGATGGTCATGGGGCCGACACCGCCCGGCACGGGGGTGATGGCGCCGGCCACCTGGCTGGCGGAGGCGAAGTCGACGTCGCCGCACAGCTTGCCGTCGGCGCCGCGGTTGATGCCCACGTCGATGACGACCGCGCCGGGCTTGATCATCGAGCCGTCGATCATGCCGGGCTTGCCGGTGGCTACCACCAGCACGTCGGCGCGGCGGGTCTGGGCCGCCAGGTCGCGGGTCTTGGAGTTGCAGATCGTGATGGTGGCGCCGGCGGCCAGCAGCAGCATGGCCATGGGCTTGCCGACGATGTTGCTGGCGCCGACGATCACGGCCTCGGCGCCGCGCAGGGCCACGCCTTCCGATTCCAGCATCTTCATCACGCCGTAGGGCGTGCAGGGGCGGAACAGCGGCTGGCCGGTCATCAGCAGGCCGGCGTTGCTGACGTGAAAGCCATCCACGTCCTTCTCGGCGGCGATGGCTTCGATGACCTTGTGCGCGTCCATGTGCTTGGGCAGCGGCAGCTGCACCAGGATGCCGTGGATGGACGGATCGCGGTTCAGCTTGTCGATGCGGGCCAGCAGTTCGGCCTCGGTCATGTCGGCGGGGTACTGTTCCTTGACGGAATGCAGGCCGGCCTTCTCGCACGCCGCGACCTTGTTGCGCACGTACACCTGGGAGGCGGGGTCTTCGCCCACCAGCACCACGGCCAGGCCGGGGCGGGTGCCCTTGGCGGCCAGGGCGGCGACGCGTTGGGCGACTTCTTCGCGAATGCGCTGCGACAGGGCGGCGCCATCAATAATCCTGGCGGACATTAGGCAACCTCCGCGCGGTGCGCTACGGTATTCGCCTTGGGAACGGCCCGGCGGCTCATGCATGCGCCTCCGGTTTGGCCAGGGCCACTTTCATCAGGTCGGCAACGGTGGTCACTTCAAGTTTTTCCATGATGTTGGCGCGGTGCGCCTCGACGGTCTTGATGCTGATGCCCAGGTCGTCGGCGATCTGCTTGTTCAAGCGGCCGGCGACGATGCGCTCCAGCACCTGCTGCTCGCGCGCGGTCAGGCGCGCCAGCATGGCTTCGTGGTCTTTCTGGGCCTGGTGCTTGCTCACGCGCTGCGTGGCCTGCTCCAGCATGCGCGCCACGATTTCGCGCAGATCGGATTCGTTGAACGGCTTCTCGAGGAAGTCGACGGCGCCCTTCTTCATGGTCGACACGGCCATCGGCACGTCGCCGTGGCCGGTGATGAAGACGATAGGCAGGGGGGCGTTGCGGGCGATCAGTTGTTCCTGCAGCTCCAGGCCGCTCATGCCGGGCATGCGCACGTCGGCGATCAGCACGCCGATCTGGCTGGGGTCATAGTCTTCCAGGAACGACTCGCCGCTGGCGTAGGCGCGAACCCGGTAGCCATTGGCCTCCAGCAGCCAGCGCAGCGAATCGCGGACCGCTTCGTCGTCGTCAACAATGAATACCGTGCTCGACAGGTGGGGCGTGTTCATGCGTGCAACTCCTCGGACTGATCATTCTGGGCCTGCGTCTGGGACGCAGCGCAGGGCAGGGTAAAGCGGAAAATAGTACCGCCGGCGGGGTTCGGGTCCGCCCACAGGCGGCCGTGGTGCGATTCGATAATGGTACGGCAGATATTCAGTCCCATGCCCAGGCCCTGGGTCTTGGTGCTGAAGAAGGGCTCGAACAGGCGCTCCGGCTCGGCCAGGCCATGGCCGCGGTCGACCACCGCGACCTCGATGTGCTGTTCGTGCAGGATCACGGCCACCTTGAGCTCGTCGGACTCGCTCTTTTCCATGGCTTCCAGGCCGTTCTTGAGCAGGTTCAGCAGCACCTGTTCGATCAGGATCGGGTCGGCCAGCACGTCAGGCGCGTTCGACGGCACGAAGCTGTCGATGCGGATGCGGCGCTTGCGGGCGTCGATCTCGGCGAAACCGATGGCGTTGTCGACGATGCGGCCGATCGCCACGCGCTGGCGGCGCGGCTCGCTGCGCTTCACGAATTCGCGGATGCGGCTGATGATCTTGCCGGCGCGCTCGGCCTGCGAGGCGGCCTTCTCCAGCGCCGGCAGCAGCATATTGGGGCTGGTGTGGCCGGCCTTGACCAGCGCCACCGCGCCCATGCTGTAGTTGGCGATGGCGGTCAGCGGCTGGTTCAGTTCGTGCGCCAGCGACGAGGCCATCTCGCCCATGGTGGTCAGGCGGCTGGTGAGCTGGATCTTTTCCTGCTGCACGCGCGAGGCTTCTTCGTGGGTGCGGCGTTCGGTGATGTCGCGCGCCACCTGCATGCGCACGCGGCGGCCGTCGGTCCAGGCCAGCATGCGGTGGTGCACTTCGAACCAGCGCTGCACCGAGGGCGCGAAGACTTCCACGGATTCATCCGTGAAGCGGCCGCGGCGGCCGGCCAGCAGCTCGTCGTGGCCGCCGGTCTGGGCGCCGAACACGCGGCGGTAGGTGCGGTTGGCGAACAGCAGCTCCAGGCCGTCGTGGGTGTCGGCGGTGACCGAGATGGCGTCGTCCAGGCCTTCCAGCACCGTCATGAAGCGCTCGTGCGCGGCGGTCAGGGCCTCGCGGATGCGCTTGGGCTCGGTGATGTCGGTCATCGACGTCATCCAGCCGATCTGGTTGCCGTTGGGGTCCAGCAGCGGCGACACGTACATGCGCGCCGTGAAGCGCGAGCCGTCGCGGCGCTGGGCCTCGACTTCCAGGCCGCTGCTGGGCGTCTTGCCGGACATCAGCACGTCCAGGGTGTGCTGGTGCTGTTCATGGCGGCCCGGCACCCAGTAGGGGAAGGGCGGGCTGCGGCCGATCAGGTCGGCCTCGTTCCAGCCGATCATGCGGCAGAAGGCCGGATTGACGTAGGCGATGCGGCCCTCCATATCCAGCACGCGCATGCCGGTGGACATGGAGTTCTCCATGGCGCGGCGGAAACCGGTCTCGGCGATCAGGGCGGCCTCGGCGGCGGAACGGAAGCGCGTATAGCGCCACAGCATCAGCAGGCTGATGACGATCACGCACGACAGCGCCAGCACCACCCAGATCAGGCGCTGCTGCCGCATTTCCTGGTCGATGGTCACGAACATGACGCTGTCGTCATGGATGCGCTGCAGCCAGAAGAACACCCCCATCACACAGATATAGAGGATCAGCACCATCGCGGGCGTGACCCAGTACACCCCGCGGCGGCGCGTGCGGGCGTGGTCGTGGAACGGTGTGGGTATATTGGACTTGGGCGCGCTGGACATGTAGTTTGGGCCGGATAGGCCGGGCATTTTTCGTCGCCGGGCCGCCTCAAGATGAAAACGCCCCGGCTGGGGCAGCAAGCCGAAGGCGCGGCGTGGGGGGCATTTTAGTGCGTGTCGGCGGGGAATTGCCGGGAATCAAGCCCGTCAGAAGGGAGATGGGCTAAAAAAGTGCCTTCTATTCTTTTCAGCTTCCATTCATATTTTCGCATTATGAAATGCCGTACCGCAACATGAAATTTTCCTTGCGACCGGTTAATCTTCTTTCTTAGAATGCCGGCTGATAGGGAAACCGCTCCCGAGTAGCTGGTCTCTAGCACAACACCCCGACCCATGCATGGCATGGTAGCCCGGATGATCCCGACTACCATGGCATGTCCGCGAGTAGATAAATAAGCGGGTGCGGTCACGAACGAACCCCAACAGGAGACACACGATGTCCTCTTTCGCCCAGGCTGGCGCCGTGCAGGCTGCCAACGACGAAGACACCCTAGAAACCCAGGAGTGGCTCGAAGCCCTGGCGGCAGTCCTTGATCGCGAAGGACCGCAGCGCGCGCACTACCTGCTGGAACGCCTGATCGACGAAGCCCGTCGTTCCGGCGCCCACATCCCGTTCTCGCCCAACACCGCTTACGTCAACACGATCCCGCCCGGCCTGGAGCCGGCGCATCCGGGCAACCTGGAACTGGAATCGCGCATCCGCTCGTACGTGCGCTGGAACGCCATGGCCATGGTGGTCAAGGCCAACAAGCACAACCCGCCGGACGGCGGCGACCTGGGCGGCCACATCGCCTCCTTCGCCTCGCTGGCCACCATGATCGGCTGCGGCCAGAACCACTTCTGGCACGCCGAGAACGAAAACCACGGCGGCGACCTGGTCTACTTCCAGGGCCACACCTCGCCCGGCATGTACGGCCGCGCCTACCTCGAAGGCCGCCTGACCGAAGACCAGCTGAACCACTTCCGCCAGGAAGTGGACGGCAAGGGCCTGTCCTCGTACCCGCATCCGAAGCTGATGCCGGACTTCTGGCAGTTCCCCACCGTGTCGATGGGCCTGGGCCCGCTGATGGCCATCTACCAGGCCCGCTTCCTCAAGTACCTGCACGCCCGCGGCATCGCCGACACGAGCAAGCGCAAGGTCTGGGTATTCTGCGGCGACGGCGAAATGGACGAACCCGAGTCGCTCGGCGCCATCGCCCTGGCGGCCCGTGAAAAGCTCGACAACCTGATCTTCGTCATCAACTGCAACCTGCAGCGTCTGGACGGCCCGGTGCGCGGCAACGGCAAGATCATCCAGGAACTGGAAGGCGACTTCCGCGGTTCGGGCTGGAACGTGATCAAGCTGATCTGGGGCGGCTATTGGGATCCGCTGCTGGCGCACGACAAGGAAGGCATCCTGCGCAAGATCATGGAAGAAACCGTCGACGGTGAGTACCAGGCGTACAAGGCCAACGACGGCAAGTTCGTGCGCGAGCATTTCTTCGGCAAGCACCCCAAGCTGCTGGAAGCCGTGTCGCGCATGAGCGACGAAGACATCTGGCGCCTGAACCGTGGCGGCCACGATCCGCACAAGGTCTACGCCGCGTTCGACGCCGCCTCCAAGCATGAAGGCCAGCCGACCGTCATCCTGGCCAAGACCATCAAGGGCTACGGCATGGGCCACGTGGGCCAGGCCAAGAACCCGACCCACCAGCAGAAGAAGCTGGAACTGGACTCGATCCGCGAATTCCGCGACCGCTTCGGCATCCCGATCCCGGACGACAAGCTGGCCGACCTGCCGTACTTCAAGCCGGCGGAAGACTCGCCCGAAATGAAGTACCTGCACGAGCGCCGCGCCGCGCTGGGCGGCTACCTGCCGCGCCGCCGCGCCAAGGCCGACGAGCAGCTCAAGGCCCCGGCCCTGGACGCCTTCAAGGCCGTGCTGGAACCCACCGCCGAAGGCCGTGAGATCTCCACCACGCAAGCCTTCGTGCGCATCCTGAACCAGGTGCTGCGCGACAAGGAACTGGGTCCGCGCGTCGTGCCGATCCTGGCCGACGAATCGCGCACCTTCGGCATGGAAGGCCTGTTCCGCCAGATCGGCATCTACGCGCCGGAAGGCCAGAAGTACGTGCCGGTCGACAAGGACCAGGTCATGTACTACAAGGAAGCGGCCGACGGCCAGCTCCTGCAGGAAGGCATCAACGAAGCGGGCGCGATGAGCTCGTGGATCGCGGCGGCCACGTCGTACTCCTCGAACAACCGCATCATGATCCCGTTCTTCATCTACTACTCGATGTTCGGGTTCCAGCGCATCGGCGACCTGGCCTGGGCCGCCGGCGACATGCAGGCGCGCGGCTTCCTCTTGGGCGGCACCGCCGGGCGCACCACGCTCAACGGCGAAGGCCTGCAGCACGAAGACGGCCACAGCCACATCCTGGCCTCGACCATCCCCAACTGCGTCTCGTACGACCCGACCTTCGGCCACGAACTGGCCGTGATCATCCAGCATGGCCTCAAGCGCATGGTGGAAGACCAGGAAAACGTCTACTACTACCTGACGGTGATGAACGAAAACTACCCGCAGCCTGGCCTGACCGCCGGCGACGAGGAAGGCATCATCAAGGGCATGTACAAGCTCAAGTCGCACGGCAAGGGCAAGAACCGCGTGCAGCTGATGGGCTCGGGCACGATCCTGCGCGAAGTCATGGCCGCCCAGGAACTGCTGGAAGCCGACTGGGGCGTGGCCTCGGACCTGTGGAGCGTCACCAGCTTCACCGAACTGCGCCGCAACGGCCTGGACGCCGAGCGCCACAACATGCTGCACCCCGACGAGAAGAAGCCGCAGGTGGCCTACGTCACGGAACAGCTGGCCAAGACGGAAGGCCCGATCATCGCGTCGACCGACTACATGAAGCTGTTTGCGGACCAGATCCGCCCGTTCGTGCCCAAGGGCCGCGAATACAAGGTGCTGGGCACCGACGGTTTCGGCCGTTCGGATTTCCGCGCCAAGCTGCGTGAGCACTTCGAAGTGGACCGCCACTTCGTCGTGGTCGCCGCGCTGCGCGCGCTGGCCGACGAAGGCAAGGTGCCGGTTGCCAAGGTGGCCGAAGCCATCAAGAAGTACGGCATCAACCCGAACAAAGCCAACCCGCAATACGCCTGAGGGTAAAGAGACATGAGCAACGTCGTGCAAATCAAGGTTCCCGACATCGGCGACTTCAAGGAAGTGGAAGTCATTGAAGTGCTGGTGGCGGTGGGCGACACGATCAAGGCCGAGCAGAGCCTGATTACCGTCGAGTCCGACAAGGCCTCGATGGAAATTCCCGCCTCCACCGGGGGCGTGGTCAAGTCCATCAGCGTCAAGGTCGGCGACAAGGTCGCTGAAGGCTCGGTGGTGCTGGAGGTCGAAGCGGCCGATGCCGCCGCCCCGGCCGCCAAGGAAGCCCCCAAGGCCGAAGCCCCCAAGCAGGCCGCCGCCGCCGCGCCCGCCGCCAAGGCCGAGGCTGCCGCGCCGGCCGCCAGCAGCGGTCCGGTCGAGATCGAAGTGCCGGACATCGGCGACTTCAAGGAAGTGGAAGTCATCGAAGTCATGGTCGCCGTCGGCGACACCATCAAGGCCGAGCAGAGCCTGATCACCGTCGAGTCCGACAAGGCCTCGATGGAGATCCCGGCCTCGCAGGGCGGGGTGGTCAAGGAAGTGAAGGTCAAGGTCGGCGACAAGGTCGCCAAGGGCTCGGTCGTGGTCGTGGTGGAGGGCAGCGCGCCCGCCGCCGCGCCGGCCGCCAAGGCCGAGGCCGCGCCGGCCAAGTCGGAAGCCCCGGCCGCCAAGGCGGAAGCGCCCGCCGCCCCGGCCACGCCCGCCGCCGGCTCGCGTCCGGCTCCCGCCGCCGCGCTGGAAGACGCCAACCTCAAGCCCGGCCAGCTGCCGCACGCCTCGCCGTCGGTGCGCAAGTTCGCCCGCGAACTGGGCGTGAACCTGAGCAAGGTCAAGGGCACCGGTCCCAAGGACCGCATCACCGCCGACGACGTGCGCGGTTTCGTCAAGCAGGCGCTGGCCGCCGGCCCGGTGGCCGCCGCCGGTGGCTCGGCCGATGGCGCCGCGCTGGGCCTGCTGCCGTGGCCCAAGGTCGACTTCACCAAGTTCGGCCCGGTCGAAGCCAAGCCGCTGTCGCGCATCAAGAAGATCTCCGGCGCAAACCTGCACCGCAACTGGGTCATGATCCCGCACGTCACCAACAACGACGAAGCGGACATCACCGACCTGGAAGCGCTGCGCGTCACGCTGAACAAGGAAAACGAGAAGTCGGGCATCAAGGTCACGATGCTGGCCTTCCTCATCAAGGCCGTGGTCGCGGCCCTGAAGAAGTTCCCCGAGTTCAACGCCTCGCTGGACGGCGACAACCTGGTGCTCAAGCAGTACTACCACATCGGCTTTGCCGCCGATACGCCCAACGGGCTGGTGGTGCCGGTGATCCGCGATGCCGACAAGAAGGGCATCCTGCAGATCGCCCAGGAAATGACCGACCTGTCCAAGAAGGCGCGCGAAGGCAAGATCTCGCCCGCCGACATGCAGGGCGGCTGCTTCTCGATCTCGTCGCTGGGCGGCATCGGCGGCACCTCGTTCACGCCCATCATCAATGCGCCCGAAGTGGCCATCCTGGGCGTGTCGCGTTCGTCGCACAAGCCGGTCTGGGACGGCAAGCAGTTCGTGCCGCGCCTGATCGTGCCGCTGTCGCTGTCCTATGATCACCGCGTCATCGACGGCGCCGCCGCTGCCCGCTTCAACGCCTATCTGGGCGCCTTGCTGGCCGACTTCCGCCGCATCGCGCTGTAAACGGGGAGCCCTATGAGCAATACCGTTCAAATCAAAGTGCCGGATATCGGTGACTTCAAGGAAGTCGAAGTCATCGAAGTGCTGGTCGCCGTGGGCGATACCATCAAGGCCGAGCAGAGCCTGATCACGGTCGAGTCCGACAAGGCCTCGATGGAAATCCCCGCCTCCACGGGCGGCGTGGTCAAGTCCATCAGCGTCAAGGTCGGCGACAAGGTCGCCGAAGGCTCGGTGGTGCTGGAAGTCGAGGCGACCGAGGCCGCCCCGGCCGCCAAGCAAGCGCCCAAGGCCGACGCGCCGCAGGCCGAGGCCCCCAAGGCCGAAGCCAAGCCGGCCGCCGCGGCCCCCGCCGCCGCGACCTTCAAGGGCTCGGCCGACGCCGAGTACGACATGCTGGTGCTGGGCGCGGGCCCCGGCGGTTATTCGGCCGCCTTCCGCGCCGCCGACCTCGGCCTGTCCGTGGTGCTGGTCGAACGCTACGCCACGCTGGGCGGCGTCTGCCTGAACGTGGGCTGCATCCCGTCCAAGGCGCTGCTGCACAACGCCGCCATCATCGACGAGGCGCGCGAGCTGGCCGCCCACGGCATCAGCTTCGGCGAACCCAAGATCGACCTGGACAAGCTGCGCGGCTACAAGGACAGCGTGGTGGCCAAGCTGACCGGCGGCCTGGCCGGCATGGCCAAGGCGCGCAAGGTGACCGTGGTGACGGGCGTGGGCGAATTCGCCGATGCCAACCACCTGGCGGTCAAGGGCGCCGACGGCAAGTCGCAGACCATCCGCTTCAAGCAGGCCATCATCGCCGCCGGCAGCCAGTCGGTGAAGCTGCCGTTCCTGCCGCAGGACGAGCGCATCGTCGATTCCACCGGCGCCTTGCTGCTGCGTGAAATCCCCAAGAAGATGCTGATCATCGGCGGCGGCATCATCGGCCTGGAAATGGGCACGGTGTACTCCACGCTGGGCGCGCGCCTGGACGTGGTGGAAATGCTGGACGGCCTGATGCAGGGCGCCGACCGCGACCTGGTCAAGGTCTGGCAGAAGAAGAACGCCGGCCGCTTCGACAACATCATGCTCAAGACCAAGACGGTCGGCGCGGAAGCCAGGAAAGACGGCATCTACGTCACCTTCGAGGGCGAGGGCGCGCCGAAGGAACCGCAGCGCTACGACCTGGTGCTCCAGGCCGTGGGCCGCAGCCCCAACGGCAAGAAGATCGGCGCCGACAAGGCCGGCGTGGCCGTGACCGACCGCGGTTTCATCGAGGTCGATCGCCAGATGCGCACCAACGTGCCGCACATCTTCGCCATCGGCGACATCGTCGGCCAGCCGATGCTGGCGCACAAGGCGGTGCATGAAGGCCACGTGGCGGCCGAAGCCGCCGCCGGCCAGAAGTCGTTCTTCGACGCCCGCGTGATTCCGTCGGTGGCCTACACCGATCCGGAAGTGGCGTGGGTCGGCCTGACCGAAGACGAAGCCAAGAAGCAGGGCATCAAGGTCGAGAAAGGCGTATTCCCGTGGGCCGCTTCCGGCCGCGCCATCGCCAACGGCCGCGACGAAGGCTTCACCAAGTTGCTGTTCGACGCCGAGACGCACCGCATTCTGGGCGGCGGCATCGTCGGCACCCATGCCGGCGACCTGATCAGCGAAGTGGCGCTGGCCGTGGAAATGGGCGCGGACGTCATCGACATCGCCAAGACCATCCACCCGCACCCGACCCTGGGCGAATCGGTGGGCATGGCGGCCGAAGTGGCCGAAGGCGTGTGCACCGACCTGCCGCCGATGAAGAAGAAGTAAACCCTGGCTGGCCGGATCTTGCGTCCGGACGCAGGCACCACAGCCCGAAGCGCCTCCCGGCCTTCGGGCTTTTTCATTGCGGCTCGCGCGGATCGGCAGCCGTCCGATCCTGCCGGTCCGCCAGGGGCGTTTGCGGCGCCGGCGCCGCACAGGCGCTGGCATTGGGGCGATTTTCTGGATAATCCATCCGGCCATGCCCGGCTGATCCCGGCCCCGCCGCTGCCTAGAATCGAATCTCCATCGACACACATGCGGGAGATTTTCCATGGCAGACCATTCCATCAAGGGCAAAGTCGTCCTGATCGCCGGCGGGGCCAAGAACCTGGGCGGCCTGATCGCGCGTGACCTGGCGCAACAGGGCGCCAAGGCCGTCGCCATCCACTACAACAGCGCCGCGTCCAAGGCCGATGCCGACGCCACCGTGGCCGCGATCCAGGCCGCCGGCGCCCGGGGCGTGGCATTCCAGGCCGACCTGGCCACGGCCGGCGCCGTCGAGAAACTGTTCGCCGACGCGGTCGCGGCGGTGGGCCGGCCCGACATCGCCATCAACACCGTCGGCAAGGTGCTCAAGAAGCCGCTGACCGAAATCAGCGAAGCCGAATACGACGAGATGAGCGCGGTCAACGCCAAGTCGGCGTTCTTCTTCCTGAAAGAGGCCGGCCGCCACGTCAACGACAATGGCAAGGTCTGCACCCTGGTGACCTCGCTGCTGGGCGCATTCACGCCGTTCTACGCCGCCTATGCCGGCTCCAAGGCGCCGGTCGAGCACTACACGCGCGCGGCCGCCAAGGAATTCGGCGCGCGCGGCATCTCGGTGACGGCCGTCGGCCCCGGCCCGATGGACACGCCGTTCTTCTATCCGGCCGAAGGCGCCGATGCCGTGGCGTACCACAAGACCGCCGCCGCGCTGTCGCCGTTCTCCAAGACCGGCCTGACCGACATCGAGGACGTGGTGCCGTTCATCCGCCACCTGGTCAGCGATGGCTGGTGGATCACCGGCCAGACCATCCTGATCAACGGCGGCTACACCACCAAGTAACCGGCCAGACCGCCCGGGGGGCCGCCTGGCCCCCGCGATTCGAGGTCGCGTGGGTCTGGCCCGGCCTGCCTGGCGGGGGCGCCATTTCCCGTGCCTGCGATGTCCCGCGAACCGGCTATGCTGTCACGGGCGGCGTCGTGCCGCTGGCGCTGGGGGACCCCCGGGGGAGCATGGACAGATTCGAACAGTACCGCGTCTTCGCGCAGGTGGCGGAGATGGGCAGCTTCATCAAGGCGGCCAACGCGCTGGAGCTGCCGCGCGCCTCGGTCTCGGCCGCCGTGCAGCAGCTCGAGGCCCAGTTGGGCGCGCGGCTGCTGCACCGGACCACGCGCCAGGTGCGCCTGACCGCCGACGGCGCCCAATTGCTGGAACGGGTCCGGCCGTTGCTGGCCGAGGTCGAGGACATTGACCACCTGTTCCAGCAGAGCCAGCGCCAGGTTTCCGGGCGGCTCAACGTCGACGTGCCCAGCCGCATTGCGCGCCGCCTGGTGGCGCCTGCGTTGCCCGGCCTGCTGCGGCGTCATCCCCGGCTGCAACTGGCATTGGGGTCCAGCGACCGCGCCATCGACCTGATCCAGGAAGGCGTCGATTGCGCGGTGCGCATCGGCGCGCTGCATGACAGCAGCCTGGTGTCACGGCCATTGGGCAACATCGCCCTGGTCAACTGCGCCAGCCCCGCCTACCTGCGCGAGCAGGGCGAGCCGCGGGCGCCGGACGCGCTGCCGACGGATCACTGGATGGTGGGATACGCTTCGCCGACCACCGGCCGCGAATTGCCCTGGGAGGTGGCGGCCGGCGACGGCGACCGCCAGGCCATCACGGTGCCCAGCCGGGTGGTGGTCAACAATGCCGAAAGCTATATCGCCTGCTGCCTGGCGGGCCTGGGATTGATCCAGATTCCGCGCTTCGACGTGCAGCACCTGCTGGACGCCGGCGAACTGGTGGAAGTCATGCCAGCGCACCGCGCCGCCTCCATGCCGGTGGCGCTGCTGTATCCGCACCGGCGGCAACGCTCACGCCGGCTGGCGGTTTTTCTGGAGTGGTTCGAGGAACTGATGCGCAGGCACCTGGAGGCCTGACGGCGCGAGCCCGGGCGGGCAGGGAGTCGTGAAGAGGGCGGGGCGAAGAAGCGGGCCGAGGAAGCGGGCCGAAGAAGCGGGCCGAGGAGGGCTGGGCGCGGCAATCGTTGCCGCGCGCGCCGGCGCGGTTTACGCCTGGGTATTGATGCGGGTGCCGATCTTGCCGTCGATGGCGACCACCGGCAGTGACTGCATCAGCGTGGCGACGGTGTCGGCCTGGGCGTTGATGGCCTTCTTGGTGACGCGCGCCTGGACTTCCTGCATCAGTTGCGCGTCGCGCATGGCCAGGCCGGTATTCACGGTGTTGCTGACGGAAAGATCCATGGCGGGGAGTCCTGTGAGGCTTGCCGGACGGTGTCCGGAACAAACGGATTATGCGTGATTATCGCGTACTTCACCGCATCGCGGTGGAATTCTCGGACGAGAATTGTGCGGCGTCAGGGTTGGGCCGGGCATTCCTTGACGGCGCCCCAGCCCTGGTTCGGGCCGCAGTATTGCTTGCGGGCGGCCCAGGCGCAGTCGGGCCGCTCGAAAAAGCCCAGCGTGGCGCAGCGCGCCAGTTCGGCCTTCAGGCTGTCGACCCATGCGTGTGGATTTTCGGCGGGGATTTCGGTGATGCGCAACGTGGGTTTGGGTAAGGCCGGGGCGGTCGCATGCGGCGTCGCGGCTTCGCGAGCCGAGGCGGAGGGCGTTGTCGCCGCCGGGCTGGGGGCGTCCGTGCGGCCCGGCGCCGGCGTGTCATCCCGCGGTGTCGAGGCGTCCTGCGGTGTCGAGGCGGGCCCGGACGCATGTTCTTGCACGGTCGGCGTGGGGGCGGGGGGCGGCGGCGCGGCGTCGGGCCGCGTGGTAGCGCCGGGTTGCCGCAGGGGAGCCGGACCCGCGTCGAGCGGCGCCAGCGGCACGCGCATCGGGCCGGCGGCGGATGCGCCCGACCGTCCCGCGTTGGGCGTGCTGCATGACACCACCAGCAGCACCAGGGCGCCATAGATCGCCAGGGTATAGAGCACGGTCAAGGTGGCGTAACCCACCCGCTTGCCGGTGATCGGCGCGGCGTGTTCGCGCCCCAGCAGGCTGCGCCAGCCGACCAGCGCGGCGCCGGGCGCGCTGATCAGCCACCAGCCCAGCCGCTTGAGCGGGCCGGGAGGGCGCGGAATCGACGCCTGGACCTGCGCGGCCAGCAGTTCGCGCAAGGCGCGGTTCTCTTCGCGCAGGCGCTGGGTGTGGGGATCCACCGGCGCCTGGTCATCTTGATCCGTGGTGCCGTCATGCCGCGTAGCGAGTGGATCGGGAGGCTTGGTGGTCATGTTGCGAAAAATATAGATACAAAAGCGTACGAACGCAATTATGACCGTCCACCTGACCAGCCAAAAAAGGAATAAGCCGGCAAAAAGGCCGGCTTCCAGTCAATCAGGATGGCGAGGCGGAGCTTGCGTTGGAGCGGCTATTCGAGAGTTGCATAGCTGATGTGGGGTTCGTAGGTGAAGCGCTGGATTCTCAGCTTGTTCAAGCCAAGCTTTTCCATCACTGCAAGCGTTTCGCCCGGCCAGGTGCGGTTGTTCAGTTCGTCGAAGACAATGACTCCGCCTTTGGGCATGCGCGGGAGAAAGTGCTCCAGGCAGATCCGCGTGGGTTCGTACAGATCCAGGTCCAGGTGCAGGAGCGATACGACAGTCTGGGGCTCGCGCGCCAGATACTCGGGCACGCTTTGGGCCACGTCGCCCTTCACCAGTTCGACTTTTTGAATGTGGCCAATGAAGCGGTTGGCATCGAACAACCCGATGGCGCGCTGCAGGTCGGCGTAGCTGTCGGCCTCGTAACCGTGCGCGCGGCGCTCGGACGTCTGGATCACCGCGTGGCGATCCTGTTCGGCGATTCCAGTGAAGCCCGAAAACGTGTCGAAGCCGACGATGCGGCGTTGCAGGTTCACGGGTTCCAATGTGGCGCTGAGTTGGGCGAAGGTCATCAGGCCGCCTCCCCAGTTGACCCCGCATTCCATGATGTCGCCCTGCACATGCAATGCCATCTTGAAGAGTTCGGTCAGGCACAGGAAGCGCGCCAGGCTTTGCCGCGGCACGAAATTGGCGAAGTTCTCCAGTTTCTCCACCGTGCTGCCGCCGGCGGTGTCGAAGAACTCGCCCAGTTCGGCGCGGTAGCCGACTTCGCGCGTGGTGCTACGACCGTCCTGGCGGAAGCGGGAGGGATCAATGGTGTCATTCATGTTGCGGTCCTTGCGGCTTCCTGTTCACGGCGGCGTTGGGCGTTGTGGCCTGGATAGTCGACATAGAAAATGTTGCTGCGATCCCCTGTGGGATAGCGCTGGCGTCGGTATTCGGGGTCCGCCAGATCGGTGACGCGCAATTGCGTGGTCCAGCGGATCTGCGTGCCCAGGTTTGGGGTGCTGCGATGCAACAGCAATTGCTTGAACACGACCACATCGCCACGCTCGGCGGTGATCGTCGTCGGGGTCTCATCGACGTCGTAGTCCAGGCTCAGGTCTCGTTGCAGGAACGGCACATACGGTGCGATGACCTTGTCGCTGATGCGTTTGAACGGATACAAGCCCTTTTTATGGCTGCCGGGAATGACCTGGATGGTGCCGGCTTCGAGGTTGACGTCCTGGAACGGTATCCACAGCGTCACCGCGTTTTCAGAACCGAGCAGGTACAGGGTGTCCTGGTGCCAGGCGAACAGGTGGCGGGCATCGGCAGGCTTGTCCAGGCGCATGTTGCAGCAGCCCATCAAACCGGGATGAGCCAGGCCAAGATCACGGCATAGCCGATCGACGGCCGCGCTGCCCGACATGCGCGACAGCGCCGGCAGATACTTCAGCCGATCGTACAGCAGCGACTGCGTGGCGGGCTCTAGCTCGTAGCGGCTGAGATCATGGACATCGAACTGGGGGCCGACGATGCGCCGTCCGAGTTCGCTTAACTGCGCTTCCAGTTCGTCCAGTTCTCCATGCTTCCAGAAGTCCTTCAGGACCAGATAGCCGTCGGCTTCAAATTTCTCGCGCATATGAGTCCGTTGCTTTTTTTATTGCAGTGTGTACGAAGGAATTGCCTAGGGTCGGCTTATGTCAGACGCCAGTGTCTTCGCGCCAACCCAGCACGCGCATGGGGTGACCACCCTGTATCGAGAACGCGGCCACCTCGCCGCGCACGACGCTGCCCGCGGCGATGACGCAGCCTTCCCGCAGGACGGCGCCGTCCAACAACACGCAGTTGGCGCCGATCCAGACGTCGTCTTCGATGAGGATGCCGCCTTTGCTGGGGCGGAAGCCCTGCTGGCGAATCGGCAGGTCCCGGCGGCGGAACTCGTGGTTGGCGGGCGCGAAGGTGCAATTGGCCGCGACCGCCACGCGCGCGCCCATCCGGATACCGTTGCCGGTATAGAGCACGCAACCAGAATTGATGACGCAGTCGGGGCCGATGATGACGTCGCCGGCCCCGCCCGCCGGCTTGATCTTGACGAACGAGTCCACCACGACGCCGGGGCCGATCACGATCCGCGTGCCACGGGTGGAGTCCTCGATGTCGGCCAGCGGAGAAACGCGGGCGCTTGGGGCGATTTCGATCATGGTGCTGCGCGCGGCGTGATCAGGCCTTGCGGCGCAGGAAGCCGTCGGGCGCCGAGGTTACCAGTAGCCGATCCTCGACCGAGCGGTCGATCTCGAATTCCGGGTGACTCTTGATCCATTCCCAGACGGCGGTCTTGGGGTTGTTGCCCTTGCCCCAATGGCGGCCCGGCCATTCGTAGTCGGCCGGCATGTCCTCGACGAAGGTGTCGAACACCACGCAGTAGCTGCCCACGCTGACCAGGTCGGCATAGGCATTCAGTTCGGCCAGCACGTGGTCGTGCGTATGGTTCGAATCCAGGCACACCATGATGTTCTTCTTGCCTTCGGCGTGCGCGCGCACCTGGGCGATGGTGGCGGGGTCGATACTGGAGCCCTCGATCAGGTGGATGCGGCCGGCCAGCGGGTGGGCCTCGATGGCGCGGCGGTTGTGCTCGCGGATCTCGATGTCCACGCCCACCACCTCGCCGGCGCCCAGCAACTGCAGCATCGAGGCCGACAGCATCAGCGAGCCGCCGTGGGCGATGCCGGTCTCGATGATGAGGTCCGGCTTGACCGCCCAGATCAGTTCCTGCATGGCCATGGCGTCCATGGGCAGTTGGATCAGCGGCCGGCCAGCCCAGGAGAAATTGTTCATGTACTTGCGCTCCAGCGCCATCTGGCGCCAGGCGATCGACAGCTCTCGGAATTCCTGGTCGGTCGCGAACGAGCCGATGCGGGCGGCTTTTTCCTGGCGGTATTCGGGATGCGCGTCGGGCGTGGTTTCAAGGTAGGACATTCAGATTCCTTTGCGTTGGCGGTACTGCGCCAGAAAATGCGGGAAATAGTCGGCGAACGCGCGCGGCGCGAGGCCGAAGCGGGTGCGCATGCGTTGGGTGTCGATATCGGCGAAGGCCCAGGGCTGCGCGTCGGCCGCTTCAGTGACGCGGTAGCCCAGCGCGGCTTCAAGGCACTCGGCGATGGCGCGGTTGTCGACGCCCTGGCCGTGGGCGACGTTGAAAATACCGGCGGCGTCCGATTGCGCCAGCGCGAGGATCTGGGCCACGGCGTCGTCGATGTACAGGTAGTCCTTGCGCGAGGACAGGGTGGTGTGCAACGTGATCCGGCCGTCGCGCGCGCCTTCCTCGAGCAGCTGGTCGATGAAACTGTCGGGCGCGTCGCGCAGGCCCACGATATTGGACAGGCGCGCCACCCGGGCCCGCGGATGGCCGCCGTGCAGGCACAGGGATTCGCCCATCAGCTTGGACAGGTTGTAGAGATCGCTGGCGTGGTTCGGATTGACCGTCAGCGCGGCCTGCTCGCGGGTGTCGCTGGCGCCGGCATATACGCGGGTGCTGGAAAGGTAGGTCAGGCTGTCGAAGTTGTCTGCTTCGATCAGGCGACGCAGCAGGCAGACGTGGGCTTGCACCGTGTCCAGCGGCCGGCTGCGGAAATCCGACGTCAGGCCGATGGCGTAGATCACGTGGCCCAGGGGGCGGTCGAACAGGCCGGCATCATTTCGCGCCGGCGCCTCGCAGGCGACGCCGTCCGCGCGCAGGCGCGCCAGCAGGTGGCGGCCGATGAAGCCCGTTGCCCCCAGGACGGTGACCGGCGCGGTATTCATGCGTCGTGGCCGCCGTCGATTGCCAGGCCGGGCACGGCCGTGACCAGCTTGGCGTGCCAGCCCTCGCGCGCGTAGGCCAGCTGCTGCGAGACTTCCGTCTTCAGGTTCCAGGGCAGCACCACGATGTACTCAGGCTGGTCCTGCCGCAGGGTTTCCTCGGCGACGATGGGGATATGGCTGCCCGGCAGGTACTTGCCCTGCTTGGCCGGGTTCAGGTCCACCACGTAGGGCAGCAGGTCGGGCCGCACCCCGGCAAAGTTCAGCAGCGTGTTGCCCTTGGCGGCGGCGCCATAGGCGGCCACCCGTTTGCCATTGCGGCGCAGCTCCACCAGCAGCGCCAGCAGGTCGTTCTTGATGCGCTCGGCCTGCTCTTGGAAGCGCTCGTAGAAGGCCGCGCCGGTCATGCCGGCCTGTTGCTCCTCGTCCAGCGTGCGCGCCACCTCCACGGTCACCTCGTGCTTGCCGGTGTCGAGCCGCTGGGCATACACGCGCAGGCTGCCGCCGTGGGTGGGCAGGTGCTCGACGTCGAACACCGCCAGGCCGTTGGCGCGGAAGATGCGCGCGACCGCGGTCAGCGACAGGTAGGAATAGTGTTCGTGATAGGCCGTGTCGAACTGGTTCTCGCGCACCATGCGCAGCAGGTGCGGGAATTCGAAGGTGGCCACGCCCTGGGGCTTGAGCAGCGCGGCGAAGCCCGAGACGAAATCGTTGATGTCCGGCACGTGCGCCAGCACGTTGTTGGCGGCGATCAGGTCGGCCGCGCGGCCGGTGCTGGCCAGTTCGTCGCCCAGTTCGACGCCGAAGAAGCGCTGCACGATGTCGATACCGCGTTCGCGCGCGGCCAGCGCCGTGCTGGCGGTGGGTTCGACGCCATAGCAGGGGATGCCGGCGGCCTTGACGTACTGCAGCAGGTACCCGTCATTGGCGGCGATCTCGCACACCATGCTCTGCGGGCCCAGCCCGAAGCGGCTGGCCATGGCGTCGACGTAGCGGCGCGAATGCGCCAGCCAGGACGACGAGAACGAGCTGAAGTAGGCGTAGTCGTCGGTAAACAGGGCCTCACGGCCGGCGTGGTCCTCGGTCTGGACCAGCCAGCACGATTCGCACACCAGCAGGCGCAGCGGAAACCAGGTTTCCGGGCCGCGCAGCGCATCGGCGCTCAGATAGGCATTGGACGGCGGCGCGTGGCCCAGGTCGAGAAAGGGCAGGCTCAGTTCGGCCTGGCAGTGGCGGCACTTCACAGTGCGACTCCCGGGAAAGCGGCATCCAGGCGCGGATGATTCAGGTCGCGGTCGGACACCAGGGTAGGGGGCAGGGGCCAGGCAATGCCCAGGCGGGCATCCTGGAAATGCAGGCCGGCCTCGGCCTGCGGGGCGTAGGCCGCGGAATGGCAATACAGCATTTCGACGTCATCGCCGAGCGTCTGGAAGCCATGGGCGAAGCCCTGCGGGATCAGCAGCGCGCAGCCGTTGTCGGCGGACAGGCGTTCGGCGTGCCATTGCAGGAAGGTGGGCGAGCCGCGGCGCAGATCCACCGCCACGTCCCAGACTTCGCCGCGGATGCAACTGACCAGCTTCATCTCGGCATGCGGCGGCAACTGGTAGTGCATGCCGCGCACCGTGCCGGCCTGGGCGGTATGGGTATGGTTGACCTGCGCGATGGCGCCGTTCCAGCCGGCGGCCCGCAGGGCCTCGGCATCGAACAGGCGCGCCAGGAAGCCGCGCGTATCGCCGCGCGGGTGGCGCCGCACGCGCTTCAGGCCGGCCAGCGGCGTGTCGTGGATCTCCAGGCTCATCGCGGCCCCGCGTAGCGGTCGATGTCGGCCTGGCACAGCGCCAGCGCGTCCTCGCCCGCGTCGAAGCGGCGGTACCAGTCCATGCTGCGCGTCACCGCCGTGGCCAGCGGCCAGCGCGGCGCCACGCCAAGCACGGCGCGGGCCTTCGAGGTATCCAGCGTCAGCAGGCCGGCTTCGTGCGGACCCTGCGGATGCTCGGCATAGACCGTGCGGCCGCGGCCATAGGCGGCCTGCGCCAGGTCGATGACCGTGCGCACCGGCGCGGCCTCGGCGGCATCCGGTCCGAAGTTGTAGGCGTCGGCCAGCGCCGGATCCCGCCATAGCGTCTCCGCCAGGGTCAGGTAGCCGGCCAAGGGTTCCAGCACGTGTTGCCACGGCCGCACCGATTGGGGCCGACGCACCAGCAGCTCGCCGCCATCGCGCCAGGCGCGCACGGCGTCGGGCAGCAGGCGGTCGACCGACCAGTCGCCGCCGCCGATCACGTTGCCGGCGCGCGCGCTGGCGACTGCCAGGCCTTGTTGTTTCAGGAAGGCGTCGCGGTACGAGGCGATGACCAGTTCGCTGGCCGCCTTGCTGGCGCTATAGGGATCGTGGCCGCCCAGCGTGTCGTGTTCGCGGTACGGGTAGGGCCATTCGTTGTTGCGGTACACCTTGTCGGTGGTGACCATGACGGCCACCCTGGCGTCCGGCGCGGATCGCAGCGCGTCCAGCAGGTGCGCAGTGCCCATCACGTTGGTGGCGAACGTGTCCACCGGTGCGGCGTAGCTGGGCCGCACCAGCGCCTGGGCCGCCAGGTGCAGCACGATTTCAGGTCGCGCATCGCGCACCCGGGCCCGCAGCGTGGCGGCGTCGCGGATGTCGATTTCATGATGGTCGACCGCCAGCTTGAGACGGGCGGCCTCGAACAGGCTGGGGGAGGTGGCCGGCGGCAACGACACGCCGGTGACCTGGGCGCCCAGGCGCTGCAGCCACAGCGCCAGCCAGCCGCCCTTGAAGCCGGTGTGGCCGGTCAGGAGGACGCGCTTTTGGCGCCAAAAGGCGGGTGAAGGCAGGGCAGAGCCGCTCATGGATACCAATGGAAGATCAAATGCCGGTAGCGGTGACGATGGGGGCCAGAGGCGTTTTTCGGGATGCTGTCCATTCTAGAGACGTGTGCGCGCAGCAATAGAAAGATCAGGCGAGAAATCGCCCCTTAGTTTTACTTCCAGTTTCGCGATGGGCCAGTTGCCACATGAGTCGGGGCACTTTCAGGCGCGGGACCATGCAATTCTTCGTAAGGTTGGATATCAGCATCAATGACTCACTTTGAACATTTCCGTCATGGCCAACAATCACATCAAATCGGTTTTCTTCGGGCTGAGGGACCAGCCATTGTTTTACCGGGGGATCCAGTCGGCGCTGGATGCCATCGGGTCGGGCGCGGGCGCCTATGCCGGGGACAATATCTTTACCTACCATCGCAACCTCGGGTTCCTGGAGGACGAGGCCCTGATGCAGGCGTTCCGCCGCCACGCGGCCACCGACGTCGAACAGGCGGTGCTGTGGCGGATCGCCGTCGTGCTCTGGGGCGTGCGCAACGGCCTGCGCCTGGCCGGAGATTTCGTCGAATGCGCCTGCTACAAGGGGACGACGGCGCGGATAGTCTGCGACGCGGTCGATTTCGGGGCCCAGGCCGATCGGCGCTATTACCTCTACGACCTGTTCGATCACGATCCGTCCCTGCCGCATCACGCCATGCCCGAGCACAGCAAGCAGTTGTATGGCTGGGTGCGGCAGCGGTTTTCGGATCTGCCCAACGTCACGGTCAGCCAGGGCAAGGTCCCGCAAGTGCTGCACGAGGCGGCCCCCCGGCAGATCGCCTTCATGCATCTGGACTTGAACAATGCCGAGGCCGAAATCGGCGCGCTGGACATGCTGTTCGACCGCATGGTCCCGGGGGCGGTCCTGATCCTGGACGACTATGGCTGGCTGTACTACCGGGCGCAGAAGGACGCCGAGGACCCCTGGTTTGCGCGGCGCGGTTACCGGGTGTTGGAACTGCCCACCGGGCAGGGCATGGTGATCAAGTAAAAGGCGGGAATCCGCCTTTTCACCAGACCTTCCAGGGCGCCTTGCCCGTGCTCCACAGCGATTCCAGCAGGTTCTTTTCGCGCAGCGTGTCCATCGGCTGCCAGAAGCCCAGGTGTTCGTAGGCGTGCAACTGGCCGTCGCGGCTCAGGGCTTCGAGCGGCGCCGCTTCCCAGCTGGTGTCGTCGCCTTCGATCAGCGACAGCACGCTGGGCGACAGCACGAAGAAGCCGCCATTGATCAGGCCGCCATCGCCGCGCGGCTTCTCGGTGAAGCCGGTGACCCGGTCGCCTTCGCGCCGCAGCGCGCCATAGCGGCCGGGGGGCTGCACCGCGGTGACGGTCGCCTGGCCGCCATGGCGGCGGTGGAACGCGATCAGGGCGCTGATGTCGATGTCCGCCACGCCGTCGCCGTAGGTGAAGCAGAACGCCTCTTCTTCCTTGACGTAGTCGGCCACGCGCTTGAGGCGGCCGCCGGTCATGGTGTTCTCGCCGGTGTCGACCAGCGTCACGCGCCATGGTTCGGCCTTGCGCTGGTGTACTTCCATGCGGTTGTCGGCCATGTCGAAGGTGACGTCGGACATGTGCAGGAAGTAGTTGGCGAAATACTCCTTGATCATGTAGCCCTTGTAGCCGCAGCAGATCACGAACTCGTTCACGCCGTGGGCGGAGTAGGTCTTCATGATGTGCCACAGGATCGGGCGGCCGCCGATCTCGATCATCGGCTTGGGGCGCGTATGAGTCTCTTCGGAAATACGGGTGCCCAGGCCGCCGGCCAGGATGATTGCTTTCATGCTTGGTTCTCGCACCAATTCGTGAACATGCCGCGCAGGGCGGCTTCGAACTTGCGGGCGAATGCCGGCTCGTCCATGAGGGGGCTGGCGTTCATCTGGCCGCGTAGCGTGCCACGCAGGGTTTGCAACGCAGGAATGTCGCTGGCCAGCGCCACGACCTTGTCGATGTAGGCGGCCTCGTTGTCGGCGATCCATTCCGGATGGCCTACACTCTGGAGCACCGAGGCGCCGATGCGGCCGACGCTGGGGCGGTCGGCCAGCGTCACGTAGGGCACGCCCATGTAGAGGGTCTCGACCAGCGTGACGCCCGAGTTGTGGGGGAAGCAGTCCAGGCCGATGTCCATGCCGCGCAGCACGTCCCAGGCCGGGCTGGTGCAGCCGATCTCCAGGCGCTGGCGCTCGATGCCGTGGGCCTCGAAGCGGCGGATCAGCTGCTCGCACATCGGGCCGTCGCGGTAGCTGGTGCTGTTGACCACCAGGTGCGCCCGCGGCAGGCGGCGCAGGATCTCGGACCAGACCTTGACCGTGCGGTCGTTCATGCGGATCGCGCGGGTCAGCGTGCCCAGGGTCACGTAACCATTCTTCAGCGCCGGCAACGGGCCGGGGTCGCCCATGCCGCCGCCGGGCCGGTAGATGAAATTGCCTTGCGGCAGCCGCCAGGGCTTTTCCGAGAACAGGTGCTCATAGCCCTCGGGCAGCATGACGCCGTCCGTCATGATGTAGTCGATCGCCGACAGCCCGGTGGTGTAGCCGAAGCCCAGCCAGGTCAGCGATACCGGCGCCGGCTTGCGCGCGAACGCGCCCAGGCGGTTGCCGGCGGTGTGGCCGGCGACGTCGATCAGGATGTCGATGCCGTCGGCGCGGATGCGTTCGGCCAGCTGCGCGTCAGTCAGCGCCGCGGTGGGCACCCAGTGGTCGAAATAGGCCTTCAGGCGCGGCGTGGTCGCGTCTTCGGTCGCCAGTTCCGCGTAGGCGGTCAGCTCGAAGCGCTCGCGGTCATGGTGCGCGAACACCGGCTCGATGAAGTAGTTGCCGGAGTGCTGGCGGAAGTCGGGCGAGACATACCCGACCTTGAGCTTGCGCGCCGGGTCCCGCGTGTTGGCGTGCGGCTTCCAGCTCGAACGCAGCGGCATGCACAGGTCGGTGTCATAGTCGCGGTAGGCCTGGAACACCTCTTCGGCCGTGCGATCGTCCGAATAGTTCATGGCGAACAACAGGTTGTTGCGCGCCACCGGGGCGGTCGGGTAGTGCGTCAGGGTCCTGCGGGTCATCAGCTCGGCCTTGGTCACCTCACCCGAGTCGATGTAGATCTTGCTCAGATTGATGAGCGCCTTGCGGTGGGTCGGATCGAGGGTCAGCGCGGTCTGGTTGCAGGCCTCGGCTTCCTTGTATCGGCGCTCGGCGGCCAGTGCGTCGGCGAGAGCCGAATGGGTCTCGGCGCTGCGCGGATCCAATTCGATCGCGCGGCGGGCCACGCCGATCGCCTCGGAGGTGCGCCCCAATTGGGTCAGCACGGCTGCCAGTACGATGTGGCTCTGGGGATCGGCCGGCGCCAGATCCATCATGGTCAGCGCCGGTTGCAAGGCTTGCGAGCTGCGGAAGGTGCTGAACAGGGCGACGGTCAGGGCTTCCCAGGCATCCCAGAAACGCGGCGATAGCCGGGTCAGCTGGCGCGCAACCGGCTCCGCCTCGAGGTAGGCTTTCTGCACCATCAGTTCGTGCATGCGCTTGACCGGTGCTGCGATGCCAGCGGGCAGGTTCGACTGGTGCCCTCTGGCCTGCAGCACACGCGAATTCAGGCTCAGGCAGGCTTGCGCGCTGGCGTACATGCCCGCCAACGGCATGTAGGCATCCCCCGCCGCCTCGAGCGTGCGGCGCAACAGATCGGCCCATGCCTTGGGGCCGCCGCAGATCAAGGCATAGCGCTTGAGCAGCGCCAAGGTTTCCGCCACGTCCGCCGGTTGCGGGGCGGGGGCATTGTCGGCCGCCACGCTGGGCAGGCGGCCGGCTGCCAGATTGGCGACGACCGCCGCCTGTTCCGGCGGCGGCAGGTAGTTGACCGTTTCGTGCCACAGGTTGAAGCGCGGTAGCGCGGGTTCGTCGTCAGCCACGGTCTCCGTCAGGAATGGCAGCAGGCTGAACGCATCGTCGCCCTCGGTTTCGTAGGGGCCGCGATCGAGGCAATAGTGCACGAGATCGTGCTCGAGCAGGGTTTGCAGGACACGCTGCAGGATCTTGGCCCCCGCATCGTTGTCGATCTGGTTGCGGTACAGCAGGACCGCCAGCAGGGTGCTGTAGGGTAACGAGCAAGGCCACGCATGCACCAGCGTGTCCACCACGGTGACTACGTCGGCGTCGTGCGTGATCAGGGCGCGGCCCAGGTGGCTTACATAGGTGGCGCCCTGTTCCTGACCATTGGCGGCCAGCCGGATCGGGCCGGAGGCGAAGCGCAGCTCGCACAGCCGCGCCAGGTCCGGACGCTGGACTTCGGCGGCTCGCTCATCGCGCAGCCAGAGACTTTGGCGGAATGCACGCCCCGTGGCGAAGTCGAGGTATTGCTGGCGCACGGTGGCCGGCTGCCCCATTGCCAGCAAGCTGTGGTTCAGCGACACCCCCTGGCCGAACGAGAGCGGCAACTCGCTCAGCGGCTGCGCATCGCCGAGGTAGGCAAGCCCCGCCTGGGCGGCCACGCCGGCCAGTTCGACGAAATAGGTGGGGTTGCAGGCCAGCGGATTGGCGTCGGATGCCGTGTCGCCGAAGGCGCGGGCGAATTGTTCCGCCGCGGCTGTCAGTGCCGAGGCGTGCGGGTTGGCCGCCGCCATGCCTTCCTTGAACAGGGACAACGCCGCCGTGGCGCTCTGGCGTAGTTCGGCATCGTTCTTCGCGGCGTGGCCGTGCAGCATGATGGCGTCGCGCACCACTTCCAGCGACTTGGCGCCTGGATAGACGTGGCTGTCCAGGTAAAGGAGGCCCTGGGGCGACAGCACCTGTCCGCAGGACTGCAGCAATGCCTGCTGCGCCGGCGCCGGCAGGTAACTGTAGAGACCGGTGACGATCACGTAGTCGAACTGGCCCAGTTGGGTGCCGATGTCGGCGGCTTCGCCCACGTACAGCTGCAGGTTGGCCGCGCCCAGCCGCTGGGCGGCCGCCGTTCCCCGTGCAACCAGAGCTTCGGATGCGTCGATGCCGACCGCCTGGGCCTGCGGGTAGGCCAGGGCAAAGGGCAGCAGGCCGGCGCCGTCGCCACAGCCGATGGCGAGCACGCGGGCATTTTCAAGGGGGACGGTATCGACGCCGTAGAGGTGGGCGGTCGCGCGCAACCGGGCGGGAGAGTGACTGGGAGCCAGGCGTCCGGGATCGGCGGCGGCTTGTCGTTGAGTATGGGCCGGATAAGACATGTGGCGTGCGAAGGAGGGGCGAGCCTCGGGGGATTATTGCGTTCATTCTATGAACGCCGGCGAGCGTCCATTCAGCGAATCAGCGTGCCAATTTCCCGCCAGTTTGGATGAAACCGCTTGAAGCGAGCGAGAATGAAAAAACCCGCCGAGAGGCGGGTTCGGGGGGCTGGCCATGGCGCGAAGCGCCATGGCCGGGGGGACGCCGGAGCCTCCCCCGTCCATACTGTGCTGTCGCGAATTAACGCAGCAGCGACAGAACGGTTTGCGGCACTTGGTTGGCTTGGGCCAGAACCGAGGTGCCAGCCTGTTGCAGGATCTGGGCCTTCGACATGTTCGACACTTCCGTGGCGTAGTCGGCGTCCTGGATACGCGAACGGGCGTTGGACAGGTTGTTGACCACGTTGTTCAGGTTGGCGATGGTCGATTCCAGACGGTTCTGCACGGCACCCAGCTCACCGGTCAGCTTGTCCAGCTTGGTGAAGGCGGCGTCCAGCGTCTTCAGCGGATCGGTGGTCAGCGTACCCTTGCTGGTCGTGTCCGTGGTCAGCTTGCCCGAGGCGCTGACGTAGGCGGTGGCGCCGACCTTGGGAGCGTAGTCGCCCGTGCCCGTACCGCTCTTGACCGTGGCCTTGCCCGTGTTGGGGTCAACCGTGTAGACCGTGTCGTAGGTCTTGGTGGTCGTGAACGAACCCTTGTCATCGACGTACGTGTCGGTCGAGGTGCCGTTGGCCAGCGTCACCGTGGCGCTGGTGATGCCTTGGCCGAGCTGGATCGACGAGTTGGCGGCGGCCTTGACGTTGGCCAGCAGCGCATCGGAGGCGATGGTGTTGGTGAACGACAGTTGGTTGGCGGTGCCCGTGTTGGAGTACGTCTTGCCGCCGATGGCGACAGACGACGAACCGGCGGCGCCGGTGTTGTTCGACGCGGCGGTCATGACGGAGTCGAGCGTGGCAGCGGTGGCGCTGGCGCTGTTGGTCGTCAGGTTGCCGGCGGCGTCCAGGTAGGCAGCTTGGCCGCCGATGGTGACCTTGCCCGTGGCGTCGACTTCGAACGAGGTCGAAGCGGAACCGTTGCTGTGGGTGTAGGTGGCGGTCGTGGTGCCGGTGGCCGGGCGCAGCGAGTTGGCCAGGGCGGTCACGGAAGCAGCGTCCGAAGCCGACTTGTCGGTGAACGTGAAATTCTTGTTGGCGGCGTCGTAGGTGTAGACGGTAGCGGCGGTGCCGGTACCGACGGTGACCTTGTTACCGGCTTCCAGCTTGCCGAACACTTGGTCAGCGGTAGCGCTGGCGTGGTTCGTGGTCACGGTCCAGTCGTTGCCGGCGGCGACGCCACCAGCGGCTTGCAGGTCGGACACGGTGGCCGTGCGGTTCTGGGTCACGCCCGAGCCGTTCACGTTGAAGCCATCCAGGCCCAGGGTCTTGACGCTGATTTCGGTCAGGTTCAGGGTGATGGTTTCGCCGTCGTTGGCGCCGACTTGCAGCGTCAGGGGCTTGGCGTTGGCCGACAGAACCTTCACGCCGTTGAAGTCGGTTTGTTGCGAGATACGGTCGATGTCCGACAGACGCTGGTTGATTTCGTCTTGCATCGAGTTGAGCTGCTCTTGCGAGTAGCTGCCGTTGGCGGCTTGCACCGACAGTTCGCGAACGCGCTGCAGGTGGGTGTTGATTTCGGCCGAAGCGCCTTCGGTCGTTTGAGCCAGCGAGATGCCGTCGTTGGCGTTGCGAGCGGCTTGGGTCAGGCCCTTGACGTTCGCGGTGAAGCGGTTGGCAATGGCCATACCGGCGGCGTCATCCTTCGCGCTGTTGATGCGCAGGCCGGACGACAGACGCTCGATGGCGGTACCCAGGGCGGATTGCGACTTGTTCAGGTTGTTCTGAGCAACCAGCGACAAGTAGTTGGTGTTAATGACTGCAGCCATGTTTAGGCTCCCAAGAGAGAAAGGCTTCTTCAAACCGGGCAGCGGGGCCGCCCATCGTTGTAACGGGAAGAATTCGATTTCTTGCGTCTTCGAATTTCTCCGTTGCAAGGATTACGGCAGTCGCAAATCAATCTTTAGGGCTTTTTTTTGGTATTCGCAAAATGTTGTTGGATACCAATTACAGACTGGTCTGATGATCTGGCTGGGAGGCCGGACGGGGTGGTCAGCGCACTATATACAGACTTGTCCGACGGCCGGAGCACGGCCGCCGGACGGACCTGTCAGTGCAGCAGCAGGCCGGCGCGGCGCAGGGCGGCCAGCAGGCCGTTGACGATTTCCTGGGCCACCGGATCCAGGTTGCGGGCGCCCTTGTAGGACTTGCCGTCCGGGTGCGGGTGGCGTCCGGCGGTCAGCGCGTCGCGCGCCAGGGTGCGCAGTTCGGCAGTGCTGTGCTCGCCGTCGATGTGGCGCATCAGGTATTGGTGCAGGCTGTTGGTGGGCGCCGTGACGGCGTGATGCCAGAGGCTGTGCATGCCAACCTGGCAACCCGCTTTAGTTACTTCTTGTAGTAATTGCAAGGCGCCGGGGATCAGGCGCGGCTTGGTCTGCGCAGGTTGGTAGGCGGCCGGTTCCAGGCGGTAGTGCAGGGCGCTGGCCTGCACCAGCGTCACCAGGTGGCCGATCATCGCGTTGGCCAGGGCGTCGGCAGGCGCGTCGGCCGCGTGCCCGCGCTCGGCCTCGAGCAGCGCGGCGAACGGCAGCGACTGCGGCCAGGCCTGGGCCAGCGTTTCCATCAGTCCGATCATGCCCGGATCCTGGGTGGTGATGGCGGTCCCGGCGGCGGTGCGGAACTGGCGTTGCCCGGCCGGGGCGCCCGCCGCGCCGGGCAGCGGCGTCAGGTCGGCGGCGAAATGCATGGCGACAAAGGCGCCTCCCTCGGGCTGGTCGAGGATGTCGCCGGCGCGCTCGGCATGCACCAGCAGGCTCTTGCGGAACGAGCGGCCGATGGCGAAATCGAGGTATTGCTCGCGCATTTCCCGGCCGGCGTTGACCGACAGCCCGTTCAGGCCCACCGCCACGGCGCCGCCGAACGTGGAGGGGAACGTCAATTGCGGTTCGGCATCGGTCACGTAGGCCAGCCCGGCCTGTTGCGCCGCGGCGGCGAATTCCAGGAAATAGCAGGGCGTGTTGATCGCTTCCAGGTATTCGTGCAGCAGGTAGTGGTCCGTCTGGCCGCGCAGCTTGCGGGCGGCTTCCTGCAGCGCCGAGCGCAGCGGGTTGTTCTGCCACAGGCCGCCCTCGATCAGCTCCAGCATGGCCTTGGCGCGGACCAACTTGTCCTGCGGCGTTTCCGCGCCGAAGCTGTTCAGGATCATGGCGTCGCGGATCACGTCGGACGCCTTCCAGCCCGGATAGGTGTTGTAGCTGACATAGGCGATGCCTTGCGGCGCCAGGTTTTCACGGCAGATGCGCAGGATCGCGTCACGCACCTCCGGTGGCACCCAGCTGAACACGCCGTGGCAGATGACGTAGTCGAAAGTGCCGAAATCGGCGGTGATGTCGGTCAGGCTCATCGCCCGCAGGTCGAGATTGCGGGCACCGACCGCTTCGGCGGCCCGCTGGCCCGCCTCGATCTGTTGTGGCGAAAGGTCGATGCCGACGACCTGGGCTTCGGGATGGGCCAGGGCGAAAGGCAGCAGGTTGCCGCCGGCGGCGCAGCCCAGTTCGAGCACCCGAGCATGCGCCAGCGCGGGTGCCTCCAGGTTGTACAGGCTGGCGGCCGCGCGCAGGTGGCCGGGCGACGTATAGGAAAACGGCAGCGAGATATAGGGGGTTTCGTCGTAGGCGTCGGAAATGGCCTGCGTTAGGACGTCGGGTGCGCTCATCGCGAAATTCCAGGGGCGGGGGTGCGGCCGGCGGCGGACGGCTTGCGCGCACCCTATTTATGTCAGCTTCCAAGGCTAACAAGGTCCGGCTGAGGGCAATGGCGTGAATAGCGTCCGATTTCCCTGGAATTCCTGTCGCCAGGGCCGCCCTGCGGATTTTGCGCGGGCAGTGAAGGTCTGGCGGCGTGCTGATACGGTCGCCAAGCAGCCGCCTCAGATAATCTGCGCGATCTGCCCCTCCAGGGGCAATTGCTGCCAGGCCTGCTCGCGCAGCTTGGCGCGGATGCGGGCGGTGGCCTGCGAGCGCAACTGGCAGACGCGGGCCTCGGTCACGTTCATGATCGCGCCGATTTCCTTCAGGTTCAGGCCCTGTTCGTAGCACAGCGAAAGCAGCAGCTTTTCGCGGTCGGGCAGGGAGTCGATGGCGTGGATCAGGGCCTGGCGGAAATCGCCGGCCAGCAGCGAATCCAGCGGATTGCCGCCGGCGGTGCCGTGATTCAGCGTGGCGGCCCAGTCAGACTGGCCCGAGGCGGTGTCGGGCTCGGTGGCGAAATCTTCGTAATGGACGATCTGCACGCCTTGGGCGTCGTGCAGAAGCGTCTGATATTCGTTCAGCGGCATTTCCATCTGCTGCGCGATCTCGGCTTCGCTCGGCGCGCGCATCAGGCGTTGCTCCAGCTGCTGGATGGCCTGTTCGATCTTGCGGGCCTTGGCGCGCACGCTGCGCGGCAGCCAATCCTGGCCGCGCAACTCGTCCAGCATGGCGCCGCGGATGCGGGTGGTGGCGTAGGTCTCGAACTGGGCGTCGGCGGTTTCCTGGTAGCGCCGCACGGCGTCCAGCAGTCCGATCATGCCGGCCTGGATCAGGTCGTCGAGCTCGACGCTGGCCGGCAGCCGGGCGAGCAATTGCAGGGCCAGCTTCCGCACTAGCGGGGCATATTCGACCAAGCTGTCATCTGCGTGGGGCATTGCGGAAATGTCGGGCGGTGTCCATCGTGACGCATTGTCGGTTGTTGTCAATTTGCGACATTGTCGACAAACGCGCGGCTACGCTAAAGCTAGCAAGATTCTGTGATCGGCAAGGTGCCATTGTCGGCAAAAGACGGCATTTCATTCGCTAAAGCACGCAACGTTTTGAATGCTTATTTGCCAAATTGACGTACATTTGTCAGGGCTTTCTATGTCAAGGTGTATCTAAAGTCTCAAGTTGCGCAATATCAACAAAGATTTGTCATATAAGTCATAGAAAATGACATGACCTGTGGTAAATTTTACTTAAATTGCGAACAAATGATACATTTCGCATTAAAACAGGATGCAGCGGGCAGGGCGCAACATATGTTGCGAAATGCTTTGGTTATCAAGCCCCTTCGGTGGGATAGGGAATAGGGAGTCGGGCGTGCAACAAGTCGAAAATTCTTTGCTGGCAGATATTCGTGAAGTGAATCTGTCCTATCTACTTCTCGCGCAGCGCATGCTGCGCGATGACTATGCTGCATCGATGTTCCGCCTGGGTTTCAGCAATGAGGTTGCCGATATCCTGATGCGTCTTTCTCCGGCCCAGCTGGTGAAGCTGGCCAGTTCCAGTTCGCTCCTGTGCCGTTTCCGTTTCGACGACTACAGCCTGCTGTCCGCCCTGACCCACGACGTGCTGGGCGGTGCGCTGCAGCAAGCGCACGCGACGATCCTGCTGGCCAAGCAACCTGTTGAAGAACTGGCCTGACGGCCTGTCGAATCCCACTCGGACACGTGTAATGGCCACCAAGAGCGTTTCGCAGGAAGCGGATGACATCCTGCTAGCCAGCTCCATGATCACCCTGGGCGCGCGGCTGCAGGTGTTGGAGGCGGAAACCAGCCTCAGCCACGACCGCCTGGCACGCCTGTACCGCGAAATCCGCGGCTGCTCGCCACCGAAGGGCATGCTGCCTTTTTCGGTCGACTGGTTCATGACCTGGTTGCCGAACATCCATTCCTCGCTTTTCTACAACGTGTATTCGTTCCTGAATGCGCGTACCAGCAGCAAGGGCATCCGCGCCATCATCGACGCGTACCGCCTGTACCTCGAAAATGCCGGCGTCGATAACGCCGAATCCGCCGAACCCGTGCTGAGCTTCACCCGCGCCTGGATGCTGGTGCGGTTCTTCGACAGTGGCATGCTGCAGCTTTCGGCCTGCCGCCAGTGTGGCGGGCATTTCATCGCCCATGCGCATGATCCGCAATCGGATTTCGTGTGCGCGATCTGCCGCCCGCCACCCCGCGCCGGCAAGACCCGCGCCGCCGCCAAGGCGCGCGCGGGCAGCCGCTCCGCGCCTGCCGTAGACGCCGCCCGTTCCTGAGCGGCGCGTCCAAATACATCAAAAGCCCTGGAAAAGTCCCCGTAACCCGCCTTTTTGGGTCGGGGGGAACAGGGGATCATTGACGCCGGTTTTAGACTTCGTTGGCAGGGGCCTGATGTGTTGATTGTTATCGGTTTTCTAGTGGTGATCGTGTCGGTCATCGGCAGCTTCGTAGCGCTGGGCGGCCACATGGGCGCGCTCTACCAGCCGTTCGAGTTGACGCTGATCTTCGGCGCGGCCTTCGGCGCGTTCCTGGCCGGCAACAGCAAGAAGTCGCTGATGCTGGTCAAGAAGGCGCTGCCGGATACGCTGAAAAGCTCGCGCTACGGCAAGGACGTCTACATGGAGCTGATGGCGCTTCTGTACGTGTTGCTGAACAAGGCGCGCCGCGAAGGCCTGATGGCGATCGAATCGCACATCGAGGATCCGGCCTCCAGCCCGATCTTCAGCGAGTATCCGCGCATCGCCAAGGACGAGAAGCTCATGGAGTTCATCACGGACTACCTGCGCATCATGATCAGCGGCAACATGAGCTCGTTCGAAATCGAAACCCTCATGGACGAGGAAATCGAGACCTACCGCCACGAACGCGAAGTGCCCGCCAGCATGATCCGGCAGATGGCCGACGGCCTGCCGGCCTTCGGTATCGTGGCCGCGGTGCTGGGCGTGATCAAGGCGCTGGCCGCCGTGGACCAGCCGCCCGCCATCCTCGGCGACCTGATCTCCAAGGCCATGGTCGGCACCTTCCTGGGCATCCTGCTGGCCTACGGCTTCGTCGGTCCGCTGGCCTCGCGCATCGAGCGCCGCACGGACGAGGCCATGAAGGTGCTGGAATGCATCAAGACCACGCTGCTGGCCAGCATGAACGGCTACCCGCCGCAACTGGCGGTGGAATTCGGCCGCAAGGTGCTGTATTCGTCGGTGCGCCCGACTTTCGGTGAGCTGGAAGAACACGTCCGGCAGACCAAGTCCACCGCCAAGGCCTGACGGAGCGGGCCATGAGCACGGTAAACAACCACCGTGTGGTGATCCGCCGCAAGAAGGTCCACGGCGGCGGGCACCACGGCGGCAGCTGGAAGATCGCCTACGCCGACTTCATCACGGCGATGATGGCGTTCTTCCTGGTGATGTGGCTGATCAGCATCGTGCCGCGCGAGGAACTCAAGGGCATCGCCGAATACTTCCGCATGCCCCTGCGCGTGGCGCTGACCGGCGGTCCCAGCAGCTCGGCCGAGACCAGCGCGGTTCCCGGCGGCGGCCGCGACCCGCTGCGCAGCGATGGCGACGAACGCCGCGCCCAGGGCAACCGGGTCGAGGCCCAGCCCATGGGCGACGCCGAGCGGCGCGACCAGCATCGCCTGGAAAACCTCAAGAAGCGCCTGGAAAACGTCATCGAGAACAGTCCGGTGCTCAAGAGTTTCCGGCCCCAATTGCTGATCGACCTGACCACCGAAGGCCTGCGGATCCAGATCATCGACAACCAGAACCGTCCCATGTTCGCGACCGGCCGCGCCGAGGTGCAGCCCTACATGCGCGACATCCTGCGGGAATTGGGGCCGGTTTTGAACGAACTGCCCAACAAGGTCAGCATCTCGGGCCATACCGACGCGTCGCAGTACGCGCGCGGCGAGCGCGCCTACAGCAACTGGGAACTCTCGGCCGATCGCGCCAACGCCTCGCGCCAGGAACTGGTGGCCGGCGGGATGAACGAAAGCAAGGTCATGCGCATCCAGGGTCTGTCCTCGAGCATGAGCCTTGTTAAAGATGATCCATATGCGGCCGTTAATAGACGTATCAGCCTAGTGGTGCTCAACCAGAGCACCCAGCGGCGCATCGAAAACGAGAACGCCGCGGCCGCGGACGTCAGCGCCAAGGATGCCCGCGAGGTTGGAACGGCCGTGGAGGCGGTGAATGCCGCCGCCCAGGCCACGACGGCAACCAAGCAAGGCGACGCGGCGGCAACGCCGCCCGCCGAAGGGGCTCGATAGCAATGGCGGCAACGATTCTGGTGGCGGACGATTCGGCGACGATGAGAATGATCGTCCAGGCGACGCTGACGGGCGCGGGATGGAAGGTATTGACGGCTGGCAACGGTCAGGAAGCGCTGGAAGTGGCGAAAAGCCACCCGGTCGACCTGGTGGTGAGCGACTGGAACATGCCCGTGATGGGAGGCCTGCAATTGATCCAGGGCCTGCGCGAACAGGAACAGTACCTGGACGTGCCGGTGCTGGTGCTGACCACCGAGGATGACGTGGACAGCAAGATGGCGGCTCGGGATCTGGGTGTGTGCGGCTGGTTGTCCAAGCCGGTCGATCCCGATGTGCTGGTGGAATTGGCGTCCGAATTGCTCGACGAGCAATCCGGCGCGTAGGCAGGTTCATTTATGAAGGCGTACGGGTCATGAGTTCTGGTTTGGACCTCAGTCAGTTTTACGAGACCTTTTTCGACGAGGCGGACGAGCTGCTCGCGCAAATGGAGCAGTTGCTGCTCGAGCTCGACGTCGGCGCGCCCGACATCGAACAGCTCAATGCCATTTTCCGCGCGGCCCATTCGATCAAGGGCGGCGCGGCGACGTTCGGCTGCTTCAACCAGCTGGCGGGCACCACCCATCTGCTTGAAAACCTTCTGGACGCGATCCGTCGCGGCGAAATGGCGCTGCGTACGGACATGATTGATATCTTCTTGGAAACGAAAGACGTGCTCAAAAGCCAACTGGATGCCTACCGGGCCTCCGAAGAGCCCGATGAAGCCGTGTTTGAGCGCATCTGCGCGGTGTTGAGGCAGCTCGCCCTGGAGCATAAGGATCCCGCGGCGGCCGCGGCGCCTGCGCCGGCCCCGGTCGCCGCGCCCGCGCCGGTGGTGCCGGCG
>NZ_CADIJL010000030.1 GCF_902859695.1 Achromobacter ruhlandii
TACAATCACCACCGCATCAAGCTCAAGCTAAAAGGCCTGAGCCCGGTTCAGTACCGGACCCAGGCCTTCGGACCTTAGCTTTTTACCGTCCAACTTCTTGGGGTCAGTTCATCGCGTCAGGCCCTTGCCTTATTTGCCGAAGGCGAAAGACGTTTCGTCCTCGTCCTGATCCTCGTCGTCGGCACGCGGCGGCAAGGCGCGCGCGCCGTCGGCCAGCATCTCCGCCTGCGTCAGGCCCTTGGTCAGCTCCAGGGCCTGGCGCTCGAACAGGCGTCGGTACAGGCCGCCCTTCAAGCGGATCAGCTGGTCATGGCTGCCTTCCTCGATGATGCGGCCGCGGTCCATCACCAGCAGGCGGTCCAGCGCGCGCACCGTCGACAGGCGGTGCGCCACCACCAGCGTGGTGCGGCCCACCATCAGGCGTTCCATGGCCTGCTGGATCAGCACCTCGCTTTCGCTGTCCAGACTCGACGTGGCCTCGTCCAGGATCAGGATCGGCGCATCGGCCAGGAAGGCGCGGGCGATCGCCACGCGCTGGCGCTCGCCGCCCGACAGCTTCACGCCGCGCTCGCCCACCAGCGTCTCGTAGCCCTTGGGCAGCGCCATGATGAAGTCGTGCGCGCTGGCCAGCCGCGCCGCCTGCTCGATCTCGGCCTGCGTCGCGCCGGGGCGGGCGTAGGCGATGTTCTCGGCCAGCGTGCGGTGAAACAGCACCGGCTCCTGCTGCACGATCGCGATCTGGCTGCGCAGCGACGCCTGCTTGACCTGGGCGATGTCCTGCCCGTCGATGGTGATGCGGCCGCCGTTGACGTCATACAGGCGCTGGATCAGCTTGATGAACGTGGTCTTGCCCGAGCCCGAATGCCCGACCAGGCCGACCCGCTCGCCCGGCGCGATGCGCGCCGAGAAGCGGTCATACAGCGCCGCCTCGTGTCGGCCATAACGGAAGGTCACGTCCTCGAAGCGGATCTCGCCGGCCGTGACGCGGATTGCGCCCGCGCCAGCGCGATCGTCCACGCCCAGCGGCTGTTTCTCCAGCGCCACCAGTTCCTCCATGTCGTTGACCGAGCGCTGCAGGTTGCGGATATGCATGCCCACGTCGCGCAGGTGGCCCTGCAGCATGAAGAACATCGTCAGCGCGAAGGTGATGTCGCCGACGCTGGCCTGGTTGCGCGACCACAGCAGCAGCGACGCGCCCAGGATGCCGGCCTGCATCGCCACCAGCATCGCGCCCTGGATGCCGCCGTTGATCGTGGCGCGGATCCAGGTGCGGCGCGTGCGGCGGCGCCACTTGTCGACCACGCGCCCCAGGCGCGCTTCCTCGCGCGTCTCGGCGCCGAAGGCCTTGACGACCGGGTTACAGCTGACCGCGTCGGCCAGCGCGCCGCCCATGCGCGTATCCCAGGCGTTGCCCAGCCGCGCCGCCGGGGCCACGTAGCCCAGCGACAGCGCCGCCGTCACCGCGATGTACAGCACCGAACCCAGGCCCACCACCAGGCCCATCACCGGCCAGTACACGCCCAGCAGCACGGTGGCGCCGACCAGCATCACCACCGAGGGCAGCAGCGCCACCAACAGCGTGTCGTTCAGCACGTCCACCGCCCACATGCCGCGCGTGATCTTGCGCACGGTCGAGCCGGCAAAGCTGTTGGCATGCCAATCGGTGGAAAAGCGCTGCACCCGGTAGAAGGCGTTGGAGACCATGCCGTTCATCATCTTCAGGGTGAAGACGATGATGTTCTGGAACACGCCCTGGCGCAGCAGCGTGCTGCCGATGCCCAGTGCGATCAGCAGCCAGAACGCGGTGACGGCCGCGCCCCAGACCTGGGCGTCGGACGAGGCGCCGGAGGCCACCGCGTCGACCAGCCGGCCCGCGTACAGCGGTGTCAGCACGTCGGCCACGGCCGACAGCAGGGCCAGCGCGACGATAAGAGCGGTGCGCCAGCGCTGGGCGCGCCAATAGCGGAAGGTAAAGCCGAGGACGTCCTTGAAGGCTTGTCCTCGCAGATCGATTTTTGTTCGATTCATTGCGATCGCCCGGCAACGCGAAGGCGCCGGTTTCCTTGTGGGAAGAAGGTGATACGACCTGCGCCTCACGGCGCGGGCATTGCGTTCAGGGGTTTGGGGCGGGCACGGCGGACCAGTCGCCAGGTAGTCTGGCGATGGGGCCGCGCGGGCGACGACTTAATGGCGTCGCGGAGATACGCGCGGGATGGCGGTATGCGGATTCATCATCTTGCGCCTCCCAGGTGTAGGTGAAGGGAAAAAAGAATGGGCACAGGCCCGAATTGAAGATTCTATAGAAGTGGTGTAGGTGGATCAACCGCGCGGGCGGTGGGGGATTGCGGGCGTGTGGGTTTTTCCCCACGGCGATGATGCGGCGCGCGTGGCGGGCGGCGCGGCCGTCGTGGGGAGCACGGGCGGCGCGCCGGTTGGCGGCGGAGCGCGGGCCGTCCGCCTTGAAGGAAGGAGGTAAAGGGAGGGGTAGAGAAAGGGGGATATAGGAAGGGGGAATGGCCGGCGCGCCACGAAGGCGCGGCGGCCGGCCACGTGGTTACTTCAGGAACCCTGTCGAGATCCACGGCACCGCGGCGATGACCACGATGCCGACCGCCATCGAACCCAGGTAGCCCAGGATGGGCCGGATGCCGGCTTCGGGCGCGACCCGGCCGATGGCGCAGGCGGCGTAGTAACCCACCCCGAACGGCGGCGCGAACAGGCCCAGGCCCATCGACAGGATCACCACCATCGCGTAGTGCACCTCGTGGATGCCCATCTGGTGCGCGATGGGGAACAGCAGCGGCCCGAACAGCACGATGGCGGGGATGCCCTCCAGCACGCTGCCCAGGATGACGAACGCGACGATCGACACCGCCATGAAGGTGGCGGCGCCGCCGGGCAGGCCCGCCATGGCCTGCGCGAGCTGGGTCGAGAAGCCCGATTGCGTCAGGGCCCAGGCCATGGCGGTGGCGGTGCCGATGATCAGCAGGATCGAGCCCGACAGGCAGGCCGTGTCGACCAGCATGGGCTTGAGCCGCTTGACGTCAAAGCAGCGGTAGACCAGCAGTCCGATCAGCGCGGCGTAGACGATGCCGATGGTCGAGACCTCGGTGGCGGTGGCCACGCCCTCGACCACCGCCGCCCGGATCACGAACGGCAGCGCCAGCGCCGGCAGCGCCACCAGCAGGGCGCGGCCGATCTGGCGGCCGCTGGCCTTGCGCACCGCGCTCAGGTCTTCGCGGCGGTTGCGCCACCAGACCACCAGGCACAGCATCACGCCCAGCACCAGCCCGGGCAGCAGGCCGCCCGTGAACAGCGCCGTGATCGACACGCCGGTGACCGAGCCGATGGTGATCAGCACCAGGCTGGGCGGCACGGTCTCGGTCTGCGCGCCGGTGGCCGACAGCAGCGCCACCAGGTCGCCCTCGTCGGCGCCGCGCTCGCGCATTTCCGGGAACAGCACCGGCGCCACCGCCGCCATGTCGGCGGCCTTGGCGCCCGAGATGCCCGAGACCACGTACATGGCGCCGATCAGCACGTACGACAGGCCGCCGCGCACGTGCCCCAGCAGGCTGGCCAGGAACGCCACCATGCGCTTGGCCATGCCGGTCATCTCGATCAGCACGCCCAGGAACACGAACAGCGGCACCGCCAGCAGGATCAGGTGCGACATGCCTTCGTCCATGCGCCCGACCACCACCATCATCGGCACGTCGGTGGTCAGCGACAGATAGCCGAAGGTGGCCAGCCCGAACGAGAAGGCGATCGGCACGCCCGCGAACACCGTGGCCGCCACCACGCCGACGAAGAAGATCAGCAGGTTGAGGTTGCCCAGTCCCGCCAGCACCGGCTGCAGCGCCGTCAGGGCGGCCACCACGCCGCCGACCAGCAGCAGCGCCAGGCCGGTGACGCGCCACTGCGCGCGTTCGACCAGCCGCAGCAGCGCGATCAGCAGCATCAGCGCGGTGCCCACTGGCAAGGCCGCGGCGCGCCAGGCGTTGGGGATTTCCAGCGCGGCGGTGGTGACGTACTGTTCCTCCGAGGCGTACTCGTAGCCCGGCGCCTGCAGCAGCAGCAGGAACGCCAGCGCCGCCGCCACGGCCACCATGTCCAGCAGCGCGCGGGTGCCAGGCGAGGCGCGGTTGACCAGCGCGCCCATGCGCATATGCTCGCCACGGCGAAAGGCGATCACCGCGCCCAGCATGGCCAGCCACAGGAACAGGATCGAGGCCAGTTCGTCGGACCATACCAGCGGCGTGTGCAGCACGTAGCGCGCCACGATGCCCGAGAACAGGATGACGATTTCCGCGACCACCAGGATGGCCGCCGGAATCTCCACCAGGTGACCCAGGGCGTTGTCCAGCGTGATGGCCCAGGGGCGGCGCGCGCCGGGCGCCGGGCCCGCCTCGGCCCGCAGCGCCGCCGGATGCGTCAGCGCAGCCCTCATGACAGACTCCCGGCCGCCTGCTCCAGCAGGCCCCAGGCCTTGTCGCCGTACTTTTCCTTCCAGCTGGCGTAGAAGCCGGCGCGGCGCAGCGCGTCGCGGATGGGGGCGGGGTCGGGGGTGTTGAAGGCCAGGCCCTGCTCGGCCAGCTTGGTCTGCAGCTGATTGTTGAGTGCCAGCACGTCGGCGCGCTCGGCCATGCCGGCGGCGTTGATGTGTTTGGCGACGACCTCGCGGATGTCGGCCGGCAGCTTTTCCCAGGCGCGGCGGTTGCCCAGGAACCAGAAGCCGTCCCACATGTGGTTGGTCATCGAGCAGTATTTCTGCACTTCGTACAGCTTGGCGGTCTGGATGATGGCCAGCGGGTTTTCCTGCGCGTCCACCACGCGGGTCTGCAGGGCGGAATAGGTTTCGTTGAAGTTGATGCTGGCCGGCGACGAGCCCAGCGCCTTGAACATCGAGGTCCACAGCGGGCTGACCGGCACGCGGATCTTCAGGTCGCGGAAGTCGTCCGGGCCGCTGATGGCGCGCGAGCTGGTGGTGACCTGGCGAAAGCCGTTGTCCCAGATGCGGTCCATGACGAACAGGCCCTTGCCATTGATGTCGGCGCGGATGTGGGCGCCCAGGTCGCCGTCCATGGCCTTCCAGACCGAGGCGTAGTCGGGAAAGGCGAAGCCGACGCCGCTGATCGACGCGCTGGGCACCAGGGTCGACAGGATCAGCCCCGACAGGGTGAAAAACTCGACGGCGCCGGCGCGCAGCTGGCTCAGGGTGTCGGTGTCGGAGCCCAGCTGGCTGCTGGGGAACACCGCCAGTTCGAAGCGGCCGCCGGTGTCCTTGAGGATGTTCTGCGCGGCCTCGTTGGCGCGCAGGTTCATCGGGTGCGAGGGCGGCAGGTTGTTGGCGTACTTGTAACGGAACTGGGGCGCCGCCAGCGTGCGCTGGAACGGGGCCAGGGCGAGCAGCGCGCCGCCTCCCGCGGCGCGCATGAGGTTGCGTCGAGTCGTGTTCATGCTGTCTCCTTGGTTATGAGATCCGGCCGCCGTCGAGGACGGCCGGATAAAGCGCCTTGCCAGGCCTGTTGCTTTATCTTTGCATGAGGTCCATTATATGGACCTACTTACTACCCTTAAATTTATTTAATCACATTGATTCACTAGCGTAAATCAATAAAACTGGTGCAGAATGAAAAAACAAAATCAGGTTAATGGTCCACAAAATGGACCTGATGAAAACACAGGCGGAGACGTGACGGAGACCTCATCCCAGGTCGGTGGCGCCCAGGCGATATCCCGCGCCATGCTGGTGCTGCGCGCGGTGTCGCGCACCCGCGGCGAAGGCGCGGGCCTGCTGGCGTTGACGCGCGACACGGGCATGAGCAAGCCCACCGTGCACCGCATCCTGGCCGCCCTGGCCGCCGAAGGCATGGTCGAACAGGACCTGGCCAGCCGCCGCTACTTTCTGGGCCCCGAATGCCACGTGCTGGGCAACATCGCCAGCGAGCGCTTCGGCATCAACCGCCTGGCCGCGCCGGTGGTGGCGCGACTGGCGCACGAATGCGGCGATTCCGCCTTCTTTTCACTGCGCCGCGACGTGTTCGCGGTCTGCGTGCTGCGCGAGGACGGCGACTATCCGCTCAAGACCCACGTGCTGCTGCCGGGCGACCGGCATCCGCTGGGCATCGGCGCCGGCAGCCTGGCGATCCTGGCGGCGTTGCCCGACGACGAGGTCGACGCCTGCCTGCAGGCCAATGCGGCCCTGATCGAGCGGCGCTATCCGCATTACTCCGTGGCGCTGATCCGCACCCTGGTCGATGAGGTGCGCGAGCAGGGCTATGCCGTCAACCGCGGCCTGGTGGTGCCGGGCTCGTGGGGCATCGGCATGCCGCTGCGCGATGAGCAGGGCCACGTGCTGGGCGCCCTGAGCATCGCCGCGGTCGAATCGCGCATGGACGAGGAAAGACAGTTCCAGCTGGCCAAGCTGTTGTCACGCGAGGCCAAACGCCTGCTTGCGCAGGCCAACCCGGCAGGCCGCGAGGCGCGGGCGCGCCCGCAGGCCGCCAAGCCCAAGCCCTGATCCGCCGTGCCGGCGGGGCGGGGCTGCCAACAGAGGAGACAGCAATGAGCAAGCGTGCCGTCATCGTGGGGTGGTCGCACACCCCGTTCGGCAAACTCGACGACCCCGACACCGAAAGCCTGATGGCGCGGGTATCCGGCGCCGCGCTGGAGCATGCGGGCATCAGCCCGGAGGCGGTGGACGGCATCTATGCCGGCGTCATGAACAGCGGTTTCCAGAAACAGGATTTCCAGGCCGCGCTGGTGGCGCTGGCCGACCCGGCGCTGGCGTATGTGCCGGCGACGCGGCTGGAGAATGCCTGCGCCACCGGCTCGGCCGCGCTGTACGCGGCCATGGATTTCATCGAGGCCGGACGCGGCCGCGTGGCGCTGGTGGTGGGGGCCGAGAAGATGACCGCGCGTTCCACCGAGGACACCGGCGACATCCTGCTCAATGCCAGCTACCGCAAGGAAGAGGCCAACCTGCCGGGCGGCTTTGCCGGCGTGTTCAGCCGCATCGCCACCGCCTATTTCGAGCGCCATGGCGACCACGGCGAGGCGCTGGCCCGCATCGCGGCCAAGAACCACGCCAATGCGCTGGACAACCCTTACGCGCAGATCCGCAAGGACCTGGGCTTCGCGTTCTGCAATACCGTCTCCGAGAAAAACCCTTATGTGTCGGCGCCGTTGCGCCGCACCGATTGCTCGCCCATTTCCGACGGCGCGGCGGCGCTGGTGCTGGCCGACGCGGAAACCGCGGCGGGCCTGCGCCGCGCCATCGGCTTTCGCGCCCGGCGCCACGTCAATGACTTCCTGCCGCTGAGCCGGCGCGATCCGATCGCGTTCGAGGGCGCGGCGCGCGCCTGGCGCGAGGCGCTGGCCGATGCCGGCGCGACCCTGGACGACCTGAGCCTGGTGGAGACGCATGACTGCTTCACCATCGCCGAACTGATCGAGTACGAGGCCATGGGCCTGGCGCCGCGCGGCCACGGCGTGCGGGCGCTGCGGGAGGGCTGGGTGCAGAAGGGCGGACGCCTGCCGGTCAACCCGTCGGGCGGACTCAAGGCCAAGGGCCATCCGGTGGGCGCCACCGGGGTGTCGCTGCACGTCATGGCGTGTCTGCAACTGGCCGGCGAGGCCGGCGCCATGCAGGTGCCGGACGCGACGCTGGCCGGCGTCTTCAACATGGGCGGCGCGGCCGTGGCCAATTACGTCAGCATCCTGGAGCGCGTCAAATGAGCGGCCCGCTGGAGCAGGCCCTGGTGCCGCCGGGCGGGGTGGCGCCGGTGTCGCGCCGGGCCATGAACCTGGCGCATTTCCTGGTGCAGGCGGCGCGCCGCCACCCCACGCGCGCAGCGCTGGTCTGCGGCGAGGCCCGTCTGAACTGGCGCGAGCTGGACACGCGCACGGCCGCCCTGGCGCGGGCGCTGGCCGAGCGCGGCGTGAGCAAGGGCGACCGGGTGCTGGTGCACGCGCGCAACAGCTTCGCGTTCGCCGAAACCCTGTTCGCCGTGCTGCGGCTGGGCGCGGTCTGGGTGCCGACCAATTGCCGCATCTCGCCGGACGAGGCGGTCTATCTGGCGCGGGCGGCCGGGATCAAGGCCTTCCTGTGCGAAGGCCAGTCTCCCGGGCACGCGGCGGCCGTGGCGCAGGCCATGCCCGACCTGGCCTTGCTGGCGCGGCTGGGCCCCGGCGAGTTCGGCGAGGCCGACACCGCTTCCCTGATCGCGGCGCATCTGGATGACGCGCCGGCGGCCTGCGCCGACGTGGACTATGACGATCCCTGCTGGTTCTTCTTTACTTCCGGCACCACCGGGCATCCGAAGGCGGCGGTGCTGACGCATGGCCAGATGGCGTTCGTGCTGACCAACCACCTGTGCGACCTGATGCCGGGCACCACCGAGCACGACGTCAGCCTGGTGGTGGCGCCGTTGTCGCATGGCGCGGGCATCCATTTCCTGACCCAGGTGGCGCGCGCCGCCGCCACCGTGCTGCCCGAGGGCGAGCGCTTCGACCCGGAAGAGGCCTGGCGCCTGGTGCAGGCGCACCGGGTGACCAACATGTTCACCGTGCCGACCATCGTCAAGCTGCTGGTCGAGCACCCGGCGGTGGACGCCTTTGACCACTCCAGCCTGCGCTACGTGATCTACGCCGGCGCGCCCATGTACCGCGAAGACCAGAAGCGCGCGCTGGCCAAGCTGGGCCGGGTGCTGGTGCAGTACTTCGGGCTGGGCGAGGTCACGGGCAACATCACTGTGCTGCCGCCGCAACAGCACCATGACGGCGACGGCCCCGAGGCGCGCGTGGGCACCTGCGGCTACGAGCGCATCGGCATGCAGGTCAGCATCCAGGACGAGGCCGGCAATCCGCTGCCGGCGGGCCGGACGGGCGAGATCTGCGTCTGCGGGCCGGCGGTGTTCGCCGGCTATTACGACAACCCGGGCGCCAATGCCAAGGCCTTCCGCAACGGCTGGTTCCGCACAGGCGACCTGGGCTACCTGGACGACGCGGGCTACCTCTACATCACCGGCCGCGAATCCGATATGTACATCTCGGGCGGCTCCAATATCTATCCGCGCGAGGTCGAGGAAAAGGTGCTGGCGCATCCGGCGATCGCGGAGGCGGCCGTGCTGGGGGTACCGGACCCGGTGTGGGGCGAGGTGGGGGTGATGGTGTGCGTGCTGCGACCCGGCGAGACACTGGAAGAGGAGGCCCTGCTGGCCTGGCTCGGATCGCGCATGGCGCGCTACAAGCTGCCGCGCCAGGTGTTCTTCTGGGATGCGCTGCCGCGGTCGGGCTACGGCAAGATCACCAAGAAGCTGGTGCGCGAGGCCCTGCGCGAGCGGGGCTGCCTGGCGCCCGCCTAGGAAACGGGGCCGCCGCGCGGCGGCCGCCCAAGAGGGTGCGGACATCGCGAACACATCGCGAGCACACAATGAGGAGACCGAATCATGGATGGAGCGCAGGAAGCGGTGCTGGTCACGGGGGGCGCGTCGGGCATTGGCCTGGCCGTCGCGCGTGGCCTGCTGGGCGCGGGACGCCGGGTGCTGGTGGCCGACGTGTCGCAGGAACGGCTGGACGAGGTGCGAGGCCTGGCGCCGGCGGATCGGTTGGGCTGCGTGCGGATGGATGTGTCCGACGAGGCGCAGGTGAGCGAGGCGATCGCGAGGCTGGAGTCCGACTTCGGGCCGATCGCCGGGCTGGTCAATTCGGCGGGTATCGGCCGCGACGTGCCGTTCCTGGAGACGGACACGGCGTTGCTGCGGCGGATCCTGGAAGTTAACCTGGTGGGGTCGTTCGTGGTGGCGCGCGAGGCGGCCCGGCGCATGCGCGATCGCGGCCGCGGGTCGATCGTGAACATCGCGTCCGTGTCGGGCATCCGCGGCAACGCGGGCCGGGCGGCGTACGGCGCTTCCAAGGGAGGCGTGGTGACGCTGACCCGGGTGATGGCGGTGGAGCTGGCCGCCTACGGCATCCGCGTGAACGCGGTTGCGCCCGGGCCGATCGAGACGCCGCTGGTGAGCCAGATGCACACGGATGAGGCGCGCGCGGCCTGGCGCCGGGTGGTGCCGCAGCATCGCTACGCGGCGCCGGAGGAACTGAACGGCACCATCGGCTGGCTGCTGGACGAGTCGCAGTCCAGCTACGTGACCGGGCAGGTGATTTGTGTGGACGGCGGCTTCACCGCGGCGGGCATGCTGCCGGCGGTGCATTGACGCCCGCGTTTTCAGCTTTCATTCCCATCTTGCGCCACAAGCGCACGGAGTGCACATCATGCGAACCACCACCGTGGATCGTTCGTTGCGGGGATCACCGGTATTGCCCCGCCCCAGGACGCTGATACACCCGGGAGCCTTCAACCCGGTCCGGATACACAGCCGCTGCGCGCGGCGCGGCCGCCATGTCCGGCTGGCGCTGCAGCCCGGCGCCAGTCTGTTCGAGGCGCTGGTCAATGGCCTGGCGCCGCTGGGCGTGGAGAACGCCTCGATGACGCTGCTGAGCGGCGAATTCAGCCATCTCGACTACTGCACCGCGCCGCCGGACCCGGCGCATCTGCGGGTGGTGGCGTACACCGCGCCGATCGCGGCGGGCGCGGCCACGCTGATCTTCGGCAACGCCACGCTGGGCAAGGGCGACAACGGCGAGCCGCTGGTGCACTGTCACGCGGCGTTCTGCGATCAGGGCGGGGCGTTGCTGGGCGGGCACCTGATTCCGCAGACATCGATCGTGGGCGCGGGGCCGGTGACGGTACTGGTGACGGCGCTGGAAGGCTTCGAACTGCGCGCCACTTATGACGCCGAAACCAATTTGCGGCTACTGCAGCCGCGGGAGATCTGACGATGATGCCGGCCGAGGTCGAAAGCGGAAGCATGGGGCGGGTGGCGTATGCGCGCATCGGGCCCAACGAGGATCTGGTGCAGGGGGTCGAGAAGCTGTGCCTGGCGGAGGGGTTTCGCAACGCCTTCGTGCGCGGCGCGCTTGGGAGCCTGGTGGATGCCTGCCTGTATGCGCGGGGCGGGGAGGTGCGGCAGCTGGAGGGGCCGGCGGTGGAGATCGTGAGCCTGGCGGGAGAGGTGCGCGCGCAGGCGGACGGGTCGGTGGTGGCCTCGTTGTCGGGGGTGGTGGCGGACCCGGCGGGGCGGGTGCACGGCGGGGTGTTCGTCCCGGGGGCGAACCCTGTCTGCATGACGTTCGAGGTGACGTTGGAGGAGTGGCTGCCGGACGGGTGATTTGCGCGCGGGGTTGTCGCCGCCATTGGTCTTGTTGGCCGCGAGACGAGGGGGAGACGGGCTATGCCGACCATCCCAGCAGATGGATGGCGATACCCGCCACGCAACACACGCCTAGCGTGGCCATCATTCCCGCCTTGAAGCGAAAGAGCATGAACATGGCGACGGCGGCCAGCAGCAAGGACCACGGGTCCAGGCTTGCCAGGACGGGAATCTGCAGCGTGAAGCCATGCGCGTGCCTGACCTCGACCTGCCCGAACAAGGTGTGCAGGGCGAACCAGATCGCCAGGTTCAGGATGACGCCGACCACGGCGGCGGTGATGGTCGAGAGCGCCGCGCTTAGCGCCTTGTTGTTGCGCAGCGACTCCATGTACGGGGCGCCAACGAAGACCAGCAGGAAGGAGGGGGCGAACGTCGTCCATTTGGCGAGCACCCCTCCCAGCGTGCCCGCGAGGGCCGGATCGAGGGCGCCGGGCTGGCGGTAGGCGGCCATGAAGCCCACGAACTGCACCACGCTGATCAGCGGGCCGGGCGTGGTTTCGGCCATGCCCAGGCCGGCCAGCATTTCGCCGGGCGCGAGCCAGTGATAGTGCTCGACCGCCTGTTGCGCCACGTAGGAGAGAATCGCATAGGCGCCGCCGAACGTGACCACCGCCATCTTGCTGAAGAACTCGGCGATTCGCGTATAGACGTTGTCGGTTCCCAGCAGCGTCACCAGGACGGCCAACGGAGCCAGCCAGGCGACCAGGTTGATGGCGAGGATCTTGATCGCCCGGGCCAGAGAGGGCTTTACGTGTTCCGGAACTTCGATGGCGAAGGCGGCGTCGATGGCGGCCGTCTGTCCTTCGTCCTTCGCGGCGGCGCCGTGGCCAGCCCCCGCCTTGATGCCCTGCCATCCCAGCGCGTTGCCGGCCAGGCCTGTCGCCGCGGCGGCGGCGATGATGAGGGGGAAGGGCGCGGCCAGGAAGAAAATGGCAATGAACGAGAGCCCCGCGACGCCCACCATCGTCCGCGTCTTGAGGGCTCGACGCCCCACCCGCTGGACGGCTTCCAGCACCACCGCCAGCACGGCCGCCTTCAAGCCGAAGAACAGCGCCTGGACCACACCCACATCGCCGTAGCTCGCATAGATCCAGCTCAGGACGCCCAGGGCGATCAGGCCCGGAAAGATGAACAGAATGCCCGCGACCAACCCACCGCGGGTGCGGTGCAGCAGCCAGCCGATGTATACCGCCAGCTTGTGCGCTTCAGGGCCGGGAAGCAGCGTGCAGTAGTTCAGGGCGTGCAGGAATCGCGTTTCGCTGATCCAGCGCTTTTCCTCGACGAGAATCCGGTGCATCACCGCGATCTGTCCGGCAGGGCCGCCAAAGCTCAGGGCCGCGACGCGGCACCAGACCCAGAACGCCTCGCGGAAAGACACGCCGTGACGCTCGTGCGCCGGAACCCGTGGTTTTGTGGAATCGCCTGCGTGGAGCGGCTCGGCCGTTTTGGCTTGCATCTTTTCACCTGCTTGTTCTGTTCGTTGCCCGGTTTTTTCGGTGGGTCGTTGACTATGGGATATCGGCCAGGCGGTTCATGGCGGTTTCCGGCAGATAGCCCGCCGCGCCGATCGGTCGCGCTAGGTCTTGTGGCCGGTGGCGAAGTGGGCATAGAGGGAGTCCAGCACCGCGCCGATTTCGGCCAGCAGGGCATCATCGTCATCCTGAATGCGCTTGCGGGCGCCGGCCAGCATGGCTTCGAACCCGGCCGCTTCCGGCACCGGCGTGCCGCCGACGTCCAGGGCGTGCACCAGCGCGCCCAGGCGCGCCAGGCCGCGGTTCCCGTCCAGCCCAAAACTGGCGAGCAGGACCTCAAAGGAGACCCGATCGCCCACGTGGGTGAATGTCGCTCCATCGAAATCGAAGCCCAGCGCGTCGGGCGGGCAGTCGGAGGGCGTTTCCAGCCACAGGAAGCGAGCGGCCGGATCGATGAACCGCTGGATCAGCCACGCGGACGCGACACGGTCAACCCAGAGATGACGCCGGGTCGCCCATAGGCGCCCTCGGTAATGGGTCGGATCGCGGCGCGCAATGCTTGCATCGACGGCGCGAGGTTCGCTGGGCGACAGGAGGGACTCGATGGCGTGGGCGAAGTCACGCCACTGCGCTTGCGCGCGCAGGGAGGCTTCGTTGGGGAAGAAATCCATCCGCCGCAGCGCCTGGAAACTGCGCTCGTGCCGGCGCGCCAGCCGATTCAATTCGGCGGGCTGCAGGGCAGGCAAGGTGGTGCGGCCCTCCGACAGTTCGGCCAGCCAGCTTTCGTAGTCCTGGGTTCGGTCAAAACGTGAGACGAACGCCTCGGATTCCTCGGCATCTTTCGGCTGGACCTTCAGAAGCCAGGCTTGCCCGCCTTCATCTCGGGCCTCGGCGGCCAGGTCGGAAAGCTGGAAGGCCTGCTCGGCATGGGCGGGCAACAGGTAGGCCCCATCCCGCAACGCGGCGCAGCCCAGGGCTTTGACGGCTCGCCAGATCCGCATGCGCGCGGTGGCGCTGTCGGTCGGCAGGCTGACAATGAGGAGAAGCCAGGCAGGGGTGTGCGGCGCGTTCATGACGGCAGAATATGGCCGGATCGCGATCTCTGCAATGATGTAGAGATCGCTACAAAGACTGCGTCGTTCGCCGGCATCGCCGCCCGGCTACCGGCCGGGCTTGCACGCTTGCGCTAGGGCCTTGCGCCCCTGGCCGCTGTTTCCGTTTTCGCCAATGCCGGCTGTTTGGGGCGGAAGCTGGCGAAATCCGCCCAGCATTGCTGTGTGTAGCTGTAGAGCGCGTCCTGGGCCTTCAGCGGGCTGCGGCCGGCGAGGCGGGCGAGAACGTAGTGGCCCTGGCGCTGGGGGTCGGCAGGAAGAGGAACTTCGACCAGGTCGCCGGCCTGCTGCTCCTGGCGGGTGACGCAGATGACGCCCAGCAGCAGGGTGTCGGTGGCGAGGGCCAGGTGGACCAGGGGAGCCAGGCTTTCGCAGCGCACGCTGACCATCTGCTCGGGGGCGCCGGCGGGGCCGAGGGTTTCGGCCAGGCGCAGGGCGACCTCGGGGCTGAGGGTGCTGGAGGCGACGGGGTACTGGCGGATGTGATCGATGGTGGGGCGGCGGTGGGCCAGGATGGGGTGATCCTTGCGACAGACCATGCCGGCGCGCAGGGGCGCGAGGGGCCGGGTCTCGATGTCGGCGGCGCCGTACAGCATGCGGGCGTCGCAGACCATGGCGTCGATGCGTTCGGCGCGCAGCAGATCGAGCAGGGTGGCGGTGGTGCCGAGTTCGGCCGCCACGCGCACCTGCGGATGGCGAGCGGCCATGTGCGCCAGGAACGGCGTCAGCAACAGTGAGGCGGGGGTAGGACTGAGTCCGATAGACAGGGTGCCCGATTCGCCGCCGGCCAGCGTCTTGAGCTCGCGCCGCAGCTCGGCTTCTTCGTAGCGCATGCGGCGGGCGCGTTCCGCGACGCAGGCGCCGTAGGGCGTGAGGCGCACCTGGCGGGTGCCGCGGTCCAGCAGCGGCAGGCCAAGCTCGGCCTCCAGCGCCTGGATGCTGCGGCTGAGCGCGGGCTGGGACAGGTTGACCTTGTCGGCGGCGCGCGAAAAGGTGCCGTGTTCGACCACGGCGAGCAGATGCTTGAGTTTCTGGAAGTCCATGTTCCAACCGCATGAATCATATGAATCAAATGCATTGGAATTATAGATTGGGCCTCCGTATCATGGTCCGCGGACGGCGCCCGGCAGAGGCGCCGCCATCGCCCGCGGCCGGCTCGCGGCGCGGTCCCATTCGATACGGAGACAGATTCAATGAAGCAGCATGTGTTGTCGGCCGCCCTGTTGGCGGCCAGTTCGTGCCTGCCCGCGATGGCGGCGCAGGCCGTGGCGCAACCCGTGGCGCCCGCCGCCGGACAGGCCGCCGAGGCCGTCGCGGCGGCGCCGCGGGGCGCCGATGGCAAGGTCACGATCCGGCGTGACGCCTATGGCATGCCGCACATCTATGCGGACACGGTGTACGGCATCTTCTATGGCTACGGCTACGCGGTGGCGCAGGACCGGCTGTTCCAGATGGAGATGGCGCGCCGCAGCACCCAGGGCCGGGTGGCCGAGGTGCTGGGCGCGTCGATGGTGGGGTTCGACAAGTCGATCCGCGCCAATTTCTCGCCCGAGCGCATCCAACGCCAATTGGCGGCGCTGCCGGCCTCGGACCGCCAGGTGCTGGACGGCTACGCGGCCGGCATGAACGCCTGGCTGGCGCGGGTGCGGGCCGAGCCCGGCACGTTGATGCCCAAGGAGTTCAACGACCTGGGCTTCGCGCCGGCCGACTGGACCGCCTACGACGTGGCGATGATCTTCATCGGCACGATGGCCAACCGCTTCTCGGACGCCAATAGCGAAATCGACAACCTGGCGCTGCTGACGGCGCTCAAGGACAGGCACGGCGACGCCGAGGCCATGCGCATCTTCAACCAGCTGCGCTGGCTGACCGACAGCCGCGCGCCGACCACGGTGCCGCCCGAAGCGGGTAGCTACCAGCCGGCCGTGTTCCAGCCTGAAAGCGCGGACAAGCTGGCCTACGCGCTGCCGCGCTATGACGGCACGCCGCCGATGCTCGAACGCGTGGTGCGCGATCCGGCCACGCGCGGCGTGGTCGATGGCGCGCCCGCCACGCTGCGGGCTCGGCTGGCCGAGCAGTACGCGCAATCCGGCCAGCCGGGCATCGCCGGCTTTCCCACGACCAGCAACATGTGGATCGTGGGGCGCGACCATGCCAAGGACGCCCGTTCGATCCTGCTGAACGGCCCGCAGTTCGGCTGGTGGAACCCGGCCTACACCTACGGCATCGGCCTGCACGGCGCCGGCTTCGACGTGGTCGGCAACACGCCGTTCGCTTATCCCGGCATCCTGTTCGGCCACAATGCGCACGTGGCCTGGGGCTCGACCGCCGGTTTCGGCGATGACGTCGACATCTTCGCGGAAAAGCTCGATCCAGCCGACCGCACTCGTTATTTCCACGACGGGCAATGGAAGACGCTGGAAAAACGCACCGACCTGATCCTGGTGAAGGACGCGGCGCCGGTGACGCTGGACGTGTACCGCAGCGTGCACGGCCTGATCGTCAAGTTCGACGACGCGCAGCACGTGGCCTACGCCAAGGCGCGCGCCTGGGAAGGCTTCGAATTGCAGTCGCTGATGGCCTGGACCCGCAAGACGCAGTCGGCCAACTGGGAACAATGGAAGGCGCAGGCGGCGCGCCACGCGCTGACCATCAACTGGTACTACGCCGACGACCGCGGCAACATCGGCTACGCCCATACCGGCTTCTATCCCAGGCGCCGCCCCGGCCACGACCCGCGCCTGCCGGTGCCGGGCACGGGCGAGATGGACTGGCAGGGCCTGCTGCCGTTCTCGACCAATCCGCAGGTCTACAACCCGCGCCAGGGCTTCATCGCCAACTGGAACAACCAGCCGATGCGCGGCTACCCGTCCACCGACCTGTTCGCCATCGTGTGGGGCCAGGCCGACCGCTACGCCGAGATCGAGACGCGCCTGAAGGCCATGACCGCCAACGGCGGCAAGGTCAGCGCGCAGCAGATGTGGGACCTGATCCGCACCACCAGCTACGCCGACGTCAACCGCCGCCACTTCCTGCCGTTCCTGCAGCGCGCGGTGCAAGGGCTGCCGGCCGACGATCCGCGCGCGCGGCTGGTGGCGGGGCTGGCGGCGTGGGACGGCATGGCGACCAGCGAGCGCCAGCCGGGCTACTTCGACAACGCCGGTCCGGCGGTGATGGACGCCTGGCTGCGCGCCATGCTCAAGCGCACGCTGGCCGACGAGATGCCGGCTGACTTCTTCAAGTGGTACAGCGCCACCGGCTACCCGACGCCGCAGGCGCCGGCCACCGGTTCGCTCAACCTGACCGCCGGCGTCAAGGTGCTGTTCAACGCCCTGGCCGGCCCCGAGGCCGGGGTGCCGCAGCGCTATGACTTCTTCAACGGCGCGCGCGCCGATGACGTGATCCTGGCGGCGCTGGACGATGCGCTGGCGGCGTTGCGCCAGGCCTATGGGCAGGATCCGGCCGCGTGGAAGATCCCGGCGCCGCCGATGGTGTTCGCGCCCAAGAACTTCCTGGGCGTGCCGCAGGCCGACGCCAAGGCGGTGCTGAGCTACCCGGCCACGCAGAACCGCGGCACCGAGAACAACATGACGGTGTTCGACGGCAAGTCGGTGCGGGCGGTGGACGTGGTGGCGCCGGGGCAAAGCGGTTTCGTCGCCCCGGACGGGACCCCGTCGCCGCACACCCGCGACCAGTTCGACCTGTACAACACCTTCGGCAGCAAGCGGGTGTGGTTCACGGCGGACGAGGTGCGGCGCAACGCTACGTCGGAAGAGACGTTGCGCTACCGGCGGTAAGGTCGCGCGCGCCCTGGTGGCTGGCAAGCCGGGCGTACACGCCTTGCTTGCGCAGCAACTGGTCGTGGGTGCCGGCCTCGGCCAGGGTGCCGTTGTCCAGCACCAGGATCAGGTCGGCGTCGCGGATGGTGGCCAGGCGGTGCGCGATCACCAGCGTGGTCCGGTGCCGCATCAGCACGTCCAGCGCACCGCGCACCTGCATCTCCGACAGGGTGTCCAGGTGCGAGGTGGCTTCGTCCAGGATCAGCACCGGCGCGTTCTTCAGGAAGGCGCGCGCGATCGAGATGCGCTGGCGCTGGCCGCCCGACAACTGCATGCCGCGCTCGCCGACGCGCGTGGCCAGGCCCTCGGGCAGGCTGCGCACGAAATCGCCGAGCGCGGCCTGTTCCAGCGCCCGCGCCAGTTCCTCGCGGCTGGCGTCGGGGCGCGCCAGGCGGATGTTGCCTTCCAGCGTGTCGTTGAACAGGTAGGTGTCCTGCGTCACCAGCGCGACGCGTTCGCGCAGGCCGTCCAGCCGCAGCTGGCGCACGTCCACGCCGTCGAGCTTGACCGCGCCCTGGCGCGGATCCCAGAAGCGCAGCAGCAGGCTGGCCACCGTGCTCTTGCCCGCGCCCGAGGCGCCGACCACGGCCACGGTGGCGCCGGCCGGCACCGTGAAGCTTAGGTCGCGCAGCGTGTCCTGGCTTTTGCCGGGATAGGTGAAATACACGTGGTCGAACGCCAGCGACAGGCCGTGCGGCGCCGCCGGCGGCGGCAGCGGGCCGTCGGTGACCGGCTCGGGTTCGTTGTTGACCACGTGCAGGCGGCGGGTGGCGGCGATGGTGTCGGCCAGTTGGCGGCTGACCTGCGAGATCTCCGAGACCGGCAGGAAGGTGGCCAGCGCGATCAGCACCAGCAGCGGCAGCATGCTTGCCGAGAGGGCGCCGGCCGACACCTGCAGCGCGCCGACCACGGCCACCGCCAACCCGCCCAGGCCCATGGCGGTCTCGAACCAGGCGGTCTGGCGCGACAGGTCGCGCAGGATGTCCAGGCGGCGCACGCGGTACTGGTCGGCGACCTTGAGGAATTCCGCGCGGCGGCGGCCGGTGGCCTGGAAGGCGGTCAGGTCGGCCAGGCCCTGGATGGTGTCGGTGGTGTGCGCGCTCATCTCGCCCAGGGCGTGGCGGGCGCGGTCGCCGAGCGCGTCGACCTTGCGGCGGCCGCGCACCGGCGACACCAGCGCATAGGCCAGGAACGGCAGCAGCGCCAGCGCCACCGGCCAGCTGTAGAAGGCCAGGAAGCCCAGCACCGACAGCGGCACCAGCACCGAGACGATGGCCGGGGCGATGGTGTGGGCGTAGAAGTACTCGACCATCTCCACGTCCTGCGTCGCCAGCGCCACCAGGTCGCCCGAGCGGCGTTGCAGCAGATAGGCGGGCGCCAGCCGCTCCAGCTTGTCGTAGAGCTTGACGCGCATGTCCGCCAGCAACTGGTAGGCCATGGCGTGCGCCAGCCACGATTCGAGCCAGTGGAACAGCGCGGCCAGCGGCGCGGCGATCAACAGGCCGATGATCAGCGCCGACGTGTCGCGGCCGTCGCGGATGGCGGCCACCACCAGCGCGCTCAGCACGCCGACGCCGATGAAGGCGGCCACGCGCGCCACGCCCAGCAGGATGGTGGCGATCAGGGTGCCGCGCCACGGTTGCACCACCGACAGCAGCGTGGCCAGCGTGGCGCGCCAGCCGACCTGTTCGGCGTCGGCGTCCAGCGGGCGCAGCGCCGGGCCCTGGCCGCCGGATTCATCGTCAGTGGCGTGCGCGGCGGGCGTGGTATCGCGCGCCGTGGCGGCGGACGGCGCGTTTGGCGTGTTCGGCGCGCTCAAGGCCAGGGCCTGTTCGTGCATCAGGCGGTAGTACAGGCCATGCTGGCGCATCAGCGCATCATGCGGGCCTTGCTCGACCACGCGGCCCTGGTCCAGCACCAGGCAGCGGTCGGCGCCGATCACGCTGGCCAGGCGGTGCGCCAGGATCAGCGTGGTGCGGCCGGCCATGAGGCGGTCCAGCGCCTGCTGGATCAGCGCTTCGTTCTCGGTGTCGACCGACGACAGCGCCTCGTCCAGGATCAGGATGGGCGCGTCGCGCAGCAGGGCGCGGGCGATCGCCACGCGCTGGCGCTGGCCGCCCGACAGTTGCAGGCCGCGTTCGCCGATGCGGGTGGCGTAGCCCTGCGGCAGCGCCATGATGAAGTCGTCGATATTGGCGGCGCGGGCGGCGGCGCGCACCTGTTCGTGGCTGGCGTCGGGCCGGCCCAGCCGCAGGTTCTCGTTGATGGTGCCGTGGAATAGCGTGATGTCCTGGCTGACCAGCGCCATCTGGCCCAGCAGCGTCTGCGTGTCGAGCTGGTTGACGTCGTGGCCGCCGACGCGGATGGCGCCGGCCTGCGGCACGCATTCGCGCAGCAGCAGGCGCACGATGGTGGACTTGCCGGCGCCGCTGGGGCCGACGATGCCGACGCGTTCGCCAGCGGCGACGCGGAACGACAGGCCCTGGTGCGCCGGGCGCTGCGGCGAATACGAGAACGCCACCGCGTCGAATTCGATGGTGGGGTCGAGCCGCGCGGGGGCGGCGCCCGCCCGCACGGCGGGGGCGGCGGTCAGCGGCTGCGCATCCATCAGCGCGTGGATACTGGCGGCGGCCGATTGGCCCAGCATGCCCCGGTGCAGCACCGAGCGCAGTTCGCGCAGCGGGCGGAAGATCTCGGTGCCGGCCATCAGCACGATCAGCAGCGCTTCCACGCTCATGTCGCCGGCGGCCACGCGCCAGGCGCCGACCGTCAGCGCCAGCGCGGCGCCCAGCGCCACGCCCAGGTCGCTGATGCCGCGCGTCAGCAGGCTCACCGACAGCACCCAGAATGTGTTGTCCGACAGGGCGCGGGCGCGCGCGGCCAGGCGCTGGCCAAAGGTCTTGCCCTGGCCATACGACTTGAGCGTCGGCAGGCCCTGGACGGCGTCCAGGAATTCCTCGCCGAACTCGTTCAGCGAGCGCGTGCGCGCCAGGCTGGCGCGGCGGTCGAGCATATGCACGGCCATCGGCCCGAACAGCGCGAACAGCGCCGCCACCAGGAACACCAGCGCGGTCGGCACGTCCCAGAAGGCGATGACGGCGAAGATGGCGAACGGCGCGGCCGCGGCGATGGCGACCTGCGGCAGGTATTGGCCGAAGAAGGTCTGCAGTTGCTCCACGCCGTCCACCACCGTCAGCATCACGCCGCCGGTGCGCTGGTTGGCGAACCAGGCCGGCCCCAATGCCACGATGCGGTCGTAGAGCCGCGCGCGCAGCGTCTGCTGTACCTGGGCCGAGCAGCGGTTGGCCTGCACCGTGCGCAGGTGGTCGAGCAGGGCGCGCAGCAGCACCATGGCGCCGGCGCACAGCGCCGGCGCGAGCCAGTCCCGCCACGGCGCGCCGTCGAACACCCTTGCCAGCAACTGGCCCAGGAACACATAGCGGGCGATGCCCGCCGCTAATGCCAGCAGGCCGAGGAAAATGCCGCCCGCCATGCCGGCGCGCAGCCCCGCGGTCAGTTGCCAAAGCCTCGAATCGAAATACATATCAATGCTCCCTCCAGAGCCTGCATGGTCACGCATCCGGCGCGCTGGCGATAGCGATAGTTATTCAATCATGGGTTGAGATAAACTCAACCCATGCCGACCCTGCCCACCCATATGCCGCCGCTGGCGGCGCTGCGCGCCTTCGAGGCGGTCGCCCGCCTGGGCAGCCTCAGCCGCGCCGCGGCCGAACTCAATGTCACCAAGAGCGCCGTCAGCCACCAGTTGCGCGCGCTGGAGGCCGACCTGGGCGTGAGCCTGCTGCGCCGGGGCGGCACGGTGCGCCGCGCGGAAACCACCGAGGCCGGCGCCGCCTTGCTGGCTTCCGTACAACAGGCCTTGACCCTGCTGGAGACCGCCTGCCGCAACGCGCGGGCCAGCGCGCGCGGCACGCGGCGCTACAACCTGAACGTGTCGGCCAACCCGTCGCTGGCGGCGCTGTGGCTGGCGCCGCGCATCGGCCGCTTCATCGAATTGCACCCGGACATCGACATCCAGGTGTTCCTGCACGCCAGCCAGGACCCGGCCTGGAAGGCCCAGGACATCGACCTGGCGTTCCTGCACGTGCGCGCCCTGGGGCCGCACCTGGCCGCGCCCGGCGACATTCCGCTGATGACGGAAACCGTGGTGCCGGTGTGCAGCCCGGCGCTGGTCGCGCCTGACGAGCGCGACGATCCCGCCGTCTTCACGCGCCACCGCTGGCTCGAGGAAAAGCACATCGACAGCCCCGAGACCGACTGGCGCACCTGGCGTCCACGCCTGGGCCTGGCGGAAAGCGCCGGCCAGGATCCGCTGGTGCTGAGCGGCCTGAGCACGGTCGTGGCGGCCGCCGCAGCCGGCGTCGGCATCGCGCTGGGACGCGCGCCGCTGATCGACGAGGAACTGGCCAGCGGCCGGCTGGTGGCGCTGACGCCCGGCCTGCGCATGCCGGGCTCGTGGGGCTACGTGATGCGCATCCACGCCAATCGGCCGATGGACGCGTCGCTGCCGGCGCTGGTGGAATTCCTGGCGGAAGAAGGGCGTGGCGCGACGCTGTCTTGGCGCCAGCCGGCCGCGGCGCCGGCCCGTGGGGCGGCGAATGCCGAGGAGCCTGGCGCGCGCGGTTGAGCGGCCGCCGGTCGGACGCGGCCGGCGTTCACCGCAGGCTTGAGGGATCGCGCGCCGGCTGCCATACTCCGATGGCCGCGACGCGGCGACACCACAAAGGAAAGCGATGGGCGCGACGAATTCGGATGGATCGGCGGGTGTCATCGCCATGATGGAGCGCCCATGATGTCCCTGGCCCGCCGTGCGCGCCTCCTGCTGTTGCCGCTGCTCCTGCCCCTGATCATGCTGTTGCCCGCCGCCGCGCTGGCGCAGGCCGCGCCCACGCCGGGCTGCGAGGATTTCCTGGCCGCATGGGGCGACAAGCCGGCCGCCATCGAATACCAGGGGTGCCGCCAGGAGTTCGGCCAGGGCAGGCCGTTGGTGGCGCGCTACCGGCTGGACGGCGCCGCGGCGGCCGAGGTCGAGCGCTACCTGCAACGGCGCTTCGGCATCGAGGCCCTGCGGTTCCGCTGCTGTGGCTGGGAGGCGCCGCCCCATTCGTGGCGCGACCCGCGTACCGGGCACAACTACCTGATCGGCTTCGGCTCCGAGGAAACGCTGGTGTCCTCGCGGGCGCAGTGGGATCGCATCGACAACTTCCACATCCGCGTCGAACGGTTCACCGAGGATAGCTAAGGGCGCGCCGCCGCCCGCTGGACGGCGCCATGGCGTCGTTTTCCTTCCGTCGCCACCACGCTAGCGCTTCTACTCAATATTCGCCGCGCTGATATACCGCGCGCCGGGTCGCGCCCGCGCCACACTGCCGCCATTCCCATCTGGAGCATGGCCATGAAAAGTTATGACGTGATCGTGATCGGCGCGGGCGTGGTCGGCAGCTCGGTCGCCTTCCACCTGGCCGCCCTGGGCGCCCGCGATGTGCTGGTGCTGGACCGCGCCGCCATCGGCGCCGGCACCACGGCGCAATCGTCGGGCATCCTGCGCACCCATTACTCGGTGCGCGAGAACGTGGAACTGGCGCGGCGTTCATGGAGCGCCTTCAACGACTTCGCCGCCTATGTGGGCGATGACGACGCCGCCAGCGGCCTGGTCCGTTGCGGCTACCTGATCGCCGCGGCCGATGACGACAAGCGCGCGCCGCTGGCCGATGCGCTGGCGCAGCAGCGCGCGCTGGGCATCCCGGTGCACGAACTGGACGCGGCGCAGGCCCGCGAACTGCTGCCCATCGCCGACTTCGGCGACGCCGCGCTGATCGGTTTCGAGCCCGAGGCCGGCTTCGCCGATGCCTATCTGGTCGCCACCAGTTTCGCGCGCGCCGCGCGCCGGCGCGGCGTGACGATCCGCGAGAACGTCGCCGTGCGCGGCCTGCTGATGCGCAACGGACGCGTGGCCGGCGTGGCCACGTCGGAAGGCGATTACGCCAGCGCGGTGGTTGTCAGCACGCAAAACATCTGGACCGCCGAGCTGGCGGCCTGGACCGGGGTGGCGATGCCGCTGGCGCCCGAGCGCCACGCGGTGCTGGCGCTGGCGTGCGCCGCCGCGCCCTATGCCTACGCCATGCCGGTCTTCAAGGACCTGGCCTCGCCCGGCATGCTCTATTGCCGCAGCTATGGCGGCAACCAGATGCTGGCCAGCGAAGGCACGTCGGGCGAAACGCTGGCGCCGGGGGAGGCCGAGCAGGGCGACGTGCCGCTGGACTACGTGGCCGACGTCGGCGCGCAGGTGGCGGCGCGCTTTCCGGCCTATGCCGAGGCCGGCCTGGCCGCGTCATGGACCGGCGTGTACGACGTCACGCCCGACTGGAATCCCGTGCTGGGGCGCATCGCGCAGGTGGAGGGGCTGGTGGCCGGCTTCGGATTTTCCGGACACGGCTTCAAGCTGTCGCCGGCGGTGGGACGGGTGCTGGCGCAGGAAGCCCTGGGGCTGGCGCCCGATGTGTCGTTGGCGCCCTATGCGCTGTCGCGTTTCGAGCGCGGCGCGCTGCTGACGGGACGCTATGGGCGCGGCGCGGTGTCGTGATGGCGGTGGCGCGCGCGACCAGGTCGCTCCGACGGCGTCAGCGGCGCAGGCTGCGCCACAGGGTGGCCGCTGGCAGGCCCAGCGCGGGCGCCACCTCGTGCTGCATCAGTCGTTCGACCGCCATCAGGATCACGTTGCGCGCCTCGGCCGGCAGCTTGCCGGCCTCGTGGGGCCGCGACGCGAGGTAGAAGGCGCGGGCCAGGTCGGGCGCGTCGGCGCGGGTCTTGTCCAGGCAGGACGCCAGCGGCAGCACCCGCAGCTGGTCGACGAAATGGCGCGATTGCCAGATGCACAGCGGCGTGCTGATCGCAAAGCCCAGGCCTGCGGTCACCAGGCTGAGCAGCGGATCGGTGTTGTCGAATTCGAAGGTGCGCTCGATGAAGATGCCGCGCGATTCCAGCAGCCGGTCGATGGCGGCGCCGATGTGCGAACGCGCGCTGTAGCGGATGAACGGGCTGCGGCGGGCCAATTCCGCCAGCTGGCCCGCCTGCGGCGGCGGCGTGGCGCGTGGCAGCACCAGCAGGTAGGGTTCGCTGAACAGCCCGAGCTTGCGGATGGCGGGAGGATCGGCGGCGGCGCTGGTGCTGATGACCAGGTCCAGCTGGCGTTCCTCCAGCTGTTTGTCCAGGACCGGGGTGATGCCGGACCACAGCCGGATCTGGCGCGAGGCGCCGGACAGGCCGTGGATCAGCGTCGGCCCCAGCGTGCCGGCGAACGAATCGACGCAGCCGAAGCGCACGATGTTGCGCCGCGCGCGACTCAGGTTGCGCACGCTTTCGGTCATGTCGCCGGCCTGGGCCAGGAGGCGCGAGGCATGGTCGAACAGCAGCTCGCCGGCCGGCGTTGGACGCGCCGGACGGGTGCTGCGGTCCAGCAGTTCGGTCGACAGCGCGGCCTCCAGCTGCTTGACCCGCTGCGACACCGCCGCCTGCGACAGTCCCAGCAACCGGGCCGCGCCCGACACCGAGGCGGCCTGCACCACCGCGACCCAGGTCAGCAGCAGGCTCCACTCGGGATAGGCATCCGCGTCGCGGTGGGGCAGGCGGTTCATCGGGCGGCCCGGGGCGGCGGCCGGATCAGCGCTTGCGCGCCAGCGTCTGCGCCAGCGCGGCGCGCACCATGCTTTCGACCACCGGGATGGCCTTGGCGGCCGCGTCGGTTTGGTAGGCGTAGGGATAGGTCTCGTCCATATAGGTGGACTGGCACATCTCCAACTGCACCGCATGGATGTCTTCGGCCGGCGATCCGTAGTGGCGCGTGATGTAGCCGCCTTTGAAGCGGCCGTTCACGGCGCTGGTGTAGCCGCAGCCGGGCAGGCGTTCGGCCAGCGCGTCCAGGATGTCGGGCGCGCAGCTGGCGCCGTCGGCGGTGCCCAGGTTCAGGTCGGGCAGCTTGCCTTCGAACAGGCGCGGCAGCACGCTGGCGATCGAATGGGCTTCCCACAGCAGTACCGTGCCGTGTTCGGCGCGGATGCGGTCGAGTTCCTCGCGCAGCTTGGCGTGGTACGGCTGCCAATAGGTCTGCAGGCGGTGCTCGCGTTCGTCGTCGGTCAGCGGCGCGTCGTTCAGGTACAGCGCCTCGCCCCGAAAGGTGTGGGTCGGGCACAGGCCGGTCTTGGTCTGGCCGGGGTACAGGCTTTCGTCGTTGGGCGGGCGGTTCAGGTCGACCACATAGCGCGAGTAGCGCGCGCCCAGCACGGACGCGCCCAGCGCGTCGGCGAACTGGTACAGGGTGTCCAGGTGCCAATCGGTGTCACCGGACTGCTGGCCGACGGCCGTCATGCGGGCGCGCTGCGTGTCGGGCAGCTGGCTGCCCAGGTGGGGTATGGAGATCAGCAGCGGCGCGGTGCCGCGGCTGAAGTGATAGATGTCGCTCAAGAAAAACTCCGGGGTAAGGCGGGCCAGACAGGCGCGGCGCGCGGGCTGGCTCAGTGCCGCGCTATGCTAGGCAGGCGGCCGGGCGCGGACATTTGCATCGAAAGTCACGATGCTGATCATCATGATATCTGATTCAAGTTGCGTGCCGGCCCGGCCTTGTCCCAGGGCGCCCCGTGTTGCCAGCGCGCGGCGATGTCGTCAATCAGCCGGCGCACCTTGGGAGCCAGGTGACGCCGGTGCGGATACACCGCGCAGACCGGCGCGCCGGGCGGCGCGTAGGCTTCCAACAGCGGCACCAGGCGGCCTTCCCGCAGGTCCGCGCCAACCAGGAAGGCGCCCAGCTGCACGATGCCGGCGCCATCGAGCGCGGCGTCGCGCAGCGCTTCGGTGTTGCCCAGCCGCAGCCGGCCGGCCACGGCGACGCCGCGGTCCTGGCCGTGGCTGGCGTAGCGCCAGGGCACCGGCGTGCCCATGTGGGTGTAGGCCAGCGTCTGGTGGCGCGCCAGTTCGTCGGGCGAGGCCGGCGCGCCATGGCGTGCCAGGTAGGCAGGCGCGGCGCAGGTGACGAGCCGGTGCGGCGCCAGCACGCGCCGCACCAGCCGGCTGTCTGCCTCGCCGCCGATGCGGATGGCGACGTCGATGCCGTCGCGCACCAGGTCGCTGTAGTCGTCGGTGAAGCTGATGTCGGCCTCGACCTCGGGCCATTGCCGCAGGTAGTCGGCCACCAGCGGCATGATGTGCAGCCGGCCCAAGGCCACCGGCAGGTCGATGCGCAGGCGGCCGCGCGGCGCCTCCTGGCGGCTGGCCATGGCGCCGGTGGCGTTATCGACCTCGGCCAGGATGCGTTGCGCGTGTTCGTAGAACAGGCGGCCTTCGTCGCTGAGGCTGACACTGCGCGTACTGCGATGCAGCAGCCGCGCGCCCAGGCCGTGTTCGAGCCGCGCGATGCACTTGCCGATGGCCGAACGCGACAGGCCCAGCCGTTCCGAAGCCAGGGTGAAGCTTTGCGCGTCGGCGACGCGGACGAAGGCGATGACGTCGCCGATATGGTCGATGCCGGCGGCGGAGAGAGGCGTCATGGGGCGATTTCCACAGCAGCGGGGGATGCACGTCGGATTGGCGACGATTTGTCCCTTTTGTTTGTCTGATCGCCTACTTTATCAGCGAATTGGAAACAGTAGACTGGCCAGCACTGACACCCCCCAAGCTTCGATCACGCCGGGCGGCATGCCTCCGAGGGTGTTTTCCTTGTTCCTTCAGGCGAGAGACCTTCCATGACCCGCAGTATTGCCCTCGATCCGCGGCCCCCCACGGCCGCCGGCCATCCTCCCGCTGCCTGGGCCGGCGTGTCGGCCGCCGGCCTGGCGACGTTCTGCGTCGTTACCACCGAAATGCTGCCGGTGGGCTTGCTGCCGCCCATCGCCGCCAGCCTGGGCGTGTCGACGGGCCGCGTCGGCTGGCTGATGGTGGTGCCCGGCATCCTGGCCGCCCTGTGCGCGCCGCTGGTGGTAATGGGCGCGCGCGGCGTCGACCGGCGCCGCATCCTGTGCGGCCTGTTGCTGCTGCTGGCCGGCGCCAACCTGGGCAGCGCGCTGGCGCCGCACCTGTGGGGGTTCCTGGCCGCGCGGGTGCTGGTCGGCGTCTGCATCGGCGGCATCTGGGCGGTGGCCGGCGGCCTGGCCGGCCGGCTGGTGCCGCCCGCCGCCGTCGGCCTGGCCACGGCCGTGATCTTCGGCGGGGTGGCGGTGGCGTCGGTGCTGGGGGTGCCGCTGGGCGCCTGGATCGGCGACGCGGCGGGCTGGCGCAGCGCGTTCGGCGCCCTGGCGGCGCTGAGCGCGGCGGCGCTGCTGTTCGCCGCGCTGGCCTTGCCACCGCTGCCGGTGGCGCAGTCGGTCACGGCGCGCGAATTGGGCCGGCAGCTGCGCAATCCGGGCGTGCGGCGCGGTCTGTTCATCACGCTGTTCCTGGTGGCCGGGCATTTCATGGCCTACACCTTCGTGCGGCCTGTCCTGCAGACCATGGCGGGGTTCGCGCCCGGCTGGATCGGCCCGCTGCTGTTTGCCTATGGCGTGGCCGGCATCGCCGGCAATTTCCTGGCCGGCGGCGCGGCGGGGCGGCACCCGCGCGCGACCCTGCTGGGCATCGTGCTGGGCCTGCTGGCGACGCTGGCGTCGCTGCCATGGCTGGGCGACATGCGCGGCGCCGTGGTGGCGCTGCTGTTGCTGTGGGGGCTGTCGTACGGCGGTGTGTCGGTGGCGCTGCAGACCTGGGTGATGCAGGCGGCGCGCGGCGCCGTCGAGGCGGCGACGTCCTGGTTCGTCGGGGTGTTCAACCTGGCGATCGCGTTGGGGGCGCTGGCGGGCGGCGTCAGCGTCGATCACCGGGGCCTGCCCGCCAGCTTGCTGGCCGCCGCGGCGTGCATGCTGGCGCCGCTGGCGGCGATTGCCTGGCGCGGCGGCCGCGGGTAGGGCGGGTTGCCAAACGGCGCCCGGCGTCGCGCCGGTTCATGGCGCTAGCGCCGGCGTCCCGGCCGGAAAGCGTGGCCGCGTGCGCTCCAGGCTGCCAGCAGCGCAATCACGGCCAGCGCGGTCACCGTCCAGGCGAACGAGCCCGCGCCGGCGGTGTCGAGCAACGCGCCGCCCAGCACGCCGCCGCTGGCGATGCCCAAGTTGAAGATGGTGACCAGCATCGATTGCGCCACGTCGGAATGCTCGCCGGCGGTGTCGGCCAGGGCGGTCTGCAGCAGCGTCGGCGCACCGCCGAAGCTCAGGCCCCACAGCGCCACGCCGGCCATCAGGACGGCGGGGTGGGCGCCCGCCAGGCCCAGCGCGCTGGCGGTCAGGGCGAACAGCGCCAGCGACAGCAGCGTCAGCAGGCGCAGGCAGCGATCCACCAGCATGCCCGTCAGCAACAGGCCGGCGACCGCGCTGGCGCCGAACACCAGCAGCACCGTATCGACGGAGGCCGGGCGGCCCAGGTGGATCAGGTAGGGCGCGATGTAGGTGTAGAGCACGTTGTGCGCCAGGATCCAGGTGAACAGCACGAACAGGATCGGCCGGATGCCGGGCAGCATCAGCGTCCGCGCGATCGGCAGGCGCCGGCGCGCGGTCTGGCCGGCAAAGTCCGGCACGGCGGCGCGCACCCAGATCACCAGCGTCAGCGACACCGCGGCCATCAACCAGAACACGCCGCGCCAGTCCATCAGGCTGCCCAGCCACGCGCCGGCCGGCACGCCCAGGCACAGCGCCAGTGGCTGGCCCGCGCCCACCACCGCCAGGGCCCGGCCCTGTTGGCGCGTCGCCACCATGCGGCGCGCGTAGCCGGCCAGCAGGCCCCACAGCAGGCCGGCCGCCATGCCGCCTCCAAAGCGCGCCGCCAGCGTCAGCACGTAGTCGGTGGACAGCGCGGTGATCACGTTGAACAGGCACAGGCCGCCGATGGCCAGCAGCAGCAGGGGACGACGATTCCATCCGCGGGTGGCGGCGATGATTGGAATCGCCGCCAGCACCGAGCCGGCCGCGAACAGGGTGACCAGTTGCCCGGCCAGCGCCTCGGACACGCCCATGCCCTGGCCGATCTGCGGCAGCAGGCCGGCGGGCACGGTCTCGGTCATGATGGTGATGAAGCCTGCCAGCGCCAGGGCCAGCAGCTTGCCCAGCGGCAAACCTTCGGTGTGGTCCAGGGGACAGGCGCCGGCGGGCAGGGGTGGGGTGCAGCTCATGCGGAAACTCCGATTGCGATTGAATTGGAACGATCGTTCCAAAAAAGAACAAAAAAAACGCGGCATGGACAGGCCGCGGCATGCCTCATGTCTTCTGGATCGAGCCCAGCGCCACCGAGATCACGTCACCCAGCCACTGGCGGCGTTCACGGGCATTGCTGCCCTTGGCGACCACCCGCAGGCCCTGGATGGTGGTGACGATGAAGCGGGCCAGCGCGCGCGGCGACTTGCCGCTGTCGATCTCGCCGTTGGCCTGGCCTTCGGCCAGGATCTTCTCCAGCGCCTTTTCCAGGCGTTGGAAGTTACGTCGCACCAGTTCGGCCACCACGTCATCCTGACCCGCCATTTCCAGCGAGGCGTTGGCCACCAGGCAGCCGCGCCGGCTGGCCTCGCGCAGTTCGTCGTCGGCGATGAAGTCGAGCAGCCGGCCGATGCGCTCGCGCGCATTGCCGGGGCGGGCGAGCAGGTCGAGGTTGGCGGCCGTCAGTTCGTGATAGCGCCGCAGCGCGGCTTCGTACAGGCCCTGCTTGCTGCCGAAGGCGTTGTAGAGACTGCCGCGTCCCAGCCCGGTGCCGTCCACCAGGTCCTGCACGGAGGTCGCGGCGTAGCCGCGCCGCCAGAACACCTGCATGGCGGCGTCGGCGACGTCGTCGGGTTCGAAATCCTTGGTACGCATGGCGTGGTTTTTGGAATGATCGTTCAAATAAAGATACGGTCCGCGGCGGCGCGGCGTCAAGCAAGACCGTTCGCCCCGAAGGGGCTTTGCGCATTGGGCGGGTCTTGGCGGCTTTCCTTGAACTTCCGCTTTATCCATGCCAGTCATAACCGTTAGCCGCGTCACGGGCTCGCCGGCCGGGGGCCACGCCAGACAGCCGGCCTATGACCCGTTCAGCCCTGGCTTGCCGTCAATCGCGCGGTCAACGCCGCCATGTCATCCAGCATCCAGAACACGCGGCCGCGGTTGGTCTCGTAGGCGAAGTCGCGCAGCGACTTGCTGTCCGCCAGATAGGCCGAGATATCGCCTACCACCGCGCAATGCAGGCGGTAGTTGACGAACTTCTGGATCAGCTCGCCGGCGATGCGCGTTTCCAGGCGGAAGAAATCGGGATGCACGCGCGCGGCGGGCAGCGCCAGCCATTCGGCCTCGTGCTCCCAGGCGGCGCTGATCAGGTCGTTGGTGTCCTGGCCGGTGGCCAGGGCGGGGCCGGTCGCGTCGAATTGCAGGACGCGCTTGCCGCCGATGTCGACGAGCGTGGAAGAATTGATCATGGCGTGGATGGCAGTATCGGCATGTGTTGTCTTGGGGCGAACATGATATCCCTGGTGCCCACGAAGACCGCCAGCCACGGTCTCCCGGGGCCGAACCGCGGCCACGGTCGGGGCCTCTGCCCGCAGGCGCGGTTCAGCCCGGTATCGGCCGATCGCTGCTGCCGCGCACCACCAGCGACGGCGCCAGCCGCACGCTGCGCGGGGCGCCGCCGTCGATCTTCTGCAGCAGCAGTTCCAGCCCCAGCCGCCCCATCTCGTGCATGGGTGAATGGATGGTGGTCAGGCCGATCGGCAGGGCGCCCGCCAGCGGCGTGTCGTTGTAGCCCACCACGGCCACGTCGCGGCCGGCCTCCAGGCCGTGCTCGCGCGCCGCGCCCATCACCCCCACCGCCAGGAAATCGTTGACCGCGAAGATGGCGGTGGGGCGGTCGGGACCGGCCAGCAGGCGGGCGCCGACCAGGCGGCCGGCGTCGGTATCGAACGGGCTCTCGATGCGCCATTGGGCGGGCACCTGAACCCCGTGCCGCGCGCAGGCCGCGAAAAAGCCCGCCGAGCGGTCGCGGCCCGTGCTGGTGAAGGGTTCGCCCACCATCACCGCGATGCGCCGATGGCCCATCGCCAACAGATGCTCCGCCGCCAGCCGTCCGCCTTCGAGATCATCGCAGGTCACGGCGCAATGGTCATCGGCGTGGCGGCTGACCAGCACGAACGGCACGTCGCGTTGCGCCAGGTCGGCCAGCAGCGGATTGGGCGCCGCGCCCTCGTGGCTGTGGGCGTCGCCCAGGACCAGGCCGTCCACGCGCCGCGCCAGCGCCATGTCGATCAGCTTGCGCTGCTTGTCGGGCGCATCCTGGGTGTTGGAAACGAAGGTCAGGTAGCCGTGTTCGGCGGCGGCTTCGTCGATGCCTTCGTAGATGGTGGCCAGCACCATGTCCGACAGTCTCGGCACCAGGACGCCGATGGTGCGGCTGCGGCGCGTCTTGAGGCTGGCTGCGTGCGGATTGGTCCGATATTGCAACTCGGCGGCGAGCGCCCGGACCCGTTTGACCGTGTCGGGCGCGGCGGCGGCGCGCGCGTCATCCTCGGAACCGTTGAGGACGCGGGAGACGGTCGACACGTTCAGACCGAGCTGCCGCGCCAGGCTTTGCAGCGTGACAGGGCGGGATTTGTTCATGGGGCTGGAGGATACACGCACGAATACCGTCTCAGGGCCTTTGGCGGCAACCTAGGGTTTACACGGTGTCGATTTTTGTTTTCCGACCCCTTAGCATTGCGCAACCCAAACGTTTGGGTAAATCGACTGGATGGATCGCAATGACGCTTGAATCCCGGAACTCGCGGTTCCGTTACCGAATTTTCACCATGGTCGTGCTGCTGGCACTGATCAACTACATCGACCGCGGCGCCATGTCCTATGCCGCCGCCCACATCACCGGCGAATACGGCCTGGATCGTGGCGACTGGGGCGCCGTGCTGGGCTACTTCGGCTACGGCTACATGGTCGGCGCGCTGTTTGGCGGCATGCTGGCCGACCGTTTCGGCCCGCGCAAGGTCTGGATCGTGGCCGGCGTGACCTGGTCGATCTTCGAGATCGCCACCGCCTGGGCCGGCGACTTCGGCCTGGCCTTCCTGGGCGGCTCGGCGCTGGCGGGCTTTGCCACCATCCGCATCCTGTTCGGCGCGGCCGAGGGCCCGGCGTACTCCATCATCAACAAGACCATCGCCAACTGGGCCACTCCGCGCGAACGCGGCTTCGTGGTCGGCTTCGGCCTGCTCAGCACGCCGCTGGGCGCGCTGCTGACGGCGCCGGTGGCGGTGGGCCTGCTGAGCCTGACCGGCAGCTGGCGCGCCATGTTCTACATCCTGGGCGCGGCCGGCCTGATCGTGCTGGTGCTGTTCATGCGCATCTTCACCGACCGCCCCGACACCAACCCGCGCGTGTCCCCGGCCGAACTGCGCGAGATCCAGGCGGCGCGCGCCGAGCAGGCGGCGGCCGGGCAGGGCGGCGACGCGCCGGCGCTGCCGTGGTGGAGCTTCTTTCGCAGCAAGACCCTGCTGCTGAACACGCTGGGCTATTTTTCGTTCAACTACGTCAACTTCCTCTTGCTGACCTGGACCCCCAAGTACCTGCAGGACACCTTCGGCTACAGCCTGTCCTCGCTCTGGTACATGGGCATGATCCCCTGGACCGGCGCCTGCGTCACGGTGCTGCTGGGCGGCCGCATTTCCGACATGCTGGCCAGGCGCACCGGCAACCTGAAGATCGCCCGCAGCTGGTTCGCCGCCGGCTGCCTGCTGGCCACCACGCTGTGCTTCCTGATGGTGTCGCAGGCGCAGTCGGTGTTCGCCGTGATCGCGCTGATGACGCTGGCCAATGCCCTGAACGCCATGCCGAATTCGGTCTATTGGGCCGTGGTGATCGACACCGCCCCGGCCAGCCGCGTCGGCACCTTCAGCGGCCTGATGCACTTCTTCGCCAATATCGCTTCGATCCTGGCGCCGACGCTCACCGGCTATCTGGCGGCGCGCCATGGTTATTCCGTGATGTTCGTGGCCGCCTCGGTCGCCACCGCCGTCGGCATGATCGCCATGCTGCAGGTGCGTCCGGGCGTCGGCCCGCGCCTGCCCGCCAATTACCAGGGAGCCACCCGATGAATCCGCAATCGAACCCCATTCCGGCGCTGGCCGTCGTACCCGGCTTTTTCGCGGGCCGCACCGTCGCCGAGCTGCAGGACGCCATGCGCCAGGGCGCGCTCGACGCCGAAGCGCTGGTGCGGCACGCGGCGGCGGCCATCGAGCGCCTGAACCCGCAACTGAACGCCTTCGTGCACGTGGACGTAGACGCCGCCCTGGCCGCCGCCCGCGCGCTGGACGCCGAGCGGGCCCGTGGCCAGCTGCGAGGGCCGCTGCATGGCATCCCGGTCGCCATCAAGGACAACGTCGACACCGGCGACATGCCCACCACCATGGGCGCGGCGCATTTCCTGGGGCACCGGCCGGCGGCCGATGCCGAGTGCGTGGCCTTGCTGCGCGCGGCCGGCGCCATCGTCATCGGCAAGACGCTCACGCACGAATTTGCCTACGGCCCCACTGGCGACCGCAGCGTCCAGGGCGCGGCGCGCAATCCGTGGCGCACCACCCAGATCACCGGCGGTTCCAGCGCGGGCAGCGGCGCCGCGGTGGCCGCCGGCATGGTGCCGCTGGCGCTGGGCACCGATACCGGCGGCTCGGTGCGGGTGCCCGCCGCGCTGTGCGGCGTGGTCGGTTTCAAGCCGACCCACGGCCGCGTGTCGGCGCGCGGCGTGTTCCCGCTGGCGCCCAGCATCGAGGATGTCGGTGTGCTGGCCAACAGCGTCGAGGACGCGCAGGCGTTCATGCAGGCGGTGTCCGGCGGCGCCATCGGCGCTTATGCCGACGCGGCCGATCCCGGCCTGGACGCGCCGCGCATGATGTGGGTGCCGAACGTGCCGTTCGCGATCGACGAGGCGGCCGTCACGGCGCGCGTCCGCGCCGCCGCCGAAGGCTTTGGCGGCGAGCTGGTGGATGGCGCCGAGGTCACGCGCCACGCCCGCGCGCTGCAGGCGGCGCTGGGCGCCATCCAGCGTTCGGAAGCCTATGCGGTGCATGCCGAGCGGGTGGAGGACGAGCCCGGCAAGTTCGATCCCGAAGTGCTGGAGCGCCTGCGCGCCTCGCGTCCGGTACAGGGCTGGGAATACGTCCGGGCGCGCAATACGCGCGAGCAATTGCGGGGCGTGTTCGCGGGCCTGTTCGAGCGGGTCGACGTGCTGGCGTTGCCGGCGGTGGCCATCACCGCGCCGGCGCTGCAACAGCGCAGCGTGGCCGGCCCGGGCAGCGCCGCCGTGCGCGAGACGCTGCTGGGCTTGACCAATCCGTGGAACCTGCTGGGACTGCCGGCCATCGCCTTGCCGGCCGGCTTCGTCGACGGCCTGCCGGTGGCGCTGCAACTGGTGGCCGCCGAAGGCGCCGACGCGCGCCTGCTGGCGCTGGCGGCGCGGCACTGGCGCCGGCCCTAGACGCCGTTGTCGCCCTGCACCGGGCCGATCGACGTCTCGATATCGACCGCGCGGCGTTTGCCGCGCAGGTCGAACGCGTCCTGCTTGCCGGCGGGATCGTCCGGATCGCGGATCCACAACTGGGCGGACAGGCCGTTCTTGGCGCTGTAGTCGCCGAACCAGTCCACCACCCGGCCCACATAGCAGCGCGCGCCGATCCGCACCGTCAGGTCGCCGACCGTTTCGTAGCTATAGTGGCCGGGTCCGTAGCCGTTGTAGGTCTCGCGCTGGTCCAGGCTGGTGCCGGCCGGCACCGGGCACAGGGGCTGGTCGCCCGGGGCGTCGCCCTTGGCGGGGCCCGCCGGCAGGCCGGCCAGCGCATGCGACAACGCCGCGTGCAGCGTGTCGTCCAGCGTCCTCGGCGCATTCGTATCCGGCCGCTTCTGCTGCCGGGGCACCGACAGGTCGTAGTGGTAGCGCACGGTCAGCGTCGGCACATCGCCCGCGCGGTATAGCGGCCGCAATAGATACAGGCGGTCCTCGCCGTACGCGCCCACCCGGTAGGTGGCGTAGATGCGGCCGCGCAGGCGGATCCAGTCGCCCGACTGATTGGCGCCCCGGCCGTTGATGGTGTAAAGCGAGCCGCCCGCGTCGGGCGCTCCATTGGCATCGGCCGGGGCGAAACGCGCGCCGTCGCGGCGCAGGACGCCGATGTCGGAAAACAGGCCGGTGCCTCCGATGTACGTGTCGACCACCAGGTCGCGCCGGCCGTCGCCGTCCAGGTCCAGCAAGGTGTAGGAGACGTTGCCGCCTTCGGCGTCGCTGTCGCCGTCCAGGCCGGACGCCAGCACGGCGCGCCATTCGTCCTCGGTCACGCCCGGCGGCCGCTCGGCGGGCAGGCGGGCCGGGTCATCGCCATCGGCGGCGCGCACATTGGCGAACGTGGTCGCTTCCGCCTTGACCGAAAGCGCCGCCAGGGCGGTTTCCAGCGGCATTTCGGGATCCATCAGGCGGGCCGCGGCCACCGCCTGGCGCAGGTCTTCCAGCGCCAGCCTGTCGGTGGCGTCCGGCTGGTAGCCCTGGGCCCGCCGCAGTTGCCCCTGCAATTCGGCCGCCCGCGCCTCGTAGCGCTGGCGCAGGCAGTCGCCATCGGCGCCGCACAGGTCGCGCTGTTTCAGCCAGTCGCGCTGCGACTGGCGCAACGCATCGCGCTGCCCGGGCAGGGCCGCGCGCAGCCGGGCATAGGTCGCGCCCAGTTCCTCGTCCAGCCGGTACAAGGCGGGATCGGCGCACAGGGTTTTTTCGGTTGGCGTGCGCGCCAGCTTGCAGTCCATGCCGGCCTGGGCGGGCGCGGTTGGCAGCGCAAGCAGCAGGGGCAGGGCGGCGAACCAGGCTCGCGGGCGAAGGACAGTCACTGCGCATTTCCTTTCTGGTGTCGTGGCCAGCGGCCACTCGGACGGCATGGTAACGGAGCGGGGGACAGGGTAAATACGGAGGTTTTCCTTTGCTTACATTACACTGTGCGGTGTAGCGCAGTCGACGACCCTGGACGAATGCGTTGCACGTCCATCCCGACCCGCCGCTTTTCCTCCACCGCGATGATTGATGATCTGGTTCAACTGGGCAAGCTGGTCAGCCTGGGCCTGGCGCTGATGCTGCCGCTGGCCAATCCCCTGACCTCCATGACCATGCTGCTGTCCCTGGGGCAGCACATTCCCTATAAAGAGCGCGAACGCCAGATCCGGCAGGCCGCCTGTTATGTCGTGGGCATCATGCTGGTGACGTACTACGCCGGCGCCTGGATCATGGCCACGTTCGGTATCTCGATCCCGGGTCTGCGCATCGCCGGCGGGCTGATCGTGGTCAGCATCGGCTTCACCATGCTGTTTCCGGCGGCGGCCAGCGCCGCCAGCGACGAGCGCGAGGCTGACGTGGCCGCCGATGTCGCGATCCATCGCCAGGTGCCGAACATCGCTTTCGTGCCCTTGGCGCTGCCGGGCACGGCGGGCCCGGGCACCATCGCCATGATCATCAGCGCCGCCTCGACGGTCGGCAGCCAGGCCGCCAGCGAGTATCCCGCCTGGACCATCGCGGTCACGCCGATCATTGTCTTTTCGCTGCTGGGCCTGTTGTTCTGGATCTGCCTGCGTTCGGCCGGCCGCATTGTCGCCCTGATCGGCAACGGCGGGGTCGAGGCCATCTCGCGCATCATGGGGTTCCTGCTGGTGTGCATGGGCGTGCAGTTCGTCATCAATGGCGTGCTGGAAATCGTGAGTCAACATGGCGCCGGGGCCTGACCGCGAACGCGCCGGCTGGGCCTGGCGCTGCCTGCGCTTGCTGGGGCGCCTGGCGCTCAGCCTGCTGATGCTGTTCTCGATGGCATGGGCCTGCCTGGCGTTCTGGTATCAGGGGCCGGGGGCCGTCTGGGCCAAGGCGGTGCTGATGCTGGCCTGGGTCGCCCTGGGGCTGTATGCGCTGCTGCGCCTGTGGCATGGCGTTGGCCGTCTGCGGCGCCGGCCGGCGCTGTGGGCCTATCTGTTGGCAGTGATCGCGCTGGCGGCGTGGTGGCAGGGCATCGCGCCCTCCAACGACCGGGTCTGGGCCGACGATGTGGCCCGCACCCTGCGCGGCAGGGTCGCGGGCAGCATCGTCACGCTGGACAATGTGCGCGACTTCAAATGGCGTTCAGACAGCGACTACACGCCGCGTTGGGAAACCCGGGTCTACGACCTGAACGACCTGCGCTCGGTGGACATGGTGTTGTCGTACTGGGACGGTCCGGCCATCGCCCACACCCTGGTCTCGTTCGGCTTCGCCGATGGCCGCCATGTGGTGTTCTCGGTCGAGATCCGCAAGGAACGCGGCGAACAGTTCTCCGAGCTGGGCGGCTTCTTCAAGAAATTCGAACTGAGCGTGGTTGCCGCCGACGAGCGTGACGTGCTCTACGTGCGCGCCGGCCCGCGCGCGGAGAATGTCTACATCTACCCGGTGCAGATGCCGGTCGATGCCATGCGCGCGTTGTTCCTGTCCTACGTGCGGACCGCCAATGAACTGGCCGACACGCCGCGCTTCTACCATACGGTTACCGCCAACTGCACCACGCTGGTCTATCGCATGGTGCGGGCCATCGTGCCCGGGTTGCCGCTGGACTACCGCATCCTGTTGTCGGGCTACCTGCCCGAATACCTTTACGAGCAGGGCGGACTCGATACCCGACAGCCCCTGCAGACGCTGCGCGAACGCGGCTTTGTCGGCATTCCGCCGATCCTGGGCGAAGACTCGATCGGCTTCTCGCGGTCGATCCGGCGGCACCTGCGCGCCGAACCGGCGGGAGGCACGCCATGATCTCGCTGCGCGCCGTATTGTGGCTCCTGTTGGCGGGCGTGCTGGTGTTTCTGCTGATGCGCACGCCCGGCGTGCGGCTCTATGACGCCATTGCCCGCCGCCTGCGCGGCCGGCGGGCCGGCCAGGCGCCACGCGATCCGCGCCCACAGGGCAAGGGCGCCCAGGCCCGGCGCGCCAGCCAGGCGCGTCAGCCGGGGTAGGGCCGCGCCAGCGCCTGTCCCGCCAGCGACACCAGCGGCGGCAGCACGAACGCCCACAATCCGATCGACACGTGCAACAGCGCCGCCGCGCCGCAACCGATCGCGAACGCCAGCACCGCCCGTCCCATGCGCCCCATGCGGCGCTTGACCGCTTCGTCGGCCTGGCCGCGTGCGGCGTCCGCCAGGTCCAGCATGATCTGCGTGGTGGTGCCAGTCATCAGCGTCGAGGGCGGCGCCGCGCCCAGGTGGACGCGGTGCACCGCATTCTGGATCGACATCGCCAGCACCAGCGTCATGCCGGTGGCGAACAGCCCCCAGCTGTCACCCATGGGAAACGGCCCCAACGCCAGGGCCAGCGCGGCTGCCACGCACAGCAGCAGCGTCTTGGCCGTGAGCAACCGCATGAACGCCGGCTTGCCCGCGTCGCGTCGCGCCTGGCCATACAGGCGCGCCAGGAACACGCCCAGGCAGAACATGGGCAGCGCCGCCAGCTTGGTCCAGGCGCCCGAGGCGCCGTTGCCGAGCGCATAGCCGATGGTCACGAAGTTGCCCGTCACGTGGGCGGAAAACAGGCCGTGCAGGGCGATGAATCCCAGGGTGTCGACGTAGCCCGCGTTCAGGCTCAGCAGCAGCGGCAGGCGTTCGCCAGCGGGGGCGGCAGGGGGAGCGGCGGTGGCGGGCGCGGGCATCGGTGTTCCATCCGGGTGACGGCAGAGTGCCTACCGTTGTATCGCAGTTGCGGCGTTCACGCACGCAGGATGATGTTCCGATGACGCCGGTGATACGCCCAGGCCGGCGATGGCGCGGGGCGTCAGAACCAGTACTTCACCGCATAGATAATGGTCATGGCGGCGCCCGTGACGATCACGAACGCCCGGATGGCCGAAGCCGGCAGGACGCGTATCAAGTGGCCGCCCAGGTAGCCGCCCGCCAGCGCGCCGGCCAGCATGCATAGCGTGGCCGGCCAATGCACCGAACCCTGCACGATGAAGATGACGATTGCCGCGGCGGTGACAAACGTGGCCAGCAGGTTTTTCAGCGATTTGATGGCGCGCAGGTTTCCGGGATCCGTGATGGAAATCACCGCGGTCAGGATCACGCCCAGCCCGGCGCCGAAAAAACCGCCATACACGGAGGCCAGCGCGATCGGCAGCACGCCGCGCGCGGGGCCGTCCTGCGCCTGGCCGCCGCGTCGGCGCGCGCTCCAGGCCTGCACCTGGGGCGCAAAGGCAAACAGCAGGGTGGCAAACGCGATCAGGGCCGGCACGGGCAGGATGAAATAGGCGGGGGGAATGGCAAGCAGAATGAATGCGCCCAGCGCGCCGCCCGCGGTGGTGGCGATGGATAACAGCCAGAAGCGCCGATCGGGAGCGGGCAGGTTTTCACGATCCGCCAGCGCCGCGAGGATATGGCCGGGGGATATGGCTACCGCGCTGGAGGCATTGGCGATGACGGGCGGCAGGCCCGCCGCCACCATCGCGGGAAAAGTAATCAATGTGGCGCCGCCCGCCAGCGCATTGATGACGCCGCCCAGCGTGCCCGCGCCGGCCAGCAGTGCCGCGATGCTCCACTCCATGCCCACACCTCTTCGGTAAACTGCATTATGGTCCATATATTGGACCAATATATGGGGTGAAAATTTATTATTGCCTATTTTCCTCGCAGGTATAGAATGCTCGAAAATTAAAGAATAAATAATGGTCCAATATATGGACCATATAAAAACTCCGGCGACGCCTTTTAGCCGCCCCGCAAGATCGCTGTCAACTCCCAGGACGGCGCATGCGGCCGGATCCGCATCGGCTGTGCGTGCCCCGTCCTGATCGCTGGTTTCCAACTCCGTCCCCGGAGTTGTTGCGTGTTCACCTGTCTGGCCCTGCGGGCCATCACCGTTGAATCAGGAGGGAATCTCGATGGATGTGAGCTTCATGGCGTTTTCCCGGCTGGCATTCGGGCATTGGGAGGGGCAACCCTTGTATGCCCTGGCCGACCTTGGGATTGCCCAGCGTTTGGCCGAACCCCGTACCTGCGCCGAGCTGGCTCGGGAAATCGGTTGCGAATCCGAGCCGCTGGAACGTTTGCTGGACTGCGCGGTCGCGCAAAAGCTGCTGGCATGCGACGGCGAGCGCTACGCCAATACCGATCTCAGTGCGCGTTTCCTCACCGAGGGCAGCCCCGAATCCCTGTTGTGCTGGCTGCGCGTCATGGCGCGCTGGAAACAGCCCTGGACGCAGCTGGCCGAGGCGGTGCGGCGAGGCGAGGCGGTGGACAACCAATCCAAGTGGCTGGGCGAGGATCCCCAGTTCATGCGCGACTTCATCCTGGGCATGCACCAGTTCGCGTCCCGTTCCGGCCCCGCGTTCGCGCAGGCGCTGAAAGACGTGCCCATTCGCCACCTGGTGGATGTGGGCGGGGGCGCGGGTACGTATTCGATTGCCTTGTGCGCGGCGCGGCCCGAGATAACCGCGCAGATTCTCGATCTGGCGCCGGTTGTCGAGATCACGCGCGAAACCGTGCGAGCGGCCGGCCTGGCGGACCGCGTCAGCGCCAGTGTGGCCGATTATCGACAGGACGGTTTTGGCGAGGCGGCTGACGCACTGCTTTTTTCAAACGTGCTGCATCAGGAAAGCGCGCAGGTTTGCCGATCGATGCTGGATCGCGCCAGGCAGGCCTTGAGGCCGGGCGGCGTCTTGCTGGTACAGGGTTACTTCCTTGCCGAGGACCGGCGCGCGCCGTTGTTCACCACCTTGCACAACCTGTCCGCGCTGGCGCTGTGGGACGGCGGGCGCAGTTGGACGGTGGGCGACATGCAGGCGCAGATCGCGGGTGCGGGGTTTGAGCGCCAGGCCGTGCTGCGCCAGGAGAGCAGCGGGTTCTGCCTGCTGTCGGCCGTCAAGGTCTGACGCGTTATCCACTTATTGAACCGGAGTCCCTATGTCCACACAGACCGTCACCGATACTGATACCGAAGCCGAAGTGATCGCCTGGCTGAAGGAAAACCGCAATGCGCAGGTGGAAGGCATCAAAGAGAAGAACCTGATCGAAGAGCGCATCCTGGACAGCATGCAGTTCCTGGATTTCATCATGTTCCTAGGTGAACTGGTGGGGCGTGATGTCTCGACCGCCATCACCGTCGACGACCTGCGCACGGTGGATGCCATCGTCGGATTCGTCCAGGCACAACGCTAGGCCGGGCGAGGAACGCACCATGACATTCGACTATTCAAGAATCGGCCGTCTGATGACGCTATCCAAAGGGCGCTCGCATGATCCCTACGAGCGTTTCGAGTGGCCCGCCCGTATCCCGGATGACCAGCCCTGGTGCAGCAATGACTTGCTCACCACCTATGGAACGCCCTTGCAGGAGCAATTGGACGCCGCCCAGCAGATACGGCTCAGCAAGTGGGAGGCGGTCAATTTCTTCAGCCTGAACGTGCATGGCATCAAAGGGGTGCTGAGCTTCGTCAGCCGCTGCATCTATGAAGAGCGCTATGCCGATGTCTCCGAATACCTGCATGTCTTCATGGGCGAAGAGAATTTCCATATGTGGTATTTCGCCAAGGCCTGCCTGGATTATGCGGGAAAGATATATCCATCCATTCAGTTGCAGGGCGATGCGCAGGCCGCCACGCCAGAATTGGACGACTTGTACATGTTCGCCAGCACGCTGATCTTTGAGGAGTTCGTCGACTACTACAACCATAAGGTCGGCACCACGGACGGCATCACCGAGATCCTCAAGCAGATCAACTACCAGCACCATGTCGATGAGTCCCGCCACGTGTCCTTCGGCCGGGAAATGGTGCCGCGCCTGTACCAGCTGGCCTTGGAGCGCGGCGGCGATCCCGACGCGACGCGGGCGGAGGTGGCGCGCACGGTAACGAATATGTTCCGGTACTTCATCAGCCTGATGTACAACCCCGCCGTCTATGACGACGCCAAGGTCTACGAGCCGCTGGGGTTTCGCAATGGCAACGCCATGCGCAACGCGCTGCGCTCGCATCCGGCGCGCAAGGCTATCCACGAGCAATGGTTCAAGCGCAGCGCCGCCTTCTTCACCAAACAGGGGCTGGTGACGGACTTGAATCTGGCTGCGCTATAGGCGGAGGTTCACCATGGCGCGGATTGCCAGCAGTCCCGAGGTGGAGGCGTTTTTTGGCGCGTGCTTGCCTGTCCTGCAGGCCGGCATGGGCGGCGTGGCGCAGCCGGAACTGGCGGCCGCCGTGTGCGAGGCGGGCGCGTTCGGCATGATAGGGCTGTATCGCCACACGCTTGACGAGATCGGCGCGTTGCTTGCGCGGACGGCCCAACTGACCCGCGCGCGCTTCGGCGTGAATCTGGTGCCCTTCGTCCTGGACGCGGACGCGTTGCTGGAGCGGCTCGCCTTTCTGGCGGACCGTCCGGAGCGGCCGGTCGTGACCTTCTTCGGCCTGCCGGATGCGTCCGTGCTGCGGGCCTTGCCGGCCGGCATGGAATATGGCGTGCAAGGCGGGACCTGGGACGAGCTGGAAGCGGGGTTCGATGCCGGCGCGCGTTTTGGCGTGTTGCAGACGACGGAGGCGGGCGGCCATCACCTGGGCTCGACGCCGCGCGGACAGGCGCTGGACCAGGCCGGCCGCCATGGCGTCGACAGGCGCATGGTGTTCCTAAGCGGCGGCATCAGCAACGCGGCGGAGTTGCGCCAGGTGGTGCAGGCCGGATTTTCCGGCGCGCTGTGCGGCACCGTATTCGCGGCCACCCGGGAGTCCGCCGCGCACGAGCGCTACAAGCAGGCGATCGTGAACGCCACGCCCGGCGATACCGTGGTCACCGACCGCTTCAGCATCGGCTGGCATACCCATCGCCACCGGGTTATCCGCAATGCCAGCTGCGAGCAGTCGCTGCCGGCAAGTGTCATCGGTTCCGCGCATTACTTTGGCAAGCGTTATCCCATCCTGCGTTACAGCGTTGCGGTACCCACCGTGCACACCGAGGGTTTGATCGAGGAAATGGCGTTGTATTGCGGCACGTCCTGCAAGGACACGCATTCCATCCGAACCGTCCGCCAGGTGCTGGCTGACCTGACGGCGTAGGGCCGGGTCGTGCATGCATTCACTCAAGTGCTTTCAGGGATTTTCAGGAGATTGAATCGTGATTATCGAAAAGCAATGGCACCAGGTAAAGAACGTGCTGCAGGCCAAACTGGACGACATATTCTCGATTGCGCCCGACGCCACCACCGAGTTCGACAGCTTGCTGGCCCATGAAGAGATCAATGCGCTGGGCTACGTGCGCAATTTCCCGCACCTGACCTGCGTCATGTGCTCGATAGAACAGGGGGAGTTGCTGGGGTTCGCGCGCGGCCAGCGCAAGCTGGACCAGGATTTCAAGGCGCTTCGCGCCGACGTGGCGCTGTTGCCGGCCACTTGCTACAAGGTCTACCTGGGGCTGCAAGGGCAGCACCTGGAAGACGCGCGGGTGGAGTCCTGCATCGCGCGCTGCTTCCGGCACGAGGACAAGGCGCTGGATCGTTACCGCGCTTTCAACTTCACCATGAAGGAATACGTGTACCTGGGCACCGCGCAGGGCGCGCAGGCGCACCTGGAAGCGGGGTACGACCGCCTGTTCTCCCTGTTCGCTCAGCTGGGAATCAGCGCGGGTTGTGAAGAAGCCAACGATCCCTTCTTTGATTCAGGCAGCGCCGTGGCGCGCCTGTCGGCGCTGACGCCCACCAAGCGTGAGCTGGTGTTCGACGGCCATGCCGTGTCTTCGCTGAACTATCACCGCAACTACTTCGGTGAAAAGTTCGATATCCGCCTGGCCGACAGCTTCGTGCATACCAGTTGTGTCGCGTTTGGATTGGAGCGTTGGATCTCCATGTTCAAGGATCGTTTCGGCAATGCGGCGGATGCGCTCGCCGCGCTGGAGCGCGCCTAGATGGATGGCCCGACGCTACAGGCGCAGGCGCTGTTCGAGACGGGGCAGCAGTTCACGAAGACCTGCGTGGTCGATGCCGCCGCGAGCGCATTGAACTATGGGGGCGATCTGGACGTGCTGGCCACCCCGGTGATTGTCTATTGGATCGAGTCTTATGCGACCGAGTGCATCCGGCTGGCAGGCGACGGGCGCTGCGGGTCGGTCGGGCATGCGATCAGCGTGCGGCACGTGGCGCCCGCGCATCCGGGCAGCGCGGTGCGGCTGACGATCACGGTGGCGGCGATGTTCGGCAATTCCCTGCGGTTCAGTGCCCGCGCCGTGGCGGGCGAGGCCGACACCCTGATCGCGACCGGCACGCATGACCGCACCCTCGTCGACCTTTGACGTCACAGTAGTGCTGGGCCCTCCCGACCCGGTGCTGGCCGGGCGGACCGCGCGAGCCCCCACCCTGCGCACCCGGTTGGGCAAGCCGTACCTTCCCGGCCTTGCCGGTTTCGGCGTGAGCCACAGTGCCGGCGTGCAGGCGCGGCTATATGCCAATCGCAAGTACGTGGGCATTGATATCGAGCATCTGGACCGGCCCGACCTGGCCGCCCGCCAGCGCCGCCTGGCGGCCTGGCTGGCGCGGCGCGACCTCGTCGCCGTGGACTTCCTGGCCGGCTGGGTGGCCCGCGAGGCTTGCGCAAAAAGCGTGGGGCTGGGGCTGCTGCACGCGCTGCCGCGCTTGTCCATCGCCTGGGTCCGGCCTTGCGGCCAGGACGGGGCGCAAGAAATCGGCCTGGTATTGAGCCGCTGGCGATTCGTCGCGCGGTGTGAGCGGGTCGGCAGGGTGCTGCTATGCGTGTGTTATCGGCAGGACTATGGCCAGCCCGCCCTATCCTTGCTGCGGCCCGGCCTTGGCGCGGCCGGCGCCGTGGCCGCCAGCCCCGTGGCCGCCAGCCTTTCAGTCGCCAGCCTTTCCGTCTGGGGTACGGGCCGGCTCTTGGGGGCCGGCCGGAAATAGTCAGGCCAAACGACCAGGCAAAACAACCCGGCAAAAACAGTGTCCAGACAAAAACAGCGCCCAAACAAAAACAGCGCCCAAACAAAAACAGCGCCCAAACAAAAACAGCGCCCAAACAAAAACAGCGCCCAAACAAAAACAGCGCCTTTTAAGGCGCTGTCCTGGACTTGCCCAGATCACTCTGGAGCTTGAAGTGGTGGAGCGGAGGAGGATCGAACTCCCGACCTTCGCATTGCGAACGCGACGCTCTCCCAGCTGAGCTACCGCCCCAAATCAAGCAAGAACGCAACTATACAGGAATTTGCGCGCGCCGTGCAAGCTGGCGAACAAGATTCTTCGCTCAATCGAACGTCAGCGTGGCCACCACCGGCGCGTGGTCGGACGGCTGCTCGTTGCGGCGCGGTTCCTTGTCGATGACGCAGGCGGTGCAGCGCTTGACCAGCGGCGCCGACAGCAGGATGTGGTCGATGCGCAGGCCGGCGTTGCGGCGGAACGCGAATTGGCGGTAATCCCACCACGAAAACGATTTCTCGGGCTGCTCGAACAGGCGGAAGGAGTCGGCCAGACCCAGGTCGATCAGGTCGCGCAGCGCCTGGCGCTCGGGTTCGGAGACCAGCACCTGGCCTTCCCATTTCTCGGGGTTGTGCACGTCCTCGTCGGCCGGCGCGACGTTGTAGTCGCCCAGCACCGCCAGGCGCGGGAACTGCTTGATCTCGTCGGCCAGCCAGGCGCGCATGGCGGCGAACCATTCGAGCTTATAGGCATACTTGTCGGAACCGACCGATTGGCCATTCGGGCAATAGGCGCAGACCACGCGCACGTCGCCGTCGGCGCTGGGGAAGGTCAGGGCCAGCACGCGCTGCTGCGGATCCTCGTAGGTGGGCAGGTTGCGCACCATGGACGTGCCCGGCACGCGCGACACGATGGCGACGCCGTTGTAGGTTTTCTGACCGGCCCAGGCGGCGTGGTAGCCGGCTTCCTTGAAGGCATCCTCGGGAAACTTGTCGTCGGTCAGCTTCAGTTCCTGGATGCACAGCACGTCGACGGGATTGGCGGCCAGCCAGTCCAGCACTTGCGGCAGGCGCACGTTCAGGGAGTTGACGTTCCAGGTGGCGAGTTTCATGTTGCGGGTCCGACCGAATATTGTTGCGGCTGGCCGTGCCGGACGCCTGGCGGCGCGCTGGCGGACGGCGCGTGACGGCGTCCCATAAAAGTCTGATACGGGGGGAGCCGCCGTTATCTGGGCCAGATGATACCGTGCCCGGCGGGCGCACCGCGCGGCGCCGGCATCACCCCTTGACCAGCCCCCCATCCACAATCAAATTCTGCCCCGTCACCGCGCGCGACCACGGGCTGGCGAAAAACAGCACCGCGTCGGCGAACTGTTCGGGCGTGGTCACTTCGCGCAGCGGCGTGCTGGCGGCAATCAGGTCGAACACCGCCGCCGGCGTGGCGGCCGAGGCGTCGGTGGTGCGCAGCAGCCCGCCGGACACCATGTTGACGGTGATGCCGTCCGCGCCCAACTCGTGCGACAGCGTGCGCGTGAACGCCAGCAGCGCGGCCTTGGCGGCGGTGTAGTCGTGGTACGGCACCACCGGGTTCTGGACCAGGTTGGTGCCGACGTTGATGATGCGGCCGCCGCCGGCGGCGCGCATCGACGGCAGCACGGCCTGGGTGGTGTTCAGGGCGGCGCGCACGCTGCCTTCCAGTTGCGCGTTCATGCGCGCCCAGTCGAGCGTGTCGGCGTGGGGACGGGCGTCGCCGTCGAATTGGAAGGCGGGCAGGGCGTTGTTGACCACGGTGCCGACCGGCCGGCCGAAATGCTCGCTGGCGCGCGCCACCATGGCGGCAACGGCCTCGGCATCGCGCACATCGGCCCGCACGGCCAGCGCGCGGTCCGGGGCGGTGGCGGCCAGTTCGCGCGCCGCGGCGTCGCTGTTCAGATAATTGATGACCACCCGCGCGCCTTCGCGCAGAAAGGCGCGGGCAATGGCCGCGCCCAGGCCGCGGCTGGCGCCGGTGACGATGACGAGTTGCTGGTCCAGGGGGAGGGGAAGGCTGGGCATGGTGGGGAATCAGGCGGAAATCAGGCAGTGAATCGGGTCAGGAAAAATGCGGTGGCGCCGGACGGGCCGCGTGAGCCGCCGCGCGGACGGGGCAGCGCCGGCGCCGCCTCAATGTTCCGAGCCGCTGTTGAGCATGCGGCTGCGGGCTTTTTCGATATGCGCGCGCATGATGTTGCGGGCGCCCTCCGCATCCTGTTCGCGGATCAGGCGGTAGATCTGGCGGTGTTCGTCGATGGCGGCGCGGGTGCGCTTCCAGGGTTCGCTGTGGACGAGGTGGCGCATCATGTTGACGGCGTGGCTGACGTCGTACTCCAGCGATTTGAGCACCTGCACAAAGCGCTGGTTGCCGGTGGCCGCCGCGATCGCGCGGTGAAAGCCATAGTCGTGATGGTGGGCGATGGCGCCGGCGGCGTCGGCGGCTTCGTAGCCGGCCAGCATGCGGTCCATTTCCAGCAGGTCGTCGTCGGTGCGGCGCAACGCGGCCAGGTAGGCGCATTCCGGTTCGATCACCATGCGCAATTCCAGCCCTTCCAGGATGTGGCCGACGCGGCGCGCGGGGTCAACCGCGGGCATGCCGCCCATCAGGTCGGGCTTGGCGCGCACGTAGCTGCCCGAACCGCGCACCGACTCGACCAATTGGTCTTCACGCAGGCGGTCCAGCGCCTGGCGCACCACCGGACGCGATACTTCGAACAGCGCGGCCAGTTCCAGCTCGGTCGGCAGCTTGGCGCCCGGCGCGATCTTGCCCGTGGCGATGGCGTAGAACAGGCTTTCGTAGACCCGTTCGGCGAAGCGTTCGGCGCGCACGTAGCCCAGGCCCGAGGCCACTTCGGCCAGCACGTCCAGCTCCGGCCGCGGCCGGCTAGCCGCGGTAAGCAGCTTGTCCAGCTGCGGATCGCGCAGTTTGCTCATGGCCTTGCTCCTGTGGCGCGCACGCCAGGTTTGTTCTCTGTCATGACAAATCGAGCCGAAGCGTTCCGCGCTGAGCGAACGCTTCGACGGCCTTGAATTCCTAGGGATAACCCGAATCGGACGAAAAATATCCTGAAGCTTGGGACGAAAGCTGTCAATTCAATTGACAAGTTGTGGAGCGCTCCCTTACCTTGGCTGAATCCCGTTACGCCCCAAAACCACACCGCGCGCATTCGACGCCGGGCGGCGCGCCGATTCCCCCGGCCGCGCCAGGAGACCCAGCATCCGCGCGCGTTCCGCAACCGGCCAGCCGGCCGCTACTTTACTCCGCACATCGTGACTCAGAAGAACTTTATCGCCAATCAATGGGTGCCCGCCGCCAGCGGTGAAACCATTCCTGTCCTGAACCCGTCCGATGGCAAGGTATTCGAAGCCATCGCGCGCTCGGGCGAACAGGACGTGGACCGCGCCGTGATCGCCGCGCGCGCGGCCTTCGAGGGCGAGTGGGGCCAGATGGCCCCGGCCGCCCGCAGCCGCCTGCTGATGCGCATCGCCTTCGCGCTGCTGGACCGCCAGGAGGAACTGGCGCAGCTGGAATCGGCCGATACCGGCAAGCCGATCAAGCAGGCCCGCGCCGACGCGGCCGCCGTGGCGCGCTATTTCGAGTTCTATGCCGGCGCGGTCGACAAGCTGCACGGCGAGACCATTCCCTATACCCCGGGCTTTACCGTGCTGACCGTGCGCGAAGCGCATGGCGTGACCGGCCACATCGTGCCGTGGAACTATCCGCTGCAGATCTTCGGCCGCAGCGTCGGCGCCGCGCTGGCCGCGGGCAACGCCTGCGTGGTCAAGCCGGCCGAGGACGCCTGCCTGTCGCTGCTCAAGGTGGCCGAGATCGCCGCCGAGGCGGGCCTGCCGGCCGGCGCGCTGAACATCTGCACCGGCTACGGCCACGAGGCCGGCGCCGCCTTGTCGGCGCACCCGGGCATCGACCACATCTCGTTCACCGGCTCGCCGCAGACCGGCAAGATGGTGGCGCACGCCGCCGCCGAGAACCACGTGCCAGTGACGCTGGAGCTGGGCGGCAAGTCGCCGCAGATCGTGTTCGACGACGCCGACCTGGACGCCGCCATGCCGGTGCTGCTGGCCGCCATCATCCAGAACGCCGGCCAGACCTGCTCGGCCGGCAGCCGCGTGCTGATCCAGCGCGGCGTCTACGAGAAAGTGCTGGCGCGCCTGGGCGAGGCGTTCGCGGCCACCGTCACCGGCCCGGCCGCGCAGGACCTGGACGTCGGCCCGCTGATCAGCGCCCGCCAGCACGACCGCGTGCGCGGTTTCCTGGCCGAGGCCGAAGCCGAGGGCCTGAAGGTCGCGGCGCGCGGCAAGCTCAAGGACGGCGCGCCGGACAGCGGCTTCTACCAGCCGCCGGTGCTGTTCCGCGACGTGCCGCCCAAGAGCCGGCTGGCGCAGGAAGAAGTGTTCGGCCCGGTGCTGGCCGCGATGGTGTTCGACACCGAGGAAGAAGCGCTGGAAATCGCCAACGGCACGCTCTATGGCCTGGTGGCCGGCGTCTGGACCCGCGACGGCGGCCGCCAGCTGCGCCTGGCGCGCAAGCTGCGCGCCGGCCAGGTGTTCGTCAACAACTACGGCGCCGGCGGCGGCGTGGAACTGCCGTTCGGCGGTTCGCGCCAGTCGGGCTACGGCCGTGAAAAGGGCTTCGAGGCGCTGTACGGCTTCACCACCCTGAAGACCATCGCCATCCGCCACTGATCCGGCGGCGGCCGGGCGTGCCGCCCCGACAGGGGCGGGCGCCCGGTGGCAAAATATCGGTTACCTTTGATGTTTTGCCAGGGGCGCCACGCCCCGTATCCAGGATCAGCATGTTCACCGGTATTGTCCAAGGCACCGCGAAGATCGCGAAAATCGCGGACCGCGAAGGCCTGCGCACGTTTACGCTGGCGTTTCCCGACGGCTTCTGCAAGGACCTGGCGATCGGCGCCAGCGTCTCCACCGACGGCGTCTGCCTGACGGTCACCGAAATCCTCGACGCCAACCAGGCCACCTTCGATGTCATGCTGCAAAGCCTGGCCATCACCACGCTGGGCAGCTACCAGGAAGGCGACCGCGCCAACGTCGAGCGCGCCGCCAAGGATGGCGCCGAGATCGGCGGGCATCCGCTCTCCGGCCACGTCGATTTCACCTCGGAAGTGGTGATGGTGAAGTCCTCGGACACCAACCGCCTGATGCGCTTCAGCATCCCCGAGGCCTTCCGCAAGTACGTGTTCGCCAAGGGCTACATCGCCATCAACGGCGCCAGCCTGACCGTGTCCGAGGTCAACCGCGCCGAAGGCTGGTTCGAAGTCTGGCTGATCCCCGAGACCCGCCGCATGACGGTGTTCGAGGACAAGCAGGTGGGCGACCACGTCAACATCGAGATCGAGCGCAGCACCCAGGTGGTGGTGGACACCGTGCGCGAGACGGTCCAGGAAAGCCTGGGCAAGCTGCAGCCGCTGCTGGAAGCCATCCTCAAGGAAAAAGGGCTGACGCTGGAAGATTTCGTCAGCCCGCAGGGCAAGCTCAAGTAGGACGCGGCCGTCCGCGTTCCATCCGCTTTCCGTTCAAGACCCGCTCCCGCGCGCCGGCCCGCGTTCGCGGGGGCCGGCGTGTCTGTATGAGGGCGCCCGGTCAGGCCTCGAACTCAACGAGCAAACTCAAGGCGCGAATTCAAGGCGCGAATTCAAGCCGCGAATGCCGGCCCCAGCGGCTTGATGCGGATGCCCGGTTGCAGCCGGGTCCAGGGCAGGTCGGCGGGATCGGCCTGCATCGGGCCCGGGGCCTTGGCCACCAGCACCTCATGCGCGATCGGCTGGAAGTCGGCGCGGAAGTGCACCGAGCTTTTCACCACCAGGATCGCCATCTCCTCGGGCTGCACGCCGCCGACGCGGAACAGGTTGCGGTCCAGCATCTGCGACTTGGTGGCGCTGACCACCACGCGCACGCCGCCCAGGCGCAGCCCGGCCACCGCCTCCAGGTCCACGTCCATGCCGTTCATCATCGGGCCATCGAAGCGCAGCTTGCCCGGCGACAGCGTCTCGACCACGAATTCACCCTCGAACGGCGCGTCGCCGGCCACGCCGGACTGGCCGCCCAGGCGCAGCTTCACCTTGCTGCCGATGCCGGCGGCGGTCGCCTGGCGCACGGCCTCGGGATCGTAGAACAGGCCCAGCGCGGCGTTCTGCGCGTCGGCCTCGACCAGCGCGCGCAGCATGCCGGTGGTGTTGGCGTCGCCGCCCGCGCCCGGATTGTCCTGGGTGTCGGCGATGACCACGGGGCGCGACGCGCCCGCCGCCAGCGCCTGGGCCCGCTTGACGGCGTCGGCCGGCGCCAGGAAGTCGGGCGACCATTGCGGTTCCAGTTCCAGCACGCGCTGGTACAGCGCCTCGGTCACGCGTTCGACCGCGTCGGCGTCGGTGCCGTAGGCCCACACCACCGGGCCGCATTCGGGAAAGTCGGCCGCCGGAAAGCCCGGCGCGAACGAAATCGAGGCCACGCCCGGCGTCCGCTCCAGGCGTTCGAGTTCTTCGTACACGCCCTGTGACGGCTGCAGCATCGTGCACATGCCGTTGATGGGAATCAGGAAGGGCAGGCGGCGTTCGGCGCGCACCCACTTGTCGCCAGCCGCGACGCGCGCGGCCAGCAGGCGCGCGGCATGCTCGCCGGTCACCGCCATGTCCACGTGCGGGTAGGTGCGGAAGGCGGCCAGGCCGTCGGCCTCGCGCAGCATCCGCGCGGTGACGTTGGCGTGCAGGTCCAGGCTGCCGACCACCGGCACGCCGGGGCCGACCAGCGCGCGCACCCGCGCCAGCAGTTCGCCTTCGCCGTCGTCCAGGTGCTCGGCCACCATGGCGCCGTGCAGGTCCAGGTAGATGGCGTCGAAGCCGCCGGCGCGCGCCGCGTCGACGATCTCGCCGGCGATGCGTTCGTAGGCATCGCGGGTGACGTGGGCCGACGGGCTGGCGCCGGCCCAGATCACCGTGCGCACGGTGTGGCCCTGCGCCAGCGCGGCGTTGATGAAGCCGCCGGCGGGGATGTTGACCTCGCGCAGCGCCAGCATGTCCTCGCCGCGCACCATGGCGGGAAAGCCCTCGCCGCGCACGAAGTTCTCATAGGCCGCCTTGGACGGCGCGAAGGTATTGGTCTCGTGCTGGAAGCCAGCCACCAGAATGTGCATGATCGATTCCTTTGAGCGTCAGGCGCGCACGGGCGCGGATTGGGCGGGACGATTCACCAGCAGCAGCAGGGCGCCGGCCACCAGCAGGGCGGAGATCGCATACAGGCCGCCAGCCAGGCTGCCGGTGGATTCCTTGACCCAGCCGATGATGGACGGGCTGAGAAAGCCGCCCAGCAAGCCGATGCTGTTGATCAGCGCGATGCCGCCCGCCGCGGCTTCCCCTTGCAGGTACTGCGACGGAATCGCCCAGAATACCGTGTAGGCGGCCCACATGAAGCCCGTGGCCAGCGTGATGGCCGTCAGGGATAGCGCGAATTGCGTCGGCGCCGCGGTGGCGATGCACAGCGCCACGCCGGCCAGCAGGGCGGGCACCAGCGTGTGCCAGCGGCGTTCGCGCATGCGGTCGGAACTGCGCGCGAACCACAGCATGAAGACCGCCGCGGCCACGTAGGGGATCGCCGAGTACAGGCCGATCTGCATGGTGTCCTGCACCCCGGCCAGCTTGAGCAGCGTCGGCAGCCAGAAGCTGACCGCATAGATGCCGCAGATCAGGCAGAAGTAGGTCAGCGCCATGCCGTAGATGGCGGGATCGCGCAGCACCTGGGCGAAGGCGTGCTTCTTGTGCGCGCCGCGGCTGTCCAGGTCGGCGGCCAGCAGCGCCTTTTCCTCGGCGCTGAGCCAGCGCGCCTCGGCCGGCTTGTCGTCCAGGTAGCGGAAGGCGATGACGCCCAGCAGCACACAGGGCAGGCCTTCGAGCAGGAACATCCATTGCCAGCCATCCAGCCCGTGCGCGCCGGAGAAGGCCGTCATGATCCAGGCCGAGACCGGCCCGCCGACGATGCCGCCGATCGGGCCGGCCAGCATCACCACCGCCATGACGCCGGCCATGCGCGACTGCGAGTACCAGTAGGTCAGGTAGAAGATCATGCCGGGGGCGAAGCCGGCCTCGAACACGCCCAGCATGAAGCGCAGGACGTAGAAGCTCCATTCGCCCTGCACGAACAGCATCGAGGCCGAGGTCAGGCCCCACAGCACCATGATGCGGCTGATGGTGCGGCGCGCGCCGATGCGCGTCAGCAGCAGGTTGCTGGGCACCTCGAACATCACGTAGCCAAGAAAGAAGATGCCCGCGCCCAGGCCGTAGACGGCATCCGAGATGCCGATGTCCTGCTGCATCTGCAGCTTGGCGAAACCGATGTTGATGCGGTCCAGGTAGGCGAACACATAACAGAGCAGCAGGAACGGCAGCAGCCGCCAGGTGATCTTGCGATAGAGCGGAGCCAGGCGCGGATCGGCGCCTGGCGTGGCCTGATGGGGCATTGCGTGTCTCCTCGCGGGCGGGTCTGCGCCCGCCGCGGTGGTTGGGATGGCGGCGGTTCCCGGGGCGGGTCCGCGCGGCGTCCATATTGCGAGCACGCAGTGTTCGAAACAATGACCTGAGTGATAAATTATCGTTGCCTTCAGAGCAACATACGGGCAACGGAAAAAGACGCCGGCCATGTCCCGGCCTCCATGACAAACCATGGCGGGCGGCGGGTTCCTGGCGCCGGACGTCCATAACCACAAAAGGGGAAACCATGGCGGAAATCAGCCAGACGCGGCTGAGGTATTTCAACGAGGTGGTGGCCTGTGGCTCCATCCGCGGCGCGGCCGACAAGCTCGGCACCGCGCCGTCGGTCATCAGCCGCCAGATCCAGTTGCTGGAAAAGGAACTGGGCGTGGCGCTGTTCGAGCGCCGCGCGCGCGGACTGACGCCGACCGAGGCCGCCGACATGCTGCTGGAATACCATCGCGCCTGCCGCGCGCAACAGGAACACCTGAACACGCGCCTGCAGGAACTGCGCGGCATGCGGCGCGGCAACGTCCACCTGATGATCAGCGAAGGCTTCATCGACAGCCTGATGGAGCACGTGGTGGGGCCGTTCTGCATCGAACACCCGCGCATCAACGTCAGCGTCAACGTCGGCTCGGTCAACGAGGTGGTCGAGGCGGTGGCCTCGGATGCCGCGCACATCGGCCTGGCCTACAACCCGCCGGTCGATCCGCGGCTGCGCTGCCGCGCCAGCCGCAAGCATCCGGTCTGCCTGCTGGCGGTGCCCGGCCATGCGCTGGCGCGGCGCCGCGCGCCGCTCACCATCGCCGACATCCTGCCGTATCCATTCGCGCTGATGTCCGCGCCGTATGGCTTGCGCCAGGCGGTCGACCTGCTGGAGTTCACGGAACGCATCCACCTGACGCCGAGCCTGACCACCAATTCGCTGCGCGTGCTCAAGCAGTACGCGATCAGCGGCGCCGGGGTGACGCTGATGCCGAACCTGGGCGTGCACCACGAATTGGCCAGCGGCGAACTGGTGGCGCTGCCGATCGCGCATCCGATCCTGAGCGCGCCCGAGTGCCAGATGCTGCTGCGTCTGGGGCGGCCGCTGTCATCGGCCGCCAACGAGGTGGTGCGTCGCATCGAACAGCGCCTGCCGGCATTCGCGGCGCCGTAATGGCGGCATGTGTGCCGAGGGTAGGGGGCAATGCCCGGCCCGGGCCGCGGGTGGATTTCGTTACGGATGGCGGCGCGTGAATATTGAAAGTTCCAGTATTCATGCGCTTTTTCAGCCATTTTTCTGCTGTAGGTCAATAAACAAGCCATTCTTCTGGTGAAATCGCCATGCAATGGGCTTTTCAGGGCGATGTCAGCTACAATGGCAGCACTTTCGGAGGTTTCTATGTCGGTAATATCCGATATCAAAATACGCCCCCTGGAGCGCGGCGACCTGCACTTCGTGCACAAGATCAACAATAACGACGTCATCATGCGTTATTGGTTCGAAGAGCCCTACGAGGCCTACGACGAACTGGTCGCCCTCTATGACCGCCACTTGCATGACCAGAACGAGCGGCGCTTCATCATCGAGCACGACACCGGCCAGCCGGCCGGCCTGGTGGAACTGGTGGAAATCGACTACATCCACCGCCGCGCTGAATTCCAGATCATCATCGCGCCCAGCTACCAGGGGCGCGGCTACGCCAAGGCCGCCACCCGCATCGCGGTGGGCTACGCCTTCCGCGTGCTGAACCTGCACAAGGTCTACCTGGTGGTGGACAAGGACAACCGCGCCGCCGTGCACATCTACGAGCGCTGCGGCTTCCAGATCGAAGGGCTGCTCAAGGAAGAGTTCTTTTCCAACGGCGCCTACCGCGACGCCTACCGCATGGCGCTGCTGCAGCACGATCACCTGCGCGAGGTCGGGCCGGGCGCGCCGGATGCGCCGGTGCTGCGCGACTGGCCGCAGGAAGAACAGACGGGCTGACACGCGGCACGATCGGCGTTGCATCCCGCATGATCGAGGCGGCCCCGGCCGCCTTCCCGGGCAGTGCGCCTTGAACGATCGGACGGCGCGGGAGCGCGGCGCCGCGCCGATGTGGAAAAACGCCCCGGCAGGAGATTCCTGCCGGGGCGTTTCGCATCAGGGCGCCGCTTCAGTTCGCCGCCGGGGCGGCCCGCAGCAGCCGCAAGCCGTTGGCCACCACCAGCAGGCTGGCGCCGACGTCGGCGAATACCGCCATCCACAGCGTGGCGTTGCCGGTCATCGCCAGCGCCAGGAACACCACCTTGATGCCGAGCGCCAGCGCGATGTTCTGCACCAGCACGCGGTGGGTGGCGCGCGACAGGCGCAGGAAGGTGCCGATCTTGCGCAGGTCGTCGTCCATCAGCGCCACGTCGGCCGTTTCGATGGCGGTGCCGGTGCCGGCCGCGCCCATGGCGAAGCCGATATCGGCGCGGGCCAGGGCCGGGGCGTCGTTGATGCCGTCGCCGACCATGCCGACCTTGCCGGCGGGCGCCAGCTTGCTTTCGATGGCGGCCAGCTTGTCCTCCGGCAGCTGGTCGCCGCGCGCTTCGTCGATGCCGACCTGGCGCGCGATGGCTTGCGCCGTGGGCGTGTTGTCGCCCGTCAGCATCAGGGTGCGCACGCCCAGCGCGTGCAGGTCGGCGATGGCGGCCGCGCTGGTGGGCTTGACCGTGTCGGCCACCGCCGCCAGCGCCAGCACGCGCTGGCCATCGCTGAGCGCGATGGCGCTCTTGCCCTGCTGTTCCAGTTCGTCGAAACGGGCTTCCAGCCTGGCGTCCGACACGCCCAGCTCGCGCATCAGGCGGCGGTTGCCCAACTGGAACAGCACGCCGTCCACCTTGCCGCTGACGCCGCGGCCGGGCAGGGCGGTGAAGTCGTCCACGTCCAGCAGCGTCTTGCCGGCGTCGCGCGCGGCGTTGGCCACGGCCAGCGAGACCGGGTGGTCCGAGCGCGCCGCCAGGCTGGCGGCAATCCGCGCAGCGGGCTGGCGCGTCAGGTCGGAGACGTCCCAGTCCTGCAGGTCGGTCTGCACCGGCTTGCCATGGGTCAGCGTGCCGGTCTTGTCCAGCGCCAGCCACTGCAGGTTGCGGCCTTCTTCCAGGTACACGCCGCCCTTGACCAGGATGCCGCGGCGCGAGGCCGCCGTCAGGCCGCTGACGATGCTGACCGGCGTGGAGATCACCAGGGCGCAGGGGCAGGCGATGATCAGCAGCGCCAGGGCGCGATAGATCGCGTCGAACCAGGGCTGCGCCCACAGCAGCGGCGGCAGCACCGCCACCAGCACCGCCACGCCCACCACGGCGGGCGTGTAGATGCGCGAGAAACGGTCGATGAAGCGCTGGGTCGGCGCGCGCGCGCCCTGGGCCTGTTCGACCGCGTGGATGATGCGCGCCAGCGTGGTGTTGCCCGCCGCCGCGGTGACGCGGTAGTCGAACGAGCCGGCCGTGTTGACGGTGGCCGCATACACCTGATCGCCCTCGGCCTTTTCCACCGGCAGGCTTTCGCCCGTGATGGGGGACTGGTCCACCGCCGAGCGGCCGCTGACGATGATGCCGTCGGCGGCGATGCGTTCGCCCGGTCGCACGCGCACCACGTCGTCGATCCGCAGTTGCGCCGCCGGCACCGATTGCCAGCTGCCGTCGGCCTGGCGCACGGTGGCGGTTTCGGGCGCCAGGTCCAGCAGGCCGCGGATGGCGTTGCGGGCGCGGTCGAGCGAACGGGCCTCGATCAGTTCAGCCACATTGAACAGGAACATCACCATGGCCGCTTCCGGCCACTGGCCGATCAGCACCGCGCCGGTGACGGCAATGCTCATGAGCGCGTTGATGTTCAGGTTGCCATTGCGCACGGCGATCCAGCCCTTGCGGTAGGTGCTGATGCCGCAGGCCAGGATGGCGGCGACCGCCAGCGCGGCGGTGACGCCCCAGTGCATGCCGGCGAAGTGCGAGGCTTCGGACAGCGCGGCAAGCACGCCGGCGCCGCCGATGGCCCACCAGTTCACGCGCGCGGCGGCCGGGGCCGGCGTGCGCGGCGCGTCGTCGGCCAGCGGTTCAGGCGTCATGCCCAGCGACTTGATGGCCGCCGTGATGCGCTCCAGCGCGCCCTCGGCGTGCACCACCGTCAGGATGCGCTGCATCAGGTTGAAGTCCAGCGCGTGCACGCCGTCGACGCTGTCGAGCTTCTTGCGGATCAGCGTTTCCTCGGTCGGGCAGTCCATCTGGCCGATGCGCAGGCGCGCCAGCAACTGGCCCGGGCCGGCCTGCAGCACGGCCGCGCCGCCGGCGGACATCTGGATGTTGCCGGCATCGTGGCCGCAGCAGGCCGAGGCGCCGTGGTCATGCGCCCGCGCATGGGCATGGCCGTGATCGCGGTCGTGGCTGTGATTGTGATCGTGATCGTGGCCGTGATTGTGATCGTGATCGTGGCCGTGATTGTGATCGTGATCGTGGCCGTGATTGTGATCGTGATCGTGGCCGTGATTGTGATCGTGATCGTGGCCGTGATTGTGGCCGTGATTGTGGCCGTGATCGTGGCCGTGATTGTGGGCATGGCCGGCGCCTTCGTGGCGATGGCCGTCGGCCGCGGCGGCCTTGCCTTGCGCGGGGCCGCAGCATCCGCCGGCGGCGTGGTCATGCCCGCCGGACGCAGCCGGGGCCTTCGTGCCGCAGCAGGCGTCCGGCCGTCCGGAAGCGGTGGGATCGGTATGTTTGTTCGTTGCGCAAGACATTCGCGTTGCCTTTTCGTTATCCATTGGCGGTATTCCACACCTTGGAGTTACTATAGGGTCAACCCCTTGAATCCATCGGATGCGTCCGGGAGGCACGATGCGTATCGGCGAATTGGCCACGGCGGCCGGCACCACGGTCGAAACCGTCAGGTATTACGAGAAGGAAGGGCTGCTGCCCGCCCCGGAACGGGGCCTGAACAACTACCGCAGCTACGGCCAGCCCCACCTGGAGCGCCTGCGGCTGATCCGCAACTGCCGCGCGCTGGACATGACGCAGGACGAGATCCGCGCCATCCTGTCGCTGGCCGACAATCACCAGGCAGGATGTGGCCCCATTAATGAACTGTTCGATGAGCACATCTCCCACGTGGACGAGCGCATCGCCGAGCTGACCCAGTTGAAGACGCAATTGACCGATCTGCGCCAGCGCTGCCTGTCGGCGCGGCCCGACGCGGAAGACTGCGGCATCCTGCACGGCCTGTCGGAAATGCAGGTCGAGGAACGCCAGGAACGCCATACCCACCTGGGTTGAATCCGCCAGTCGCCATGCGCCGGGCAGGGGGATAGCCGTCCCCCGCGCGGCCATGGCGTAATATGAGAACCCTTCTCTTTCCCATTTGGGAAACCGCCAGAATTCCGTAACTTGTGCCTGACTCCATGACCCAGACCGCCACCGCCACGCCCCTGCATGCCATCACCTCGCGCCGTTCCGTGAAGTTCCTGCGGGGTCCGGCGCCCAAACCCGCCGAGCTCGAACAGATCCTGCAGGCCGCCATGTCGGCCCCCGACCACGGCGCGCTGCGCCCGTGGCGTTTCGTGGTGATCCAGGGCGAGGCCATCGGCAAGCTGGCCGACGTGGCGCTGGAAGCCGTCAAGCGCAGCGGCGATCCGCGCATGACGCCGGAAAAGGAAAAGTCGGTGCGCGAGTGGATGGCCGGCGTGCCGCTATTCGTCGCCGTGGCGCAGAAGATCGCCCACGACAACACCAAGATCCCCGAGGCCGAGCAACTGCTGGCCACCGGCTGCGCCACCATGAACATCCTGAACGCCGCCCACATGCTGGGCTACGGCGCGTTCTGGAGCACCGGCATCGGCACCTACGTTGAAGACGTGCAGGCGGCGCTGGGCCTGGATTCGCTCGACTACCGTTTCCTCGGCTTCCTGGCCATTGGCACCCCGGCGTGCGCGGTGCCGCCGGCCAACCGCCCGGACTACCGCGAGTTCGTCACCGAGTGGACCGGTCCGGCCTGAGGCGCGTCGCGCTTCGAAAAAAGAACTGGGCCCTCAATGAACTGACCCCCGAAGGTTGGATCAAGTCCAACACTCGGGGGTCAGTTCACGCTGGCCGGTTTTTTGCTTTGCGGGTGCCGTTGCCTACCGTTGCGACGCGATGGGCCGGAAGGCCGCGCGCACCAGTTTCTCCAGGCCCCAGCCCACGAAATAGAAGAGGGCCAGCGTGGGCAGCCCGATCAGCAGGTAGCCGCCGGTCCACGACAGGTCGCCCAGCAGCCGGTCCAGGTTCAGGTCGTGCAGCAGCGCAAGCTGAAAGGCCAAGGGCAGTTGCAGCAGAATGAAGCGGCCCTTGTCGTCGCCGTCGGCCGACAGCGCGCCGGCGATGCAGAGGATGACGATGGCGAGGTAAAGCGCGGCAAACACAATGCCGGTCCAGCTGAACCATTTCGAGGTGGTCAATCGAGGCACATTGGTTTCCCAGGGGAATCGGATGCCGCAAGTATAGAGGTCGGCCAGATGCGCTCCACCCCGCCAAGCCACCGAGCCAAGCTGCCCCGCCAAGCTGCCCCGCCAAGCCGCCCCGCCAAGCCGCCCAGCCAAGCCGCCCAGCCAAGCCGCCCAGCCGCGCCGACGTAGCTCGCCGTCCGGCTGCACCGGGCAGGCTTGCGCGGCCACCAATAAATGACAATAATTCTTATTGTTGATTAGCCCGCCATCCCATTCCCCGCCATGTCCCATCCCGCGCAGCCGACGCCGCACCCCGCCGCCCAGCTGTACGAGGCCCATCATCCGTGGCTGCTGGAATGGCTGCGGCGCCGGCTGGGTTGCCGCCATGACGCCGCCGACCTGGCGCACGACACCTTCGTGCGGGTGCTGGCCGGCCGCCCGACCGAGCCGATCCACGAACCCCGCGCGTTCCTGACCACGCTGGCGCAGCGCACGCTGTATACCTTCTGGCGCCGCCGCGAGCTCGAGCGCGCCTATCTCGACAGCCTCGAATCCCTGCCGCAGGCCTGCGCGCCCAGCGAGGAACAGCGCGCGCTGGTGGTCGAGGCCCTGATGCAGATCGACCGCGCCCTGCAACGCCTGCCGGCGCGCACCCGCCACATATTCCTCCTGAGCCAGTTGCACGAACTGACCTATCCGCAGATCGCCGAGCAGCTCGGCGTGTCGGCCATCACCGTCCGGCGCGGCATGAAGCAGGCCATCACGCTGTGCGTGGCCGCGCGCTTGGCCGCATGAGCGCGCCCGCGCTGCCGGCCGCCGTCGAGGCGGCGGTCGACTGGATGGTGCAGCTGTCGTCGGGCGAGGCGAGCGCCGCCGACCGCGCCCGGTTCGAGGCGTGGCACCGGACCGACCCGCGCCACGCCGCCGCCTGGGACCTGGTCACCGGCGCCCTGGACAGCACCTTTGCGCCGCTGGGCGAGGGCGCCTCGTCCCGGGCGGCCGGCGCGGCGCTGCTGGCGCCGACCTCGCGCCGCCGGGCGCTGCGCAATGCCTTGATGCTGGCGCTGGCGGCCGGCGGGCTGGCCGCCCTGGTCGATCGCCAGACGCCGTTGCGGACCCTGGCCGCCGACCTGCGCACCGGCACCGGCGAACGCCGCGCCTATCCGCTGCCGGACGGCAGCGTGGTCACCCTGAACGCGCGCTCCGCCGTCGACCTGCAATTCGATGACCGCGTCCGCGTGCTGCGGTTGCGCGAGGGCGCGGTCTACGTGCGGGTGGCGGCGGACGCCGCGCGGCCCTTCATCGTCGCCAGTCCCGATGGCGAGGTGCAGGCCTTGGGCACGGTGTTCGGGGTGGCGCGCGATGCGCGGGGGAGTGTCGCCTGTGTGATCGAGCACAGCGTCGAGATCCGCGCGGCCGGCCAGCGGCGCGTCCTGGCGGCGGGCGAGGGCGCGCGCTTCGGCGCGCACGGCATCGGCGCGCCGGACGCCGCGCTGGCCGAGGCCGCCGCCTGGCAAGACGGCATGCTGGTGGTGCGCGACCAGCCTTTGGGCGAGGTGGTGGCGGCATTGCGGCCATACCGGCGCGGCTTTTTGCGCATCTCTCCCGAGGCCGCCCGGCTGCGGGTGCTGGGCGCGTTTCCGCTGGACGACACCGACCGCGTGCTGGAATCCCTGCGCCAGACGCTGCCGATCGAGGTCGCCACGCTGGGCGGCTGGCTGGTCAGCATCGACCTGCGCGCCGATGCCGCCGAAAAAAAATGATCGCTCGCGGCGGGCTCGCTGGACATACCTCCTGAAGCACCCCCCCTTGTCGCAGGAGATTCCATGTTCCCCGTTCGTTCCGCGCCGCAGCTGGCGGCCGCGTTCCTCATCGCCCTGGCCGCGCCGGCCGGTATCGCCCAGGCCCAGGCGGGCGCGCCCATGGCGCAGCGCTACGATCTGCCCGCCGCGCCGCTGGCCGAGACCCTGACCCGTATCGCGCGCCAGAGCGGCCAGGCGGTGTCGGTCGATCCGGCGCTGGTGGCGGGCCGCCAGGCCCCGGCCGTGGCCGGCACCTACACCGCCGAGCAGGCCTTGCGCCAGGCGCTGGCGGGCAGCGGCCTGGAATTGCGTGTTACCGCCAATGGCACCTTCAGCGCGCGGCCCTTGCCGCAGGCGGGCGACGCCACCCTGCTGGAGCCGGTGCGCGTGACCGGCGCGGCCGAATCGCCCTCCGGCCCGCTGCATGGCTACGCCGCCCGCGTCAGCGCCACCGGCACCAAGACCGACACGCCCATCATCGAGACGCCGCAGTCGATCACGGTGGTCGGCGCCGAGGAAATCGAGACGCTCAAGGCGCAGAGCCTGCAGGACGCGCTGGGCTACGTGGCGGGCGTGAGCCGCGCGGAAGGCCTGGACCGCACCTCCGACAGCGTGTTCCTGCGCGGCTTTCGCGGCAGTCAGGGCAGCTACTATCGCGATGGCACGCTGTACACCGTGAACATCTACAACGGACGGCAGGAACTGTACGGGCTGGAACGGGTCGAGTTCCTCAAGGGCGCGGCCTCGGTGCTCTACGGCGCGGCGCCGCCGGGCGGGGTCATCAACACGGTCAGCAAGCGGCCCACGACCGAGCCGCTGCATGAACTGAACGTCGAGGCGGGCAACTTCCGCCGCAAGCAGATCTCCGGCGACTTCGGCGGCGCGCTCGATGACGAGGGTAAATGGTCTTACCGCCTGACCGCCTTGAAGCGGGACAGCGACACCTTCATCGATCACGTGCCGGACGACCGGACCTACGTGGCCCCGGCCCTCAAATGGCAACCCAGCGATGCCACTTCGCTGACCCTGCTGGCGGAATACCAGGAGGACCGCACGGCCTACGTCTACGGCCTGCCTGGCCAGGGCACGGTCCTGCCCAATCCCAACGGCAGGATTCCCCGCAATCGATTCACCGGGGAACCTGGCTTCGACAAGTTCATCATGAAGCGCTATTCGATCGGCTACCTGTTCGAACACGCGTTCACGGACCAGCTCAAGCTGCGCAACAGCGTGCGCTACTTCCACGCGGACAGCACCTATTTCTCCACCGACATCTGGCAGCTACAGGCCGACCAGCGCCACACCGCCGATCGCGGCGCGATGCCGCGCTGGGATCGGTCTTCGGCGGTTGTGGCCGATACATCGCTGCAGTACGACGCCACCACCGGCCCGCTGCGCCACACGCTGCTGGCGGGCCTGGACTACTCGCTGCCCAGGCACGAGACCGAGCGCTACCTGCGCAGCAACACCAACATCGATCTCTATGACCCGGTCTATGGCGTCCCCCTGGGACCGGCCACGCCGTTCCCGTGGTCGTCCTCGAAAACCGACCTGAAGCGCCTGGGGGTGTACCTGCAGGATCAGGTCAAGATCGCCGATAAGTGGGTGGTGCTGCTGGGTGGACGGCACGATTGGGTCACGGTCAACGAACGCAATTTCTTCACCGGCGAAAAGATCGCGGACAATGAAAAGAGCCAGGCCTTCACCGGCCGCGCCGGCATCGTCTACCTGGCCGACAACGGCCTGGCGCCGTTCCTGAGCTACAGCGAATCGTTCGAGCCGACCAGCGGCCAGGATCGCCAGGGCAGCCGTTTCAAGCCCACCACCGGTCAGCAGTACGAAGCCGGGGTGCGCTACCAGCCGGCGGGGGCGGACACCATGCTGTCGGCGGCGGTGTACCAGCTCACCCGCAAGAACGTGAACGTGACCGACCCGTTCGACACGAACTACGAGATCCAGGCAGGGCAGGCGCGCACCCGCGGATTGGAGCTGGAAGCGCGCACCCGCCTGGGCCGCCACGCCAACCTGATCGCCGCCTATGCCTACACCGATGCGCGCACCCTCAAGGCCAGCCCGCTGCAACCGGACGAGGTCGGAAAGCGCCTGAACTCGGTGCCGTTCAACCAGTTCTCGGTCTGGGGCGACTACGGCTTCGGCGCCTTCGGCCTGCCGGGGCTGCGGGTCGGCGCGGGCGTGCGCTACGTCGGCAGCACGCGCGGCCTGGCGCACGGCACGGCGGTCGAGGTGCCATCCTTTACGCTGTTCGACGCCATGGTCAGCTACACCTCCGGGCCGTGGCGATTCGCGCTCAATGCCACCAACCTGGCCGACAAGACCTACATCGGCAACTGCACCTATGGTTGCTTCTACGGCGAGCCGCGCCGCGTGATCGGCACGGCGACCTACCGCTGGTGATAGCGGGCCGGCAGGGGCGTGCAACCCCCTGCCGCGCGCGCCGGCCGGCCCCGAACCGCGCGGCCAGCAAGGCCCGGCGCGGCCCCTGTCTCGGGGCCGCGCCCTGTGCTACTCTGGCTCCCGGCCGTGCATGTTTATCCCTTTGCACAGGCCGACGATGGCAATGTCCGAGGTCACCCCCCCGGGCAGTGTCTTGGTAAGAAGAATGCGCATGACACGATCAAGCGTGGAGACAATTCATGAGCCAATACGGGCCGCTGAAGTTGCACGTCCCCGAGCCTACCGGGCGTCCGGGTTGCAAGACCGACTTTTCCTACCTGCGCCTGTCGCCGCCCGGCGAGGTGCCCAAACCCCCCATTGATGTCGCCGCGATCGACACCGGCAGCCTGGCCTACAGCCTGGTGCGGGTCATCGACGACGACGGCCGCGCCGTCGGCCCGTGGGCGCCGGAGATCAGCGACGAGCTGTTGCGCCGAGGCATGCGCACCATGCTCAAGACGCGCATCTTCGACGGCCGCATGCTGACGGCCCAGCGCAAGAAGAAGATCTCCTTCTACATGCAGAGCCTGGGCGAAGAAGCCATCGGCTCGGCCCACGCGCTGGCGCTGGAGCAGGGCGACATGTGTTTCCCGACCTACCGTCAGCAGAGCATCCTGCTGGCGCGCGACGTGTCGCTGGTGACCATGATGTGCCAGCTCATGTCCAACGAGCGCGACCCGCTCAAGGGGCGCCAGTTGCCGGTCATGTATTCCGACCGCGAGAACGGTTTCTTCACCATCTCGGGCAACCTGGCCACGCAGTTCATCCAGGCGGTGGGCTGGGGCATGGCCTCGGCCATCAAGGGCGACACCCGCATCGCGTCGGGCTGGATCGGCGACGGCGCCACCGCCGAGGCGGACTTCCATACCGCGCTGACCTTTGCCCACGTGTACCGTGCGCCGGTGATCCTGAACGTGGTCAACAACCAGTGGGCCATCTCGACCTTCCAGGCCATCGCCGGGGGCGAGGGCGCCACCTTCGCCGGCCGCGGCGTCGGCTGCGGCATCGCCTCGCTGCGGGTGGACGGCAACGATTTCCTGGCGGTCTACGCCGCCTCGCGCTGGGCCGCCGAACGCGCCCGCCGCAACCTCGGCCCCACCCTGATCGAATGGGTGACCTACCGCGCGGGCCCGCACTCCACCTCCGACGATCCCTCCAAGTACCGTCCCGGCGACGACTGGAGCCACTTCCCGCTGGGCGACCCGATCGAGCGCTTCAAGAAGCACCTGATCCTGCGTGGCATCTGGTCCGACGCCGAGCACGACGCGGTGCGCGCCGAGCTCGACGCCGAGATCCAGGCGGCGCAGAAGGAAGCGGAAAGCTACGGCACCCTGGTGGACGGCCACGTCCCCAGCGCCGCCAGCATCTTTGAAGACGTCTACAAGGACATGCCGGAGCATCTGCGCCGGCAACGTCAGCAGCTCGGAGTGTGAGTCATGGCTATCGATAACAATGTTGGTCCGGCGTCCGCGCCGATGACCATGATCCAGGCTTTGCGCTCGGCCATGGATGTGATGCTGGAGCGTGACGGCAACGTGGTGGTGTTCGGCCAGGACGTGGGCTATTTCGGCGGCGTGTTCCGCTGCACCGAGGGCCTGCAGGCCAAGTACGGCAGCTCGCGCGTGTTCGACACGCCGATCTCCGAAGGCGGCATCGTCGGCGTGGCGGTGGGCATGGGCGCCTACGGCCTGCGGCCGGTGTGCGAGATCCAGTTCGCCGACTATTTCTATCCGGCTTCCGACCAGATCGTGTCGGAAGCGGCGCGCCTGCGCTACCGCTCGGTGGGCGAATTCATCGCGCCCATGACCATCCGCATGCCCTGCGGCGGCGGCATCTACGGCGGCCAGACCCACAGCCAGAGCCCCGAGGCCATGTTCACCCAGGTCTGCGGGCTGCGCACGGTGATGCCGTCCAACCCCTACGACGCCAAGGGCCTGCTGATCGCGTCCATCGAAAACGACGATCCGGTCATCTTCCTGGAACCCAAGCGCCTGTACAACGGCCCGTTCGACGGCCACCACGACCGTCCCGTGACGCCGTGGACCGGCCGCCCGGGCAGCGTGGTGCCGACCGGCTACTACACCGTGCCGCTGGACTCCGCCGCCATCGTGCGCCCCGGCAACGCGCTGACGGTGCTGACCTATGGCACCACGGTGCACGTGTCGCTGACCGCGGCCGAGGAAACCGGCATCGACGCCGAGGTCATCGACCTGCGCAGCCTGTGGCCGCTGGACCTGGAGACCATCGTCAACTCGGTCAGGAAGACCGGCCGCTGCGTCGTGGTGCACGAAGCCACGCGCACCTGCGGCTTCGGCGCCGAACTGATCGCGCTGGTGCAAGAACACTGCTTCCATCACCTCGAAGCGCCCGTCGAGCGCGTGACCGGTTGGGACACTCCCTATCCGCACGCGCAGGAATGGGCGTATTTCCCCGGCCCGCGCCGGGTCGGCGAAGCGTTCAAGCGCGCGATGGAGGTGTGAGATGGGGATTCATGTCATCAAGATGCCCGACATCGGCGAAGGCATTGCCGAGGTCGAACTGGTGGGCTGGCACGTCAAGGTGGGCGACACGGTCGCCGAGGACCAGCCGCTGGCCGACGTCATGACCGACAAGGCCACGGTCGAGATCCCATCGCCCGTGGTCGGCCGCGTGGTCGCGCTGGGCGGCGAAGTCGGCCAGGTCATGGCCGTGGGCGGCGAACTGATCCGCCTGGAAGTGGAAGGCGAGGGTAACGTCAAGGGCGAGGCGGCGGCGCAGACACCGCAGGCCGCGGCCGCGCCGGCTCCGGCGGCGAGCGCGCCGGCCGCCGCCCCGGC
>NZ_CADIJL010000031.1 GCF_902859695.1 Achromobacter ruhlandii
CTGGCCCGCCGGCGGGCCGACGCCGCGCGCGGCCGCGTCAGCGCGCCGCCGCCTGCGCCAGCTTGCCGCCGGGGGCGGGCGAATCGCTGCCGAGCAGGTGCCCGTTGACCTCGATGCCGTACAGCGAATCCTCGGAGTCGTGATACTTGGCGCGGGTCTTGGCCACCGACTCGGTATAGCGCGGATCCTGCGGCCGCTCGTGCGCGTTCATGAAATACGCCACGTCCCAGGCGTCCTGGTCGCTCAGCATGCCAGCCTGTCCCAGCGGCATGTTGGCCTTGATGAAGCCGGCGGCATTGCCGATCTGGTGCATGCCGGCGCCCCAGTTGAACGAATCCGGCCCCCACAGCGCGGGAAAGACCCAGTGGTCGCCGTTCTTCTGTCCCTTGCCGTCGGCGCCGTGGCAGACGGCGCAGTACTGCGCGTAGACCTCGCTGCCGCGCACGTAGTCGGCCTTCTGGGCCGGCTTGGGCAGTTTGAGGTAGCCCTGGCCCTTGAGCGGCACGCCGGTGGGCGCTTTGCTGGCCAGCCAGAACATATACGTTTGGAGGGCCGTCAGCACCGGGTCGTCGGCCGCCGGCGGCTTGCCGTTCATGCTGAAGCGGAAACAGCCTTGCAGGCGTTCGGCCAGCGTGTTGACGTGCCCGTTCTTCGCGCGGTAGGCCGGATACAGCACGTAGGCCGCCCACATCGGCGCGGAATCGGGGCGGCGGCCGGCGTCCAGGTGGCAACTGGCGCAGTTCAGGTCATTGCCGACGAACTTGCCGGCATTCTGCGGCGTGTGCAGGAAGATCTGCTCGCCCTGGCGCACGATCTTGCCGAATTCCGTGTCGGGCAGCGAGGCGGCGCTGGGCGGCGTGAATTCGGGACGCGTGTCGGCGGCGAAGGCCGCCGTGGCCGACAGCAGCGCGCCGGTTCCGGCGACGGCGAGCAGGAGACGGGCGATTGGGTGGCGGATCGGATTCATTGCTTGGCTCCCGGGGCGGCGTTGGCTTGCGCGGCAAGCAGGTCGGCGGCCTTGGGCAGGCCCGCGTAGTAGGCGGACACGGCGTCGATCTCGGCGTCGGTCAGACGGGTGGCCACGGCCGGCATCAGGCCGAGCGGGCCGGGCGGACGCTGGCCCTGGCGCCAGGCGCGCAACTGGCCGGCGATGTAAGCCGCGGGCTGACCCGCCAGGCTGGGGAAATTGGCGCCCACGCCGATGCCACCCGGGCCGTGGCATTGGTTACAGGCCGGGACGTTCTTGTCCCATGCGCCACGCGTGGCCAGCCAGGCGCCGGTATCGTCGGGCTTGACCGGATGCAGGGCCGTGGCCGCCAGCCGGTCGACGTTCAACGGCGCCGGCAGGCCGGCGTAATAGGCGGCGACCGCCTGGCGCTGCGCCGGGTCCAGCGCCTTGGCGGTGGCGGCCATCACCGGGCTCACGCGCGAGCCGTTGGCCATGGCGTCGAGCTGCTCGGCCAGGTAGGCGGCGCCCAGGCCCGCCAGATGAGGAAAGCCGGCGGCGGGATTGCCTTCGCCATTGGCGCCGTGACAGGTCACACAGGCCGGCGCGCCGTTGGCGCCCTGGGTGCTGATCTGGCGCCCGTCGGCGGCGGCCTGCGCGGGACCGGACAATGCGCCGAGCGCGCCGGCCCCCAAGGCCAGCGCGCCCGCCCAGCGAATGGCGGAATAGGGCAGTGATGCCATGGTCGAACTCCGAAGATTATTGGAATTTTGGTAATAAGTTAATTTCCCAAAATTATATGGAAATTTGTGACAGATCAAAGCTCGATCCCTTGATTTGCCTGCGCTCAATTCGCAACAGGGCGACCGGGCAACGCAACGGCGCGTCATCCGCCCGCCGGCCCGGGCGCCGGTTTCTCCTCTGTCCGGCCGAGAGCCGGGTGTCGCGAATGGAACGTTCGCTTGCACCATCGCCAGAATGATTCGGGTAGCATTTCGCCGACAGATAACAAGGAGCATCCGATGCACACGAACGAGATCGACCCTCCCCGCGTTGCGCTGGTCACCGGCGCCGGCACCGGCATTGGCCGCGCGGTGGCGCTGGAATTCCTGGCGCAAGGCTATCGCGTGGTGCTGGCCGGCCGCCGGCGCGAGCCGCTCGAGGCCACGCGCACGGCGGCGGGCGAGGACGGTGTGCGGGCGCTGGTGGTGCCCACCGACGTGTCGAACGAACAGGCGGTGCGCGAACTGTTCGACACCACCCAGCGCGAATATGGCCGCCTGGATGTGCTGTTCAACAATGCCGGGCGCGGCGCGCCGGCCATGCCGATCGAGGAACTGCCGGTGGCGGTCTGGCGCGAGGTGGTCGATACCAACCTGACCGGCATGTTCCTGTGCGCGCAGGCCGCCATCCGGGTCATGAAGGCGCAGACGCCGCAGGGCGGGCGCATCATCAACAACGGTTCGATTTCGGCGCATGCGCCGCGGCCGTTCTCGATTGCCTACACCGCCACCAAGCACGCGGTGACCGGCCTGACCAAGTCGATTTCGCTGGACTGCCGGCCCTACCACATTGCCTGCGGCCAGATCGACATCGGCAACGCCGCCACCGACATGACCGAACGCATGGCCGCCGGCATCCTGCAGGCCGATGGCAGCACCAAGGTCGAGCCGCGCATGGACGTCGCCCACGTCGCGCAGGCCGTCGCCGCCATGGCGCGCCTGCCGCTGGAGGCCAATGTGCAGTTCATGACGATCATGGCGACCAACATGCCGTTCGTCGGCCGCGGCTGACCGGGGCTTCGCCCTCAACAAAAAAGCGCCTTCGGGCGCTTTTTTGTTGAGGGTCGCTTTCCTTTGCCGTGCCCGACGCCTGCGGCGCGGCAGCCGTTTACCGCCGATAGGTTAGGTGATCCGAGATCGCTAGTGACGGCTAACGCCTGGTCTGACAAACCAGCTCGCCGTATCCCCATAACCGCCTTACCGCCATCCAATCCCGAAGCACACCTGCGCACGGAGACATAGGGAGGGAGGATGGTCGGTTGGTTGTGGCAGCACGCGTGGATCTCGTTCAGCCTGCTGCTGTTCATGGTGTCGGCGTCCGCACAGACGCAGGCTGGCGCCGCGCAGGAACTGCTGCGTCAGCAGGAGCGCGAAAGGATATTGCGCAAACAGCAGGAAGCCGCGCCGAATGTACGGGCGCGGTCGCCGCACGCGCCGTCGCCGGACCTGTTGCCTCGGGACGAGACGCCATGCTTTCCGATTGGCCGTATCCGTCTTGATGGCGAAGACGCGCAGCGCTTTCTCTGGGCCTTGCGCGCCGCCGACCCCGAGAGCGACGCCGCCACGGGGCGCTGTCTTGGCGCCGTGGGCATCAGCGTGGTCATGGCGCGCGTGCAGAACGCCGTCGTTGCGAGGGGTTTCGTCACCACTCGCATCCTTGCCGCGCCCCAGGATCTGACGAGCGGCACGCTGACGCTTACCGTCGTGCCCGGTCGCATCCACGCCATTTTTTTCGCGCCCGGTACTTCGCGCGCGGCCACCGCCTGGAATGCCGTGCCGGTCGGGCGTGGCGACCTGCTCAATCTGCGCGATATCGAACAGGCGCTGGAAAACTTCAAGCGCGTGCCGACGGTGGAGGCTGACACCCAGATCGTCCCCGCCGATGGCGAAGATGCCCGTCCCGGCCAAAGCGACCTGGTCATCGCCTGGCGGCAGCGCTCCCCCCCGATCCGCGTGTCCGCATCCCTGGATGACGCCGGCAGCAAGGCGACCGGCAAGCGCCAGGGTGCGTTGACCGTCTCCCTTGACGGCCTCCTCATGCTGAACGACCTGTTCTACGTCAACCTCAGCCATGACGTGTTCAACGGCAGCCGCAAGGGCACCAGGGGCTACACCGCGCACTACAGCTTGCCCCATGGCTATTGGTCGCTCAGCGCCACGGCCAGCGGCTACGGGTATCGCCAGGCGGTCGCCGGCTATAGCCAGAACTATGTCTACAGCGGCGCCAGTCATAACGCCGAGCTGCGCCTGTCGCGGCTTGTCCATCGCGATGCCACGCGCAAGACCGCCGTCTACGGCCGCGGTTGGCTGCGCCGGTCCAGCAACTTCATCGACGATACGGAAATCGAGGTCCAGCGCCGCCGCGCCGGCGGCTGGGAGCTGGGCCTGACGCACCGGGAATACCTGGGTGAAAGCACGCTCGATGCGAGCCTGGCCTACCGGCGCGGCACCGGTGCTTTCAACGCGATGGCCGCGCCCGAGGAAGACTTCGGCGAAGGCACTTCGCGGATGAAGGTCATCACCGCCGACGCCCAGCTCATGGTTCCCCTGTCGCTCGGGTCGCAACGTGCCCGCTACATCGGCAGCTGGCGGGCGCAATGGGACCGCACGCCGTTGGTGCCCCAGGATCGCTTCTCGATCGGCGGGCGCTACAGCGTGCGCGGCTTCGACGGTGAGCTGACCCTGATGGGCGAGCGCGGCTGGGTCTGGCGCAACGAATTCGGTCTGCTGCTTGGCGCCGGCCAGGAACTCTATTTCGGCGCCGACTACGGCCACGTCGGCGGCCCGTCAACGCGCTGGCTGCGGGGCCGCAACCTGGCCGGCTCGGTCATTGGCCTGCGCGGCGGCGCCAAGGGATTCCATTGGGACCTCTTCGCCGGTACGCCGCTCTCCAGGCCCAAGGGCTTCAAGACCGACGCGCTCACCGTCGGCTTCAGCCTTGGCTGGTCCTGCTGAATCCGCGCAGGCAAGGGCAGTGATGACATGAACAAGAACTTTTATCGCGTCGTTTTCAACCGGGCGTTGGGCCTGTTCCAGGTCGTCGCGGAGATTGCCCGCCGCGATGGGCCGGGCGCGAGCCGCGCATATGTCGCCGCCGCCGGCAGCAGGTTCCTTGCCACAGTAAGGCCCTTGCGCGTTGCGCTGGCGCTCGCGTTCGGCCAAGCCGTCATCGTGCCGCTGGCGAACGCCCAGGTCGTCGCCGACCCCGGCGCTCCCGGCAATCAGCGCCCGACAGTGCTGGAGGCCGCCAACGGCGTGCCCCTGGTGAACATCCAGACGCCGAGCGCCGCTGGCGTCTCGCGCAATACCTACAGGCAATTCGACGTCGACCAGCAGGGCGCCATCCTCAACAACGCGCGCGTCAACACGCAGACGCAGTTGGGCGGCTGGGTACAAGGCAACCCGTGGCTGGCGCGCGGCACCGCCCGCGTCATCCTCAACGAAGTGAACGCCAGCGACCCGAGCCGATTGCGCGGCTACGTGGAAGTGGCCGGCGACCGCGCGCAACTGGTCATCGCCAACCCGGCGGGCATTTCCTGCGACGGCTGCGGCTTCATCAACGCCGACCGCGCCACCCTCACCACCGGCAAGCCGATCATCAACGGCGGATCGCTGGAAGGCTATCGCGTGGCAGGCGGCGCCATCCGGGTCGACGGCAAAGGCATGGACGCCAGCGCCATCAACTATACGGACCTGATCGCCCGTTCCGTGGAGGCCAATGCCGGCATCTGGGCGCGGCAACTCCAGGTCACCACCGGGACCAACGAGGTCAGCGCCGACCACGGCAAGGTGCAGAACACCGCCGCCAGCGGCGATGCGCCGGCCTTCGCGCTGGACGTAGGCGCGCTCGGCGGCATGTACAGCCAGAAAATCGTGTTGGTGGGCACCGAGCACGGTGTTGGCGTGCGCAACGCCGGCACCCTCGGCGCGCAGGCCGGTCAATTGGTCGTCACCGCCGATGGCCGCCTGGAAAACAGCGGCACGATGCAGGCCAGGACCGACACCCGCATCGACGCGAGCGGCGGCCTTGCCAATGCCGGCGCGGTCAGCGCCGGCCGCGAACTGGCGGTCAGCACGCCGAAGGACATCGACAACAGCAACGGCACGCTCAATGCACGGCGTATCGAGGCCAACGCCCAGTCGCTGAAGAACCGCGGCGGCGCCATCGAGCAGACCGGCACACAGGACATGGCGCTGCGCGCCGCGCGGTTGAGCAATCGCGATGGAGGCCGTGTCGGGCTGGCGGCAGCCGATACCGGCGCCACGCCGGACAACGGCGGCAACACGGGCAATGGCAGCGCCACGGGCGTAGAAGCGGGCGGCACCGGCGACGGCGGCCAGCCCGGCGCCGGCGTCGCGCCGCTGGCCAGCGGCGTGCTGAACATCGCGTCCGCGCTGGACAACGACGGCGGTCGCATCCTGGCCGGCGGCGATATCGACGTGACGGCCAGGGCAGGCCTTAACAACGATGGCGGCCATCTTGGCGCGCGGCGGCTCGACGTGAGCGGCGGCGACCTCGGCAACCGCAAGGGCGAATTCAAGGTCGCCGAGGCGCGCATCGCGGCGGGCCAACTCAACAACGATGCCGGCCTGATGCAGCTGGCCGGTCCCGTTGCCCTGAGCGCGCAGGACTTCTCCAACCGCGCCGGCATCTTCCAGCACAGCGACGAGGCCGACACCCACATCAAGGTCAAGGGGCAACTCGACAACAGCGAGGGCACCCTGGCCAGCAATGCGAAGCGCCTGACTCTGGACGCCGGCCAGTTGGTCAACACCGATGGCCACATCACCCATGCCGGCGAAGGAGGCCTGCAGGTCAATGCCGGCGCGTTCAGCGGCGTGGGCGGCGAGACGGCCACGGCCGGCGCCGCCACCCTGCGCCTGGGGGACGGCGACCATCGCAAGGCCACGCTCAGCGCCGCCCGGATCGACCTCGCTGCACTGTCATTCGACAACCGTGGCGGCAAGCTCTTCGCCGGCGGCAACCAGGCCAACCGCATCGACGTGGCCGGTATGTTCGAGAACGGCAACGGGGGCACGCTCGCCAGCAATGCCGACCTGGACATTCGCGCCGGCGCCCTCCGCAATTCGGAGGGCGGCATCCTGGAAGTTGGCGACGGCCGCCTCGACATCCAGGCCCAAACGCTGCGCGGCGAGAACGCCACGATTGCCAGCCACGGCGCGTTGAGCCTGAAAGGCGAAACGACCGACCTGACCGGCGCCACCACGCGGGCCAAGGCCATCACCGTCAACACCGGCACGCTGACCACCGCCAAGGGCTCGCTCGCGGCCAGCGGCGGCCAGCCGCTGGAACTCACGGTCCGCGGCGCGATGGACAACCGCGACGGCACTATCGCCGGCAACGGCGCCGTGGATCTCCGCGCCAAGTCTCTCGATAATGCCCGCGGCACGGTATCGGCCGCCGGCACGGACGCGAGCCACTTCACCGTCACTGACCGACTCGACAACACTGACGGCGCCTTGGCCGGCAACGGCGCGCTGGCGCTCCAGGCTGGCGCGCTCATCAATCGTGGCGGCACGGTGCGGGCGGCTGGCGATGCCGCGACCCGCATCGATGTGACGCGCATGCTGGACAACACCGGTGGCGCCCTGGTCGCGGCCGGCGCCGCCATCGTCACGGCGAGCGAAATGGCCAATCTGGGCGGCAAGGTGCAGACGTCCAGTGCCGCCGGCCTGGCCGTGTACATCGGCAGCACGCTGGACAACCGGCACGATGGCCTCGTTGCCAGCGCCGGCAAGGCCGATGTCAGCGCCGGCTCCTTGGAAAACCGTGGCGGCGCGGTCAATGCCGCCGGCCCGTTGACCGCCATTGTCCGAGAGGCCGTGGACAACCGGGGCGGCAAGCTGGTCAGCGCCGAAGACCTCGCCGTCAGGGCGGGCACGCTGGTCAACCGTGACGCCGGCCTGATCGTCTCCACCGACGGCAAGCTCAACGTGGATACCCAGGGCCGTATCGAGAACGCAGGCGGCACGCTGCAAGGCGGCGGCGATGTCCGCGTGGCCGCGGCGGGGCTCGGCAATGCCGGTGGCACGGTGCTCGGGGCCAATGTCGAAGTCGATACCCGGCTGGGCTCGCTCGACAATGGCGGCGGCACCATCGCCAGCACCCGCGGCACACTCAGCGCGGACAGCGGCGTCCTGAACAACGCTGGCGGCCTGTTGCAGTCGGCGCAAGGGATGCGCGTGGACACTCACGGCCAGTCGCTGGCCAACTCCGGCGCCGGCAACACGGGCGGCATGCTCAGCGGCGACGCGCTGGCGCTTGCCAGCGGCAGCCTGGACAATCGCGGCGGCATCGTGCACAGCCAGGGCGATGCCCTCATCCGTAGCGGCGGCATCCACAACACTGCCGGCCAACTGGGCGGCAATGCCCATGTCGATATCGCTGGCGCCGCGCTCAGCAACGGTGGCGGCCGGGTCCGGGCAGGCCGGGACCTGAACGTCCACCTATCCGGCGTGGCGGACAACAACGCTGGCCTGATGGCCGCCGGCGACGGGCTGACGGTCAGCGCCGCGCGGATTTTCAACCGCGACACGCAGGGCGCGCAGGCCAACAAGCCCCTCGGTTTGCAGGGCGACAGCGTGGCCCTGTCCGCGAACCGCATCGACAACACCGCCGGCGCCATTGTCGCCGACACCCACGTCGGGATCCTTGGCGCGGGCACGGACAGCGTCCTGGACAACACGCGCGGCACCGTCACCGCCGGCGGCGGCATAGAGGTGGGGGTCAACCGGGCGCTCAACCCGCTCGGCACGCTGCTGGCGGGCAAGTCGCTCAGCGTCACCGCGGACAGCCTGGGCGGCGACGGCAGCCTGCTGTCCAAGGGAGATTCGAGCCTCATCCTCCAGCAGGACTTCACCAACCTCAAGGAGATCACCGCCAACGGTCGCGCGCGCATCAGCACCGCCGGCCTGTTGACCAACCGCGGCCTGCTTCGGGCGGGCGACCTCGAAGCGCGCGGCGCCAACGTCGACAACACCGCCACCGGCGAAATGAGCGCGGGCCGCGCCACGGTCGTCGCGCTCGACACCCTGACCAACCGTGGCCTCATCGACGGCGGCCAGGCCCGGATCGAGGCCGGCACGCTCGACAACGTCGGCACCGGCCGCATCCATGGCGACCACCTGGCCATCAAGGGGGGCACGGTCATCAACCGCGAGGAAGGCGGCCGCGCCGCCGTCATCGCCGCGCGCGGCCGGCTGGATATCGGCGCCAGCACGCTCGACAACCGCGAGCATGCCCTGATATTCAGCGCGGGCGGCGGCAGCGATGCCTTGAACATCGGCGGCACGCTGGACGCGGACACCCAGGCGGCTGGCCGCGCCAGTCTCATCCTCAACGACAGCGCCACCATCGAATCGCTGGGGGGGCTGACCATCGACAGCGCTCGCCTGCTTAATCGCAACCTGCATTTCCGCACGGAGCTGGCACGGATCAGCGGCCCGACCAGGTATTTTTACATCCAGCCTGAAGGCGATCCCGAAAAACACGATGCCAGCGAATACCGCTGGGAGCACTGGAGCCACGCCAATCGTTATCGCCACAGGGAAACCGGCGCGAAGATTCACGACTGGACCCAATACGACGTAAAGCAGACCGAGTACCAAACGCAGGTGATCGAAAGCGCGCCGGCGCTCATCCGCGCGGGCGGCAATATGACCCTGCGCGGTGACGGGCTTGTCAACGACAAAAGCCGCATTGCCGCCGGCGGCACTCTGCAGGGCGATCTGGATCGCCTCGACAATGTAGCCGCCGTTGGCGAACATGTAATCCACCAGACCGGCACCAGCCAGTACACCTACTCAAGGTGGCGCGGTGGCGGTAGACGCTACCACCAGCGCAAATGGCGCGGAAAGATTGCCTACGCCCCCAAGGACATTGCGACAACGTTCGACCTCAATGTTTCAAGCGTCGCGCAACACGCCGCAGGCGCAGGCAGCGGCTTGACGGTGACTGACCGCCGGGACCATCAGCTCGGCGGCGCCATCGAGGGCGGCCTCGTCCGTGCCACGGGCACTATCGGCCCTGGACAGATAACGGAAGTCCGGGCTGGCGTAAACAACGTCGACAGTCCCGCCACTGTCACGGGCCCACACGTCACAGACCTCAATGCTCCCGTCCGGGGCCCCGCACAGGGGGTGACAGGTGCTAACAGCAACGCGGTGACGATCATTCGTACGGTCCAGATCGACACAGCCGCACCTGCCAACAGCCTGTTCCGCACTGGCCCCGACGCCGCCGGCTACCTCATCGAAACCGACCCGCGCTTCGCCGACTACCGCAACTGGCTCAGTTCCGACTACATGCTGTCACAGCTCGGCCATGACCCGGCCGCGGTGCACAAGCGGCTGGGCGATGGCTTTTACGAACAGAAGCTGGTGCGCGACCAGATAGGCCAGTTGACGGGCCTCCGATTCCTCGCGAACTACGCCAGCGACGACGCGCAGTACCAGGCCTTGCTGGATGCAGGCGTCACCTACGCCAAGGAATGGAATCTGCGTCCCGGCGTGGCGCTCAGCGCCAGGCAGATGGCCCAGCTCACCAGCGATATCGTCTGGCTGGTCGAACGCGACGTGACGCTGGCCGACGGCAGTATCACGCGCGCCCTGGCGCCGCAGGTCTACGTCCGCGTACAACCTGGCGACATCGACGGCAACGGCACCCTGCTGGCCGCCAGCGCCATCGATCTCAACCTGAAAGGCGATCTCGTTAATTCCGGCGCCATTGCGGGACGCGCGGTGGTCAATCTCAGCGGCGACAACCTGCGTATTCTCGGCGGCCGCATCACCGGCGATGCCGTGGCGCTCAGCGCCCGCGCCGACATCGACAGTATCGGCGGCACGCTGGATGCCGGTTCTACGCTGCGGCTCGGTGCCGGACGCGACCTCAACGTGGTCAGCACCACTCGCGGCGGCGCCACGCGGGCCGGACGCAGCGACTTCAGCCGGACCAACCTGGATCGCGTGGCCGGTCTCTACGTCACCAACCCGAATGGCCTCCTGCTGGCCTCGGCGGGGCGTGACGCCAAGCTGATCGCGGCCCGGGTCGGCAACCGCGGCAAGGATGGTCAGACCGCCATGGTCGCCGGCCGGGACCTGACGCTGGGCACCGTCACCATTGCCGAGCAGGAGAACAACGTACGCGATGCCAGCAACTATCTCAGGCAGGGTTACGAGCAGGATGTCGGCAGCACCATCACCACGGCCGGCGACGTGCGCCTGCAGGCTGGCCGCGATCTGAGTAGCACCGCGGGCGCTGTCACCAGCGAGCAGGGAGCCCTGATTGCCGTTGCGCGGGGCGACGTGAATATCCTGGCAGGCAAAGCGAACCGCAACTGGGCCGAAGGCCATCGCCATTCGTCCAAGAGCCTGCTGGGCTCCAGCACGAAGACGACCCACGACAGCCTGGAAGAGACCACGGCGCTATCCAGCACCTTCAGCGGCAACACCGTCGCCATCCGGGGCGAGAACGTCACCATCACCGGCAGCAACGTCGTCTCCGATGCCGGCACGGCCATCGTGGCCAACAACAACCTGACCCTCCTGGCCGCCTCCGAAACCAGCCAGGAAAGCCACTTCAAGGAAAACCGGAAAAGCGGCTTCCTCTACAACGGGGGGCTCGCCTTCACCATCGGCAGCCAGATGCAAAGCGGCGACCGCCGGGACGCCAGTACCCATGCGGCGGCCTCAACCGTGGGTTCCACGGCCGGTGACGTGACCCTGGCGGCGGACGGCCACTACCAGCAGACCGGCAGCCATGTCCTGGCGCCCAAGGGCGGCATCGATATCCAGGCCAAGAAGGTCGATATCGTCGACGCGCGGGAAACCGGCAAGCGCGTGGAACAGAGCAAGTTCCGCCAGTCCGGCCTGACCGTGGCGATTTCCGCGCCGGCGTTGTCGGCCATTGAGACCGCCGGGCAGATGAAGCGCGCTGCCGGCCAGACGAATGACGGACGTATGCAGGTGTTGGCAGGCGCGGCCACGGGGCTGGCGGCCAAGAACGCCTACGATGCGGTCCAGGCCGACCCGCAGTCGGCCGGCGGCGTCAATATCTCGATCACCGTTGGCGCCAGTAAAAGCGACAGCAAATCCACCGCCACCACCGATACGGCCGCCGGTTCAGCCGTGGCTGCGGGCGGCGATGTGCGCATCGACGCCAGCGGCGGCCCGGATTCCAACCTGACCGTGCGCGGCAGCGACATCCGCGCGGGCGGGGACGCGGTGCTCAAGGCCGATGGCGATATCAATCTGCTGGCGGCGCAGAACATCATTGAAACCCGCCGAACCAGCAGCAACTCCAGCGCGGGAGTGGGTGTGGCGATCTCTGTCGGCCAGGGCGGCGCCGCCATGGGCGTCACGGCGAACGCCAGCATTGGCAGAGGTAAGGGAGAAGGCAAGGATGTCACCTGGACCAACAGCCACGTAACAGCCGGCGAACGTTTGATCCTGGGATCCGGCGGCGACACCCGCCTGCGCGGCGCGGTCGCCAGCGGCAGGCAGGTGGTGGCCGACGTAGGCGGCAACCTCAGCATCGAGAGCCTGCAGGACACCAGTACCTTCAGGAGCAAAGACACCAACGTTGGCGGCAGCGTGACCGTGGGCGCGGGCTTCTCGGGCAGCGTAAACCTCAGCCAGCAGAAGATACACAGCGACTATGCCAGCGTCACCGAGCAGTCGCGCATCGAAGCCGGCGCGGGCGGGTTCCAGATAAGAGCCAGGGACAACACCGACCTCAGGGGAGCCGCCATCACGTCGTCCGAACAGGCGGTCAGGGATGGTCTGAACACGCTGACCACCGGCACACTCACCACGAGTGAGATCAGCAACCACGCCGAATACTCCGCCAGCAGCATCAGTGTTGGCGGCGGGTACAGCAGTGGCAATGGCGACAGGAAGGAAGCCGGCCCCGGCGGCGGTGTGGGTACCAACCAGCAGGGGCAGGCCGCCACCGGCGGCCAGGTGCCCGGCAGTACCTTGCCGACCCTGGGCAACTTCAGCGCCAGTCCGCCGGTTGTCATGGCCGCCAGCGGCAACGGTACCCGTACAACTCGCAGCGGTATCAGCGGGGCGCGCGTAACGATCGCCAACGAACCCGCTCAGCAGGCCCTGTCGGGCAGGTCGGTCGACGAAATGATGGCCGGACTGAACCGTGACGTGTTCACCGGACAGGACGGCGCCAACGCTCTCAAACCCATCTTCAACGAGCAGGAGATCAGGGCAGGCTTCGAGATCGTGGGGGCGCTGACGCGGGAAACCGGCACGCTGCTCAACAATATGGCGAAGAAGGCCGATGTCATAGTCAGCGAAGCCAAAGCAGCTGAAGCAATGGCCGCGGACCCCGGCAATGGTCTTTCGGATGCTCAACGGCAGGCTCTCAGGGATCAGGCAGCGGCAAGCTACGCCGAAGCACGAAACATTGACGCCAATTGGGGGGCGGGCGGCACGTACCGGCAGATTGCTGCCGCCCTTACCGCTGCGGCTGGCGGCAACGTTACTGGCACGACTTCGCAGTTCGCTCAGAACATGCTGGTCAACTACGTGCAGCAACAGGGGGCGGGCTACGTCGGCAAACTGGTCGCCAACGGAACGCTGACCGAAGGCAGTGCGCTGCATGCGTCGATGCACGCGATAGTGGCCTGCGCCGGCGCCGCGGCGAGTAGCCAGAGTTGCACTAGCGCCGCGCTGGGAGCATCGGCCAGCAGTCTTCTGACAGGATTGTTCGGCGAAACGACACCCAATGAAAAAGCGACTGAGCGCGAAGCCAAACGCAATCTCATAGTCAGCATCGTGACAGGCATCGGTGCGGCAGGCGGCCTGGATGCAGCCCCGGCATCGACCGCCGCGGCAACCGCGGTGGACAACAACTGGCTGGCAACCCAGCAGATCGTCCAGATGAACAAGGAACTCGCGGCCGCCGACGGCATGCTTGAGTACCTGAAGATTCAGGGCAAATGGGTCTACATATCGGGCAAGCAGGATGTGCTGACGACTGCCGGCATTGGCAAAGGTCTCGCCCTGGCGGGCTGGGATGACGTCAAGGGTCTTGCGGCATTCCTGTCCGACCCGATCGCGGGATTGAACGGAATCAAGGAGCTCATCACCGATCCTGATATGCGGAAACAACTCGGCGACTCGCTGGTCGCCGAATTCGACGCGAAGATCACTCGGATGCGTCAGGCCATTGAGGTTGGTGGCACCGACCATGCCCTTCAACTTGGCGAGGACCTCGGCAATCTGGCGTGGCAGGTTGGCACCGCAGTGACGGGTGTCGGTACTGCGGCAAAGGGGGGAATTGCACTTGCAAAGGCAGGCATCAACGTAAGCGCCAAGACCCTGGACGTCATGAAGCTTGGCGCTCAACTGCTGAAGGCTGAAGGCAAAGGCCTGGGCGGTACAGTTTCGATGAGCGAGATCGGGATGCAATGGGGGAAGGGGATCGAACAGCAAGGCAAGCCATTCGAAGCTTTCGTTCAGGCGAAATTACCGCCGGGATCACGCGATCTAAACGCGGTCAAAAGCAATTTCTCAACCTTTGATCATCTTACCCCGGACGGAATCGCTATAAGCACAAAAACGCTGGATACAACGGCAAAAACCTATCAACAACCTGCGGCAATTACAAGAAAACTCAACAACTATGTGGATGATATGGTGAATTTCACGAGAGATGGCGTAGATAATAATATCATCAGTTCAAGTTCTTTTACCGGACGCGAGATGCATCTTGCTGTCCCGGCGAGTACGACGGCTGAACAGTTTTCAGCCATCGCGAAAACCATTGAATATGCAAAACAGTTTGGCATAAATGTCGTTGTGACTAAGATGAGGTAATGGATATGCAGAAATTTGCCCCGCACGCCATCGTGTATTCAAATGATAGATTTTACAAAATTAGTTCCCAGGCCGTTGAATTGATGATTATTGGCGATCCGGAGGGGGTTCGACTATTTCTGCCTCCGGACGAAAAAGACGAAGTGCTGGGCCGCGCTGTTAGGCAGGCTCTTGCTGCGAGCAGAGCTGTACCTAGAGAGTATGTGAGTCAACTGATTAATTCTGGTGAGCTTAAAAGAATGGGGGAGGAAGAAAGCTCCTTGATGATGCGAAAGTTTGGGTATACGGGCAAGCGGGCTTTATATAAGAGCATGAAGTTTTGTCCGGTCTCCGTGATGAGCGAGGGAATCGAATTCCAGCCGACTCACCGCAAAGGGTTGAACGGCTTCACGGTGCGTACAAATTTAGATCTTGTCCCAGTAATCGTTCCGCAGACTGCCAGCGACATGGAGCTGGGTCTTGCTTTGCGGGAGGCATTTACTCGCTGCACATGATCGATCGCATCGGCCCAAACGGAGAGCGTGGCCGTTTATCTACTTCTGAGCCTGCATCTGGCCGTTGGCCGTATCGAGGTAGCTGAGCGCGGCGAGATAACGCTTGTATAAGCGAAATTGCAATGGGGAAGGGGATCGTTCAGCAGGGCAAACCATTCGAAGCTTTCGTTCAGGCGAAATTACCGCCGGGAACACGCGATCTGAACGCGGTCAAAAGTAATTTTTCAACCTTTGATCATCTCACCCCGGACGGAATCGCTATAAGCACAAAAACGCTGGATACAACGGTAAAGACTTATCAACAACCTGCGGCGATTACGAGGACGCTCCGTAAGTATGTGGATGAGATGGTTAAGTTCACGGAAGATGGCTCAAAGGGAGAAGTGATCTACGGGAGTTCTTTTACGGGGCGCGAGATGCATCTGGCTGTCCCGGCAAGTACAACGGCAGAACAATTTTCAGCTATCGCGAAAACCATTGAGTATGCAAAACAGTTTGATATAAATATCGTCGTAACCAAAGTGAGGTAATGGGTATGCAGAAATTTACTCCGCGTGCGATCATTCTTTTGAATGAAAAATTTTACCGGGTAAGTTCCCTGGCCGTTGCGCCAATTACCATTGGCGATCCGGATGGGCTTCGACTATTTCTGCCGCCGGAGGCAAACGATGAAGTATTGGGCAGCGCTGTCAGGCAGGCTCTTGCTACGAGCAGAGCCGTTCCTAGAGAGTATGTGAGCCAAATGATTAATTCGGGTGAACTTAAAAAAAGGGACAAAGAAGAAGACACCTTGATGATGCGAAAGTTTGGATATACCAGCAAGCGATCTTTATATAAGAGCATGAAATTTTGCTCGATCTCTATGGTAAGCGAGGGGATTAAATTTCAGCCGACTCATCGCAAAGGGTTGGATGGTTACACGGTACGCACCGATTTAGACCTTGTCCCAGTAATCGTCCCGCAGACTGCCAGCGACATGGAGCTGGGTCTTGCTTTGCGGGAGGCATTTACTCGCTGCACATGATCGATCGCATCGGCCTGAAGCGCATAGCGTGGCGGCTTATCCACTTCTGCACCAGCATCTGGCCTTGGCCGTATCGATGTGGCTGCGCGCGCCGAGATAGCGCTCGAATAAGCGAAATTGGAATGGAATGGGAGAGGAATCGCTCAGCAGGGCAAACCATTCGAAGCATTCGTTCAGGCGAAATTACCTCCGGGAACAGACGACCTGAATATGATCAAAAGTAATTTCTTAACTTTTGATCATCTCACCCCGGATGGAACCGCCATCAGCACAAAAACGCTGGATACAGGGGCAAAGAGCTATCAACAACCTGCGGCGATCACAAGAACGCTCAACAAATACGTGGATGAGATGGTTGAGTTCACAAGGGATGGCGCACAGGGAGAAATGATCTATGGAAGTTCTTTTGCGGGGCGCGAGATGCATCTGGCTGTCCCGGCAAGTACAACGGCAGAACAATTTTCAGCCATCGCGAAAACCATCGAATATGCAAAGCAGTTCGATATAAATATCGTTGTAACCAAAGTTAGGTAAGAGGCATGCAGAAATTTACTCCCCGCGTAATGACGCTTCTGAATGAGAAATTCTACAGAGTGAGTTCCCTTGCCGTTGAGTTAATGGCCATTAGCGATCCGGAGGGCTTTAAAATATTTCTGCCGCCGGAAGAGAGCGATGAGGTGCTGGGTGACGCAATTAGGCGGGCTCTTGCCGCGAGCAGGCCTGTTTCTCGAGATTATATAAATCAAATTATTAATTCGGGTGAGCAAAAGCGAAGAGGTGACGAAGAAAACCTCTTGATGATGAAAAAATTCGGATATGCCGGGAAGCGGGCTTTATATAAGAGCATGAAGTTTTGTCCGGTCTCCGTGATAAGCGAGGGAATCGAATTCCAGCCGACTCACCGCAAAGGGCTGGACGGCTTCACGGTGCGTACTAATTTAGATCTTGTCCCAGTAATCGTTCCGCAGACTGCCAGCGACATGGAGCTGGGTCTTGCTTTGCGGGAGGCATTTACTCGCTGCACATGATCGATCGCATCGGCCCCAAGCGCTTAACGGATGTTTCGGCGCAAGCAGGGCGCGTCTACACCCTCAAGGCTCGTCCGAAGCGACGGTGAGGGGGAATGCCGTGATGAGGCGAAGCTTGACCGTCAGTGACATCGAGAGCGGCAGCTTTACAAGGTGCCCCGGGCGAGCCTGTTGTGCGGCTTCAGCGTTACCGGGGATGCGAGCTGTTCAGAACTTGGGTGCCGGCGCCAGCGCCGGGCATGCGCACGCTCCTGAGCAGCAAAGCAACGTGACGCACAGCAGTATCTGCCGTGCGGCCGTGTCCATCGCCGGTATCAACGCCCAACGGAATCGCACCGGCAAGACCGCCAATCAGGTGCTGGCAATGCCGGATCCGAACTCGCGGAAGGGCGACGGCGCCGCGCCCTCACGACAAGACATTCCCTACACGGCGCCGCGAGCACACGGCACGCGGCGCGGCGGCTTATCTACTTCTGCGCCAGCATCTGGCCCTTGGCCGTATCGATGTAGCTGCGCGCGCCGAGATAGCGCTTGGACCAGTACGGATTCTTCATCTCGTCCACGCGCACTTTGGCGCCTCGGCGCGGGGCGTGCACGAATTTGTCCTGGCCGATGTAGATGCCCACGTGCGAGGTGATGCCGCGCCCGCGGGTGGCGAAGAACACCAGGTCGCCGGGCTTGAGCTGTTTCTTGTTGTTGACCGTATCGCCCTGGGTGCGCTGTTGGCGCGCGGTGCGCGGCAGTTCCAGGCCGGCGATCTCGCGAAACACGTACAGCACCAGGCCGCTGCAGTCGAAGCCTTCGGCGGCGTCGTCGCCGCCCCAGCTGTAGGGCGTGCCGATGGCGGCCAGGCCGGCTTGCACCACGCGTTCGCGCAGGGTGGGCACGGTGGGTTCCTGCGCCAGGCTCAGGCCGGACAGGGTGGCGCGGGCTTGTTGGGAGGGGATGGACGCCTGGGCGGCGCCGGGTAACCAGGAGAACGTCAGGGCCAGCAGGGGCGCTGACAGCAAAGCGGGGAGGCGGAAAAAGGCAAAGCGGGCTTTTCGCGTAGGCGGCGTCATTACGTCACTTCAGGAATCGGAGTGGGCGGCATGGCTTTGTCCGGGGGACAAGCCGGCGGAAAGGGGGCAGGGGAGGCTTGAGCTTCACGAACTGCCATCGCATTGTAATGGAATAAAGTTTCATTACATTTGTAGTGCAATGCAGCATTCTCACGTCCCGCCCGTTACCTCATTCCTTCGGGAAAAGGTAACGGGCGCCAGGCGTGGGGCTTAGAAACTGCCGCGCAGGCCGACCATCACGGCGCGGCCGCCCTCGGGAGCGACGTCGCGCAGCACCGAGGTGGCGTAGCGGATGTCCTGGTTGGTCAGGTTGATGCCGCGCACGTAGGCCTGCCATTGCACCGCCGCAACCTTGAAGCGGTAGCCGGCGTTGGCGTCCAGGCTGTAGTAGCCGGCGGTGGCTGTGTCGTTGTCCGGGCGGCTGTGCTGGGCGAAGGCCTTGGATACGCTGACACCGGCGCTGTAAGGCCCATAGCCGTAGTCCAGCGCCACGCGCAGGCGCAGCGGCGGAATGCGCGGCAGCGAGCGGCCGGTGTCGCTGTTGCGGGCCACCGTGTAGTCGCCCGACAGGCCCAGGTCCAGTTTGTGGCCTCCCGATTGCAGCACGCGCGTGCTGCTTTCGGCTTCCACGCCGTACAGGCGCGCGGACACGCCCTGGTAGCGGGCCTCGGGCAGGGCGCCGTCATCGCCGGCCGCGACCAGGTCGCCGTCATCGTTGCGGAAACGGCCGGTGTTCATTTCGGCCAGGTAGTTGGAAAAGCGGCTGTAGAACACGCCGATGCTGGCGCTGTCGGCGTCCTTCTTGTAGCGCAGCGACAGGTCGCCGGACCAGGCGCGTTCCTTGGCCAGATTCTGATCGCCCACCAGGTATTGGCCGGTGGCGGCGTGCGGGCCGTTGGCGTACAGCTCGTAGAAGGTGGGCGCGCGCTCGGTGTAGGCGGTGTTGGCGGCCACCGACCAGGCGCTGTCCAGCTTGTAGATGCCGCCCAGCGAGAAGCTGCCGGCGGTGAAGGTGCGGCGGTTGGAGCCGTCGAAGCGCTCGTTGCCGCCGCCGCCCGGCGTCAGGCGGGTGTGGTCGGCACGCGCGCCAGCGCTCAGCGTCAGGCGGTCGTTGATCTTCCATTCCTCCAGTGCGAACAAGGCGACGGAATCGGTGTCGGTGGTGGGCACCAGCGCTTCGTCGCCCAGCGCCGAGAAGCGCGTCTGGCCCAGTTGCAGGCCGACCACGCCGCGCAGCGGTCCGATGTCGGCGTGGCGGGCCTCGATGCGGGCCTCGTAGCCGCGGTTCTTGAAGATGGTGCCGGTTTCGCCGTCCTCGATTTCCTTGTGCTGGTAATCGGTGTAGGCGAAGTTCATTTTGACGCTGGTGAACAGGCCTTCCAGGTCGCGCAGCTCGCTGGCGAAGCCGAAGCGTTCCTGGCGCATCCTGATGCGCACGTCCGGCTCGGCCACCGAGCCGTAGTTCGAGTCGTAGCCGCTGTAGGACAGGCCGGCGTAGCCGCGGTCGCCGGTCCAGGACATGCCGAGCGCGCCGCCGCTGGCCTGGCCGTCGCTGTTGGGCAGGGTGCCGCGCGGCTGGTCCCGGTCGGGGCCGTCGATCGCGCGTTGCTGTGAAGTGCGGGCGTAGCCGGGAATGCGCAGGTCGCCGGTCTTGCGGCTGAAGGCGTCGGCGTGGATGGCGAAGTTGCCGTCGCCGCCTTCGAGCTGGATCGCGCCGTTGCGGTCGTTGTTGGCGCCGCCGTACCCGCCGGCGACGTCGCCGTGGATGCCGTCGATGGGTTCGGTGGGGATGCGGTTGTCGATGGTGTTGACCACGCCGCCGATGGCGCTGCCGCCGTACAGCAGGGCGGCCGGGCCGCGCAGGATTTCGACGCGGTTGGTGGTCAGCGGGTCTTGCGGCACGGCGTGGTCGAACGACAGCGACGAGGCGTCGAGTGAGCCGACGCCATTGTTGAGCAGGCGGATGCGGTCGCCGTCCATGCCGCGGATGATGGGGCGGCCCACCATCGGGCCATAGGTGGTGGTCGACACGCCGGGCAGGCCATTGAGGGTTTCGCCCAGGTTCGAGGCGCGCCGCAGGTCCAGGCCGGCGCCTTGCACCACGGTGGATGGCGAGGCCAGCGCCTCGCTGCCCAGCGGGTTGGCGGTGATGATGACGGGAGACAGGGTGGGGGCGTCGGGGGCGGCGGCCTGGGCGCGTGTGGCTTGCGGCAGGGCGAGCAGGCAGGCGAGGGCGAGTGGGCTCAGGGAAAAGGCGCGCAGGGACGAACGCGTCCCCGCGTGGGAAGAAGCAAAAGACATGGTGGCAGTCCTGGTGGCCGCCCGGCGGGCGGCGCGGTTGAAATCGGGCGGGCGGATGTCAGGCCGTGGCGGGCGGCGCGCGCGATTGGAACCAGGGCAGGGCGGCGATGGTGTTGCCGCGCGGGGCCGGCGCGGGCGGCGCGATACGGGGCGCGCTGCCGGTGACGGGGACGAAGGACGCCGGGAGCGTGGCATCCAGCAGATCCCAGATATGGCACAGGTCGCAGTGTCCCGGCTTGTCCGGCGCGTGGGCATCGTCCTGGCTGGAGGCCGGGGCGCCCGGCAGGTGCGACAGCACGTGGCGCACGCCGCCCAGCGGAGACAGCAGCAGGCAGGCGCACAGCCAGCCCAGCGCCGCCCATCGGGCAAGGCGCGGAGCGGGGCGGAGACGGTGAGCCGGCGGCATGGGCAAGGGGGGAATACGAGAAAAACGGAATGATATATTGTTTCTGTGACTGTGGCGATATGTGTCCGCCCCGTCGCGCCGCTCGCCGCGGCCGAATATGACACTTCATGGCGTCCTAGGCTCGGGCATAATCGTCGGCATCGGCCCTCCCGGCTTGATCGCCGAGAGCAGCCGCTGAAAGAAGACCATAAGAAAGCGGAGTCAAGCTCAATGATGAACGCAGTACACCCTTTGTCCTCGATGAACCGGCCCGAGGCGATTCCTTTCGAGCCCTACCACGATGCGGTCGCGGCAGTGGACCGGCTGGCCGAAATCTATGCGCGCAACACGGCCTTCCTGCGCGCCGCGTTCCGCGACGTCCTGAAGGGTTCGTCCAGCGGCCGCGAACGGGCCCGCGCCTACTATCCCGCCATCCGCATCCTGGTCGAGACCTACGACCCCATCGACACCCGCCTGTCGTACGGCCACGTGGCCGAACCCGGCATCTACCAGACCACCATCACCCAGCCGGCGCTGTTTCGCGACTACCTGATCGAGCAGGTCGGCCAGCTGCTGCAGAACCACCGCGTGGCGGTGGAGGTCGGCGAATCCGATTCGCCCATTCCGTTGCATTTCGCCTTCCCCGAGGGCGCGTATGTCGAAGGCGAGCACCTGGAGGCGCTCAAGCGCCCGCTGCGCGACCTGTTCGACGTGCCCGACCTGGCGGTGACGGACGACGCCATCGTCAACGGCTCATGGCGCGGCAAGGACGGCGAACCCAAGCCGCTGGCGCCCTTCACGGCGCAACGGGTGGACTACTCGCTGCACCGGCTGCAGCACTACACCGCGACGGCGCCGGCGCATTTCCAGAATTTCGTGCTGTTCACCAACTACCAGTTCTACGTCGACGAGTTCTGCGCCCGCGCCCGCGCGCTGATGGCCAGCGGCAACGAGGACTACGAGATGCTGGTGGAGCCGGGCAACCGCATCACCCGCCGCGGCGAATCCGGCCCGGCCGACGACGGCCAGGCGCAGCGCCTGCCGCAGATGCCGGCCTACCATCTGGTGCGCGGCGACCATTCCGGCATCACGCTGGTGAACATCGGCGTGGGGCCGTCCAACGCCAAGACCATCACCGACCACATCGCGGTGCTGCGCCCGCACGCCTGGCTGATGCTGGGCCACTGCGCCGGCCTGCGCGATTCGCAGCGCCTGGGCGACTACGTGCTGGCTCACGGCTATGTGCGCGAAGACCACGTGCTGGATGACGACCTGCCCACCTGGGTGCCAGTGCCGGCGCTGGCCGAGGTGCAGGTGGCGCTGGAGCAGGCGGTGGAAGAGGTGGCCGGGCTGTCCGGCTGGGACCTCAAGCGCATCATGCGCACCGGCACCGTGGCCACCATCGACAACCGCAACTGGGAATTGCGCGACCACGTCGAGCTGGTCGAGCGCTTCGCGCAGTCGCGCGCCATCGCGCTGGACATGGAGTCCGCCACCATCGCCGCCAACGGCTTCCGCTTCCGCGTGCCGTACGGCACGCTGCTGTGCGTGTCCGACAAGCCGCTGCATGGCGAACTCAAGCTGCCGGGCATGGCCAGCGCGTTCTACCGCCGCCAGGTCAACCAGCACCTGGAAATCGGCATCCGGGCGCTGGAGCGCTTGCGCGACATGCCGCCTGAGCGGCTGCATTCGCGCAAGTTGCGCACCTTCATGGAAACGGCGTTTCAATAGACCCGTAGCAGGGATATCCGGGGCGGGGACGGATCCTCGCCCGCCTTCGGCCGTTTCGACGGCCGGGGGCAGTTGCGCTATGCTCGCGCGTTGCGTGGAAATCCCACGGCGCCCGGGGGCACAATCCGCGGGGGCTTTTTCGCTCTGAAGGAACACGACTTTGGCATTGATGGAACACGACCCGCACCGCGACGGCGGCAAGAAAGGGACGACGGAACCGTCCGAATTGCGCCGCGCCCTGTCCGCGCGCCACCTGACGATGATCGCGGTGGGCGGCTCCATCGGGACGGGCCTGTTCGTGGCCTCCGGCGCCACCATTGCCCAGGCCGGACCGGGCGGGGCGTTGCTGGGCTATGTGCTGATCGGCGTGATGGTCTATTTCCTGATGACCAGCCTGGGTGAACTGGCCGCCGCGATGCCGGTATCCGGGTCGTTCTCGACCTACGGCGCGCGCTACGTCGAAGACGGCTTCGGCTTCGCGCTGGGCTGGAACTACTGGTACAACTGGGCCGTCACGGTGGCGGTGGACCTGGTGGCCGCGCAGCTGGTGATGGCGTATTGGTTTCCGGACGTGCCGGGGGTGTACTGGAGCGCCTTGTTCCTGGCCATCACCTTCGGCCTGAACGCGCTGTCGGCGCGCGGCTTCGGCGAGGCCGAGTTCTGGTTCGCGCTGATCAAGGTGATCGCGGTGCTGGCGTTCGTCGCCATGGGCGTGATGATGCTGCTGGGCATCATCCGCGGCGGCGAGGATGGCGGCGTGGCCAACTGGACCGTGGGCGACGCGCCGTTCGCCGGCGGTTTCGCGGCGTTGATCGGGGTGGCCATGGTGGTGGGATTTTCGTTCCAGGGCACCGAACTCATCGGCATCGCCGCGGGCGAATCCAAGGACCCGGCGCGCAACCTGCCGCGCGCCGTGCGCCAGGTGTTCTGGCGCATCCTGCTGTTCTACGTGATGGCGATCCTGGTGATCGGCCTGCTGATCCCCTATACCGACCCGCACCTGCTGCGCAACGACGTCACCGACGTCAGCGTCAGTCCGTTCGCGCTGATCTTCGAGCGCGCCGGGCTGCTGGCGGCGGCCTCGATCATGAACGCGGTGGTGCTGACCTCGGTGCTGTCGGCCGGCAATTCCGGCATGTACGCGGCTACCCGCATGCTCTACAGCCTGGCGCGTGACGGCAAGGCGCCGCGTATTTTCGGCCGGGTGGCGCGCAACGGCGTGCCGCTGTGGGCGCTGCTGGCCACCACCGTGGTGGCGGCGCTTTGCTTCTTCTCGTTCATCTTCAGTCCCAAGGCGGTCTATATCTGGCTGCTGAACACCTCGGGCATGACCGGCTTCATCGCCTGGCTGGGCATTGCCATCAGCCATTACCGGTTCCGCCGTGGCTACGTCAAGCAGGGCCGCAACCTGGCCGACCTGCCGTACGTGTCGCCGTTCTTCCCGTTCGGCCCGATCTTCGCTTTCGTGCTGTGCCTGGTGATCACGCTGGGGCAGAACTACCAGGCCTTCCTGGAGCATCGGATCGACTGGGGCGGCGTGGCCGCCACCTATATCGGCATTCCCCTGTTTCTGCTGATCTGGCTGGGCTACCGGCTGGTCAAGGGTTCGCGCTTTGTCAGCTACAAGGACATGACGTTCCCGGACGCCCGGGCGCGCAGCGCCTACCTGGATTCGGCCCTGCGCGGCGAGCCCGCCACGGTCGGGCCGGAGACGGCGACAGCGCCCGGTACCAACGCGCGATGAGAAAAGGCCGCGGAACTCCGCGGCCTTCTTGCATCCGGCCAAGGCCGCCGCAGTGATTGCGGCGGCCTTGGCGTTTGCGGGTCACTCGATGTTCTGCGCCTGTTCCCGCATCTGCTCGATCAGCAGCTTCAGGTCCATGGCGGCGCGGGTGACTTCCATGCTGCCGGCCTTGGAGCCCAGCGTATTGGCCTCGCGGTTCATTTCCTGGAACAGGAAGTCCAGGCGCTTGCCGGCGCTGCCGGCGTTTTTCTTGCCTTCGGCCTTGCCGCCGCCGTCGGTCAGCAGGTGACGCAGCTCCGCCACGTGCGAGCGCAGGCGCGACAGTTCCTCGGCGACGTCGATACGCAGCGCGAACAGGTTGGCTTCCTGCGACAGCCGCTCGGACAATTCGGCGCCCGAGATATGGGTGAAACCGCCGGGGAAGGCCGTTTCCACGCTTTCGCGCAGCTTGGCGGCGAGCTTGTCGCGGTGGTCGGCCAGCAGCTGGGGCAGGTGGTTCTGCACCAGTTCGACGATGCCGGCCACGCCATCGGCGCAATCGCGCATCATGCCGGCCAGGCGTTCGCCTTCGCGCGCGCGGCCTTCCTGCAGCTGCTTGAGCGCTTCCTGGGCGGCCTGCATGCAGGCCGCGCCCCAGACCTGCGGGTCGAGCGCGTCGTTGGCGCGCTGGCCGGGCCAGTTGAACAGCTCGACCAGTCGAGGCGCCGCGATGTCGGGCAGGACGCGGCGCGCGGCCTGCAGTTGTTCGGCCAGGGTTTCGAGCCAGGCGGGGTCCAGCTTGGACAGGTCGGCGCTGACGTTGCGGGTGTAGGACACGCGGATCTCGACCTTGCCGCGCGCCAGCTGCGCCGTCAGCAGTTCGCGCAGCGGCGTCTCGACGTGGCGCAGCTCGTCGGGCAGGCGGAAATAGAGGTCGAGGAAGCGGCTGTTGACGCTGCGCAGTTCCAGCGCCAGCGTGCCTTGTTCCAGGTCTGCCCGGGCGTTGCCGAAGGCGGTCATGCTGCGAATCATGGTGTCGATATCCTGTTGCTTGTTTTGGATCGGGCCGCGCCGGTTCCGCCGGTCCGCCGTGCGCGGACCCGGGCGGGTATATGCAGCCCGTGTATCGCGGCAGGATACTCCAAACCCGGCCGGGGCATCGATTCCAGCCCGTACAATGCCGCCAATCGAATCTGATTGGAGCCTTGTCATGACCACTGCCACCGCCATTGCGCGCCCGTCGGGCCGCGCCGTCGACGAACTGCGGCCGTTCAGCCTGGAGCGCGGTTTCACGCGCTACGCCGAAGGGTCGGTGCTGGTGAAGGCCGGCAACACCCACGTGCTGTGCACCGCCAGCGTGCTGGAAAAGGTGCCGCCGTTCCTCAAGGGCAAGGGCGAGGGTTGGGTCACGGCCGAGTACGGCATGCTGCCGCGCGCTACCCATACCCGCGGCGACCGCGAGGCCGCGCGCGGCAAGCAGAGCGGCCGTACCCAGGAGATCCAGCGCCTGATCGGCCGCAGCCTGCGCGCCGTGTTCGACATGCGGGCGCTGGGCGAGCGCACGCTGCACCTGGATTGCGACGTGCTGCAGGCCGACGGCGGCACGCGCTGCGCCAGCATCACCGGCGCCTGGGTGGCCGCGTCCGACGCGGTGGCGCTGCTGATGCAACGCGGCGACCTGGCCGTGAACCCGATCCGCGACGCGGTGGCGGCGGTGTCGGTCGGGTTGGTGCAGGGCCGCCCGGTGCTGGACCTGGACTATGAGGAAGACTCGGCCTGCGACGCCGACGTCAACGTCATCATGACGGGCGGCGGGGCCTTCGTGGAAGTGCAGGGCACGGGCGAGGGCGCGACCTTCACGCGCGCCGAACTGGACGCGATGCTGGGCCTGGCCGAGACCGGCATCGCCGGCTTGGTGCGGGCGCAGCGGGCGGCGCTGGCGTAAGCGGCGGGGGACGCTTCGGCTCGGGCATGCATCGCGGCCCCGGGCCGGAAATGGCGCCGCGCGCGCCAAACAGAACGGGATCACGGCCGAGCGCGGCGTGATCCCGTTTTTGGTTTGCCGGCGCTCGTGTCGCGGGCGCGGGGCCTCAGGGCAGCAGGGCGCCCACCTTGCCGGCCCGCTCCAGGTCCCAGATCGCTTTGATCAGGCCGCGCAGCTCGGCCTCGGTGGCGGCGTCGGCATAGCGGCCAAGGCTCAGTGTCTTGGTTTCGATCTCGTCGCGCGACAGGGTGTTGCCGGGATCGCCCTTGGGTTCGTCGACGCGGCCGTGCAGCACGCGGCCGTCGCGCGTATGCACCGTGACCTTGCCGATCCAGCGCTGCGGATAGGCGCCGTCGACTTCCGGATCCAGTTCCATCGTGACCCGGCCTCGGAAGTCGGCCACCGCCGGATCGTCCAGCGCGGCGTCGAATTCCGGCAGGCCGGCGCGGCCCTGGCGCGCGATCAGGCCCAGCACCGTGCCCATCGAGAACTTGGACTGGTGCACCGTGCGCGGATCAACCACCGGCCCCAGCACATCGATGGCGCCCTGGTGCACGTGCGCCACCACGCGCGCGATATCGCTTTCGGCCAGCTTGTGTTCGCGCAGCACCTGTTGCAGCGCGTCCGCCGCCGGATGGGTGTGCCGGCACGATGCATGGAACTTGAACGAGGTTTCGGCCAGCGCCCAGCGCGTGCCAAGGCGGTCGGTCAGGCGGGCCGGGTCGGCGTCGCTCGACATGCCGGCGGCCATGCCCTGCGGCCCTTCGAGGATGTGGCGCGCGCCGGTGAAACCTTCCTGCGCCAGATAGGCCGCGGCGATGCCGTTGGCGGCGGCGCGGGCGGTATGCAGTTGTTTGGAATCGGCGGCGTCGCGCAGGAATTCCCACAGGCCGGCGGCCTGGGTGCCGGCCGAGCCAAAGGCGTCCAGCATGGCGGCGGGCGACAGGCCCAGCAGGCGGCCGGTGGCCGCGGCGGCGGCCAGCGTGCCGGCGGTGCCGGTGGTATGGAAGATCTTGTAGTGCGAGCGGCCCAGGAATTCGCCGACGCGAATGCCGACCTCGTAGCCGGCCACGGCGGCCACCAGCAGGTCGCGGCCGGAACGGCCCAGCGCCTGGGCCACCGCCAGCACCGGCGGGAACACCACGGCCGCGGGGTGGAACACCGACCCGTTGTGCACGTCGTCCTGCTCGACCACGTGGGCGGCGGCGGCATTGACCATGGCGGCGAACACCGGCGAGGTGCGGCGCCGGTTGATCAGGATCTCGCTGGGGCCGTCCGCCGGCCCCATGGCGGCGGCGTAGCGGTCGATGGCCTGCACCGGGCGCGACGCGGCGCCCGCCAGGATCGAAGCCAGGCAGTCCAGCAACAGGTCTTCGGCGCGGCGCAGCACCGGGGCGGGGATGTCCTCGAAGCGCAGGTTGGCGGCGAAGGCGGCGAGGGTGGCGCTGGGGTGGGAGGTGTCGGGGGTCATGGTCAGAAGGAGCGCGGCAGGCCCAGGATGTGTTCGGCGACGTAGGACAGGATCAGGTTGGTCGAGATCGGCGCGACCTGATAGAGACGGGTCTCGCGGAACTTGCGCTCGACGTCGTATTCGGTGGCGAAGCCGAAGCCGCCGTGGAACTGCAGGCAGGCGTTGGCGGCCTCCCAGGACGCGTCGGCGGCCAGCAGCTTGGCCATGTTGGCCTGCGCGCCGCAGGGCTCGTGGGCGTCGAACAGGCGGCAGGCCTCGTAGCGCATCAGGCTGGCGGCCTCGACGTTGATGTGGGCGCGGGCGATGGGGAACTGCACGCCCTGGTTCTGGCCGATGGGGCGGCCGAACACCATGCGCTCCTTGGCGTAGGCGGTGACCTTGTCGACGAACCAGTAGCCGTCGCCGATGCACTCGGCGGCGATCAGGGTGCGCTCGGCGTTCAGGCCGTCCAGGATGTACTTGAAACCCTTGCCTTCCTCGCCGATCAGGTTGTCGACCGGAATCTCCAGGTTGTCGAAGAACAGCTCGTTGGTCTCGTGGTTGACCATGTTGGGAATGGGGCGGATCGACATGCCGTGCTTGACCGCCTCGTGCAGGTCCACCAGGAAGATCGACATGCCCTCGGACTTGCGCGTGACCTGGTCCAGCGGCGTGGTGCGGGCCAGCAGGATCATCAGGTCGGAATGCTGCACCCGCGAGATCCAGACCTTCTGGCCGTTGATGACGTAGCGGTCGCCGCGGCGCACGGCGGTGGTCTTGATCTTGGTGGTGTCGGTGCCGGTGGTGGGCTCGGTCACGCCCATCGACTGCAGGCGCAGCTCGCCGGCGGCGATGCGCGGCAGGTATTCGCGCTTCTGCGCCTCGGAGCCGTGCCGCAGCAGGGTGCCCATGTTGTACATCTGGCCGTGGCAGGCGCCGGAGTTGCCGCCGCTGCGGTTGATTTCTTCCATGATGACCGAGGCTTCGGTCAGGCCCAGGCCGGAGCCGCCGTACTCCTGGGGAATCAGCGCCGCCAGCCAGCCGGCTTCGGTCAGGGCGCGCACGAAGGCGTCGGGGTAGCCGCGTTCTTCATCGACCTTGCGGAAATATTCGGCGGGGAATTGGGCGCACAGGTCGCGGACGGCTTCGCGGATGTCCTGGTAGGCGTGGGAGGCTTGAGGCATGGGGTGGGCTGCGATGTCGACAATGAAATGGAATTCGGGACAGGATCGAATGTGCCGCAAGGCGCCGCGCCTGCCAATTCACAATTCATTAATACCGGGTTCCTGTTCGCAAAAGCGCATTTGTGTGACGGCCGTTCGTCATGTGGCGGGCGGGGTTGTGTCAAGAAATTGCCAAACTGCATCTCCATAATCGCCGGGATACGCCTAGGTGGCGATGCAACAGACGGATGGATATGCGGAAAAATCTCAGGGTGACGACGGCGGTTTCCGCCATTCTCGCGGTGTTCGTGGCGCTGTTCGCGCTGGCGGCGGCGGCCGGCATCCATGTGCTGCGCGAGAACCGCGCCGACATCGAGGCGCTGGGCCGGGGCAGCATCGAGCGCGCCAGCGACCTGTCGGACATGACGAGCCGCCTGTTCCAGGCGCGCGCCGCGCTGACCGATGCCAAGACCGCCATGGAGGGCGGGCTGGAAGAGGCCCGCGACCAGTCGCTGAACCACGCCGACGCGCTGCTCAAGCAGGCCGCCGCCAGCCTGGCGCGGCTGCGCGCCAATCCCGACACCAGCGCCGAGGGCGCGCCGTTGTTCGACCAGGCGCTGGCGGCCTATGCCGCTTTCGCCGACCAGACGCTGGCGCCCATGTTCAAGGCCATCAAGGGCTGGAACGGCATCGAGGTGAATCGATTGGTCGACAAGGTGTTGCCGGCATCCGGCTCGGCCTACGTGAAGCAGGCCGACGCCTACCAGGCCTACGCCCGCCAGCAGGGCCAGGCCGCGGTGGCCGGCGCCAGCCAGACCATGCAGCGCGTGACCGTGGTGGCCGCCGCGGTGCTGGGCTTCGTGCTGGTGCTGGCGGTACTGATCCGGCTGGGCTTTCGCCGCCGCATCCTGCGGCCGCTGAACGAGGCCGGCGCGCATTTCGACCGCATCGCCGACGGCGACCTGACCGGCCACATCGCCGTCCATGGCGACAACGAGATCGGCGTGCTGTATTCGGCCATGCGCCGCATGCAGACCGGCCTGTCGGCGGCGGTGGCGTCGGTGCGCCATGGCGTCGAGGAGATCCATACGGGCTCGGGCGAGATCGCGGCCGGCGGCGCCGACATGTCGGACCGCACCGCGCGCCAGGCCGGCTCGCTGCAGGAAGCGGCGGCCAACATGACGCAGCTGGCGCATACGGTGCAGATGACCGCCGGCAATGCCGACCTGGCCAGCCGCCAGGCGCTCAGCGCGACCCAGCTGGCCCGGCATGGCGGTCAGGCCGTGCAGGAGGTCGTGGCCAGCATGCAGGGTATTGCCGACAGCGCGCGCCGCATCGGTGAAATCGTGGGGGTGGTGGACAGCATCGCCTTCCAGACCAACATCCTGGCATTGAATGCGGCGGTGGAAGCCGCGCGCGCCGGCGAGCAGGGCAAGGGCTTCGCGGTGGTGGCGGGAGAGGTGCGCTCGCTGGCCCAGCGCAGCGCCCAGGCGGCCAAGGAAATCAAGGGCTTGATCGAGGATTCGGCCGCGCGCGTCGAGGCCGGCGTGCGCCAGGTCAACCTGGCCGGCGACACCATGCGCGACATGCTGGCCTCGGTCGATCGCGTGACTCAGATCGTGGCGGAAATCTCCAGCGCCACCGCCGAGCAGGCCGCCGGCATCGCCTCGGTCAATGACGCCGTCGCCGATATCGAGCGCGCCACGCAGGAAAACGCCGCGATGGTGGAGCAGACCGCGGCCGCCGCCGCCGCGCTGGAACAGCAGGCCCAGGGCCTGCAGCGCGCGGTCTCGGTGTTCCAGATCGCCCCGGACGCGGCCGGGCAGCAGGTGTCAGGGGCCGAGTTGCGGCAGGGTGGCGCCGCGATAGCGCTCGCTCACCAGCGACAGGTTCCCATGCTTGACCTTGTGCTTGACATGGGCGGCGGCCGACGCGATGTCCTCCGGGCGGATGCGCTCGCATAGCGACGGGGTGACGGTCAGCGCGCCGACTCCCAGCGTGACGAACGGGAAGAAGCGCGGCACGCCGTAGCGGTCCTCGGCCTCGATGCCGCCGTTGCGGCGGCCTTTGTCGTCGTACAGGTCAATGGCGCGCTCGTTGAACTCGGCGATGACGCGCTGGATGCGCTCGTTCCAGTCGGGGCTGCGCAGCAGCACCACGAAGTCGTCGCCGCCGACGTGGCCGACGAAATCGCGCAGCGGATCGCAGTGGCGCTTGATGACGTCGGCGGTCAGCATGATCATGTCGTCGCCGCGCCAGTAGCCATAGACGTCGTTGAACGGCTTGAAGTTGTTCAGGTCGCCATAGCAGATGGTGAAATCGGCGGCGTCCTCCAGCAGCGTGGCGATGTGCCGGCTGATGGGAATGTTGCCCGGCAGCGAAGTCAGCGGGTTGGCGTAGCGCGCGGCCTCGATGCGCATCTCGGTCACCGACCGCACCAGCGTCTCGCCGGTGGCCAGGCCGTCGTAGCGGCCGTCGCGGGTGATGATGAGGCCGTCCATCAGGTAGCGCTGGTCTTCCGAGATCAACACGTGGCTCAACTGGTCGATCGACACGTCCAGGTCAACCAGCACCGGCTCGCCGTTCATGAAGGTCGAGCAGGCGTCGCGGCCGAACAGCTCGCGGGTGTAGCGCTGCGCATAGTGTTCAGAAAAATCGCGGCGATTGATGATGCCCACCGGCCGGTTGTCGCCATCGACCACGGCCACCGCGTGCAGGCTCTTGTGTTCGATGAAGAGGCGGTGCACGTCGTCGTTGGTGTGCTTGTTCAGCAGCGCGGCCGGGGCCTCGACCCGCAGGCTGGCGGCGGTGCCGCCCGTCGAACGCTGCGACAGCGGGGCGGGCGCGCGCACCCGCAGCGAGTCGCGCAGCGGCGGGGTCAATTCGGTCAGCAGGGTTTCGTCGGGGCGCCCCAGCAGCCAGCCCTGGGCGTAGCGGATCTCCAGGTCGCGAACCACCGCCAGGTCCTCGGCGGTCTCGATGCCCTCGGCCACGATGGCCGTGCCCAGGTACTGCGCCACCTTGAGGATGGCGCGCACCATGTTCTGCTTGCGATCGTCGTGGCCGATGCCGTTGAAGAAGTAGCGGTCGATCTTGACCAGGTCGGGCTGCATCTCGGCCCACAGCTGCAGGTTCGAATTGCCGACGCCGTAGTCGTCCAGCGCGATGCGCATGCCGTATTCGCGCAGGCAGGCGAAGGCGCTGCCCAGCGTCGACATGTGTTCGGACAGCGGGTCCTGCTCGGTCAGCTCGACGATGATGTTGGACGGCGCCAGCGTGCAATCCTTGAGCAGCCGCAGCGGCATTTCGTCGCCCCACAGTGTCCAGTAGTGGATCAGCGCCGAACCCGACAGGTTCAGGAACAGCTTGCCGGCGGCCGCGTTCTGGTGGAAGCCCTGGGCGCCGGCGCGGAAGCTGGCCAGCTCCAGTTGCGGATGCAGGCCCTGGCGGCGGGCCTCGGCGAACAGGGCGTCGGGAAAGTGCAGGGAGGTATCGACCGGACCGCGGATCAGGCTCTCATGGCCGTAGATGCGGCTGTGCGACAGGTCGATCACCGGTTGAAAACGGGGGCGCAACAGCCGCTCGCGCAGGATGCCCGCCAGGCTGACCGGGGCGGGCGCGGCGGCGCCGGTGGAGAGGGCAGGCGCGCTGGCCGCGACCGGCCGGGGCAAAGCGTGACGTGGGTTCATCGCCGGAGCGTTCAGATACGATCAGTGACAAGATTGATCATATTGACAATGAAATATGTCGGTGTTGTTTCGCGCCCCGCGGCCGTTGCGCCCCGGCATCGGCGCCGCGCCCTATACAATTTGCGCCATGACCTCCCCCAAGATTCCCGATTCCCTGCGCCGCGTCGTGCTGGCCTCCAACAACCCCGGCAAGCTGCGCGAGTTTTCCGCCTTGTTCGCGCCGCTCGGCATCGAGCTGGTGCCTCAGGGCGAACTCGGCGTGCCCGAGGCCGAGGAGCCTCACGTTACGTTCGTCGAAAATGCCTTGACCAAGGCGCGCCACGCCAGCCGCCTGACCGGTCTGCCGGCGCTGGCCGATGATTCCGGGCTGTGCGTGGCCGCGCTGGACGGCGCGCCGGGCGTGTATTCGGCCCGTTACGCCAAGATGCATGGCGGCGAAAAATCCGACCAGGCCAACAACACGCTGCTGGTCCGCAACCTGGCCACGGCCAGCGATCGCAGCGCCTGCTACGTGGCGGTGCTGGCGCTGGTGCGCGGCGAGAATGACCCGCGTCCCCTGATCGGCGAGGGCCTGTGGCAGGGCGAGATCATCGATCAGCCGGAAGGCGCCAACGGCTTCGGCTACGATCCGCACTTCTACCTGCCCGACCAGGGCTTGACGGCCGCCGCGCTCGAGCCGGAGGAAAAGAACCGCATCAGCCATCGCGCCCGCGCCTTGCGCGAACTGTTGAGCAAGCTGAACCAGGCCTGACCCGGGGCGCGCCCGCGCCGCCTCCAGGAACACCGAATGTCCATCACCATCCCCATCCGCTCCGAAATGGGCGCGGCCCGCTCGCGCCTGGTGACGCCGGCCGGCGCCACCCTGACCAGCCTGCCGCCGCTGTCGGTCTACGTGCACGTGCCGTGGTGCGTGCGCAAGTGCCCGTACTGTGATTTCAATTCGCACGCGGCGCCCGGCGGCGAGATTCCCGAACGCGCCTACCTGGACGCGTTGCGCAGCGACCTGGAACAGGCGCTGCCGTCGATCTGGGGCCGGCAGGTGGTCTCGGTGTTCATCGGCGGCGGCACCCCCAGCCTGTTGTCGGCCGCCGGCCTGGACGAACTGCTGGCGATGCTGCGCGCCTGTCTGAACGTGTGGCCCGACGCGGAAATCACCATGGAGGCCAACCCCGGCACCGCCGAGGCCGACCGGTTCCGCGACTACGCCGCCAGTGGCGTGACGCGCTTTTCGCTGGGCATCCAGAGTTTCGACGACGCCCAATTGAAGAAGCTGGGCCGCATCCACGACTCGGCCCAGGCCCGCGCGGCCATCGAGATGGCCCAGCGCGCCGCGCCACGGGTCAACCTGGACATGATGTTCGCGCTGCCGGGCCAGACCCTGGACGCGTGCGTGGCCGACCTGCGCCAGGCCGTCGGCTTCGGCACCGAGCACCTGTCGCTCTATCACCTGACGATGGAGCCCAACACGGTATTCGCCAAGTTCCCGCCCGAGGACCTGCCCGACGACGACACCAGCGCCGCCATGCAGGACGCGGTCGAGGCCGAGCTGGCGGCCGCCGGCCTGGCGCGCTACGAGGTCTCGGCCTACGCCCGGCCGGGCGCGCGCTGCCGCCACAACCTGAACTATTGGGAGTTCGGCGACTACCTCGGCCTGGGGCCGGGCGCGCACGGCAAACTGTCGTTCCATGACCGCATCGTGCGCGAGGCGCGCTTGCGTAGCCCGGAATCCTGGATGCGCGCGGCCGCCGCCCGCGACGGCAGCCACCTGGCCGAGAGCCGCCAGGTCGGCCCGGACGAGCTGCCGTTCGAGTTCATGCTCAATGCCCTGCGCCTGAAGGACGGGGTGGCCACCACCTTGTTCAACGAGCGCACCGGCTTGTCGCTGGCCGCCATTGCGCACCAATTGGAGGCAGCGTCCGGCAAGGGCCTGCTGGACGCCGATCCCACCCGGTTGCGGGCCACGCCCCTGGGCTGGCGCTTCCTGAATGACCTGCAGGAAATGTTCCTGTAGCAATAAAGCACCATGATGGGGCATTCATGCCCCATCTTTTGCACCAGATTGGTGCTACATTTTCCCATCGACTTGCCTCTGCCCCCGGGCAATCCCGGGGGTGAAACCTGGCACGCTTATTGCTTCCCTCTTTTATGCCAGTCGAGCGGCACAGCCCTCGACCCTTTTATCTAATGGAGATGACATGGCAAGCCCGAAAGACGTCCTGAAACAGATCGCCGACAACGAAGTCAAATTCGTGGATTTCCGCTTTACCGATACGGTTGGCCGCGAGCACCACGTGTCGGTGCCCACTTCCGCTATCGATGAAGACAAGCTGGAAAGCGGGCAGGCTTTCGACGGTTCGTCGATCCCGGGCTGGAAGGGCATCGAAGCCTCCGACATGCTGCTCATCCCCGACCTGTCGACCGCCAACCTGGATCCGTTCCGCGAAGAGCCGACCCTGATCCTGTCGTGCGACGTGGTCGAACCGTCGGACCTGAAGGGCTATGACCGCGACCCGCGTTCGCTGGCCAAGCGCGCCGAAGCCTACCTGAAGGCCTCGGGCCTGGGCGACACCGCCTACTTCGGTCCGGAACCCGAATTCTTCGTGTTCGACGGCGTGACCTGGAACACCGACATGTCGGGCACCTTCGTCAAGATCAAGTCGGAAGAGGCCTCCTGGTCCACCGGCCTGGAATTCGAAGGCGGCAACACCGGCCACCGTCCCGCGGTCAAGGGCGGCTACTTCCCCGTTCCTCCGGTCGACTCGTTCCAGGACATGCGTTCGGAAATGTGCCTGCTGATGGAACAGATGGGCGTGCCGGTCGAAGTGCACCACCATGAAGTGGCCGGCGCCGGCCAGCTGGAAATCGGCACCAAGTTCAGCACCCTGGTGCAACGCGCCGACTGGACCCAGATCGTCAAGTACATCGTGCACAACGTGGCCCATGCCTACGGCAAGACCGCCACCTTCATGCCCAAGCCCGTCGTCGGCGACAACGGTTCCGGCATGCACGTGCACCAGTCGATCTGGAAGGACGGCCAGAACCTGTTCGCGGGCAATGGCTACGCCGGCCTGTCGGAATTCGCGCTGTACTACATCGGCGGCATCATCAAGCACGCCCGCGCCCTGAACGCCATCACCAACCCGGGCACCAACTCGTACAAGCGCCTGGTCCCGCACTACGAAGCCCCGGTCAAGCTGGCCTACTCGGCCCGCAACCGTTCGGCCTCGATCCGCATCCCGTACGTGGGCAACCCGAAGGGCCGCCGCGTCGAAGCGCGCTTCCCGGACCCCCTGGCCAACCCGTACCTGGCCTTCTCGGCCCTGATGATGGCCGGCCTGGACGGCGTGCAGAACAAGATTCACCCCGGCGATCCGGCCGACAAGAATCTGTACGACCTGCCGCCGGAAGAAGACGCCAAGATCCCGACCGTGTGCTCCTCGCTGGAGCAGGCGCTGGAAGCGCTGGACAACGACCGCGAGTTCCTGACCCGTGGCGGCGTGTTCAGCAACGACATGCTCAACGCCTACATCGACCTGAAGATGGCCGATGTGAACCGTCTGCGCATGACCACGCACCCGGTCGAATTCGACATGTACTACAGCCTCTGATCCCAGGGGCCGTGGCTGGGGGAGCGCGATGATGTAGGCAGAAACCAGGGCCGACACCACGCGCACCGCCAGGTCGCCGACCGACAGCCTGTCCCGCCGGCCCCGCGCCGGCGGGCAGGGCAGCGCGCACAAGCGCCACCGGACCGGTGTGCCGATTTCCCCCTTGTAGTCATTCGGGTACGTTGAAAATGAATGTAGAAGCTCTCGATCTGCTTGCCACGTCCGTTTTCCTGGTCAACGAACGCGGGCACATCGAATATGCCAATGCGGCCGCCGAGGATCTTTTCGGCCGTTCCCGCAAGCAGTTGTGCGGCCATTCCGCCGCCACGCTGTTCGACAATCCGGAAAACATCCAATCGTCCATCGACCGCGCCGCGGCCGGCAGATATGCCGACGTCAGGCAGCTGGCCTCATTGCGCCGCGCCGCCGAATCGGTGGAAGTGGCCGTGACCACGGTGGGACTGAGCGGCCAACGCTGGCCCGCCCTGATCGAGACCCGCGAGATCGAGCAGCGCGTGCTTGCCGACCGCAACCATCGCCTGGTCGACGAGATCGAGGCGCATCGCGAACTGCTGCGCAACCTCGCGCACGAAGTCAAGAATCCCCTGGGCGGCCTGCGCGGCGCCGCGCAACTGCTGGAAGCCGAGTTGCCGAGCGCGGCGCTGGCCGAGTACACCCAGGTCATCATTTCCGAAGCCGACCGCCTGCAGGCGCTGGTGGACCGCCTGAGCGGCCCGCAACGCGTGCCGCTGAACGCGCGGCCGGTGAACATCCACGAGATCTGCGAGCGCGTCTGCGCCCTGATCCAGGCCGAATTCCGCAACGACGTCACGCTGGTGCGCGACTATGACGCGTCCATGCCCGACCTGAAAGGCGACGCCGCCCGGCTGATGCAGGCGGTCCTGAACGTGGCCCGCAACGCCGCGCAGGAACTGGTCGCGCGGCCCCAGGCGCCCGGGCTGGAGCCCGGCGTCGTCACGCTGCGCACCCGCGTCGCGCGGCAGGTCATGCTGGCGCACCGTCAGCATCGCCTGGCGCTGGAGCTGTCCATCATCGATAACGGTCCGGGCGTGCCGGAGCACATCCGCGACCGCATTTTCCATCCCCTGGTCACCGCCCGCGCCGGCGGGACCGGACTGGGCCTGAGCCTGGCCCAGGATTTCGTGCAGCAGCACGGAGGCATCATCGAATTTGAATCCCGACCCGGGCGCACCGAATTTCGCCTGGTCCTACCGATGGAGCCCGCACTCTGATGAAACCCGTATGGATCGTCGACGACGACCAGGCCATCCGCTGGGTCCTCGAAAAGGCCCTGGCCCGCGCCGGAGTCCCCACCCGTAGTTTCTCCCAGGCCGCCGACGTGCTCGATGCGCTGGCGCACGACACGCCCGTCGCCCTGGTTTCCGATATCCGCATGCCCGGCGGCAACGGTCTTGAATTGCTGCGCCAGCTGAAAGAACGCCATCCCGGCCTGCCGGTCATCGTTATGACCGCTTTCGCCGACCTGGACAGCACCGTGTCCGCCTTTCAGGGCGGCGCTTTCGACTACCTGGCCAAGCCTTTCGACGTGAACGAGGCGGTGGCGCTGATCCAGCGCGCCATGCAGGAATCGGCCCAGCCCGAAAGCCCCGAAGGGCAGGGCGAGGCCCAGAACAACGAACGCTGGATGATGACGCAGTCGTCCTCCACCGCCATGCAGGAAGTGTTCCGCGCCATCGGCCGGCTGGCGCAGTCCAAGGTCACCGTGCTGATCACCGGCGAATCCGGCACCGGCAAGGAACTGGTGGCGCGCGCGCTGCACGGCCATGGCGTGCGCGCCAGCGGCCCGTTCGTGGCCCTGAACGCCGCCGCCATCCCGCGCGACCTGCTGGAAGCCGAACTGTTCGGCCACGAGCGCGGCGCCTTCACCGGCGCCAACACGCTGCGCCGCGGCCGCTTCGAGGAAGCCCACGGCGGCACGCTGTTCCTGGACGAAATCGGCGACATGCCGATCGAACTGCAGACCCGCCTGTTGCGGGTGCTGGCCGAGGGCAGCTTTTACCGCGTCGGCGGCGCCCAGCCGGTGCGGGTCGACGTGCGCATCGTCGCCGCCACCCACCAGCCGCTGGAACAGCGGGTCGAGCAGGGGCTGTTCCGCGAAGACCTGTTCCACCGCCTGAACGTCATCCGGCTGCGCCTGCCGCCGCTGCGCGAACGGGTCGAGGATATCCCGGCGCTCGCCAACCACTTCCTCACCGCCAGCGCCCGCGCGCTGGGCGTGCCGGTCAAGCGCCTGACCCCGGAAGCGCTGGCGGTGCTGACCAAGTTCGACTTCCCCGGCAACGTGCGCCAACTGGAGAACTTCTGCCATTGGCTCACCGTCATGGCGCCGGGCCAGACCGTTGAACGCGCCGATCTGCCGCCCGAGATCCGCGCCATGGAACACGCGCCCGCAGCCGGCACGGTTTCGCCCCGTCCGCCGGCTGGCAGTCCCGTGCCCGCCATCGGCACCGTGGTCCAGCACGCGCCATCCATCGTGCCCACGGACGACGGCGCTCCGCGCAACTGGCAGGACTCGCTGCTGCGGGACGCCCAGTACCGCCTCGAACGCGGCGAACCGGCCGTCATGGCCACCCTGACGCGCCAGTTCGAGAAGATCCTGCTGCAAAGCGCCCTGGACGCCAGCCGCGGCCGCCGCGTCGAAGCGGCCTCGCGCCTGGGCATCGGCCGCAACACCATCACCCGCAAGCTGCGCGAACTCGGCATCGAGGACGAGTAGGGCGCGTCTGCCAGGAACACGCGGGCGGCTTCGCGCCGTCCGCGTGACGTCCCGCCGCGCAGACGGCATGCTCACGCCATGCCGAGCAGCCCTTCGCAAAGGCGCGGCGACTTCAATTTCTGCAGCCACCACTTCAACGCTTCGCCCGGCGCTTCCGCCCGCCACGCATACGCCACGTGCTCGGTCAGCGACATGCCCTCGTCGGTATCGCAGATCACCAGCACGCCCTGCGCCAGATAGGGCGCCGCCAGCGTCAGCGGCAGGTAGCCGCATCCCAATCCCCGAATCTGTGCCTCGATCTTGGCCTGCATCGTCGGCATCACCAGCGTCGGCTGCTCGGCCAGGATGCCGCGCGACTGCGGCGGCAGGTTGCGCGAGGTATCGGCCACCACCACCGCGCAATAGCGCGTGATGTCGGCGCGGCTCAGCGGCTGCGGCGCCGACGCCAGCGGATGGTGCGCCGCCACGCAGAAGCCGAACTGCGCCTGGCCCATCGTCACCGAGCGGTAGGGGCCGGTGGGTTCGCCCGCCGCGCCCGCGCCGATCACCAGGTCGGCGCGATTCGAGGTCAGCGCGTCCCAGTTGCCGCTCAGCACCTCGGTCGAAAAGCGCAGCGTGGTCGCGCTGCCCAGCGCCTGGAACTCTTCAACCAGGTCGTACAGCGGCCGCCACGGCAGCACCGCGCTCACGGCGATGCGCAGTTCCACCTCCCAGCCCGTCGCGATACGCTTGACCCGGCAGGCCAGGTCGTCCAGCGACTGCAGCACGTGGCGCCCGTCCTTGAGCAGCGCCTCGCCTGCCGGCGTCAGCAGCGCCCGGTGGCCCGAGCGGTCGAACAGCAGCACGTCCAGCCCATCCTCCAGCTTGCGGATCGCGTAGGTCACGGCGGAGGGCACCTTGTCCAGTTCGCGCGCCGCCTTGGCGAAGCTGCCGTGGCGCGCGATCGCATCCACCAGGACGAGCAATTCGGGGGTGATCGGCTGCATCGGCGCGCTCCGGCAAGTTTCGTTCAAATAATTTGAATGGTTTCTTCAAATCATAGCGTCAAATCGGCCTTCAGGTACGCGCACAATGTCACTCATGCCGGTTGAGCAGTGAGGCTTTCAGCAATACCGCAAGACAAGCCGGTCACCGCAAGACCATTCACTTATTTGAAACAGGGAGTCCACTATGCTTACCCTTCGCCGTAGCGCCGAACGCGGTCACGCCAACCACGGGTGGCTCGATTCGTTCCACACCTTTTCGTTCGCCAACTACTACGACCCGGCCCATATGGGTTTCGGCGCGCTGCGCGTGATCAATGACGACCGCATCGCCGCCGGCCGCGGTTTCGGCACCCACGGCCACCGCGACATGGAGATCATCACCTACGTGCTGGACGGCGCCATTGCGCACAAGGACAGCATGGGCAGCGGCTCCACCATCCAGCCCGGCAACGTGCAGCGGATGAGCGCCGGCCGCGGTGTGATGCACTCCGAGTTCAACCCGCGCGCCGACAAGGAAACGCACATGCTGCAGATCTGGATCGAGCCGAACGTCACCGGCATCGCGCCGGAGTATGAAGAAAAGGCCTTCACCGACGCCCAAAAGCGCGGCCGTCTGCAAGCCCTGGTGTCGGGCGACGGCGTCGACGGCTCGATGACGATCCATCAGGACGTGCGGCTCTATGCCGGCCTGTTCGACGGCGACGAGTCGGCCACGCTGGAATTGGCTCCCGGCCGCCGTGCCTGGGTGCACGTGGCCCGGGGCAGCCTGACGGTCAACGGCGTGGCGCTGGCGGCCGGCGACGCGGTCGCGATCAGCGATGAAACGCGGGTGGCGCTGTCCGGCGGCGACAACGCCGAGGTGCTGGTGTTCGATCTGGCCTGACGGTCGGCGGCCGGGCGAACCTGACGGTCCGTCCGGCGTTGTTTTCGATACGCGTCGCCCGCCCGACAACGGGCGGCGGCGCGGCAGGCGGTTCAGCAAAGCCCCCCCGGGCCTTAACATGGTCCCGAGACGGCCAACCTACAGGAGTATTCCCATGTCCACTTTGTCCCAAGCCGGCGACAGCCAGATCGAAACCGTGGTGGTGCCGCGCAGCAGCGACCTGGGCGGCTTTGAAGTCCGGCGCGCACTGCCCTCGGCGCAGCGCCGCACCGTCGGCCCGTTCGTCTTCCTGGACCACATGGGCCCGGTTGAATTCACGGCCGGCTCGGGCATCGACGTGCGCCCGCATCCGCACATCGGCCTGTCCACCGTCACCTATCTATACGAAGGCTCGATGGTGCATCGCGACGGCGCCGGCAACACCCAGACCATCCTGCCCGGCGAGGTGAACTGGATGACGGCCGGCCGTGGCATCGTGCACTCCGAACGCTCCTCGCCCGAAAGCCGCCAGGCCGCGCAGCGCCTGGCCGGCCTGCAGATCTGGGTCGGCCTGCCCAAGGCCCACGAGGAATCCGATCCCGGTTTCACCCACTATGGCCTGGACGCCCAGCCCGTGGTCGAGGGAGAGGGGGTGCGCGCGCAGGTCGTGGCCGGCTCGCTGTTCGGCAAGACCTCGGCCGTCAAGACCCATTCGCCGCTGTTCTATGGCGACATGCAGTTGCAGGCCGGCGCCGTCACCGTGCTGCCCGCGGAACACGAAGAGCGCGCCGCCTACCTGGCGATCGGCTCGGTCGAGGTGGACGGGCAGGTGTTCGAGAGCGGCCGCCTGATCGTGTTCGCGCCCGGCCGTCCGGTGCAGATCCGCGCCTGTACCGACGCGCGCTTCGCGGTGCTGGGCGGCGAACCGCTGGAAGGCCCGCGCTTCCTCTGGTGGAATTTCGTCTCCAGCAGCAAGGACCGCATCGAGCAGGCCAAGGAAGACTGGCAGCGCAACCGCTTCGGCCAGACCGTGCCGGGCGACGAGACCGAGTTCATCCCGCTGCCGCCGCCGCGGGCCTGACGCGCCCGGCCGGAGCGCCGGGCGACATGCGCCTGGCGGCTCCGGCCGGTTCGCCGTCTATCCGGCTTTCAACAACTCGAACGCCTCTCCCTTGAACACGCGCGCGGGATCACCCCGTGCCACCTCGTGGTGGAATTGGCGCCGCCGGGCCCGCTCCGTGGCATGCGCGGCCTGCTCATGTTGGACCAGCCGATGCGCGATCAGCAGCGCGGCGATGCGCTTGTTGGCATGCTGGCTGCGCTCGGACTGCACCTTCACGCTGATGCCCGTCGCCACGTGCGTCGCGCGCACCGCGGATTCCGTCTTGTTGACGTGCTGGCCGCCCGGCCCGGATGCGCGCGTCGTTTCGAAGCGTATTTCCGTGTCCTGGCGGATGGCCGGCGGGTCGCAACGCAACGCGCCGATGAACCAGTTCTTGCGCGGGTGGCCAGGGCGATAGGGGCTGGGGCAGATCCACTGGATCGATCCTTCCCAGCACGCGGCCAGGCCGGCCGCGCCCGGACCATCGAGGGCCAGCAGCACCGAGCGATAGGTGCCGGCTCGGGCGCCGGTCTCCTGTTCGAGGATATCGATGCCAACGCCGCGCGCCTCGGCCTCGCGCAACAGGTAGGCAAGGGCCTTGGCGACCGCCAGGCAGCACTCATCGGGGCCCTGGGCCGCGGATAACTGTAGCAGCATCATCAGCAGCACTCCCCCCGGGTCTTGTAGGTCAACACCGGGCGCAGCCTGGCCAGCGCCGTCAGCAGGCCCGCCTGTTGCAGGCTGGCGATGATGCTGTCCACGGGTTTGTACGCTTCCGGCGCTTCCTCATAGATCAGTTGCTTGTCCTGGCAGATGACATGGCTGCCCAACCGGGTCTTGCTCAGTTGCGCGGGACTGTAGCGCTTGAACAGCCTGTCCTTGCACTCGCTGCGCATCCACTTGCGGCCCGCCCCGTGTGCCAGCGAGAACAGGCTGGCCTCGCTGGCGATCGGCGCCACCAGATAGCTGAAGTCGCCGCGCGAACCGGGGATGATGACCGGCCCGCCGTCGGACGGGGTCGCGCCCTTGCGGTGCAGCCAGCCCGCTTCTCCGGCGATGACGGCGGGGGTTACCAGGTTGTGGTCGACGTCCAGCACCTGTTCGCCATCCACGCCCCAGCGTGCCAGCATGCGGCGCGCAATGAGGTGGCGATTGGCCTGCGCGAATCGCAACGCGTCATCGTGTTGCGCCAGGTAATCCCGGCATGCGGCGCTGTCCTGCTCGAGGCCGTCATGGCCATGGCGACGGACGTGTTCCTCCAGGATCGAGCGGCCCAGGCCCCGCGAACCGCTGTGCTCCAGCAGCAGCAACTTTTTCTCGTCGATGCGCAAGGCCGCCAATGCCTGCGCATCGTGGATTTCGTCGATGCACTGCAGCTCGGCGAAGTGGTTGCCGCCGCCGATGGTGCCCAGCGCCTGCCGATGGCCGACGCCGGCGGGCGCCAGTTCCGACACCAGCGCCTGCCACGAGTCGTCCAGCGGTTCGTCGATGTTGCGCAGCCGCTTGTCGAGCTTGTCGGGCGCGACTTTGCGGCTTTCGAGATGCGTCGACCAGAGCGCCATGCCGCAGCCGATGTCGCCGCCGATCAAGGCCGGATACAGGCGGCCGAGCGAGAAGAACGCGGCGCCCACCGGATAGCCGCGTCCGGGATGCAGGTCCGGCATGCCCGCGACGCGGCGCATGCCGGCGAGCCTGGCGGTGGTATGGAGTTGTTGGATCGCGTTGCCTTCGATCCAGGTGTCGTCCGAGGCGATCAATGTGACGCGCTCGGACAGTGCTTGAATGCAATTGCCCATGGAAAATTCCAGATCAGGTCATGAGGAGGGCTTGCTCTCATTGCGCTCGCGCGCGCCCAGGTCACGCCAACACTCGCCGCGAAAGCGCGGCGGGCGCAGGCGACCCATGGCGAGGCGTTCACAGCGGCCGCGGCCGTGTGGATGCGGTACGGATGAGAGACCCTGTCAGGCAGGTCCGGGCCAAGGCAATGCGAATGGTCTGCCGCCAGGAATGCGGCAAGGAAATTCGAACGTGCTAGACGCGGCCTGCAACGGGGGAAGTCTGTTGTTGCATGGTGCTTTCCTCCTGTGCAGTACGGTGTGTGGGGGTAGGGCGGCGCATCGGGCGCGGCGCCTGGGGGCCGGCGAAGCCGCGACGCAATCAAGGCGCCGCTTGCCGGGAAGTCCGCACTGTATCACCGATCGCGGCGGATTGATCGGCGCACGTGCGAAGAACCGCGATTTCGTTCGTCATGGCGTCTGAATTGCGCCACACAGTATGATGCGCATCCCTAACGTGATAACAATCGGGATGGAGACATCATGCAACGCTTTACCCTGAACGCGCTGCGCGGCCTGGCCGCGCTGGCGCTGGTCCATGGCGCCGCTGCCGCCCAGGCCGCCGGCTATCCGGCCAAGCCCATCGTGTTCATCGTGCCGTACACCGCCGGCGGCACCACCGACCTGGTGGCGCGCACCGCCGGCGCGAAAGTGGCCGAGAAACTGGGCCAGCCGGTCATCGTCGAAAACCGTCCGGGCGCCGGCGGCAACATTGGCATGGACGCCGTGGCCAAGGCCGCGCCGGACGGCTACACCATTGGCTTCGGCGCCATCTCCACCAATGCGCTGAATCCCTTCGTCTATCCGTCGATGCCGTTCGATCCGACCAAGGACTTCACCGGCATCAGCATGCTGGGCGCGTCCTCGGTGGTGCTGGAGACCGGCCCGTCGCTCAAGGCGGGCAGCGTCAAGGATCTGGTGGCCTACGCCAAGCAGCATCCGGGCACGGCCTTCGGCACGCCGGGCACCGGCACCTCGATGCACCTGGCCGGCGTCATGTTCGACCAGCTCACCGGCGCCGGCATGCAGCACATTCCCTACAAGGGCAGCGCGCAGGCGCTGAACGACCTGCTGGGCGGACATCTGCCGATCCTGTTCGACAACCTGCCAGCCTCGCTGCCGCACATCAAGTCGGGCAAGGTCCACGCGTTGGCCGTCACCGGCAGCAAGCGCGCGCCGGCCCTGCCGGACGTGCCGACGCTGGCCGAGCTGGGCTATGGCGGGGCGGTGGTGGATCCGTGGTTCGCCGTCTATGGCCCGGCCAGGATGCCGCCGGAAATCACGGCCGCGTTGAGCGAAGCCTTCCAGGCGGCGCTGGCGATGCCGGATGTCAAGGACAAGCTGGAGCAGGCCGGTTTCATGCCGTATGGCTCGACGCCGGCGGAAGTGGAACGCCTGACCCGCAGCCAGTACGAGTCGTTCAAGGCGCTGTCGCAGAAGGTGAAACTGTCGGCCGACTGATCGGCCGTCGTGGGCGCGGGCCGCGCCGCCGGCCGGACCCGCCGCAATCGCCGGTTCGTTGCGTGCCGCGCCCATGCCCCGGGCGCGGCCCTTGGATCAGCGTCCGCGCGCGAAGACCTGCTCGCGTTGCTCCACCAGCGCTTCGCGGCGGATGAAGTCGCGCACGAAGTCGTCCGTCGGGTGGTGGTGCAGGTTGTAGGGCGTGTCCCATTGAGCGATGCGCCCGGATGCCATGACGCCGATGCGGTCGGCGATGGCGAAGGCCTCGGCCTGGTTGTGGGTCACCAGGATGGCGGTGTGGCCCGTGGTCTTCAGGATCTCGCGCACCTCGAAGGCGAGGCGCTCGCGGGTGTCGACATCCAGGTTGGAAAACGGTTCGTCCAACAGCAGCAGGTCGGGCGAGGGCGCCAGGGCCCGCGCCAGCGCCACGCGCTGCTGCTGCCCGCCGGAGATCTCGTGCGGATAGCTGTTGGCGGCATGCGCCAGGCCGACCAGCGCCAGCATTTCCTCGACGCGGCGGGCGCGCTCGGCGCGCTCCAGGCGGCGCAGGCCGAAGGCCACGTTCTGCGCCACCGACAGATGCGGGAACAAGGCGTAGTCCTGGAACATCATGCCGACGCGGCGCTTTTCCGGCGCGACCTGCTCGGCGGGCGAGGAGATGACCGCGCCATCGAGCAGGATGCGTCCGGCGCGCACCGGTTCGAAGCCGGCGATGGCGCGCAGCACCGTGGTCTTGCCGCAGCCGGATTCGCCCAGCAGGCAGCCGATGTGGCCGGCGGGCAGGCCCAGCGTCAGGTCCTGCACCACGGGCCGCAGGCCCTTGGGGGTGTCGTAGGCCAGCGAGAGGTGATCGAGTTCAAGCAGATCGGGCACGATGTTCAATGTCCCATTTTCAGATTGGTGCGGGCCAGCAGGATGACGGGCAGCAGGCCGGCCAGCACGATCGCCAGCGCGGCGACCGCGCCTTCCTCGTAGGTGCCGCGGGCCGCTTCGGCGTAGAGCCAGGTGGCGAGCGTGTCGAAATTCATGGGCCGCAGCAGCAGCGTGGCCGGCAGCTCCTTCATGGCGTCCACGAACACCAGCAGCGCGCTGGCCGCCAGCGCCGGGCGCAGCAGCGGCAGGTGGACGCGGCGCAGGGTGCCCGCCGAGCTTTCGCCCAGCAGCCGCGAGGCCTGTTCCAGCGACGGCGGAATGCGGGCCAGGCCGGCTTCCAGCGCGCCGGTGGAAATGGCCAGGAAGCGGATGGCGTAGGCGCATACCAGCGCCGCCATCGACCCCATCAGGAACAGGCCGCCGCCGCCAAAGACCTTGGCCACGGCGGTGTCGATCCAGACGAAGGGGGTGAGCAGGCCGATGGCCAGCACGGTGCCGGGCACGGCGTAGCCCAGGCTGGCGACGCGGGCGCAGGCGCGGCCGGGGTTGAAGCCGGCGCTTTCGCGCAGCGTGCGGCCGGCCCAGGCCACGATCAGGCCGCAGAGCAGCGTCACAATGGTGGCGCTGAACGCCACGATCAGCGTGTTGCCCAAGCCGTTGAGCAGTTGGTTGGAAACGCCGCCCACCAGGTGCAGGCGCTTGTAGGTCTCGACCACCAGGTACAGCGCCGGCGCCACGAAGCCGATGATCACGGGAATCCAGCCCAGCACCGCCGCCAGCACGGCGGCCGCGCCGCGCAGCCGCCGCGGCTGCATCGGCCGCATGCGTTGCGTGTTGGCGTAGCGCTGGCGCTTGCGGCCATGGCGTTCGAGCAGGATCAGGCCGATCACGATGGCCAGCATGGTCAGCGCGATCTGCGCCGCGCCGGCCAGGTCCGAGCGCGTGACCCAGGTGGTGTAGACGGAGACGGTCAGCGTCTGAACGCCCAGGAACTCGGACGCGCCGATGTCGTTCAGGGTTTCCAGCAGCGCCAGGCTGACGCCCACCACGATGGCCGGACGGGCCAGCGGCAGCGCCACCCGGAAGAACACGCCATAGCGGCCCGCGCCCAGCGTGCGCGCCGCTTCCAGCAGGCTGGCCGCCTGCGTCATGAACATGACGCGGGTGCTCAGGTAGACATAGGGATACAGCACGAAGCCCAGCACGAAGATCGCGCCTTGTATCGAGCGCAGGTCCGGCAGCCGGAACTGGCGCGGGCTGTCGTAGCCCAGCAGCGCGCGGATGGCGCTCTGGATCGGGCCGATCGGGTGCAGCAGGTCGAGGTAGGCGAAGGCGATGATGTAGGTCGGCACCGCCAGCGGCAGCAGCAACGCCCAGGTCAAGGTGCGCCGCGAGGGGAATTCGTAAGCCGTCACCAGCCAGGCCGAGCCGGTGCCCAGCAGGGTCACCAGCACGCCCACGCCGGCCAGCAGCGCGGCGGTGTTGGCCAGCGCCTGCGGCAACACGTAGGTGGCCAGGTGGCGCCAGTGCGACAGATCGCCGCCCAGCGCCCACCAGACCAGGGTCAGCACCGGCGCCAGCACCGCCAGGCCGATCAGGGCGGCGCCGGCCAGCCAGCCGGCGCCGCGTTCAGCCCAGCGCAAACGCAGTGGCCGGGGCAGGGAATCTGTATGCATGCTTCACAAGGGTTACTGCGGGGAAGGCGCTGCGCGGGCGGCGCCTGTAGTAGCGTCAAGGCCTGCCGTCGCGCGTCCCGGGAGTTTTCCGGGCGAGCAAGGGCAGGCCTGAGTGCCGCGAGACGGCGCCGGCGGGCGCCGCCTTGCCGCGTTTAGTTGTCGAAACCGACCTTGTCCACCAGCTCGCTGGCTTGCTTGCGGTACTTGGCGATCTCGGTCAGGGGCAGGGGATCGACCTTCAGTTCGCCGAAGCTGGCGATGACCGGGTCGAGCTTGACGCCCTTGCGCACCGGGTACTCGTAGTTGGCCTGCGCGTACAGGGCCTGCGCCGGCTCGGACACCAGGAAGTCCAGCAGCTTGATGGCGTTGGCCTTGTTGGGCGCGTGGGCCGCCACGGCCGCGCCGCTGACGTTCACGTGGGTGCCGCCGCTCTTTTCGTTGGCGAAGGTCGGGCGGACCACCTTGATGGCGTCGCCCCACTTGCGGGCGTCGGTGCCGGGCTCGGCGTTCTTCATGTGGCCGACGTAGTAGGCATTGGCCAGGCCGATGTCGCAGATGCCGCCCAGGATGTCGCGGGCCACGTCGCGGTCGCCGCCGGCGGCCTTGCGGGCCAGGTTGGCCTTGACGCCGCGCAGCCACTTCTCGGTGGCCTCGGCGCCGTCATGGGCGATCATGGAGGCGACCATGGCGGTGTTGTAGGGGTGCTGGCCCGAGCGGATGCAGACCTTGCCCTTCCATTTCGGGTCGGCCAGGTCTTCGTAGCGGAAGGATTCCAGCTTCAGGTCCTTTTCGACGTACAGCACGCGGTCGCGCAGCGACAGGGCGTACCATTTGCCATCGGCGCCGCGCAGGTTGGCGGGGATGACGGATTCCAGCGTCTGCGACTTGATCGACTGCGTCACGCCGCCATCCACCAGGTCGAGCAGGTTGCCGATGTCGACCGTCATGAGCACGTCGGCGGGCGACTTGGCGCCTTCGGCCTTGACGCGCTCGAGCAGGCCGTCCTTGACGAACACGGTGTTGACCTTGATGCCGCTTTCCTTGGTGAAGGCGTCCAGCAGCGGCTGGATCAGCTTCGGTTCCCGGGTGGTGTAGAGGCTGACTTCCTCGGCCGCGTGGGCCGGGACGGCGAAGGCGGCGGCGCCGGCCAGGGCCAGGGCGCGCAGCAGGGTGGTCATTTGGGGACGCTTGGACATAGGGACTCCGGCAAAGCGGTCTGCTAACGAAAATGATTATCAAGTCAGAGCGGGACGATAACAGGAAGTTTTATCGTATTCAACTCAATGTAAGACTGCGCATAAGACCCTTGATCCCCATCAATACGGCATAAGGGTATTACGGAATAATGAGAGCAATTATCATCAAGTCCCTGTAGAATAGGGACAACCCTAATGCCGGGCGCGTCCTTTGTGCGCCATGGCGAACCCCTCGCGGAACGAGCCGAGGCCGTCGCGGTTTCCCGTCGACCCCTGGTCCCGCCCTTACTAGATACGACATGGCTGCTTTCAATACCGAGCGCGTGCTGAGCGTGCACCACTGGAACGACACCCTGTTCTCCTTCACCACCACGCGTGACGCGGCCCTGCGGTTCCACAACGGCCACTTCGTCATGATCGGCCTGGAAGTCGAAGGCAAGCCGCTGCTGCGGGCGTACAGCATCGCCAGCGCCAATTACGAAGAGAACCTCGAATTCCTCAGCATCAAGGTGCAGAACGGTCCGCTGACCTCGCGCCTGCAGCACCTGAAGGAAGGCGACACCATCCTGGTCAGCCGCAAGCCGGTCGGCACGCTGGTGGTCGACGACCTCAAGCCGGGCAAGCACCTGTTCCTGTTCGGCACCGGCACGGGCCTGGCGCCCTTCATGAGCATCATCAAGGATCCGGACGTCTACGAACGCTTCGACAAGGTCATCCTGGTGCATGGCGTGCGCTGGGTCAGCGAGCTGGCCTACGCCGACTTCATCGAGAACGAACTGCCCAACAACGAATTCTTCGGCGACGTGGTGCGCGAAAAGCTGGTCTATTACCCGACCGTCACGCGCGAGCCGTTCCGCAACCAGGGCCGCATCACCGAACTGATGGAAAGCGGCAAGCTGTGCGAAGACATCGGCATCCCCCAGATCAACCCCGAAACCGATCGCGCCATGATCTGCGGCAGCCCGCATATGCTGGCCGACATCAGCGCCATGCTGGACAAGCGTGGTTTCGTGGTGTCGCCGGGCGTGGGCCAGCCGGGCGACTACGTGGTCGAGCGCGCCTTCGTCGACAAATAAGTCGCGCTTCATCCGCTCCAGCAAAAAGCCCCGTCGCCTCTGCGACGGGGCTTTTTGTTTCTGCGGGAAAGGCGCCAGCAGGGCGGCGCGCAGCCGCCCGGGACGGTCATTCCGGCTGGATGCCGGCCTTCTTGATGATGTCGCCCCACTTCTTCGACTCGGCCTGCTGGAACTGCGCCAGCTCGTCCGGCGTGGAGCTGGCCGGGTCGGTGCCTGTCTGCGCATAGAACTGCTTGGCCGGGGCGCTCTGCGTGGCCTTGACCAGCAGTTCGTTCAGGCGCTTGACCACGTCGGGCGGGGTGCCGGCCGGCGCGTAGGCCGCGAACCAGTAGCCCATCTCGTAGCCCGGCACGCCGGATTCGGCGATGGTGGGCACGTCCGGCGCCAGCGGCGAGCGTGCCTGGCCGGTCACGCCCAGGGCCCGCAGCTTGCCCGACTTGACCTGGGGGAGCCCGGTGGCGGTGTCGGTGATCATCATGTCGATCTGGCCGCCGAGCAGGTCGGTGACGGCCAGCGGGTTGCTCTTGTAGGGCACGTGCAGCAACTGTACGCCGGCCATCTGCTGCAGCAGTTCCCCGGCGATGCGGCTGCTGGAGCTGCCGCTGCCGAAGCTCAGCTTGCCGGGCGACTGGCGCGCCTGCGCCAGGAAGTCGCCGACCGACTTGGCGGTCGAGTTGGGGTTGACCACCATGATCTGGCCGCCCTTGCCGAGCAGCGAGATCGGCGCGTAGTCCTTGACCGGCTGGTAGGTCAGCGTCTTGTACAGGTGCTCGTTGGCGGCGTGGGTGGTGTTGGTGGTAATGAGCACGGTGTAGCCGTCGGGCGCCGCGCGGGCCGCGGTGGCGGCGCCGATCATGGCGCTGGCGCCGGGCTTGTTCTCGATCACCACGGCCTGGCCGGTCTGTTCGGTGACGCCCTGGCCGATGGCGCGGCCGATCTGGTCGGTGGCGCTGCCGGCGGCGAACGGCACGATGAAGGTGATGGGCTTGGTCGGAAAGCCGTTGGCGGCGGCGCCCTGGGCCAGGGCGGCCAGCGGCATGGCGGCCAGCAGCAGGGCCAGCCGGCCCTTGAGGGTAAAGCGCATGATGTGTCTCCTGTCGTGTGTTGTGTGTGTTGTTGTCGTGGTGGTGCTGCGGGGTCAGGCGGGGGCGGGACGGTCCTGCGGAATGTCGGGCAGGCGGGCGGCCAGCGCGGCGCTGACCGGCACCGTCATGTCCAGCAGGCGGAAAGACAGGCTCTTGCCGTGCGCGTCCAGGTTGAGCGCGTCGTTGACGCCGCCGTCCAGCACGCCTTCGAGCACGAAGTTCATGGCGTGCAGGGTCGGCAGCAGGTAGCGGGTGACGCGGGCCGGCTGGCGATAGGCGAACCAGGCGGCCACGCGCGCCTCGGTGACCTGCGCGGCCAGCACTTCATAGCATTCGGGGTCCCAGGCGATCAGGCTGAGGTTGGAGGTGTCGCCTTTGTCGCCGGAGCGGCTGTGCGCCAGGCGGTACAGGGGCACGGTCATCGACGGGGTGTTCATTGCGGGATCTCGTCCAGGAAGCGCCAGCCGCTGGGCACGGCATCGCGGGGGATGGTGCAGGACACCATGTTCAGGCGCGGGCGCAGCGCCGTGCGCACCCCGCCGCCGCCGGCAGGGCCGCAGGTATAGAGCGCAGTGACTTCGCGCAGCACGCGTTCGGCGATGGCGCGATCGGTGTGCTCGCCGGCGATCCGCAGGCGCACATCGCGGGCGTGTCCGGCCGCCTGGCCCTGCCGCAAGGCGCCGGCGTCGTTGTCCAGAATGCTGATGGCGCCAATGAGGTCGGCGCGCAGGCGCAGCGCCGGGCCGATGCGCTGGCGCACGATGTCGGCGGCCAGCCGGGCGCGCGCCTCGGCCTGCACGCCGGCGTAGGAAATTTCGGCCTCGGCCAGCCAGCCGCCGTGGTGGCAGACGTTGACCTTCAGTTCCGCGGGGCGCGCGTGGCCGGTGATGCCACGCACGGCGACGAGGTCGGGACCCCGTTCCTCGACGCGCGCCTGGCTCAGGTCGGCCACCACGTCGGGGGTGAGGTAGCGGGCGGGGTCGTGCACCTCGTACAACAGCTGTTCCTTGACCGTGCGGGCGTTCACCGCGCCGCCGGTGTCGGCGGCCTTGCCGATGACGAACTCGCCGTCGGCGTCGATCTCGGCGATGGGGAAGCCGGCGGCATGCACGTCCGGCACTTCCTTCAGGCCGGGCACGCAGAAATAGCCGCCGGTGACCTGCAGGCCGCATTCGAGCATGTGGCCGGCCATGGTGGCGCGACCCAGGCGCGGCCAGTCTTGCGCGTCCCAGCCGAAATGGGCCAGCGCCGGGCCCAGCGTCAGCGACGGATCGGCGACGCGGCCGGCGACCACGATCTGCGCGCCGGCGGCCAGCGCCTGCGCGATCTCGCTGGCGCCCAGGTACGCGGTGGCGCTGACCACCTCGACCCCGTCCAGCGCCGCGCCCAGGCGTTGCCGCAGCAGGTCGCGCTGTGCCGGTGTGTCCAGCGCGTCGCCATGGATCACGGCGATGCGCGGCGCCGGCAGGCCCTGCTGCGCCGCCAGTTCGGCAATGCGGCGCGCCGCGCCCACCGGGTTGGCGGCGCCGAAGTTGCTGACGATGGCGATGCCGTGGCGCAGGCAGTCGGCCAGCACCGGCGCCACCAGTTCGTCCAGCAGCGGCTCGTAGCCGCGGCGCGGGTCGGCATTGCGCGCCAGTTGCGCCAGCGCCAGGGTGCGCTCGGCCAGTGTTTCGAAGATCAGCGTGCCGCCGCCCCGGGCAGCCAGCGTACGCACCACGGCGGCGGCGCCGTCGCTGCGATCGCCGGAGAAGCCGGAGGCGCAACCGATGAGCAGGGGAGAGGAAGGCATAAAAGTCGCGTGAGGGAAGCCGGAGCCCACTATAGGCAGCGTCCGATCATCCGTAAAATAGAAATATCGGATCAATTAATCCAAAAAAGCCATGAATCTATCCGCCCGGCAATTGCGCGCTTTCGTGGCCCTGGCCGAAGAAAGGCACTTCACCCGCGCCGCCCAGCGCTGCCACCTGACGCAGCCGGCCTTCAGCGCGTTGATCCGGCAGCTGGAAGACAGCGCCGGCCTGCGACTGTTCGACCGCAACACCCGCAATGTGGAACTGACGGCCGAAGGGCGCGTGCTGGACGCGTCGGCGCGCCGCCTGCTGGCCGATATGGACCTGGTGATGGAAGACCTGCGCGATCACGCCGCCCGCCGTCGCGGCCGGGTGGCGCTGGCCGCGCTGCCGTCGCTGGCGGCGGGCTGGCTGCCGCCGCTGCTGGCGCGGTTCCGCGAGCAGCATCCGGGCATCGCGGTGGACCTGCGCGATGCCTTGCTTGATCCGTGCCTGGACATGGTGCGCGACGGCCAGGTGGACTTCGCGGTGGCTTCGCGACGCCCGGACATGAGCGACCTGGACAGCGAGTTCCTGCACGCCGATCGCTATTTCCTGGTGTGTCGCGCCGATCATCCGCTGGCAACGCAGGCGCGGGTGCGCCTGCGCGACGTGGCGCGTCACGCGGTGATCCAGCTGGCGCGCAACAGCAGCGTGCGCAAGCATCTGGACGCGGCTTTCGGCGCCGACGCGCCGCCGCCGGTGTTCGAGGTCGAGCACCTGGCCACGGTCACCGGGCTGGTGCGCGCCGGCCTGGGCGTGGCGGTGGTGCCGGCGATGACGCTGTTCCACTTCGGCGGCACGGACCTGCGCATCGTGCCGCTGGCGGGCAAGGCGCTGCTGCGGCCGCTGTACCTGGTGTGGCGCCAGGGCCGCAGCCTGCCGCTGGCGGCGCAGGCGCTGTACGACCTGCTGTGGGCCAGCCGGGCGGAGATCGGCGGCCCGCCCCTGGCGGACCGCCGTTGACGCCGGGCGGGCAGGGCGCCAGGCGGGGCGAGCGGCGCTAGGCGGTCAGCTTGCCGCGAGCCAGCGCCAGCAGTTCGTCGGGATGTTCGGCGATGCGCGTGCGGGCGGCGTCGGCGCGTTCGGTGCGCGCCTGGGTCTGGACGGCGGTTTCCAGCGTGCCTTCCTGGAAGGTGAAGTGACGGGCGATGTCGGCCAGCGCATTGGCATGGACCGCCATGTCCGCGTGGGCCGCCACGATCGGCACGCCATTGTGTTCGCCGATCTTGACCAGTACCTGCCCGACCGCCATATGCTCGGCTTCCGCGCGCGCCAGGTCATTGGCGTCCGGGCCATGCGGGTCGACGAAGGCATTGTCGACGGAGACCAGGTACATGGCGGGGGACGCGGCGTCCAGCTTGGTGGTGACCGAGATGACGCCGGCATCGGTGACCGCTTCGCCCGCGTTCAGGCGCCTGAGCAACTCGGCGTTGTGGTCGTTGGTGGCCAGGGTGCGGGCATACACCTTGGGCTCGCCCGACGGCGTGGGGGGCGTCAGCACCCGCAGTTCCAGCCCGGCGATCAGTTTCTCGCGGGATATGTCGCGGGCATCGTGGGTGTCGCGCGGGGGGCGGGATTCTCCCGACCTGAGCGGCGCGTCGCCGCGCAGCGCCTGGTTGAAATCGCGACCGTTGAACGGGGGCGGCACGTGGTTGTCATCCACGCTGCCGCCATCGGTCTGCGCCTGCTGGTACATCCACATCGCCAGATCCGCCTCCGGCGGCATCTGGTCGGCCATGCTCTTGGGCACGCCGAGGCTGGTCGCGGTCTCGCTGGCGCGTTGCTGGTGGAAGCGGACCGCCGCCTGCGCATCGCCCTGGAAGGGTTGCGCCGAGGGGCGTTTGAAGCTGTGGTCGCCCAGATAGGCGTAGACCTCTTTGGCGCGCTCGGGGGCGACGGTCGGCAAGGGCGGCGAGGCCGTGCCGGTCTGCCCGAACAGGGCCGAGACCGCGTTGACGAGGGCGTCGACCGCGATGCTCAGCAGGCCGGGGCCTTGCGAGGATGGCGTGGCGGGACTGGGGTGACCCTGGGTGCCGGCGGTCGAATGGCCGCGCGTGCGTTGAATGCCACTGCCGCCGCCGGTGTCGTCGGGCGGCGTGGACGACGAGCTGTAGTGCCGTATCTGGGTGGTGATGGTGGACGGCTGGTGGCGCATGCTCATGGTGTACTGACGCACGAACGGCAGGGCGACCTGCTTCTGGGTGTGATTGGTGACGACGCGCCTGGCCGTATCGGCGACCTGCGGCGCCTTGGTGGTGAGGACTCGCAATGCGCTCAGCATGATGGATCTCCCCGGGGTCAGGCGCGCAGGGCGCCGGCGGCTTGGCCGAAGGGTTCGGCGCCAGCGGCGGCGGCCACGGGCAAGGCATCGCGATAGGCGTCGAGCGCCTTGCCCGCCAGCACGGCGAAGTTGCCCACGACGTTCTGGAAGCTGGTCTCGTCCATGCCCGGCAGGTCCACGACCCAGCGGTACAGCACGACCTGCTCCTGGGGCTCCAGCGCGAAGGCGCCCGGTAGCAGACCCGGGTCGCAATTGAGTTGCAGCACGTTGCGCAGCAGGGTCGGGTGGACGTCGGCATCCAGAGCGTCGACCTGGACCGCCAGGATGAACACCTCGCTGTTCTCGGGCGGGTGGGCCAGGATGATGGCTTCCGGGAACGGGGATATGCTCAAGACCGTGATGCCGGTCTGTTCGAATTCGTCCGAGTCTTGCGCGCCGGTGGCCTGGCGAATCCAATCCTTGAGGGTGACGCGATAGTCCTGGGCCATGATGTTTTCCTTGGGTGGGAATGCCGGTGGGCGATGCCGGGGCGGTCCACATTGCGTTTTTCCGTCCCGAAGTGTGGGTAACATGGACGGTTCGGGGGTTCCCTTGCCATCGAGCCTTTCGCAAAACCCTATTGCCGATTAAAATCCGATAGTTGTAGCTATCCGTCACCAGAAGGATTCCGCCCATGAGCAAGCAAATCATCCATACCGACGCCGCGCCCGCCGCCGTCGGCCCTTACTCGCAAGCGGTTGCCGTCACTGGCACCAAGACCGTCTACCTCTCGGGCCAGATCGGCCTCGAGCCCGGCACCGGCGACCTGGTCTCCGAGAACTTCGATGCCCAGGTGCGCCAGGCATTCGCCAACATGACGGCCGTGGTCGAGGCCGCCGGCGGCACGCTGGACCAGGTGGTCAAGCTGACGCTGTTCCTGACCGACCTGGGCAAGTTCACCGCCGCCAACGCCATCATGGCCGAACTCATCCCGCAGCCGTTCCCGGCCCGTTCGACGGTCGGCGTGGCCAGCCTGCCCAAGGGCGCGCAGTTCGAGGTCGAGGCGATCCTGGTCCTGTAACGCCTCCACGCGTTTTTCCCAGGGTTTCATCCCATATGCCGGCCGCGGCAGTGGCTACCAAGCGATCCGGCGCCGATTCCAAAGGCGCCGGCAAAGCCATGACGGATACGGAGCGCAAGCTGCGTAACCTGGGTCTGGTGCTGCCCGAGGACTTCGTGCTGCACCTGCCGCTGCGCTACGAGGACGAAACCCGCGTCATCCCGATCAGCCAGTTGCGGCCGGGCTTTGCCGGCCAGGTCGAAGGCGAGATCACCAAATCCGAAGTGCTGTACCGGCCACGCCGGCAACTCACCGCCACGCTGGCGGATGAGAGCGGCGAGCTGCAATTGCGCTGGCTGAATTTCTATCCCAGCCAGCAGAAACAGGTCACCGTCGGCAGGCGCCTGCGGGCGCGCGGCGAAGTGCGCGGCGGCCTGTTCGGGCGCGAGATGGTGCATCCGCGCCTGACCAATGCCGACGCGCCGCTGCCCACCGCCCTGACGCCGGTCTATCCCAGCACCGAGGGCCTGCCGCAATTGACGCTGCGACGCGCCATCGCCCAGGCGCTCGACCGCGCCGACCTGTCCGACACCTTGCCGCCGCAGGCGTTGGCGCGTTACGACCTGCCGCCGTTCGCGCCGGCGATCCGCGCGCTGCACACGCCCGCGCAGGGCGAATCGGAAGCGGCGCTGCTGGACCGGGTGCATCCGGCCTGGCGTCGCATCAAGTTCGATGAACTGCTGGCCCAGCAACTGTCGCTGGCCGCGGCGCGCGCCGCGCGCCGCGCCAAGGAAGCCGAGGCGCTGCCGGTGCGCGACGAGCCGGGCGGCCTGGTGGACCGGCTGTACCAGGCGCTGCCGTTCAAGCTGACCGGCGCGCAGCAGCGGGTGGTGGCCGAAATCTCGGCGGACCTGGCGCGGCCGTATCCGATGCATCGTCTGCTGCAGGGCGATGTCGGCAGCGGCAAGACCGTGGTCGCCGCGATCGCCGCGGCCCAGGCCATTGCCGGCGGCGCGCAGGTGGCGTTGATGGCGCCCACCGAAATCCTGGCCGAACAGCATTTCCGCAAGCTGGTGTCGTGGCTGCAGCCGCTGGGCGTCAACGTCGCCTGGCTCAGCGGCAGCCTGACGGCCAAGGCGCGCCGAGAAGCCGCCGCCGCCGCGGCCGACGGCAGCGTGCAACTGGTGGTGGGCACCCAGGCCCTGATCCAGGACCACGTCGAATTCCATCGTCTGGGGCTGTCGATCGTCGACGAGCAGCATCGCTTCGGCGTCGGCCAGCGCCTGGCGCTGACGCGCAAGGGCGAGACCGTGCGCGGCCGCATCGTGCCGCACCAGCTCAACATGAGCGCCACGCCGATCCCGCGCACGCTGGCCATGACCTTCTTCGCCGACCTGGACGTGTCGGTGATCGATGAACTGCCCCCGGGGCGCACGCCGGTGCTGACCAAGCTGGTGTCGGACGCGCGGCGCGAGGAAGTCATCGCCCACATCGCGCAGGCCGCGCGGGGTGGCCAGCAGGCCTACTGGGTCTGTCCGCTGGTCGAGGAAAGCGAGGCCCTGGAACTGCAGACCGCGGTCGATACCTATGAGGGCATGCGCGTCGATCTGCCGGACCTGCGCATCGGCCTGGTGCATGGCCGCCTGCCGCAGGCCGAGAAGGCCGCCGTGATGCAGGCCTTCCGCGAGGGCGAGGTCGACCTGCTGGTGGCCACTACCGTGATCGAGGTCGGGGTGGACGTGCCCAATGCCTCGCTGATGGTCATCGAACACGCCGAGCGCTTCGGCCTGGCGCAACTGCACCAGTTGCGCGGCCGGGTAGGGCGCGGCACCGCCGAATCCGTCTGCGTGCTGCTCTACCAGACGCCGCTGTCGCAGGTGGCGCGCGAGCGCCTGCGCGCCATGTTCGAGACCTCGGATGGTTTCGAGATCGCGCGCCGCGACCTGGAACAACGCGGCCCCGGTGAATTCCTGGGCACGCGCCAGTCGGGCATGGCGCTGCTGCGCTTTGCCGACCTGGAAACCGACGCCGAGATCGCCGAGCAGGCGCGCGACGCCGCGGTCTGGCTGCGCGCCGAACATCCCGCCGCCGTCGAGGCGCACCTGGCCCGCTGGATGCGGGGCAGGGAAGACTTCCTGCGCACCTGACGGATGGGTTTGCGATGACCTTTTCATTTTCCAGCGCCGCCCATCGGGCCGGCGCCCAACCCCCGGGGCCTAGTCCATGACTCTGACCGAACTCAAATACATCGTGGCCGTGGCCCGTGAGCGCCATTTCGGCCGGGCGGCCGAGGCCTGTTTCGTCAGCCAGCCCACGCTGTCGGTGGCGATCCGCAAGCTCGAGGACGAGCTGGGCGTGACGCTGTTCGAGCGGGGCGGGGCCGAAGTGGGCGTGACGCCCATCGGGCAGCGCATCGTCGCCCAGGCCCAGAAGGTGCTGGAGGAAAGCGCCAGCATCAAGGAGATCGCGCGCCAGGGGCATGACCCGCTGGCCGGTCCGTTGCGGGTCGGCGTGATCCACACCATCGGCCCGTACCTGCTGCCGCGCCTGGTGCCGGTGCAGATCGGCCGCACCCCGCAGATGCCGCTGCTGCTGCAGGAGAACTTCACGGTGCGGCTGGTGGAGCTGCTGCGCCAGGGCGAGATCGATTGCGCCATCATGGCGTTGCCGCTGCCGGAAGCGGGGTTGGTGATGCAGCCGCTGTACGACGAGCCATTCGTGGTGGCGGTGCCGCAAGACCACGAGCTGGCGCAGCGCGAATCGATCGACGCGCAGGACCTGAAGCAGCAGACCATGCTGCTGCTGGGCAGCGGCCACTGTTTCCGCGACCAGGTGCTGGAGGTGTGTCCGGAGCTGTCGCGCTTCTCGGCGGCCAGCGACGGCATCCAGCGCACCTTCGAAGGATCGTCGCTGGAGACCATCCGCCACATGGTGGCGGCCGGCATCGGCGTGACGGTGCTGCCGGTGACGGCGGTGCCGGAGCAGCCGCCGTCCAACAGCCTGCTGCGCTACCTGCCGTTCGAGGGCCACGTGCCCGAGCGCCGCGTGGTGCTGGCCTGGCGCCGCAGCTTTCCGCGATTGGCGGCGATCGAGGCGCTGGCCCAGGCGGTGTACGAATGCGAACTGCCCGGCGTGCGGATGCTGTCGGACGAAGCCGCGGCCGTGCAGGATTGAAATTGCGAGCGCATTTGCGCTCGATCAAGCCGCCTTGCGCCGGCCGGCCTTTGGGCCGGATTGTCGCAATCGCGGTGTTATCCTCGTTTTGTCTACCAACCCCACAGGGAGCTAGCAATGGCAAAGTCCTCCAAGAAGACCCCCAGCGTTCCGCGCATCAACATCGGCATTTCGGACAAGGACCGCGCCGCCGTCGCCGGTGAACTGTCCAAGCTGCTGGCCGACTCGTACACCTTGTACCTGATGACGCACAACTTCCACTGGAACGTCACGGGGCCCATGTTCAACACCCTGCACCTGATGTTCATGACCCAGTACACCGAGTCGTGGAACGCGCTGGACAGCATCGCCGAACGCATCCGCGCCCTCGGCCACTACGCGCCGGGCACGTATCGCGAGTACGCCAAGCTGTCGTCCATCGCCGAGCCGGAATCCGTGCCGGAAGCGCTGGAAATGGTGCGCCTGCTGGTCAACGCCAATGAGTCGGTCGCCAAGACCGCCCGCGCCGCCTTCGAGAAGGCCGACGCCGCCAACGACCAGCCGACCGCCGACCTGCTGACCCAGCGCCTGGACGTGCACGAAAAGAACGCCTGGATGCTGCGCAGCCTGTTGCAGTAAGCGCCGCCGACGCTGCGCCGGCAATCGGCGCAGTTCGGCGGGCGCGCGCCCGCGGCCGACCCGCCACGCGGTCGGCGCGCCGCTTGACGGCGCCTTGCCGTCCTGGTGTATCTTTTCTCTGTCGTATCCGCCGCTGAATTGATGCACGAATACGTCCGCGGAGCACCGCGGACGTATAGTTCAGCACTGCCCGTTTCCGTTTTTCCCCCATCCCCCTGCCTAGAATTTCTGATGCGTTTGCCTCTGGCCATCGCATCATTTTTCTCATTCCCGGACGAACTCGTCGGCCGTCGTGGATTGCGGCGGCTGGCGCACGTATAGGCAGTCATGACCTTACTCCACCAGCGGCCCTTGCCTCATAGCGTTTCGAACAAAAAGAAAACGAACGAAAAGACAACATCCGCCATCGTGGCGCCCGGCAAGGCAAGGGATCGGGCCGCGCCGCCGGCACGCCCGACGGCCCCGCAGGGCCCGTTCCGCTTGAACGACACGGCCGCCGCGCTGTGCGCCGTCCTGGCGCTTTCGGCGCCGGTCGCCGGCGCATGGGCCGCCACCGGTCCGCAGCACGTCGAGCTGCCCGCGCAGCAGAATCCTTATCCGGTGGAAGCGGTCGGGGGCCTGGGGGAAACAGGAGACCCCGCGTATGTGTTCAGCACGCGCGCGGATGTGGACCCCGAGGAAAACCAGGTGCTTGTCGACGGCCGCACGATCATCTCGGGCGGCGGCGGGCAGGCGACCGGCGGCGATGGGATCCAGGGCTCCGGTCTGAGCCTGACGAACGATGGCATCGTTCGCGGAGGGGGCGTCCTTGGTCCCACGGGTGTTGCCGTCGCGGGCGGAGCCGGGGTTTCCGGGGCGCGCCTCATCCTGACGAACAATGAAATCCTGCAGGGCGGCGCGGGCAGCGCAGGCAACGCGGGCAGCGCGGGCAGGGTGGGCAGACCTCTGGCGGATGACAACCGTGTCTACGACTCTTTTTATAACGCTGTCCACGGCGGCTCCGGTTACGCCGGGGGCGACGGCGGAACGGCGATCCGGGGTAGCGGCTTGCGCATCCTGAACGCCAGCGACGCCACGATAGAGGGCGGCGGGGGCGGCAAGGGCGGGGCCGGCGGCGCCGGCCCGGCGGTGGTGATCAACTATTGGTCCGGCGTCATGCGTTACACGAAGGGCGGCGCCGGCGGGGACGGCGGGATGGGGGGCGATGCCATATCCGGCGCGGATTTGATCATTACCAACGGCGGCGACATCGTCAAGGGAACGGGAGGGGCTGGCGGATCCGGCGGACTGGGAGGCTCGGGGGAGCATGAGATGCAGTGGGAAAGCATTCCCACCGTACTCGCCGCGGACGGCGCCGCGGGCGCCGACGGCGCCGCCATCCGCCTGACCGGCGGCGTGAACTTCCTCACGCTCGAAGCCGGGTCGAGCATCGATGGCGATATTGTGCTGTCGCATGACGACAAGGCGTTCGGCGCGCCGCAACTGTCCGTCCTCAACCGGGGCGGCGCCTCGGCCCGGGTGACGGGCGACGTGATCGTCGGCGCCGGCGCGGACGCGGGGTTCGCGGGCAGCCCGCTCACCCTGCGCGGCGATCTGACGCTGCAGGACGGTTCGACGCTGTCGGTCGCGGCCGCCGCCGCCGCGCGGGCGGGTGAACCTTCGGAGACCGTGCGGGCCAGGGGCGTGACCATCGGCGCCAACGCCACCTTCAATCTGTCTGGTATTTCGGCCGCCAGCGCCACGGATGTGGCGCTGTTCAGCGTCACGGAGGGCAAGATCGCCGGCGATTTCGCCGACATCGCCATCGGCGGCAAGATCGCGGACCGCGATGCCGCGGACGCGGATCTGCGCAGCGCAAACTACCTGTCGCTGCTGCGCACCCGCAAGTCCGACGACGGCACCGGGTACCTGGCCACTTACCAACTCGGCTGGTTCGACACGCAGCCCAAGGCGCATGGCGGGTTCCTGCTGGGCGAGGGCGAGACATTCACTGTCGGCACGGCCTTGACGCCAGTGAGCACCAGCGGCGGCTGGGACGGCAACAGCCTGACCAAGCAAGGCGCCGGTACGCTGATCCTGACCGGCGACAACACCTACTCCGGGCTGACCACCGTCGAGGCCGGCACGCTGCGCGTGGGGCACAACGGCGACACCGGCTCGGTGGCTGGCGACATCGTCAACCAGGGTCACGTGATTTTCGACCGCAGCAACGCGCTGACCTACGCGGGGGTGATCTCGGGCGGCGGCAGGCTCACGCTGGCCGGCTCCGGCGCGCTGACCCTGACCGGCGCGAACACCTACACCGGCATCACCACCCTCGAAGCCGGCACGCTGATCACCGGCGCGGACGACGCGCTGGCGCACAGCGCCGGCCTGACGCTGGCGCGGGGCGCCGTGCTGGATCTGGCCGGGCATGCGCAAACCCTGGCCGATGGCGCCACGCTCAAGAGCCGCGGCGTCATCCGGACGGGCGGGGCGGACCTGCGCGGCAGCGACCTGGCGATCACCGCCAGCGGCCGCATCGAGGCGGGCGATGGCGCGTTGGCCTTTACCGGCGGCGCGAACAGCCTGACGCTCGAGCGCGACGCGGCAATGAGCGGCGGCGTGACGTTGTCCGCCGGGGCGGATGCAGAGCATCCCGTCAGCCTGCGCATCCTCAGCCACGTCGCGACGACGGTGGCCGGCGCGCTGACGGCGGGCGCGCACACCGGGCTTACGCTGGATGGCGCGCCGCTCACGTTCACGGGCGCGGCCGCATTCGGTGAGGATCACGCCCTGGCCTTCGCCCCAGGCCTGAGCCTGACCGCCAAGAGCGTGTCTTTTGGCGCAGGCAGCACGGTGTCCGCGCGCATCAAAGACTGGGACCAGCGGCCAGTGCGGCTGATCACCACGACCGACGCGGCGGGCCTGACCGGCCCGTGGCGGTCCGGCCAGGTGCTGCTGGAGGGCGCACCCACGCCGCCGCACGCCTACCTCAGCGCCGACGGCCGCAACCTGCAGTATTCGCTGCGCTGGGATGGGCTGGACGACGCGGCCAGCGGCACGTTTCGCGTGGCCGGCGGCCAGGAGCTGGAGGTGGCCGTGGCGCTGGCCGATAATACAGCGCAGACCAATTCCGCCTGGGACGGCAAGCGCCTGACCAAGCAGGGCGGCGGCACCCTGATCCTGAGCGCCGACAACGTCTACAGCGGCGGTACGCGCATCGAAGACGGCACGCTGCAACTGGGCAAGGGCGGCGCGTCGGGGTCTGTGACGGGCGACATCGTCAACGACGCCGCGCTCGTGTTCGACCACACGGGGCCGGTGGTCTACGGCGGCGCGATCTCCGGGTCGGGTTCGGTCACCAAGAAGGGCGCCGACGCCTTGACGCTGACCGGCGCGAATACGTATACCGGCAAGACCTTCATCGAAGCCGGCACGCTGCGCATCGGCGACGGCGGCACGGCGGGGGCCATGGCGGGAAGCATCGTCAACCAGGGCGCGCTGATCTTCGACCGCCGCGATAGCCTGACGTACGCGGGCAAGATCTCCGGCGCGGGCGACGTGACCCAGGCGGGAAGCGGCGCCACATTCCTGACCGGCACCAACACCTACGGCGGCGCCACCGCGATCCAGGCCGGGACCTTGCAGTTCGGCGCCCAGGACGCCAAGCCTTCCCTGAATGCGCTGACCGGGTCGGTCTCGGTGGCGAAAGATGCCACGCTGGCCGTCCATCCATCGTCCCTGCTGCGCGTGGGCGGCGAGATTACGTTGTCGGACGGCTCGACGCTGCTGCTGCGCCACGATACGCTGTCGGGCGATGCCGCCACTACCGGCCTGACGGCGGGCAAAGTGACCATCGGCCGGGATGTCACCTTGCGCCTGCCCAACCTGGCCGATACTTCCCCCGGCAGTAAAGTGGTCTTCAGCACGACCGACGGCATCGTGGGCGACTTCGCCGGCATTGTCATGGACGCGCCCCACACGGCGGATTACCGCGATTACCGGATGCTGGAAGTCCGGAAATCGGCGGACAACAAAAGCTACCTGACAAACTACGGCTTGAGCTGGTATGCCAGCGCCGCGTTGGCGCACGGCACGTTCACGCTCGACGCGGGGCAGGATGACACCATCAGCCAGGCGTTGACGCAGCAGCGCTGGGCGGGCACCGCCCTGACCAAGAAGGGGGCGGGCGTGCTGACGCTGACCGGCGCCAACACCTACACCGGCCAGACCTCGGTCGAGGGCGGCACGCTGCGGCTGGGCGACGGCGGCGTCACCGGCTCCGTGGCCGGGCCGGTCTCGCTGGCCGAAAACGCCGCGCTGGTTTTCGACCGCAGCGATGCGGTGGCCTACGCGGGCGTGATTTCCGGCGCCGGCACGGTCACTAAGAAGGGAACCAACACCCTGACCTTGCTGGGCAATAGCACGGCGTACCGCGGCGTCACCACCATCGAAGGCGGCCAGTTGGTGGTGGGAGGAGGCTACGACGGCATGTTGACGGGTGATATCGTCAATGAAGGGTCGCTGGCCTTTCGGCACCAGTTTCAGTGGGTTGGAACGTACGGCGATGCGATTTCCGGCTCGGGCTCGCTGCATCATGAGGGCGGCAGGCTGGTTCTGACTGGCGACAACACTTACACCGGCGGCACCAGCATCGCCAACGCCAACTACAACGTGCTTCAGATCGGCGACAACGGCACGACCGGCTCCGTGCTGGGGGATATCGACATTTCTTCCTTGGGCAGCGTGTCGTTCATGCGTAACGATGACGTCACCTATGCCGGCAGGATTTCCGGAGCCGGATCGATGACCAAGGGGGAGGGCTCGAAAGGCACAGGCATGTTGACGCTGACCGGGGATCATACCTACACCGGCGGCACGACCATCGGCGCCGGCACGCTGCGGCTGGGCGACGGCGGTGTCTCTGGCTCCGTGGCCGGGCCCATATTCAACAATGCCGCGCTGGTCTTCGATCGCAGCGATGACCTGACGTTCCCTGGCTTGATTTCCGGCACCGGCGCGGTCACCAAGCAGGGGGCCAATACGCTGACCCTGACCGCCAACAATTACCACACCGGCGGCACCACCATCGCCGCCGGCACGCTGCGGCTGGGCGACGGCGGGGCCACCGGCTCGGTGACGGGCGCTATCGTCAACAACGCCGCGCTGGTCTTCGACCGCAGTGATGCGGCGACGTATGGCGGCGAGATTTCCGGCACAGGCTCGGTGACCAAGAACGGCGCCGGCGTGCTGACGCTGAGCGGCGCCAACACCTACGGCGGCGACACCACGGTCGCCGCCGGAACCTTGAAATTCGGCAATGGCACGGCAGCCGCCAACACGTTGGGCGGCGGGTTGACGGTGGCGGGGGGGACGACGCTGGATATCCATGCGCCGGCCAGCGTCAGCCTGACCGGGGCGGCGCTGTTGCAGGACGGGGCGGCGGTGAGGCTGCGGGAGGCGCTGCGAGGCAACGCCACGTCCATACCCGCAGCCGCCAGCTTGGCGGCGGGCAAAGTGACCATTGGCAAGGACGTGGCGCTCACGCTGTCCGGCATTGCCCACCAGGTCCAGCACGATGTGCCGCTGTTCAGCGCGGATGGCGGCATCGAGGGCGAGTTTGCCCGCCTGGTCT
>NZ_CADIJL010000032.1 GCF_902859695.1 Achromobacter ruhlandii
CACCTGGACCGTCAGCAACGACGGCAAGGGCCAGTACGGCACCTTCACCGTCGACCAGAGCGGCAACTGGAAGTTCGAGCTGGACAACGCCAGCGACAAGGTCCAGGCCCTCAAGGACGGCGAGAAGGTCACCGACACCATCACCGTGACCGTCGACGACGGCCACGGCGGAACGGCGACCAAAACCATCACGGTCACCATCACCGGCACCAACGACGCCGCCGTCATCACCCCGAGCAAGCCGGGCGACGACGCGGGCACGGTCCAGGAAGACGGCAACCTGACCACCGGCGGCAAGCTGGACGTGACCGACAAGGACGCGGGCGAAGCCACCTTCAACCCGCAGACCGACGCCAAGGGCGAGCACGGCAAGTTCTCCATCGACGCCAACGGCAACTGGAAGTACGAGCTCGACAACAACGATCCCAAGGTCCAGGCCCTGGCCGTGGGCGAGAAGCTGGTCGAGACCTTCACCGTCACCACCGCCGACGGCACCTCCAGCACCATCACCGTCACCATCGACGGCACCAACGACGATCCGAAGCTCAGCGGCAAGACCGATGGCGCGGTGACCGAGGACGGCACCGCCACCGCCACCGGCAAGCTCGACGTGACCGACGTCGACGCCAGCGACAAGCACACCTGGACCGTCAGCAACGACGGCAAGGGCCAGTACGGCACCTTCACCGTCGACCAGAGCGGCAACTGGAAGTTCGAGCTGGACAACGCCAGCGACAAGGTCCAGGCCCTGAAGGACGGCGAAAAGGTCACCGACACCATCACCGTGACCGTCGACGACGGCCACGGCGGAACCGCGACCAAGACCATCACGGTCACCATCACCGGCACCAACGACGCCGCCGTCATCACCCCGAGCAAGCCGGGCGACGACGCGGGCACGGTCCAGGAAGACAAGGTCTACACGGCCAACGGCAAGCTCGATGTCGCCGACAAGGATGCCGGCGAAGCCAAGTTCACGCCGCAGACCGACGCCGCCGGCAAGTACGGCACGTTCTCGATCGATGCCAACGGCAACTGGACCTTCAAGCTCGACAACGACGCCAAGGCCGTCCAGCAGCTGGGCGCCAAGGAAAGCCTGACCGAGACCTTCACCGTCACCACCGCCGATGGCACCACCGGGCAGGTCGTGATCACCATCAACGGCACCAACGACGCGCCGACCATCACCGGCGCGGCCGCCGGCAACGTCGAGGAAGACGGCGCCAAGGAAGTCTCCGGCCAACTGACCCAGCACGACGTCGACGTCAACGACAAGCACACCTGGTCGCTGAACAACGATGGCAAGGGCCAGTACGGCTCGTTCACCATCGACGCCACTGGCAAGTGGACCTACACGCTGGACAACGACAGCGCCAAGGTCCAGGCCCTGGCCGAAGGCCAGAAGGTCACCGACACCATCACCGTAACCGTCGACGACGGCAACGGCGGCAAGGCGACCCAGGTCGTCACCGTGACGGTCACCGGCACCAACGATGCCCCCACCATCACCGGCACGGCCACCGGCCAGATCAAGGAAGGCAGCAACCAGGAAGTCACTGGCCAGCTGACCCAGCATGACGTCGACACCAACGACACGCACACGTGGTCGCTGAACAACGACGGCAAGGGTCAGTACGGCACCTTCTCGCTCGACCAGAATGGCAAGTGGACCTATAAGCTCGACAACGCCAACCCGGACGTCAAGGCGCTCAAGGACGGCGAGCACCTGACCGACACCATCACCGTGACCGTCGATGACGGCCATGGCGGCACGGCCACGCAGGTGATCACCATCACCGTCGATGGCACCAGCGACGGCGCCATCATCACCCCGAGCAAGCCGGGTGATGACGCCGGCACGGTCCAGGAAGACAAGGTCTACACGGCCAGCGGCAAGCTCGACGTCACCGACCCCGACGCCGGCGAAGCCGTATTCCGTCCGCAGACCGACTTCGCCGGCAAGTACGGCACATTCTCGATCGACGCCAACGGCAACTGGACCTTCAAGCTCGACAACGACGCCAAGGCCGTCCAGCAGCTGGGCGCCAAGGAGCACCTGACCGAGACGTTCACCGTCACCACCGCCGACGGCACCGCCGGCAAGGTCACCATCACCATCAACGGCACCAACGACGCCCCGACCATCAGCGGCGTGGCCACCGGCGCCGTCAAGGAAGATGGCACGACCACCGCGTCCGGCCAACTGACCCAGACCGACGTCGACGTCAACGACAAGCACACCTGGTCCGTCAACAACGACGGCAAGGGCCAGTACGGCACCTTCACCGTCGACCAGAACGGCAAGTGGACCTACGTGCTGGACAACGACAGCGCCAAGGTCCAGGCCCTGACCGAAGGCCAGAAGGTCACCGACACCATCACCGTAACCGTCGACGACGGCAACGGCGGAACCGCGACCAAGACCATCACCGTCGACATCACCGGCACCAACGATGCCGCCGTCATCACCCCCAGCAAGCCGGGCGATGACGCCGGCACGGTCCAGGAAGACAAGATCTACACGGCCAACGGCAAGCTCGATGTCACCGACAAGGACGCCGGCCAGGCCACCTTCCAGCCGCAGACCGACTTCGCCGGCAAGTACGGCACGTTCTCGATCGACGCCAACGGCAACTGGACCTTCAAGCTCGACAACGACGCCAAGGCCGTCCAGCAGCTGGGCGCCAAGGAACACCTGACCGAGACGTTCACCGTCACCACCGCCGACGGCACCACCGGCAAGGTCACCATCACCATCAACGGCACCAACGACGCCCCGACCATCAGCGGCGTGGCCACCGGCGCCGTCAAGGAAGATGGCACCCAGACGGTGACGGGCCAGTTGGCCAAGGCCGACGTCGACGTCAACGACAAGCACACCTGGTCGCTGAATAATGACGGCAAGGGCCAGTACGGCACCTTCACGCTCGACCAGAGCGGCAAGTGGACCTACGTGCTGGACAACAACAGCGCCAAGGTCCAGGCCCTGGCCGAAGGCCAGAAGGCCACCGACTCCATCACGGTAACGGTGGACGACGGCAACGGCGGCAAGGCCACCCAGGTCATCACCATCGACATCACCGGCACCAACGACGCCCCGACCATCGGCGGCACGGCCACTGGCGCGGTCAAGGAAGACGGTACGCTGGTCACGACCGGCCAGTTGACCAAGACCGACGTCGACACCAACGACACCCACACCTGGTCCGTCAGCAACGAGGGCAAGGGCCAGTACGGCACTTTCACCGTCGATCAGAACGGCAAGTGGACCTACACGCTGGACAACGCCAGCACCAAGGTGCAGGCGCTGAAGGAAGGCGAAACCGTTACCGACACCATCAAGGTCACGGTGGATGACGGCCATGGCGGCACCGCGTTCAAGGAAATCACGGTCACCGTCACCGGCACCAATGACATCGCCAAGATCACCGGCCAGTCCACCGGCGCCGTGATCGAGGACAAGACGCTGGTGACCTCCGGCAAGCTGACGGTCTCGGATGCCGACGCCGGCCAGAGCACGCTGGTCGCCCAGGCCAACGTGGCGGGCAAGTACGGCACGTTCTCGATCGACGCCAACGGCAACTGGACTTACACGCTGAACAACAGCCTGAAGGCCGTCCAGGACCTGCCCGCCGGCGCCGTGCTGAAAGAGAGCTTCGAGGTCGTCTCGGCCGACGGCTCCGCCAAGCAAGTGATAACGGTCGACGTGATCGGCACCAACGACGCGCCGGTGGCCGCCGACAACGCCACCACCGTGGACGCGGGCGGCAACCACACCTTCACCGCCGCCGAGTTCAACTTCAATGACGGCGCCGAAGGCAACCAGCTCGACAGCGTCATCATCACGCGCCTGCCGACCGACGGCACGCTGACGCTGAATGGCCAGGCGGTCTCGATCAACACCGTGGTCTCGGCCGCGGACATCGCCGCGGGCAAGCTGGTCTACACGCCGTCGGCGGCCGGCCAGGACACCTCGTTTGGCTTCCAGGTGCGGGACAACGGCGGCACCGCCAACGGTGGCAAGGACACCTCGGGCGACTACAACTTCGCCATCAAGACCAACAACTTCATCTCGGGCGACAACGACGGCAGCGGCACGGGCACCAAGCCGCCCATCAACGGCGGCAGCGGCGACGACGTCATCCTTGGCGACAAGGGTGGCACGGTCACCACGGTTGAGCCGGGCAAGAACTACAACATCGCGATCGTGGTGGACACGTCGGGCAGTATGTCGGAAGCCTCCGGCACCAAGGGCCTGACGCGCATGCAGCTGACCATCGACGCGCTCAAGAACCTGGCGAACACCCTCAAGGGCCATGACGGCATCGTCAACGTGGCGCTGATCGGCTTCGAATCGACGGCCAGCACCAAGTACACGATCAACGGCTTGAACGCGAGCAACGTCGGCGACCTCATCAAGGCCATCGAGAAGCTCAGCGCCAGCGGCGGCACCAACTACGAAGGCGCGTTCGACGAAGCCGTGAAGTGGTTCAACAAGCAGCCTACCTCGTCCAACGGCCAGGCCTTCGAGAACGTCACGTACTTCCTGACGGACGGCGATCCGACCTTCAGCAACCGTGGCAGCAACGGCGACTGGTGGTCGGGCGGCAGCACCACGAACTACTACGACATGAAGGACGCCGTCGACAAGTTCAAGGGCCTGAGCGGCAAGAGCACCGTGCACGCCATCGGCATCGGCACGGGGGTCAACGAGGCCTACCTGAAGTTCTTTGACAACTCGAGCACGACTGGCACCGGTACGGTCAAGATCGAGGGCACCAACATCACCGGCGCTGTCGGCCAGCCGCAGATCGTCAACACCGCCAAGGACCTGGCCGCCGCGCTGCAGGGCGGCTCGTCCAGCACCGATCCGGCTGCTGTCGGCAACGACATCATCAACGGTGGTGCCGGTAATGACATCATCTTCGGCGACACGCTCAACACCGATGGCAACGTGCTGAACTGGGCCTCGGTGGGCGGCCGCCCCGCCGATCTGGCGCAGGGCTCGGGCCTGAAGGCGCTGCAGGTGTTCCTGGAAATGCGCGACGGACACGCGCCGACCAGCGGCGACCTGTACCAGTACATCAAGGACCACCACGCCGACTTCAACCTCGCCGACGACCCGCGCGGCGGCGATGACACGATCCACGGCGGCACCGGCGACGACATCATCTACGGCCAGGGCGGCAACGATACCCTGTATGGCGATGATGGCAACGACATCATTTACGGTGGCGCCGGCGACGACAAGCTGTACGGCGGCGACGGCAATGACGTACTGCACGGGGGGTCGGGCAACGACGTGCTGGAAGGCGGCAACGGCAACGACCTGCTGATCGGCGGCAAGGGCGACGACACGCTGATCGGCGGCGCCGGCAGCGATACCTTCAAGTGGGAACTGGGCGACCAGGGCACCACCGCCAAGCCGGCTGTCGACACGATCAAGGACTTCTCGCTGGACAAGCCGGCCGATGGCGGCGACATCCTGGACCTGAAGGACCTGCTGGTTGGCGAGAAGGACGGCACGCTGACCCAGTACCTGAACTTCCACAAGGAAGGCAACAACACGGTCATCGACGTCAACACCCAGGGCAAGCTCGGCGCCCAGGGCGCGGACCAGAAGATCGTGCTGGAGAACGTCGACCTGACTCAGGGCGGCCAGCTGAACAACCAGGCCATCATCAATGACCTGTTGCAGAAGGGCAAACTGAACGTCGACCACGGCTAAGCAGTCCCCCGGACAGGGCCGCGCAACGGCCTTGTCCGGTCGAACAAGGCAGGACCAGCGCGGCACGCGGACGGCGTGCGCGGGATTTTTTCCGGATGACGACTGGATCGACCGGAAAAATGTGAAAATCCGTTTCATGCGATCAACCCGCCGTTTCCGCGCCACGCTGAATCTGTGCCGACTGGTTTTGCTCTGCCTGGCTTGCGGCTGGGGCGGCAGTTCCGCCCTGGAGGTCAACGCCGACAAGTTGCAAAGCCTGTCGGCCAGCCGCTATGGCGCCAAGGGCGCCAAGGCGGTGTCGAATTGGCTGCAATTGCTGCGCGCCACGCCCCCCGCGCTGGAAAAGGACCGGCTGGTGGTGGCGAACGATTTCTGGAACCGCGCGCTGCTGTCGGGCGACGACATCACGATCTGGGGCAAGGACGACTACTGGGCCACGCCGCTCGAATCGCTGGGCAAGGGCGCGGGCGATTGCGAAGACTACGTCATCGGCAAGTATTTCACCCTGTTGTCGATGGGCGTGCCGGCCAGCAAGCTGCGCTTCATCTATGTCCGCGCGCGGGTGGGCGGCCCGGCCAGCAGCAGCCAGATCGCCCACATGGTGCTGGGCTACTACGAAACACCCAATGCAGTACCGCTGGTGCTGGACAGCCTGGTCTCGACCATCCTGCCGGCGTCGCAACGGCGCGACCTGACGCCGGTCTTCAGCTTCAATGCCGACGGCGTCTACGTCGACGGCAAACCCGCCGCACCGGTTGACCGCCTCAGCCGCTGGCGCGATCTACTCCAACGCATGGAACGGGAAGGCATACGCCCCTGACGTCCGGAACCACAAGACTATGTCCATACTTCGACAGCTCCTGCTCAGCGTCACCCTCGCGATCGGCGTCATCCTGCTGGGCACCCTGGCGCTCAGCGTCAACGCCGCCCGCGAATACCTGTCGGGCCAATTGCAGGTGCAGGCCACCGACGCCGCCGTGTCGCTGGCGCTGTCGTTGTCGCAGCCGGCCAACAACGACCCGGTGGTGCAGGAACTGCTGGTGTCGGCGCTGTACGACGGCGGCCACTTCTCGCTGGTGCGCCTGGCCGATCCGGAAGGCAAGGTGCTGATCGAGCGCCAATCGACCGCCACCGCCGCCTCGGTGCCCGCCTGGTTCCGCGCCCTGGCGCCGCTGGACGCGCGCTCGGCCTCGCACGCCGTCAGCGACGGCTGGCGCCAGATCGGCGAGGTGACGCTGGTGGCCAACGACGCCTACGCCTGGGAAGCCCTGTGGCGCAGCAGCCTGCGCATGATCGCGCTGGTGCTGGGCGCGGGCCTGATCTGGGCGCTGTTCGCCTTCGCGCTGGTCGGCTGGATCAAGAACCGGCTGCTGCGCGAGGTCAGCGACCACGTCCGCAGCATCGGCCAGGACACGCCGCCGCGGCAGATGGAAGCGCGCGTGCCGGAACTGTCCGACGTGGTGCAGGCGCTCAACCAGACCCGCGAACGCGTCTACGCCAGCGCCGAGGAACAGAACGCCAAGATCGAATCCCTGGAGCTGGAGCTGAACCAGGACCCGGTCACCCGCCTGCCCAACCGCAAGTACTTCGTCAACGAATTCCGCCGCGCGCTCGAAACCGGCCCGGCCGCCGGTCACGCACCGGCCCGCGCCGGCACGGACGGCGGCCATGTGCTGGTGTTCCGCCAGCGCGACCTGGCCGACCTGAACCGCCACATGCCGCGCGAGTTCATCGACCAGTGGCTGCGCGCCGCCTGCGAACGCATCCAGGCCTCGCTCAAGTCGCTGCACGTGGCCGATCCGCTGCTGGCGCGCCTGAACGGTTCCGATTTCGCCCTGCTGCTGCCGGGCTGCGCGGCGCCGCAGGCGATGATGATCGCCGAACAACTGCGCGCCGACCTGCACGCCTCGCGCATTCCGGTCGGCGAGGGCCACCTGTGCCGCTGGGCCCAGGCCATGGCCGACTATAGCCGCGGCAACCAGGCCGGCCCCGTGCTGTCACGACTGGACTTCGGCCTGATGCGGGCCGAGAGCGCCGGCAACGACCAGGTCGTGATCGCGGGCGCCGCCGACGCGCAATCGCCCTCCGAATCCGGCGAGCGCGCCTGGAAGGACGCGATCCTGTCGGCGCTGGAAGACCACCGCTTCGAGCTGGCCACCGAGCCGCTGCGCGACGCCGCCGGCGTTCCCATCCGTACCGAGGCGATGCTGATGCTGCGCACCGCCGCCGACCAGGCGCCGATTCCCGCCACTCTGTTCATTCCGCCCGCGGTGCGGCTCGACCTGGTGGCCGACTGCGACCTGCAGGCCGTGAGCCTGGGGTTGGACTGGCTGGCCGCCCACGACGGCGAGCTGACCCTGCGCGTCGCCCTGCCCTCGCTGCGCGGCCAGAAATATTTCCGGCAGCTGGCGCTGCTGCTGACCGAACGCAAGGCACTGGCGCGGCGCCTGTTCCTGGAAATCGATGCCCACGGGCTGGTCGAGTGTCACGAGCAGATCGCCACGCTGGCCCGGGTGGCGTCGGAATTCGGCGCCCATATCGGCGTGCGCCGCCTGGCGCAGCAGTTCGGCGCGGTGGCGCAACTGCACACGCTGCCGCTGTCCTACGTGAAACTGGGCGGCGGCTTCATCGGCGGCATGTCGCAAAGCCCCGGCAGCCAGCAATTGACCGCATCTGTGCTGGAAACCGCGCGCAAGCTCGATATCGCGGTCTACGCGGAAGACGTGCCGGACAGCGAAACGCGCCGCATCCTGGCCGACCTGGGCATCAGCGTGATGCGCGGCCCGGGCGTGAAACTGCCGGCCTGAGGCCGGCAGTCGTCAAATCGGCAGGAGGGGCTTGCGGCAGTCCCGCCGCGGGGGATCCCGCGCCTGAAGGGCACCGGCGGGCCTGGCGTTGCGCCCGCCCCCGCCTGGCGGCGCGCTAGCGCGCCGCGCCGGCCTTGGATTGCTGGTACAGCGGCAGCACCTGCTGGGCCGCGCCCTGCAGGTCGGTGATGCGCGAGGCCGCCGAGGGGTGGGTCGACAGGATCTCGGGCGGGGCGCTGCCATTGTCGGCGGCGCCCATCTTCTGCCATAGCGTGACCGCGGCGCGCGGATCGAAACCCGCGCGCGCGGCCAGCTCGACGCCCATGCGGTCGGCCTCGGTTTCATGCGTGCGGCTGTTGGGCAGCGTGAACATCACGTCGCTGAGCTTGCCGCCCAGGTCCGACGCGGCGCTCGACCCCGTGGCGATGGACAACACCTGCAAGCCGAGATTGGTGGCCATCTGCTGCGACACGCGCTCGCGCGCATGTTCGCGCAAGGCATGGGAGATCTCATGGCCCAGCACCGCCGCCAGCTCGTCGTCAGTGGGCTTGATCTTGTTGATCAGGCCGGTATAGACGGCGATCTTGCCCCCCGGCATGCACCAGGCGTTGACCTCGTCGCTGGTCAGCACGTGCACTTCCCACTTCCACGCGGACGCGTCGGGGCGGAACACGCCGGTCTGCGCGATCAGGCGCTGCGAAATGGCGCGCACCCGCGACACCTGCTGCGCGTCGCGATCCAGCAGGTTCTTGGCCTGCGCCTGCTTGATGATATCGGCGTATTGCTGGTTCGCCTCCTGCTCCAGGGCCTGCGACGGCACCATGCTGGACATGTACTGGGTGCGATTGACGCCGATGGCGCCGGACTGGGTGGTGTTCATCCCGGTGCACCCCGCCAGGGCCACCAGGGACAGCGCGGCCGCCATGCGGCGCAACGGATAACGGTTCAGGCTCATGCCAGCCTCCTACAACGGTCAGGAACGATGGAATCCGGCCTCAGCCCGGCTCGCCGCACTGGCCGCGATGGCGCAGCGCGTGGTCGATCAGCACCAGGGCCAGCATGGCCTCGGCGATGGGCGTGGCGCGGATGCCGACACAGGGATCGTGACGGCCCAGCGTCTGCACCATGACGGGTTCGTTGGCGCGGTTGACCGAGCGGCGCTCGACCCGGATGCTGGAGGTGGGCTTGATGGCCAGCGAAACCGTGACCGGCTGGCCGGTCGAAATGCCGCCCAGCACGCCGCCGGCGTGGTTGGTCAGGAAGCCATCGGGCGTGATCTCGTCGCCATGCTCGGAGCCGCGCTGCGCGATGCAATCGAAGCCGGCGCCGATCGAGACGCCCTTGACCGCGTTCAGGCCCATCATCACGTGGGCGATGTCGGCATCCAGGCGATCATAAATAGGCTCGCCCCACCCGGCCGGCAGGTTCTCGGCCACCACCTCGATGCGCGCGCCGACCGAATCGCCATCGCGCCGCAGTTGGTCCATATAGGCTTCCAGTTCGGGCACGACCTCGGCGTTGGGCGCGTAGAACGGATTGTTCGGCACTTCATCCCACGACACGAACGGAATCGCGATGGGGCCCAGCTGGCTCATGTAGCCGCGCACCTTCACGCCGTACTGCTCGGCCAGCCACTTCTTGGCCACGGCGCCGGCGGCCACCGTGGGCGCCGTCAGGCGCGCCGACGAACGGCCGCCGCCGCGCGGATCGCGCAGGCCGAACTTGCGCCAGTAGGCGTAGTCGGCATGGCCCGGCCGGAAGGTGTCGGTGATGTTGGAGTAGTCCTTGCTGCGCGCATCGGTGTTGCGGATCAGCAGGCCGATGGGCGTGCCCGTGGTCAGGCCCTCGTAGACGCCCGACAGGATTTCGACCTGGTCCGCTTCCTGGCGCTGGGTGACGTGGCGCGACGTGCCAGGGCGGCGGCGGTCCAGTTCGCGCTGGATGTCGGCCGCTTCCAGGGGCATGCCCGGCGGGCAGCCATCGATGACGCAACCGATGGCCGGCCCGTGGGATTCGCCAAAATTCGTGACGGTGAACAGAGTACCGAGGGTATTGCCGGGCATAGGAAGTCAACAGTGGGTTTGCAAGCAACCCAGATTATGACACCGCCGACGCCAAAGCCTGAATTTCCGCGGCCGGCGCCGGGCGTCCCAGCAGGAAGCCCTGCATCACGCGGCAGCCCAGCGACTTGAGGATCTCGCGTTGACCTTCGGTTTCGACGCCCTCGGCCACCACCGGCAGGTGCATCGCCTGACACAGTCCGAAAAGCGCCGACACCACCTCGCGGCTGCCGGCGTCGGATTCAAGCGCGGAAATGAAGCTGCGGTCGATCTTGACCCAATCGATGGGCAGGTGCCGCAGGTGGTTCAGGCTGGAGTAGCCGCAACCGAAGTCATCCAGCGCCACGCCGATGCCCTTGGCCCGCAGCGTGTTCAAGATCTTCACGTGGCGCTCGTAGTGCAGGATGAAAAGCGACTCGGTGATCTCCAGCACCAGCTTGCGCGGCGCCAGCTTGGTCGTGGCCAGCACGTCGGAAACCAGCTGCACCAGACCGTCCTCGTTCATCTGCTTGACCGACAGGTTCACGTGCACGCGCCAGGCTGGCGGCCACAGCGCGGCCTGCGAGCAGGCGCGCTCCAGGATCCAGGCGCCCAGCGGCACGATCAGGCCGCTGCGCTCGGCCAGCTCGATGGTCACGGCCGGAGACACACTGCCCAGTTCGGGGTGGTGCCAGCGCAGCAGGGCCTCGCAGCCTTGCACCACACCGGTGCCGCTGTCGCACACCGGCTGGTAGTACAGCTCGAACTGGTCCATCGACGCGGTGGTCAGCGCCAGCCGCAGGTCGTTTTCCAACCCCTGCTGGTCGCGCTGGCGCGCCAGCATGCGGAAATCGAACATGTTCCAGCCCGGTCCGCCGCGCTCCTTGAGGGGCACCATGGCGACCTGCACGCAGCGCTGCAGTTCTTCCACGCTGCGACCGTGGTCTGGATACAACGCCGCCCCCACGCGAAACACCGCGATCAGGGGTCGGCCACCCAGTTCATAGGGCACGGACAAGTCTTCGAGCAGCTTGGCGGACACCTGCGCGGCGCCCTGCTCGTCCACGTCGGGAATGCATACGGTGAAGGCATCGGTGCCGGTGCGGGCCACCATGCCGCCCAGCGCACGGGTCACGAGGCTGAGCCGGTCGGCCACCATCACCAGCAGGGTCTGGTCCTCGCCGGCGCGCAGCATCGCGCTGATCTCGGCGTACTGGTCGAAACTGACCAGGAAGAACGCGCCGATGCCGCGGGTGCCAGGGCGAGTGCGCGCGATGCCGAGGGATTCCCGGTCTTCCGGGGCCGGTCCGCGGGGTCCGAACACCCCCCGGCCCGACTGCCGTTCGGCCTGATTCAGCCACGCGCGGGCGCGACGCTGCAGCTCCCGCTGGCTCAGGACGCCGGTCAATTCGTCACGCGTCAGCCGGCCGCGCAGCACGCGTTCCCGGCGGACGAAAAACAAACATGTCGCTGCAAGTGCGCCCGCGAGCGTCAGGCACAGTGCGAGCAGGTAACTCTCACGCACGGAGCCCCCTATCTAGAAACCCTTGGCGTTGCGGTCCGGAAAGAAACCCAAGGGCTGTAACATTTTTTAAATTATGCATTATTTTCGCAAAAAAACGCCACACTTCAGGAGCAACGCGCTCCCTTTCCTTCGATTCCTGCCCTGATCTGGTTGCTCGCGAGGGGTCATGACGGTCCTTGGATAGCAGTCGCTGGCCGGTCCTTTGCGCCATGCCGTGTTCTTACTACGACAGCCTGAACCGGAAAATTAATACGGCCTGTCTCAATAGTTATCATCCGGGCAATTATCACGATCGAAATAATTGCACAGGCTGTCTGATATCGCAGGTCATTTCGTAATATTCTGTATGTTCTGTGACATGCCGAATTACAGCGCAGGCGACGACACTGAGGTATTAGTAACGTGTGTCACGTTTCTTATCCAGCCTTTTTCGCTTACGGGCGCTTGCGCTGCCTGATGTTCCCCCTTTCACTGGCATGCCGGCCTGGCGCGGCACCGGCAACAATACGGGCCACGAAGGGAATCCCTGACCCATGTTCACACTACGCCGGCTGATCCTCTGTACCGCTCTCCTGATTGCCTTCATCCTGCTCGGCGCGCAGGCCCTGGGGATGCTGGCCGCCCACCGCTATCTGAATTCGCAACTGGCCCAGCAGGGTCAGGCCGGCGCCAGCGCGCTGGCCTGGGCCTTGTCGCACAACCCCGACGGCGCGCGCGACCCGCGCAAGCTGGCCGATGACCTGTTCGGCGCCGGCATGTACACCCTGGTGCGCATTGCCGGAGAAAACGGGGACACACAAATCGAGCGCCGCGATCCGGCGGCCGGACAAACCGAGGCCGCGCGCGACTGGCGCCCCGCCTGGCTGGGGCTCGAAGCGCCTGCGGCGACCCGGCCGTATGTCGGCACGGATGGCCGGCGCCTGGGTACCGTCACGGTCCAGGCCGATGCCCGGCTGGCGCGCGAGACGCTCTGGCAAGGCGGCGTCCGGGTCATCGGGCTGACGCTGGCCGCCGGTGTTTTCTGGCTCTTGTTCGCCACCAATCTGTTGCGCTGGATCGAAACGCGGGCCTCTCGGGATATCTGCGAACGGGTACGCGCGCTGGCGCCGGGCGCCGCGGGCGCGCCCGGCCGCGCCTGTGAACTGGCGGGCGTGGACCAGGCCTTGGTCGACGCCCAGCGCCAGGTCGCCGCGACCGTGCAGGAGCAGAACGCCCGCATCGAATCGCTGCAAAGCGAGATCCAGCGCGACGCCGTCACCCGCCTGCCGAACCGCAAGTTCTTCATCGACCACTTCCGCCAGGCGCTGGCCAGCCAGGAGCCCGAGGCCGGCGGCCATCTCCTGATGTTCCGCCAGCGCGATCTGGCCCAGATCAACCGCCACCTGTCGCGCGCCTTTACCGACCAGTGGCTGCGCTCATCGTCCGACCGCCTGCGCAAGCTGGTCGACGGTAGCGGCGACCCGCACATGACGCTGGCGCGCATCGGCGGCTCGGACTTCGCACTGCTGATGCCGCGCACCTCGGCCCCCCAGGCCGGCATGCTGGCCGAACGCGTGCGACGCGAACTGCGCTCCTTGCGGGTGCCGATGGACAAGCAGGGCTGGTGCCGCTGGGCGCTGGCGATGACCGCGTTCACGCCGGGCGACAACATGCGCGACACACTGGCGCGGCTGGACCACGCCCTGATGTGCGCGGAAAGCGCCGACGACGACCAGATCGCGCCGGCCAGCCAGGCGGCCGACAGCACCCGCATCGGTGAATACAGCTGGCACGATGCCCTGGCCACCGCGCTGGAGCAGCATCGGTTCTCGCTCTCGACCCAGCCCTTGGCCGATGTCGCGGGCGCCCTGCTGCACTACGAAGCCAGCCTGACCCTGCACGACACCAGCGGCGCCGATCCCGTGCCGGCCGCCATCTTCATGCCGCCGGCGGTGCGCCTGGGGCTCTCGGCCGAATGCGACATCCAGGCGGTCCGCCTCGGGCTGGACTGGCTGTACACCCACCCCGACGCGCTGGCGGTCCATATCTCGCAAGCCTCGCTGGCCCAGGGCGCTTTCCTGTCGCGGCTGGAACGCATGCTGGCCGATCGGCCGGCCCTGGCCAGCCGCCTGATCATCGAGGTGGACGCGGCCGCCCTGATGGAACACGGCGCCGACATGGGCCAGTTGTGCCAGACCGTCACCGCCGCCGGCGGCCGCGTCGGCCTGTCGCGCCTGTCGCAACAGTTCGGCGCGATGGAACACCTGCACGCCTACCCCCTGTCATACGTGAAACTGTGCGGCAGCTTCATCACCGGCATCGCGCACAGCCCTGGCAGCCAGCACCTGGCCGCGACCGTCGTGGCCACCGCCGCTTCGCTCGGCATGGCGGTGTACGCCGAAGACGTGCCCGACGATGCCGCGCGTTCCATCCTGGAGAAAATCGGCGTCCACGCGCTTCGCGGCGCTGGCGTAAACTTCGCCCGCGCACACGACCCTGCGCCTGACCAACAGTGGATTTCTCGTTGACGGAAGGATTGCTTCTTCACCTCCCCGATCTGCAGATCGGCCTGGCCGCCGGCACCGCCCTGGCTTGCGCGGTAGCCTGCGCGATCAGCTGGCTCTATACCCGCGCGCCGATCTACGGCGCCGGCCTGGCCTTCGTCCTGGTGGAGGGCGTGCTGCGCGCCCAGCCCGCGCTGTTTCCCGCCGGCGCGTTGCAGGCCGGCTCCTACGCCGCCCTGCTGGCCCTGTCCATTCCCCTGATCGCCGGCCGCCCCGCCGCCGCGCGCCTGGCGATGGCGTGTCGCTGGGCCGGCATCGCGCTGACCGGCCTGGCGGCGCTGGCGCTGATCTTCGTCTACGACGCCAGCGGCCGCCTGATGCCAACGCTGGTCGCCGGCGCCGGCGCCGCCGCCAGCGCGGTACTGGCGGTATGGTTCCTGGCCGCCGCCGCCGGCCCCATGCCGCGCCGAGCCGCCGCCTTGGCCCTGGGCGCGGCGCACCTGGCATCGGTCTGGATCCTGGGCCATGACGCCTGGTCCGCGCCGGGCGATGGCGCGCTGGCGGCGCCGCTGGCGCGGCTGCTGCTGGTACTGGCCGCTCTCCTGCTGGCCGGGTTGGAACCGCGCTCGCGGCAGGCAGCCACGCAGCGGAATGCCAACGATGCCGAGCAATGGGTCGAAGGGGAATTGCGACTGGTGGAAATGGCTGGCGCCCTCGATACCCAGCGCCAGATGAATGCCCTGATCTCGCACGAACTGCGCGCGCCGCTGGCCACGATCAGCGCGGCGGCCCAGTCGCTCGACATGATTTTGTCGGGCAGCGGCGAAACCGTGGACAGCCGCCTGGCGCGCATTCACCGTTCGGTCAGCCGGATGACCGAACTGATGGAACAACTGCTGAACCAGGACCGACTGGGCGAGCAAGCCTGGACACCGCGGGCCGAACTGACCGACATGACCGAGCTGGCCCGCGACGCCGTCGCCGCCATGCAGCCCGACACCGCCCACGCGCTGCGGCTGCAAGCGGGCAGCGGCTCGCTGCCGGTCTATTGCGACCGCGCGCTCACGGGTGTGGTGGTGCGCAACCTGATCCACAACGCGGTCAAGTATTCACCGGCCAGCGAACCGATCCGCATCGAGACCGGCCACGCCGAAGCAAACGGCGCGCCGATGGCGTGGGTGGCGGTCACGGATCGTGGCCCGGGCATCGGCCCGGAAGAGCAGGCCCGTATCTTCGAACCGCGCTTCCGGCGCGCGGCGCACCGCGAAACGCAAGGCATGGGAATCGGGCTGTACCTGGCCCGCCGCATCTGCCAGAGCCAGGGCGGCTCGCTCACGATGCAGAGCGAAGTGGGCGTGGGCACGCGCTTCGTCATCACCCTGCCCGCCCGGCCCCCCGAGCCGGATACGCCCGCTCAGGCGGCGAAGGATCAGGCGGCGAACACGTAGCCCTGGCCGCGCACGGACAGCACGGGCAGTTTCAGGCCCGCGCTCTGCGCCTTGGCGCGCAGGCGGCTGACCAGCACGTCGATGCGGCGCAACTCGAAACCGCCCGGGCTGTCGGGCAGGAACAGCTCGGCCAGCGCCTGGCGGCTGACCGCGGAACCGGCCGCGTCCATCAGGGCCACCAGGAACGTGCGTTCCTGGGCGCTCAGGTGCAGCGAGGCGCCATCGGGCGCCACCAGGATCCAGCCACCATCCTGCAGCGACCACGACGTGTCGGCGGCCGCGCGCGTCTCGGCGTCGGCCGGTCGCGGCGACTTGGCCAGGCGCATGCGCCGCGCCAGGCTGCGAATTACCGAACTGAGTTCAAGCAGGTCGACCGGCTTGGTCATGTAGACATCGGCGCCGCCTTCCAGGCCGCGCACCCGGTCTTCGAGCGCGCTGCGCCCGGTCAGCATGACAATGCCGACCGGACTGAGCGCGCGCAGCCGCGTCGCCACCGAAAAACCGTCTTCTCCCGGAAGATGGGCATCGAGAATGACGATATCGCAAGGTTGTTCCTGCAAGCGGCGGTAGAACGCCGCGGCATTGTCACAGGCGAACGCCACACGGAAACCGTACCCGCCCAGGCCCAACGCCAACTCCTCCCGGAAGTCCGCGTCATCCTCAAGCAGGCCGATACACAGCAAACCATCTGCGCCAGGCATATTCAGAGTGCTTTTATATTGAAAATTGTCGACAAATGCCCCAGTGACAGGCATGCCACCTGAGTGTCCCGCAGGCGACAATCTTACGACTTTTACAATGGAAACGAATGATTGCAGAGAAAAAAACCGCGATTTTTCGTCTCATTGCGCCAATTTTCCTTGCCTTCCCCGCTCAAAATACCGTTTTGTCGCCAAAAAACGCGCAAAACGAACATCAAGACGAACAACTGACTTCGATGCCATTGGCCCAGTCCGGCGGCAGGCCGGCATACTTTTCGTAGCCGTCTCGCGCCGTGAAGGGATCGCGCAACAACATCATCAAGGTGTCGATTTCGCTGGCGTCGCCGGCCTTGGCGGCACGGATCGCCTCTTCGGCCAAGTGGTTGCGCAATACATATAGGGGGTTGACGCGGTTCATGGACGTGACCACCTCGGTCGCCGGGCGCCCGTCCTCGGCCTGGCGCGCCAGCAGACGGTCGAGCCAGTCCGAAGCGGCGCCGCGATCGATGAACAGGTCCTGGAACGGCGCGCGCCGGCCCAGCGCCGCGTCCGCCAGCCGCCGCCAGGTCAGGGTGAAATCCGCCTGATTGGCATCCATCAGCTTGAGCAGATCGTCCAGTAGCGGCTCGTCCGCCGGCCGCCATGCGGCCAGGCCCAGCTTGGCCCCCATGCGGTCATGGAAGGCGCGGGTGAAGACGCCTTCGAACTCATCGAGCACCGCGCGCAAGGCATCCACGTCCTGGACCAGGGTGTGCAGGCTGCCCCCCAGCCGGTACAGATTCCATAGCGCCACCGACGGCTGGCGATTCCAGGAATAGCGGCCTTCGGAATCCGAATGGTTGCAGACATGGCCGAGCCGGAAACCGTCCATGAAGCCATAGGGGCCGTAGTCCAGGGTCAGGCCGAGGATGGACATGTTGTCCGTGTTCATGACGCCGTGGCAGAAGCCCACCGCCTGCCAGTCCGCCATCAGCAAGGCGGTGCGCCGGGTGACCTCGCGCAGCAGGCGCACGTAGGGCGCGGTGTCGCTGTGCGCCTCGCCGGCGGGCGCGGCCCGGCATTCGGGGTAGTAGCGGTCGATGACGTAGTCGGCCAGCGTCTTGAGCAGGTCCGGCTGGCGTCGCGAGGACCAATGCTCGAACGACCCGAAGCGCACGAAACTGGGCGACATGCGGGTCACGATGGCGGCGGTTTCCACGGTTTCGCGCCACACCGGATCGTCCGACGCCACCAGCGCCAGGGCGCGCGTGGTGGGGATGCCCAGGCCGTGCATGGCCTCGCTGGCCAGGTATTCGCGCACTGACGAGCGCAGCACCGCGCGGCCATCGCCCATGCGCGAATACGGCGTCAGGCCGGAGCCCTTGAGCTGCAGCTCCCAGGCGCCGGACGGCCCCTCGACCTCGCCCAGCAGATGGGCACGGCCGTCACCCAACTGTCCTGCCCAGACTCCGAACTGGTGGCCGCTATACACGGCAGCCAGGCTATCGCCGCCCGGCAGCGGCTCCGCCCCGGAAAACACCCGCAGGAATTCCGGTGTCCGCAGCACGGCCGGATCCAACCCGATCAGCGCGGCCGCCTCGGCATTGGCATGCAGCAGCCGCGGGTTGTTCAGCGGTTGCGGCGCGAGCCGCGTATGGAACGCGGCCGGCAGCGCCGCGAACGAGTTGACGGCATGCAGTTCGGACAGGGAATGGGCGCTCATGCGCGTTGGCTCCTGGCGGCCCGCTTGGCCGGCCGCACGTAGAAAATGGCGCTGACGAAGAACAGCGTCGACAGCAGGATCTCGCCCCACGCCATCAGCACCGACAGCGGCGCCGGATCCGACATGGCCCGCACCACGCCCTCCATCAGGTAGAGCAGCGACAGCATCGATGCCCACTGATACGTATAGAGGTTGCCGCGCACAATGCCGCGCAGCGGCAGCACCAGCGGCAAGGCCTTGAGCAGCATCCAGGAACCGCCCGGACGCAGCGGCGCCACCACGGTTTCCCAGGTGACGCACAGCACGATCAGGGCGAACAGCGACACCGAGGCCGCCAGGCGCAAGCGGGGGTTGAGTTCAGGGTTCATGCTGCTATTATCGCCTGATGAACCGCCCCGCCGAGCCTGCCGCCGCCTCGCCGGCGGCCCCCGAGCCCCCGCCCCCGCGCGCATCGTGGGCGGCGCGGGTCGGGCGCGCCTTTGTCTTCACCGCGCAGCGCGCCGACGAGGAAAAGCTGCTGCAGGTCGCCTCCAGCCTCACCTTCACCACGGTGCTGGCGATCGTGCCGATGCTGGCCGTGGTGCTGTCGCTGTTCACGGCCTTTCCGGTGTTCCAGGAATTCCGGGTAGCGCTCGAGGACTTCCTCGCCAACAGCCTGATGCCGCCGTCCGTCTCGGACAACATCATGGAATACCTGAACCAGTTCGCCCGCCAGGCCTCGCGCCTGACCGCGATTGGCGGCGCGTTCCTGCTGGTGACCTCGCTGCTGCTGATCATGACGATCGACACGGCTTTCAACGACATCTGGCATGTCACCCGGCAGCGCCCGCTGCCGCAGCGGGCGCTGGTCTACTGGGCCGTCATCACCCTGGGCCCGGTGGTGGCCGGCGCCAGCCTCTGGGCCACCTCGTTCGTGGCGCGCGAATCGCTGGGACTGGTGCGCGACGTGCCGGAAATCGTCAGCATGGCCATCTCGTTCATTCCGCTGGTGCTGACCGCCCTGGGCTTCGCCGCCCTGTTCGTGGTGGTGCCGAACCGCCAGGTGCTGTGGCGCGATGCCCTCATTGGCGGTTGCGTCACGGCGATCGCGCTGGAAGTCATGAAGTCGGCCTTCGCCTATTACCTGACGCGGTTCCCCACCTATACGGTCATCTACGGCGCGTTCGCCACACTGCCGATCTTCCTCTTGTGGATCTACCTGTCCTGGCTGGCGGTCCTGCTGGGCGCCACCCTGGCCGCCAGCGCCCCGCTGATCCGCCTGGGACGCTGGGAGTTCAATCGCTACGCCGGCGCCCCCTTCGTCGACGCGCTGGACGTGCTGCGCGCGCTGCGGCGGGCTCAGTCCCGCATGCCGCCGGGCCTGCCGGCCAATCGGCTCGCCTCGAAGCTGAAATTGCACCAGGATGAACTGAACGATGTCCTGGAAACCCTCTGCGACATGAATCTGGTGACCCGTACGCCCGACGACTTGTGGGTCCTGACCTGCGATGCCCGCGAAACCTCGTTGGCGCCCCTGGTGGACCGCTTCCTGCTGGACCGTACCCAACCGCGGGTACGCAAAGACAGCGAAATCCTGCGGGTTGCCGGAGCCGTGATTTCCCAGGAAAACGCGCCGGTGCTGGAAGAACTCTGCGGAGAAGCGCAAAATACCGGAAATGGCGTCGCCCCGGTCCTGCAACTGGAAGCGAGCAAGAAATAGCAATCAGGGCGCCACCGCCCAGGAGAAACCGATGTTGAAGGTCAGCGAGATTCTGCGCGTCAAGGGAGACACGCTTTACACGGCATCGCCGGACATGCCCGTGTCCCAGGCCGTGCAAACCATGAGCGAGCAGGATATCGGCTCGCTCGTCATCATGGAATTCGGCACGCTGGTCGGCATGCTGACGTTCCGCGAGATCATCCGCCACATGCACGCGCATGGCGGCGCGGGCGAAACCACCATCCGTTCCATCATGGACGACGCGCCGGTCAGCGTATCGCCCAACACCAGCGCCGACGAAGTGCAGCGCCTGATGCTCGAAAAGCACGCGCGCTACATTCCCGTCATGGACGGCCCCACGCTGATGGGCGTGATTTCGTTCTACGACATGGCCCAGGCCATCGTGGCGGCCCAGCAATTCGAAAACAACATGCTCAAGGCCTACATCCGCGACTGGCCCGCGGAAAGCGCGGAGTCGCCCCAGTCCTGAGCCTTGGGCGATTGCTCGGCGGCGGCGCGGTCCGCCGGCCGGCAACCGTCATGCATCGAAAACGCCCGGGTGGCCTTGCGGCCACCCGGGCGTTGTTGCATTCAGGCGTTGCCGTTGCGCCTGGATTCAGGCGCTCGCCGGCGTGGCCGTCAACGCGGCATCGCGTTCCGGCGGCGCATGGCGCTGGCTGCGCCAGGCATCGTAGATCAGGGCGGGATCGTTCGCGGCCAGCAGCGCCGGATCCGACAACATGCGGCGCCAGCGCCGCGCGCCCGACTGGCCGTTCACCAGGCCCAGCATCGGCCGCGTCATCACTCGTAGCGGCACGCCCTGCGCCACCTGGCGCGTGGCGTATTCCATCATCGCGTCGACCACCTGGGCATCGCTGGGCAAGCGCACCGAAGGCCACAATTGCAGTGACACCTCCGACAGCACTCGCGGCGTGTGCCAGGCCGCGCGGCCCAGCATGACGCCGTCGAAGTCGGCAGCCGCGCGCACCGACTGCGCCGCATCGGCCAGCCCCCCGTTCAGCACGAACACGCAGTCGGGGAAATCCCGCTTGAGCTGGCTCACCACGTCGTAGCGCAGCGGCGGAATCTCGCGATTGTCCTTGGGCGACAGGCCCTTGAGCACCGCGTTGCGCGCATGGGCGATGAACACCCGGCAGCCGGTGTCGTGGATCTTGCCGACGAAATCGCGCACGAAGGCGTAGGACTCGTCATAGTCCAGCCCCAGGCGATGCTTGACCGTCACGGGGATATCGACCGCGTCCTGCATCGCCTTGATGCAATCGGCAACCAGGTCGGGCTCGGCCATCAGGCAGGCGCCGAACGCGCCCTTCTGCACCCGTTCCGACGGGCAACCGCAATTCAGGTTGATTTCGTCATAGCCCCACTGCCGCCCCAGCCTGGCCGACTGCGCCAGCGCGTCCGGCTCGCTGCCGCCCAGTTGCAGCGCAACCGGATGCTCGGCTTCGTCGAAGTCGAGATGGCGCGCCACGTTGCCATACAGCAGCGCGCCGGTGGTGATCATTTCGGTGTAAAGACGCGCGCGCGGCGCCAGCAGCCGGTGGAAATAGCGGCAATGCCGGTCGGTCACGTCGATCATCGGGGCGACACACAGCCGCCAGTCGGGGGAGTCCAAGAATCACTCAGCAAAACAAGGGGATGCGGTATTTTACGGTGCTTGGCGGGATTCTGCCCGGCGGGTCCGGCTGGTAATCGTCCTGACCCTGCCGGCCATGTGGTCTAAAATTGCGCCGCCGCCGCGCGCACGCCTATCCAGGCGTGCCTCACCCCGCGTCCGTTAACCCCTATTTCCCTGACATCAATGGCCGTTTTCACCCCCGTATCCGACGACGACGCGCGCGCCCTGCTGGCGCATTTCGACCTGGGCGAGTTCGTCTCGCTGCGGGGGATCACGGCGGGCATCGAAAACACCAACTATTTCCTCTACACCAGCCGCGGCGAGTACGTGCTGACGCTGTTCGAGGTGCTCACGCATGCCCAGCTGCCGTTCTACATCGAGCTGATGTACCACCTGGCCAGCCGCGGCATCCCCGTGCCGCAACCGCAGACGCTGCGCGACGGCACCCGCCTGACCACCCTGCACGGCAAGCCTTGCGCCATCGTCTCGCGCCTGCCCGGCGGCTACGAACCGGCACCGGGAGCCGCCCATTGCGCCCTGGCCGGCGCCACGCTGGCCCGCGCCCACATGGCGGCGCGGGACTTTCCGATCCAGCAGCCCAACCTGCGCGGCCTGTCCTGGTGGGTCGAAACCGCGCCCAAGGTCCTGCCCTTCCTGGAACCGGGCCAGGCGCAGTTGCTGCAATCGGAGCTGGCCGCCCAGCAGGCAGCGGCCGCCAGCCCGGCCTGGCAGGCGCTGCCCGCTGGCCCGGCCCATTGCGACCTGTTCCGCGACAACGTGCTGTTTGCCGGCACCTTCGAGGATCCGCTCATGGGCGGCATCATCGACTTCTATTTCGCCGGCTGCGATACCTGGCTGTTCGACGTGGCCGTCAGCGTCAATGACTGGTGCATCGAGCGCGATACCGGCGAATTCATCCCCGAACTGGTCGAGTCCTGGCTGGCTGCTTACGCCCAGGTGCGTCCATTCACCGACGCTGAACGCCAGGCCTGGCCGTTGATGCTGCGCGCCGCCGCCCTGCGCTTCTGGCTGTCGCGCCTGTACGACTTTTTCCTGCCGCGTCCGGCCCAGACGCTCAAGCCGCACGATCCCCGACATTTCGAGAGAGTGTTGCAGGCACGCCACCGCCCGGGCCTGCCGGTATTGCCGTAATCGTTACGCCCCCCATAATTGGGGGTAGCACGTCCCTTTTTGAGAGATCACCCCCAAGAGAGCCATGCAAGCAGCATTCCTCCCCGCGTCTTCCGGCTGGCAATGGGTCCGAGACGGCTTCCGTCTGTTCCGCAAGCAACCCCTGGCCATGTACACCTGGGCGCTGATCAACAGCCTTCTGGTCATTTTCGCCTTCGCCGCGCAGATCGTGGGTCCGATCCTGTTCATCGCGCTGATGCCGTCGGTCACCTTGATGAGCCTGGCCGCCTGCAAACACGTCGAAGCGGATCGCGTGATGCTGCCCTCGATGTGGGCCAAGCCCCTGAAGCAGCCCGGCGTATTCCGCAAGCTGTTCCTGATGGGCCTGCTGTACGCGGCGGTCAGCCTGGCGGCCGGCCTCGCAACGTTCCTGCCCTTCTCGGCCGCGTTCTCCGAAGGCATGCGCATCGCATCCATCGAGAACAGCATGGAGCCCATCCTGATGGCGCTACGCGCGCCGCTCATCATCTTCACGATCATCTACATCGTGATCGCAGCCCTGTTCTGGTATGCGCCGGTGCTGGTGGCATGGCATGGACTGCGCCTGACCCAGGCCCTGTTCTTCTCTGGCATCGCCTGCTGGCGCAACAAGTGGGCCTTCCTGGTGTACGCCGCCACCTGGGTCCTGATCGCGCTGTTCCTGGACCTGTGCTCGGGGTTGCTGGTCGCGCTGGGGCTGTCGCCGCAATTGGCCAGCACGTTGCAGATCCCGTTCACGATCGCGGCGGCGGGCGTGTTCTATTGCAGCTTCTATCCGTCGTACACCTCCGTGTTCGGCATCAACAGCGCCAGCCCGAACTTCGACAACGGCCACAGCGCCGAGGCATGACGCGATCCGGCGGGGCGGCAACGCCCTGCACACCTTCAGCACGCAGCCATCTCGCGACACGAACGCCACGTCGATGGCGTATCGCATGCCGAAGGTATGCACCGCCCGGCATGGCGCCAGCAAGATCCCCGATCGTGGCCCTGGCGGCGGCCGGCCCAGCAACCCCCGCAGCCGCCCCATCCAGCCCTTGACCCACAACAGCCTGAGCCGCCCGCGCGGCAGGGCCGGGCGGGCGCTCACGCTCCCCCCCGCAGCAGCTGGACGGCGATGGGGAACGCCAGCACGATGAACGTGCAGGGAAAGATGCAGCCGACCAGGGGCAGCAGCATCCTGACCGGCGCCTGCAGCGCCAATTGCTCGGCCCGCTGCTGGCGGGCATGACGACACTGGGCGACCTGCGCCCGCAACACGGGCGACAGGCCGATGCCCAGGGCGTCCGCCTGGACCAGGGCGGCAATCCAATCGTGCACCAGCGGACTGCCGCAATGATCCGCCATCGCGCGCAATGCCGTGGACCGGGTCACGCCCGCCCGCATCTGCGCCAGCGCGCCCGCGACGCCCTCTCGCAGCGGCCCGCCCGGCCCGCTCGACGTCGCCTGCTGCAACGCCGCCTGCACGCTCAGGCCGGCCTCGACGCACAGGATCATCATGTCGAGCACGAACGGCAGTTCCCGCTCGATACGCCGGCGCCGTTCGACCACCCGCGCCCGCAGCCACAACGCCGGCAACGGACCGGCCAAGCCGGCACCGGCCAGCGACCACGACAGCGCGTCCGACCAGTCACTTGTGCGCGCCAGGCCAGCAAGGGCTCCGTTCGGGCCGACACCTGGTACTACCCACAGCCCCGCGCCCGCCACCGCCGCGCCGCCAATCGCCGCCAGCAGGCTCGCGGCCACGAGGTGCTCGGCGCGAACCGCCGCGGGCAAGCCTGCGCGCGCGGCCATCCCACACAGCCATGCATATCCGTGACGAGGGCAAAGCGGCACCAGGCGCGGTGCGATCCGCTCCGCCCACGGCGCCCCCACGCGCCACCACCACGGCAGGACATCCATGCCCGGGGCCTCCCGCGATGCGTGCCGCAACAGCCGCCACGCCAGCCATCCCACCCCCGACCCCGCGCCCGCCATCGCCAGCACAAGCCACATGCCGACCTCCTGCTCAGGCGTCGATCCGGACGATGCGCCGGATCAACAGGATGCCCAGGGTTTCCAGCGTCGCCACCAACGCCAGCACCAGCCACCCCCGTGGCGTATGCCAGAGCGGCGCCATGCTGTCGGGCTCGAGCCAGTCCAGCACGACCAGCAACAGCAATGGCAACGCCCCCACGATCCAGGCCTGCAAGCGTCCCTGTGCCGTCAATGCCCGGACCCGGTCCTGCAGCTGCAGCCTCGCGCGCAGGGTCTGCGCAATGCTGTCGAGCGCCTCGGCCAGATTACCCCCCGTCCGCGCCGATATCCGCATTGCCACCACCATCAGGGTCGTCGACTCTCCCGCCATCCGGACATTCAGGCGCTCCAGCGCCTCGTCCCAGGGCACGCCCAGACGTTGCTCGCGCAGCATCAGGCCGAATTCCTGGGCCACGGGCCCGCCGCCCAGGGCCGCGACCTGGCGCAAGGCGGGCATCAGGGAAACCCCCGCGCGCAGCGCCGACGCCAGCATCAGCAAAGCCAACGGCAACTGTTGCTCGAAGCGCCGCACGCGTCGGCGATGCATGGCGTGGACCAGGAATCGCGGCAGGCGCCACGCCGCCGCGCTGGCCAACGCGGCGCCAATGCCGCTGGCAGTCGCCGCGAAAACCAGCGCCGCCGCCAATCCCGCCAGCGCCACGGTGCCCACCCACAGCCGGGCTGGCTCGATGAACACGAACAACGCGTCGAGCCGGCTGCCTGCCTCCCGCGTATAGCGTTCGCGATGACGCCGCAACATCGGCGCCAGCCAGCGCTGCACCTGCCAAGCCAGGAGCGTGGCGCAGGCCAGCGCCGCCAGCATGGCCAGCCAGGTCATGGCAGCGTCGCCTCGCCACCGGCCCCGGCAGTCGCCCCATCGATGCCAAACCACGCCATGTCCAGGTCCGCTCCAGCCTCCAGCCATTCCTGCGCGAAACCAGGCACGATGCCGCAGCCGACGAAACCTCCCGAGCGCTCATGCCGGAACAACTCCTGCAACTGGATCCGACCGCTTTCCATGCCGGTGACTTCCACGATGGACACGACAACGCGCCGCCCGTCGGACAGCCGGGCTTGCTGCACGATGATGTCGACGCTGGCCGCGATCTGCTCGCGGATCGCGGCCAGTGGCAAGTCCAGCCCCGCCATCAGCACCATCGACTCCAACCGCGACAGGGCATCCCGCGCGGAATTGGCGTGCAGCGTGGTAAGGGAACCCTCGTGCCCGGTATTCATCGCGGTCAGCATGTCGAAGGCCTCCGCCCCGCGGCACTCGCCCACCACGATCCGATCCGGTCGCATGCGCAGCGCATTGCGCACCAATTCGCGAATGTCGATGCGTCCGCGTCCTTCCTGGTTGGCCGGCCGCGCTTCCAGCGCCACCAAGTGCGCATGGTTGAGTCGCAATTCCGCCGCATCCTCGACCGTGACGACGCGTTCCCCCTCCGGGATTTCATTGGAGAGGACATTCAGCAACGTGGTCTTGCCCGCTCCGGTCCCTCCCGAAACCACCAGGTTCTTGCGCAGCCGCACGCAATGGGCAAGGAATTGCGCCATGGCGGCGCTGAGCGAACCCGCCGCCAGCAGGTCGGACATGTCCGGCCGATGCGCGGGAAACTTGCGGATCGTCAGGCTGGCCCCCTTGAGCGCGACCGGCGGGATGACGGCGTGTACCCGCGAGCCATCCGGCAACCGCGCGTCGACCATTGGCGAACTTTCGTCGATGCGGCGTCCCAACGGCATCACGATGCGCTCGATGACCCGGCGCACGGACTGCTCGCCGGTGAACGCGGCGGCGTGGCGCCAGAGCCGGCCATCGCGCTCGACATAGATCTCATCGTGCCGGTTGACCATGATCTCGGTGATATCGGGCGCCGCCAGCAGCGGTTCCAGCGGTCCCAGCCCCACCGCCTCATCCAGCACCTCGCGACACAGCGACGCCCGATCCGCCCCTGACGGCAGCGCCTCGTCGTCGGCCAGGATGCGTGTCAGCAACCGGGCCGCCTCGGCGCGCAGCACGGCATCACTCATGCCGGCCACATCGCGTCGGCGCAGGTCCAGCGCGGCCAACAGCGCGGTGTGCAGGCGGCGGCGCAGGTCCAGGTTGGCCAACGACGACACCGGTGCGTCCGCCGCGGAATCCGTGCGCTGGTCGGCGGACGCGGGCATCGACAGCCGAGCCACTATGCCGATGTGCCCCTCCGGACGCGCCGGCGCCACCCGCAGGCGGCAAGGTCCGATGAGAATCTCGTCATCGGGCCGCACGGGCGCATGACGTGTGACGCGCAAGCCATTGACGAACGTCCCGCCCAAGGCGCCAAGATCCTCGAGCACGATTCCCGAGGCCTCGCGCCGCAGCCGCGCATGCTGGCGCCCCACCCGCCAATTGGCGATGCGCAGGTCGCAATGGACACCCCGACCGATCAGCGTCGGCGCGGTTGCCCTGATCCTGCGTGTGACGGCATCTTCAAAAGTCATCTCGATATCAAGCATGGCACTACTCCTTGTCAGCAGAAATGGGGGCCCCGGTATCGCGGAGCCATTGCGATCCCGCTCCCGCGTAGACGCTCCAACCCGACGCAGGCACGGCCCCGCCCAACCGCGGCGCCTGCGGAAAAGCCGCATCGACCAGCTCACGCCCGCGCCGCAGCTGGTCGGCCATGGCCGGCTCATTGCGCGACACGATCCTTGGCGTCACGAAGATCGCCAATTCGGTCTCGCGCAACTGGTAGCGGTGTGACGAAAACAGCGCGCCGAGGATCGGGATGTCCTTCAGCCCGGGCAGGCCGGTGACCTCGTCGGAACGCTCTCGCGACAGGAAGCCGCCGATGACCAGCGTGTCACCGGACCGCACGTTGAATTCCGTCGACGCCCGACGGGTACGCAGCGCCGGCCCGCCGGCCGCGGTCAAGGCCATGTCGACGGAGCTGGCCTCGACCTCGATCTGCGAACGGATGACGCCGTTGCGATCGATACGCGGCGTGATCCGCAACGACACCCCATAGGGCTTGAACAACGTCGTGGGATTGCCACGCGAATCGGTCGAGACGTAAGGCACTTCGCCCCCCGCAAGAAAGGTCGCGCTGGCGCCGCTGCGCGCCAGCAATTGCGGCTGGGCCAGCATCACGGCTTCGCCACGCTGGGCCAGCGCCGCGATGCGGGCCGACAGCAGCGCGTTGACGCCGAAATAGCCTGCCGCGGACGAGACCGGCAAGGGGGTGTCTACTGGTTGCTCGCCGGGCCGGCTCATCCTGCCCCGCGAGCCGGCGTCCCAGGCCAGCGCCGCGTTCAGCCCCCCTTGCGTCACGCCATCCCAACGAACGCCGAACTCGCGCAATCGCGAACTGGGGATTTCAACCACCTGCACGTCCAGCAACACCATGCTGTCCCAGCCCACCTGTCCGGTGAAGTCCACGACCTCGGGATACCGCTGTGCCAGCGCCGCCACCCGGGCGCGGTCATCGTCGGACAGACCCTCCCCCTCTATGACGACCTGACCGCCCACCAGGGTGCTGCGCGTGCCGGGAATACGCGCCAACAGGGAGTCGACTTCGGCCAGCAGACGCGGCGTGCCGGCCGCCACCACGCGCACGTCATAGCTCGCAAGGCCCGCCTCCGCCCACACATGCATCGAGGACACGCCTTCGGCGCGCGCCGACACCACGACCTCGCGATCGTCGGTTGCCACCGCGCTCAGCACCTGGCTGTTGCCGATGGCCACGCGTGTGACGCCAGGCTGCGCCAGTACGCGGCTCTCGCCGACCTGCATCTCGAGCGTCTCGACCGCTGACCACGCCGGCGGGCAGGCCAGTGCCAGGCACAGCGCGGCCAGGACCTCGATAGACTCAATCCGTCCGATCCTCATGGGTGCTCCGATTCGAAATCCGCCAGCGCCGAGGTCGGCGCAAGGGTTTGGGCGCGTTCGTCCGGCCGGTCGCCGTACAGGATGACCACCCCCGAAGAGCGCTGCGGTGTCGGCGCCGGGCCAACCGGAGGCAGCGGATCGTGCGCGGGGCCGGCGTCGATGTCCCCCGGGTCGTTCCGGTTGCGCAGCACCGCGGTCAGCGTTCCCGACTGTCTGGCCGAGAGGTACCGCACGGCCTCGTCGGGACGAGCCGCCAGCGTGATCTGGCCGTGGCCACCGCCGTCGCCGGTATCGGTAGCGGTCAGTACCCGCATGCCTTGCAACACCGGCACGGTCGCCTCTCGTCCCCGGATTGTCCGGGAGACGTAGATATCAATGGCATCGCCCGCCTTCAACATGCCCGCCAGGCCCCCCAGATCGGCAGCCGCCACCACGAACGCACGCTGTCCTGGCGCGATCCGCGCGGCCAGCGAACGTGATGACGTGGGATCGGCCGCACCCAGGCACGCACTGAGCAACAGTTCGCCGCCCGCCAGGTCGGCCGCCAGTCGAGTGCCCAGTACCCCGTCAACCGCCTGCGGATCGATGCTGGCCGCGGGTGCCCATATCGCCGGAACTTCGCGTACCGCCAACTGCGACGCCTCCAGCACGGTGCCCGCCGGTAAGTCACGCGCCGCCACCAGGCGGCTGACCAGCGGCGTGCTGGCCGCGGCCTCCAGGCGCGCTATCCGCTGCCGCACGTGCTCTCGGACGGCCCAGGCCGACACCAGCCCGGCTGCCAGCGCCAACAATGGGACCGCCAACTTGCGCAGGCCCGGGAAAACGACGCGCGTCATGGGACCCTCCGCCGGATCCACAAACCGCTGCCAGCATCCACCGGCAACAGCAGCCAGTCCAACCGCTCACCGCGGCGGCGCCACGACTGCCAGTCGCCGGCATCGGCACGCTTGCCATCGTCCTCCCAACCGTGGCGCCGCAATCCCTGGCGTATGACCGACGCCAGGCGCGCCGGGGGGAGTGGATGTTGCCAGATGCGCTCAGACATGCGCACCCCGCCGTCTGCCACGACGACATCAAGCTCCAAGCGCGCCGCGGGTGGCAACCAGGCCGGCAGTGGCGCATCCTGACGCGTCGTCGACACCAGCAACGATGACACGCTGCCCACGCTGCGCCCCGCCACGGGACTTGCCAACACGGCCATCCAGAGGGCATCGCCCAGGCGCCCGGACAGGATCGCCACGCCGGGCAGCACCATGAGATCGCGCAATGCGGGTTGCTGGCGCGACAGGGTGCGGATCAATTCCGGGACGTCGACGGGCGCATCGAACACCACCGCCTGCAGCGGCAAGCCATACAGCCACAATCGATCCGCCAAGGGCTCAACCCGCGACCCAGCCGGGAAACGCATTGCCGCCGGCGTCATCGCCGTCGGCTGGGAAGTGGCTGGCGTGGTCGCGCTCGCCGGATCCGGCCACACGACGGCTGTCATCGCCAATCCGCAAACGGCCAGCCTCCCAGCCAGGGCACGGCCCCAGCCATACCTGGCACGATGATGACGGCGCCCTCTCATCGCCGACCGCGCGTTCATGGATGTCCCCGCTTGTCGTCGTTCATGCGCTTGTCGGCAGGCACCACGTCCGCCCAGGACGACAGCCAATCGAGGGACAACGAAGACCGGTGCCATGGTGCGTCCACCGCTTCGATCACCGGCGCGACAACACGCGCCAGGGATACCGAGTTCGCGGCTGCCCGATTCCGCATCGTCATGGCGGCGCCTATACGCCGCTGTACCTCGTCGTCGTCCCGCGCATTGCCCGCCCCCGCCGCGACCGCGATGCGACGCACTAGGCGCACATCGCCCCAGCCCGCCCCGCCGGATACGTCCGCGGAGGACATGGCCGACACCCGGCGCGCATCCGCGGCCGACCATTCGCCTTGCCCTTCGTCATCGCCGGCACCGGCCACGAGCTGGAGACGCACCCCGCGCGGGACGTCATGCGCTTCCGCGCCCGCGCCCATGGCGATCAACATCGCAGCTGCGCGGCTGTCTTGGAGCAGTGTCAGCGCGGTGTACTGCGTCTTGCCCACCCAGGCGATCGCCAGGAGCAGCAGGATCAGGATCGGCAGCAGGAGCAGCGCCTCGACCATGGCCTGCCCATGCTGTCCAAGGATGCGACGCCTCATGGTGCTTCCCCACCCGACGGCGCGGATGCCTGCGTCCGCGCCGACAACCGTGCCTGCCAGTAAGGACGAAACAGCGTGGCCAATTCGTCTTGGCCATCGGGCCGCGGCAACGGTCTTGCGAAATAGGTCTCGGCGGCACTGGTGACGGTGATCGCCGTGCCCCCGGCGGCGCTGGCGCCAGGCGCCATCCCTACATTGCGGGGTCGTGCAAGCGGCGCCGCGCGCGATTGCAGGCTCACGGCCAGCGTAAAGCGCAGCGGCACGGCACCGTTCGTCACCTCGTAATCGTCCGGCACTCCCCTTCCGGGCCAACGCCGTACGTGTGCCAGGGCGTAGGAATTGGCTAGTGGCGTCTGTATGCCGGTACCCAGGTCCCACGTGGTCGACTCCTTCACCCAGCGCCAGAAATCCAGCGCGGTGAAATCGACAGGCGGACCCACTGCATATTCCACCTCGGCCGGTGGCTTGCCATCGGGTCCGAGCACGGCGCCCCAGCCCATGCTGTATTCGCGGTAGTAGCAACCCGCCCAGCGATTCCAGCGCGAGGAATGGAACGACTGCGTGTCCAGCGCCCCCCAACGTCCGTCCGCGCCCAGCCAGGTCGAGCCCCGGCGCCGCAAGACATGCGGCGATTTCGGGCACCGCGCGTTGGCCGGCAGCGCATTGCGCCGCGTCCCGTCGCGCCGGCCGAGAAAGCCGTAGCGGTCCACCGCCTGTTCGACCGCAGACCAAAGGCCGATGCCGGGTGTCGCGGCGCGCCGCCGCACGTAGCCCGGCCACGCGTCGCGCAGTACCCGCGGCACCGGTTGCGCGGCCGACGTGCCATCCCCATAGTTGTCTTGCAGCACCGCCCGCATCAGCCGCTCACGCGCGGCCGGCAGCCCGGCAACGGCGGCGGCAGACGCCGCCGCGAGCACTTCGTGCACCACCCGGTCGTGTTCGGCATACGCCTGTGCCAGGCCAACTTGCGTCTGGGGATCGGCACGCGCCGCGCGATAGGCCTGCCCCACGTCGCGGCCAAACAGGGTGGCGAGCAGGTTCCCAGGAGGATTGTTGCGCCGCCGCTGGCCGGCGAGCGTGTCCGTGAAGGCCATCGACGCGCCCAGCGTCACCATGTGTGCCATCGCGATCTGGTGGGCGACCTGCGCGCGATTGGCATAGGCCAGGAAATTGAGCCGGCGCGCCTGTTCCAGCGCGCCGCTGTAGGCCGCCGCATCCGCCGCGTGGGTCAGTCGCGCCCGCGCCTCGACCATCCGCCCCAGGCCATGCAGCATGGCCAGCACGGCCGCAAGCACGCCCAGCAACAGCAGGCCCGGCGCCAACACCTGCCCGCGCTGTCCGGCTTGCCACGTGAGACCGGGGACGTGCCGCGTCATGGCTCGACCACCGCGTTGCCAGTGAAGGACTTGAGCGAACGCGCGCCCGTCTGTCCCGCGGCCTTGCGCACCGCCGCTTGGGCGGCACGCGATTGCGCGCTGCCGTCTTCGCCCGCCAATTCCCGAGCCATGGCGGCGGTCTGCGAACGCACGACCTGGCCAAGGTATTGGTAAACGGCGATCGCCGCCACCGCCACCAGGGCTACGATCACAACATATTCCGTCAGACTACATCGAACCGGAGATATGCCTTTGAAATTGAAAGGAAATTACCATCGACTTGTCTAAAACATGACGACCAACCTTCTTCTCTAATGCCCTGATTTATAGGGCCTTTGAGATTAGTTTTAGACACATAGGTACCGAAGCGGACGCCCTATGTTACGTAGGTACTCGTTTCACGAGCGCTAGGGCATTGATAAGAAGCCTGTACCAAGCTAGCACCGTGATCGTGTAAGGTACCATCGCACTGATTTTTGACATATATTGCTGCATCTAGCTACAACAGGATGCGCAAATGGCAGCCACGATTGTCATCAAGAATCTAAAGCACATAAGACAACTGGAGTTCTCGATTCCCGGTCCGGGCGTTCATTTGTTAACGGGTGCCAATGGATCGGGGAAGACTTCCCTCCTAGCGTGCTTACTCCGCATCGGCAAGCCAAATGCATTTCCGCTGCATTTCCGTCCATCGTCAATCTCCCCCCGTATCGATAACTTCGACGGAGCCGCCGTCACATACGCATGCGACGGTCGCCAGGTGACCTACACATATGGTGGTACCAGGTGGGTCCCCCGGCCCAAATCGGGTGGCGATGTACTCGACGCAATCGGGTTTTCCGGCGTGAACTATGTAGGCGCGACCGCCGAGCGGATAACACCTAGGCCTGAAGAGGTTCGTCCCAATAATGTTCAAGCGGCTCCACCAGAGATTATTGCCGCCGCCAACCGAATTTTCGGCACAAGTAAGTTTACGGAACTGCGCACAATAAACGTGACGCGCGGGGTACAAACACCAGTCTATTTACTTCAAAAAACAACGCCTCCCGGCGAGCGCACGCAATACTACACCGAACGTAATTTTAGTCTTGGGGAGCTGTGCGTAATAAAGCTGATCAAGAACCTGATGACATGGCCGGCCAACTCGCTGGTGCTGATTGACGAACTTGAAATTGCACTACACCCGCGAGCCCAAATTGAGCTACATGATTATCTTCAAGAAGTTGCTGAAGCGAGAAATCTGACTATCATTTTCTCAACTCATTCGGTCAGCCTAATAAAGAGCGCCCCGCGCAGCAACCTGATATTCCTTGAAGCCCGGGGGGATGAGATCATCAGGGGTTACAAGGGGTGCTTTCCCACGTACATCCTGGGAAGCCTTGCCCATACTGAGGAGAGGGTGCCAGATAAGATCATCTACGTTGAAGACGAGGCCGCCGAAGCGTTCACGAGCGTGTTGGTCGATCACTGCCTCGCACTCATCTATCCGCCGGATCGTCCCATTCCTCGCCCTAGTTTTAGGATTGTTCCTCTGGGGACATACGATTCTGTCCTACGCTTTGTGGCTCGACAAGGCGAAATACTGCCGCAAGCGACTCAAGCATATGCCCTGTTAGATCAAGATGTCCAAACAGAGGTCGTCCCTGACTGGCAAACCAGGCAAAACTATCCCCGCTTAGAAGCACTCGCGCAGTTGGGAAATCAAGTCAAGTATCTGCCGACCACACCCGAAGTCGGACTCATAGACTACCTGGTGAACGACCAGGCAAACGCGGAACGGGCCTTACGCATTGCCTTTAACGACCCTCAACTCACATTCCGCCGGCAAGAGCTAGGCCCTCAGTTAAATCCCGAAGAAGGCAAGATCCGCAGACAGGCCAAGGTGGCGGTCAGGGTTGTCGTCGATACGCTGGCCGCCCGCTATCCTGCGCTTGGCAAACCCATGATTCGACAACGTTTGTACAGCACGCTCGCGAAGCATTATTTCAATACCCGCACTGACGATATGATTGAGCTAGTTGCCTCGATGCTGAGCTGACGCAGTCCGTACGGCGCATAACAGACTAACCATATACTGGCTCATCCAATGGAAGGGTGTGATGTGGGAGGGTGCGATGTGCAGCCACTACCAGAGCCTGAAAGACGCCGAGCTGCTGCTCAAGAAGTTCGGCGCGCCCAACAAGCCGGCCAGCGGCAAGTACGACATGTGGCCACGCTACCCGGGCGTTTTCATCCGGCGGCCGGTCGAGCATGAGGCCGGAGATGGGGCAGTGCCGGACCGCGAGGCGGTTGTGGGGCGCTGGGAGGCTGATCAGCGCGATGACGAAGGCCGACGGCCTGGACAAGGCCGGCAAGCTGTCGACCATCAACGCCCGCAGCGAGACCGCAGCGAAGTCATTCACCTTCGGCAACGCCTGGCGCCGGGCCCAGCACTGCATCATCCCGGCCGACGCCATCTTCGAACCTGACTGGCGGTCGGGCGCCGCGTTGGCGACCCGCTTCACCCGGGCCGACGGCGCGCCGCTGGGCATCGCCGGCCTGTGGGACCGCTGGCGCGACGCCGCCGGCCAGCTGCAGGAGAGCTACACCATGCTCACCATCAACGCCGACCAGGATCCACTGTTCCGCGACTACCACTAGGCCGGCAAGGAGAAGCGGATGGTCGTCATCTTGCCCGAGGGCGCCTACGGCGACTGGCTCACCGCACCAGCGGATGCGACACGAGACTTCCTGGTGCCCTTTCCTGTGGACCGCCTCGTGGCCACGCCCATGGAGAAATAGGCGTCAGCCTTTCACCTTGTCGCCTTGTCGTAGAGCGTGATCGCGGCAGCCAGGGACGGCTCCATACCGTGGCGCGTGCTGTTTGCCGCCCAGACCTCGTACTGCCACCGGTTCTGCGCGAACACCCGGCAGATGGTCCAACCGCCAGGCCCTGCCCAGTAGTATTCGTCCCGCTGCTGCCAGTCCGTCACGTCCGCCATGTTCCGTCCCCTCACGACCGAAATCGGGGCCTAATTGCGCCAATCTCAGACCAAATTATACTGTACAAACATACAGTATTTTTGAGCAAGACCGTGCAATTTCAGTGCAGCGTGCTACGCACACACCACCTCGGCGAGCGCCGCCGCGACAACGATCCAGGCCAGCCCATCGTGGGCACGGTCCGGATGTACTCCATGCTTCACAAGGGCCTGAATCGGCACGTTCCGCGCATGACCATGGACGCCCTGGCGAAGTTCGGCGCCACTGTGCCTAGCGCCATCCCGGATCTACTGGAACCTCAACTCCTGACGTTCGCCTCAGACCGAGGCATGATGGTGGTGGGGTTCGAGGAAATCGCAGGCTGTAGGTACTACCAGGGGTGGTGGATGCAGTGGGTGACGCCTTAACCTCATAGCAATTTTTCCGTCGTGTGGAAAAACAACATCCACCCAATCTCCAAACACGCGAGAAAAGAGGATAAAGAGAAAAATTAAAATCCACCAACACCCCTACAACAAGACGAAATCTCCCTTTAACGTCCCATATTTTTACGCCAAATACGAAACCAAAAAGAGGCGGAACTCCGCGTTGGGGATTGTACGCAACTGTTAGACTTCAATCCGTGGTCAAAGCCACAAAATAAAAGCCCCAGATCCGCTGCAACGGAACTGGGGCCGACCAAAATGCACGCGCTTACAGGCTGCGGTTCGTGCATCTAGGCGTGGTTTAGATAGCTAAACACAATGTGATCGTATTCGGGTCACCTATCCGCTGTCAAACGGCGCCGAGTTCCAAGTAAGCTCCTCTCCAAGGACCCCGCTTATGGACCTGGACTTTCCGGTTCGCCGAAAGGTGATTTTCGAGATCAACTTTCGTACGAACGTCCGGATCATGCGAATTCTGAACGGAATGCGCTTCCGGATAGTGATGACCCGCAAGTGATGAAACGCGAGCCGGCGGCTAGCCGTAGAAGTCGCCGGCCGTGTATGACTACGATCCTAGATCAGGCTAGGAGGCAAGCCGCCTGATGCCGCGACAACGCGCATTCATCGACCAGCCCCCGCATATCGTCTGAAATTGGGCTTCGCCTGAGCAGCCACGAGAGGCCAAGAGTAGTCTTGCCGCATGCACCCCTGGCCCTTCGACACCATCACGCCCGAGCGTTGGGCGGCCCTTCCGGACGAGGACAAGGCAATGATCGAGGCATTGACCGCCTCGTTCATTGCCGCGGTGGCGCGCCAGCGCCAAGTTGATACTCGTGCGCCTGCCTCCGATGACCGCCCCTACCCCGCCCGCCGGTGAGCCTTCTCGTATTCCGCGAGCATGGCCACGGCGAAATTCAACGACGCCTGCATCGAGGCCAACATCTGCCGCACCGTTTCGATGGGGTCCGTGATCGCCGGCGCAGCCTGGACGTCCCCCGCGCAAACAGCGGGCCTACGAATCAACGCCACGCCCTTCGGCAGCCGGCCACGGCGCGCTGCGTTCTTCACCGGCTGCAGGCCGGCAGTAGGTAGATAGGCAACCTCCGGCGCCTGGGACGCTTGAGCGAATTTTGAGTCGGTGCTAACTTCCATTTGTGATTCTTCCTTCCTACAGGGCTTGTCACAGACCTAACGCCTCGCTGGTTGCTGCCAGCGGGGCGTTTCCTATTGGGTCCGCCAGATCAGTATGCCTACCTGGTCCGGAGAGCCAAATTCTTTGTGCGACTTTTTGGTCTCTAACGAGACTGTTCTCATGGGCATCACCATCTCGGATGATGTAGGTGCGCGGTGTGCTCACCATGGCCTGGCCACGCCTCATGCGACATCCTCTTTCCTCAGCAGCGGTAGCACGGCGGACGACCACTTCACCTGCTGGATCGGCACGCCGGAACCATGCTTCTTGCCGGTGTCATAGATGCGTGCGAAAGATCGTCCGGCGTGCAGCGCCTCCCATTCGTCGCCGCGCTTGGCCTGCATCCCAGCCTCGGCCAGCAGCAGGTTCACCTTTCGGCCCGATAGGCCGCCCAGCATCTGGCCCAATTCGGTAGGCGTGAAAAAATGCGCTTCCTGGTGTTCGGCTTCCAGATGGGTGTGACCCAGTTGCTGCAACAGGTTGACCTGCGTGGCGGATATGACAGCCTGGTTGGCGGCAATCGCGGCCGCGTTCTTGTCGCACCCCAGCAACCGGGCAGCACGAAACAGCGGCGGGAAAGCTCGGGCGGCTTCTGTGACCGACCGCACAGGCGACGCGGCACGATAGCCACCGGTCTTCCGGATGGAAGGCAGGACTTCCTCAAACACCCAACGCTCAAACTTCGCGGCCCCTGGTAGAGCACTACTCACAACCAACCGGAATAAGTCAGGCTCGTTGATGATGCGGACCTCCTGCACACCGCCTGGCGTAGGCAGGGGGTGGTGCTTTACCACCCCCTTGCAATGCTGCTTGAGGGCATTCACGGTATCGGCGTAGCCGAGGGCCACCGCGACATCCTTGCCGACAAACCACGGTTCGCCGCCGATCTCAATCGCGCGGATGGAAAAACCATCCTTCTGGTAAGGCAGGATCTTGCTCATTGAAGAGTCTCCGCAACACAAAGCACCGTGCTTTGTTTGCGAAAATACTAGTACCGTGCTTTATTGCTGTCAAGCACGGTGATGTACTATCCTCCGGGCCATGGCACGTACAGATCCCCAAGTGAATTTCCGAATGCCTGCAGATCTCAAAGAGCGACTTGAGGATGCAGCAAAAAAGCAGGGCCGCTCCGTCACTCAGGAGATCATCCAACGGCTCGAGCACAGCTTTACGCCTTGGGAGGAAAGGCCCTGGGAAGAGCGCATGGTGACCGACATCAGTCGAGCCATGCTGAAGCTTTTGACCAAAGACGAATACAGCATGCTGCTGGATCGAGTCAAAGCTGCCGGCGGTGCCGAAACGGTGAATGGGTACGCTCCGGCGGTCGTTCGATCTGAAGGCGATTTACAGCCGCCTATCCCTGATGGCCCTCGCCTAATGGAGATGGTGGCCAGCCTTCCGCCACCTGAATCCGAGAAAGACGCCATTGCAACCCAGCTCGCGCTGGCCGTTCTGCGGATGACTGGGAAGCTTCCCGAACCCTCGTCAGAAGATCTCGTTTTGATCCCAACATCACGCGACGCGATGCTAAAACCGCTAAGCACGATCGCCGGCATTTTTGAGGGGCGGAACAAGGACAAGTACGGCAACCCCATTCTTGGTGACAACGGAACCCCCTCACGCACACCCAAGATTCCGGGTCAGAACGCACCAAAGAAAGGGCTAGGCCGCGCGCCAAAGGGCGACAAAGAGCAGAAGGACTGACCTCGCACCGGCCCGCCGAGACCGCTTCCAACATCGACACCCAAAAGCAAAGCCGGCAAGTTGCCGGCTTTTTGTCGTAGGGAAGGTCTGCTATCGAGGCTGCCCGCGATGCCGTCTACCCCAAAGACATCAGACAGATTTCATCTGACGGGTGATGACCGTCCACATCGCGAGGTCACCAAGACAGCCTCCTAGACTCTCTTCAAATCGACAGACCTCTTGTGCCGCTCAAGAACTGAGACGAAATCCCAATCGGGCAGCGCCGGCGTCCACGCACGGAATCCGTACATGCGGGCGATGTCAGTGGCTAGGACATGTCCTCTATAACCTACTAACGCGATTTCTTCACGTGCCCATTCAAGAGTCTGGGGCGGACCACTATGCTTCCAACATGAATAAAGATAGCTGCGATGAAACGAAACAACTAGAGGGAAGTTGAGTATCTGGGCAGCGAGCGACATTGGCATGTGCCTCAAATCTTCGCCGTCCGGCAGCCCCTCGAAGTCCGGTATCGAGTAGGACGGCTCCGTCTCATGTTCTGGGTCGTCCAGATATGCATGTATTTCTGTCGCCGCTTCGGCACATGCTACCGCATAGGCCTCCAACTTCACGCAAGTGGTCAAAGCCGCATTGCGGGAGGCTAGCCGATCACGCCGACGTTGAATGAACCATTGCGCGAGCTGGTTGATCATAGCTGCGGTGAGGCCCGTCCCCAACATTTGAATCCACCAGACTTCTACCATCGCGCCTTCACCTTAAAAAGTTAGCTTTGCGCATGATAAAGCGATTTCATGACGTTTAGGCCGCACTCATTGGCAGCTGCTGTTTAACCCAGAATGAGTTGACGAGAATTCACAGAACCAATCAGAATCTAACCTTCAGAAACCTATCCAACGAAATCGTGAATACTCTACCACCACGCCGCACCTACACTGCAGTAGAAATTGCCGACCGATTCCTCCAACATGTCGCAGTTGGGCATCAGTATCTAACACCTGACTTCACGCAGGGAAGTATTTTTACCGTTGAAGAGACGGGATCCAACTTCTACGCCATACGAACTGAATCTGGGCTGTCACGTCTGTCTATTGACCTTGAACGAGTCCAAGCCGCCTATCAGTTTCTTCTCGACAACAATGTAGGGCCAAACAACCCTATTGAAATCCGGTCATCCGACGATCTGGACACAGCCGGACCGCTCTGCCGAGCAACGAGACAAGGCCGACAGAGGACAATTAACTACATTCTTCCCATTCTGGCAGATATGGGCGTGGTTGGTCTCAACGGGCAAACACAACGTAACACGGTTTGGCTTGCGCCCAGAAACCGAGTTACGCCGCCGCATATCCCAGGGGATCAGTATTAATTGTGGGTTATATAGTTGCCGCACCGAACCTGCCATGCGCTTACAGTGCACAGAGACCGTAAGCGCTCTGCCAACGCCCAAACAGCGCAGTGCGTCATCATGTATCTTTTTCGGTCGATGGCGATATTTCCACAACGCTCGCGACGCCCATACCTATCTCGCAATACATTTCCTCCTCCCTCAAAGACTGGAGCGTTTTTACCGCATCCAATTTCAAACAACGTGAGCACTCAGAAATATCATAAAAGCGCGCCCCCCGCCGTTCCACCCACCCCAAAAAGAACATTCGAAACCCAATTTCAAATATTAAAATATCAAATAATACCCAATCATCATGGACATACCTAGCGACCTAACCACCCCTCATGATTACCATATTCTGAGTGAAGCATTAACCAGGGCGCTTCAAAGCCCTTCTACGAAACAAAAAAAAATCCACAAAAAAACCAAGAAAAAAATTTATGAAGAATTCCACGTAAAAATCCCAGGTAAATCCAATTACGAATACTGGGAAATAACTGAAGTCCACCAAGACAAAGCATCCATAAAGGCATATGGAATTCCTGACCAAGACACTTCCAACCAGAGCTTTGTTTGCTTAACTCGAACCCCAATAACAATTGAGCATCATTTCGCTCTAAGAAAATATAAATTCAACTCACCAGCCGACTTTATTTCACACATACGGAAAGGTCAGCACCTCCTAGACTACCATCACGACACAATTGCACAATGGGCATTCAACAAGAAGAATCTCCTCCGATCCGGGAGAATAACAGCACTAAAAAAGGCGGTACTTATCGCAAAAACCGAACGGAGCCCAACCATCTCAGTTCAAAGCTTCCTCCCCTCCAAAAAATGGCTACTCCGCCACCCAGATTACAGCAAATCTTTAATAAGCTGGGAATATGTTCTCAACTCATTGGTTGAAACAAAAGAATTAGAAAAAGCAAATGGAAACAAATACAATATAACCCCCCGCGCACTCATTACATTGGACAAATACATCCAAGAAACCAGGAGACACAGAAATCAGATCGGGTTTCAAATCCTTCTAGGGATCCTTTCCGCCGCCATTGCCATCCTTGCCGCCTTTATAGGGCGATTAAAATAATAAACGTTTAGCAATCATCACCACGCCGACCGAAGTTACAAAGAAACGACTTTCAACCTTTACAACCACCCAGATACATCATGTACTTGTTCTTCAAAAAATTCTCATAGAGGGAATGGAAAAAACTTCTTTTTAGCCAGCCCGCCAAGTGACGCAGCTACTAGGGCCACGCCCTGACCACAGCCCGATGCCTCGCTGCACACTGCCCATACAAAACAGCTAGCGCCAGATAGCTACGCGCAAAGTCGTCCCAGCTATCGCTGGTCACCTCGGGCACCGGCGGGCACGGCTGGGCTAGGTTGGCCGGCAGAATTGGCCAGGCGGACGGCTTCGTTGATATGCTGCAGCCGCCCAACGTCAATACGGCAACCAGCAGGCAAAGGACTTTGGACTTCGACACGGGTGTACCTCTCGATGATCTTGGGCGCGGCGGCGCGCAGCACCGCCATGTTCGCTTCGAATGTGGTGGCGATGGCGGCCAGACGGCCGGTCTGGGCCTTGAACTCATTGAGTTCGGCTAGCGCATGATCGGCGTTGGCCTTGGCGATGCCGTCGTGGTAGCGGCTGGACCCGTACAGCACCACACCGGCGCCCAGCACCAGCACCACCGCGGCGCCGCCGATCCAGGGCGCGGCCATCCTCCAGAACGGGTTCACGGCTGCACCTGCGCGACGACCTGGCGATAGAGATCCGGCCAACTGTCCGGCTTGGGCTTGCCCGGCCGCCAGGTGCGCAGGTACAGCGCCCATCCAGCGTCAGCGTCACCGATAGTCGGCAGCGCCTTCGGATCGGTCCACAGCAGCAACCGCGCCACACCTGCAGCCAGCACGTCGTCATATTCCAGCGCCGCATAGATCGCATCGGGATCGCACGCCACGCTACGGGCCTTGCACAGCACTGCCAGGTGGCCCTTGCTCGCTGGGTGCAGGCATACGCCCCAGACGCCGCCACGGCTCGCTCTTGAACCTTTTTCGAATTGCCAGAAACCGCGCGCCGGCCCACCGATCTGCCGCCGGTGCTCGAACCGGCTTTCCTGCAGGCCGATGGCCAGCAACATGACGCGCGACGCAGGCGTATCCATGCGAGCCGGCAGCAACGCCAGCGCCGGCTCGATCGCCCGCTCTACAACCTCTTTCAAGTCCATGCTCATCCCTCCCCGCCAGTCCGGCGCCACGGCAATAGCGCCAGCACCTCTTTCACCCAAGCCACCACCCCAATTTCCCGAATGCGCGACATCCACTGCATATAGGCGCCCAGCACCCACCAGGCCGGCAGGCCCGCGAGCAGCATGCTCGGCCCAAGGACATAGAACCTCGCCAGCGCCAGATCGTCACCGTCGGCACCATGCCGGGCGAGCCAGGTCATGGCTTCCATCAGGCTGGGCTTCCACGTAAGGACGGCGACCGCCAGCGCTGGCCCGAAGATGAACGAGCAAGCGACCGTGCATATCGAGCGCACGGTGAACTCCCTTGAGGTCTTGGGCGGCATGATCAGCAGCCCGAGGATGGCGGCCAGCGCGGCAGGCGCGCCGTAGGCCAGCGCCACTTTCACCGCGGCGCCGCCGCCGAAGCCGGCAGATGTGGGTTCCATGCAGAAATTCCTTTGATGGGGTCGCATTGCTGCCTCCCGGATGGACGAAAAAAAGACCGCCGAGGCGGTCTATGAGCGATGTGGATACGGGCGCCTGATCAGCGCAGGGACAGCCAGGCCGGCGCCACGGGGCGCAGATCGGTCGACGGGAAGCCTTCCGTCTCCGGCCACTGTCGCAGGGAGTGGCGGAACTCCTGCAGCTCCTGGTACTGCTCAGCGCTCAATGTGGTCGGCACAGCGTTTTCTGTTTCGTCTCGATGACGCTGAACCAGGGCATCGGTGGCATTTAGCTGTGCACCGCGCCAAGCGCGTTCAGTGGCCATCTTTTCCGCCTGCCACGCGGCTTCGTCACGCACCCAGGCTCCGTCTTTCCAGACGCTCCAGGCGTCGGGCCGGGGATTGGCAGTCAGCCAGGCGGGGATGGGGCCGATGCCGTTGTAGGTTTCATCGGCGTGCTGCGCACCGAACGGATACACCGAGCCGTCGCTGGTGCGATACAGCGTTTCGATGCGATGATCCTCTTCCTCGATCCAGCCGTCGCCGGCATCATCAGGGCGGTACGCGATGCCGGGCTGCATTTCGGGCGGGACGCGGTCGATGGCGCCACCGGGGATCAGGAACACGCCCGGCTCCAGCGGCGACTCGTCGGCAATGGTCGGCCCGACCAGGTAGCCATCCGGCCCCAGCTGCGAGACGATTTTGGTTTTCTGGATGTCCATGGATTTCTCTTAAATCTTGATGCAGGCCATTAGCGCGACGTTGCGCGGCCTGACGAAATAGGCAGTGTTGTCATTCGCGCCGCCTCTAACCAGGGTGCTGGCGACATAGAAAGTCGAATCTGATCCGACAGTGCGGCTTTCACCTCCTTCGCCGAACAGAACCCCATCGACGTTCCGCATGCCAATAGCAAACGTGCCCGCGGCGTAGCCTACGTAGTTGTCAATCAGCAGGCGAATTGCTGTGGCCGCCTGCGCCGAACCAACAACCCGGCCGCTATCGACGCCTCGGCTGTCATCCCAACCACGGATAAATTCGCCGCGCTGATCGGGCAAGCCAAATGTCGTAGCGCCATCACCAACGCCGAACCTTGTCCCAATGACCGAGAAAATGCCGGCGAAGGCGGTTCGGGATGCCTCAGTGCCGTTCGCCTTCAACCAGCCCATCGGAACTTGATCCGTTGCGAAGTAAGCGATCTGGCCGCAGTTTGGTGACCTATAGCCGGTGTAGCTGAGCGTGCTGACCCAGCTCCAGATTTCACCGAACTCGGTCACGAAGACAGGACCAATGTTAGTGACGGGCAGCGCGTTGGCCGAGCACTTGCGCAGGGAGTTGCCGGATACGAATGCCGTGGTGGCGAGCCGGGTGCTGTTGTCCGTCAGCGCCGGCGTCGGGGCGGTAGGCGCACCCGTGAACGCTGGGCTATACAAGATCCTCCGAGCCATGTCGATGATGGCCTCGGCAATGCCGAGATCGCTGAACACCTGACCTGGCGTCTTGAAAGTCATCGGCGCAGTGCCATTGCCGACCAGGTAGTTGCCGGGTGGAATCCAATTCAGCCCTGTGCCACCATTCACCGGCAGCAGCACGCCCGTGGCCGCGCTCATGCTCAGGCCTGTCACCTGCAGCGCCACATCCGCAGATCCGTCGAACAATTTGGCTCGCGCCGTCGCCCCGCCGCTGATGGAGATATTGCGCGGCGTTTCCCATTTGGAGGCCGCGCCTACCGTCATAGATGGGGCCCTTTCCGGCAGGCGCTCAACCGGCACGGTGCCAGCGGTCAGCCTCGAGGCATTCAAGTTCTGGAATGCGTACGAGATCGCATCGCTACCCGCCGCCGTGAGCTCCCGGCCGGTCAAGGTGGCCACGGCCTCCAGATGCCGGTAAACCCAGGTCAGCTTCTGATCCGTGAACTGCTGCACAGCATTGAATTGCTCCACCGTCGGCGGCAACGACCCGATGTAGGCCCACCCTGTGCTGTACTGGGCAGCCGAGATCCGGTCCGTGGTGCCGTTCTGTGCCCACGTTGCCTTGAAGAGCTGGAAGAAGTTGGTTTCAGCCATCAGTGAATTTCCCGCGCCAGCACGCCGGCGCCAAAACCGTAGAAACCCTGCTCACGAAAGCCAAACGGCTTTTCCGTTGAGCCGGAGATAATTTGCACGCCCACGCCAGCGGCCGCCGGCACCCATTTGTAGGGATTGACCATCAGCGGGTCGTTCGGGCCTGGAATCCGGCTGACCCAAATGCGGATCTTGGCGTTGCCGGCGTCCTGCACCACCACGTTGTTGACGTCGAAAATCGGTTTGAGTGAGGCCATGATTTCGGGCGTCGTGCCGTGGCCGTTGTTCAGGGCGATCTTCCAATACAGCAGCTTTCGGTATTCGGCATCGAGCAGCCGGGTCGAGCCAGCCACCGACCGCTCGTTGGATCGGCGCAGTCGCACCTCACCAAAGCCGCCGACGTTTGGTTGCCCGGCAAAGCCGAAGAACCGCACATAGATCGCGTCATCGATCATGCGTGGCAGCCCGACGATTTCGCCAATGCCGTCGAGCTGCCGCCCCTCGGCCGTATCCAGCCAGCGCTGCTCGTACATGGCGAGCAACGCGCCCTGCAGGCCGTCGACCGGCTTCAGCAACGCCTTGACCAAGGCTTCAAGCCTCGGCTTGCCTTGGAACTGGCCCAGCCAGTGGGACCAGGCGATGCCGGCATGGTCTTGCTGCAGATCCATCAGGTCACCTTGATACGAGATTGGTCAAACACGGCCACCTGGGAATCCAGGATGTCGATGTTGGACGTGGTGTAGTCAGCCTGGCGGGGAACGAACGTGGGATCCGTGGAATAGGCCAGCCGCAGATCCACCGTGGCAATGCCCGGCGTGCGGTAGATCGCGCCGAAGAGCCGCTGGCGGATCACGTCGTCCCCGATCGAGAAGCCATCTCCCGCCGCGGCGAGACTTGCCGTGATCGCGTCGAATCCATCCGGCGGGAACGCCTGTTCAGAGGGCGGCAGCAGCGTCACCGCGCACCACACCCAGACAAAGACCCGCTGCGGCCGGTCGAACTGGATGGGATGCCGGGCGCCTTGCTTGTCGGTCACAACCACGCGTGTCGCCCCATGGGTATCGATGCCGCCCCCTTTGGTCCAGAAGATTGCCTGGGCAACTTCGTCGTCCAGGCCACCGTCCACGACCACATGGATGCAATGCGGCGGCCGGCCTGCCACGTCAACGTCATCGCTGGTGTTCTGGAACACACGTAGCGCCCGTACGCCAGGCACCTGATCCCGGATGTTTGGCGCGAGGCTTGGCAGGGTCGCCGCACCGAGGCGGAACAAGCCGGTGGGATATCGCGCTCGCAGCGCGGCGTCATTCTCGGCCAAGCGCCCCGGAACGCCGGCCTGCAGGTTCTCCACCGCATCCCAACCATCCACGGCCGTCACGATGCCATTCAAGTCGCCCGGCGCGGCCGCTTCTTCCGACGGGTCGGCCGAGACGGCCAGCGCCGGTGAGCCCAGGCGCACCAGGTCCAAGTTCGGTGACCAGGTGAAAGCGCGCGCCACCCGGCCATCGGTTCGAAGGCGAATAGCCGCGCCGTCGCTGGAAGCGGCCAGGCCTGTGGACGCCAACGCGGCCACGAGGCCGGCCAGGATCGTCGGCAGGTTGGTGGTGGGACCGGAAGTGTAGGAGCAGGCGTGGCCGTCGACGGCCACCTCGTACAACGCCGCGGGCGTCACCACGGGTCGCAGCCAGACATCCGCGGCGGCGGTTCTGCGGATCTGCGCATCCCCGACGAGCGCCCAGAGGTTCTGGCTGACCCGGTGGCGCACCAAGGCGCCGGCGGGAACAGCCGTACCCTCAACTCCATACAGGACGACATAAGCCCGTGCCTGCTGGTCAGGTTGGCGCGTCACCCCGGTGAAGGCGACCGACCGATCCAGCGACACGCCGACGGCCGAGCCTGGATACATCGACAGGTAAACGCCCTCCATCTGCTCCCAGAGGGCCGCCGCTCGCTCGGCGAAGGTGTCGATCAGCAGGCCGATGACACTGTCTGGCCGCGTTTCGATGGCGTCGTTTACGCCTGCCGCCCTCAAACGGGCGCGCAGGTCTTCGATGATTTCCTGCCGGATTTCAGGCAGGCGCATGCGGACGAACCCGTCCGGCGTGAGACCGTAGGCCATGGATTACTCAAGAAAATGGTTTCAGGGGCGATGCAGGTCGACTACCTGGGCAAGCAGGCCTGCCGACGTGTCGGCCTCGTAGGAGACGCGCAGAAGCCGGCGGCCGTGATCGATTTCCAGACCCAGGCGCCGGACGCGGGACACGCCAGGCACGTCACCGATCCGGGCGCGAAACGCAGCCTCGACCGCGGCTCGGTTGGGGGCCTTTACCAGGACTTCCTCGAAGTACGGCACGCCGAAGCTGGTATCGAGGAACCACTCGCCCAGGAAAGCCAGCAGCGTCACCTTGATCTGTTGCGCCACCTTGGCGGCGCCGTCGATCAACGAAGCGCGGCCGACAAGGTCCAGCGCCAGGTCGTGATCGTCGGACAGTGCAAGATCGATCGTCATCAGACAGGTTTCTCCGTCATTCCGCCCATGCCGTTGGGATGCACGTGCGTGGCACCTACATCCTTGCCGTCATGAGTAAGCCGGCCGCCCTCGAACGCCACACCGCCGCGGACGGTCATCGATGCACCGCCCTCGCCTCCTTCGCCGGACAGGCCCTGCGTGTACCGCAGCGGCCCGTTCACGGTCAGCGACGTGTTGAACGTGGTCTGCTCGGCCTGCACTGTCCAGGACGCCACCACGAAGCTCAGTGCGCCGGTGGGCGACAGTTTCATCGAGGCCTGGCCGTACTGAATGCTCAGATTCTCGGTATCGGCCCTGGCGACTCCCGGCCGCACCACGGGGCTGGCGAACGCATCCGACAGGTCGAACTGACGGGGATCGTCGGGCGGTCCATCGTCGCCGGCCAGCCAGTTCTCGATGGAACGGGCCGAAAACGACAGCGTGATCGGGTCGCCTGGCTTGAGCGGTACGGATATGAGCGCCAGCGCGCCGTTCACATCCCCGGTGAACCACCTGACCGGCACCCGGACGATCTGGGGCGGTTTCAGGACTTCGCCGTTTGCCAGGCGCTTGGCCAGGGCCGGGCGAGCGGTCACCGTGACGCCGTCATAGGACACGACTTCCCCCGGCAGGGTCGTATACACGTCCGCCAGCTCGGCGTCGATCAGGGCCCGAAGCCCCGCGATCGGGTTTTTCATGTCTTTCTCTTCTCGCGATGCGGCAAATGCGGATCGACCAACTGCAGCTCGGACTGCCAGTCGCCGCCGGCACTGTCGCCGTAGTGACGCACCGCCTCCACCCGCTGGAAGGCCTGCACCGTGCGGCTCTCCAGTTTGACCAGGTCGCCAGGATTGATCGTAGGCAGCAACAACGAAGTCACGCGCCAGCCGTCGAGCTGCTGGCGGGCGCTGACCAGGCGGACGTCGTCGTTTGTCTGGCTGTCGCGCACACGGGCTTTTTCCCTTGCCGCCTCGCGCGTGCGCTCCGGATAGCCAATCAGCCCGGTGTCGGCCGCCAGCACCACGGCCTTGCGACGGGTCGTCCCGCGCCGGCGCACAACCTGCAATTGCTGGTTCTGGATCGACCATTCCAGGCCGGTGCCCTGCGTCACCTTGTGCAGCGCGGTGCGGGCGGCTCCGTAGAACGAAAACCCCTGCTGCCATCGGCGGTCCGGCACGTCGTCGGCCATCACCAGGGGCAATCCCATCTGGCGCGCCACATCCCGGATGATGGCGCTGGCCTGCGCGCCCGGCCCCAGGCCAATCGAGACGACGGTGTCCCTCACCTCGGTGTAGCCGTCCTTCACGGCAAGCTCCGTCACCACATCCGGCAGTTCGTACCAGGTGTATGCGTAAACCACGCTGCCCGACGCCATCAACAGCGGCCCGCCCTCTTCGGCATAGCCGGCGTACAGCACGCAGCGCAAACCCGGCTCCTCCAGCGCCCGGCGAGTGTCCGCGGCCAGGTTGTAGATCCTGATCTTGTGGTCGTTGGGCTCTTCCTGGGCGTCCTTGCTGACTTCGAAGGTGACCCGCATGGGCTGCCGGATCTCCAGCCCCTTCTGGTTAGGCTTGCCCACCAGCAGGCGGTACACGCGATCAAACCGCGCCATGGGCCACCTCAGCCGCCTCGACGTACACCAGCGCCACCTTGCCGGCAGGTAAGGCCTGCCGGTCGATCGCATCGCGCCGGTCGGGCGCCAGCGCCACCAGCTCGCCGGCCGGCACCGCCAAGTGCCGATACAGCGCCAGCAACGGCGAGTCGGGCACAACGGCGATGCCGGCGACGATCACCTCGTTGTAGGCGTTCTCGATGGACAGCGTCCATCGTTCGGCCTCGCTGTTCCAGGACAGGCCCAGAAAGAACGTGGCGCCGTCCAGCTCCACCTCAGTGAGGCTGTCATTGGCGTCCAGGATCGGTATCTGCAGCATCGCGTCATTTCCCGAAGATGACCTGTTTGATCTTCCCGATGATTTGGCCGGTATCGCTCTTGAGCACCGACACTTCCTTGGGGGTGGCCTTGCCGGCGTTGGTCTTGGTGGCGCCCGCCTTGCCCTTCACGCCGCCCTTGACCTTTTCGGGCGGGATCACGGCCTGGCGCATCGCGACCTTGCGGATCTTGCGGAAGTCCGCGCTGATACTGAACCGCTCGCCGTCCTCGTTGTTGCGGTCGATATCGCACCGCTCCATGGCGAACCCGACATAGACATCCAAGCCGGTCACCACGGTCACTGGCAGCCGGTCTGCGTGGATCTTGCGCAGCGCCTCTTTGGCCCCGATCAGCTTGGAGCGGCCGCCTCCGCCATGCCCGCCAATGCGCGAAGCGATCGTCTTCATCCCGCCCAGCAACGAGGCTTCCGCCGCCGTCACCCAGCCTTCCAGGGTAAGCAGCTCCGATTCCTGGACGACATGGTCGGTCACCGGCGGGCCGTCCTCGACCGGGTACTCGGTCGCCCGACTGTTGAGCGAGGTTCTCTCGCTGATCAGGGCATCCAGGGGCAGCACGCCGATGCTGCTGCCCCCGCCCCACCCGAACACCATCGACACGAAGCTCATCGCGGCTCTACCCCTACCTTGCGGCTTCTACGCCCGTATGAAAGTCCAGAAACTCTGCCAGGCGGTCAATGCTGCGCCGCTGGGTGTTGGCCAAGCCGCGCGCGGTCGCGCCGGCAACCGCGCTCGGATCGGCGCCAGGCGCATTGACCGTGGTTTCGTTGTGGATCTCTACGGTCATAGGGCCTCGCCCACCAGGCGCGCCGGCGCGCACGGCAGCACCGGCCGACACGAGCGGAACACCCGTGCCGTTTGCAAACGCCTGCCAGACAGCCTTGTGGCCCAGCAGCTCCTTCGGGGCGGCCATGGCGGCCTTCTGGTCGTCGGTCAGCATCTCCCCCGGCAGCAGCCGCTCCAGCCACTTCGCGGCCGCCTCGACCTTGTCGGTAATCCACTTGGTGATGGCGGCCCCGATCTCCTGGATCTTGGCGATCATGCGGCCGCCGATATCCTCGAAGAACTTCCACAACCCGCTGAAGGCGTTGCGCCAATGCGCGATCGCGCCGTCCCAGTCGCCGGTGAACAGAGCAACGACGCCCCTCACCAGCCCCACCCAGAACGTCCACAATGCGTCGATGTACTCGAGGACCGGCTCGAAGAAGGTCCCTTTGGCCTTGCTCCGCAACCAGGTCCAGGCGTCACCCAGGGCCTTGTTGATCTGATCCCAGTACTTCCAGATCAGCCACAGGCCGCCGATGACGAGCGTCGCGACGCGGCCCCACGGCGTCATCACGAAGGCACGCCATAGCATCGGCACCACCCGCGTCGCCAAGAACACGAACACATTGCGGACCACGCCCAGGACCCACAACAGCCCTCGGAAGATCTTCCATAGCCCATAGGCCATGATCAGGATCGTGCCAAGCCCCTTGAGCCAGGGCTTCAGGTCCTGACCAGCTCCGCCGAGCATGTCCTTGATCTGTATGAGGAAAGTCTTGACCGTCTGGATCTCGTCCTTCCATTCCTCCACCGGGCCGATCAGGTCACCCAGCATCGAGTCGCCGCCCCGATACCAAACGCCAATGTCGTCCATCAGCAGGTAGATCGTGTACAGCAACGCAGCCATCCGGAGCATCGGCACAAGCGTACGGTTCCAGAGGGCGAGCATCCGGCGCGCGCCGGCGGGGCCGCGGCGTAGCGCCATGGCCGTATCCAGCCCGATCGCCGCGCGCGTGGCGGAGACCAGCGAACGGATGAGCCCGCCCGATTGCACCGTGGCCAGGCGAAGCCAAGCCCGCAGCTTCACCAAGCCCCAGGCGCCGCCGGTCAGGGCCAGCAGCCCAACCACCGTCTGAATGTGATCGGCCAGGAACTCAATGGCGCGGGTGACAGCCAGCACCGCCTGGCGCCCGAGCCAGGCCTGCCCCCAGAACCGCTGAAAGGCGTTGTTCCAGACCGTCATGGCGTCCGCCATGGTCACCGGCATGTCCTGCGCCTCGATGCGCATCTTCACCAGTTGCGACTGGAGCGCCGGCAGGAACCTGTCGCTGGTGAGGCGGCCGGCCTTCACCTGCTCGAGCAGCTTGTCCGTGGTTAAGCCCAGCCCGTCCGCCAGCGCCACCTGCAGGCGAGGCGCCGCCCGCATCAGCGTGCTGTACTGGTGCATGGCCAGCTTGCCCTGCATGATGGCTGTGGTCAGCGAGGCGATGACCGATTCCTGGTCCTGCGCCTTGGTGCTGGATAGCGCCATCCCAAGCGCCAGGCCTTCCGTCACGTCCACCGTGTCCTGGGTGCTTTTGCCCAGGTCGGCCATGGTGCGGCGCGTGCGGACGAACAGCTCGGCGCTGGACTCGTACGATTTGTAGGCCAGGCGGGCCACGCGGGCCAGTTGTTGATCAACCTCCGTGTACTCCTGCGCCGAAGCGGTCGCCTGGCGCATGCGGGCCTCCATCTGGCCCCACGCATCGATGTCGCTGAAGATCCGCCGGACAACAGCCACGCCAAACACCGTGCCGACGATCTTGCGCAGGCCCGAGAAGGCGCCGGCCTGCTCCTTGAGTACGCGCACGCCCTGCCATTGCGCGCGGGTCATTCTGTCCTGAGCCTGGCGCGCGTCCTGGATGCCCAGGCGAATGCCCTCCCAGGTGCCGATTCCGATTTCCCGAACCGTGTGCAGGCCGCTGCGCGCCTTGGCCATGAGGGTGCCGTAGGCGGCCTGAACCTGCCCAATCCGAGCTCGCGCATCCGCGACGTTGACCGGAAAAGCCGATGCCGCCCCAACGCCGGCCACAGCCTCCGCCGCGCCACGAGGTGCGGACGGCAGACCTACGGACGTAGGCGTGCTGATGGCCGGCGTGGGTACCGCTGCGGGCCGCAGCGTAGCAGCCTGCCGCAAGCTCTCGCGCATGCGTTGCACGGCGGATTCTGTGACCCGTGCAATGGCGTTCTGGACATCCGCGTAGGCCTGCTGGTACCGCTGCAGGCCCGAATCGTCCACCTCGTACCGCAGGAGGGTAACCAGCTCGCGAACTACATTCATCGGTCTTTCCTATTGGCGTGGGCCTGCTGGGCCTCCTGCGCGTCCATCAGGGCATTCAGCTTCAGGATGTCCAGCAGGTCCACATGCCCCTGGCGCGCTGCCTCGGGACTGACGAGACGGGCCAGGATCGGCCGCCAGATGATCAGCTCTCGCTCAAAGTCGGGGCGGAAGACGCCGACAGATTCCCCAGCTTCCCGCGGGCCAGACCAAAGCGGCTGGCCCAACGCGCCAAAGGGCCGGCGAAGTTGTGCATCAGGACGTGGTACATGAGCTCCAGGATTTCGGAGAAGTCCTGGAAGGCCAGCCCGCGATGGGCATCGGTGAGCTTTTGCGGCTCGCGGCCATCAAGTTCGAAGCTGACGTTGTCAGGGCCGACCAGCAGCCCAAACCACTTCTGCAGGTCGTCACCACCCAGGCGGCTGGACAGGTGTCGCAGGGCTTGCATGACGGCCTGCTCGTCCTGCAGTGTGGCCTCGCCAGCCCCAGCCGAGCCGTCGCTCGCTTGGCCACCCACGACGGCACCAAACAGCGAACCGGCGGCTGGCAAGATTTCTTTCTGCAGGTCGCCCAGGAGCTTGAGTTGGGTGAACGCGTCGAACTTGAGGATATGGAAGGTGGTGGTTCCAATGGGAACCGACAGCGTGCGACTCATCAGCTATTGCCTCCGATGACGTTGATGGAAGGACCCGTTTCGATCACCCATTCACGGGTGCCGACCTTGGCGCCGTAGCCGGCTTCGGGGCTTTTGACGATCCAGGCGGAATCCGAGGCGTGCAGCGACTTGCCCCGCAGGTCGGTCACGGCCACAGGCACGGCGCCGTCGCCGTCGGTGGCCTTGTCGGCCTGGTGCAAGGCCGACAGATGCGCGTTGCTGGCGCTGGTTTGCAACAGCGTCACGGTGATGCGCAGGCGTGTGTCGCGCGACATGGCGCGGGCCACCTCGCCATCGACGCCCGAAACCGAGGTAATTCCCTCGCCGATCTCGGCCACGGTGACAAAGGTGTCTTCGGCCAGGCCGCTGAGCGCGATCGCGCCCATCACGATCTTTACCCGGCTCGGGGCATAGCTTTTTACGGACATGCTCAGGTGCTCCGCTTAGATTTGTTGATAGGTCAGGTTGCCCTTGATGTCGCCGACATGGATGGCGCCGGCCAGTCGAGCGCTGAACTTGAGATCGCGCAGGACGCGATTGGCCTTGTCATTGGTGGGAATGTTCATCGACAGCGGCGCCGAGATCACAAAGCCCGGGATGATCTTGCCGGCGGCGTCGACCTCATCGGGCGCCACCAGGCCGCGGGCCTGGGCCAGCATCAGGGCCTTGCGCACGCCGGCCACCAGAACCTGGATACCGTCGTCGGTGAACGGCACCTTGCCGGGTGCGTTGACGAGCTGGGTGGCCACCTCGATCTTGACCTGCTCGGCCAGCCAGTCGCGGCCGCGGATGACGTCGATCCACTCGCCCGCGGCCACCTTGCCGTTCTGGGTCACGGCGAAGCTGCGCATCTGCTCGAAGGTGTTGGCGTTCTTGGCGTGCGCCGCCAGCGCCTGGCCCTCGGCCAGCCCGTCGTAGGTAATGCCGGCCAGGCGCGCGTTGGCCCAGGTTTCCCCGCCCGGGTAGAACGTGAAGCGGTTGGCCGCCACCGCCGCATCCAGCGCCTCGCTGTCAGCCTTACCGTGAAACCAGACGTGCGTGCGGAAATACTGCTTCTGCTGGCATTTCGAGGCCAGATCGTCGGTGGCGGCCGCGTCGAGGATGCCGGCCTGGGCGCTGGAAACGCCAAACAGCCGTCCGTTCGATTCGACCCATTCGGCCGCGTCGAGGATATCCTCCTCATAGCGGCTGGCCAGGGCAACGCCATACCAATCAGCGTTCTCCTTGCTGCAGGCGGTCAGCGCAGCCGTAGGCGTTTCCTGGCTGCGGGCAACATTCAAGAACAAATCGCCTTTAACCGAGACCGCCACGGCAAGGCCGGCTTGCTTGGCGGTGATGTAGATATCCGAGCCAACCGAGGTCGGCGACACCGGGGCGCCACTGTCGACGATGGCCTGAACCAGGCCGGCGGCTATGTCCGCCGGCGTGCTATCGGCCCGCCCCGTGAATCGGCACGCCACCAGCGGCAAGGTGCCACTCGAAACTGGCCAGGACAGCCTGATCACATAATCGCTGGCGCTTGCACGCGTAACCGCGACATGCGAGGTCTCGATGTGGCGCCGGCCGACGAAGACTCGCCGCACGGTCGGAATCTGCTTGAAGGCGTCGCGCACAGCGATGTACAGCGGGTCGGCCTGGCTCAGGCCCAGCTCCAGCAGTTCGGCCGCCTCCGAGACGACCAGGATGCGGCCGACCGCCAGCGCGTGCGCGCCCAGCACCAGGATGTCCGAGAAATTCTGCTGCTTGATCGCGGTGGTGTTCAGGGAGATCGCCACATTGACGATCCGTTCAAGGTTTGCCATGCGTGGCTCCAGTAAAACAGCCGCCAGCAAGGCGGCCAGGTGGCAAAGGGGAAGCGGCCGCGCGCCTACGTGGCGGGCGCGACCGATTCGATAACAGGCACGGCCGCCAGGCTCGCGACGACATAGCGCACGCCCAGCTCCAGGAGGGCGCGCTGCTCATACCGCGCACCCTCGCGCAAGACGGGGATGTTCTGCAGACGGCCTCGATCAAAGACCGCCAGGCCAAGGGCTTCGGCGCGCTCCTCGAGTTCAGGTTGCTGCAGGCGTAGCTGAAGCGTGTCCAGGCCGTCATAGGCGCCGGCGCCGAACCCTTGCAGCTCCACCGTGGCGTCATTGTGTTGAGATATCAACGCGTTGCCGTCCTCATCCACCTCGCCCTGCTCGGCCCGGCTGGCCTGCGCCCAGCGCACCGCCATGGCGATGTACGGCGGCGCCGGCCGTGTGCCGTTCTCGTTGGCAAAGATCACGGGGATGCCGGCGGCGGCCGCCTCGATCAGTTCGAAAATCGCGTCTTCCGGTGTCATGGTTGTCCTGCGGATGTATGCGCCGATGGGACTATCGCGCCCGTGCTTGCACGGTCTGCGACTCGGCGCCGCCCTCTCCGGTGACCTGGATTGCCCGGCCGGACCCAGGGAGAGACCCTGCGGACGCTTAGCCCCGTCCGCGCCCGGTCCAGGTGGCCGGGGTGTGCTGGGAATTCTGTTGTTCCTGGTCGGCCAACAGCACAGCCAGGTAGCGGTAATGGGGAATGACGCCCGACTGCCAGGGCGCCACGCCCACCAGCAGGTATTCACCCGCCAGTGGCCCCGCGCCCCAGACCAGCCGATCACCGCCGGTCCAGTCCTGGCCGGCCACGCTCAACAGCTCGCAGGTGTAGATCCGGACGGCCGCCCGTATGCGGCGCCCTTCGGGGGTTGCCTGCAATTGCTCGTAGTCGCCCACCTTGGCCGGCTGCACCGAGGCGGAAATGGTTCTATCGGGAATGGGCTCGCCCTCGATCCAGCGCCCGCGCTCCCGGCGGCCGGGCAACTGGCCACGGATGACATGCGGCTTTCGGAAACTCACGCCACTACACCTTCTGGTACCGGACAGCGTTCACCAGCAGCCCGTGGTCGATCAGGGGCACATCGCTCCCCTTCCTGGCCACCGTCGATTTCGCGTTGGGCTTGGCCCATTCCTTGGAATGCTGGATGTGCGCCTTCTGGTGCTTTTCAGCGAACGTACCCAACTGATCCAGAGCCTGCTCCACGGTCAAGCTGCCGTCTTGGACGGCGCCCGCCATCCGCTCCATGGCCACGCCCAGCACTTCGCCATTCTTCTCGGCAAAGTCGCGGATGGCTGGCCGGGCGGGGATGTGCTCAGTGCCCAGCTCGTTCCAGATCGCGATGTCGATCAGCTCGATCCCCGTCTTCGGGTCTCGGCCGGCGTCCCGCTGAATGCCAAACTCGACGCCGCGTCCGTTGAGGGCCTTGGCAAGACGCGCGTGCGCCTCCAGCCCCTTGTCGATCGCCTTAACCGCCACGGGGAATGCTCCTTATGGTGGCCGCGCCAACCTTGCAGATGCGCGCCAGCCGTTGGTACCTGTCGTAGAAACCCGCTGGATCCTCCGCGCCGGCCACTCGGCCATAGACGCGCTGCAGGTCGCCTTCCTTCTCGCTGACCACGCCAGGCCTCGCCACCACGCCGTCGGCGTCCGCTGCGCGCTGTGCCTTGATGCCGTATAACAGCCAGGCGGCGTACCAAAGCTGCGCCTCATCCTGCAACTTGGGGGGCAGGCATGCCGGCCGGTAGTCAGCGGCCATGGCCAGCGCCCGCTCCTTGTCCGGCGCCGGCAAGCTGGCCACCGCCGGCGCCAGGAAATCCAGATCGTCGATGGTGGCCGCCATGCTTACGACTCCTGCGAGCCGCCGCCGGCGGGCGTATCGCCGCCGCCTGCGCCCGGAGCGGCAGCCTTCAAGGCCTCGTACAGGCCCTGCAGCTCCGGCTTGGAGGCGGATGGCGAGTACTGGGCGCCCTGCTCATCGAGCCAGGCTTTCAGCTCCTTGACCGTGGACGGCTCCTTGTCCACCTTCGCCGCGGGGGTCGGCTTATCACCGCGGCTCGGCGGCACAGCCGGGTCCTCGCCAGGCGGGTCCGTCTCGACCAGCAGCTCGCGGTCGATCAGGTCCTGCACGCCGCGGTCCTCGGGGTTGACCCACGCGGCGCGCGTCGGCGCGATCACGGTATGGCCACCGATGTTGATGACCGCCTTGGTTCGGTTTTCGCAATACAGCATCAGATATCTCCCTTCGCCATCGACAGCGGGTAATACACGACCACCCCGCCGGCACGAGCCAGGCACGGCACGACGAGTTCAAGGCCTCGGGCCTGCGCCGCCAACTGGTTGAACGGCATCGGCAGCTCCATGGCGAGGTTTTCCTCGCTGTACTCGTAGGCCAGGATCAGATCCTTACCGTTGGCGCCCGCCCCCTTGAACTCGGCGGCGCCGATGATCTGCAGGCCGGGATGCTTGTCCAGGAAGAACTGGCCCACCGTCTTGCCATTGGAATCCGGAACGCGGCGCGAAAAGATGCGGCTGCGCTGTTCGGTCGGCATGACGATGCGGGTGGGCGTGTGCACGTCCTTGGACTGGTTGGTCACCGCGTCGTAGATCATGTCCAGGTCGGCCAGGATCTGGTCGGGGGTCGTGGCCGGATTCAGCCAGTCACCGTGCAGCCCCACCACCAGCGGCACGTTCGGGTGGTTCACCAGGCCGTACAGGCCAAACTTGCGATCGCCGATCAGCGCCATCTGGTTCAGCTTGATCTCGATCGCCTTGCGGGCTGCCATCGACTTGCGCGTGGGCAGGTCGCTGCGGTTGGCGGCGGCCGCCCGCAGCTCCATCACGCTGTAGCCGTAGGAGTCGCCGATGTTCTTGATCTGGGCAACCTTCTCCTCGCCCTTCACGTCCGCGCGCGGCAGGTCGTCGGCGTAGTTGGCGACAATCTTGGCCATGCCGACCTCGTCGTACATGAAGTACGTGAAGGTCTCGGCCCACTCGGGCACCTCGGTGGAGATCGGCACCAGCGTCAGGCCCACCATGGGCGGCAGCTTCTTGTCGTAGGTCCGCGTCTTGACGTAGTCCAACTGGCGGGCGCTGAAAAGACCTTCGTCCTCGCGCATGCCGGCCAGCGCCACGACGATTTTCTTCACGGCCGGCAGGTCGGCCTCGTCGTAATGCTCGTGTTTTTCCATGCTGATTCCCAATGAAAAAGGCCCCTACGCGGGGCCTTGGGGGTGATTGCAGATGATGGCGGCTGGATCAGGGCGTCGCCGAGGCGGCAAAGGGCGCTAGCAACTCGATCAAGGCGATCTTGCCGCCGAACACCTCCACGGCCCCCGACCGGAAGACGGCGTTAGGTACTCCGATCGCGCCGCCGTCGGAGACGGTGCCGTCAGCCGCGCAGCGAACCGGGCCATCCTTGGTCACGGCGCCACCGGCCGACACCTTGGCCCAGCCGCGGCGAACGCGCAGCACGCTCACGGCGTCAAACTCGCGGTAGCCGCCATCGCGGGGGATGGTGTGGGTGTGCAGCGCCAGGCCGCGGATGTGCGAGCCCGGGCCGGCGACGATGCGGTCGTCGGTGGTGTCGCCCACGATCACGCCCGGGGCAATATCGCCCGCGGCGGCGTAGGTCTCGACATCGTCATAGCCCAGGTCTGCCTTCATGCCGGCGTAGGCCGGCTCCATGCGGTCATCGTAGATGGCGGGCATTATTCGCCTCCTTTCTTCAGGTTCGCCAGGTAGGCCGAACGGGCCGCGCTGGCCGATTTGGGCAGCGGCGCGCTATCGGAGCGTTGCTGCCGTGCGGCCGACGGGTCACCGCCGGCCAACTCGCGGCGCTGCGTCTCGACGGCATCCTGCCGGCTCTTGGCCTCGCCTACGGCCAGGTCAAATGCCGCCTCGATGTAGCCGTCGGACTTGTCGGCCAGATCGGCCGAGTCGCCGCGAACCGCCTTGATGACGCCCTCGCGCAGCGCGCGGTCGGTGCTGTCGGCCTTGAATGCCACCTTGTGCTCGGTGGCCGCCGCCTCCAGCTTCACGCGGGCCAGGGCCGCGCCCTTGGCGTCCTGGCGGGCCTGCTCGATGCCCTGCTCTGCCTGGTCCGCCCGGGCCTTCTCGGCATCGGCGCGGGCCGCCTCGGCGTCCGCCTTGGTTGTGGCCATTTTCAGGTCGGCCCGCAGGCGGTTGATCTCCTGTTCGACTTCGGGCGCGGCGTCATAGGACAGGCCGTTGTCGAGTCGGATCTTGACCGTGCTCATGTCATGTTCCTCATCGGTTTTGGTCACGGCGTCTGCCGCGTCTAGATTCAAGCGCGCATTGCCTGCGCGCCCACGTTTCACCACGGCGAGGTGGTTGTATCGGATGTGCCGCTGGACGATGTCGTACGGCTCGCCCTGTGGCGATACCCCGGGGGTTTCCTCCAGCTCGAGCTCGTAGCCCAGCGACAACTCCTTGTTGCCGGCGTCCACGGGCCCGGTATCGAAGATCTGGATGTCGCCGACCATGTTCTGGCCGTCCTGCCGCCCTGCGGACAAGGCCGTGCCGATCATGTGCTGGCGCACGTTCTGGGCGTTGACCTTGCCCGGGTGGCCGTCTGTGATCGGCTTTCCCCGCAGGCTGGCCAGGGAGTCGGCGTTGAACACCTCCTCGGGCGGCCGGTACTCCCGGCGCACGCGGCCCGCGCCGTCCCGGTATTCGAAGACGCCGGTACGCGTCAGCACGGGCGTGTCGACCAGGTAGCCCTCGTCCGTGCGGGTCGCCTTCAGCGGCGCCCGGTCATATCGCATCACCATGGGATTTCCTTCAATGAACAATCAGGGCGTCCAGATCCTCGAGGGCCGGCAGGATGGCCTCGGCCCAGCAGCGGCAGCGGATGGGCTTGCCGGGGTGGCCGTCCGGCGGCGGGTCGTCCCAGTTGAATTCCTGGCCCTCGCGGTCGACGTGCTCATCGCGTTCGCGGTCATCCAGGACGCCCCGCCACCGGTACTTCTTGACGCCGATATTGGTCTGCCGGTACTCGGTCAGGTTGCCGTTCAGCTTGCCGATCTGGTCGCGGGCGATCAGTTCGGCGCGCCTGCGCGGCAGGTCATAGGTTTCCCGGATCTCGCGGGTCATGTCCCGCAGGGACGTGCCCCTGTGGACGGCGGCAACCACCCGGCCGTGCAGCGAATCCAGGTATTGCTCCGGGATGGACTTGATCAGGCCAATGTTCTCGGCCTCCCAGGGGCGCAGGATGCGGGCCAGGGCTGGCTCGGCCTTGAACACGTCCACCCCGTAGGCGCGCCGCAGCATGCGGTGGTACTGCTCCTTGTTGTATCGCTCGACCCGCTGGGACACCAGCGACGCCAGGCTCTGCGCTTTGCCGTCAGGCAAGGCTGCCGCCTGCAGCGCCGCCATGAAGGCTCGGCGCAGCGACTCGAACCAGCCCCCGTCGCCGGCGGGCGTGTTGCGCAGGTCATCCTCGCGCAGCACCCGCGGCAGCTCGGGTATCACATACCGCTCGACGGCCAGAACGGCAGCCTGCGCAGCGGTCCGCAGCGCCCGCGCGTAGTCTTGCTCGTCGCCCAGCGGGTAGCGCCATTGCTTAGGTGGCCGCGGCGTACGACGTGGCCGTTTGACCGTTTCTGTCGGGAACAAGGCCATAGAGCCCTTCCTGTTTCATGTAGCGCATCGCTTGGTCCTGGCTGAGTCCGTTGTCGACGGCGACGCTCAGGGCGTCCATTTCGCGGGCCGAGGCTTCGGCGTTGGCCTTGCGAACGTCGGCTTCCTCTTTGGCCGTGGCCGGCTTGAGCGGCGGCCAGGTGATAGACCAGGTCTCGCCCTGCGCGGTACCGGTGCCGGCCAATGAGCGTTGCGCCCGGATCAACGACACCAGGCGCTCCAGCGCGGGGTTCAGCTTCACCTCACGGCCCATGGCCACCGCGTTGTAGAACCCCTCGAGGTCTCCGTCGCCGGTGGCGTTCAGGCCGGCCGCTGAACGCCCGAACAGCACGCTCACCGGATAGCCCGCCTCGGCCGACACCGCGATCTGGAATTCGGCCAGAGTGTCCTTGATGCCGCCCCATGTCCGAGCTGAGCACCTGGTAGTCGTCTTCCGCATCGACGGCCACGCCGTTCAGGGCATTGCGGGCAGCGTCGACCATCTCCACGCGCTTGCGCACAACGGACTCCATCTCGGCCTGGATGGCGCCGGCCAGGCCCTTCATCTTGTGCACGGCCTGCTGCTTCTTCTCCATCAGCCGAAGCGCCCAGGTCAGCCCCTCGCCGTAGCGCCGGATCGCCCGAAACGCCCGCGCCGCCGCCGGCCGCCCTGCCCAGGGAATGCCCTTGCGGTTAAGCTGCGCCGGCAGCGGATCTCCCGGCACCTCGATCAGTCGGCTCTCATGCACCAGGAACTCGGCCGAAGGCACGCCCGCCGCCTGCACGCGCACGCGGTAGATCTCGGGCATGCCGTAGTTGGCCTCCTTCGGGTTGGAGTAGCGCCTCTCGGTGGCGGAAACGTCGTCCAGGGTGAAAACCTTGAGCTCCAGAAGCGTGTCCAGGGCGTCAAGGTTCAGCGGGTCACGCAAGACGCGCCCATCCTTGGCAACAATCACGATCGCCCCGCCGCCCGTCAGCCGCGCCCAGCGCCAGGCGTCTGCCAGCGCGGGCAGCGCCTTCAGCCGATCCAGCTCGTCGCGTACCCGGTCGTCGCCGGCGATGACCACGCCTCGGGACACAGCAGTGTCCGGGATCATGTCCACGACACGGGCCGGCAGACCGCCCTCGGCGTACATCGCCAGGTCGTCCAGCGCGCCGAGGCCACCGGGCAATGCGTCCAGCATGCCCGGCCCCAGCAGCGCCGACAGGTAGCCGTCTTGGTTCATCATGTACTTGCCAGCGCCATGAAGCGCCCTATGTCGCTGCCCGCCGTGGCGAGCATGTCGTTGATGGCGTCGACCATGGGGTCGACCTGGTCGTCGTGGGCATGGCTATCGTCAGCGGTGAAGGCCTCGCACTCCGCGATGAAGTCGTTCACCCACGGGGCCTCCTCGGGAATACACACCAGCCCCGCCTCGAGGTAGCTCTGGACGTCCATGACCCGCGTCAGCTTGTCCTTGTCCCGGGGAACGCCCTTGACGGGGATATGCCCGCCGGCGGCGATCTCCTGGACCAGCCCGGTACCGCTCGACTTGTCCTCGATGAGGAACTGCCGCAGCGGCGCCGACAGCTTCGGATTGAACGGCTTGTGCTTGGCCCAGAAGTCCAGCGCCCGGCGCTTGAGCTCCGGCGCCTGCCATTTGCCGCGCAACAGATCCAGCAGGTACAGCTTGCCGTCGTCGCCCAGGCCCCAGCATTCGAAGACGCTGTAGTCGTTGCGTTCGGCCGTCTTCTGGGCCGTGTCGGCAAACACCTTGCGCGCCACGATCCGGGGCGGCACCGCGTACCGGCCGAACCAGGCGCCCTTGATCAGGTCACCACCCAGCGGCGCCGGGCGTTGCTGGTACTGCGCCGAGAATACGTACCGGCTGACGCGAGCGCCCTCCTGGTCCGTGCCGGCGCCGGCCTCCATGGCCAGCAGATCCGCCAGCGGCTCCTTGTAGGGCCAGTAGCTGAAGCGCCCCTTCTCGTCCCGTACGCTGCTGTCGACCTTGGCCTGCAGCTCGGCCGGCAGGCCTGCCACATAGGCGTCGTGGATCAGCGCCGGGATGACGACCTGTTCCCAGTCCGAGCCAAGGTTTCCGGCCTCGATGAAGCCGGTCACGTCCTCCTGCGCCAGGCGCTGCATGATCACGATGATCGGCGTGTCGGGGTTGGCCCGACGGCTTTTCACCGTGGCGATCAGGTCGCGATTCGCCTTGGCACGCCGCGGCTTGCTGTAGGCGTCGCCGACCTTGAGCGGGTCATCGATGACGATGGCGCCCTGCCACCCTTGCGCCATGTGCCCGGCGCGAAAGCCGGTGATCTGGCCGCCGAGCGATACCGCGTAGACGCCACCGGCCTTGCGGCCATCGACCTCGATGTTCCAGCGCTTCTTGCTTTTTGCGTCCGCGGCGACCTTAAGCGGCCACAGTTCCTGGAACTCATCAGACTGGACCAACTCCTTCGCAGTCTGCGAGTTCAGCAGTGCCAGGTCATCGGAGTAGCTGATGTGCAGGAACCGGGCGCGCGGGTTCAGCGCCAGACCCCGGGCCATCAGGTTGATGGCGACCAGCTCGGTCTTCGACGAGCCCGGCGGCACATTGATGACCAGGTTCTTGATGCGGCCGTCGATGACGTCCTGCACCTTCTGCGCGATCAGCTCATGGTGCCAGTTGACCCGGAACTTGATGGCATGGCGGTGCTTGAAGAAGTACCGGCTGAAGAACAGGTGGTCCTGTTCGCATAGAGCCTTGGCCGTGGCGCGCAGGACGGCGGGGTCAGTACTCGCCTTGCAGCTTAGCGACGGCGGCGGCGACTTCTCTTTCATCCACCACCACCGTCTTCTGTTCTATCGGACCGCCGCCGGCACCCGTGTGCTCCCGCTTGTTCGTGAATGCGCCGCCCACCTCCTTGGCGGCCTGCTCCAGCACGCCGGCCGCGCCGACGACGTTGCCTCGGCTGATGTGCTTGTCATAGATCCTGCCGAGCTGCCGCAGGCGAAACGCCTGGTCAGCGATGGGGATCTCGGCGATTTCCTCTCGGAAGCGTTGCCGGGTGTCGTGGAATAGCTGGACCCACTTCTTGGCCAGGTCTTTGCCGGCGACCTTGGTCGGGTCGTACTGCGCGATCTGCATGCGGGGCACGTCCAGCCCGAATTCATCCTTGACGGCTTCAGCGACCTGGCTCGGGGTGTCCCAGCAGGCCAAAGCCTGGACGATGAAGCGCTTGTGGGCCTCACCCAACTTCGCCATTCCGCAGAGCCTCCAATTTCAAGGTAAAACTGCTATCTCGCTACAAATCCACCATGGACAAAAAGAATGGCCACATTTTCGGAACGGCGGGGCCTAGTGCCGGTACAAGACGCTTTCCAACGGAACAGCGTGGATACCGCGCTAAGAACTCGATTGTGGAATTTTCTTGCATCAACGGTCTTCGCACACCACCATCCCGAAGAGTGCCTTGACGGCATATGCGGAGACATATGGATTTTTCTGTTGAATCAGGATAGGGACACACTCCCTCCTTTCTTCCTTGCGTCAACTTGGCCGTCAGACGGATACCGAGTGATGAAAGCGCACTTCTTCTCATGTCCCTGGAATGAGGTGTACGACATTCTTGAATTCATATACGTGTCCAGACGAGGCCTAGACCGAGACGTCGGGCATCGAAAAACCATCAACGTCATCCTCGAAAGGCACCAGTCAGCCTATCGGCTCATCGGCGATCAGGTCGGAGAAATCACCCAGGGCGAGGAGATCGTCGCAATTGAAAGCGCATTGTTAGTAGCGTCCAACCCAGTCAAACAACACTTGGACGAAGCACTGAAAAAGCTGTCCGACCGGGAGCAGCCTGACTTCAGGAACTCCATCAAAGAATCCATATCGGCGGTTGAAGCGGCTTGCCGTGAGGTGACGGGCAACCCAAAGGCAACACTCCAAGACGCGCTAAAAAAAATGGATAGTCTTCACCCCGCGCTTAACGAGGGCTTCAGGAAACTCTACGCTTACGCGGGCGATGAGTCTGGAATTCGTCACGCGCTGACCGAGGAGGGGGAACGCTGCTCCTATGGCGAAGCCAAATTCATGCTCGTCGCATGCGCCGCGTTCGTTTCATACCTTAAGGAAGCGACCGCTTAAGCATCTGATCGCCCCTCATGCTGCCTTGAGACAGCATCCGCAGGCTCGGGCAATGTCCAGCCGCGCCACGGTCGGCGCGGCGCCAGACGCCTCAACCAGACGCCGCACGTCCGCTGACAGCCCGTACCGCGCCACCACGCCGACGAACTCCTCGACGTCGTGCCCCACGATGCGCAGCTTCGGCCGGCCCTCTTTGTCGAACGCCGGCGCGCCGTAGGCATCAGGCGCATGGCCGATGTGGTAGAGCTCATGCTCCACCAGCGCGCAGAATTCCGTGTCGCTGCAGGTCGCGCAGTAGTCCGCCGCCAGTGTGACCAGGAACGCCGGCACGCGGCCGAACCATTCGATCATCTGCTGCTCCTGGCGCACCTTCTGCCAGCCGCTGGCGCGAAACATGACCTGTTCGGCCTGGCCGAGCACGACGCGCCCGGCCTTCTGAAAGCCTGACGACGCCCAGAGGAACGCCAGGTCGGAGTCAACCAGATGGGCATGGTCTGGATTGTGAAGCGGCCCGCCCACGGCGAGTATCACTCGTTCAGTCCATTCCAGCAGTTCAGGCGCCGGCGCCAACACACCACCGGCGGCTTCCGCGCGTACCAGCCATTCGGCGGGCGGCCTGGGCCGCTCCTGACCCACCGATCGTGCCCACCCTGCCTTCATGCTGCGTCTCCGCGATATTTCGGCCGGCCTTGCTTCGCGCGCTGCAGACTCCTGACCTTTCGATCCGTTCTCAGGTCGCTTGACCTGCCCCCAGACTTAGTACGGCACCGACATAGAGTCCAGGGTTAAAAACCGTTGTTGCCGATGCGCCTGAGCAAACTGCTCCGGCGTTAAGTATCCCAGCGCGCTA
>NZ_CADIJL010000033.1 GCF_902859695.1 Achromobacter ruhlandii
CCGCCGCGCCGCCGCCCGCCGCGCCGCCGCCCCTGGCGCCGGCGCCGGAAGCCAGCCCCAAGTCTTCGTCCAGCGTCGGCGGGGTGTCCGGCGTGCGCCTGAACAACTACGACAAGCCTGCCACGCCCTGAGGCTCCTGCCTGGCTTGTCCCGAAACCCGCCTCGTGGCGGGTTTTTTATTGGCCGTTGCCGGCGGCGGGTTCGGGGTTTTCCCTGTGAATTCTCATTGGATGGGAAAAATTTCAACGTTCAGAACCATAAATTGATAATCTGCGGCCATCAAACCTGGAGTGCTTGTTGATGGATCAGTCGGTAGGGGCGGGCGCGGACCGCGTGCTGTACGTGTTGGCCACGCTGGCCCGGCACGACGGTCCCCTGAGCATCGCCGCGTTGGCGGAAAAGACCGGCCTGGCCCAGAGCACGCTGTATCGCCAGGTCGCGCTGCTCAAGCGCTGGGGTTTCGTCGCCGAACACGAGGGTGAATACGGCCCCGGTCCGCTGTGCGTGCAACTGGCCTGGGGTTTCGACCAGTCTTCGTTCCTGATCCATGAGGCGCAGCCGGACATGGCGGCGCTGGCCGCCGCGTCGGGCGAGACCATCGGCTTGCTGGTGGCGGTCAAGGACCAGGCCGTGTGCCTGGACATGGTCGAGAGCCAGCATCCGTTGCGCTGTTCCTTCACCAAGGGGCGCGGCCTGCCGCTGGCGCGCGGCGCTTCCGCCAAATCGCTGCTGGCCTTCATGCCGGCGGCGCGCCAGCAGGCGGCGCTGGCCGTGCTGGCGCGCGAATCGGGCGTCGACCCGGCGCGCCTGGCCGACGAACTGGAAGCCATCCGTGCCCAGGGTTATGCCGTGACCGACAGTGAGGTCGATGCCGGCGTCTGGGGCGTGAGCGTGCCGATCTTCCAGCGCGCCAACCAGGCGGTGGCCTCGATCACCCTGATGGCGCCGTCGACCCGCGCGGCCCAGCGGCCCCAGGCCTTCATCGACTTGACCGTCGCCGCCGCCCGCCGCATCTCGGGCAAGTTGCAGGCGCACTGACCCCGCGCCTATCCGGATTCCTCGCTGTCCCCGCCATTGCCGCCTCATCTCTAGATCACCCGTTACGCCGCATCGATCGCCGTATCCGCATCCACCTTCTTCTTTCAGGATTTGCCATGACCACTCGCCGCACCCTGTTGACCGCCGCCCTGACCCTGGGCCTGGCCTGGAGCATGGGCACCGCCCACGCCCAGGAAACCATCCGCGCCGTGACCGACGCCACCTTCCCGCCCATGGAGTTCGTCAAGGACGGCAAGCGCACCGGCTTTGACATCGAACTGGTCGAGGCCCTGGCCGCCGCCATGGGCAAGAAGGTCGAATGGATCGACATCGACTTCAAGGGCCTGATTCCCGCCCTGCAGGCCGGCCGCGCCGACATCGCCGTGTCCGCCATCTACATCACGCCCGAGCGCAGCAAGGTGGTGGATTTCACCGACCCGTACTACGCCGGTGGCCTGGTGGTGCTGACCAAGAAGGACGGCCCGGTCAAGACCCTGAAGGACCTGGACGGCCGCAAGGTGTCGGTGCAGGTCGGCACCAAGTCGGTCAACTACCTGAAGGAACACTATCCGTCGGTACAGCGCGTCGAGGTCGAGAAGAACCAGGAGATGTTCAACCTGGTGCAGATCGGCCGCGCCGATGCCGCCGTGACCGGCAAGCCGGCCGCCAAGCTGTTCGCCCAGAGCACCACCGACCTGACCGTGCTGGCCGACCAGGTCACCACCGAGGACTACGGCATCGCCGTGCCCAAGAACAAGCCGGAACTGACCCGCGGCCTGAATGAGGCGCTGCGGAAGATCAAGGCCGATGGCAGCTACCAGGCCATCGTCAACAAGTGGTTCGAGGCGCCCGCGAAATGAACCTGGATTTTGCTCCCGTCTTCGCCGATTTCGACGCGTTGCTGCGCGGCGCGGTGGTCACCATCGAGGTGACCGCCGGCGCCTTGCTGCTGGGCTGTGTCATCGGCCTGCTGGTCGGCGTCGGCCGGCTCAACCCGCAGCGCAGCATCATCTACAACCTGTGCAGCGTCTACCTGCTGTTCTTTCGCGGCACGCCGCTGCTGGTGCAGTTGTTCATCTGGTTCTTCGGCCTGCCGCAGTTCGGCGTGACGCTGCCGGCGTTCGCCTGCGGCGTGCTGGGCCTGGGCATGTATTCCGGCGCCTACGTGTCGGAAATCGTGCGCGGCGCGATCCAGTCGGTCGACCGAGGCCAGACCGAGGCGGCCCGTTCGCTGGGCATGTCGTCGGGCCAGGCCATGCGCATCATCATCCTGCCGCAGGCGGTGGTGCGCATGATCCCGCCGCTGGGCAACGAGTTCATCGCGCTGATCAAGAATTCGGCGCTGGTGTCGCTGTTGACCATCCATGACCTGATGCACGAAGGGCAGAAGATCATCAGCGTGTCGTACCGCTCGCTGGAAACCTATCTGGTGGTGGCGCTGATCTATCTGGTCCTGACCACGGCCGCCATGTTGATACTGCGCAGGATCGAGCAACGCCTGCGCGCGGGGGGGATGGTGCAATGAACGCCGCGAATCCGAAAGAAATGATCCGCATCCGCGGCCTGCAGAAATCCTATGGCGACCACGCCGTGCTGCGCGGCATCGACTTCGATGTGCTGCCGTCGCAGGTGGTGGTGGTGATCGGCCCCAGCGGCTCGGGCAAGAGCACGCTGCTGCGTTGCTGCAACGGGCTGGAAGTGGCCCAGGGCGGCACCGTCGAGATCTGCGGCCAGATGCTGCAGAACGAGGGCGAGCAGTTGCCCGAGGCGGCGCTGAACCGCCTGCGCATGCAGGTCGGCATGGTGTTCCAGGGCTTCAACCTGTTCCCGCACCTGTCGGTGCTGGACAACGTCACCGTCGGGCCGCGCACGCTGCGCGGCATGGGCCGCGACGAGGCCAACGCGCTGGCCGAGGACCTGCTGCGCAAGGTCGGCCTGGCGCAGAAGATGGCGGCCATGCCGGCCAGCCTGTCGGGCGGCCAGAAGCAGCGCGTGGCGATCGCCCGCGCGCTGGCGATGCAGCCCAAGGTCATGCTGTTCGACGAACCGACCTCGGCGCTGGACCCGGAGCTGGTGGGCGAAGTGTTGCAGGTCATGAAGCTGCTGGCGCGCGAAGGCATGACCATGATGGTCGTGACCCACGAAATGGGCTTTGCCCGCGACGTGGCCGACGTGGTGGCGGTGATGGACGGCGGCGTGATCCTGGAATCGGGCGCGCCCGAGGTCATCTTCAGCCAGCCGCGCGAGGCCCGCACCCGCGAGTTCCTGCAGGCCGTGCTGAGCACGGGGCAGGGGGCGGCATGACGGCGGCGCAACTCGACCGGAGCCTGTGGACCGCGCGCGACGACAGCGCCGAGCGCGGCGACACGCGCCGCCTGGCGCACATCGTCGAGCCGGCCGCCGGCCAGGCGCCGGCGGCGGGCGAGCCGGTGCTGCTGGGATTCGCCTGCGATGCGGGCGTGGCTCGCAACCAGGGCCGCGTCGGCGCGGCCGCCGGCCCGGCCGGCATCCGCAAGTACATGGCCGGCCTGCCGGCGCATGGCCTGACGCGCCTGCTGGACGCGGGCGACGTGGCCTGCGAAGGCGACCAGCTGGAAGACGCGCAGGAGCGGCTGGGCCTGGCGGTGGCCGACCTGTTGCGCCAGGGCGCCCGCCCGGTGGTGCTGGGCGGCGGTCATGAGATCGCCTGGGGCAGCTTCCAGGGCCTGGCGCGCTGGCTGGCGGACCGCGGCGATGAGGGCCCGGTGCTGGTGCTGAACCTGGACGCGCATTTCGATCTGCGCACCGGCCGGCCGGGCAGTTCCGGCACGCCGTTCGACCAGATCGCGCATTACTGCGAGGCACAGGGGCTGGCGCTGCAATACTCCTGCCTGGGCGTGTCGCGGCTGGCCAATACGCCGGCGCTGTACGCGCGGGCGGCCGAAGTGGGCGCGGTGTGGGTCGAGGACCGCGACATGCAGGAACGCCACCTGGCGGCGCGCCTGGCGAACGTCGACGCCTTGCTGGCGCGGGCCCGCCACGTCTACCTGACCATCGACCTGGACGTGCTGCCGGCGGCGGTGATGCCGGGCGTGTCGGCGCCGGCGCCCTATGGCGTGCCGATGGCGGTGATCGAGGAGATCGTGCTGCGCGTCAAGGCCAGCGGCAAGCTGCGCCTGGCCGACATGGCCGAGTACAGTCCGCGCTTCGACATCGACGGCCATGGCGCCCGCGCGGCGGCGCGCCTGGCCTGGCAACTGCTGTCCGCCTGACACGGTCCGCGGCGCGAGATCCGCCGCGGACTTCCCGCCCGCCGTCATGGCCGCTCGCGCGGCGCATGGCGGCGGGCTTTTTCACGCCTGCGGCGCGGCCAGCGGGATCGACATCTCGTGGTGGAAGAGATTGTCGGGATCGACGCTGCGCTTGGTGGCGATCAGCGCGGCGGTCTTGTTGCCGTAGTACAGGTCGAGCCACTGCGGATCGACGTGGCTGTGGCTGGCGTCGGTGTACTTCATGTCGGTGTCGGGGTAATTGATGTAGCACCCCTCGAACGGCGAGCCCGGCTGGTTGCTGGGCTTGCCGCCGTACTGCGCGAAGTACTCGTCGTACAGGTCGGCGATCCACTTGATGTGGAAGGCGTCCTGGGCCGGATCGGTCCAGTACACCTGGAACTGCGACTTCAGCAGCGACGAGCGCTGGCATACGCTGGTCGGGTTGGTCGTCTCGTCGTTGCGGTTGATGCGGCCGCCGTACGAGTCGATCTGCACCAGCGCCTGATTCAGGCGCGGGTCGTCCGAGCCGTTCAGGTATTCCCACAGGGCCATGATCTCGACGTCGCTGAAATTGGCCTTGTGATAGGCGGACTTGTACTTGCCGCGCTGGTTGCTGCCCGAGCCGTTGATGCTCTGCGTCAGCCACAGCCAGTCCATCTTCTGCGCATCGTTGACCGCATGGGCCAGCATCCGCGGCGCCGGATGGACCACGCGGTGCGACGGGCCGTACCAATGGGTGGACAGGTTGACGGCGGGCGCGGCGCTGGCCGCCGCGTTCATGGTGGCGACGAAGTCCAGGAACGGCTGGTCGCGCGCGCCGCCGACCTTGCCGTCCTTGCCGGTGTACTGGATGCTCAGCACCACGTCGCCGGTCGAGCGGTGCTGCACCTTCAGCAACGTGAACAGGCCGCCGTTGGCCTTGGCCGGGTCGGGGCTGTTCCAGTCGGCGTCGTGGTCGGCGAACCACTGCCAGTAGGCGCGCATGAAGCGCGCGAAGTTGGCGCGGCCCGTGGCGCCGGCGCCGAAGCTGGCCCAGGGGTAGGACAGCGACAGCCAGTAGGCTTCCTGGGGCGCGGCGGGCAGGTCGGCGTAGTAGTAGGTCAGGATGATGCCGTAGTTGCCGCCGCCGCCGCCGCGGCAGGCGATGAACAGGTCGCGGTCGGCGCCGGTGCTGTGCAGGTTGACGTGCTTGGCGACCAGCTTGCGCGCGCCCGGGCCTTGCGGCACCAGGATGTCCACGCCCGAGAGCCAGTCCACCGTCAACCCGTGCAGGCGCGATAGCAGGCCGTAGCCGCCGCCGACGATGTGCCCGCCCGAGCCGACCGAATAGCACGAGCCGCCGGGCAGGGTGCGGTTGGCGGTCTTGTACAGGTCCAGGTAGCCGTCCCAGTTCTGGTTGCCGGACGCGGCCGCGAAGCGGTAGCGCGCGGCGGGGTTCCAGGGCGAGGGGATGTCGCCAGCCTCGCGGTAGCGCAGGCCGGTCATCAGGCTCAGGTCGATGATGGCCAGCGGCTGGCCGTGGTCCCCGGGCAGTTTGTTGGCGACGAACCCTTCGTAGCAGTGGCCGCCGCTGCGCACCGTGATGCGGCAGCCCTGGGCCAGCGCGGCGTTGGCCGCGTCCAGCACGTCCTGCGGGGTCTTGCAGACGTAGATGGCGTTGGCGCCCTGGCCCGTGGTGGGGAAGCGCAGGTTGAAACCCTTTTGCAGGGTCGCGTAACGCGGGTCATTGCTGTCAATCAGGGAAAAATCCGACATGCGCACCTCTATGGTTGATTTTCATGAGTGCAGTGATGCAAGCGGGGGTCGCCCGCCGGCAACGCGGGATGACAAGCTTTGGAACGCCGCCGGTGCCGGGTACCGCTGAAACCGGGGCCGGTTGATTCTGGGTCAAGTGGATGACGGTTTCAAGCAAGGTGCGACAGCGTTCCGGCGGCGGCTGACACACGGATGCGATGGAGCGGCGGCGCGGGAAGGGGACGGGCGGGGCCAGGGCGTGTCGCAAGTCACGCGGCGGAAAGTTGCCCGGCCTGGTGGTCCCCCGGTGGATGTCGGCCGGGCCGTGCGGGCTGGACGCTGCTGGCGCGCGGGGCTAGGATAGGCGCAGCGTTTCGGCAGGCTCGGCAACGCTCGCGGTCTCCGTTTCCGTGTTATGTCCCCAATTAATATTTTTTCATAAAATATGGGGACATAATAAGGATATGGATAAAATGGCGCAACTTTGTCAGGAGAGCATGTCCATGTCTCAAACTCCCACCCATGCCTTGCCGTCTTATCTGAATGCCGACGATCTCGGCCCCTGGGGTAATTACCTGCAACAAGTCGACCGGGTCACCCCGTACCTCGGTTCGCTGGCGCGCTGGGTCGAGACCCTGAAGCGCCCGAAGCGCTCGCTGATCGTCGACGTGCCGATCGAGCTGGACAATGGCAGCGTGGCCCACTTCGAGGGCTACCGCGTGCAGCACAACACCTCGCGCGGCCCGGGCAAGGGCGGCGTGCGTTTCCACCAGGACGTGACCCTGTCGGAAGTGATGGCGCTGGCCGCCTGGATGTCGGTCAAGAACGCCGCGGTCAACCTGCCGTACGGTGGCGCCAAGGGCGGCATCCGCGTCGACCCGCGCAAGCTGTCGCAATCCGAACTCGAGCGCATGACGCGCCGCTACACCTCGGAAATCGGCGTCATCATCGGCCCGTCCAAGGACATTCCCGCCCCTGACGTGAACACCAACGCCCAGACCATGGCCTGGATGATGGACACGTACTCCATGAACGAAGGCTCGACCGCCACCGGCGTCGTGACCGGCAAGCCGATCGCGCTGGGCGGCAGCCTGGGCCGCGTCGAGGCCACCGGCCGCGGCGTGTTCGTGGTCGGTTGCGAAGCCGCGCGCGACCTGGGCATCGACGTGTCCAAGGCGCGCGTGGTGGTGCAGGGCTTCGGCAACGTGGGCGGCACCGCCGCCCGCCTGTTCCATGAAGCCGGCGCCAAGGTCATCGCGGCGCAGGACCACACCGGCACGGTGCACAACGCCGCCGGCCTGGACGTCCACAAGCTGCTGTCGCACGTGTCGCAGCATGGCGGCGTGGGCGGCTTCTCCGGCGGCCAGGCCCTGGACAAGAACGAGTTCTGGACGCTCGAAACCGAATTCCTGATCCCGGCGGCCCTGGAAAGCCAGATCACCGCCGACAACGCCGCCAAGGTGCGCGCCAAGATCGTGGTGGAAGGCGCCAACGGCCCGACCACGCCGGAAGCGGACGACATCCTGGCCGAGAACGGCGTGTACGTGGTGCCGGACGTGCTGGCCAACGCCGGCGGCGTGACGGTGTCGTACTTCGAATGGGTGCAGGACTTCTCCAGCTTCTTCTGGAGCGAGGACGAAATCAACCAGCGTCTGGAACGCATCATGCGCGAGGCCTACGCCTCGATCGCGCAGGTGGCCAGGGAGCACAAGGTGACGCTGCGCACCGCCGCCTTCATCGTGGCTTGCACGCGCATCCTGCAGGCCCGCCAGGTGCGCGGCCTGTACCCGTAAGTCCTTCTGGCGCCGGGCCAGGCCCGGCGCGCGGAGGAGCCAGAGGAAGACAGGAAAACCGCCCCGACAGGGGCGGTTTCCATTTTGGGCCGCGGAGTGGGCGGGGCGCGTCGCTTACGGCGGTATGGCGGCCACCGGCGCCGCCGGCCGGAACGCGCGGGTCCTCACGACTTGGGCAGCAGTTCCGGCTTGAGGATGCCGCGCAGGTCCGAGTACGGAATGCTCAGTTCCGGTTCGCCATGCGAGTAGGGGGCGATCGAGTAGGCGTCGTACTTGACCACGATGCCGTCGCGCGTGAGCGCGAAGTTGTCGCTTTCCTGGAACGGCCACATCTTGTTATAGGCCGCCGGGTCGCGCTTGGCGTCGCTGTTGCCGGCCAGCCACTTGGCGTGGGCCTGCCGCAACGCGGCGACGTATTCGGCGCGGCGCCCGGGAATCAGCGCTTCGTCCAGCGCCATGACGCGGCCGCGGCTGCGTTCCCAGTTCAGGTACTGGGTGGCGGGAATGCCGTGCGCGGCGCCGGTCAGGAACTGCTCGGTGTGCAGCTCGATCGAGACGATGTCGCCCACGGTGTCCTTGACGCTGGCCTTGAAGTAGGTGGCGTCGCGCGGCCGCGCGGTGGACCAGAAATATTGCGTGTATTCCGACAGCGTCTCGTACGGGCCGCGGCGATTGGCGTCGGTGCCGGTCATGTAGGCCAGTACGTGGTCGACCAGCGCGCTCAATTTGGGGATGCCGGGAAAGGCCACGCTGTCGATCTCGATGCGCGGGCAGTCGCCCTTGCAATCGGGCTTGTTGGACGCCCACTTGATGCGCTCGGTGGCCAGGTCGCCGATCTTCTCGGGCGTGGCCGTGCTGGCGGCCGCCGTCGGCGAGTCCAGGGTGATGTTGGCGGGGGGCGAACTGCCGCAGCCGGCCAGGGCCAGCAGGACGGCTCCCAAACCCGCGGCGGACAGGCCGCGCGGCTTGCGGGGAAGACGCATTGAACTACCTCCAGAAAACCCGGCCGCGCCCGCGGGCGCGACCGTCCGACTCAAACCCGTGGCGCCTCAGGGAACGACCGCGGTCCATTCGGGCGTGGAGAACTTTTCGGCGGCCTGGGCCTCTGCCTGGGCCAGCGTGGCCGCGCCCACTTGGCCCGGCGTCAGCCGGTGCAGGCTGGCGAAGGTGTCCACCATGCGCTGGATGATGACCTCGCGCGCCAGCCCGGTCTGGGTGCGCAGCGGGTCCACGCGCTTCTTGGCGCTGGTGGTGCCCTTGTCCGACAGTTTCTCGCGCCCGATGCGCAAGACTTCCACCATTTTATCGGCGTCGATGTCGTAGGACATAGTGACGTGGTGCAGCACTGCCCCTGCGCGGCGCGCCTGGGCGGCGCCGCCGATCTTGCCGATGTCCGAGGCGATGTCGTTGAGCGGCTGGTACCAGGCCTTGATGCCCAGGCCCTGCAGCGCCTGCAGCACCCAGGCGTCCAGGAAGGCATAGCTTTCCTGGAAGCTCATGCCGTGCACCAGCGCCTGCGGCGCGCTCAGCGAATAGGTGATGCTGTTGCCGGGCTCGATGAACATGGCGCCGCCGCCGCTGACGCGGCGCACGACCTCGATGCCGTGGCGCCGGGCGCCCTCGGGGTCGACTTCGTTCTTGAGCGATTGGAAGCGGCCGATCACGACCGCGGGCGCCGACCATTCCCAGATGCGCAGCGTGGGCGGGCGGGTGCCGGCGCCGACTTCGTCGGTGATGACGGCGTCCAGCGCCATGTGCAGCGCGGGGCGTTGCGGCGCTTCGTGGATCAGTTGCCAGTCGTAGTCGTTCCAGTCGGTGCGGGTCATGCCAGCGCCCTCCGCAGCACCACCGCCACGGCCTCGGCCGAGAAGCCGAACATTTCGGTGTCGGGCGGCAGCGCCGACTGCACGGCCAGCGCCAGTTCCAGTTCGCCGGCGTCGGCGGGCAGGCCGTTCAGGCCGCGGTTGATGGCTTCCAGCGCCTCGGGCGGTTCGAGGAAGAAATCACCGCTGATGCGGACATCGGCCAGGCGGCCGTCGCGGACTTCCAGGTCCGCGACCACCAGCTTGCCGCCGGGGACTTTGTATTCGCCGTGCATGGGCGCTCCTTTGTGTATCAGGCCTGGCGCCGGGGGCGGCGCTACAGGCTCAGTTTCATGCCGTCATGGCTGGCCACGAAGCCCAGGCTTTCGTAGAAGCGGCGGGCGTCGGGCCGGGCGCGGTCGGTGGTCAGCTGCACCATGGCGCATCCCTGCGCGCGGCACTGCTCGATGGCCCACTCGAACATGGCGCGTCCCAGGCCCTGGCCGCGCGCCGACGAGGCGATGCGCACGCTCTCGATCTGTCCGCGCCATTGGCCCAGCCGCGACAGGCCGGGTATGAACGATAACTGCAAACAGCCGATCAGGCGCGCGTCGCGCTCGACCACCGCGAAGAACTGGTTCGGGTCCTGCTCGATGGCGGCAAAAGCCGCAGTGTAGCGGGGGTTGAGCGGAACCGAGGGGTCTTCGCGCCTGGCGCCGAGTTCGTCGTCGGCCAGCATGGCGACGATGGCGGGCAGGTCGCCCGCGCGCGCGCGGCGGAACCGTAGCGGGGAATCGGTCATGGCGGCCTCGCTCAGCGCACGTTCTGGGCGGTCTGGCCGAACAGGATGCGGCGCGACTCGTCGTCGCTGACCGACGGCGCGGTGTTGACCTTGTCGGCCAGCGCGTAGGCGCGCTGCACGGCCGGACGCGCGGCGATGGCGTCGAACCAGCGCTTCAGGTGCGGGAAATCGTTCAGGTCCTGGCCTTGCTTGGCGTGCGGCACGATCCAGGGGTAGGCCGCCATGTCGGCGATGGAGTAGTCGCCGGCGACGAACTCGCGGTCGGCCAGGCGCTTGTTCAGCACGCCGTAGAGGCGGTTGGTTTCCTTGACGTAGCGCTCGATGGCGTAGGGGATGCGCTCGGGCGCGTAACCCGAGAAGTGGTGGTTCTGGCCGGCCATGGGGCCCAGGCCGCCCATCTGCCAGAACAGCCATTGCGAGACCTCGGCGCGGCCGCGCAGGTCGGCGGGCAGGAAGCGGCCGGTCTTTTCGGCCAGGTACTGCAGGATCGCGCCGGACTCGAACAGCGACAGCGGCGCGCCGCCGTCGGCGGGCTGCTGGTCGACGATGGCCGGAATGCGGTTGTTGGGCGCGATGGCCAGGAATTCGGGCTTGAACTGGTCGCCCTTGCTGATGTTGACCGGGTGGATCTCGTAAGGCAGTCCGGCTTCTTCCAGGAAAATCGTGATCTTGTGGCCGTTCGGGGTGGTCCAGTAATAGAGATCGATCATGGGGATTCCTCAGCGTCTTGGCGCCGCCGGCCACTGCCGGCGGATCGGAAGGTCCATGATAGCGGCGCCCCGGGCGGGCGGCCGAATACCCGGGGGCGCGGTGCGGGTTTGGCGCCCGGCCCCGTTCAGGCCGCGCCGGGCCGGGCGCCGCCGCGCAGGCGCCACTGCCAGTTCAGGCTGACGCCGGCGGCCGCCAGGAAGATCATGGCCACGCCCAGCACCTGGGTGGCGTCCATGCGGTGGCCGTACACCACCAGGTCCAGCAGGATCGCCACGGCCGGATAGATGAAGCTGAGCGCGGCGGTCGAGGTGGTCGGCAGCTTCTGGATCGCCGAATACATCAGGATGTACATCAGGCAGGTGTGGATCAGGCCCAGCGCCACCAGGTAGCCCCATTGCAGCGGGGCCGCGGGCAGTGCCTGGAAGTCGGCCATCGGCAGCAGCATCACCGCGCCCAGCGTCACCTGCACCAGCGCCAGCACCTGCGGCGGGATGCCCTTCAGGCGCTTGACGATGACGGCGGTGACGCCGTAGAGCGCCGCCGCGCCCAGCCCCAGCAGCAGGCCCGACAGATAGGCGTCGCCGCCGCTGTGGTCGGTGAGCTTGAGCACCAGCAGCAGGCCGGCGAAGGCGATCACCGACCAGGCCAGCTTGCCGCGCGTGGGCCGTTCGCCCAGGAACAGCGCGCCCAGGCCGATCAGGAAGAAGGGCTGCACGTTGTAGACGGCGGTGGCCAGCGAGATCGACGCCAGCCGGTAGGCCGAGAACAGCAGCACCCAGTTCAGCACCAGCGCGGCGCCCGCGGCCAGGGCCAGCGCCAGGGTGCGGGCCGTGAACAGGCCGGGCTTGAGCAGGCCGCGCGCCCAGCAATACAGGAACAGCGACAGGGCGCCGAAGACGCAGCGGAAGAACACCACGTTCCAGGCGCTCTGGCCGGATTCCAGGACGAACACGCCCAGGGTGCCGGACAGGGTCATGGCGGCGGCCATCTGGGCCAGGCCAACGCGATCGGATGAGGGGGACATGGAAGGCTCCAGGGGACCATGCGGTCCGTGATTCGATGGAGAAATTATCCCAGGCCGATCGGGCCGGTTATATGATGTTGCTGCGGCAGTTTTGTGTTTGAACCTTCGTTCGGGTGGAATTTATGCAGAATGACCTAAAGAATGAAAATCCAGTCCTGGACGGCATCGACCGCCGCCTGGTGGAGATGCTGACGGCCAATGCGCGCACCACCACCGCCGACCTGGCGCGCCAGGTCGGGATGTCCGCGCCGAGCGTGGCCGACCGCCTGCGGCGGCTGGAGGAATCGGGGGTGATCCGCGCCTACACGCTGGACGTCGATCCGGTGGCGCTGGGCTACACGCTGGAGGCCATCGTGCGCATCCGGCCGCTGCCCGGACAGTTGCGGCGGGTTGAGGGGCTGATCCAGGAAATTCCGGAATTCGTCGGATGCGACAAGGTCACGGGCGATGACTGCTTCATCGCGCGGGTGGTGCTGCGTTCGATCACGCATCTGGACGGCATCCTGGAACGCGTGACCGAGTTCGCCGAGACCAACACCGCTATCGTCAAGGCGCACACCGTGCGCCGCCGGCTGCCGCCGTTGCGTTGAACGGGCGCGGCGGAATCGGGCGCGTCGCCGGCGCGAGGGCCAGCGCGGCACGTCCTGCGGCGGCGCCAGGACCCGGGCGCGGCTGGCGGCGGCTGCCCGGCCTGGCGGCCGTCAGGCGGCCGGCGCGGCCAACGCGCGGACGATGTCGTCCTTCAGCCCGGCCGGCGTGTCGGTGGGGGCGTAGCGCTTGATCACCTGGCCGTCGCGGCCCACCAGGAACTTGGTGAAGTTCCACTTGATGCCCTCGGTGCCGAAGACGCCGGGCTTTTCGCCCTTGAGCCAGCGGTACAGCGGGTCGGCGTTGGCGCCGTTGACGTCGATCTTGGCGAACAGCGGGAAGGTGATGTCGTACTGCGTGGTGCAGAAGTCGAGGATCTCGGCCTCGTTGCCCGGCTCCTGGCGGCCGAACTGGTCGCACGGGAAGCCCAGCACCGTCAGGCCGTCGTCGCGCAGGGCGCGGTACAGCTCTTCCAGGCCCGAATATTGCGGCGTGAAGCCGCATTTCGAGGCCACGTTCACCACCAGCAGCACCCGGCCGCGGTAGGCGGCCAGCGGCTGGTCGGCGCCGTGGATGTCGCGGGCCGAGAAATCGTAGATCGTGCTCATGCGGGCTCCTTGGGTCAGGCGTCGGAACGGGACGAGGCCAGCGCGCCGGTTTGCGGCGGCCGCGCCATCCCGGCGTGGCGCCCATAGTAGCGCGTGCCCCACAGGGTCAGCAGCAACACCGCCGCGGTGATGGCCGCCGACATCCACGGCAGGTCGGTCAGCGGCAGGCCGTGGCCCAGCGCGAGGCTGCCGAGCCAGGCGCCGCCGGCGTTGCCCAGGTTGAAGGCGCCCTGGTTCAGGGTCGAGGCCAGGTTGGGGGCCTCGGCCGCCTGGTCGACGATCAGGGTCTGCAGCAGCGGCACCACGGCGAAGCCGAGCGTGCCCCAGATGAAGGTCATCACCAGCATCGGCGCCAGCGCGTGGATGGCCTGGCTGAGCGCCAGGAACACCAGCAGCAGGCCCAGGAAGATGCGGCGCAGCGACACTTCCAGGTTGCGGTCGCCCAGCTTGCCGCCGAGCGTGCTGCCCACCGTGAGCGCCACGCCGAACAGCAGCAGCACGCCGGTCACGCCGCGTTCTGACACGCCGGTGATGTCGCGCAGGATCGGCGCGATGTAGGTCAGCACGCAGAACAGCGCGGCCGAGGCCAGCACGCTGGCGACCAGCGGCCACAGCACGCGCACGTCGCGCAGCACGCGGAATTCACGCAGGATGTTGCCGGGCTGCATCGGGATGCGGCCGGGCAGCCACGCCGCCAGCGCCGCCACCGCGACCAGCCCGATGCCGCTGACCACCCAGAAGGTCGAGCGCCAGCCCGCCACCTGGCCCAGCGCGGTGCCCAGCGGCACGCCCAGCACGTTGGCCAGCGTCAGGCCGGTGAACATCAGCGCGATGGCGCTGGAGCGCTGGTGGCGCGGCACCAGGTCGGCCGCCACCACCGCGCCGATGCCGAAAAAGGCGCCGTGGCAGAAGGCGGTGAAGACGCGCGCCGCCATCAAGGTGGCGTAGCCGGGCGCGAGCGCACAGAGCAGGTTGCCCAGCACGAAGGTGCTGGCCAGGCCGATCAGCGTGGCCTTGCGCGGCAGACGCGCGGTGATGATGGCCATGATGGGCGCGCCGATCACCACGCCCATGGCGTAGCCCGTGATGAGCAGGCCGGCGATGTCGATGCTGACATCCAGGTCGGCGGCCACGTTGGGCAGCAGGCCCATGATGACGAATTCGCTGGTGCCGATGCCGAAGGCGGCGGCGGCCAGCGCGATGAGATGCAGGGGCATGGAAAACCGGGGAGAAAACCGGGCGCTGGGGGCCGCGGCGGCAGGGAAGGGACCGTGGATTTTAGAGCAGCGGCCCGCGCGCGCCGGCGCAAATCCCTGATGCCGATACGGGTATACCCTTGGTCTGGATTCAGGCCAGTTTCAGGTCCAGCGGCGTGATGCCCGGGAACACCTGCGCCAGCCGCGCCGGACTCAGGCCGTACAGGCGCGAGAACAGGCCGGCGAATAACGCGCGGTATTCATTGAGCACCGGATAGTCGCGGTCCTGGAACAGGGTCTCGCGCTTGACCGCGACCTGGCGGCCGGCAATGCGGCCGCCGCGCACGTGGCCGCCCAGCACCCAGTAGACCGTGCCGTGGCCGTGGTCGGTGCCCTTGTTGCCGTTCTCGCGGAAGGTGCGGCCGAATTCGCTGATGACCACCACCGTGGTTTGCTGCCAGGCCGGGCCCATGGCATCGGCGTAGCCGGCCAGCGCCCGCCCCAGCTGGCCGAGCCGGTTGGCCAACAAGCCGCTGGCGCCGCCCTGGCCGACGTGCGTATCCCAGCCGCCGACGTCGACGAAGCCGAGGTTGTAGCGGTCGCGCATGAAGCGGCCGATACGGCGCGCTTCCTGTTCCAGCCTGTCGGCCGATACGGCGTTGCCGCTGGCGGCCTCCATCTCGGCGTCGAGTTCGGCGCGCGTGGCGCCCATGATGCGCTGACCCTCGGCGACCGAGGCGCCCAGGTCGGTGTGCTGGTACATGGCGGCGATGGCGCGGTTGTCGGCCTCGGACAGGCGCGACTTGCGGGCCGCGCCGCCCAGGTCGATGTTGGGCACGCGCTCGGCGCCGCGGAAGATCTGCGGCACTTCGGAGGTGAAGGCCGCCGCCTGTTCGTCCTTGCCGCCAAGCGTCGCGGCCAGGCGGTTCAGGAAGCCCGAGCGGAAGTCGCCATTCGTGTCGCGGGCCGCGCCTTGGCCGAGTTCGATGCGGTTCTGGGTCTCGAAGTGGCTGCGGCTGGTGTCGTCGGTGCCGGCGAACGGCACGAAGGCCAGCTGGCGCTTCTGGTAGAACGGCATCAGGCTGTCGGCCAGCGCCGGGTGCAGGGCCCAGCCGTCGGCCAGGGGCAGCGCGGCGCCGGCGCCGCTGCCGGGCCTGGCAATGGCGATGCTCGGGCGCGACTCGTAATAGAAGTCGCTGCCGGCCGGCACCAGCAGGCTGGCGGCGTCGTAGGCGCCGCGCATGAAGACGACCAGCAGCTTGTTGCCGGCGGCGGCCGGCGCGGCGTACAAGCGGTTGGCGCCGAAGACGAGCGGCGCCGAGGCCAGGAGTTGCAGGATGCGGCGGCGGTCCATGATGGGTTTCTCCCGCGGCGCCTCAGCGCCGCATGAATTCGGGCGAGGCCAGCAGATAGGTGTTGGCGTCCCTGGGGTTCTGCGCCTGGGCGATGGCGTCGCGGGTGGCGGGCGACAGGCGCGCGAACAGGCCGTCGCCGGCGTTCTCGCGCAACAGCTCGGGCAGGCGCGGCAGTTCCACCGGCCCCTTGTCGTCGCCTTCGCGATAGAAGGCCTGCGGCGCGGCGGCGATGGCGCGCGCCACTTCGAAGCGCGCGGTCATCTGGCCGGAGCCGGCCCAGTCCGACTGCGCCTGCGGGTAGCCGTCGGGCGTCAGGCGCTGGTTCAACGGCTGACCCGGTTGCCGCAGCATGGCCAGGCCCGGCCGCGGGTTGACGATGGGCGGCAGGTCGGCATAGGTCAGGCGCAGGGCCGAGTAGACGTAATGCACCGGGTCCTTGAACACGCCCGTCTTGAGCGACTGCGTGAATTCCGGCGAGCCATACAGCGTCTGCAAGGTGGCGGCGATGTCGCCGTCGCTGGCCTGGAAGGTCTTGGCCATCTTGTCGATCACGGAGGCCGGCGGCGCGTCGCCCATGAAGTAGGCGGCCAGCTTGGCGCTGATGAAGCGCGCGGTGGCGGGATGGCGCGTCAGCAGGTCCACGGCCTCGTCGACCTCGGCCAGGCCGGCGCCGCGGATGGTGTGCCCCAGGAAGCGCTTGTCGCCGTAATCGTGGCGCGCCGGGTTGAACACGAACAGGCCGTCCAGCACCACCTGGTCGCGCAGCGCCGGCCGGACCTTGGGCGGCCCGTCCTGGTTGTGGATGCCCAGGCCGGTGAGGATGCGCGCCAGTTCCTGCACGTCGGCCTGCGTGTAGCCGCCCTTGACGCCCAGCGTGTGCAGCTCCATCAGTTCGCGCGCGTAGTTTTCATTGATGTGTCCGGCGGCGTTCTGGGTGTTGTCCAGGTACGCCAGCATCGCCGGCGAACGCAGTGTGGCCGCCAGCAGGTCGCGGAACTTGCCAAGCGCGTGCGGACGGATGGCGCGTTCCTCGTACTGGTCGATGTAGGTGCCGATGTCGTTCTTGGCCGCGTAGACGTTGAAGTGGTTCATCCAGAACCAGGTCATCTGTTCCTGCAACTGGTTGGGCGAGTACAGCGCGCGGTAGAACGCGCGGCTGGCGGTGTCGTCGGCGCGCTGGCGCGAGATGGCGCGGGCGTCGCGCTGGGCCTGCTGCTTCGGATCGGGGCCGGCATCCTTGGCGTCCTGGCGCAGGCGGCGCTGCTCGGCGTGCGCGTCCTCGGCGCTCTGGCGCGAGATCGACAGCGCGTCGATGCGCTGTTGCACCGCGGCGGGCAGGGGCGCCTTCGGATCGGGGTGCAGTTGCGCCTGCAGGTAGCGCTGCGGGCCCATTGCGCGCATGCGCGCCAATTCGGCCGGGGTCGCGCCCCAGGTGATGCGGTTGACCAGCGCGGCGTCGAGCGCCCGGGCTTCGGCTTCGTGGCCGGTGGCGGCGGGCTTGGGCGCGGCGGGCGGCGGGGCCGTGCCGGGGGGCGCGGCCAGCAGGGGCGCGGCGAGCGCCAGGGCCGCCAGCGGCGGCAGCCGGGGCGCCAGGCGGCGCAGGAAGAGGCGCATGTTCGGCATGAAGCGGGCACCTTGCGGGTTGACGGTTGCGGCCTGCCGTCAGCAGGCGGTCAGGGCCGGCCGGCGGCGGGGGACGCGGCAGGCCCTGAGCGTGTGACAGGATAGTCGCACCGCGATTCCCGTCGCGACGCCGCTTGAAACGCAAGGAAACCGATGCTTGTGCCATGCGCCGCCGCTTTCCCTGCGCGGCGCGGGGCCATTGCGGCCGACGCGGCGGCAGCGGCCTATCATGTGCCATCGCAGTCAGCGCAAGCGGCGCAAAGGAGGGCGGCCATGCGGGAAATGATCGATCGTCTGGAAACCATGTTGGCCAAGGGCACCGACAACATGTTGTTGCGATTCTCGCTGGGCAAGGCCTACGCCGAGCAGGAGTGCTACGGCGACGCCGAGACGCACCTGCGCGCCTCGCTGGTGTTCGATCCGGCCTACTCGGTGGCCTGGAAATGGCTGGGCAAGGCCTGCCTCGGCCGCGGCGACAAGGCCGGCGCCCGCGCCGCCTGGGAGTCGGGCCTGAAGGCTGCGCAGGCGCGCGGCGACAAACAGGTCGAAAAGGAATTGCTGGTGTTCATCAAGCGGCTCGACAAGGACGCCGCCGTGCCGCAATAACGGCGCCGGCAAACGTCCTTTTTTTCAGGCCTCGGCCGCCGCTTCGGCCAGCCACTGCTTCAACGCCGCCAGCGCCGGCGCGGCGCCCGCCGGGGCGCCGCGCGACTCGATCAATCCGTAGTGCGAGCCATCCGGGGCGAATCCGGCCGGCGCGACCAGGCGTCCGCTGCGCAGGTCGTCCAGCGCCAGCAGGCGCGGACTGAGCGCCACGCCCAGGCCGGCGGCGGCCGCTTCCACCATCAGGAAATGATGATCCAGGCTGCGCGTGGCGCGAGGGGCGGGAAGCCCCGCCTGGCGCAGCCAGTCGTCCCAGGCGCGCGGCCGGGTGCGCGAAGACAGCGCCACGTAGTCGCCGGCCTCGAACGCGGGCAGCAGCGACGGGGCCATCACCGGCCCCATGCGCTCCGCCATCAGCGGGGTGACGATCCAGTCGGGATGCACCGGAAAATCCAGCCGCCGCAGCGCCAGCGTGACCTGGTCGCGGGCGAAGTCCAGCGGCCCGCCGCCGACCGACAGATGCAGCTCGATGTCCGGGTGCCGGTCCTGGAACCGCGACAGGCGCGGAATCAGCCAGCGCATGGCGATCGACCGTTCACACGACAGCACCACGGGGCGCTGCGCGTCGCGCGCCTGCAAGGTGTCGATGGCGTCGTGGATCAACGCCAGCGCCCGGCCCATGGACGAGGCCAGCAAGCGGCCGCCGTCGGTGATGCGCAGACCGCGTCCGGCCGGTTCCACCAGCGTCAGGCCCAAGTCGTCGGCCAGCTTTGTCACGCGGCGGCTGACCGCCCCATGGGTCAGCGACAGTTCGTCGGCGGCGGCGCGCACGGAACCCAGGCGCGCCACCGCCTCGAAGGCGCGCAGGTCGTTCAACGAGGGGCGGCGGGTAGCGGGCATTGGTGATGATAGATCACGAATAAACGTCAGAAATGATGGATTTTCCTGGTGGGTGATCTGCATTTTAATCACCGGTATGGACACACCGGAATCGTTATCCCGACAAGTCGGCATCATTGCCGACGACCTGACCAGCGCCGCCGATGGCGCCGGCCCGTTCCTGCCCTGGGCCGGTTCGGCGCGGGTGCATCGGGGCGCCGCCGCGCCAGCCGGGGAGCGCGTGTTGTCGGTCGACACCGGCAGCCGCGGGCAGGCCGAAGCCGGCGCCGTGGACGCGGTGGAGCGGGCCGCCGCCGGGTTGGCCGGGCGCGGCGTTCTCTACAAGACCCTGGATTCGACGCTGCGCGGCCACGTCCGGGCGGAGCTGGCCACGGCCCTGCGCGCCAGCGGCCGGCGCCTGCTGGTGGTGGCGCCGGCCTTTCCCGCGGCTGGGCGGGTGACGCGCGGCGGGATCCAGTACGTGCACGGCGAGCGGGTCGACGCCAGTGTCTATGCCGCCGATCCGGTACATCCGGCGCGCACCGCGCGCCTGCTCGACCTGATCGATCCGGCCATCGGGCCGGCCCGGGTGGTGCCCGAGGACGCGGACGCGGCGCAATTGCGCGATGCCGCGCGGCAAGCCCGGACGCTGGTGCTGGACGCCACCACGCAGGCGGCGCTGGACGAACGGGTCGCGCAATTGTGGACGCACGGGTCCTGCCTGTGGGCCGGCTCTCCCGGCATGGCCCGGGCGCTGGCGGCGCGCTGCGGCGAGGCGGTCGCCGGTCCGGCGCGGCCGCCGCGCGCGTGCCGGGTGCTGGTGGTGATCGGCAGCGCCAACCCGGCCAGCCGGGCGCAAGGCGAGACCCTGCGGGCCGCTGGCGCGCAGGTGGCGCATCGTGCCGACGAGATCGCCGCGGACGCCGGGCTGGTCTGCCTGATGGCGCCCGGCTCGCCCCAGGCCGATCCGGCCGCGGTGCTGGCGGCGCTGGCGCGGCAGGCGACGCTGGCGCTGGCGCGGCACCGCTTCGACGGCCTGATCGCGACCGGCGGCGACACCCTGGCGGCGCTGCTCGACGCGCTGGCCATCGACACATTTACCTTGACCTGCGAACTGGCGCCCGGCTTTCCCGCCGGGACGGCCGCGTGCGCGGGTCGGCAACTGGCGATCGCCATGAAAGCGGGCGGCTTCGGCGGCCCGGAGGCCTTGCGCGACGCCGCCTGGAGACTGCTGTGCCGATGAATCCTTCGCGCGCGGTCGCCGACCTGCCCGCGCCCGCCTTGCCCCTGGCCATCACCCTGGGCGACCCCGCCGGCATCGGGCCGGAGATCGTCGCCAAGACGCTGCTGTTGCCGGGTTACGCCGAGCGCTGCGTGGCGGTGGGCGATCCCGCCGTCATGGCGCGCGCGCTGGCGCCGCTGGGCGCGGCCGAACGGCTGCGGGTGGTGGCCGACGTGGCCGACGCCGAGCTGCGGCCGGACCGCGTCTGCCTGGTGCCGTCGTCCGCGCTGCCGCTGCCGCCGCCGTTCGGCCGGGTCGACGCGGCCTGTGGCCGTGCGGCGTACCAGGCGATCTGCCTGGCCATCGACCTGGCGCGCCAGGGGCGGGTGGCCGGGCTGGTCACCGCGCCGATCCACAAGGAAGCGCTGGCCGCGGCCGGCGTGCCGTATCCCGGCCATACCGAGATCCTGGCCGAGCGCGGCGGCGCGCGGCGCGTGGCGATGATGCTGGCCAACGACGCCATCGCCACGGTGCTGGTCACCATTCATTGTTCGCTGCGCCAGGCCATCGAGCGCGCCGACTTCGAGGCGCAGTTGTCGGCGATCCGGCTGGCCCACCAGGGCGGCCGCGCGCGCGGCGCGCCGGCGCCGCGCGTGGCGGTGGCCGGCCTGAATCCGCATGCCGGCGAGGGCGGCCTGTTCGGCGACGAGGAACAGCGCATCATCCGGCCGGCGATCGAGGCCGCGCGCCGCGAGGGCATCGACGCCAGCGGCCCGTGGCCCGGCGACACGGTCTTCATGCAGGCGCGGCAGGGACGCTTCGACGTGGTGGTGGCGCAGTACCACGACCAGGGCCTGATCCCGGTGAAGTACCTGGGCCTGGAGCAGGGCGTGAACATCACCCTGGGGCTGCCGTTCGTGCGCACCAGCCCCGATCACGGCACCGCGTTCGACATCGCCGGGCAGGGCATCGCCGATCCCGCCAGCCTGCGGATCGCCATCGACCACGCCTTCCGGCTCGCCGCCCATGCGGCATCCCTTTGAACCTCCTATCATCCTGGACATCATGCCCGCCGACTTCATCTTCATGCTGACCCGCAACGACCGCACCGTGGCGGACGCCGACGCCCACCTGGACACGGCGCTCGCGTGCGGGGTGCGCCATATCGGTTTCAAGGACATCGGCCAGCCGCCAGCGGTCCTGCGGCGGCTCAACGCCACCATCCGCGCGGCGGGCGCGCGCAGCTACCTGGAAGTGGTGTCGCAGGACCGGGACAGCGAGTTGGCGTCGGTGCGCGCCGCGCGCGAACTGGAGGTCGACTGTCTGCTGGGCGGCACGCACGCGGCCGACGCGCTGCCGCTGCTGGCCGGCTCGCCCATCCGCTATTACCCGTTTCCCGGCCGGGTCCATGGGCATCCCAGCATCCTCGGCGGCACGCGCGAGGAGATCGCGCGCAGCGCCGCGCAACTGGCCGGCCTGCCCGGCGTGCATGGGCTGGACCTGCTGGCCTACCGCGCCGACGTCGATGTGCCGGCGCTGATGGCGCAGGTATGCGCGGCGGGCGCGCCGGTGATCGTGGCCGGCTCGCTCGACACGCCCGAGCGCATCCGGGCGGCGTGCCGCGCCGGGGCGGCGGGGTTCACGGTGGGCACGGCGGCGCTGGATGGCCGCTTTTCCGCCGCGCGCGCCGGACTGGCGGGCCAGTTGGCGGCGATCCAGGCGGCCGCGGCCGGCGCCTGAACCGGGGGCCGATCCGGCGCCTGCGCCCGGATCCGCGTCGCCGCGGGCGTCACGAGGCGCGCTGTTCCAGCAACGGCTGCCCCTGGCGCGGCGCGGGTATCAACGCCGCCGGCGCCGGCGCGGCGGCGCGCTTGGGCAGCACGGTCTGGGCGCCGGCGATGCGGAACACTTCGATGGCGTGGCGCAGTTGTGCGCCGCGGGTGCGCAGGTTGTCCACCGCGCGGCTGGCCTGCTCCACGCGCGCGGCGTTGCTCTGCGCGGCGCTGTCGGTTTCCGAGATGGTGCGGCTGACGTTGTCGATGCCGGTGTGCTGCTCGTTGGACGTGGCGGCGATCTCGTTGACGATCTCGGTCACCTGCCGCACCGACCCGACGATGTCGAGCATGGCCTCGCCGGCGCGCTCGACATGACGCACGCCGTCCTCGACCTTGTGGTTCGACGCCTCGATCAGTTCCTTGATCTCGCGCGCCGCCGTGGCGCTTTTCTGCGCCAGGGCGCGCACTTCGGCGGCCACCACCGCGAAACCCTTGCCGGCCTCGCCGGCGCGGGCCGCTTCCACCGCGGCGTTGAGCGCCAGGATATTGGTCTGGAACGCGATGCCGTCGATGATGCCGACGATCTCGCTGATGCGCGCGGTGCTCTGCACGATGCCCTGCATCGCCCGCACCGCGTCATCGACCACCTGGCCGCCGCGCCGCGCCACGTCCGAGGCCTGATTGGCCATCTGGTCGGCGCCGTGCGCGTTGGTGGCGGTCTGTTTCACGGTGGAGGCCAGCTGTTCCATGCTGGCCGCGGCTTCCTCCAGCGAGGCCGCCTGGCGCTGCGTGTGGGCCGACAGGTCGGCGTTGCCGTCGGCGATCTCGGCGGCTGATGTCAGCGCGCTCTCGATGCCGTTGTGCACGTCGCGGGTGATGCTGACCAGGCTCTTGCGCATCACTTCCAGCGAGAACTTCAGCGCGCCGATCTCGTCGCGGATGCTGGCCGGCGGCAGGGGCGTGCTGAGGTTGCCGGCGGCGATCTGGCGGGTGAAGTCGGTGGCGGTGACGAGCAGGCCGGTGATCGAGCGGGCAAAGCCCCAGCCCGAGGCGAAGATCAGGATCACGCCCGCGGCCAGCATGGCGGCCGCCAGCGCGATTTCCTCGGTGCTCATGCGGTCGAGCATGCCGTACAGCGCCACGCCGGCCGCGCCCAGGAACAGGCTGGACGCCAGCATGGCCCAGGCCAGCATGCGCGAGCGCACGCCGGTCAGGCGCCACAGTTTCAGGCGCGCCAGCACGCCGCGCAGCCCGGTGGGCTGGACCTGGCCGCGGCTGAGCCTGAAGCCGCGCGCGCGGCCTTCGCGCAGGCGGCGGTAGGCGGCGTCGGCGGCCTCGATCTGGGCGCGGGTCGGCTTGACCCGCACCGAGGCATAACAGACGGTCTCGCCGCGTTCGATGATGGGCGTGACGTTGGCCAGCACCCAATAGTAGCCGCCGTCCTTGCGGCGGTTCTTGACCACGCCGGTCCAGGACTCGCCGCGTTGAATGGTGTGCCACAGGTCCTCGAACGCCTCTTGCGGCATATCGGGGTGGCGCACGATGTTGTGGGCCGCGCCCACCAGTTCCTCGCGGGTGAAGCCGCTGACCTCCACGAACGCCGGATTGGCGTAGATGATGCGACCGCGGGCGTCGGTGCGGGAGATCAGGTACTGCTCGTCGTGCAGCGTGTATTCCTTGTCGTAGACCGGCTGGTTGTTGCGCATGCGTCTTTCGTCCTGTGATGGGCGGCGGGGGCGTGTTGCTGCCGGATCATCGGGGACGCGCGGTATCGCCGGGTTGATCTACGTCAAAACATTCTGAAACCATACGAAACGTAACCGGCCGCGATCAGGCGCGGCCGTGATGTGATGGACGATTTTGGTCGGCGTTCAGGCCTTGGGCAGGTTGCCGAAGGCCTCCAGCGCGCGCAGCCGGCTTTGCGGCAGGTCGACGATGGGCGCGGGGTAACCGGCCGCCGCCCGTTCCATCGGGCTGGGATCGTGGATGGCGCTGTCGTCCAGATGCGCCAGCTCGGGCAGCCATTCACGCAGGAACACGCCGCGCGGATCGAACTTGCGCGATTGCGACAGCGGATTGAAGACGCGGAAGTAGGGCACCGAGTCGGCGCCGGTGGAGGCGCTCCATTGCCAGCCGCCGTTGTTGGCGGCCAGGTCGCCGTCCACCAGGTGCGCCATGAACCAGGCTTCGCCCAGGCGCCAGTCGATCAGCAGGTTCTTGCTCAGGAACATGGCGGTGACCATGCGCAGCCGGTTGTGCATCCAGCCCAGCGCCAGGAGCTGGCGCATGGCGGCGTCGACGATGGGGATGCCGGTGCGGCCTTCCTGCCAGGCGCGCAGGTCATCAGGCGCATCGCGCCAGGGCACCGCGGCGGTCTCGGGTTTCATCGGCTGGTGCATCGACAGTGCCGGGCAGGCGGCCAGCAGGTGCTGGTAGAACTCGCGCCACAGCAGTTCATTGATCCACGTGGCCGCGCCGGCGTTGCCGCTTTCCAGCTCGCCGTGGTTGGCCGCCTGCGCCGCGCGCAGGGCCTGGCCGGGCGAGAGCACGCCGGCCGCCAGGTAGGGCGACAGGCAGCTGGTGGCCGGCAGGCTGGGGAAGTCGCGTTCGTCGCGGTAGGCGTCGATGACTCCGTCGGCAAAGGCGTCGAGCCGGTCGCCGGCCGCGGCCTCGCCGGCCGGCCATAGGGCGCGGATGGCATCGCTGGCGGGCGCGTAGCCGTCGAAGGCGGGCGGCAGCGGATCGGCCTGCCAGGCGGGCGCCGCCTGCGGCTTGGGCGCGGCGATCGCGCGCGGCGGCGCGCTGCGCAGGCGCTCGCGGCAGGCGCGCGCATACGGCGTGTAGACGCGGTAGCAGTCGCCCTTGCCGGTCACCACCGTGCCCGGGCGCAGCAGCGAGGCGCCGTGGTGCAGCGTCCAGTCGATGCCGGCCTCGGCCAGGCGGCAGGCCACCGCGTCGTCGCGGCGCCGTTCGTTGACGGCCCATTCGGTGTTGGCGTGAACCGCCGCGATGTCGTGCTCGCGGCAAAAGCGCAGCAGGGCGTCGGGGACCTGCTTCCAGGTTTCGACGGTCAACAGTTTCAGCGGAATGCCGAGCTGGCCCAGGTCGCGCGACAGTGTGTGCAGGTTGCGCAACCAGAAGTCCACCTTGGCGGGCGCATCGCCATGCAGCCGCCATTGTCCGGGCGCGGCGATGAACAGCGCGGTGACGGTGCCGTCCGCGGCCGCGGCCGCCAGGGCGGGGTTGTCGTGCAGGCGCAGGTCGGTGCGCAGCCAGATCAGGGTGTGCATTGGGGTAAATCCGGTGGAATAGGGCGGGACGCGCGGCAAGGCTGGCATTCTAGCGTGCGGCCCCGGGGGCGCGGCCGCGCCGCGCACACCTTGTAAAAACTACGAGTAGATGTGACGGATCGTGGCGCGGCCGGCGGGCCGACGGACGGGGCGCGCCACAGCCAAAGCCCCCCTGGCTTGCCGCGCCACGCCGTCAAACCATGAAACACGCTGGCGCTTTCCCTGTATTGACGCGGCCCTCGCCGCCGCCATGTAATTCATTCAACAGATAAAGAAGACGACGATATGGGACACCTGATGGATCTGCGCCCGTCCTTTCTCAAAGGACGCACACCCGCCGCCAAGACGTCGCGCGACGTCCTGCAACAACTGTGGCGCTCGCTCGATCTGCCCGACGAGGCGCTCGAGCATCTGGTGTTGACCGGCGCGGATCCGGTGTTGCCGTCCTCGTTCGCGGTGGGCACCGCGGCCCAGGCCAGCATGGCGGCCGCGGCGCTGGCGGCGGCGGAAATCTGGCACCTGCGCGGCGGCGAACGCCAGCAGGTCGGTGTCGACCTGCGGCACGCCGCGCAGGAATGCCGCAGCCATTTCACCATCAACGGTGTCACGCCCGATCCGCGCGATCCGATCACCGGCGCCTATCGCTGCGGCGATGGCGGCTGGGTCCGCATCCACGCCAATTTCCCGCACCATCGCGACGGCGCCCTGGCGCTGTTGGGCTGTCCCACCGGGGACGGCGCCACCCGCGAGGCGGTGGAGCAGGCGCTGGGGCGTTGGCGCGCGCTGGATTTCGAACAGGTGGCGGCCGATGCCGGCATGGTGGTGGCCGCCATGCGCAGTTTCGACGAATGGGACCGCCACCCGCAGGGCCAGGCAATCGCGGCGCAGCCGCTGCTGACGATCGAGCGCATCGGCGAGGCCGATCCGCGGCCGCTGCCCAAGTACGGCCACGATGCGCGTCCCCTCAAGGACATCCGCGTGCTCGACCTGACCCGCATCATTGCCGGCCCGGTCTGCGGCCGCGCGCTGGCGGCCTACGGCGCCGACGTGATGCTGGTCAATTCCCCGCATCTGCCGAATATCGCCAACCTTATCGACACCAGCCGCGGCAAGCTGTCGGTTCATGCCGACCTGGATACCGCCGACGGCCGCATCGCGCTGGCCAATCTGTTGCGCAGCGCGCATGTGTTCGTGCAGGGCTACCGGCCGGGCGGCATGGCGGCGCTGGGCTTCGGGCCGCAGGACGCGGCCCGGCTGCGGCCCGGCATCGTGTATGTGTCGTTGTCGGCCTACGGCGCCACCGGCCCCTGGGCCAACCGCCGCGGCTTCGATTCGCTGGTGCAGACCGCTGCCGGTTTCAACCATGCCGAAGCGGCCGCCGCCGGGCAGGACGCGCCCAAGCCGTTGCCGATGCAGATCCTGGACCACGCCTCGGGCTACCTGATGGCGTTCGGCGCGCAGGTGGCGCTGGCGCGGCAGGCCACCGAGGGCGGCAGCTGGCACGTGCGCGTATCGCTGGCGCAGACCGCGCATTGGCTGCGCACGCTGGGCCGCGTCGACGGCGGCCTGGCCTGTGCGACGCCGGGCTTCGCGGGGCTGCTGGAAACGGAGCCCTCGGGCTTCGGCGAGCTGACGGCGGTGCGCCACGCGGCGCAGTTCTCGCTGACGCCGGCGCGCTGGACGCGGCCGTCGAGCCCGCCGGGCACGCATCCGACGGTGTGGCCGTTCAACTAGCGGATCGCGCCACGCCCTGACGCCAAAGGGGGGCTCGTCACGCGGACGGATCCCGACGGCTCCGCGCGCGCCGATCAAGCCGCGTTTCCACGTCCGGCCGCCACGGCCTATTTCTGGCCGGCCTTCCAGTCGCGCAGCGCGCGCATGGTGTTGCTGACGTGGGCCTCGGGATTCATGTTGGTGTATTCGTACAGGATCTTGCCATCGGGCGTGATCACGTAGGACACGCGTTGCGCGCGCTCGGGGCGCGCGTCCAGCACCGCGTCGTAGGCCTTCATGATCTTGCCGTCGCCATCGGCGGCCACCGCGAACTTGCTGCGGCATGCACTGACCGAGAATTTGTTCAGGGTGTCGATGTCGTCGGCCGAGACGCCGATGACGGTGGCGCCCAGCGACTTGTATTCGTCGGTGGCCTCGGCGAAATCATGGGCCTCGATGGTGCAGCCCGCCGTGAACGCGGCGGGGTAGAAATACAGGACCACCGGACCCTTCTTGAGCGCCTCGGCCAGCTTGAAGGTGAACACGTTGCCGCCGAGCGAGGCCTGGGCGCTGAAGTCGGGCGCGGGCGCGCCGACGTTGAGGGCGGCCTGGGCGGCGGGGCCGGCCAGCAGGCCGCAGGCGAGGAACAGGGGGGCAAGGCGCTTCATAGGGGTCTCCGCGAATTGGGGGGCCGTGGGCCGCGTGGACATCGACGGGGCCGGGCCTGACCACTGTAGCCGCGTCGTCCGCAGGAATCCAGCCCGGCGGACAACGCGGCCGTGCTCGCGAGGTCAGTCGCGGCCACCCCGTTCATGCGGCGCGCCGCGCTCGCCGCCACCGCCGCGGTGCGGTTCCTGGCCGCCGGATGGCCGCCCGCCGCCGTGCTGCGGATTGCCCTGCGGCCGGGCCTCGGGACGGTTGGCGGGGGCCGCGTGCGACTCGCGCGGCGCGCGGGGCGCCAGGTTGTCCGGGGCCGGGCCGGGGCGCGGCCCTTGCTGCGGCCGCGCCTGGGGCTGGGCTTGCGGCGGTCGAGCTTGCGGCTGATTCTGCGGCTGGGCTTGCGGCGGTCGCGATTGGGCTTGACTGGGCGGCGGGGCCTGTGGCGGCCGCGATTGCAATGGACTCGGCGGTTGGGCCTGTGGCGCGTTTTGCGGCTGCCGCGCTTGCGGCTGGCCGGGCGTCTGTGCTTGCGGCGGCCGGGCCTGCTGCCCCGGCGTCTGTGCCGCCGGCGGGCCGCCCGCACCGCCACGGTTGAAATCCGGGCGCGGGCCGCCGGGCGCTGCGGTGCCCGGTCCACGGTCCGGGCCATTGCCCGGTCGATTCTGCGCGCCGCTTCCCGGTCCGTTTCCTGGCCCATTGCCTGGTCCATTGCCTGGTCCATTGCCTGGTCCATTTCCCGGCCCGTTGCCAGGGCCCGCGCCGGGGCGCATCCCCGCGGCCGGGCCGCCGCGGCCCGGCGCATGGTCCACGAACGCCTGCGGCGGACGGCCCTGGTTGTGGTCGAAGAACTGGGCGCGGTTGGCGCCGGCGTTGCGCACGAAGCCGCGTTGCACGTCGGTGGGCGGATGATGCGGTTCGTTGCGCGCGGCGACTTCGCGCGGATCGGCCCGGCGCTGGATACCGGCGGGACCGCCGTTGTAGCTGATGCGGCGGTTGTCGATGTTGTTGACCACTACCGTGTGGTTGTAGACGTTGGTGACGCGGGTGACGTTCACGTTGGTCACGGCGCGGTTGTAGAAGAAGCGGTCGTGATCCCAGTAACCGCCGACGTAGCCGATGCCGATGTAGCCGAAGCCATAGTTGATGCCGCCATAGAAGCCGATGTGCGGCCCCCAGTAGCCGGCGTGCCACAGATAGACGCCGTCGACGAAGCCCCAGTAGCCGGGGGTCCACAACGCGCCGGTATAAGGCGCCAGCACCCAGGCGCCCGGGACCCAGAAGAAGCCGTAGCGGTTCAGGCTCCAGTATCCAGGCACCCATATGTAGCCGTCGCCGGGCGCGGGCGGCTGGGTGTAGACGGGCAGGGGCGGCGGCGGTTGCGGGCTGCGGTCGACCGGCGCCAGGTTGGCGTTGGCCGGATCGCCATTGTCATAGGCGGGCGCGGCCGGGGCGGGCGGCGGCGCGTACGTCTGCGCCAGGGCGCCGGCGCAGACCGTCATCAATACAGCGGCGGCCAGGGGGCGCAGGCGGGGAACCGAAGCGAGGGCGTTCATGGCGTTTCCTTTGCGCGGCGGGGGCGCGCGGATCAATAGCCGTGGTAGTAGCCACCGTGATAGTAATAGTGCGGCGCGGGGTAGTAGTAATAAGCGGGCGCCGGCCGGTAATAAGCCGGGCGCGCCGGCACCACTACACAGCCGGTCAGGGCGCTGGCCATCGCCAGCATCAGCAATATCGTCTTCTTCATGGTCAATCTCCTGCCGAGCGCCTGGCGCGTATCGCGCCGTTTCCTGGCTCGTAGGGATTAGGCCATGGCCAGGGGGCCGAGTTCGAGGCCTGTAATGGTTCCGAAACAGCTTTCAGGTGACGGATGTTTGCGCCGGCGTGACCGTTGATGTCGTTCGTAGCAATTGTTCGGGTCAGAAGGGCCGTTTTCCTCTTGAGGCGGCTCGGCGAGGAAAAAGGGCCCCCCACGCCGCGCCTTCGGCTTGCTGCCCCCCAAGGGGGCGCTTTCCTCTTGAGGCGGCTCGGCGAGGAAAGGGCCCCCCACGCCGCGCCTTCGGCTTGCTGCCCCCCAAGGGGGCCGTTTTCCTCTTGAGGCGGCTCGGCGAGGAGAGGGCCCCCACGCCGCGCCTTCGGCTTGCTGCCCCCCAAGGGGGGCGCTTTCCTCTTGAGGCGGCTCGGCGAGGAAAAAGAAAAGGCCGCCTCGCGGCGGCCTGGGTGCAGGGGTAGAGGAGCTCCCGGCGGGATCAGTTCCAGCGGCCGCCGTTGCCGGCCAGGCTGAAGCGGCCGGCGCCCATGAAGGCGATGGCCAGGGCCGTGAACAGGAACATGCCTTGCAGTTCCAGCGCCCAGCCGCCGTTGTTGGTCAGGCTGCCGATCTGGCCGGTATGGGCAAGCAGGATCGCGACCACCATGTTGATGGCGATGATCAGGCCGCCCAGGCGGGTGTAGACGCCGATGATCAGCAGCACCGGCGCGATGATTTCGCCGATGTACACGCCATACGCCAGGAAGCCGGGCAGGCCGTGCGAGGACAGCATGCCGGCGATGCCGCCGACGCCGCCGCCGGTGATCTTGAACAGGCCATGGAGCAGAATCAGAATGCCGAGGGTCAGGCGCAGGATCAGCTTGCCGGTGTCGTCGGATTTGATCATGGTGGATTTCTCTTTATGGTGGTTAAGGGGGATGCGATGCGCCGGTTTGAGCGCACGCCGAGCCTTTGGTTCCCGCTCCCGCGCCGGCCGGCGCGGGGTGGGCCATTATTACAAATCCGGAATGTGACCAGCAAGCGTCTTGCCGCGCGCCGGCGGGCCGGCGCTGACGAATGCTTACAGTTCCTCGAGGTAACGCATGCGGAAGCGTCGGCCCTTGATATTGCTGTTGGACAGGCGCGAGAAGGCCTGCTTGGCGATCTTGCGGTCCAGCGCCACGTAGGCGTTGAACTCGGTGATGTTGATCTTGCCGACCTGCTCGAAGGCCAGGCCGCCGTCGCCGGTCAGGGCGCCCAGCAGGTCGCCGGGGCGCAGCTTGTCCTTCTTGCCGCCCTGGATGCACAGGGTCACCATGGGCGCGCGCAGCGGCCGGTCGGCCTTGGGGCGCAGCGATTTCAGGTCGCCCCAGGTCAGCGGCGCGCCCTGGTATTGCTCGATCAGGTTGGCCCAGCGCATTTCGTCGGGCGAGCACAGGCTCAGGGCCAGGCCCTTCTGCTCGCCGCGGCCGCTGCGGCCGATGCGGTGCACGTGGACCTCGGTGTCCTTGGTGACGTCGACGTTGATGACCGCGCCCAGGTTCTGGATGTCCAGGCCGCGCGCGGCCACGTCGGTGGCCACCAGCACGGCGCAGCTCTGGTTGGCGAACTGGATCAGGATCTCGTCGCGCTCGCGCTGTTCCAGGTCGCCGTTCAGCGCCAGGGCGCTGATGCCGTCGGCCTGCAAGCGTTCGACCAGATCGTGGCTGCGAATCTTGGTGTTGCAGAAGGCCAGCGTCGAGACCGGGCGGAAATGCGCCAGCAGCCTGGCCACGGCGTCCAGGCGCTCGTCGGGGTCGATCTCGTAGAAGATCTGTTCGATGCGGCTGGCGTCGTGCTGGGCCTCGACCTTGACCTCGGCCGGGTTGCGCAGGAAGCGCGCGCTCAGCTTGCGGATGTTGTCGGGGTAGGTGGCCGAGAACAGCAGGGTCTGGCGCTTGGCGGGGCAATGCGAGGCGATGGCCACGATATCGTCGTAGAAGCCCATGTCGACCATGCGGTCGGCCTCGTCCAGCACCAGCGTGGTCAGGCCGGACAGGTCCAGGCTGCCGCGTTCCAGGTGGTCCTGGATGCGGCCGGGCGTGCCGACCACGATGTGGGTGCCGCGCGCCAGCGATTCGGCCTGCGGGCGGGCCGCGGCGCCGCCGCACAGCGTCAGGATCTTGACGTTGGCGATCTGGCGCGCCAACCGGCGCAGTTCCTGCGCCACCTGGTCGGCCAGCTCGCGGGTCGGACAGAGCAGCAGCGCCTGCGGCGTCAGGCGGGTGGGATCGAGCTTTTGCAGCACGCCCAGGCCAAAGGCCGCGGTCTTGCCGCTGCCGGTCTTGGCCTGCGCGATCAGGTCGCGGCCTTCCAGGATCAGCGGCAGGCTTTGCGCCTGGATCGGCGTCATCTGCTCGAACCCCAGGCTTTGCAGGTTGTCGAGCAGGGCGGGCAAAAGGGGCAGGGAAGTAAAGGGCGTCTGGGTCACGGCAGGGGCTCTCGCAGGAACTGCGATAAATACGGATTCGGCCGACAGTGTAAGGCCTGCGGGTCCCCAGGGCGCCCGGACCGGCGCACGCACCGGCCGCCGGGCGCGCGCCAATTCGGGGGCGCGTGGCGCTATCCGGCCGACGGTTCGTAGGTGCCCGCCAGCGCCCGCGCCGCTTCCTGCATGCGCGGCAGCCAGGCGCGCGCGCCGTCGATCGACAGCCGCGCCATCGGCGCGTGCAGCGCCACCGCGGCGATGGCGCGGCGCCCGCGCATGATCGGCACCGCCATGCAGACAATGCCCAGCAGGAATTCCTCGCGGTCGAAGCTGGCGCCTTCCTTGCGGATCGCCTGCAGCTCGCGTTCGAGCGCGGCGGTCTCGCACAGCGTGTTGGGCGTGTAGCGCGGCAGCGGCGCCGCCGCCAGCAGCCGCGCGCGCGCCTCGCGCCGCATGTGCGCCAGGAACAGCTTGCCGCTGGCGCTGCAATGCAGCGGCACGCGCGAGCCGGGCTGCAGGTTGACGCGCAGCGGCCAGGCGGTCTCGACCCGGTCCAGGTAGATGACCTCGTCGCCATCCAGCATGGTGCAGTTGCAGGTTTCGCCGATTTCGTCGACCAGGCTGTCGAGGATGCGGTGGCGCTCGGCCCGCAGGGGCGAATTGAGCAGGGTGTCGCGCGCCAGCAGCGCCAGCCGCGGGCCGGTGATGTAGCGCTTGCCTGCGGGCTCGCGCAGCAGCATGCCGGCGTCCACCAGCCGCGACAGGATGCGCAGCACGGATGGCTTGGGCAGGCCGGTGGCCTCGGTCAGCGCCGCCAGCGATACCGGCGTCTCGGAACCGGCGACCTGTTCCAGCAGGGTCAGCGCGCGCAGCGCCGCGGAGGATTCGTCTTTCATCTTTCAATATTTGAAGATTTGGCGAAAGGCCGCCAGGTTGGTGCGGATTCTGCAGAAAATGGAACGCCGCAGGGTGGGAAATGCGGGAGTTCTGCTGCAGTATCGGTTCACCCCGGCCAATATGCAATCCAAGCCGCGCCGGTCCGCCAGGAGAGAGACCATGAGCAGCAAGCAACACATGACCCCCAGCGAAGCGTTCGTCGAGACGCTGGTGGCGCAGGGCGTCAAGGACGTATTCGGCATCGTCGGTTCGGCCTTCATGGACGCGCTGGACCTGTTCCCCGCCGCCGGCATCCGCTTCGTGCCGACGGTGCACGAGCAGGGCGCCGCCCACATGGCCGACGGCTATTCGCGCGTCACCGGCCGCCACGGCGTCTGCATCGCGCAGAACGGACCCGGCATCACCAACTTCGTCACCGGCGTGGCCGCGGCCTACTGGGCTCACAGCCCGGTGGTGGCGATCACGCCCGAGACCGGCACTTCCGGCATGGGCCTGGGCGGCTTCCAGGAAACCGAGCAGCTGCCGATCTTCTCGCGCATCACCAAGTACCAGGCGCACGTCAACCGCCCCGACCGCATGGCCGAATTCACCGCCAAGGCCTTCGACAACGCGCTGGCCGAGCGCGGCCCGACCCAGCTGAACATCCCGCGCGACTATTTCTACGGCGAGATCGACGTGGCCATTCCGGAGCCGCGCCGCATCCGCCGCGGCCCGGGGTCCGAAGAAGACCTGGAAGCGGCCGCGCGTCTCCTGGCCAGCGCCAGATTCCCGGTGATCGTCGCCGGCGGCGGCGTGCTGTTCTCGGCCGGCCAGGCCGAATGCGTGGCGCTGGCCGAGCTGTTGGGCGCGCCGGTGGTCACCAGCTACCTGCACAACGACGCCTTCCCGGCCAGCCATCCGCTGTGGTGCGGGCCGCTGGGCTACCAGGGCTCCAAGGCCGGCATGAAGCTGCTGTCGCAGGCCGACGTGGTGCTGGCGCTGGGCACGCGCCTGGGACCCTTCGGCACCTTGCCGCAGCACGGGCTGGACTACTGGCCGCAGAACGCGCGCATCATCCAGGTCGACGCCGACCACCGCATGCTGGGCCTGGTGCGGCCGGTGTCGGTGGGCATCTGCGGCGACGCCAAGCCGGCGGCGGCGGCGCTGGCCGCGAAATTGCGCGATCGCGAGGTCGCCTGCGTGGCCACCAAGGCGGCGCGCGGCGAAGAGATCGCGGCGCAGAAAAGCGCCTGGGAAAAGGAACTGGACGGCTGGTCGCACGAGCGCGACGACTGGAGCCTGGACATCATCGAGCACGGCGGCGGCCGCATGCATCCGCGCCGCATGCTGCGCGAGCTGGAGCGCGCCATGCCCAAGCACGTGATGGTGTCCACCGACATCGGCAACATCTGCTCGGTGTCCAACAGCTACCTGCGCTTCGACGAGCCGGATTCGATGCTGGCGGCCATGAGCTTCGGCAACTGCGGCTACGCGCTGCCCGCGCTGATCGGCGCCAAGCTTGGGCGCCCGGACCGGCCGGCGGTGGCCTACGTTGGCGATGGCGCCTGGTGCATGAGCTTCCAGGAGCTGCTGACCTGCGTGCGCGAGCGCATCCCGGTGACGGCGGTGGTGTTCCACAACGGCCAGTGGGGCGCGGAAAAGAAGAACCAGGTGGACTTCTACGGCCGCCGTTTCGTCGGCAGCAACCTGCAGAATCCCAACTTCGCGGAACTGGCGCGGGCCATGGGCGCCGAGGGCATCCGGGTCGAGCATGCCGACCAGGTCGGCGCGGCGCTGCAGGCCGCGTGCAAGGCGCAGTCCGAGGGCAAGACCACGGTGCTGGAGATGATGGTGAGCCAGGAGCTGGGCGATCCGTTCCGCCGCGATGCGCTCAAGCAGCCGCTGCGCCTGCTGGACAAGTACAAGCGCTACGTCAACCAGCCGTTCCAGCCGGGCGAGGTGCCGCTGCCGATCGACCCGGTGCGCGGCTGACGCCATGGCCAGCGACCGCTTGTTCGAGCCGCTGCGGGCCGCGGCGCTGTCGGCCGGGCGGGTGCGCACGGCGGTGGCCTATCCGCTGTGCGCGTCCAGCCTGGGCGCCGCGGTGCAGGCGCGCGAGGCCGGCTACATCGAGCCGCTGCTGGTCGGGCCGGCGGTCCGGCTGGCGGCCTTGATGGCCGAGTTGGGCCTGCGCGCCGGCTCGCTGGAGATCGTCGACACGCCCGATGACGAGGCGCTGGCCGCGCGCGCCGCCGCCGGCCTGGCGCGCGACGGCGCCGTCGGCATGCTGATGAAGGGCAGCCTGCACACCGACCATTTCATGTCGGCGGTGGTGGCGCGCGAATCGGGCCTGCGCACCGGCCGGCGCATCAGCCATGCCTTCGTGATGGCGGCGGCCGCGTATCCCAAGCTGTTCATCCTGACGGACGCCGCCGTCAACATCGCCCCGACCCTGCAGGAGAAGGCCGACATCGCGCAGAACGCCATCGACCTGGCGCGCGCGCTGGGCGTGGCGCGGCCCAAGGTGGCGGTGCTGTGCGCCACCGAATCGGTCAACCCGGCGATGCCGGCCACGCTGGATGCGGCGGCCCTGTCGAAGATGGCCGACCGCCAGCAGATCCGCGGCGGCCAGATCGACGGTCCGCTGGCGTTCGACAACGCCATCTCGCGCCAGGCGGCCGAGCAGAAGGGCATCGTCTCGCCGGTGGCGGGCGACGCGGACATCCTGCTGGTGCCCGACATCGAGGCCGGCAACATGCTCTACAAGGAGCTGACCTGGCTGGCCGGCGCGGCCACCGCCGGGCTGGTGCTGGGCACGCGCGTGCCGGTGCTGCTGACCAGCCGTTCGGACGCGGTGCAGGCGCGGGTCGACAGCTGCGCGGTGGCGGCGCTGTATGCGCGGGCCCTGGCGGCCGGCGCGCGTTGAAGCGGGGCGCGCGCCGGCCTGGCACCATCAAGTCCCGCGGTTTGGTACTAAGCCGGGACCCCCAGGTTGACTAGGCTAGCGTCATAGCCATCGTGTGAATGGCTCATGCCAACAATGCCAAGGGGTGGATGATGCGCAGCGCGACACGCGGCTTTGCCGCAATACTGACAGCATGGGCAATGGCGGCCGGTGCGCCGGCTGCGCGGGCCGCCGATGCGCCCAAGCCGGGCGGCACGCTGGTGATCGGCTCGACCCAGGTGCCGCGGCACCTGAACGGCGCGGTGCAATCGGGCATTGCCACGGCGCTGCCCAGCGCCCAGCTGTTCGCCAGCCCGCTGCGCTACGACGCCGACTGGAAGCCGCAACCCTACCTGGCGCAATCGTGGGAGCTGGCGCCGGACGCCAAATCGCTGACCCTGCACCTGCGCCACGACGCGCTGTTCCACGACGGCCAGCCGGTCACGTCCGAGGACGTGGCGTTCTCGGTGATGGCGGTCAAGCAGAATCATCCGTTCCAAAGCATGCTGGCGCCCGTTGAACGCGTCGACACGCCCGATCCCTACACCGCCGTGCTGCGCATGAGCAAGCCGCATCCGGCGATCCTGCTGGCGCTGTCGCCGGCGCTGATGCCGGTGCTGCCCAAGCACATCTACGGCGACGGCCAGGACCTGAAGAACCATCCACGCAATTCCGCCAACGTGGTCGGCTCGGGCCCGTTCACGCTCAAGGACTTCAAGCCGGGCCAGGAGATCGTGCTGGAGCGCTTCGACAAGTTCTTCGAAAAGGGCAAGCCCTACCTGGACCGGGTGGTGGTGAAGATCAATCCCGACGCCACCAACCTGCTGATCGGGCTGGAGCGCGGCGACATCGGCGTGCTGCCGTACATGACCGAGCCGACCATCCTGCGCCGCGCCAAGGACAACCCGCAGATCGTCATGACCGATCGTGGCTACGAGGGCATCGGCGCGCTTGGCTGGCTGGCGTTCAATACCGCGCGCAAGCCGCTGGACGACGTGCGCGTGCGGCAGGCCATCGCCTACGCCACCGACAAGGGGTTCATCACCAAGGCGCTGAACGCCGGCTTCGCCAAGCCGGCGGACGGGCCGATCGTGGCCTCCAGTCCCTACGCGACCCAGGACCTGAAAAAGTATCCGCTGGACCTGAAGAAGGCCGAGCAGCTGCTGGATGAAGCCGGCTTCAAGAAGGACGGCAAGGGCGAGCGCATGGCGCTGACGGTCGACTACATGCCGGGCAGCGACGTGCAGGGCAAGAACGTCGCCGAGTACCTGCGCAGCCAGTTGAAGAAGATCGGCATCGCGGTGCAGGTGCGCGCCTCGCCCGATTTCCCGACCTGGGCCAAGCGTATCGCCAGCCATGACTTCGACATGACCACCGACATCGTGTTCAACTGGGGCGATCCGGTGATCGGCGTGCACCGCACCTATCTGTCGAGCAATATCCGCGACATCATCTGGACCAACACGCAGTCCTACAGGAATCCCAAGGTCGACGAACTGCTGGCGCAGGCCGGCACCGAAACCGACGAGGCCCGGCGCCGCGCGCTGTATGCGCAGTTCCAGCAGATCGTGACCGAGGACCTGCCGATCGATTTCCTGACCATCATTCCGTACCACACGCTGTCCTCCAGGAAGGTGCATGGCCTGCCCGATGGCATCTGGGGCCTGCTGTCGCCGCTGGACGACACCTGGCTGCAATAGGAGAGCGGCCATGTTGCGCTATCTCGCGCGTCGCATCGGCTATGCCGTGGTGCTGCTGCTGGCGGTGGTGACGCTGAACTTCCTGTTGATCCACATCTCGCCGGGCGATCCGGTCGAGACCATCGCCGGCTCCATGGGCGGCATCAGCGAGGAGCTGCGGGCCCAGCTGCGCGCCCAGTACGGGCTGGACCGGCCGTTCCTGGTTCAACTGGGGCTGTATCTGTCGCAGGTGGCGCGCGGCGACCTGGGCTATTCCTACTTCTTCAACCTGCCGGTGGCGCAACTGATCTGGGAGCGGGTGCCGGCCACGCTGCTGCTGGTGCTGACGTCGGTGTCCAGCGCCTTCCTGGCGGGCACCGCGCTGGGGGCGCTGGCGGCGCGCAAGCCCAACGGGCCGCTGTCGCAGGGCATCACGCTGCTGTCGATCGTGGGCTATTCCGCGCCGGTGTTCTGGACCGGCATCATCCTGATCATCCTGTTCGCGTCGCTGCTGCCGTGGTTCCCGGTGTCGGACATGCGCTCGGCGGGCGGGCCCGAGGGCGGCTGGGCCGGCGCGCTGGACGTGCTGCACCACCTGGTGCTGCCGGCCTTCACGCTGGCGTTCGTGTACCTGGCGCAGTACAGCCGGCTGGCGCGCGCCAGCGTCATGGACGCGTTGGCGGCCGACTATATCCGCACCGCCCGCGCCAAAGGCCTGCCCGAGCGCATCGTGCTGTACCGGCACGCGCTGCGCAACGGCGTGCTGCCGGTGATGACCATGCTGGGCCTGCAATTCGGCAACGTGCTGGCCGGCGCCATCCTGGTGGAAACGGTCTTCAACTGGCCGGGGCTGGGCAGGCTGGCGTTCGATTCCGTGCTGCGGCGCGACTATCCGACCCTGCTCGGCATCCTGCTGTTCGCGTCCCTGCTGGTGGTGGTGATGAACCAGCTTACCGACCTGGCCTACCGGCTGATCGATCCCAGGATAAAGACCTCATGAGCCACGTTCCTCCCGCCTTGTCCGGCGCGCCCGCGCCGGCGGTCGCCCGTGCGGCGCGGCCATCGTACGAAGCGCTGCGCGCGTTCGCCCGCAATCCGGGCGCGCTGATCGGCTTGCTGTTGCTGGCCGCCATCCTGGCGGTGGTGCTGATCGGCCCCCTGGTGATGCCGGCCGATCCCTTCGAGATCGCCAGCGCGCCGATGGAGCCGCCCGGCGGCGAGCTGCTGCTGGGCTCGGACTATATGGGCCGCGACGTGCTGACCGGCATCATCCATGGCGGCCGCGCCACCTTGCTGGTCGGCGTGGTGGCGGCGGTGCTGTCGATGGCCATCGGCATCACCGTGGGCGCGCTGGCCGGCTACTACGGCGGCTGGGTCGATGAAACGCTGATGCGCATCACCGAGTTCTTCCAGGTGCTGCCGGCGCTGTTGTTCGCCATGGTGCTGGTGACGCTGTTCTCGCCGTCGCTCGTCACCATCGCCGTGGCCATCGGCGTGGTCAGCTGGACCGCCACCGCGCGCCTGGCGCGCGGGGAATTCCTGAGCCTGAAGCGGCGCGAATACGTATTGGCCGAAAGAGTGATCGGCTCCAGCAACGCGCGCATCATCTGGCGGGTGATCCTGCCCAACGCGCTGGCGCCGCTGATCGTCTCGGCCACGCTGGCCATCGGCACCGCCATCCTGTTCGAGGCGGGCCTGTCGTTCCTGGGGCTGGGCGATCCCAACGTGATGAGCTGGGGCCTGATGATCGGCAGCAACCGGCCCTACATCCTGACCGCCTGGTGGGCGGTGACGTTGCCGGGCGCGGCCATCTTCCTGACGGTTCTCGCGGTCAGCCTGATCGGCGACGGCCTGAACGATGCCCTCAATCCCAAGCTGGCCAGCAAACGGAGAAGCTGATGAGCGCCTTGCTTGAAGTCCGCGATCTCGGCGTGTCCGCCGCCCACGGCGGCCCGGCGGTGGTGCGCGGCGTGTCCTACACCGTCAACCGCAACGAAATCCTGTGCGTGGTGGGGGAGTCGGGATCGGGCAAGTCGGTCACCGCGCAGGCCATCATGGGGCTGCTGCCGCCGGATCAGTTGCGCGTGACCCAGGGCCGTATCCTGTACGACGGGCGTGACCTGGTGGGCCTGTCGGCGGCCGAATGGCAGGGGCTGCGCGGCCGCAAGTTCGGCATGGTGTTCCAGGAGCCCATGACGGCGCTCAATCCCGTCATGCGCGTGGGCCGGCAGGTGGAGGAGGTGCTGGCCTGGCACACGGACATGGACGCCGACGCGCGCAGGCAGCGGGTGCTGGAGCTGTTCGGCCAAGTGCTGCTGCCCGATCCCCGCGCCATGTACGCGGCCTATCCGTTCCAGCTGTCCGGCGGCCAGCGCCAGCGCGTGGTGATCGCGATGGCGCTGGCGCTGGAGCCGGACGTGTTGATCGCCGATGAGCCCACCACCGCGCTGGACGTGACCACGCAGGCGCAGATCCTGGCGCTTATCAAGGACATCCAGCGGCGCATGGGGATCGGCGTCATTTTCATTACCCACGATTTTGGCGTGGTGGCCGACATTGCCGACCGCATCGTGGTGATGCGCCACGGGGCGGTGGTGGAGGCGGGCGCGGCCGCCGAGATCCTGAACCGGCCGCAACATCCCTACACCCGTCAATTGATCGCGGCGGTGCCGCACAAGCCCGAGGGCAAGGAGGAGGCTGCGGCCACGCCGCCGCTGATGACGGTGGCCAAGCTGTGCAAGACCTACGTCACCGGCGGCCGCCGGGTCGAGGCTTTGCGGGATATTTCGCTGGAGATCCGCCAGGGCGAGACCCTGGGACTGGTGGGCGAATCGGGCTCGGGCAAGTCCACGCTGGGCAGCGCGCTGATCGGCCTGGTGGCGCCAGACAGCGGCAGTGTGCGCCTGGACGGCCGCGAACTGGTCGGCATGACGCCAAGGGATTTCCGGCCCTACCGGCGTCAGATCCAGATGGTGTTCCAGGACCCTTACGCTTCGCTCAACCCGCGCCAGCGCGTGGTCGATTCGGTTGCGCAGGGGCCCATCGGTTTCGGCGAAAGCCGCCAGACCGCGCTGCGCGAGGCGCGCGAACTGCTGGCCCTGGTGGGGCTGGGCGGCGACGCGGGCGAGCGCTATCCGCACCAGTTCTCGGGAGGCCAGCGCCAGCGGGTCGGCATCGCCCGCGCGCTGGCGCTCAAGCCGCGGCTGCTGGTGGCCGACGAGGCGGTCTCGGCGCTGGATGTGTCGATCCAGGCGCAGGTGCTGGACCTGCTCAAGACCATCAGCGGCCAGTTCGATCTGTCGGTGCTGTTCATCACGCACGACCTGCGCGTCGCGGCGCAGATCTGCGACCGCATTGCCGTGATGCGACACGGGCAACTGGTGGAGCTGGACCGCGCCGCCACGATTTTCTATCACCCGCGACACGAATACACGCGCCGCCTGATCGATTCGGTGCCGGGCAAGGCCTGGAACAAGCCCGACCTTCAGGCGCTGTCGGACATCACGAACAGGAGCAAGCAGCATGCATGACGCCCCGCATCCGGGACCGGCCCAAGCCGCCCGCACCACCATTTTTGCCGCCCGCGCCATCCTGACGATGAACCCGGCCCAGCCGCGCGCCACGCACGTGGCGGTGCGTGATGGCCGCATCCTGGGCGTGGGCAGCCGCGAAGACCTGGCCGGCTGGGGACCGGCCGAGCTGGACGAGCGCTACGCCGACCACGTCCTGATGCCGGGGCTGGTGGAGGGGCACTGCCATCTGCCGGAAGGGGGCATGTGGCAGTTCGCCTACGTCGGCTACTACGACCGCCGTGGGCCCGACGGCCGCGTGTGGCCAGGCCTGAAAAGCTTCGCGGCGGTGGCCGCGCGCCTGCGGGAATTCGCCGCCGGCCTCGCGCCGGAACAGACACTGATCGGCTGGGGCTTCGATCCCATTTTCTTCGGTGGCCAGCGCATGAGCGTGCGCGACCTGGACGCGGTGTCGGCCGAGCGGCCCGTGGTGGTGATGCATGCCAGCATGCATCTCATGAATGTGAACACGCCGATGCTGGCCCGCGCCGGCATCGACCGCGATACGGATATCGAAGGCATCAGCCGCTTCGCCGACGGCCAGCCCAGCGGCGAGCTGTGCGAATTCGCCGCCATGTTTCCGGTGATGCGGCTGATCGGCAATCCGTTCCGCACCGTGGGCCTGTCGGAAAGCGGCCTGCGCATGTTCGGCAAGGTGGCGCAGTGGGCCGGCGTCACCACCGCCACGGATCTCGTCAACGAATTGGGCGATGAGGGCCTGGCGACGCTGGCGCGGGTCACGGCCGAGCCCGACTACCCGGTGCGTATCGTGCCGGCGGCGTCGGCGCTGACCTACGCCGGCGACCCGGCCGCCTGCCTGGCGAAGCTGCGCGAGGCGGGCCGGCTCAATCATGGCAAGCTGCGCCTGGGCATGGTCAAGCTGGTGGTGGACGGCTCCATCCAGGGCTTCACCGCCAGGGTGCGCTGGCCGGGCTATTACAACGGCGCGCCCAACGGCATCTGGGTGATCGCGCCGGGCGAGCTGGACGGGCTGGTGCAGGCCTATCACGAGGCCGGCGCGCAGCTGCACATCCACACCAATGGCGACGAGGCCACCGAGCTGGCGATCGACGCCATCGACCGCGCCTTGCGCCGCAGCCCGCGGCGCGATCACCGCCACACGCTGCAGCATTGCCAGATGGCCGATGCCGCCCAGTTCCGCCGCATGGCCAGCCTGGGCATGTGCGTGAACCTGTTCGCCAACCATATCTTCTATTGGGGCGATGCCCACCATGCCCTGACCATGGGGCCGGACCGCGCCAATCGCATGGACGCCTGCGCCTCGGCCGCGCGGGCAGGGGTGCCGTTCGCGATTCATTCGGACGCGCCGATCACGCCGCTGGGGCCGCTGTTCACCGCCTGGTGCGCCGTCAACCGCCAGACCGCCTCGGGGCGGGTACTGGGCGAGTCCGAGCGCATCAGCGTCGAGGCGGCGTTGCATGCCATCACCCTGGGCGCGGCCTACACGCTGCACATGGACCACCTGGTCGGCTCGATCGAGGTCGGCAAGCACGCCGATTTCTGCGTGCTGCGCGACGATCCGCTGGACGTGCCGCCGCAACGGCTCAAGGACATCGAGGTGCTGGGCACGGTCATCGGCGGCCGGCCGCTGGCGCTCCAGGCAGCCTGACATGGCGCGCATCCCGCTGACAGTGGTGGGCGGTTTCCTGGGCGCCGGCAAGACCACCTTGCTGAACCACGTGCTGGCGGCCGGCCGCCGCGCCGCGGTGCTGGTCAACGATTTCGGGCCGGTGGATATCGACGCCGGCCTCTTGGCGCAGCGCGCGGACAAGGTGATCCGGCTGGCCAACGGCTGCGTCTGCTGCTCGATGGCCGGCGGCCTGGACGACGCGCTGGCGCGGGTGCTGGCATTGGACCCCGCGCCCGAATGGATCGTGATCGAGGCCAGCGGCGTGTCCGACCCCGGACGCATCGCGCAGGTGGGCCTGTCGGATCCGCTGCTGCAACTGGAGGCGGTGGTGGTGCTGGTGGACGCCAGCGGCATCCGCGACACGCTGGCCGATCCCCTGCTGGCCGATACCGCGCAACGCCAGCTGCGCGCGGCCGACCTGCTGGTGCTGAACAAGACCGACCTGCTGCCGGCGGCCGGCCTGCCGGCGCTGCGCGACTGGCTGCGGCTGCAGTCGGGCGGCGCGCCGATCGTGGCGACGCGGGAGGCGCGGGTGGAACTGGCGATGCTGGCCGGCGGCCTGCCCGAGAGCCATGCGTCCTGCGGCCCACATTGCGGCCACGCGGCGCACGGGCCGGCGGCGGGCTTGCCGATGGATGCCGCCGGCGCGGCGCGGGCGCCGCGGGGCGACGATCACCGGCATCCCTTCCAAAGCTGGCTGTGGCCGGCGCCGGCCCTGTTGCATGCCGACCGCCTGGCCGACGCCCTGCGGCAACTCCCGCGCCATTGGTTGCGGGCCAAGGGCTGGGTGCGCACGGAACGCCACGGATGGGTGCTGGTGCAACTGGCCGGGCGGCGGGTGCGTTTCGACACGCGCGCGGCGCGTCCGGCCGAGGTGCAGTCGCCGGGGCTGGTCTTCATCGGCATGCGCGGCCTGACGCGGGGCGAAGAGGTCGCGGCGCGGCTGGCGCCGGCGGCGGCTTGAGTCGCGGCGCCATCGTCCGCGCGGACGGCCGGCTGGTGCAAGCGATTTGCCGCGTCTGGTTCTAGACCCTGCCCGACCCCCCGCGTACCTTGGGTCCAGAGCCTGGGCGCATGTCGCGTCCGGCGATCGAGGAGGGTAGGCAATGCAAAAGACCGTCACCGTGGACATGCTGGCCGAGTTCGCGGCCGCGTGGAACCGCCACGATATCGACGCCCTGATGTCCTTCATGAGCGAGGACTGCGTCTTCGAAACGGTGGGCGGGCCCGAGCGCTGGGGCGCCCGGCACAGCGGCCGCGAGGCGGTGCGCGCGGCCTTCGCGGCGGCCTGGAAGAACTTTCCCGATGCGCAATGGAACAACGGCCGCCACTGGGTGGCGGGCGAGCGCGGCGTGTCGGAAAGCACCTTCACCGGCACGGCCGCGGACGGCTCGCGGGTCGAAGCCGACATGGTCGATGTGTTCACCTTCCAGGACGGCAAGATCCGCGTCAAGAACGCCTTCCGCAAGCAACGCCCGGCGCTGCCGGCCCGCGCCTGAGCCGACGCCGCCACCGGACCCCGCCCCATGGATGCCGCTATGTCCTCCGATCTGCCGAATACCGCCGGCACGTTCGTCGATCCCACCAGCGCGCCGGCCGCCAGCCCGGCCGCCAGCGCCTACAACCCGACCTATGACCCGCTGGTGTCGCCTCCCGGACGCGGGCAGGAATACGCGCCCACCTACTGGGTCGCCACGGCCGGACCGCCGCCGGCGGACGATGGGCCGATCCAGGGCGACATCGAGGCCGACGTGGTCATCGTCGGCTCGGGCTTCACCGGCCTGTCGGCGGCGTTGGCGCTGGCGCGCGACTATGGCGTGCGGGCGGTGGTGCTGGAGGCCAACCGCGCCGTGTGGGGCTGCACCAGCCGCAACGGCGGGCAGGGCCAGAACGCCTCGGGGCGTCTGTATCGCTCGCAATGGATCGAGCGCTGGGGGCTGGAGACCGCCCGGCGCCTGGACGCCGAGATCCACGAGGGTTTCGACTACTGGAAGAGCCTGGTGGCGCAGATCGATTGCGATGCGCAGCCGGGCGGCCATCTCTACACTGCGCACCGCGAGAAAAAGATGGATTTCCTGCGCAACGAGGCGCGGGTGATGCGCGAGCAGTTCGGTTACGACACTCGCATGCTGACCCGCGACGAGCTGCGCGAGCGCTACGTCGATGACCACGAGGCGATGGGCGCCTTGCTCGAACCCGACGGCATCGGCGTGCATCCGTTGAAGCTGGCCTATGGTTATATGCGGCAGGCTCGCGCGCTGGGAGTGCGGCTGCATCCGGGCAGCCCGGTGCTGGGCTGGACCGAAGAGGGCGGCGGCTATCGCCTGCAGACCCCGGGCGGCACCGTGCGGGCCAGGCGGGTGGCGTTCGCCACCGGCGGCTACACCGCGCAGGGGGTGAACCGGCTGCTGGACAACCGCATCATGCCGATCCTGTCCAACTCGATGGTGACGCGGGTGCTGACGCCCGACGAGCGAGCGCAGGCCGGCCTGAAGAGCACGGTGTTCATCACCGACACCCGCACCTTGCGGTTCTACTATCGGCTGTTGCCCGATGGCCGCATGCAGATCGGCAGCCGCAGCGCGCTGCGCGGCGCCGATGCGCAGCACCCCCGCCACCTGGCGCTGCTGCGTGACGGGCTGGCGCGCAAGTTCCCGGCGTTGCGGGGCATCGACGTGGACTACGCATGGACGGGCTGGGTCGACGTCAGCCATGACATGATGCCGCGCATCACGCAGCCCGATCCGGCGCGCCAGGTGTTCTACGCCTTCGGTTACGGCGGCAATGGCGTGGCGTTCTCGGCGCATGCGGGCCGCCGCCTGGCGCAGCGCATGATGGGGCAGGACGGGGTGAACTGGAGTTTGCCGATTTACAACACGCCGTTGCCCGGCCATCTGTTCGCGCCGTTCCGCCGCATCGGCCAGGCGCTGCTCTACCGCTGGTATTACCTGCGCGACGAGGTGCTGTAGCGGTGACGGCGGCGGTTCGTGTCGACGCGCGCGCGGCTACCGACGGTGACGGTAGCCGCGCGCGCCCGCTTCGCTCAGAACTGATAGCGCACACCGACCTGGCCGCTGTAATCGTGTTTCAGTTTGCCGGCGAAGCTGCTTTCGATCTGGCTGTATAGACGCCAGTTGGCGGACAGTCTGGCATTGAGCGACAGGTTGACCAGATAGCGGCTGTCGTCCGCGATCGGCTGGCTCAGCCGATCCCCCGCAACGCTGTTGTTCAGGATCTCGACGCTGCCCGCGCGCCGCAGGTTCTGCAGCCGGAACAGCCCGGCGGACAGGCTCAGCGCATGTTGGTCATCCGACTGCAGGGTCACCCCGGCAGCGGCGCCGATCTTGGCATAGATCGGCGTGCTGGCATTGATCCGCACATCGACGCCGCTTTTATCGCCATGCAGCGTGTAGGCGCTGGTGCGGCCGGTGACCACTTCGATGGAGGGTTCGATGAAGGCGCGGTCATTGAACAGGTTTTTCCGCCATCCCGCCTGCACGCTGGCCAGCAAGGTCGTGGATCGCGCACCCTGTCCGTCAATGTTCAGGTTGGCCGGAAGATGATAGGTCTGGTTGGTTCTCAAGTATTTGGCGACGACGTCGATGAAGGGGCCGTCCTCGCTGATCCAGGCGTAGTAGAGGCCGATACCGCCCGTGGTGTGTTTCTCCGACAGGCTGCCTTCGCCCTGACCGGAGCCTTGGGTGTAGCTTCCCATGACGCCGTACAACTGCTTGCCAAGCTTGCGGTCAAGACCCAGCTGCAGCGTGGTGTGTTTCAGGTGGAGTTGCTCATAGTCGGCCTGTCCGTGGCTGGTCTTGAACCACAGTCCGGCCTGTTCATTCAATTGGCGCACATCTCCCAACCGTTTGTTGAGCTGATTGGTTTCAAGCACGAAAGCGACCCTCGGCAGGCTGGCCAGCACGCCGGTGCGGAGGATCTGCCGCCGTACCGCGGTAATCTGCTTGACGGTGTCGTCGTCCGCGGTGATGCCGGACTGCTGCAAGCGGTCGATGATGCTTTCGCGCGATTGCAGGGCGTCCAACTCGGACAGCCTCAAGGAAAATGGCGTGAATGGCGACAGGGCGCCCGAGCCGTGCCCGGCGGCGCCGGTGTCCGGCGTGGCGCCGGGCGCGGAATCCTGCGCCGGATCCTTTTCGGCGTGGGCCTCGGCGGGGCCGGTGGAGCCCGAGTCCGCCGATGGCGTGTCGGTGGGGGCGGAGGAACCCGAGTCGGCCGACGGCGTGTCGGTGGGGGCGGTGGAGCCCGAGTCCGCCGATGGCGTGTCGGTGGGGGCGGAGGAACCCGAGTCCGCCGATGGCGTGTCGGCGGGGCCGGTGGAGCCCGAGTCCGCCGATGGCGTGTCGGTGGGGGCGGTGGAGCCCGAGTCGGCCGATGGCGTGTCGGTGGGGCCGGTGGAGCCCGAGTCGGCCGACGGCGTGTCGGTGGGGGCGGTGGAGCCCGAGTCGGCCGATGGCGTGTCGGTGGGGGCGGTGGAGCCCGAGTCGGCCGATGGCGTGTCGGTGGGGGCGAAGGAACCCGAGTCCGCCGATGGCGTGTCGGTGGGGGCGGAGGAACCCGAGTCCGCCGATGGCGTGTCGGTGGGGGCGGTGGAGCCCGAGTCGGCCGATGGCGTGTCGGCAGGGCCGGAGGAACCCGGGTCTGCGGCGCTGTCCGGCTTGGCTGGGGAGCCGGTATCGGGCGGCGGCGCGGGCTTGACGCCGGAATCGGCATCATCTGGCGATGGCGGCGCCGGCGTATCTCCGGGCGCCGCGGTCTCGCCCGGCGGCAACGCCTCCGGGAGCCTCTTGTATGCCAATTGCCAGTTTTTCTGCGTGGCCGTGCTGACGATTTCGAGGTTGGGCGCGTAGATCGTGAGCCCTTGCGTCACAGAACCGGGTTTGAAATAGCCGTCCGCGGTCGTTACGGGCGCGGTCGCCAACAGCAGGGCGCCGCTGCTGCTGGCCGGCGCGGGATCGTGAACCAGGAGCGTGAGATCCAGGTGGTTGTCGCCGCCCTGGGCCAGGGTGGTGATGACGATACTGTCGCTTTCCCCGTCTTCAGGTCGCGCGTTCAGGGCGAAGTGCACGCCGCTGGCGTTCATGGTGTCGGTTTGCAGGGTGTGCGGCGTCCAGTCCGCCCCAGACTGGGACAGTTCCACGCGGCCCGCTGTCGGCAACTGCAGCGAATCGAACTGCCGGTCTTGCGTCAACCGCCAGGGGGCATCCTGGCGCATGCTGATGAGCCACCATTGGCGTTGGTCCGCGTCATGGCTCACCGCGAGGCCGCCCAACCATGGATTGTCGCGCGCGGGCGCATCGGCGGGGTCGGGTTTTTCGAAAGCCTGCTCCAACGTGAACAGATCGGCCCGCGTGGACCGCGGGGCGCTGAGCAACAGGGTTTCCCTGGCTTGCACGGCGGCGCTGGCTGGAGGGACGCCGAAGTCAGTCACGCGCAAACGGTTGCCGTTGCCGTTCAACTCAGTGGCGACCGTCAACTGGTCATGCTCACCGCTATACGGGTCGACACGAAAGGCAAAGACGCTATCGGACGCGGCAACGGTGCCGGCCGTCAATGTGTAGGAGGATGTCTTCGTTGTCGCCGCCAGCGGCCGGCTCGATGCCAGCGGCGAGCCGGGATTGGCCCGCACCACGAAGGCTCGTCGCGTCAGGTCATTGTCGTCGAAGTTCAGGATCGCATTGCTGGCGCGTAGCGATTTCAGCGTCGAGTCGCCCGTAATGATCCAGCGGGAATTGTCGTTCGCCTGCAGGTTCGCCTCGGCGGCGGTCACCGCGCCGGCGTACACGGTTTGGGGCGCCCCGGCCGCGGCCGGGGCGCCCAGCGTGATGTCGCTGGCGGTCAGGCTGGAGACATCGCTGAACGAATGGCTGCCGGGCGCCATGTGCACGCTGGCATCGCTGCCCAGCAGATTGATGCCGCGGGTGAAGTAATAAGCCGTGTGGATTTCGGTCGAGGACGGGCTCGTGGCGCTGCCGGCCAGCGTGAGCGCCGCGCCATTGGCCACCGCGATGGCGCCGTCGCCATACCAGCCGGCAGCCCCCCGCAGGTGCGCGCCGGGGTGCAGCGTCAAAGCGCTGGCGGTGAAGCGGCTGGATTCCGTCAGCGCGGCCTGGTCGGAGAAGACATTGATGATGCTGTCGCTGGCATCGACGGCGCCCGCGAATTTCTCGTGGATGTCCAGTGTTGAATGCTCGCTCAGGGAAACCCTGCCCTGGTAACGGCTCTTGTCGGCGTCCGTATTGGCGATGGCGGTGCCTTTCACCGGTTCCTGGGCCAATGAGCCGCCATCGTTCTTGTTCAGGTACAACTGCGGGCTGCCCAGGATGATCTGCGCGCGTTGCGCGTCAATGTCGCCCAGCAGGGTGGCGTTGCGTGACAAGCGGAAGGTGGTGTCTGTCAGCGCCAGTTTCCCGACGGCGAACTCGCGCGTTTCCCAATCCGGCTGGTCAAACGACACGGATTGCGTCCGGACGGAGTCATCCCCGAGATCGAGCAGCTTGCGCGCATCATCCGGGGTGTTGATCGCATGGATCACCGGGTGGCCCTGGAAGACCAGTTCGCCTTGCCGCTGCGTGAACGAGTTTTCGCCGAGGTCCATGCCGCCGTCGGCGATGAACACCGTTTTCGACGGGTTGGCGATGCTGACGTCGATATTGCCTTGCAGGGTTCCCGGGAAGAGGAATTCCGTCTGTCCGGGGAAGTATTCCCGCTTGCGCTCATTGGCCTTCGCCAGCGCGAGTATTTTCGAGGTCCCCGCGTATTCCCAGTAGTCGTCGCTGGCCTGGGTGCCGTAGACCGGGACGGCGCCGAAATTGTTCTGCTTCAGGACGAAGTAGCTGAGCCCTTGTTTGTAGAGATCGCCCCGCTCTCCGGTGCCCGCCCTGACCGGCATCAGAATGTAGTCGCTTACCTCGGGCGGAGTCACGGGCGTGAGGTTGATCGTTGCGGTCGCTGTTTTCGTCGCGGTGTTGGTGATCGTGGCGCCATGGTCTTTTGCGTTGGCGTGCAGTTGATTGAACGTGATGTCGTTGCCATTGAGGTTCAGCACGCCGCCCCGGGCTCCCCATGCGATATGGTCGGGGTCGACCTGCCGGCCGTCGCCAAGCACGACTTCCGCGCGACCGCTGGACAGGGTGATGCCGTCGAACGCCTGAACGTTGTCGCTCTCGTCGGGCCGCTGCGACAGAATCACCTTGCCATCGCCGATTTTCAGGCCGCCCGGGTTGACGCCCTTGCCTGCAATGGTCAGGGTGCCGCGGCCGATCTTGTGCAGGTTGTCGCCGGCCACGCCGTTGACGCGCCAGACCACGGTGGCGTTTTCCTTCACGTCGATGCCGCCGCCCATCCATGTCTGATCCGTCTCCGGGGAAACGATATAGCTGTCATGGAAGGTCAGCGAGCCGGCTCCCTGGTTGATGGGGTCGTGCAATGTGATTTCGCCGTGATCTGCGCCGCTTTCGGTGCGGAAGGCCAGGTTCTTGCCCGCGTCGAGCCCTTCGAAGTCGAGCGCGCTGTTGCCGTCCGCGTAGCTCAGGCCTGGCGTCTTCTTGTAGCCATGCATCAGGAACTGGCGGCCCTGCTGGGCCAGGCTGCCTGCGCCCCGGGCGCTATCGAATGACCAAAGCAACGGCCCCTTGCCATCCGCGTAGGCGACTTCCGGATCGTTATCCCTGGCGTAAACGCTATTGAGAAAGTCCATTGGCGGATGCGACCAATAGACATAGCCCGCCTCGCCGGCGGGCAATTCGATTTCTGCCGCCACGCCCGCAAGTACCCACTGCTTATGCTCGGCATCCCAGGCAAACAGGGGCGAACCGCTGTCTCCGTGTTGCACGAATGCGGGCAACAGACCATTGTCTCCCCGCGCGATCACAAAGGTGTCGTTGGACCACATCGGGGTGACGATGCCGCCTGTCGCCCATTTGTACGCGTAGCCGATCTCGTGCAGGCCGGGCGCGAGCTTGCCCGTCAAGGGATTGTGACCATTTTCGGGATGGTCGCCGACGAACTGGATGCCCATTCCGACCCGATAGAACACGGGGAATTTCTTTTTTTCTTCCTCAGTCCAGAGATCGGGGTCGCCCAGGGAGAGCAGCGGTGTCGATGTTCGCGATACCGGAAACATGGCGATCGGCGCCGCGTCGGTCACCAGCTTGCCCAGGCGGTTGAGATCGAAATCCCACTCCTGGGTCCAGTCCCTCTCGCGGTGGTAATCCGGGTGTATGTCTCTGCGGATCTGGGAGTAGGTCACGCCGGTAAAGCGGGTGCTGTCATGTCTGCCGTTGTGCGCTACGCCGGCGACATATTGCGGCGCGATCAGCGTTGCGATTCCGTTGTCGTCGCTGACGCTGGAAAAATCAATGAACGGGATGTCGCCGCTCAATCGGCCGCGCAGGGCGCCAGACTTGTCATGGATGGGAACGCTCAGGGCGCCGGGCTGGAACGCGCCCTTGTTTTCGGCGAAATCCCGGTAGGTCTGGTAGGGAATGTCGATGCTTACGTAACTGGCGCCGGCGATGCCCGGTAACAGGCCGGCGAACAACAGCGGCAGGGCGGCCTTTATCTTGCCGAGCGGCGTTCTTTTGCCCGTCGGCCGGGGGGGGCCGGTTGTCGAGCCGCGCTGGCGTCCGCCGCATAACTCGGATACCGCGATCAGTTGGTGCCGATGATTGTATTTGAGCGAGTAGATCTTGTTCATGGTGGTGGGGCGCGCACCCATTGGAACGAGGGGCTGCCATAGCGGTTTTCGAGCGATCGGGTGTCGACGCGGCCCGTGGCCGGGGCGCCATCGCGATCTCGATCGGCGGGACGGGTCGAAGCGCGCTTGGAAGCCCCCGCTTTTTCGACATCGCTGCAAAAGGAGCGGCCGGCGTACGCCGGCCGCTCGTTCAGATTGAACTTGAGTTTGGGGAGTCTCGCGTTGAATCAGCCGATAAATCGGACTGCTTCCATTTCAACGCCGCATCAGGCCGCCGCCCGCAGACGGAAGCGGCGCACCACCTGCGCCAGCTTCTCGATACCCGGCCCGATATGCTCGGCGCGGATCGAGGTGAAGCCGACCCGCAGGAAGTTGCGGGGCGCGCGGGCGGCTTCCATGAAGAACACCTGGCCCGGCTCCACCACCACGCCCTCGGCCTGCGCCGCCTGCGCCAGCTCTGTGGCATCCAGCCATTCGGGACCCTTGAGCCAGCATGAGGACGAGCCGGTGATGGGCACGGCGGTGAAGTCGGGCAGCCAGCGCGCCAGCGCATCGGCCAGTTCCGCGCCGCGTTTCTGGTACGCCTGCGACTGGCGCCGCAGCAGCGAATGGTGGTGCCCCAGCGAGATGAACAGCGAGAACGCGCGCTGGATATAGGCGGACGGGTGGCGCAGCATCAGGCGGCGCAGCGCGCGCAGTTCGGCGGTGAGCTCGCGCGGCGCGACGATGTAGCCGATGCGCAGTCCCGGCGCGAATGACTTGGCCAGGCTGCCGACATAGATCACGCGGCCGTCGCGGTCCAGGCTCTTGAGCGCCGGGATGGCGCCGTCGCCCCAGCGGCTTTCGCTTTCGAAGTCGTCTTCGATGATCAGGCTGTCGGCCTGGCGCGCCAGTGTCAGCAGTTCCTCGCGTCGCGTCGGTGACAGGGTCACGGTGGTTGGGCACTGGTGGCCGGGCGTGACGAACACGTAGTCGCAGCCCAACAGGTGGGTGCCGGTGCGCAGGCCCTGGTCGTCCACCGGCAGCGGCAGCAGGTGGCGGGTATGGCTGGCGAAGATGTTGCGCGCGTCGGGGTAGCCGGGGTCCTCCATGCCGACCACGGTGTCCTCGTTGACCAGCAGGTCAGCCAGCAGGTAGAGCGCGTGCTGGGCGCCGACGGTGATGACGATCTCCTCGGCATCGGCCCACACGCCGCGGCGCGGCAGCACCTGGGTGCGGATCTGTTCGATCAGCGCGGGATCGTCATGGGTGATGAGGTCGGGCGCCCAACTGCGGATGTCCAGCACCGACAGGGCCTTGATGCAGCATTCGCGCCATTCGGCGGTGGGGAACAGGTCCTGGTCGAACTGGCCATAGACGAAGGGGTAGGGCTGCTTCTGCCAGTCGCGCGGCTTGACGATGTTGCGCTGGCGGCTGGGACGAAAGCGCAGCCGCTCGTCCCAGCGAACGTGGTCGACCGACGAGGGGGGGTCGCCGTCCATGCTGGGAGGCGCGGCGCGTCCTTCGAGCACGCCGTCGTGGACGAAATGACCGCTGCGTTCGCGCGATTCGAGGTAGCCTTCGCTGACCAGTTGCTGATAGGCGAACACCACGGTGTTGCGGGCAATGCTCAACTGATCGGCCAGGTAGCGGCTGGATGGCACCGGCGCGCCGGGCGGCAGGTGGCCGCTGAGGATCGCCGACACCAGCATCTGCCGCACGCGGCCTTGCAGGCTGAGGTTGGGGGCGCTTTCCCGTTCGAACAGGCGTTCCCACAACACAGGCTTGAGCATCGAGGCCTGGCTGGACATGGCGGCTCCTTGTAGGGGGCGCGTCTGGCCCGGTCGGCACGCTGGAGCGGCCGACACCGGGGACGCGCTCCCAGGATAGAGTAGCCGTGCGAAAAAAAGGAATGCGGGATTGCCCTGTCAATGGATATGGCGTTGGCGTATCGGCGAAAAAATGGAACGGTGAGCGTCCTAGACCCGTCCCTTCCAAGGAATCGCGAATTTCTCCAGATACCGCACCAGCAGATCGAACGCGAAGGCGAACACGCCGATCACGATGATGCCCATGATGACCGTGTCGCTGGCCAGGAACTGCGCGGCGTTCAGCACCATGAAGCCCAGCCCGCGATCGGCCGCCACCATCTCGGCGGCCACCAGCGTGGTCCAGCCGACGCCGATGCCGATGCGCATGCCGGTGAAGATCTCGGGCATGGCGGCCTTCAGGATCACGTGCCAGACTATTTGCAGGCGGGTGCCGCCCATGGCGTAGGCGGCGTGGATCTGCTCGATCGAGACCGAGCGCACGCCGGCGCGCGCGGCGATCGCCATGGGCGCGAAGATGGCCAGGTAAATCAGCAGGATCTTGGGGAACTCGCCAATGCCGAACCAGATGATGATGAGCGGCAGGTAGGCCAGCGGCGGCAGCGGACGGTAGAACTCGATCGGCGGATCGAAGATGCCGCGGGCGTAGCGGTTCACGCCCATCAGGATGCCGACCGGAATGGCGGTGGCGCAGGCCAGGAAGAAGGCCGAGAACACCCGCGTCAGGCTGGCCAGGGCGTGCTCGGCCAGGGTCGAGTTGGCCACGCCGTCGGTCATGGCGGACACGAACTTGCCGTATACCGCCTGCGGCGACGGCAGGAACAGCGGCTTGACCCAGCCGGCGTTGGTGGCCAGGAACCACAGCGCCAGCAGCGCGATGCTGGTCAGCAGGCTGATGTGGCCGCTGTAGCCGGCCCCGGGCGCGCCGTACACCTTGCCGGGCGCGGCGGGCCGGCGGCCGCCCAGCCCGCTAGGCATGGACGGCCTGCGCGTCGGCGGCGGCAAGTTCGTCGCCGTAGATGATGCCGAGGACTTGTTCGCGCATGGCGATGAAGTCGGGACTTGATTTGATGCCGCGGCCATCGCGCGTCTCCAGGTAGCGCCGGTTGAAGTCCGGCTGGAAGGTGTGGGTGATGCGTCCCGGGCGCGGCGACATGACGATCAGCCGCGAACCCAGGAACAGCGCCTCTTCCACGCTATGGGTGATGAAGAAGAACATCTTGCCGGTCTGGCGCCAGATATCCAGCAGCAGCTCCTGGATGGTCTCGCGCGTCAGCGCGTCCAGCGCCGCCATCGGCTCGTCCATCAGCAGCATGGCCGGGTCGCAGGTCAGGGCGCGGGCGATGCCCACGCGCTGCTGCATGCCGCCCGACAACTGGTAGATCATGTGACGGTGGAAGTCCTTCAGGCCCACCAGCTCCAGGTTGCGGCGCGCGCGGGCGCGGCGCGTCTCCTTGTCCACGCCTTGCAGCTTGAGGCCGAATTCGGTGTTTTCCAGCACGTTCAGCCAGGGCAGCAATGCGTGCTTCTGGAACACCACGCCGCGGTCGGCGCCGGGGCCGGTAATGGGGCGTCCGCCCAGCGTGATCTCGCCGTCGGTGGGCGACAGGAAACCGGCCAGGAGGCTCAGCAGCGTGGTCTTGCCGCAGCCGGAGGCGCCCAGCGCGACGACGAATTCGCCGGGTTCGATGGTCAGGTTGACGTCCTGCAATGCGATCACCGGTCCGCTGTCGTGCAGGCCGGGGTAGGTGACGCTGACGTGGTCCGCGCGCAGGGCCTGCGCGGCGGACGTGGCGGGTGCAGTCATGCGGGGTCCCCTTGCATGGTGCGACGCCCGCGGCCAGGCGGGCGCCGGGACCGGGCGCGGCTTGCGGCGCGCCCGGCGTCTCGCCGCGGCTATTTGGCGGCCGCTTTGGCGTACTGGTCGGTGACGTGGGCGCTGTAGTCGTCCAGCGCCTTGTCGATCTGCTTCTGGTCCTTGAGGAATTTGGCGCTGGCGGCGAAGGCGCGCGCGGCGCCCGATTCCTTGCCGCCGCCCAGCCATTCGGGCGAGGCCTGTTCCTGGGCGGTGGGGAAGGTCAGCAGCGTGAGCGCGGTGGCGACGTCGTCGGGCTTGCCGCCGATCAGCTTGACGATGCTCTTGACCTGCGCCGAATCGGCGGTCCAGGCAGCCGGGTTGGCGCGATAGGCGGCGTACGACTTGGCCAGCACGGTGGTGAAAGCCGCCATGAACTTGGGGTTCTTGGCGGCCCAGGCGCGATCGACCACCAGGCCGTCGAAGGTCGGCACGCTGGCGCGGCCGATGGCTTCGGAGTCGGCGATGACCTTGCCCGTCTTCTCGATCTCGGTCAGGGCGGGCGGCCAGACGTAGGCGGCGTCGATGTCGCCGCGCTGCCAGGCGGCCACGATCTGCGGCGGCTGCATGTTCAGGATGCGCACGTCGCGCGGGTTGATCTTCCAGACCTGTTCCAGCCCCACCAGCAGGTGAAAGTGCGAGGTCGATACGAACGGCGTGGCGACGCGCTTGCCCTTCAGGTCGGCGGTGCCGTTGATGCCCGAGCCGTTGCGCGCCACCAGCGCTTCCGACTTGCCGATGTTGTCCAGGATCCAGAACAGTTGCAGGTCGACGCCGCGGGTGGCGGCCGAGGTGATGCCGGTGGAGCCGAGCACGCCGACCGGCACGTTGCCCGAGGCCAGGGCGGTGGAAATGTCGCCGCCCGAGGTGAACTGGCGCCAGTCGACCTGGTAGCCGGCGTCTTTCAGGGCGGCATCGAAGCTGCCGTCGGCGATGGCGGTGAGGAAGGGGCCGACGATGAGCTGGTAGCCCACGGTCAGGCGGGTCTGGGCATGGGCGGGCGCGGCCAGCAGGGTGGCGGCCAGGCCGGCCAGGATGCCGCGGCGGATGAGGCGGTACAACGCGTTCATGGTGATCTCCCGTAGAGAATGGGCCGCGCCCCGACGCGACCGGCTTGTGCCGGTGCGGCCTGTGGTGCCAGTTTGCCCGGATGGGGCCGCAGCGCTAGGGCCAGATGCCGTATTCGATAGGAGCCAAGCCCCGCGCCCCGCGCCTTTTGGCGCAGGGCGCGGGCGAAAAAAAGCCGGCCCCATCGGGGGCCGGCCGTTTCGCGCGATGGGCGCACGCGCTTCAGCGGATCAGGCTGAGGAACTCGGCGCGGGTTGACGGGTTGTCGTGGAATTCGCCCAGCATCACCGAGGTGACCATCGACGAGTTCTGTTTTTCGACGCCGCGCATCATCATGCACATGTGCTGGGCCTCGATGACCACCGCCACGCCGGCGGCGCCGGTGACGGACTGCACCGCCTCGGCCACCTGGCGGCTGAGGTTTTCCTGGATCTGCAGGCGGCGGGCGTACATCTCGACGATGCGCGCCACCTTCGACAGGCCCAGCACCTTGCCGTTGGGCAGATAGGCCACATGCGCCTTGCCGATGAAGGGCAGCATGTGGTGCTCACAGAGCGAATACAGCTCGATGTTCTTGACCAGCACGATCTCGCGAGTATCGGAGGTGAACAGGGCGCCGTTGACGATTTCTTCCAGATTCTGGTTATAGCCCCGGCACAGGTGGCGCATGGCCTTGGCCGCGCGCGCCGGCGTGTCGACCAGGCCTTCGCGGGACGGATCTTCCCCCAGGGCTTCGAGAATGGCGGTGTAGTGATTTTCCAATGACATGGGAACTCCTGGGGGCTGCGCGCCGGCGATGGCGATGAACACGCAAGTCTACTCCAGCGCGGGCCCGCTTCGCAGCCGGAAACCTGACGGATGGAGGGGTTATACGCCGCGGTTTTCCACCGCGTATTTGATCAGTTCGGCCTGGCCGTCGATGCCCAGCTTGCGCTTGATGTTCAGGCGGTGGGTTTCGACGGTGCGCACCGACAGGCCCAGCGCCTGGGCGATCTGCTTGTTGGCGTGGCCGCTGGCGATGTGGCGCAGCACGTCGCGCTCGCGCTGGGTCAGCAGGGTGGCGGGGGCGCTGGCTTGCGACAGGCGCAGCGACACGGCGGCGCTGAAGTAGTTGCGGCCGGTCATGACGCTATCGATGGCCGCCAGGATCTCCTGGGCCGGCTCGTCCTTGAGCAGGTAGCCGCGGGCGCCGGCGCGCACGGCCTGCAGCATGTATTCAGGGTTGTCGTGCATCGACAGCACCAGCACGGCGATCTGCGGATAGCGTTCATGCAGCTGCGCGGTCAGTTCCAGGCCGCCCACGCCCGGCATGTTCAGGTCCATCAACACCAGTTGCGGCAGGGTGCCGCCCTGGGGGTCTTCGGCCAGGCAGGCCTGCAGGAAGGCCAGGGCGGCGGCGGCGTTGCCGGCTTCGCCCACCACCTGCAGGTGGGGCACGGTCTCAAGGCGCAGGCGCAGGCCGTCGCGCACCAGCGGGTGGTCGTCGATCAGCAGCAGTCGGATGGGGGAGCCAGGGTCGGTCATGCGGGTCGGGAAGCGTCGGAGGCGTCGGAGAAGGGCGGCGGCAAGGGCAGCCAGGCCTGCAGGGTGGTGCCCTGGTCGGTGGTATGGAAACTGAGGCTGCCGGACAGCGCGGTCATGCGTTCGCGCATGTTGCGCAGGCCGATGCCGCGGCGCGGATCCTGCTGCACCTCGGCGTAGTCGAAGCCGCGGCCGTCGTCATGGATGGTCAGGCGCAGGTCGCGTTCGGTGTAGGCCAGCGTCAGGTCGGCGCGGCGGGCGCCGGCATGGCGCACCACGTTGGTCAGGGCCTCCTGGGTGACGCGGAACAGGGCGGTGGCGTAGGCATCGGGCAGCTTCACCGGCCGGCCCTGGGTCGACAGGCGCACGGTCAGCGGCGCGGCGCCGTGCTGGCTGGCGCCGGCGAATTCGCGGCCCAGGTGTTCCAGCGCGGCCGGCAGGCCCAGGTCGTCCAGCAGGGTCGGGCGCAGGTTGTGCGAGATGCGGCGCACTTCGCCCACGGCGGTATTGAGACGGTCGAGCGCGCCGCCCAGCGGCGTGTCGATGTGCGCCAGCGCGCGCGGCTCGGCGCCGAGGGCCTGGCGCAAACGTTCGCGCGCGGCCTCCAGCGCCAGCTTGATCGACACCAGCACCTGGCTGATGCCGTCGTGCAGCTCGCGCGACAGGCGGGCGCGTTCGTCTTCCTGCGAGCGCACCAGCTGCTGCGCCATCAGCCGCAGCTTGGCGTCGGACTGGCGGTGGTCGCTGATATTGAGCGCCAGGCCGCAGGCGGCCACGCCCAGGATCGAGACCGCGGCGATGCCGGCGACCCAGGCGAACATGTCGCGGATGTTGGACTGGGCGGCCGCGTCGATGTGCGCCAGGGTCTGCTCGACGTCGTCCAGGTAGATGCCGGTGCCCAGCATCCAGCCCCAGCGTTCCAGCACCACCACGTAGCCGAGCTTTTCCACCATCTGGTGGGTCGAGGGCTTTTCCCACTGGTAGTGCACCGCTTCGCCCTGGCTGCCGCCGCGGCGGGCCGCCGTCAGCAGGTTCTGGATCACTGGCTGGCCGCGGGTGTCGCGCAGGTTCCAGAGATCCTGGCCGACCAGTTCGGGCTGGCGCGGGTGCATCAGGTTCCGCCCTTGCAGGTCGTAGACGAAGAAATAGCCGTCGTGGCCGAATTCCATCTGCGCCAGCAGCGCCAGCGCGCGCTCGCGGGCGGCGTCGCCGTCGCTGGCGTCCTGCAGCGGGGCAATCGCGCTGTAGGCCAGGCTGACGTAATGGCGCAGCTCGCTTTCCTTGCTGCCGAGCCAGGCGCTTTCCACCACTTCCTTTTCGCGCTGGGCCAGTTGCAGGCCCTGCACGTAGACGGCCACGGCGATGGCCGCCAGCGCCACCAGCAGGGGGACGGCGGCCAACAGCAGGATTTTCAGGCGCAGCTTCATCAGGGGATTTGTATCAGCGCCGAATGCGCGTGTTGCGGTGCATCAAGGGAAAAGGCCCACGCCGGACAGGAGTCCGCGCCGCCGATTTTACGATCCCGGCGGCGAATATGCTGCGGCGCATTCCGTAGTACCACGTAGGGGGCTTGCGTAGTTCCGCGCTTGTTGCGCCCCGGGCAAACCGAAATACTAACGCCCGCGTCGACCGGACGCCGTGCGGACGTTCGCGCCCGCCACCCTACAACAATGAGTCTGCCTACCCGCGGGACGAAAAAAGCGTTTCACGCCAAAAGCATGGCGGGAGGCAAGAGGAGCACTTATGCAAACCAGCAGTAAGGGACTGGGTCAGCACCTGGTCTGGCTGGCGGTTGCGGTCCTGGGCGCGTTCGCGCTGGGCACCGTGGCGCTGGCCAGAGGGGAGACCATCAACGCGCTATGGGTGGTGATTGCCGCCGTCTGCGTGTACTTGATCGCATACCGCTATTACAGCCGCTTCATCGCCAACAAGGTGTTCCGCCTTGATCCGACGCGCATGACGCCGGCCTGGAAGTACAACGACGGCCTGGACTACGTTCCGACCAACAAGCACGTGCTGTTCGGCCACCACTTCGCCGCCATCGCCGGCGCCGGCCCGCTGGTCGGCCCCGTGCTGGCCGCGCAGATGGGCTACCTGCCCGGCATGCTGTGGATCCTGGCCGGCGTGGTGTTCGCCGGCGCCGTGCAGGACTTCACCATCCTGTTCATCTCGACCCGCCGCGACGGCCGCTCGCTGGGCGACCTGGTCAAGTCCGAGCTGGGCAAGATCCCGGGCGTGATCGCGCTGTTCGGCGCCTTCATGATCATGGTCATCATCCTGGCGGTGCTGGCGCTGATCGTGGTCAAGGCGCTGACGCACTCGCCGTGGGGCACCTTCACGGTGGCCGCCACCATTCCCATCGCGCTGTTCATGGGCGTCTACCTGCGCTACATCCGGCCGGGCAAGATCGGCGAAGTGTCCATCATCGGCTTCGTCGGCCTGATGGCCGCCATCACCTTCGGCCAGGACGTGGCCGCGCATCCGGTCATCGGCCCGATGTTCGACTTCGACGGCAAGGGCCTGACCTGGATCCTGATCGTCTACGGCTTCATCGCCTCGGTGCTGCCCGTGTGGCTGCTGCTGGCCCCGCGCGACTACCTGTCGACCTTCCTGAAGATCGGCACCATCGTCGGCCTGGCCATCGGCATCGTGGTGGTCGCGCCCGAGCTGAAAATGCCGGCGCTGACGCAGTTCGTGGACGGCTCCGGTCCGGTGTGGTCGGGCAACCTGTTCCCGTTCCTGTTCATCACCATCGCCTGCGGCGCGGTGTCGGGCTTCCATGCCCTGATCTCGTCGGGCACCACGCCCAAGCTGATCGAGAACGAAACCCAGGCCCGCTACATCGGTTACGGCGGCATGCTGATGGAATCGTTCGTCGCCATCATGGCGCTGGTGGCCGCTTGCGTCATCGAGCCGGGCATCTATTACGCGATGAACAGCCCGGCCGCCGTCATCGGCACCACGCCCGACCAGGTCGCCCAGGTGGTGTCCAGCTGGGGCTTCGTGATCACCCCGGCCGACCTGGTGCAGACCGCCAAGGACGTCGGCGAAAGCACCATCATTTCGCGCGCCGGCGGCGCGCCGACGCTGGCCGTGGGCATGGCGCACATCCTGCACCAGGCCATCGGCGGCCCCAGCATGATGGCCTTCTGGTACCACTTCGCCATCCTGTTCGAGGCGCTGTTCATCCTGACGGCGGTGGACGCCGGCACCCGCGCGGGCCGCTTCATGCTGCAGGACCTGCTGGGCACCTTCGCGCCGTCGCTCAAGCGCACCGAGTCGCTGCCGGCCAACCTGATCGCCACCGGCCTGTGCGTGGCGGCGTGGGGCTACTTCCTGTACCAGGGCGTGGTCGATCCGCTGGGCGGCATCAACACGTTGTGGCCGCTGTTCGGCATCGCCAACCAGATGCTGGCCGCGATCGCGCTGACGCTGGGCACCGTGGTGCTGTTCAAGATGAAGCGCGACCGCTACGCCTGGGTCACCGTGCTGCCCACGCTGTGGCTGCTGGCATGCACGCTGACCGCCGGCTGGCAGAAGCTGTTCCATGCCGACCCGAAGGTCAGCTTCCTGTCGCACGCGGCCAAGTACAACGCCGCCATCGCCGAAGGCAAGGTGCTGGCCCCGGCCAAGTCGCTGGCGGAAATGTCGCGCGTGGTGCTGAACGACTACATCAACGCCGGCCTGTGCGCGATCTTCATGTTCGTGGTGGTCAGCATCGTGGTGTTCGGCATTCGTTCGGTGATGCGCGCCCGCGCCGAGAACCAGCCGACCGCGCGCGAGACGCCTTACGAAACCCTGCCGGCCGCTGCCGCCGCCGGCGCGGACTGACGCAAGGAGGCGCCGCCATGCTGTTTTCCAACATGACTTCGGCGGCCGGCGCCGCCGGCCGCTACCTCGGGCAGACCCTGCGGTTGATGGTCGGCGTGCCCGACTACGAGAACTACGTCGAGCACATGCGGCGCACTCATCCCGACCAGGAGCCCATGAGCTACGAGGACTTCTTCCGCGAGCGGCAGGACGCCCGCTACGGCGGCAAGAAACGCATCGGCTGCTGCTGACGGGACCCGAGGGTCTGTTGACCGCAATGCAAAAGGCGCCGGCTTTGTCCGGCGCCTTTTTTCGCTGGCATCAGCGCGCGTGTTTCTTGGCCCCGGCCACGCAGATCACCGCCGCCAGCGTCGCCAGCAGCATGGTCCAACTGACCTGCTCGTGCAGCAGCAGCGCCGCCAGGCCCAGGCCCATGAAGGGCTGGAACAGCTGCAACTGGCCCACCGCCGCGATGCCGCCCTGGGCCAGGCCGCGATACCAGAACACGAAGCCGATCAGCATGCTGAACAGCGACACATAGGCCAGGCCGATCCAGCCGGCCGGGGTGACCTGCGCGAACGAAGGCGGCCAGGTGAGCAGCGTCAGCGGCAGCATCACCGGCAGCGACAGCACCAGCGCCCAGCTGATGACCTGCCAGCCGCCCAGCGTGCGCGACAGCCTGGCGCCTTCGGCGTAGCCCATGCCGCAGACCACGATGGCCGCCAGCATCAGCAGGTCGCCCTTGAGCGACACGTCCAGGCCGCCCGTCAGCGCGTAGCCCGCCACGAAGGCCGCGCCCGCCACCGAGAACAGCCAGAAGGCCGGCTTCGGCCGTTCGCCGCCGCGCAGCACCGCGAAGATGGCGGTGGACAGCGGCAGCAGGCCGAGGAACACGATCGAGTGCGCCGAGGTGACGTGCCGCAGCGCCAGCGCGGTCAGCAGCGGAAAGCCCAGCACCACGCCGATGGCCGTCAGCGTCAGGGCGGGCAGGTCCGCGCGGCGCGGCCGCGGCTGGCGCAGCAGCCACAGCAGGGCCCAGCCCAGCAGGGCGGCGATGGTGGCGCGGGCGCCGGTCAGGAAGATGGGATCGAGTTGCGCCACCGCCACCCGGGTCGCCGGCAGGGAGCCGGCGAAGATCGCCACGCCGATAAAACCGTTGATCCAGCCGCTTGTTGCCTTGTCCATGCACCGCTCCGATGAAAACGCCAGTGGAGCATTTCCGGTGCGCCTGCCCCAGAGACAGTCCAGTACAATTAAAAATAACTGTTATGCAATACAGTCCAGTACGGCCAGGGAGGCAACGGTGAAGCAGGGCGGCACGCGAATCGAGGCGGTGATGGCGCAGGTGCGGTCGCGCATTGCTTCGCGCGCCTATTCGCCGGGCACCAGGCTGCCTTCGGTGCGGGCGCAGGCGGCCGCCATGGGGGTGTCGGTGTCGACCGTGGTCGAGGCCTATGAACGCCTGGCCGCCGAAGGCAGCATCACGTCGCGGCCGGGGTCTGGCTTCTACGTCGCCGGCCCGGTGGCGCCGCTGGCGCTGACCGAGATCGGCCCCAGGCTGGACCGCGAGATCGATCCGCTGTGGGTCTCGCGCCAGTCGCTGGAGGCCGCGCCCGACGCGCTGCGGCCCGGTTGCGGCTGGCTGCCGGCCGACTGGATGTACGAAGCCGGCATCCGCCGCGCCTTGCGCGCGCTGGCCAAGGCCGCTTCGCTGGAATTGACCGAATACGCCACGCCGCTCGGCCATCCCGGGCTGCGCCAGGTGCTGTCGCGGCGGCTGGCCGCCGCCGGCATCGACACCGCGCCCGAGCAGCTCATGCTGACCGAGTCCGGCACCCAGGCGATCGACCTGATCTGCCGCTTCCTGCTGGAGCCGGGCGATACCGTGCTGGTCGACGATCCCTGCTATTTCAATTTCCATGCCTTGCTCAAGGCGCACCGCGCCCGCGTGGTCAGCGTGCCGTACACGCCGAACGGGCCCGACGTGGCGCGTTTCGAGGCGGCGCTGCGCGAGCACGCGCCGCGCCTGTACATCACCAATTCGGGCATCCACAACCCCACCGGCGCGACGCTGTCGCCCCTGGCGGCGCACCGGCTGCTCAAGGCCGCCGACGGCGCGGGGCTGGTGATCGTGGAAGACGACATCTTTGCCGACTTCGAGCACACGCCGGCGCCGCGGCTGGCCGCGTTCGACGGCCTGTCGCGCGTGATCCAGATCGGCAGCTTTTCCAAGACCATCTCGGCCTCGCTGCGCTGCGGCTTCATCGCGGCGCGGGCCGACTGGATCGACAGCCTGGCCGACCTGAAGATCGCCACCACGTTCGGCGGCGGGCGGCTGGCGGCCGACGTGGTGTTCCGGACGCTGACCGACAGCGGCTACCGCAAGCACATGGAGTGGGTGCGGCAGCGGCTGGGCGAGGAGCGCGACCGCGCCAGCGCGCGGCTGCGGGCGCTCGGCATCGTGCCGTGGCTGCAGCCGAAGGCGGGTATGTTTCTGTGGTGCCGCCTGCCGGCCGGCATTGACGCGGCAACCGTGGCGCGCGCCTGCCTGCGCGACGGCGTGGTGCTGGCGCCAGGCAACGCCTTCAGCGTGTCGTTGAGCGCGGGCGACTGCCTGCGCTTCAACGTCGCCCAGTCCACCGATGCGCGCGTTTTCGACACCCTGGCGCGGGCGTTGGCCACGGCGCGCAAGGCGTGAGCGGTCCCGCGGAAGGTTCCGCGCGCTAGGGGCTGCTGGCCGGCGCGTCGCGGCGGGCCCGTTTCTCGGCGGCCAGCACCAGCGGAATGGCGCTGGCCGCGCACAGCGCCATCACCAGGAAGCCGCCCGGCGCGTAACCGCGATACAGCGCGCCGCCCAGCTGGATGCTGCCGAACATGAACACCCCGCCCGACAGCAGCGCATACAGCGCGATGGCCGACGTCTTGCAGGCCGCCGGCACGCGGCGCGCGATGTACCACATGATGGCGGCATTGTTGCCGGCCAGCGTGAAGCATTGCAGCACCTGCAGCGCCGCGATCCAGCCCGGGTCGGCGGTGGCCGACAGGCCGGCCCAGCGCAGCGCCGTCATGGCGGCCGAAACCAGGATCAGCCATTGGGCGCCGAGCCGCGCCAGCACCTTGGGCGCCAGGAAGAAGAACAGCACCTCGCTGGCCACGCCCACCGCCCACAGCGTCGAGATCAGCGCCGTCGACAGGCCACGGTCGGTCCAGTAGAGCGTGGAATACGAATACAGGAAGCCGTTGCTGGCCTGCACCAGTGAAGCGGCGGCGATGCACAGCAGCAGCGGCCGGTCGCGCAGGATCTCGCGCATCGGCAGCCGCGCGCGCTCGGCCGGCGCCTCGTCGGCGCTCGGGCGCGCGGCCCGCGGCAACAGGCGCACGCAGGCCAGGCAGGCGAGGATCAGCAGGATCGACAGCCACATTACCCAATCGGCGTCGAAGGTCTTGATGAGGTAGCCGCCGGCCACCGTGACCACGGCGAAGCCGAGCGAGCCGCAGGCGCGGATGATGGTGTAGGAATTGCCCTGCCCACGGCCGCTGGCGATGGCCATGCGGTCCAGCAGCGGCAGCACCGCCGGGAACACCGCGTTCAGCAGCAGGGTGACGGCGAACAGCCAGGCCGGCGCCGCGCTGAACGGGTAGCAGATGAACAGCAGCAGCGAAGCGGCCAGCGCGGCGAAGATCAGCCCATGCGCGCCGCCGCGCTGGTCGGCCACGTGCGCCACCACCGGCGTCGACAGGATCTTGGGCAGGAACGAGGTCGCCACGATCAGGCCGATCAGCGCCGGGTCGAGGCCGCGGCTGGCGAACCACAGGGGAAGAAACGGGATGCTGACGCCCTGCAAGCCGTAGTACAGGAAGTAGAACCCATGCAGGGCGATAGCGCCTTGCCGGGCGTCGGGGTTGCCGCGCATAGCGATGTGACGGGAGTGTGGCCGGTGTGAAGCGCCGTAGCATACTCCTTCCGCCCGCCCGCCCGCCCGCCCGCCCGGCCGGCTCCGCGCCGCCGCGCGCCGCGCGCAG